>JAIOPN010000031.1 GCA_021413865.1 Planctomycetota bacterium | reverse complement strand
ATGCAACGGTGACCTGGAAGACCGGCGCGGATGTCTCGTCGTTGTCGGGGCGCCCGGTGCGCATGAGGCTGCTGCTCAAGGACGCGGACGTGTTTGCATTCCGCGCGGTTGAGCCGGCGAAGGGGTAAAGTTGCCGGATCGCGCTTTTCAAGCCGGCTCGCTGCCGCGGAGGCAACCCAATGCAAACGCCCGACCACGCCGCGAACCGGGATTGGCTGGGACTCCCCAGCCTGTTCACTCAGCCGATCTCACGCGCCGCGGTTCCCATGGCGCGCGCATCGGCGCCGCTGGGCGTGCTGCTGAACTCCCGCGGCGACGCCGCGGCCACCGAGCCCACGGACGTGTGGCTGTGGTACGACACGGAGGTTCTGCATCTTCGGGCTCGCTGCCACACGACGGCCATGGATCGTGTGCGCAGGCTTGCGGACAGGCCGGTTCCCTACGCCCGCGATGCGTGGGGGGACGATGCCCTGGAGGTCCAGATCGATGTCGGGCGGACGCGGGGCAGCCATCGGCACTTCATCCTCCCGCCCAACGGCATGCCCATCACCTTCTTAGGCTTCAACAACCGGCAGGTGCACGGCTGGCACCCACGTTTCGACTTCCGGGTAATTCTGGAGGAAAGCGCCTGGGTGGTCGAGGCGGCCTTTGCTTTTTCCGTGCTGGAGCGGAGCCCGGCCGAGGGGGAAGTCTGGGGGCTCAACGTGATGCGGGTCAATCCGTCGGAGCCGGGGCAATATGTGCAGTGGGCGCCGACGTTCGGCGACGCGCTGCGTCCCGAACTGCTGGGAGAGATCGAGTTCTCCGGCAAGGATCCGGGGGACCGGGCCGCGGACATCGCCGCCTATGCTCGACGCGCCGCGGCGCGTAAATCTTATTTCTTGTCGGCGATCAACGGCGTGCGGGACGACGACGCGCTGCGGGCGCTGGGCATCGCCGACTGGACAATCTGGGGCGAGCGCCTGGCGCGGCGGATGGCGCCCCTGCCGTTGCGGTGGGAGGATTTCACACCGGGCCACGAAGGCATCCTCGAAGCGGAGCGGCCGTGGTTGCTGGACTCGGCGAACGCCCTCGTGGATCAGATCGCCGGCTGGTCCGACTCTCCCCCGGAGCCCCCGAATCCTGCTGCGCTGGCGATTGAAGCCTTGGAGGCCCTGGGCGACGCCTATCTGCTCACGGGCGATCGCCGCTTCGTGGATGCCTTCGAGCGGGCGATACAACTGCATATCCGGCTGGTGGACCAGATAGCAGCCACGGTGAGCGACCCTCATCAACTGCCGTACGCAGTCAACCCGTACCACGATTCGCAGATCATCCGGGTGGAGATGCTCAGCTACGTCTATCTCACGATGCGGCGTGCGACCCTGTCGCCGCGGACGCACGCCGCGATGATGAGAACCATCCTCCGCGGCTGCCGCTTCGCCGCGTTCAACATCAGTGATTGCTACTGCTACGGCAACCACCAGGTGTACGAGAGCGGCGGGCTGGCGGCGGTGGCGGCGCTCTTCCCGGAGTTCGATGAGAGCGATTCGTGGGCGAGCGTCGCGGGGCGCTCCATCAGGCGTCACTTGGAGCGAGAGGTGTACCCCGACGGCGGATACCTGGAACGCTGCGGCTATCACAGCGTGGCGATGGGTTACACCATGCACGCCGTGGCGACCATCCGCGCCAATGCGATCGAGAACCGATTCCCCGACCTGATGCAGCCGGCGACGCTGCGGACCCTCGAACACATGCACGACTGGCTGCTGGCGATGCTCTGCCCCGACGGCACGATGCCCGCGTTCGGTGACGTCGGGGCGTCCACGCACCTCCGCTTCCTCAGCCGCGGCACCGCGGTGTTCCGCCGGTCCGATCTGGCCTGGCCACTGCACCAGCTAACGCCCGCCCTGATTCCGCCGGGCCTCGAACCCCGCGAGCCCTCAACCCCCGCGTCGGTAAGCCTCGATTCCCAGTTCACGGTGATGCGCGATGGCCGGAACACCACCGATTTCTACATGGCGGTCGATCACGGGCCCCTCGGCGGGCAGCACAGCCACGTCGACACGCTGGGGTTTGTCGCCTACGCGCACGGAGAGCCGGTTGCGCTCGACAGCGGGATGGGCCGGAGCTACGAGGACCCGCGCTACGTGGGCTGGTTCCGCTCCCTGCGGGCCCACAACGTCATCGCCATCGATGAGGTCGAGACCGAGAAGATCGCCGAGCGATTATTCTGGAAGCCCGGAACCGAGGTCGATGTGCTCGGCCTCCGCAGCCGGGCCTATGAACACACGCTGGGGATCATCCACGACCGGACCCTGTTCTTCGTCAAGGGGCTTGGTTGGCTGATCCACGATCGGCTGCACGCGCCCGCCGGAGCCGATCTGTCACGCCACCGCATCGAGTGGCTGCTCCACACGCCCCGCGAGTTGAAAGAGGAAGAACCGGGCGTCCTGCACGGAGCTTCCGGGGGTGGCGGGCTGCTGGTGATCGCCGCGTTTCCCGAGACGCTTGAGGCGCCGCGTCTGGAACGCACGCACGCCGCCGTCCCGCTGCGCGAGGTTCGGTCCATGCGTCTTTGGGACATCGGCCGGATCGGACCGCGGATCAGCGCCGAGGACATGACACCCCAGATCACCAGCCTCGCCTGGCCCTGGAAACCCGTCCGGGGCAACTCCTGTGAGTTCGCCGCGTTCTTACTTCCTTACCGCGGCGAACGGCCCGAAGCGCGGTTGATCGCCGACAGCGACGGCATCACGCTGCGCCGCGCCGGTCGACCTGATATACATGTTCACCGCGACGGCAAGGTCGTCTTTCAAGAGCAACCGGACGGGGTGTGACGTGGCCCTGTATCGGGTGTGGCTGCTCAGACTCGCTACTCTGCCTTCCCGTGCGTGGTCCACCGGCACAACAAACACGGCAGCGTCCCCGATCACGGCGGGGGACGCCGGCGGGACGCATCGGGGTGGCGCAGGCCGTCAGGAATCACAAAAGTTCGTAGCCGTTCACTCCGCTCGCTCGAAGCGGGCATATACGCCCCACGCCTTGCCGCCATGGGTGTCTAGCGCGATCACCAGCCTATTGACGCCGTGCTTGAACTTCACCGGCACCACGGTCTGGTCGCGCGTGGCAGGATTGTCACCGGGCCCCTCGAACACCTGCGTGCCGTTGAGCCAGACACGGATGGGCCCGTCGTATCCGAAGAACAGCGAGCCGCGGTCGGTTGGCCCCACTTGCAGGTCGGCACAGAGATAGACCATGGCCTGCTTGCCCCCATGAACCTGGCGAATGTCGGCGAAGCCCCCCTCGCCTTCACTGCGGGGTTTCCCGGCTGGATTGGCGCTCAGCTCGCGCCAACCCATCTTGGGTGTCGCGTCGGGATCGGCGTAGCTGGCGGTCGCCAGCGTGCCGCCGGCGATCCCCGCCGTCCTCCACTGGGTGATGAACGGCGCATCAAAGAGGGCCTCGGCCAGGTAGATGTCCGGGTGGTTGAACTGCTCGACCCCCGGATCGCCCGAGGCGGTGTGGCCCGAGTAATACGACAGGAAGCAGCGCCGCTTATTGAGCGTGTCCCGGGCCACGCCCATGTAGGAACAATCGAACCCGGGCCCCGACGGAAGCACCACACGCAGCTCGGGCTTGCCGTTGACCACCTCGAAAACGCCCACATGCGCCACGCCCGGTGCCGCGAACCAGCGCCCGCTGATCCAGATGCGTTCGTCGGTCAGCCACAGCGCAGGCCCCGACAGCCGCACGTCCAACTCGATCGTCTCCCACTTGTCATACGGCGGAGGTGCGGTCATGAGCAGCGGGCGGTGATCGGCGTTGTCACGGCGAACGATCATCACACACGTGCCGTCGGGCTTGAAGTCGGGGAAGCACTCGCTGGGTTGATCGGCGCCCTCTCGCAGGACGCGGCGTCGGCTCCAGCGCAGACCGTCTGTGCTCTCGAACCAGGCGACCTCGCCACCGCCCATGGAGTTCACACGGTAGCCGGCGCAGTAATGCGTGCCTCGGAAGAAGCGGGGACGCCACATGACGTAATCGGCCGTGCCTTCGTAACGTGTCCAGGGAGACCAGTTTAGTCCGTTGTCGGTCCAGGACGTGCCGGAATGAAGTGCGACCTCCTCGCCTTTGCCCTTGAGCGCCTCAAAGCCGACCAGGTGCAGCCGGCGATCGTCAACGGTGTAGAGGTGCGCGTCACGGGTGTCACCGGCGCCGCGGGCGACGTGAACGTGATCGAACCGGTGGCCGCTGTCCCGGCTGCGTATCACCACCAGCTTGCCCTGCTCGCACACATGCCCGTCGCCCTGGCGATAGGCGACGTAGATCGCGTCGCGGAAACATTGGGCGCCGGTGAAGGCGTTGTGGTTGCCATCGGCGACGATGCGGCGGACGCTGCGGATCTGCATGGGCGTGCTCCGGGGGGTGGGTCGCCACCGTAAGCCCGCAACGCGGGTGGGGCAAACGCCGCTGCGCGTCCGGGTGATCCGCGGTGCCGTGCTCACAGGCCACGCGCGTCTCAAAAGATTTTATTTAGGACAGCGGCGGCGGGACACGGTGTCCGCAGCTCGTCGGCCGCACCGCGGCTCTGCATCAGCTCGTGCGGCGCCAGGAGCCCGCGTGGCGCGCCCGGCGTGCGGGGACGACCCCGGCGGCCCTCCCGGGGTACCCCCAGGCTGAGATCGAGTGCTGGCGTGGACAGGGATGGACATCGCCGGTGCGGTTCTTCCCTGTGGTACGTTGTCGCCATGCGGACCCCCGAAGCGCAGATCAAAGAGGCCATCCTGCACCCGCAGGAGGAAGTGCGGCTCATGGCCCTGGCATACTACTGCGGGGCCAGCACCGCGGACCCGTCGCTGATGCCGTTGGTCATCCGGGCCGTGGAAACGCACAGCAGGGATAAGGCCTTTCGCATCCTCCGCGATGCCGACCATCTGCTCCAGACGCCGGCCGCCATCGACTGGCTTGCACGTGAGCTTGCCGGCGAACGGCAACACCAAGACCTGAACGGGGAGAACTACCGTTTCGCCGCGGCCCTGATCGTCCAGAATGCCTACCCTGAACTGCTGATCAGGCGTCACGCCGAACTTGCGGCCCTGCTCCCCGAGCAGTTGAGGCCGGCTTTCGACGAGCGACTGAAGATGCACTTCTGGGACTGGCCCGCAGCGTGGTCGGCGTTGGAGGCGTTGGGCTCGCGGACGATGGAGGCCCATACGGTCACCCGCGAGGACTCCCGCCACGGCGACCGGATCATCGAGGCGCTGGCCCGTCACCCACAAGCTGGGGCGGACCAAGTCCTGGGGCTGCTCAGGAGGCAGTACCGGTCCGTCGACCGACCGCTGATGGAGTGGCTGGAGCCGTGGATCGTGGAACTGGCCGGCAGGTTGCGGATGGAGAAAGCGATCCCGCTGCTGATCAAGCGGATGGGCGAGGATAACGAGAGCGTGATCGACGAGGTCGGTCCGGCGCTCGCACGCATCGGCACGGACGCCGTGATCCAGGGGGTGAACCGGGCGTGGCGGGACGTGGACACGGGCGGGCGTTTCAGCTTGTGCGAGCCGTTGGAGCACATCCACGGCGACCTGAGCGTGGAACGCTGCCTGACCTTCCTGGAGGAGGAAGACGACTTGGACGTCGCCCTGAGCCTGGGGCACGCGGCCCTGTCACACCTGGACCCCGTCGCGATCGAGCCGGTGCGGGAGCTTGTCCAGACTGATGAAGACGACGCGGACCCCGAGCAGAGGGACCTGCGGCACAAGCTGGTTGCCGCCTGCGTCATCATGGGGAGGACCTTCCCGGAGTTCGACCGGTGGTACCGGGAATCCGTGGAAAGCAACTGGGGCTGGATGGATCACGACCCCTACCCGCTGGCCAAGTCGTTCGGTACGGAGCAGGAACTGGACGACGCCCTCGATGAGCGGCAGGCTGGCCATCACAAAGGGCCGCGGTGATCACGTTGGGCGCGCCATCCGGTCAGCCCCATCTCCCCGCGGCCACGAACACTTCTTCCTTCGGCCCCACCGACGCGACGCCCTCGATCACGGCGACAACGTGGCGATCATGTGCGACATCCCGAGTCTGGGCAGGACTGGCATTGGGGGCGACGCATACCGAGTGCTACGCTATGCAATATCGCTGAGGGCGTTCGCCGAACAACCTCCAACGGGTAAAACTCAGGCTCACAAAAGGGGTAGCGATGTTCGTGGATTACCGAAGGCGGATGTTGAGCGGAGCGGTCGTCTTTGTTTTCTGTTGCCTCGGTCTTGGGGCATCCACCGACAGCAACCCGCCTGAGAGCCAACCACAAAAGATGCTTGTAGTTCCCAAAGGTGGGAATGGGGCGCCGATAACGGGATTTGTCACCACCACGAACGGTGCCCCGAAAGAGATGACGTCCGCGGTGGTGATCTGGGATGACGAAGCGCTGACCGTTCTCTTTGAATGCGAAGACAGCCAGATCGTGGCCATGCACCCCGCCCGGGACGACAAGGAGATGTGGCGGGACGACTGCGTGGAGGTCTTTCTCGATCCCGACCATTCACACAACCCGATGAGCCGTTGGTTTCATGTCCTGGTCTCCGCCTCCGGTGGCGTTTCTGACGAGCAAGGGCCTGTCGCCGAGTGGCTCAGCAACGGCGCGGTCGTTTCCGGCAACGCGGGGTTCGACGCCCGGGGCGTGACCACGAAGGTCGAGAGGACGCCCAAGGGCTGGAGCGCGAAGATCAGGATGCCGTGGAAGGACATCGGGGCAAAACCAAAGGCCAGCGACGTATGGGGCTTCAACCTCAACCGTACGGATCACCCCGCCGAGGATTACCTCTGCTACTCGCCGACGCGCGGGGCCTTCCACAACATCAATCAGTGGGGGCACCTCGTGTTTGCCGACGCTGACGGCACGATGGGCGGCGTGACGCCCGAACAACTCGCCTTGCAACTCAAGCAGAAACACGACGGGGTTGAAAAGAGCGCCCGGACCATAGGCGGCGTGACGTACGACGCCGTGGACCCGGGCGAGCCGTTCACGCCCGCGCCTGTCCCGCCGCAGGACTGGCGTCCGCCCGAACCGAGCCCCGCCGAGCGCGCCGCCGGGCTGATGGCCTACGTCACCTCCGACCCGGGCGATTACAGACCCGACCGGGTGCCGCGGCCGGCGGAGCACGCGTCAACGCTGGCCTCATTCCTGACGCCCGACGAATACACACCGGCATGGTTCGGCGTGCGCGGGCTTGACGATGTGCAGGGCCTGACCGTTCGCGTCGACACCTCGGACGCGCCCGTCTCCGTTGACGTGCGGTACATGCACTTCTGGCCTCAGCGGACCGGTTGGAAGTCGCGCCAGTGGTACATCACGCCGGAACTGCTGCTCCCCTGCCGAGACGGGAAAATGCAGGTGCCGATGAAGCGGGGCCTCCTTGAGGAACGCTCGTTCGATCTAAAAACCGGCGTGACCGCGGCGTTCTGGCTGACACTCAACGCCAAGGCGGACGCCAGGGCCGGCACCTACAACGCGGTCGTATACATCCAGAGCAAAGACCGCGGGGACCTCGCGCTGCCGCTGCGGATCGAAATACTCCCCTTCAAGCTCCAGCGCCCGGCCGACCGTTCCTGGGCGCTCTACTGCGACCCGTACCGCTGGATCGGCATGAGCGACGCACAGGTCATGGGGGATCTGCGCGACTTCGCCCGGCACGGGATGACCGGGCTGATCGAGATCGGCCTGGGGAGAGCCGACCTGTCGGGGCTGAAGGAGGGCAAAGCCTCTTTCGACGCCACGAGCTACCGCCGGTTGGCGCATATGGCGGCCGAGGCCGGGCTACCTGGGCCGCACATCATCAAATCGTGGGACGCCGGCGCGGTGCGCGACGTGGTCGCGCCGGGCGTGAATCTGGAGAGGGGTGATTGGCCGCGGGCGGTCAAAGAGGGGGTCGCCGCGGTGGCCCGCGCCGCGGTAGAGGCGACCCGGGGTCTGCCGCCCTGGTACTACTACGGCGTTGACGAGCCTTCGAGCGAAAATACCTTCGCCATCCAGGACTATCAATCGTGGCACGCCGGCGGGGCCAAAACATACGCGACCGTCCGCGACATCCACTTCATCGAGAAAACCTCGGCCTACATCTCCGCGCCCTGCTTTGTGTCCGGTCTTATCTGTGACGAGAAGAAGTCCCGCGAGGCGCGTGAGGCGTGCGCCAAGACCGGCGCCGAGTTCTGGTGGTACGGGACCGGCTCGTATGTCAATCCCTTCCCGCAGGAAAGTTACCTCTACCACAACCGCTACGGCGCCGGCCTGCTGTTCTGGAAGAGCGGCGCCAAGGCTCAAGCCACCTGGGCGTTCTGCCGGCCCCAGGAGGACGCGTTCAACGATTTTGACGGTTCGCACGCCAACGCCAGAGAGCCGAAAGAACCGGGCATGGTTTACCCCTGGTTCTTGAAAGCCGACGACTGGTCCACGTATCAGGGCGCCATCCCCACGATCGCGTGGGAGGCGCTGCGCGAGGGCGTGGACGACTACGCCTACCTCTACACGCTCACCCGGACGATCGCTGAGGCACGCCGCCATACCGATCAGGCAATCTGTAAGAAGGCGGACGCGGCCGAGGCCGTGCTCAACGCGCTGGTCGAGGCAGTGCCCTGGGCCAACTGCATGAACGAGCCCGCGTTCAAAACCCCGCGCATGCAGGTGGTGCGCCGCGCCGTAGCCAATGAGATCGTCAAGTTGAGGGCTGCTCTGGCGGATTAGCCGACGCATCTGAACGATCAACCGCCGATCCGCATCCACCTTCCGGGCCCCCGGGCGGTAGCGCTGGGTCGTCCTTGGTTGACCCAACGCCTCGCAGGCTCGACGCTCCGAAACCTTCTCATGCCCCAGGCGGCGGCGGACCTTCTCCACCGTCCTCCTCCGCCCCTCGGGGCTCATCAGTTTGGGCGTGCCGCCTCCTTCAAGATCAACATGTCCAACGCCTGGTCCGCCACCAACCGCTTGAGCCGCGCGTTCTCCTTCTGCGGCTCCTGCATCTGCCTGGCCATCTGCGGGTCCATCCCCCCGTACTTGGTCCGCCACCGGTAGTACGTCACCTCGCTGATCCCAAGCTGACGGCAGACCTCCGGGACCTTCTGGCCCTTGCCCAACTCCACATCCGCCTGCCGAAGCATCCCAACAACCTGTTCCGCGCTGTGTCGCTTCTTCATCTCCAATCCTTTCCGGCCCCTTCGGGCCGTCAGGATTCTCTCACATCACCTGGATCAGATTCCGGGGAGGGCGCCAGTCACGTTACACGCCTGGCGCTGTGGGAACAGGCACGCGGCGAACACGATGAGGACCGTCCGCGAGTGCTCATAGAGCAAATCCGCGGCATGCTCCCGACCAGCCAATCACCGTTCAGAGGTTTTGGGTTCTTGTTGGCCGGTGCGGGGAGATGACCATCGCACGCGACTTGGAACAATCTATTTCACGGCCGGCTCGGCTCGCACTGGACGGCCGCGCTTGACCCAGCCGTCGGGGCCGATCAGGTCCACCGGGATTGGCTTGAACCCCAGCGCGAACGCGGGTGAATCCGGGGCCAGGCCATCCGCTTGACACCGTTGCCACTAACCGTGGTGTGGAGCCGGCTGCCGCAGGTGAGGCAGTGGACGAGACCGGGCAGGATCTCCTCGGCATAGAGCAGCCGGTAGTGCTGCGCGGGGCCACGCTTTTTCCCGCCCTCTTTCATACCGTAGATTTTCAGGAGTTCCTGGATGCGGCTCTGAACAGCAATCCAAACGCTCTGCTCAACGATCCGCAGTTCCGGCCGTTGCGAGGTAGTGACCTTCTGGTAAGCCATGGGAGCGACCTGCTTCTTCTTCCCCGTCGAGCTGCGCACGGTGGTCGTCTTGCCGTAAGTCCAGATTCCGATGTACTTCGTATTTGTCAGGATCCGGCGGACATGCTCGTGGTGCCAGGGGCTTTTTCCGATGGACGGTACGGGGTTGGCGGGGTTGTTGAGCCAACGAACAATCGAGCCGTACGACTCGCCGGTCGCAAAGCGGCGGAAGATCTCCCGCACTACCGCAGCGCTGGGCTCGTCGATCAGGACGATCTTCTTGGGCTTTGGACCACGATTGCGACAAGCCAATGCGGCGGCCGGATCGACATATTCCGACCGGTACCCAAACGGGAAGTCGCCAGCCGAGCCATTCCCATCCAGCACCCGGCCCTCTTGGCCGCCGCGGACGCGCGCGGCGGTATCCGTGGTGGACTGCGAGTGGTGCAACTCCATGACGCCTGCAATGACCTGCCAGCCATTCTTGGTGGTGTCAATGCCTTCTGTCACGGAAATGAAACGCCCGCCGTAATACACGACGTCTTTGATGAACAGCTTGGCGTTATCCCCGCGTGAGAATCGCGCCTGTTCGGTGACGATGAGTGTGCCAATCTGGCGAGCGTGCATCATCTTCATGATCCGTTCGAAGCCGGTGCGGTTTTCGCTGGTACCGCTGACCGCCTCGTCATTGATGACTTCAAAGTGCTCATGAGGAATGCCCAGCTTGTCGAGCTCATTGCGGCAGCGCCGTTCCTGATCGGTGCTGCTCTCGGACCTCTGCTGCTCCGTGCTGTAGCGCGTATAAATTACGTCAAGTTTCGTGTTCACGAAAAGACTCCCTAACCGGTTTCCAATGAAACTCGGCAGGGAAGGTCACGGCGGAAGCTGGGGTTGCTAAGAGCTAGTTTGCGGAATTAGGGTTCCGGCGTGATTGCTTTGAATTACGCCAAACCCGCGGCAAAGAACTCTTCGGCAGTGAACGCTACGGTTAGCGACATTGCCTGCAACAGCAGATTCCGGCCCGTTACCTCGTTAGGAAATGTCCATCGCCGGTCACCCCGATTTACGTGAGAATGAAGCCCTTCGACCAGCAGGTTGAAGGGCTTTCTCATTTCAGGAACAAGAGTTACGCCGTCGAAAGAAAGGTTCAAACAGAGGATTTTGAGAAGCCTTCGCTTGGCGGAAAAATCTGCCGTAGCCCCCACCAAGGAGCCAACCGGTGGAACGCAGACCCCGGGGAAGAAAAGGGGCGAAGTACATTTACATCTCCGTCCCTGGAAGGGAGGGGAAAAGAGCGCGGAAGCTCACCCATAGTTGGCTTACTCGCCCTTGAGCAGGTGCACCATCGGGGCGAGGGCGTCCTCCCATGTGTAGCGGCGCTCGACCTGCGTGCGGGCGGCGTCGGCGATGGTCTTGCGCAGCGCGGCGTCGGTGAGGAGGCGGTGCAGGTGGTCGGCCCACTGCGCGGGCCGGTCGGCGACGAGCAGGTGCTCGCCGTCGGTGGCGTTGATGCCCTGGGCCGCGCCGGGTGAGCAGACGACGGCGCGGCGGCAGGCCATCGCTTCGAGGACCTTGTTCTGCACACCGCGGGCGATCTGGAGCGGGGCGATGACGGCCGAGGAGCGCTCGATGTAGAGGCGCACGTCGGGCACGGAGCCGACGACCTCGACGCCCGGCTCGTTGCCCAGTTCGAGCACGGCGGGCGTGGGGTGGCGGCCGACGACCAGCACCTGGGCGTCGGGGAGGCGATGGCGCAGGAGCGGCATGACCTCTTTGACGAACCAGGCGATGCCGTCGGCGTTGGGCTTGTAGTTGAGCACGCCGACGAAGCAGATGGTGTTGGGTGTTTCGGGCTCGGGGAGCGGGTGGAAGTAGTCCAGGTCCACGCCGTTGCCGACGACGGCCAGGCCGGGGTGGTCGCCGACGTGTTCACGGTAGGCCTTGGCCTCGGCGTCGCTGACGACGGTGACGGCGTCGAAGCGGTCGAACTCGCCGGCCTCGATGCGGCGGAGGCGGCGCGACTCGGCGGCGAAGACCCAGCTCTTGGGCGACCAGCCCTGTGCGTAGCTGCGCCACTTGATGGAGTCCACGTCCACCAGGTCGAGCACGTGCCGCGGCGGGTTGGGGCCGCGCGTGAGCAGGCGGGCGTAATGGATCATGCCGGTGCAGAAGGTGAGCACGGCGTCGAAGGGGTCCTGCTCGTGCCACTGCTGGATCGCCTCCGCCAGGCCCACGCGGTAGAAGGAGGCGGGCGTGGCCGCCCCGCCGGTCAGGATGGCCGCGGCGCTGCGGGCCTTGCAGTACAGGCCCGAGATCGGCTGGATGGTGACGCGCTTGGCCATCGTGCGCAGGAGCTGGTGGTGCTGGAGCCAGACCGGCTCGTCGCTGGTGCAGGCGACGGCCAGGTCGAAGTGGCGGGAGAGGAGGCGGACGAGGTTGTAGCTGCGGATGCGGTCGCCGCGGTCGGGCGGGTAGGGCAGGCGGTGGGTGAGCAGGAGAACCTTGCGCACCGCACGGCGTGCCGTGGCGGGCGTCGGGGCGGGGGTCGGGGGTGGCTCGACGGCGACGGTCATGGCTGCGCGCTGGGTTGGCGGGGGTGCGGGCTCACGCGTAGCGGTAGAGGTACTTGGGCGCCTGCAGGTGCAGGTGGGTGAGGATGACGCCCGCGACGTCGCAGTTAGCGAAGCGGAGCAGGCGTTTGGCGCGCTCGACCATGCCGGCGGGCGTCTTGCCCAGGCGGACCACGAGCAGGGTCTCGTCGCACAGCGCGCCCAGGATGCAGGCGTCGGTGACGGTCACGACGGGGGGCGTGTCGATGAAGATGTGCTCGTAGCGGTCCTTGAGCCGTTCGATGAGCGCCGCCATGCGCGGGCTGGAGAGCAGCTCGGTGCTGCCCGTCACGTCGCGGTCGCCGGCGGGGATGATCTGGAGGTTGGGATAGACCGAGGGGTGGAGGATCTTGTCGATGGAATCGACCTCGCCGCGGAGGTAGTTGGTCAGGCCGGGCGTGGGGTTGCGGCGGAAGAGGTTCTGGAAGCTGGGCTTTCGCAGGTCGGCCTCGATGAGCAGGGTCTTCTGGCTGCGGAGCTCGCTGAAGGTCACGCCCAGGTTGACGGAGGTGACGCTCTTGCCCTCTTCGGGGGCGGAGCTGGTGATGACGTGGGTCTGGAGCCTGCGGTTGCGTGCGCGGGCGAGGATCTGGGTGCGGATGGCGCGGTACTGCTCGGTGATGACCGAGCCGCGGTCGTGGTGGACGACGATCTGGGAGGAGTAGCCGTTGAGCGCCGGGTCGTGCAGGCCCGCGGCGGGCGAGGGCAGCATGCCGGGGACGAGCGAGGGGTCGGCGGTGAGGTCGGCCTTGGCGCGATCGACGGCGGCGGAGACCCCCCTGCCGGCGGGGGCTTTGCGCTCCACGGCCTGGGTGGGGGCGTCGTCGTGGTCGTCGGAGCGGTCCACGTGGACCTGGTCCATGGGCAGTGCGGGGCGGGCGTCGTCGCTCTGGGGGCGCGCGGGGGCGGCGGGCGCCGGCGCGGAATCGGCGCGGGGTGCGTCCGGCTTGGTTTCGCGCTCCTTGCGGGAGCGCTTCATGGCATCAAATACGTCGCCCATCGTCCAACTCCTGCCGCGCGGGTTCGTCCTCGCCCCCTAATAGATCGGTCGAAACGCCGTCGAAGTTCGGCAACATCTGGGTTATTGCGCGGCGGATAATCTTCGAGTCGATCAGCCGGGTGTCGTTGGAATAGCCCACCAGCAACGCGTTATCACAGACCAGGTTCACAATGCGGGGCACGCCCTTGGAGTATTCGTAGATCACTTCCAGGGCGTTGCGCGAGAAATCGACGTTGGGCTTGTCCTTGCTGGCGCGGACCAGGCGGAAGGCGATGTAGCGCGTCATGTCGTCGAAGCTCATGGGCATGAGGTGCATGTACATCACGATGCGCTGGATCAGCGGCGCCAGGCGGGCGTGCTTGAGGGTGGCGCGCAGCTCGGGCTGGCCCAGGATCAGGAGCTGCACGAGCTTCTCGGTCTCGGTCTCCAGGTTGGTCAGCAGGCGGATCTCCTCGAACTCGTCGATGGAGAGGCACTGGCCCTCGTCGATGATGATGACCACGGTGCGGCCGACCGAGTGCTGCTGCTCGACGAACTTGCGGATGGCGGTCAGGAGCACGGACTTGTCGGCGGAGGCGGCGACCTGGATCTGGAACTCGCCTGCGATCAGGCGGAGCAACTGGGCGGAGGTGACGCGGGTGTTGTTGATCAGCGCGACGCGGGCCTCGGAGCCCAGGCGGCGGATGAGGGTGCGGGTGAGGGTGGTCTTGCCCGAGCCGATCTCACCGGTGATGAGGGCGAAGCCGCGGCGGTTGCGGACGGTGTATTCGAGTTTGGCCAGCGCCTCTTTGTGCTGGTCGGTCTCGAAGAAGAAGCGCGAGTTGGGCGTGTTGGCGAAGGGCTGGCAGGCGAGGTTGTAGTAGGTCTCGTACATCGGGGAAGAGTCGCGGGGCCGGGAGGGAGTTATAGGCTCGCGGGCGGGGGATTTCCGGTTTCGGGTGCAGACGGCCGGCGGCCGCGGGTCAGCCCCTGCCCAGCAGGGTCTGCTTGATGAACGAGGCGGGTGAGCTGACGAGCTGCTCGAACCGGTGCGTCTCCTCGAGGCTCATGTAGATGAGCCAGAAGTTGACCAGCAGCACGAGGATCATGAAGGTCGCCAGCGACGGGTACACGGCCATGGTGATGATGCGGCGGCGGAAGTTCTGGGCGGGGGAGACGATCTCGCTGACGGCGCCCAGGACGGGGAGCTTCAGGTCGTCCATCGCCTGGTCGGCGTTGCGGAACGAGGTGTCCAGCAGCTCGGTGACGATCACCAGGCCCGCGCCGACGGCGCAGCCCAGGCCCACCGCGACGACAAGCACCATGAGCAGCGTGGGCTTGCTGGGACGCGCGATGTCCGCCTGCTGGAGGAAGGTGAGGCGGATGCCCTTCTGGCTGAACTCGGCGGAGAGGGCGATCTGCGTGTTGCGCAGCTTGTCCTCCCAGAACTTGGCCTGCTCGATGGCCTCGGTCAGCTCGCGGTCGGTCTTGGTGTACTCGCTGCGGTAGGAGAAGAAGTCGCGGTCCAGGCTCTCCATCTGCTCCTGCTGCGAGGCCAGGTCTTCTTTCTGGCGCTGCAGGGCGGTGATCGTCCCGCCCAGGGCCTGCTGGTCCCGCATGGCGAGCTGGCGCTGCTCGTTGGGGACGCTCTGGTTGCTGCCGACGATCTGGGCCTGGGTCTCGGCGATCTTCTTCTCGATGTTCGCCAGGCGGAGGCGCAGGGACTTGACCTCGGGGTGCTCGTCGGTGCGGCGGAAGAGGGTGAGGTTCTTGTCCAGGTCGTTCTCGATGCTGGTCTTGCTCTCGAGCAACTGGCGGAGGACGGGGTTCTCGACGTTGATGGGGCGCTCGATGAACTCGGGCTGGGCCTTGATCCAGGCGTCCATGGCGGTGAACTTCTCGCGGGAAACCTCGAGCTCCTGGGTGACGCTGGCGAGCCGGCCTCGGATCTCGACGAGCTTGTTCTGGGCGCTGCTGGGGTCGTCGGGCAGCATGCCGGCGTGGCCCTTGGCGATCAGGAGCTTCTTCTTCTCGAGCTCCTGCACCTTGTTGCGGTAGCGCTCGGTCTCCTTGTCGAAGAAGACCTTGGCGCCCAGCAGGACGTCGTTGAGTTCCTGCTTGGTCTTGCGGATGTAGTTCTCGATCAACTGGTTGACGACGCGGGGCGCGAGCTGGCTGTCGGAGTCGTTGAAGGTGACGGTGATGTCGTCCTGCTGCTCGGTGTTGTTCTGGAAGCCGATGCGCAGGCGGGACTGCATGTCCTTGATCATGTCGTCCTTGAGGATCTGCCCCTCGGCGGTCAGGGCGCCGTCGGCGGTGCGGCTGCGGGGCAGGTTCTTGGCCAGGCCCAGGTCGTCGATGAGCTGGCTGACGGCGGCCTTGCCGCGGAGGTCCTGGTTGTAGCTCATGCGGATGGTGTCGAGCTGGCGGCTGCCCATGCTCTCGGAGGTGGACCCCATCGAGACGTCGTTCATGCGGCGGAACATGGCCTCGGCCTGATAGACGCGGTCCACCTTGAAGCTGGCCAGGCAGACCACGACCATGACGGCCAGGGCCGGGAAGAGGAAGAGCGTCCAGCGCTTGGCGCCGACCGACAGCCATTCGTTCAGATTCGCGGGCTTACGCCAGGCCATGCAAGAAACTCCCCTGATGATCGGGCCGGCGGATCAGGCCGGCCCGTGACTAGCAACCGAACAGGCCGTTAGAACCCCGCGGCCGCGCCCGCCGCCTTGGGCGTGCTGGCGGCCTGGATGAGCGGATTAACCGGCGACAACAGGTTCTGCACCGCGACGCCGATCGCCGCGAGCGGGTTGATGGGCATGAAAAGGATGTCGCCCTCTTCAACCACCGCGTTGTAGCGTAGGTCGCCCTTTTCGATCATGTCTAGGAAGTTGATCGTCATGCGGCGGACGAGCTGCTCCTCCTCGTTGGGGCGCAGGACGACCAGGTGCTCAGGCCACGACGACCGCGCCACGCCGCCCTTGAGGACGGCGTCGAGGACGGTCTCACGCCCGGTGTAGGGCTTGGGGCCCATGTCGATCTCGCCGGCGAGGTAGTAGAACTTGGAGTTGAAGCCGATGACCTCGATCTGGATGGTCGCGTCCTGGTAGTACTTGAGGATTTTTTCCTCGATCTCGCTGGAGAGCTGGGTCGGGGTCTTGCCGGCGACGAAGAGGTCGCCCAGGAGATAGAGGGTGATGTAGCCGTCGGGCCGGATGGTGACCGAGACGTTGTTAATCTCGGGCGCGTTGGGGGAGATGATGCGGATGGTGTCGGGCGGCTCGATGACGTAGGGCTTGCCGCCGACGATGGGGCGGGGCTTCTTCATGAAGGTGTCGTAGTCGGTGTACTTGGGCGGGGCGCAGCCGACCGAGGCCAGCGCCGCCACCAGCAGGGCGACCAACGAGAAACCGCCGCAAGACACGATCCTCAGATGCTGCCGCATAATGCACTCCCTTGTGTCAAAACCGTCCTGGACCGAACCGGTGGATCGACCGGGCCGGACCTCGATAACGTCGGTCGAAGTCCGGGTACCGCTAAAGCAGGGACAGCGATGTTTCCACCGCTGACCGATAACCATCGCCGATAACAGCGGGGCAGAGCCCGGACCGGCGTTACCGTGCGCCCTGGTCGCGGAACTTGCTGACCGTGGCGAACAGGAGCTTGATCTCCTGCAACAGGCTCATATTCTCGATGTACTCCAGGTCGTACTGGAGCTTGCGCCGGACCGAATCGATGTCGGTGTCGTAGCCGTTCTTGATCTGCGCCAGGCCGGTCAGCCCGGGCTTGACGGCCAGGCGCTTCTCGAAATCGGGCATCTCACGGCTCAGGTCCTCGAACAATTCCGGA
This sequence comes from Planctomycetota bacterium, assembly GCA_021413865.1. Lineage (GTDB taxonomy): Bacteria > Planctomycetota > Phycisphaerae > Phycisphaerales > Phycisphaeraceae > JAIOPN01. Next base: position 51,582 of record JAIOPN010000031.1, on the reverse strand, counting down.
CGTTCGGGCCGCGGGCCCACCAGGCTCATCTCGCCGCGCAGGATGTTCACCAGTTGCGGCAGCTCGTCGAGGTGGCCCTTGCGCATCCAGCGGCAGCAGGGGATCACGCGGGGGTCGTCCTCGCCGGCGCGCTGCGCCTTGCCGTGCTTCTCGGCGTCCACGTACATCGTGCGGAGCTTGTAGATCGTGAAGAGCCGGCCGTTGAGCCCCACGCGGACCTGGCGGTACATCACCGGGCCGTCCGGGTCGGCGATCTTGATCATCAGCGCGCAGAGCGCCATGACCGGGGTGAAAACGATCAGCGCCGTCACCCCGCCGACCACGTCGAGCAGCTCTTTGAAAATGCGGAACTGGCGGCGCGCGAGCTCGAGCAAGACGCTCCCGCCGCCGGCACCCACCATCACAATCGTAATCGGTTCTGGCATAACCCCGCGTCCCGCTTGAACGGCGTCACGTCCCCGCAACGCCCGCACCTGATACGTCGCAAACCGCTCCTGGGCCCGAACACACGCCGGAAAAAAGAGGGGGCGGGCCGGTGTCGGCTCCTCCACCGACAGCGACCCACCAAACCCTGCTTTTCAACACCCCCTGCACCAACTCACGGCGAATCCTCGCCTGTATCTCTTTTCGACCACTCTTTCACCCACGTTGATGCAACCCGTGTGACCACCCCACAATCGTCAAAACCTCCATACCAGGAGCTTCCGAGTCAACAGCGCAAACCCCATCAAATCAGGCACTTACCGTGACAATACATGACACGGTCCCGATCAGGGTTTTTCAACTGCCTTCCTGGCGTCGCTCAACGGACCCCCGTCCGCGATGGGATGGCACCACAAACCGACATCTCGTTCTCCCCAATTCTACCGCTCTCCCTAAACCTACATCATCCCGGAGTTATGTCAACCATTTTTCGCGGCAAATCCAAGCCCGGTAAAGCCCCCAAATCCCCAAACCCACGCACCAGCGAAGCGGCGAAGCCGGCGTCGTAAATGTGGATGCCAGACCGCCGGTTATTCCCCCTCGACCGAGGTCGATTCAAGGCTCACCTCGACCGGCCCGCTCTGCGCGGGGATCACCGCCGCCGCAAAGGGGTGTGTCACCACCTGCGCCGCGGCCGACCCGGGCCCCGGACGGCTGCAGGTCGCCTGTGCGATCAGCACATGCCCCACCCGGCGCACGCCGGTGATGCGCACCCAGTAGCCGCCAGTCGGCCGCTCGCCCAGCGCGACGACGATCATCGCCTCCTTCACGAAATCGACGCTGAGCTTCTCCGCCTCCGGCGCGTGAAGGTCCCCGAGCTTCGAGCGCGAGTTCAGGTACACGACCCCGGGCCGCGTCAGGCCCGGCTCGTCACCCGCGGCCGCGCGAAAAATCGGGACCGCCTGCGCCTGGGGCCGGACCTCTTCCGTGGGTGTCGAGGCACAACCGGCCAGGCCCATCATCGCCATGCAAACCCAGGCAAGGCGCGTCGGATATTTCGAGTGCAACATGATGATGCCCTTGTCGAAACGCGGAATGAAAAATGAAAAAGGATACAACAAACGACACCCACCGCCCCACCCGTCACAGACGCCGCAGGATCATGGCGTGGAACGGGCGGCCCTCGCGGCGGTACTTGCGTTCAAAGTTCGTGCCGACCAGTTCCCCCTCGCCCGCCGAATCGGGGCTCTCGAAGGGCAGCCGCTCGAAAATCCCCGAGACCTGCGCCGCGTGGTCGAGCATCCACTGGAAGTAATCCGCGTGGTCGGTGGCGATGCGTATCTGCCCCCCGGGCGCGAGCGTGCGGTGCAGCTCGCGCAGGAACTCCGCCTGGATGATGCGGCGTTTCTGCTGACGCGCCTTGGGCCAGGGGTCGGGGAAATAGATGTGCACCTGCCGGAAGAGGGCGTCCGGGCAGTGCCAGCGGACGAAGACGGCCGCATCGGCGCGGAGCAGGCGGACGTTCTCCAGCGCGTGCCGCCTTGCACGGTCGGCGGCGTACGACCAGAAGGCCCTGGCCCACTCGACCCCGATGTAGTTCACCCCGGGCGTGGCGGCGGCCTGGCCGACCAGGAACGTGCCCTTGCCCGAGCCGATCTCCAGTTCCAGCGGGTGGCCCCGGAGTTCAGCCGGGAACCACGCGTTCAGGTCGAGGCGTGGCGCGGGCATGCCCGGCGGCGGGGGCGGGGGCAGGTCCTCCTGCAACAGGCCGAAATGGCCCACGTCGATCGGCTTGCCGTGTGAAAGCGAGTGGCTCATCGCCGTGGAGCATATCCGAAGCCCGTGCGATGGTAGAACCCGCCCTCTTCGTGGGGCGTAAATGGGGTTATCCCTCGAAAGATATGCATAAAAAAGGATTGCCCGTGCGTCGGACTGTGCTAGAGTTGAAGGGCTTGGCGACAACCGGGTTTTGAGCCCGCAACCTCGTGACCCCTCCCCCGATACGGCGCCCCTCGGCGGGTGTGTGGACGGACGGTGGACCCTCGCTCCCGATCAAGGTAATCACCGTCATGGCCAAACGATCCGCCCCGCCCCAGTTGTGGCGCCAACTTCAATCGTCGAAGAAGAAAAAAACGGTCGCCGCCGGCCGCGCCGCCCTGATGCTCGAGCCGCTGGAAGACCGGGCGTTCCTCTCGGCCAACATCACCAGCGCGATCTCCGACGTGTCGGTGAACCACGACGCGGCCCCGACCGTCGTTGACCTCAACCCCGCCGGCACCCTCGTCCGCTTCAACACCACGCAGGGCAACTTCTTCGTCCAGCTCTACGACGCCGCCGCGCCCATCTCGGTCGCGAACTTCCTGAGCTACGTCAACAGCAACAGCTACGCCGCGGACCTGATCCACCGCAGCGATCAGAACAGTTCGTACAAGATCATCCAGGGCGGCGGGTTCTTCATCACCACCACCAACAACGTCGACTTCGTCGCCAACGACGTCGTCACGTCTCCGCCGATCGCTCTGGAGTTCGGCCTCCCCAACACGCGCGGCACGCTCGCCATGGCGCGCACCAGCGTCCAGGACAGCGCCACCAGCGGCTTCTTCTTCAACAACGCCGACAACACCGCCGTCTTCAACGCCGGCAACCCCTACGCCGTCTTCGGCGCCACCGTCTTCGGCAACAACACCGTGGTGGACGCCATCGCCGCCCTGCCCGTCTTTGATTACTCGGGCGGAAACAGCGGCAGTGCGTTCTCCACCGTGCCGCTCTCCGACTGGACCCAGGACAACTACAGCAACGACAGCCTCTCCTACTCCCACCTCGTCCTGGTGAACAACATCCAGGTCGCCTCCGGCGTGACCTTCACGGTCACGGCCAACAGCAACCCTGCACTGGTCACGCCCTCGATCGACAACAACAAGCAACTCCACCTGACCTACGCCTCCGGCGTCGTGGGCCTGGCCAACATCACCGTCCGCATGGCCGACTCCACCGGCGCTTTCGTCGAGGACACCTTCAGCGTCCATGTCACCGGCGTCGATGCACAGCCCGATTCCGCGACGGTCCGGCTCAACACGCCGGTGGTTATCCCAATCCTCGACAACGACACGACCACCGACGGCACACTGATCCCGGCCTCGGTAGCCATCGCCGTCAGCCCCCAGCACGGCACCACCCAGATCGACGGCGCGACCGGCGACATCACCTACACCCCCGACAATGATTTTGTCGGCAGCGACTCGTTTGCCTACACCGTTGCCAGCACCAACGGCATCACCTCCTCCTCCACGGCCGTGAGCATCCACATCAATCGCGCGCCGGTCGCCACCAACGACACCGCCGCCCCCGTCGCCGACAGCCCTTTCTTCGTCCGCATCCTGGCCAACGACACCGACCCCGACGGCGAACTCGATCCCACCACCGTCGTCATTGTGGATCAGCCCGACCACGGCACCGCCGTCGCCGACCCGGTCACCGGCGTCATCCTCTACACCCCCAACCAGGGCTACGTCGGCGCGGACAGTTTCAGTTACCACGTCTCGGACAACGACGGGGAGGCCTCCAACGACGCCACCGTCTCGCTGAATATCCAGACATTGGCGACCATCCTGGCCGGGAGCATCACCAGCCCGCTGGCGGACGTGTCGGTCCTGCGCGGCGCCTCCCCGACGCTCACCAACCTCAACTCCGGCGGCACGGTTGTGCGCTTCGACTCCACCCTGGGCAGCTTCTTCGTTCAGCTTTACGACGACAGGGCGCCGCTGACAGTCGCCAATTTTCTTCACTACGTTACAACCAACGCGTACACGTCGAACATCATCCAGCACGTGGACCAGAACAATTCCTTCAAGATCGTCCAGGCCGGCACTTACCCGATCAGCTCCAGCAATGGCGTGGACTTCGCCATTGGCGACGCGCTCACCGGCAACGCCATCGCGATGGAGTTCAACCTGCCCAACACGCGCGGCACACTCGCGATGGCGCGTGACAACGCTGACCCGGATACCGCCGATACCGCCTTCTTCTTCAATAACGCGGACAATTCTGGTTTCTTCAACGCCACCAACCCCTATGCCGTCTTCGGCGCCACCGTCTTCGGCAACAACTCCGTCATCGACGCCATCGCGGCGCTGCCGATCTATGACTTTGGCAGCGCCTTTGGGCAGACCCCCTTGGCTAACTACTCCCAGGCCGATTACACCAACGGTGTTAACGTCGGGCTGGCTAACCTGATCCTCTACAACAAAATCCAGGTCGCCACCGGCCTGACCTTCACCGTGCGCGCCAACAGCAATCCAGCCCTCGTCACCCCGGCGATCGTCAACAACCAGCTCCAACTCACCTACGCCCCCAACGCGGTCGGGCAATCCACCCTCACCGTGCGCATGACCGACTCCACCGGCGCCTTCGTCGAGGACACGTTCGACGTGAGCGTCGCGGGCGTCGTCACCGGTGCGGACTCGGCCGCCACGCGTTTCAACACCCCCGTCACACTCAACGTCCTGGCCAACGACACCGCCTCCGGCGGGACGATCGACGCCACCACCGTCGCCGCGGGCACCGGCCCGCAGCACGGCGCGCTGGGCATCGACCCCGATACCGGCGCCATCACCTACACCCCCACCAGCGGGTTCTCAGGCGACGACTCCTTCACCTACACCGTGACGGACTCCAATAGCCATGTCTCCGCGGCCACCACGGTGAACGTCCACGTCAACGCCCCCCCCACCGCCAGCAACGACAGCGCCACCGCCTTCGTCAACTCCGCCGTCTCCGTCGCCGTCCTGGCCAACGACACCGATCCCGACGGCACGGTTGACGCCGCGAGCATCGTCATCGTCGATCAGCCCGACCATGGCACCGTGTCCATCAACCCCACCACCCACGCCATCCTCTACACCCCCGACCACAACTACCTGGGCGCGGACTCCTTCACCTACCACTTCTCCGACAACTCCGGCGATGCCTCCAACGACGCAGCCGTCTCGCTCAACGTGCAGACGCTCAGCGTGACGATCGGCGTGGGCGGCGCCAAGCAGGTCTCCTACACCGACGCCGACAACACCGCGGTCGTCATCAAGGTCGCCAAGTCCACCGCGCAGGTTTCCTTCTCCGGCGACGACCTCCAGGTCGTCACCACCTCCAAGGGGACCACCCTCACCGGCACGAACATCCAGGCCGTCGCCATCGACATCACCGGCGCGACGATCGCCGGCACCCTGACCTTCACCGGCAAGGGCGGCAACGGCCAGATCGACCTGACCAACATCACCGCCGACGGCGACTTCAAGAGCATCACCGGCAAGATGGTCAACCTGCTGGGCGACCTCACGGCGACCGGCGGCGTCAAGACCATCACGCTCGGCTCGCTGCAAAATGCCGCGCTCACCATCGGTGCATCGGCCGACCCCGCCGTCGCCCTGGCGCTGAGCCTCGCGGGTGTGACCGGGGCCGTCGGGAGCTCCCTCACCTCCGGCGTCGCCATCAAGAGCATCGCCGCCGCCCAGTGGATCAAGAACGGCGGCGATTCCCTCATCACCGCACCCTCGCTGGGCACGCTCACCTTCAAGGGCAACTTCGATGCCGACGTGAACACCCCCGGCGACATCAAGGGCATCACCGTCAAGGGCAACGCCTCCTCCGATTCATTCACCGCGCGGATGGTTAAGGCCCTCTCCGTCACCGGCAACCTCACCGGCTCCACACTCCACCTCACCCAGTCGCCCGACATCAACAACCCCAAGCTCACCGCCCTGGGCAAGATGGCCGTCAAAGGTTTCGTGGATGGCGTTGACCTGACCTCCGACAACAGCATCGGGACCATCGCCGTTACCGGCGCGCTGCGTGACAGCACATGGAGCGTCACCGGCGACGGCGGCGCGATCACCGCGGGCTCGACCCAGGACTGGTCCGCGATATTCTCCGGCGACGTTACAGGCCTCACCATCAAGGGCGACGCCTCCACCACCTTCACCGCGCGGATGCTCAAGGCCCTCTCCGTCACCGGCAATCTCACCGACTCCACCCTCGACCTCACGCAAGCCCCCGACGCCAACAACCCCAAGCTCACCGCCCTGGGCAAGATGGCCGTCAAGGGCCTCGTGGACGGGCTCGGCCTGACCTCCGCCAACAGCATCGGGGCGGTCTCCGTCACCGGCTCGCTGAATGACAGCAACTGGGACATCACCGGCGACGCGGCCGGCCTCACCATCAAGGGCAACGCCTCCGACGCCACCTTCGCCGCGCGGGTGCTCAAGGCCCTCACCGTTAACGGCAACCTCACCGACTCGGCCTTCCACCTCACCCTCGTCCCCGACGCCAACAACCCCAAGCTCACCGCCCTGGGCAAGATGACCGTCAAGGGTGTCGTCGATGGCCTGGACCTGCGCTCCGACGGCAACGTCGGCGCGGTCACGGTCGGCGCCGCGATCGACTCGACCTTCTTCGCCGGCGTCGATCCGAACGTGGAAGAGCTGCCCAGCAGCGCAGGCCAGCTCGCGCAGCAGGCGGGCATCGCCTCGTTCAAGATCGCCGGCGTCACGGGCCTCACGTTCGACCTGGTCAACAGCATCATCGCCGCCGCCAACATCGGGCCGGTCACGCTGCTGCTCCCCAACCTCGACAACGGCGGGGACCCGTACGGCGTCGCCGCCCAGACCATCAAGTCGGTCAGCTACAAGGACGCCAACGCCACCCTGAAGCTCGACACCCCCGACGAGTACGCCACCCTCATCCCCGTGGGCGACCTGACCATCCGCATCCTCTAGCCGCCCGCGGTTGCGCCGGGTAAACTTTCATTCCTTCATTCGCCGCACGAATAAATAAAGCTTCATCCCGTGACGCCGCAAGGCGTCACGTTTTTTTCCGCCTGTGATCGCGATGCCGGGGTCGGGTGCGTTTATGTCCTTGATCCCATCCACCATCCTGCCCAAGAACCTCTTCGCCGCGATCCGGCGCGAGAAGCCGGCCATCCGTGTCTCGGCGGTCGTCGTCGAATCGGCAACGCTCACCCCCCAGGCCGTGTACGAACGCCTCGAAACGCGGCCCGAGGGGCTCACCGGCGACGAGGCCGCCGCGCGGCTGCTCAAGCACGGGCCCAACGTGCTGGCTAAAGACCACCGCACGGGCGTCGGCAAGCTGCTCTGGCACGCCGTGCTCAACCCGCTCGTGCTGCTGCTGGCGGTGCTGGCGACGATCTCATTCCTCACCGAAGACGTGCGCGCCGGGATCGTGATGTCGCTGATGATCGTGCTGGGCGTCTCGCTCAAGCTCATCCAGGAGGCCAAGGCCGACAGCGCCGCCGCCAAGCTTAAGGCCATGATCTCCGTGACCGCCACGGTCCTGCGCGACGGCGCGGCGGTGGAAACCCCCGTCTCACAGCTTGTGCCCGGGGATGTGGTGAAGCTCGCCGCCGGCGACATGATCCCCGGCGACGTGCGCATCGTCTCCGCCAAGGACCTGTTCGTCATCCAGGGCTCGCTGACGGGCGAGAGCTTCCCGGTCGAGAAGTTCGAGGTCGAACACGCCGCGCCCGCCGCCGCGCCCATCGAGCTGACCAGCATCGCCTTCCTGGGCACCAGCGTCGAGAGCGGTTCGGCCGTCGCCGTCGTGCTGGCCACGGGCACGCAGACCTACCTGGGCGGCATGGCGCAATCGATCACCGAGCAGCCGACGCAGACCGCCTTCGACCGCGGCGTCTCCAGCTTCACCTGGCTGATGCTCCGCTTCATGCTCGTGATGGTGCCGCTGGTGTTCATCATCAACGGCGTGACCAAGGGCAACTGGGGTGACGCCTTCTTCTTCGCCATGGCGGTCGCCGTGGGCCTCACGCCCGAGATGCTCCCCATGATCGTCACCGTCTGCCTCTCCAAGGGGGCGATGGCAATGTCGCGCAAGAAGGTCATCGTCAAGCGCATCAACGCCATCCAGAACCTGGGCGCGATGGACGTCCTGTGCACCGACAAGACCGGCACGCTCACGATGGACCGCGTAATCCTCGAGAAGCACTGCGACGTCGTCCTGCGCGAGGACGACGGAGTGCTGGCGCTGGCGTACCTCAACAGCTTCTTCCAGACGGGCCTGAAAAACGTGCTCGACCGCGCCGTGCTGGCGCACAAGGAGACGCACGCCGACGCCCACATCCCCGACTACGCCAAGGTGGACGAGATCCCCTTCGACTTCCAGCGCCGCGTGATGTCCGTCGTCGTCCGCACGCCCGGGGGCAAGGACCGGCTCATCTGCAAGGGCGCGCCCGAGGCGGTCTTCGCACGCTGCAAAGATTTCGAGCTCGACGGCAGGCTCTACCCCATGGAGCACATCCTCATCGACGAGCTCAAGGAGGAGTACGAGCAGCTCTCCGCGGACGGCTTCCGTGTGCTGGCGATCGCCAGCAAGGAAACCGAGCCGCGCGGCGTCGTCGCCGGGGACGCCACGCCCTACGGCAAGGCCGACGAGTGCGACCTGGTCCTCAACGGCTACATCGCCTTCCTCGACCCGCCCAAGGAGTCCACCACCGCCGCCATCGCCGCGCTGCGGGGCCACGGCGTCACCGTCAAGGTGGTGACGGGTGACAACGACCTGGTCGCCCGCAAGATCTGCAAGGAGGTCGGGCTGGCCACCGAGTTCGTCCTGCTGGGCGGCGAGGTCGAAAACATGAGCGACGAGCAGCTCGCCGCCTCCGCCGAGAAGACCACCCTTTTTGCCCGCGTCTCCCCCGCCCACAAGCAGCGGATCATCAAGGCCCTGCAGTCCAAAGGCCACACCGTCGGCTTCATGGGCGACGGCATCAACGACGCCCCCGCGCTCCGCACCGCCGATGTGGGCATCAGCGTGGACACCGCCGTGGACATCGCCAAAGAATCCGCCGACATGATCCTTCTGGAAAAATCCCTCCTCGTGCTCGAAGAGGGCGTGATCGAGGGCCGCAAGGTCTTCTGCAACATCCTCAAGTACATCCGCATGGGCGCGTCGAGCAACTTCGGCAATATGTTCAGCGTGTTGGGCGCCAGCGTGTTCGTGCCTTTCCTGCCCATGGCCCCGATCCAGATCCTGGCCAACAACCTCCTGTATGACGTCAGCCAGACGGCCATCCCCACCGACGAGGTGGACCCCGAGCAGGTCGAAAAGCCTCGCCCCTGGGACATGAAACAGCTCACCAGATTCATCCTCTTCATCGGGCCCTGCTCGTCGGTCTTCGACTACACGACCTACTTCATGATGCTCTACCTGTTTGGCTGCTGGGATGTCTCGACACCCGAGAAGGCGGCTGCCAGCGCGAGCCTCTTCCAGGCCGGCTGGTTCGTCGAGAGCCTGCTCACGCAGACGCTCATCATCCACGTTATCCGCACCAACAAGGTCCCGTTCTTGCAGAGCCGACCGTCCTGGCCGCTCGTCGTAATGTCCGCGGTCATCATGGCGATCGGCATCCTCATCCCCGCCACGCACCTGGGCCACTACCTGGGCTTCTCAAAGCTCCCGCTCACCTATTGGCCGCTGCTGATCCTCACCCTCCTGTGCTACGTGGTTCTGACCCAGGGCGTGAAGACGTGGATGCTCAAAAAACACTGGGCGTGACGCCGCACGCGGCGTAGCCTCCGCTCTTATCCCCTCTCCCCCCGGGAGAGGGTTAGGGTGAGGGGATCACCGGCCGGTTTGGTCGCGCGAGTGCGCAAAACCCATCCGGCCGCAGATCCCCTCACCCGTCGGCGAAGACGCCGCCACCCTCTCCCGGGGGGAGAGGGGTCGGATTCAGCTCTCACCCGTGCCGCTCACGGCTCATCGCACACAGTTCCATCGGCGTCATCCATTGCACGCGCCGACCGTACCGCTCCCTGAACCGCCGCAGCGCAATGCCCAGCACCTTCAACCCCATCCGCGTGTTCAGCGACGTGATGGTCTGCGCGTGGATCGTGATGCCGATCGCCTGCCCGGCCTCGGCGCACTCGACCATCTGCCCGCCGGACAGATCGGCCGTGATCATCTTCGCGGCCTCCGCCTCCACGTCGCCGTCGGCGTGCATCACGCCCAGCAGCGGGTCGTTGACCTGCGACATGATTTCACACACCCGCGCGCCGCCCGGGCCGTCCCACACCGGCTCGGGGAGCCAGCTCTGCAAATAAGGATCGCGCGTCGGCCGGCCCAAGGCGTAGATGAAACTCTCTTGAACGCCCGGGCGGAACTTCCGGATGACCTTCAGCAGCACCTCGCCGAGCCTGTCCCGGTTGTGGTCGTCGTAGAGCATCTGGCCGGCGGAGATGCCCGATTGATCGGGGATGCCGCCGATGGTGACGCCGCGCGGCTCCAGGCCCACGGCGTAGAGGATCGCCCAGGCGTGCGTGAGATACTCCTCCAGTTCCGCGAGTTTCCCCGTGGCCGCCAGGTGGGAGACCCAGGCGCTCTCGGTGTGTGGCAGCATTTCGCCGGTGCGCGGGTTGTAGGCCATCGAGTGCGTGAGCACCTCGGGCGTGATGTCGAAGCGCGGGGCGATCCGGCGGCGCACGATCTCCAGCACACCCTCGATATACCCCGGCGGGCAGCCACGCACACTCTGATCGATTCTTCCCAACCCCGCGGGGCAGGGCAGGACGGTGAACTTCCCGCGCACGCCGAACTCCTCGCACAGGTCGGCGAACTCACTGAGCGCCTCGGGCGGGCACCACGCCGCCTGCGCCTGGTTACGCCAGTTGCGCCCGAACTCCCCGCCGGCGGTCGGCGTGAAACCGAACGCGGTCTGCTGCTCGCGCGTCCAGTAGCTGCCGTTGATGGGGAAGTCGTCGAGGATGACGCAGGCGGGGATCGCGGCGTCGCTGTTTTTGTTTTTTGCGGGCATGGGGTGTTTCAACATAACGGGATCAATAGGTGCATGCGACCGGGGCGGCCTCACCCCCGAGAGGCGAGGGGATAATCCAACCCCGGTGGCCCGCCCGGCAAAGCGGGACTACATTGTCGTGCGTATCTTGCCGACGATAACCCCCACGGGGCGGGGTCCGTGTTATCGACCCCGCCGCCGGGAAGCGGCTCCAAGGAATCACCCATGCGTATCACCATGGTCGGCACCGGTTACGTTGGCCTCGTCACCGGCACCTGCTTCGCCAACACCGGCAACAGCGTGACCTGCCTGGACATCGATCAGAAGAAGATCGAGAAGCTCCACCGCGGCGAGTCGCCGATCTATGAGCCCGGGCTGGACGAGCTCATCAAGCGCAACGTGAAAGCCGGCCGCCTGCACTTCACCATCGACAAGCAGGCCGCCTACCAGAGCGCGGAGATCATCTTCGTCTGCGTGGGCACGCCCAGCGACGAGATGGGCCGGGCGGACCTGAAATACATCCTCGCCGCCGCGCGGGACATCGGCGAGGCGATCGAGGCCGCCCCGCCCGACAAAACCGACCGCCGCGCGAAAATCATCATCATCAAGTCCACCGTCCCCGTGGGCACCAACGCGATGGTCAAGAAAGAGATCGCCTCGCGCACCGCCCGGCCGTTCCGCATGGCGAGCAACCCCGAGTTCCTCAAAGAGGGCGCGGCCATCCGCGACTTCAACTACCCCGACCGCGTCGTGATCGGCGTCGAGGACAAGGGCACCGCCGACCGCCTCCGCGACCTCTACGACCCCTTCGTCCGCCAGGGCAACCCCATCTTCGTCATGGACATCCCCTCGGCCGAGATGGTCAAGTACGCCGCCAACGCCATGCTCGCCACGAAAATCTCCTTCATCAACGAGATCGCCAACCTCTGCGAGTCCTACGGCGCCGACATCGACGAGGTCCGCCGCGGCATGTGCTCCGACAAGCGGATCGGCAACCAGTTCCTCTACCCGGGCCTGGGCTACGGCGGCTCCTGCTTCCCCAAGGACGTGCTCGCCGTCATCTCCATGGGCAACCAGTCCTCCACCCCCATCGCCCTGCTCCAGTCCGTGCACGACGTGAACCAGCGCCAGCGCGACGCCTTCATGGCCAAGATCGACCGACACTTCGGCGGCAGCGCAAACCTCACCGGCAAACGCGTCGCCATCTGGGGCATCGCCTTCAAGCCCGGCACCGACGACGTCCGTGAGGCGCCCTCGATCACGCTCATGAAGCACCTGCTCGACCGCAACGCGACGGTCGTCGCCTTCGACCCCGTCGCGCACGAGACCTGCCGCCACATGCTGGGCAGCAAGATCGACTACGCCAAGGACCCGATGAGCGCCCTCGACGCCGCCGATGCCTTGATCATCTGCACCGACTGGGACGAGTTCCGCCACCCCGACTTCGAGGCCATGCGCGCCCGCATGAAGTCCCCGGTCATCTTCGACGGCCGAAACCTCTACCGCCTCGACTCGATGAAGGATCACGGCTTCGTGTACCACTCGATCGGCCGCGCACCGGTGAGCGGGAAGGGCGAATAGCGCACAACGGGGGCCACTGGTCGCGTCTTCGAGACCAGTGTCTTTCTGGAGCCCCAGAGCAGTGGTCTGCCAAGAAGCCGACCAGTGGCACCCGCTGAAATTCAGAGCGCATCCGCCCAGTGCGGCGACGCCACCGCCTCATCCCCACGCAGCAGCGGCGACTCGAAGTCCGACGTGACGTGCCGCGCGCCGGGCACCGCGTAGCCGATCTGGTACGCCATCCGCGTCTCGCACGAGATGTTCGGCCCGCTGGAGTGCGGGACGTATTTCCTGAACACCAGCAACTGCCCCGCCTCCATCACCGCCGGCACGCGGTAGGACGTGTCCACCTGCGCTTCCCAATCGCGGTTGTGCGCGTCCCACTTGTGCGGGAAGAGCCCCTCGCGGTGCTTGCCCGGCAGCACCCAGAGCGTGCCGTTGTCCACCGTCGTCCGGCTGATCGCCGCCCAGACGGTGATGCCCGTTTCGTTGCGGAGGAAGATCTCGGGGTTCGCGTTGCGGGCGTAGTCGCCGTGCGTCGCGTACCACATGTCCTGGTGCCACGCGAAGGGGTAGGGCTTCTCCGCCGGGGGCTTGATGATCGCCTGGTTCCACGTCATATCGGCGTCCGGGCCGACCAACTGCCGGCACAAATCCATGATCGCCGGGTGCCGGCAAAAAGCGTCACAAGCCCGGCCGCGCAGGTGGAGCTGCGAGATGAACGGCCGGTTCTCCGTCAGCTCCAGCCACCGCGCGTCGCTGGTCTTCCGCGCGCCGGTGATCTCCTCCTGCCAGAAGCGGATGAACTCCTCGCGCACCGCCATGAGCGTACCGTCGTCGATCACCTTGTCGGTGATGAAGTAGCCCAGGTCGTCGAGCTGGGCGCGCTGCGCGTCGGTGACGTGGATGTGTTCGATGGCCGTGGCGTTCATGGTGCGTGTCCCGCGGGGGCGTGTCGATGCGACAGGCATTATAGATCGCGGAAAACCAAATAAGGATTGCCGACGCGCACGGTGGGGCAGGCGTCCCGCCTGCCGCCGGCCTTCCTAGGCCGGATCTGAAATTCAAGAAAAGAAGGCAGGCGGGACGCCTGCCCCACCGGATTGAAATCCAATCTGAACCAACCTCAACACGACCGCGCCAACACCGCCGGGTCGATCGCAAGCCCCGCCAGCTCCGGCTGGATCTCGCGCCAGAACCGTTTCGCATCCAGCGCGTAACCCGCCGTCGGCCTCACGTGCGGGGCGCGGCGGCGGAACCACGCCTGGAACCGCGCCATGAGCAGCTCCCGCGTGTACTTGCAGATCATGCTCGCCAGCGCCACGGGCATGTGCCGCATCTCCGACTCCACCTCGAACCGCACCGACATCGTCCGCGCCCCTTCCGTCAAGCGGTAACCGCTCGCCTCCGGGCCTTCCTCCAGCACCGTCATCGACGCATTGGGGAACGTGTAGCTCAGCAGCTCGCGGTAGTGCGTCCGGCCGGACTGCCGGTCCACCACCACCACGGGGCGGTGCTCGCCGTACTGTTTCCAGATCGACTCCAGGTGCCCGGCGACAAAGGTGAAACTCGTCGAGGCCTTGGAGCGCGTCGCCGCGACTAATTTGTTGAACCGGTCCTCGAACACCACGTCGGCGGCGAAATCCGGCGCTTCGAAGCCCACGGCCTTCGCCGCGCTGGCCAGCATCGCCCGCGCCACGCCGATCTCACCCTCGCTGCACGCCATCGGCAGCGCGTTCCACGCGTGCTCGTCACACGGGGCGTACCACGGCAGGCCCGTCAGGTCGTGGTGGCTCTTCTCCCCCAGCGCGTCGAGCCACTGCCCCATGTGCCCCGGCCGCCGGCCCGAGAGCGCGGCGAACGCCAGCACCCCGCGCTCCAGGTGCTCGATGTGCTTGTGCGGGTTCGTCTCTTCGTGCGACTTGTGCTTGGCGGTATGCAGCTTCTTGGAGTCGTTCACCGCGATCCGCCCCCGCCGGCCCGTCAGGTCGCGGCAGACCGCCGCCGTCAGCTTCTCCCACACCACCGGCCCGTACCACTCCCGCGCCGCCTGCGCCCCCGCCTCCACCGACGGCACGACCAGCACCATCCGGCCGACCACCATCGGCCCGAACATCGGCCCGTAACCCGCCTCGTCGATCCCTGCGTAAACGAACATGCGGTCAATATACCCCCTCTCCCTCCGGGGGAGGGTGGCACTATTACGATTTCGCATGAACACTACACCGGGCGTCTGACGCCACACCTCCAGCAGGGCGCGTCGGGCCGGGCCCATCTGCCGCAGGGTCACGGGGTGCTCAGCCATGCCGCGTGGGCGTGCCCAGAGCCAGCCGCCGTGGCTCGACACGTGCTTGTGCAGGTCGTGGGCGGCGCTTCAGAGATACATCGTGAGGATCAGGGCGTCGCAGAAGACCACGCGCGGTTAGCGTCCGGTCAGGTTAACGGCGCGGCGGATCAACGGACGCAGTAACATCCAGTGCTGACGGTCCATGCTCGGCTCCTTATTCTTGGTGGTGACCAGATGAGGGCAAGTATGGGCCGTCTCTTTGTTTAGTGCAAATCCGCAAGGGGCTGGTACGCAACGCACCCCACACACGAAACCGTTCGACCGATCACCCCGGCAGATAACCGTCGAAACCGACCGCGCTGCTCCCGTCGTCGCGGTAGGTCACGGGCTTGGGGTCCAGCCATTCCACGAGCCGGTTCTTGAGCGCGTAGGCGAAGAAGTGGTTCCCCGCCGGGCCGTAGTGCCCGATGAAGTAGCGCTTCATGTACTCCTCCGGCGAAAGCCTGAAGCACTTGTAGTCCGCCAGGTGCACGGGGTTCATGTCGAAGTGGCGCTGCTTTTTCTCGACGAGGTAATCCGCGATCTCCTGCTCGTAGCGTGGCTCGTTCCAGAGCAGGTTCCACGTCGCCGTCGGGCAGAGCAGCAGGATCATCAGCTCCCGGCCGTTCTCCCGGCAGAAGCGCATCGCCAGGTCAATGATGTGCTTGGTGGCGGCGAAGCCGTACGCGGTCTTGAGGCGGTGCGCCGATGTTTTGAGGGCGTCGGCGGTGCTTGTGTCGATGGGCGGCACGCGGAGGATTTCGGCCAGCGCACCGAGGCGCTCCACGTCGAGGCTCGCGGGATCGACGTGCTCGACCGTGCAGAGCTGCAGCATCAGGTCGTCGCGCAGGGCGTCGGCCATGAAGTCGGCGTCCGTCATTTTGTAGAGCGACTCGGGCGTGGGCAGGAGGTTTTCTTTTTCGACCAGGCGGCGCGACCCCAGGTCCATCTCCAGATTCGCCCAGAAGTTGTTGTGGAACATCAGCCCGCCGCGGTGGTCCCACCAGGGGTAGATCGCCGCGTGCCGGCAGCGCATGACGCTGCGGAAGTGGTCGTCCCCCCATATATATAGAAGGACGTACTTCCCCCCGTCGCGCGACCGCTCCGTCCGCACCATGCGGCGGTAGGACTGATACACGCCGTAGCCCCCCATGCCGAAGTTGCGGACCGGTTCGCCCAGGTGGCCGGCGAGGTATTCCTGCCACGTCTCGCCGTCGCTCACCTGGTGGCACTGCGTGAAGCTGTTGCCGTAGGTGTTGATGCGGCAGGGGCGGTCGGCGTACATGTGCGCGGCGCGGGCGCTGTTTTTCTGGGCGGTGGAGATGGTCCAGCAGCCGTCCAGCCCGTCGTGGGGCATGGAGTTGCCCAGCGTGTAACCGGTGTCGGGGTTGAACTGCGCCCAGCGCGGCCTGGCGGCGTCGAGGAAAGTGTCGATGACCGCCCGTGGAACGGCGGCGTTGCGGAGGTATTGCTCGTAGGAGATTTTTTTGCCGGGCATGACAGCGATTCCTCCCGCTAAACGGAGCACGGATTACGTCCGGATCAGCGAATCGAGCTTGGCGGTGGTGATGCGGCAGTCGTCGAAGCTCTTGCAGACCGCCACGGAGTCGCCGATGTCGTCGTCCGCGGCCTGATTCATCAGGTCCATGAGCTGGGCGAAGGTCGCCTGGCAGATCGGGTCGGATCGGCCCTCACGGATGGCCTGCAGGGCGCTGCGGTAGAGCCTCAGGTCGTCGTGCGCGATGTAGAGCCCCGAGGGTTCGGCGCCGAACTTCAATTCCGTGGTGGGGGCCGTGTCATTCATGGTCGCGGGCCTCGGGGGTGGTGCGTTGCGTTGTATCGGGTGGCTGGGGCAGAGTCTTCGATGCCCCGGTTCTTCGTGAGCCCATCGCCGGGGCTGCGGAAGACCTTAGCCCCAGCCACCCATGCGTAACCAAGACACTATATGGGTGCGCGCCTGCTACACTTGAACCTCTTTCACCATGAGATGCTCAACAATGATAAACGCAATGTCTCGATTGGGAATCATCGGCGCCGCGGTGTTGATGGCGATGGGCTGCCAGACCGCGCCACAGGCAAAGGCGACGCAACCGGCGGGGGTGGACGCCCACGCCGTGATGCTCAACGAGGGGTACAGCCTGCTCTACGAGCTGTGCGGCAAAGAGAAGGACGTGGACAAGGCGATGTGGCTGCACAAGGTCGATCCGCGCGTCGAGGCGGTGGTGAAAGAGATCGCGCAGGCGTCGGCGGCGGCCAAGGCGCGGTTCGAGGCGTTCGCGGCGGCGGACCCGGCGCTGCGGCTGAAGATGCGGCCGTTGCCCAAGCTCGAGGTCTCCACACGCGACGCGATCGAGGCGACGCAGACCCGGCTGCTGATGACCGCCGGCGATGCGTTCGAGCTGCGGCTGCTCCTGACCCAGACGGACTCGATGCAGTACGGCTCGCACATGGCCAAGGTTTTGGCGGCCCAGGACGCGAACGCGGAGCGCAAGGCCTACCTGGAGGGGTTGTCGAAGAAGCTCGACCAGTTCCGCGACCGGGTGGTGGCGCTGCTGGAGGTGGTAAAGGAGCAGGGAAAGAAGTAGGCCGGCCATGGGGCCCGGGTTGTGGGTCACGGCATGCGACCGTGCGGGAGTGGTTCCGCGACGGCTGCAATTCTCCCAAAGACCGCTCCCTCACGATCGCGGCTTGTGCGAAGTGAACCGCTACCGCCCCAGGCCGCACGCGGACTCATGGACGTACTCGCTGAAACTCAGACCGAAGATTTCGCTGTCCGCCGGGAAATAGGGCCGGCGGAGGCGGCGGAAGGCGACGTGTTTCAGTGTCGCGGGTGTCGGGCCGGGTGTGTCGAGGATGAACGCCGCCTTCGACAGCCCCGCGTAGGCGAAGCGGAAGTTCATCGGGTTTTTCACGACGACGAACTTGCTCGACGCCGCATCAAGCCCGACGGAGCGGAACTGCTCGTCCTTCCAGTCGTAGGTCGGTTTGCTCATGATCAGCACGCGCACCGAGCCGATCTCCAGCACCGCCGTCGGCCCCATGCTCTTGTGCATCCCCGCCCAGATGCCGCCGCTGTAAACAAAATCCCCGTCGCTCAGGCGCAGAACTTTTCCCCGCACGCCCAGCGGTTTGCCCCACGCGGGGTCGAGCTTGTGGCCCAATTCCAGCGACACCTCGGTGCCAGCGCCGGCGTCGTGGCACCGCGCCGCCGCCTCGGGGTCCACCACGGGCACGAGGCTCGGCTCTTGCACCTTTGCATCCAGCAGCGCCCGCAGCGTGTGTACGCTGTCGCCCGCCGCGCCGCCGCCGCAGCAGTCCGCCGTCTCGACCAGAAGGATCGGCCCGCCTTCGATGGCCGCGCCGCGGCGGATCGCCTCGGCAGGGGTGAACACCTCGGGCTCCAGGCCGAACCGCCGCTTCCAGTAGGCGTCGGCGAGCCGTGTCGCCAGTTCCACCGCGAGTTTTTTGTCGCCGTCGGTGATGACCAAGCCCCCGCCGCCCATGTCGGGCAGATCGAGGTAGGGGTGCACGAGAAACGCGGCGGTGGAGACGACGCCGGGCAATTTCTCAAATGACTTGGCCAGCCGCATCACATCGGCGAACGGCCCGGGGCCGTCGGTATGGCCGTGCACGCCCGAGACGATCACCGGTGCCTTCGCCAGCGCCATCACCGGCCTGACCCGCCCGGCGGCGGTGTCGAGCAGCAGCGATGCCGCGCGGCGGCCGGTGTTATCGGTGTCCCGGTGTGGGTACGTCTCCCACGCGACCAGCCCGTCGGCCTGTTCCACCATCTCGCGCGTCACGTGCGCGTGGTGGTCCAGCGACGCCACGATCGGCACGCGCTCACCCACCAGCGCGCGCACTGCGGTCAGCAGGTCGCCCTCTGGGTCGCCCACGTCTTCGATCGTCATCGAGCCGTGCAGCGAGAGGAGCACGCCCTCGACCGGCAGCGCGGCCGCGAGGCGTTCGAGCAGCTCGCCCTTGATGCGCCGGTAAGCATCCGCCACCACGGGCCCGCCGCAGACCGCGCTGGCGACCAGCAGCGGCACGGCCGAAGCGCCGCGCTCGCGCAGCACCGCCAGCATCCCCCCCACCGCGCCCGTCGGCGCTTTGAGCACCGCCTCGCCGCGGTGCAGCTCGGTCGCCTCGAAGTCGGCGTAGCTCACCCCCGGCGTGCTGAAGTGGTTGCACTCCGTGAAAAACGCGGCGACGGCGATGCGCGGTGTCGTGCCCACGGCTTCTCCCTTATCCCCTGAAGTGCGCCTTGCCGAACGCGAAGTCGGAGTAGTTCCCGTCCGGGATGCTGAACGGGTCGGGCATGCGGAGCTTCTCGACCAGCTTCATGTCCACCTCGATGCCCAGGCCCGGCGCATCGCTGAGCTTGATCACGCCGTCGCGCACCACCGGCGGCTCGACGAGCAGCCGCTCGATGAGCGGGTTGCCCGTGCGGTCCACCTCGACGGTGATGCCGTTGGGCAGCGCCGCCACGACGTGGGCGTTGGCGATCATCGTCACCGCGTCGCTCCACGTGTGCGGCGCGACCTCCAGCCCCGCTTCCAGCGCCATCTGCCCGACGCGCCACGCCTCGCTGATGCCGCCGCAGCGGCAGACGTCCGGCTGCACGATGTCCACCGCCTTGGCCCTGATCCACTCGCGGAAGCCCTGCACGCCGAACTCGTTCTCGCCCGTCGAGACGCGCACGTCGATGTGCCCGCGCAGGGCGAGGAAGCTGTCGATGTCCTCGGGCTGGAACGGCTCCTCGAACCAGAACGCGCGGACCTCCCTGAGCACCGGCGCCATGCGCCTGGCGGTCGCCACGTCGTAACGCATCACCGCGTCCACCATCATGTCGTTCTTCGGCCCGATCGCCTTGCGCACGGCCCGCATCGCCGCGGCGTCGTATTCGTCCGATTGACCGACGCGCATCTTCACACGGCGGAAGCCCGCGGCGATGTGCCCGGCCGCCTCGGTCTCCAGCGCGGCGATCTCCTTCCACAGGAGCCCGCTCGCGTAGGCGGGGCACAAATCTTTGGCGTCGCGGGAGAGGAGTTTTCGCACCGGCAGGCCCGCCGCCTTGCCGCGCAGGTCCCACAGCGCGGTGTCGATGCCGCCGATGGCGGACATGGCCGCCCCCTTGCGGCCGTACCAGCGCGTCAGGCCGTACATCATCTTCCAGAGGCCGTCGATGTCCGCCGCATCCCGGCCGATGAGCAGCGGCTCGAGCTGCCGCTTGACCACCAGCTCGACCATGCCCGGGTGCGAATAGACCGAGCCGATGCCGGTCCTGCCGTCGTCGGTGTGCACGAAGACGAGCGACGCGAGCCTGCCCGTGCAGACGCCCCCGCCGTAGGTGAAGGGCTTGTCGTAGCGGTAGAGCAGGTGGGCGGTCTCGATGGCGGCGATCTTCATGGCGTAACCCTGGGGTGGCACGCCACTGTAACCTCGCGCGGGGGCTCGCGAAGGTGCGGGATCGCGGGCGGCGGGTTACGTTGAAGCAGTCGTTGCGTCTTGTCACGGAGGTTTTATGCCCGGCTGGGCCAACTGGAAAAGCATGGTCGCCGATGAGTTCGAGCAGTCGGTGCAGGAGGGGCGCGACCCCGCGGCGGTGGCGGCGCTGCGACCAGCGTTCGAGGCGGCGGGAGATGACGAGGCGAAGCTCGAACAAGTCTGGCGCGACCTCGCCGCCCTGCCGATCCGCGAGGACTTCCCGTTCTCGGAACCCAGCGACCTGCCCTCCATCCGCGCCGCACGCCCGGTCGGCGCCCACCGCTTCGATCTCCGCCTCGCCAGTGAAGAACTCTATGACCGCATGTTTGGTGCTTGGCTCGGCCGCTGCGCCGGCTGTGCGCTGGGAAAACCCGTCGAGCTTTTCATGGGGCCGCACACGGGATTATCAAGCAAGGACCGCATCAAAACCTACCTCAGAGCAATCGCGCCGGGCGAGTACCCGCTGAACAACTTCTTCCCCATTGAGTCACCTGCACAGGAGCGCACCGGCCGGGCCACTTGCCCGCAATCCACGCGCGAGCACATCGCCTTCATGGAAAGCGACGACGACATCCGCTACACCGTGCTTGCGCAGAAGGTGTTGCTGGCGCACGGCCAAAGCTTCACCACACATCACGTGGCGATGTCGTGGCTGGCCGAGCTGCCCTACCGCATGGTCTGCACCGCCGAGACACAGGCGTACCGCAACCTGGTAATGCGCTACGGCGTGCACGCACGGGAAACCCCCGCGGACCAGATCGACTGGACGTGGGTCGCCACGCACGACAACCCCTACCGCGAATGGATCGGCGCGCAGATCCGTGCCGACTCATGGGGCTACGCCGCGCCGGGCAACCCGGAGCTGGCCGCGGAGTTTGCGTGGCGCGACGCCCGCCTGTCGCACGTCAAGAACGGTATCTACGGCGAGATGTTCTGCGCCGCGATGATCGCCGCCGCCTTCGTGTTGGACGACCCGCTGGGCATCGTCGAGGCCGGGCTGGCGGAAATCCCCCGCACCAGCCGGCTGCACGCCGAGATGCGGCAGGTGATCGACATCTGCGTGGAGCACGGCCGCGACCCGGCGCGTTTCGAGGGCGTGCTGGACCGCATCTACGCCCTGCTGGGGCACTACCACCCCGTGCACACCAACAACAACGCCGCGCTGGTGGTGGCCGCCCTCCTGCTGGGGGGACACGACTATGAGAAGGTCGTCACAATCGCGGTGATGGGCGGGTGGGACAGCGACTGCAACGGCGCGACGGCCGGCTCGATCGCCGGCGCGATGCTCGGCGCATCACGGCTGCCGAAGAAATGGGCCGCCCCGCTGCACGATACGCTCCACTCACAGGTGATGGGCTACGAACCGATCGCCATCAGCCGGTGCGCACGGCTGAGCCTGGAGATCGCGGAAAGAATCCTCACCTAAAAAATATTCCGGCAGGGAGCAACCGCATTGTGTGAGCCTCGACGTGTTCAAGGCCAATGAAAGGTAGCTCGCCGTATTTAGACGGCGAGACACGCTCACTTGTTGGGACGATGAGACCGGCAAGGGTGCTTTTGATCCACTCGAAGTAGCCGTTGTAGGCCGAGCCTTCCTGCTCTCCGTGCGTCTCACTGACCGAGCTATCCAGGTCGAGGATGATGCGGTCCAAAGGGCGGTGCTGCTGCACTTGACCGATCCATTTCCCCGACAGGTCCATCAGCGCCTTGAGGTTGTCAGGCCGGGTCAACACGGCCGTCTCGAAGTGGGCCATCTGACTGGTGGAGGCGGCTTGCTTCTCTGTGGCCCGGCCGCCCACGACCTGCCGCATCACCGGATCGACCGCCAGTCGGTCCGCATCATTGAGATCGTCGTAGCCCGCCAGGCGGCTGTAGATCGACTGCCGCAACAGCGCCGTCAGCGAGTGGCGGATGTTGGTCCCGGTGCGCCAGTCGGTCAGCGTCGCACCGGCCGTCGCCGTCAGTGCCAGCGCGTCATCGACATCACGATAGGCCAGCAGGCCGCCGTCGCTGCTGACCGTCGCTCCGTGAAACTCAAGCCGGATCGAGCCGTCGAAACCGACCTTTAACGCGTCCCTGCGTGCGTCACCCATTGGGTGGCCCTTCCATGGTGGGGTTGAGATGCGCAGAACACCATGAATTACGGCATCAAACACATGTTGGTTCTATCAAACTCGCAAAGTCAACCAGGAAATCCGGGTTAAGGGGACTGCGTCTGATTGCGGGGGGGGATCAGATGAACGTCGGGACTCATCCACCGACCTGCCAACCATAAGACTGTTTCAATCGCTGCACGGTTGAGGGCGTGGCCCTCGGGCTTGGCCTCGACGATCCCGATGGCCTTGCCGTCGGCGTAGAGCATGTAGTCGGCGAAGCCGGTCTTGAGGGGGAACTCGCGCACGGCGACACCGAGACCCGCCGTGATGTTCATCTCCCTGTAGGACTGGACATCCTCGATAACTACTCAACGCTGACGGACGTCGAAGACGAGAACGACGCATCGTCATTTAACCCCGTACTTCAACTCCTGATGAAGCTCCGTCAGCAGAACCGGGCCAGCATACTTGTCCATCATGCACGTAAGGCTTCCATCACGGATGGCAAAGCTCCACGCGCGGGGTCGTACCGGGGGACATCAAAGATGGGCGTCATCAATGACACGATCATTCAACTCTCCCCGCACCATTCCGTACCGGCCAACTCGGGAGCCGCATTCGTCATCACGTTCGAGAAGGTTCGGGATGAGCGGAGCGACGAGACAAAATCGCTTGAAGTCCATCTCAAGACAAACCCCGATGGGTCATCGGTCTGGGACTGGGAAGACGCCACGGACGCAAGGGTGGAGGAGATGGTGGGACTGGTGAAGAGCATGAAGTACAAAACTCAGAAAGAAATTGCCAAAGAAATGGGTATCTCCCCGGCGACAGCCTCACGACTCTGGAAGAAGATCAAAGCCGAGGGGCTGCTCAAGGCAGGCAGTTACGGGCGGCGAGTGAGGCCCTGAAAGAACAGCAGTGCTAGAAGACCTTAGACCCTTCGGCCGCCTTCATTGGCCCGAAGGTCCTTCTGGTTGTTTCACAGTTTCATATCTTAATAGTCCTGAAACGTGAAACATCTCCGAAGTGCCTGCAATCACTGTTGTTACAGCCGCCCATTCCAGTAGACGTTTCACCGCCTCCCATGCACGGTTTCTCATCCATTTCACGCCCCACACTCACGACGACGAAGCAGCGGTGGATGAATCACTGCCGCTGATCCCCACCACTATTCCCTGCCTGTCGGGGTCCGTCCCTTTGGAACACACCGAGGGATGGCCCCTTTTACTCAATGGAGCCAATGATCCATGTCCACGACCACAACGCAGACGCCTGAAATCCCCCGCCCGATTCTCGTGAACTCACGCGAAGCCGCCAGGATGCTGGGCATCTCGGAACGAAAGCTGTTCTCCCTCAAGACCTCGGGGGAGATTCCCTGCGTCCAGGTAGGGCGCTCGGTTCGATTCCGCCTGACGACCCTTGAGGAGTGGGCCGAGAGAGCCGAGACTACTTGAACGATGGACAATCAATGGTAAAATGAGTCCATGAGCCGAATCGTGAAAGCAATGCAGGCCGCGATCATTGCCAGTGGTCAGACCCGGTACGCCATCTCCAAGCAGACGGGCATCGACCAGGCCCATCTCTCTCGATTTATGACCGGGGAGAAGGGCCTGAGCTTCGACGCGATGGAGAGGCTGGCCGACTGCCTTGGTCTTGAGATCACGCTAACGACGAAGACCCGCCGACAAACGCGGCGGCAAAAGAGGAAGTGAACGATGACACGTAAACGAAGATCGAATGGGCAGGGAACGCTTTTCAAGAGGGTCCAAGGCGGCCCCTGGATCGCCCGGTATCTGACCCACGACAAAAAATGGAAAGAGCAGTCCACCCGAACCACCGACCGGCGGGACGCCGAGCGGATCATCAGCAAGCTCGTGAGCCAAGCTGCACTCCGCACCAGCGGCGTAATCGACCCCCAGTTGGAGGGAATCTTGCAGCAAGCCCAGCGGACAATTGAGTCCCACCTGAGCGATTACGAAGCCAAGCTGAACGCCGGGAGACGCAACCCAAGATACGTTGCAACCGCTCTCCACCACGTCCGAGAGATCGCAACGCATCGCGGTTGGTCACTGGCCTCCGACCTCTCGGCGGAAGGCGTGAACCACTACGCGGCGGATATGAAGACGCAGGGTCTGTCGGGACGGACCATCCACGCCCACATCACATCGGTGAAGGGGTTCTCCAAGTGGCTGTCCGTTCACGGCAAACTTCCCCGCGATCCCCTCGCGTCCGTGGTCAAGCCCAGCCCGAAGACCGACAGGCGGCGGATACGGCGAGCCCTGAGCCTCGAAGAGTGGGACTGGCTCCGATTTACCACCGAGACGAACGAGGCTCGGTTTGGAATGTCTGGAGCGGATCGGGTTCTTCTTTACGCAACAGCGATCCAGACCGGCCTCCGCTCAAGTGAGCTACGCAGTCTTACGCGGGGGGACCTGTTCATGGATTCGGACCAGCCGCACATCCGGTGCCGGGCCGGGTCCACGAAGAACGGCAAGTCCGCCAAGCAACACGTCCTGGCCGATCTTGCCCAGGCCCTCAAGAAGCACGTCGAGTCAAAGACCCCGCAGGCGGCCGCCTTCACCATGCCGCGTGATTGGGAAGTGGCCGACATGCTCAGGGCCGATCTCGCGGACGCCAGGAACGCCTGGATGAACGCGGCGAAGGCCGATCCCAAGGAGTACGCGAAGCGGCAGCAGTCCGACTTCCTCTCTCCCACCGACCACCGAGGGGAGGTTCTGGACTTCCACAGCCTCCGGCACACCACCGCGACGTGGCTGGCCGCCTCGGGGGCACAGCCAAAGGCCATCCAAGCGATCATGCGGCACTCGGACATCACGACGACCATGAACACCTACGGGCACCTGTTGCCGGGACAGGAAGCGGACACGGTGGCACGCCTGCCGGTGATGATCCCGTCCGTGCCGGAGCCGTTGCAGCTAACCGACGGCAGCGCGGCGGTCGTTCCAATCTCGAAGGACCCCCCACTTAGGTCCCAACAATTGCGGCACGATTCGGTTCTTAAAGGTGCGGTCCAGTGCCGCCCAGGCAGCGGGCGGTCGGCGGAAGCGACCACCACAAAAGGCTTGAAAACAAGGCCTGGCGACGACTCGGTGCGGAATGATGCCGGACGGAACGGGAATACCCCCGGCAGGGATCGAACCTGCGACCCGCAGATTAGAAATCTGCTGCTCTATCCACTGAGCTACGGGGGCTTCTAATACAACAACTATCGCCGATCGGCCGCTTGCGGCTTAGCGTCCGGCCTCCCTCATCTTCTCGCCAAATCCCCCGCCACCAGCCGGATCGCCTTGGCCGCGTCGTCCACATCGACCTCGCTCATCCCCTCGTGCAGCGGCATGCGGATCGAGGTCGTCAGCACCGTGTCGCACACGGGCACGCGGACCTTGGCGTAATCGTAGGTCTTGCCCGCGACCTTCTCGGCGGGCCAGACGCCGCCGGGGAAGAACGCCTTGTTGAGGAAGACCGGCTCGTGGCACATCGGCTTGGCGACGTAACCCCCGCCGGCGGGGATGCCCTCGGCGTTGAGCCTGCGGCTGAACTCGTCCCGGTCCACCCCCAGCACCGCCGGATCGATGCGGAACATGTAGAACCAGTAGCTCGACTTCGCACCCGGCACGACGCGGTACGGGATCACGCCCGGGATGCCCGAGATCGCCGAGCTGAGGCGGTCGCCCAGCCGGTTGCGCTTGCTGGCGATGGACTCCAGCCGCTCAAACTGAGCCAGCGCCACCGCCCCCTGCAACTCGGTCATCCGGTAATTCGCGCCCAGCTTCGTGAGGCGGACGCCCTTACCCGCGCGGTCGTAGAACTTGTCGGCGTAGTTGTGGGCGAGCAGGTAGTCCGCCTCGTTCCCCGCCAGCACGACGCCGCCGTCGCCGCAGGAGAGGTGCTTGAAGTCGTTGAGGCTGTACGCCCCGTACCGGCCGAGCGTGCCCACGCTTTTGCCCTTGTAGCTCGCACCCAGCGCCTGCGCACAATCCTCGATCAGCGAGAGGTTCTTCGCCTTGCAGAACGCGACGATCGGGTCCATGTCGCACGGCGCACCGGTCAGGTGCACCGCGATCACGGCCCGCGTCCGCTCGGTCATCACCGCCTTGATCGACTCGGCGGTGATGTTGTACGTCTCCGGGTCCACGTCGGCGAAGACCGGCACCAGGTTCTGGTACAGGATGGCGATGCACGTGCCCATGTCCGTGATCGGCGAGGTGATGACCTCCGACCCCGGCGGCAGTTCCGACGCGGCGACGGCGACATGCAGGCTCGCCGTGCCCGACGACGTGGCCACCGCGTGCGGCGCGTTGAACGTCTGGCAGGCACGCTTGAGCATCCGCGCGACCAGCCCGTCCGGCCGGTTGTAGAAGAGGCTGTTCTGCGCCAGCGCCTCGCGGAGGTACTCCATCTCCTTGCCGTCGAACCGCGGCGGCAGACCGGGGAACGGCGTGGTGCGGACCGGCGAACGTGCGGGAGCGGCGGCGGGCTGGTTCATGATGATCCTCGATGGAACGGTAGGCGTAAAAACACGACGGACACCGGCCGGACAGGGCCAAACCATGATACCGGATCACCGCCCACGGCAACGCCCCGGACTTCCCGCGGATCGCCCACGGATTGGTCACGCCCCCGCCGGGGGTGATACGATGCCCCACCACGAGCGCCCGTAGCTCAGGGGATAGAGCGACGGTTTCCTAAACCGTAGGTCGATGGTTCGAATCCATCCGGGCGCACTTGTTTTCTCGGTCATTTTCGGAAATGTCTGCTAACTCGAATACGTCCCCGCCATTAGCGATACCCTCGGATTTTCCCGCTTCCGGTGATTTCCGGTCATTTGTTGTCATTCGGTGCAATGACTGCGTCGGATTCTGCGTCGCGCCTTTTGTCGCGCGGTCGAAGTCGCTATCCGTCGTGCTCCAGTAGTGCGCGCCCGCCACTTCGACGCTGTGCCCGCACCAGCCGGCGGCGACGTGCGCGGGAAACTCTTTCGCCAACTCCGTCGCCCTCGACGCCCGCAGGTTTTGCCAAAGCCGCGGCCACGCGACCAGCTTGGCGCGGTCGATCAGGCGCAGCAGGTGCGTCCGCAGGTTGACGGCGCAGTCGCGGTACTTGCTCACGACGTACTCGCTGCGCTCGGGTGCGGCATTGAGCGCGGCGGTGAGCAGGGGTTCAAGCTCGGGGAAGAGGGGGATCAGCCGGTGGCCGTGCCCGGCGTGCCCGGCGGTCTTGGGCGAGGGGACACGGATACGCTTGCCCTCGAAGTCCACGTCCGCCCACCGCAGCGCCAAGACCTCGCTGGGGCAGCGTAACGCCCCGTAGCGGGCCAGGCCGATCATCAGCCGCCACTCGGGGCACGTCGTCGCGGACAGCAGGGCGTCGATTGTGGCGCGGTCAACGAAGAACAGGCGGGCGTCATTGCCCACGGAGGCGGTGACAACTTCGGCAAACGGGTTGCGGTCGATCAGCCGGGCCTTGATCGCGGCCTTGAACAGTTGCTTGGCGTACCCGCAGCGCCGGCGGACCGTGGCCTCGGACAGCCCGGCGTCGGTGGGTACAGTTGTACCCAAGGGCGGGAGTGGAACAATTGTTCCGGCCACGGGCGTTACCTTGTTGACCACGTTGTCCGCCAAGGTGTCGGCCTTGCCCTTCCCCCTGCCCGACGCCCGCCTCGCCTTGCTCATCAGCCACAAGCGGAACCCGTCGGCGTCGTGCTCGGTGATCTCGCGCATCGGTTTGTCCGCACCGAAGTACGCCACCAGACACCGGCGAGCGCCGAGAATGTTTTTCTTGGCGTTGGGCTTGTGGTCAACACGGCGGGCAAGGTAGCCGTCAATGAACGCGGCCAGCGTGGCCGATCCCCGCGCCGCCACCAGACCGACGCGGGCGAGGCGGTCGTGCATGTCGTCGCCGATCTCGGACAGCCAGACCTCGGTAGCGGCGGCGACGGCCTGCCGGGTGCGGAGCGCACGAGCCAGGGCCTCAACGTGTACGCGGATCGCCTGTGCATCGCGCAGGCTCATCGCCCCAAGGTAGATCGCGGGGCGTTTCTTGCCCACGGCCACGAAGATGCGGCGATGGCCGTCCGAGTTTGTGCTGATGCTGGCCATGCTCATTTACTCCGTTTCTTGAGTTTCGGCGTCGGCCTCAACTCGACCGTGTAGCCGAGCGCCTTGGCGACGGCCTCAATGTGGTCCGCGCCAAGCCCGTGCGTTCCGTTCAACAATCGGCTGAGGCTCGACGGCGGGACGCCTGATGCACGGCCCAGCTTGTTGACGCCCCGCCCGTCGGCTCGGATCAGTTCGCACAATTCATTCAACAGTTTCGACATGGCTATTACCCTATCGTCGTCGTTGCACTAATGCAATCACTATTCAGGCTCGCCACCGGACGCTATGCGGCGGGGCGGTTGATTCACCTAGAAGTCCGGCCGGGTCGATCAGGCGGCGCTCGCGGCGAGCCGGCGCAGGGCGTCGGCAATGGTGTTGTCGAGGATGACCTGAATCTCGGGGACGGTCTTCCCGTGGATCAGGGGTGCGAGGCTCGCCCCCAGCGGCTCGATCGTGGCGCGGATCAAGGCCGTGGTGCGATCCCACTCCCGGCGAACGTCGTCGGCGTCGAGCAGGTGGGCGGCGGCGCGGCGGACCTGCCCTTCGTACAGGTTCGCCAGCGCGCTTTCCTTGCGGATTCGCGCGGCCAGCATCACCTTTGACCCCTCGGACCTTGGACGGCCGGACAGCCCGGTGCGGCCGGCGTCGGCCATCCACTTGCGAACCTCGGGCGCGCTGAACAGGTAGCCTTGCGCGGGTGGCTTGTCGGTGGAGTGCGGGCATCCGAGCGCGACCCACTTCCTCAACGTGCCGATGGCGATACCCAACACAGCGGCGGCGTCGGCGGTCGGCAATCTTCGGTCAGGCTTGGAAGCGGCGCGGCTCATTGTTTACTCCACGGAACGATTGACACTCACGACGTTCGATCGCTTTGACCCTCATGGCGTGCCGGCGTCGGAAGAACCTCTTGGCACCGGGTGGGCCTACCCCTCCCCCTGCGCCGGCGCTGGGCGCGGCTGTCGTCACGCCCGCCTCTACGCCCCTCCGAAACTCGGACGCGCCACGATCGAACGTAGCGCCCTCACTGACCTCGGACGAAAGCCGCGCGCCGTCTCTCGACGACGCGGGGCGAAAGTGCCGGGGCGGGTATTGCGTCCTCCCCGGCGACCGAACAGAGAGTTCATGCGTGCTGTGATGCGTCACGGGATCAGGTTCCCGTTGGCGTCACGCGGGGACTGCGGCACCATGTCGATGCTCACCACGTCGGGGTGGAGGCGGTGCAGCATGGTCAACCGCTCGCGGGCCTGCCCGGCCGCCTGCATCCGCGAGGATGCCACGCCCCGCGCCTTCGCCAGCTCTCGGGCCTTGGCGTCAAACTCGGCGAGCAGCTTGGCCTTGCTGGCGTCGTGGTCGCTGATGGCCTTGGCAGACGCCTTGCTCGCGGCGATCAATTGCCGCTCATCACCCATGCCCGCCACGAGTGCGCGGGCCTCGCTCATCGCCTCCAGGTCGGCGGCCACGTCCTCGGCGGTCTTGCCGATCGCTTCGGCCACCTGATCCAACTTCGCCAGCTCGGCGGGCTTGATCGCGTCGCCCTTGGCCAGCAGCGTGCGGTACGTCGCCCGCGCCTCTTGGTCGCTGGTCCTTTTGCGTTTGAACAGTTCGTCGATGAATCCCATGCGTTGCCTTTCGTGATGATGGAGTTGAACACCGGCCACGCGGCCGGCGCGGATCAGCGGATGCGGCCAGCGGCCTTGTGCTCGTGCCAACGATCGAACGCCGCGCGATCGT
Organism: Planctomycetota bacterium; assembly: GCA_021413865.1. Classification (GTDB taxonomy): domain Bacteria; phylum Planctomycetota; class Phycisphaerae; order Phycisphaerales; family Phycisphaeraceae; genus JAIOPN01. The sequence goes on along the minus strand of JAIOPN010000031.1, from coordinate 21,033 downwards.
TGCGAAACTCGGCCTTGGTCGCCGGGTCGCTCCACTCGGCATCGCGGGTCGCCTGAGACGGGTAGCGCCGTTCGAGCGCGGCCCGTTCCTCAGCGGTCAACGGTTGCCGGGGCTTGCTCGCGCGGCCGGTGTTGATGCGGCCCTTGGCGACGTGCTCGTGGTAGCGGGTGAGCGCGGCCTTGTCCTTGAAGTCCTTGCGGGCCTGGGGGTCGTGCTCCCACTCGTGGTCGGCCTTCTCCTGGGGCGTGGCGTCGGGCCGAAGCTTGGGGGCGTTGCTGGAGGTGGTCATGGTGTCCTTTCGTGTCGCCGGTCTTTGCCGGCTGGGGGAGTGAAAACCGACCCACACGGGCCGGCGGGGATCAGTAACCGCGGGGTGCCCGATGGGGGACCATCTTCCCGTCCGGCTGATACTTGGAGCGCGTAAACTCGCACGCGTCGTGCACGGACAGCGTGCGACGGCGCAGCGTGTCCCTCAGCGCCTCTTTGCCATGGGCGGACTTGAGGTACTCGAACGTCGCGCACACCTCTTCGATGTCCCTCAGCTTCGCGCCGTGCTTGTGCATCGCCATCAGGTCGGCCTTGCAGTCGGCGGCCTTGGCGCGTGTGAGCAGGTCGGCCATCTCTTCGACGGTTTCGAGCTTCACGTCCTTTTGCAGCATCGCCAACACCTCATCGGCGCAGCCGCCGGCGCTGGCCTTTTCGATCAGGGCGGAGATGCGGGCCTTACCCTGGGCGCGGCCATCGGCGACGCCCTGTTGGAATGCGGCGGCCTGGTGTTCGTTCATGGTTTCGCTCACGACGTTTTCCTTTCGATTTTGCCGGTCTCGCCGGCGGGGAGTTCTTGAACATCAACACACCTGAGCCCGCACGCGCGGGAGCAGTATTTCAGGGCACGCCGCAGGGCCCGGACGGCATCGACGCCCGGCGTGGGTCGCAACCGGATGACAAACACCGGGCGAGACTTCGGCGCGATGCGATCAAGCACGCGGGGGAGGATGTCGCCGATCGGCTCGGGGTTGTGGGTGGTGCGTTTCACTCGGGCACCTCGGCCGGCGCGCCTTTGCGAAGTTTGTTCAGCAACGCCAACAGGCGCGGCGGGGTTGGTAGGTTGTGGCGCTCAAGGGCGGCGATGGCCTCGAGCGCGTATGTCTGTAAGTGGTGGCGAACATGGTGCGGCAGGTCAGCTATCGAGATGCCGGACCAGAACGAAATCCACCGCTCATCCGCGTGGCCGTGGATGGATTGGAGAATGAAATCCCACAGCTTCCCCGCGTCAACACGGTATGAGGCAGTGTTGGGTGCGCGGCACGCCCGGCGTACCTCGTGCATCTGCCACGCTAAGCTTGCTATGACGAAACGGAGTCTCATCGCGCGACCTCCATGTCGGCGAATGCCGCGCGCTCCGGATTGAATACCACGCGCGCGACACCCGTAGGTCCGTTGCGGTTTTTGGCGACGATCAAGTCCGTCTCCCCGGTGAATGTGTGGCCCGATTCGCCCCGATGCGCGTAGTCCTCGGAGTGCAGCAGGATCACGATGTCGGCGTCCTGTTCGATTGCGCCACTGTCGCGCAGGTCATGCAATTGCGGCTTGCGTGATTCTCCGCGCGAAGTGCGGTTTAGCTGAGACAACAGCAAGACCGGGATTTCCAGTTCCGACGCCAACACTTTGACGGCGCGGCTGATCTCCGCGATCTCGTTATTGCGGTTGGAGTTGCCCGAGTGTGAGCCGGCGATCAACTGGAGGTAGTCGATGACCACGAGTCCGATGTCGTGCCGTGCGGCCTCGCGCCTCACCCGCGACCGCAGGGAGGCGGCGGTCAGACCGGCGCACTCGTCCAGGTACAGCGGCGCATCCGCGAGGGTGTCCACGGCATCGCGCAGGTTCCGTATCGCGGCGGCGCTGAGGGCGTCGGGTCGGTCCATCCGGTGCATCGACACCCCGGACAGGGCGGACAATGCGCGACGCTGCAACTCGGCGGTGGTCATTTCGAGCGAGAGAAAATGCACTCCGCGCCTGCGGATGACGGCGGCGTGGATCGCCACCCCCGTCCCAAGCGCCGTCTTGCCCACGCTCGGCGGCCCACCGCCGACGATGAGTTGTCCGGGCTTGAATCCGCCCGTCGTGGCGTCGAGGCTCGGGAGCCCGGTGTCCAGCCCCACGGCCGCCGGCTCGCCCGCCTCCAGGCGGTCCACCAGGGCGGCCAGCCCATCGCCCACCGCGCGGGGGCGCTGGCGTTCGGTTTGGCGGCTGATGGCGAATATCCGGCTCTCGGCCCGGTCGATGACCTCGGATGCGTCACCGGGATTTCTGGCGGCGTCGGCGGCAATGTCGGTGGTCGCTTGGGTGAGGCGGCGCAGGCTCGCCAGGCCACGCACCCGCGCGGCATGCTGTAGCGCGGTCAGCCCGCCAGACGGGACAGCGGCGGCCAGGTCCACCAGGCCCGCGACGCCCCCGACCAGTTCGAGGGTGCCGGCGTCTTGAAGCTCGGACTTCACGGCGGCGATTTCGATCGCGTCGCCGCGGGCGTAGACCCGCGTGATAGCCTCGTACACGGCACGAGGGCCGGGCCGGTGGAAGTCCTCGGCGCTCACGGCGTCTTGGATGTCAGCCATGAACACCGAAAAATCCGGCTCACACGCCCGCACCAGGATCGCCCCGACGACGACGGCCTCGGCCTCATGGTCGAAGAGGTTTGTGTCTGTAGCGTTCACCGGCTTCCTCCCGCCGCGCTGGCGGCCTCAAGCTCGCGGAGCTGTTGGTGGATCGGACGCGCCGCCGGTGGAACACGCTTCCGGGTTTGCGGATTCTCCCGGGGTGTAACCCCCTCTTGGTTTTCTGACGGTGTTTCTTTTGTGTTCAATATGTTTCGTTCGGCACCCGCCGAACGGTTTTCTTGCGGGCGCTGAACGGTCGGGCTTGCGGGCGCTGAACGGTTCGCTTGCGGACCGTTCGGCGGGCGTAGAACGGTTGGCTTGCCTTGACCGTTCGGCGCAGGCTGAACGCTTACGATGCGGTAGCTTGCGGGACAGCCATTGCCGCTCCAGGCAATCGAGACGACGCCAAGCTGCGTCAGGCGGTGCAATGCCTCAGAGACTGTTCCGATCATCAGGCCGGTCTTGGCGGCGAGCCGCCGAACACCAGGCCTCGCCGTCCAGTCGTTGCCGGCGTGTGCGCACAGGGCCAGGTACACCCGCGCGTCGGCGGGCTTCATGGCGGCGATGACCTCGCTCTCTACGATCCAGTAGGGCACGCGACCGAATTGCGGGGCCTTGCGACTGTGGCTCATCGCTGCGCCTCCGATCCGGCGGTCGTGGTGACGACGCGGCGGGCACGCATCCACTCGCGCACTTCCTGAACGTCAAACCGAACCGTCCCGCCCTTCGCTCCGATCTTGAAATGCGGCATCCCCTCGCGTTGACGCCATAGAAAAATCGTCTTCGCGCTGACGCCGAACATCCGCGCGATGGTGTCCTGATCCACGCACAGCGGCTCGGGTTGCGGGGCGGGCGTGCTCATCGCTCCACCGCCTCACCCCTGCGGGCGCGCTCGGCAAGCAAACCAGCCACCGTCGGGACGTGCACCAGGATTACGCGGCCTGCATGGAGCGCGGGGAGGCGGCCGGCGCTCACTTCCTCGCGCAGCCATCCCGCCGGGACGCGCAGGCACCGTGCCGCCATGTTCAGCGGCAACGGGTCGTCGGTAAGGCTCTTTGTTTCCATGCTCGAATCGTCGAGCACGGTCAGTCAGGTTAGGGTCAAACTACGGGCGATTGTCGGTCGATTTTTCTTGCGAGCTTTCGCCCGGCGCTGGTCAGCCTCACCCCCTGCTTAGTACCATCGGGCCGCTCAGCAAGTTGCAACTCAATCAACCTCCGAAGCGCGGGCTTGATAGTAGTGTCGGAAAGACACGATGGCAGCCTCTCGGCCTTGAATAACGCCCTTGTCTTAAGTGCAATTTCGGGCACACTCGCCAAGACGGATATATCAAAATCGGCCAGGGCAAGCAGTACCAACTGCTCAGATCGCCTCAAACTAAAGGCCTGCTGCTCATCCCCACCATCCATCGCCTTCGCCTCCGCGTGCAACACCCCGGCGACGGCGCGGCACTTGGCCGCAAACTCCACCGAGCCGATTGAATCCATACCAGGCCCGCCGCGCACACACGCGGGTATCTTGACGCTCCACTCGTGCATCGCGTTGTTCCAGAAGTTCGGGTGGCAATCGGGCTTTACCTCGATGGTGATTCTTCGAGATTCCGCCATCTCGGGATAGCTGGTCAACGCGCCCGCGTTCATCGCCTCTTCCAGCAATTGCCCGGCGTGCCTATCCAGGGCGATGACCACGCGCGAATAATCCGGCCGCCTCTCGGGGTCTTTGATCTTGACGGCCAGTTCGAGATACTGATCCGCGATCGCGTGAATCACGGCGGGGTTCGGCGCGGTCCTCGCCGGCTCAGTTTTCGCGGGCGTGGTGGCCTTCGGTTTGCGCTTCGCTGTCGATGACATGGCTTGTCCCTTCATGCGGGCGATCCGGCGGACGCACAGGCGGGACAAGTCGTCCGCACGTCCGCCGAATCTTCCAGCGAGGATCAGTCGCCGGCCCACGTTGATACTAACCCGTCGTCATTCTCAATCCAGCCGTCGCCGGCCCGGTGGAAAATCTGTCGCCCTTCTGTCGGATGTTTCCACCGCGTCGCGGACCTTCCGCTCGGACACGCCGGAGGACTTGGCGGCAGCGGCGCGGCTCTTAGGATCGGCCGGCTTGGATAGCTTGGAGGACAACGTGGTCGCCAAGCTATTTCTCGGCCTGCTCACGCCGCCTGTTTTTCCGCCCTTACTCGCCCGCTCCCGTTTGGCTCGCTCGCTCAACAGGTCCGCCAGCGCCGCCGCGTTCATTGCTCGCTGGTCGCCCACGTCGGCCCACAGCGTCACCACGCCCCCGACCTCCACCACGTCACCCTCGCCCACGTCGCCCGCCACGGCCAGCGGTAGCGCCGGCGTTGACCACGGGGCGACGATGACGCCAGCGGACGGGATGACCAGCGGGTGCAACCTCACGGCTTGCCCCCCCCGGTGATGGCCACGATCCGCCGGCGCTGGTCAGCGGTCAGGGTCGGCCAGGCGGTCACGATGGCGGCTAGGTCGGGGTCGGTTTTGCCGGGTCCGTGCGGCGACTGCGTCGGATTCTGCGTCGCGGCCGGCGCGGATGGCGGTTTTTCTCGGGGAATCGCGTCACCGTTCGATTCCATCCGGGCGCATTGACGAATCAGGACGAAGCGGGAATTTCCGTCTTGACGAGTTCAAATCGGCTTGGATGCACCGACATTTGAAAATGACGGACGTCTGATCGAAAGGCACCTGCGAGAGCCAGCAGTTCCATCCCTCGCACAGCATCAGTCCGACATCCTGCCACAAGCTCCATGAGCGAAGCTCGCGGAAACGCAAAGTCTTCGTAATCTCCAAGCGTCTCAGGCTTGGCACCGAGCACAAACCTCCACTCTCGCTCGTATGTCCAGCTGGAGTGTTTGGTCAAAACCCATTCACGATCCCGTCCCGTCGTCAACTCTGGCTGAGGTGATCCGCAGACAATCGCACGAATCCAAGCGTACGGGTCAATGAGTTGAGGTGGGCCATCTCTGTACACGACGGGTTCTAGCGGACGCTTCAAGCCTTTCTCGAATGCGGCCGAATCAAATCCCAACACAATACCGCGGTGTTGATCAGCATAATGCGACCACATCAGGATGGAATCAACATTCCCACAAAGACACAATACCCGCATGCGACGTCGAATGTCCTGAAACCGACGAGCGAGTGATTTGAAATTCATTGGCCTGTCGCTGATGTTTTGAATGAAATCAGCGATGGCTTTTTCACGTTGTTCCCGCGGTAGTGCATTGATCCTTGCACGTTGCTGATTCATTAAGTCTGTGGATCTCGTATCCGCATCGGCAGGCCAGGAGCTGGGATTGCGGATCACCTGTTCGGTCAAATCCTGTTCATACTTAATTGCTTCAGGTGTGAACAAAGGCCAGAACACGTCCCACTGCGAGTCGAGAGGGTCGTTGTAACGAAGCGGAGACTGGAATCGAAGTTTCCCCGTCGAAAGGACGATGCGTGCCGTTTCGACCGACATGTATTTGTAGAGAATGGCGGGAGGCTTTTCGCTCTCTGGTCGAGATCGGATGTGTTCTTCAAACTGTTCATCGCCTTTGGGCATAAATTCGAAGACCATCGAACGCATCGAGGATGCGAATCAAAAAATAACTTACATCTCCGCCATCACCGCGTCCTGGACGTCGGTGCGGAGGAGCCACGTTTTTTCGTGGACGTAGTGCACCGCCCACGCCCGGCGGATGCGGTCTGGCGAGGGGTTGGCGAAGGAGCCGTGGATGATCATGCCGTGGAAGAAGACGCCGCCGCCTTTGGGGATGGTGAGGGGGAGGATGTCCTGCTGGCGGAGGTTGTCGATCTCGAAGCGTTTCATGGGGACCTGCCACTCTTTGCCGGCGCGGTCGCGCATGGTGTAGGTGGTCTCGAACTCCTCGCGCTGGGTCGGGTCCTGGCTCCAGTGGGTGGGGTGCAGCCCGCGCTTGTGGCTGGCGGGGACGACGCAGAAGCCGCCGTTGCCGGCGTCGGTGTCGGTGACGGCGATCCAGCAGGCCATGAGCGTGTTGGGCTCGCAGGGGAGGTAGTGCGTGTCCTGGTGGAGCGGGATCCCCTTGCCGCCGGCGGGTGCCTTGTCGAGCGGCATGGATTGCACGATGCGCGCCCTGCCGCCGACGAGCTGTCGGACGATCGACAGAATATTCGGGTGGTTGGCCAACCGCTTGATCATCGGGTCGGCCTTGTGACACTGGAGGCCCAGGTTCCACTCCTTGGGCCGGGGCTTGGACTGGTGCTCGATGTAAGCGGCGATCTCGGCGGGCGAGAGCAGGTTGTTGACGACGAGGAAGCCGTCGCGGTTGAACTGGTCAACCTGGCCTGGGGTGAGCGGACCTGTCGTGGACATCGCGGGGCTCCGTGCGGGGTGCGTGATCCGTCATGGTAAACGATAGGCGGGCGACCGGCGGCGGCGTTTCACTGCGTCACGCCGACCTCGACGCGGTCGAACCAATACCCCGCGGCGTCGCACCCCTTCGCTTCCGACACCAGCCGCACATAACACGCGCCCATCGTCTCGTGCAGCAGGGGCACGGCCTCCAGGGGGTGTTCGTCGATGTACACCGCGGCGTCGCGGCGCTGAAGCGTGTCCCATTCGATCATCAGCTCGTGCCATTTGCCGTCGGTGTATCGCTCGCCGTCGAGCCGGATGTTGAACAAGGCGTGCAGCGCGTCCTCGGTGTCGAAGGGCGGGGAGAAGTGGTCCATCAGGCTGACGCGGAGCGGGCCGCAGGCGGGCATGGCGCGGAAGCGCAGCCGGAGCGTGCCGGCACGGCCCGAGAGGAAGTTCCAGAGCGCGGCGGCGGTGGCGCCGGGCAGTTCACGCGTGAGGCGGAGCGCCTTGGCGCCGGCGCGGTCGGGGTGGGGCTGGATCGAGACGCCCGCGGTGCCGAAGGTGTGCCACGCCTCGCCGTCGGTGAAGTTGCTGGTGGCCTGCGTCTGCGTGAGCCAGTCTGGGTCGAGCCGCAGGAGCTGGACGCGCCCCCGGCCCTGGCCGGTGACATAGATGACGCGGTTGTCCGCGGTGACGCTGGGGTAGGGGTACGCGGTGCCGAAGTCACCGCTCTGGTTGGGGGGCGGTTCGTGCCGGCGCGGATCGGCGGCGCACTCGCGCATGCCGCGCCACGTCTTGCCATCGTCTTCGGAGATCGCGGCGTGGATCACCTGCCGCCCGCCGTAGGCGTAGGGGTAGCGGAGGCAGAGGTTCCAGAGCATGACGAGCCGGTCGTCGATCAGCCGCACGATCCCCGCCGGGGAATCCGACGAGAGCAGGCGCGTCGCGGTGGGGATCGACCACTCCGCGCCGTCGGGCGAGAACGATTCGTAGAACCGGCCCATCTGGGTGCGGATGAGCATCCACACGGAGCCGTCGCGGCGCTCGACCACGACAGGCTCGACGGCGCCGTACGCCCCGGTAGGGTCGGGCACGGGCACCCTGATGTCGGGAGTGCCGAGCGACCACGAGGCGCCGCGGTCGTCGGAGCAGAGCACGGTGCAGACGAACTGGCCGTGGAACGTGAAGTTGTCGAGATCGGGCCAGCGATTGAACCAGTGTTTATCCGTGGTGTGCGAGAAAGGCAGCACGATGCGTCCGGAGCGGAGTTGGACGACGCTGTTGAGCGAACCGGTGTAGCCCTTCCAGATGCAGACGGGCGGTGTCCACGCGGGCGCGGCGTCATTGTCGGGAGCGGTGGTCTTGCAATGCCAGATGTCGATTTTCACGCCGCCGAGTTGGGTTTTGTTCTGGTCCATCTCACCCATCGGCCTGGCGAAGACGCCGGTGTTGCGGTCGTTGAGGAGGAAGAGGTGTGTGTCGCCCCGGTCATCGATGAGCGCATCGACACAGCCCCAGCCCCCGGTCGAGCCGTCGAGCGTGAGCACGGGTTGAGCGTCAGCCCATGTGGCCCCGTGGTCGTGAGAGACGCGGCGGAGCACGGGCCGGTTCCGCGCCGGGTCCGCCGGGCCCAGCAGGTAGAGGTGGAGCGTGCCGTCGGGCAGGCGGACGATCCGGCCGGATTCGTCGAGAGTGGCGATGACTTGCGGGGCGGTGGGTGGCATGGTGGTAAACAACAGGAGTGCGGTTGACGGCGCGGACGGGCATGGGCGTCGCTTGCAGGGAGGCGATGCGTCGCCCGTCTTGCATCTATAATGATGTTTTCCCTCCATCCCCGCACCCCGCCACCCCCGGAACCCGCGCCATGGCCTTCGAGTTCTGCAGCCGCCACATCAACGAATACCACCAGCTCGGCTTCACGGTCTTCCGCGACCTTGTCCCCGCCGCGCTCCTGGCCGACCTGCGGCGTGAGGCGGACAAGGGCCGGGAGATCGCCCGCCAGCGCTCCGGCGCGGACGCCCAGCGGCTCCAGCCGATCCACACCTACCCCGACCGCATCGACATGAAGCCCTTCGACGACTACCACAATCACCCGCCGCTGGTGAAGGGGCTCAACGAGCTCTTCGCCGAGGAGTTCGGCCAGCCGGTGGACACGCACGGCACGCGCGAGCACTTCGCGGTGCTCTACGAGCCCTCGACCCGGCCCTGGTGCACGCAGTGGCACCGGGACTGGCGCGACAACATCAAGGGGCTGAGCGTGCCGGCGTGGGAGAAGGTGATGCTGGACGTGCGGCTGTTCAACCAGGTGAACTTCGCGCTGTACGACGACGCCTGCACGTGGGTCGTGCCCGGCAGCCACCTGCGCCGCGACACGCCGGAGGAAATCCTGCGCTTCCCCGAGCGGCCGATCAACGGGCCCAACACCGAGGGGATGGACGACACGCAGGCGGAGCTGACGTGCAGGGAATACACCGCGAGCATGCCCGGCGGTTTCCAGGCGCAGCTCAACGCCGGGGACTACATGCTCTACCGCAACTCGCTCTGGCACACGGGCAACTACGTGCCCTACCGCAAGCGCTCCACGATCCACGACGGGATTTTCACGCCGCAGTTCAAACAGTTCTTCCTCAACCCGCCCTACAAGCCCAAGAAGGCGGACGGCGCCTCGGCCGACTGGGACAACCCGAACCTCGATACGGCCGCGTACCGCTCGTGGAAATCGCGCCAGGCCGCGACGGCCGCCGCAACCGTGTAACCCTTTCGCCGGAGCCCGCCATGCGACACCCGCTCAGCGCCGAACAGGTCGCCCACTACCGCCGCGAGGGTTACGTCGTCCTCGAACGGCTCTTCGATGCCCCGCTGCTCCGCGAGATCGATCGCACCATCGACGCCGTCACGCGTGAGGCGCTCGCCGGCGGCGACTATTCCAAGATCCTCGAGCTCGAACCCGAAACGCTCGACGGCAAGCGCGTCCCCCGCCGCATCTACCACCCCTTCGAGCGCCACGAGACCTTCCGCAAGCTCGCCACCGACGAGCGCCTCCTCGACGGCGTCGAGTCCCTCATCGGCGGCAACTTCGACTGCCAGCACTCCAAGCTCAACATGAAGCCGCCGCACATCGGCTCGGCGGTCGAGTGGCACCAGGACCTGGCCTACTTCCCCCACACCAACGACGACATCATCTCCTGCCTCATCTACCTCGACGACGCCTCCCTCCACAACGGCTGCCTCCAGGTCCTGCCCCGCCACCACCACCACTTCTTCGACCACACCGCGCCCGACGGCCACTTCGCCGGCATGATCACCGAGGACCTCTCCAACAACCGCTTCGGCAAGCCCGTCCCCATCGAGGCCCCCGCGGGCTCGGCCATTCTTATGCACTGCGTCACGCCGCACAGCTCCCTCCCCAACCGCTCCGACAAGCCGCGACGCACCTTCATCTTCGAGTTCCGCGCCACCGATTCCTTCCCCATCTACTACGGCGACGACACCGCCGCGCAGGAATCACACGGCCACCTCATCCGGGGTAAACCGTCGCGTTACGCCCGCTTCGCCGGCCCGCCGCCCTACATCCCCAACATGGACAAGCGGTTCACCTCGCTCTACCAGCTACAGGCCGAGAATAAAGCGCGCGTCCAGCCTGCCGCGGTCTGAGAAATCCCGCAAAAGATTTTCCTGCAAACACGGCGCGGCCGCGGCGGCGTAATTGCGCCCAAAATGTCTCCGTAAAACCCCTCTCTCGAACCTACCGATTAGATAGTTTCCAATACACCGTTTACAGCCGCGCCATGCCCGCCCCCAACCCACCCGCCAACCCGCGCAGCACGCTCTCCTACCGGCGCATCTTCAAGGCGGTCTTCCTGCCCTCGTCCACGCTGATCGTGCTCATCGCGATCTGTGTTTTTTATATCGCGTCGGCGCGCACGCAGTTGACCAATGGTATCTCCAAGGCCATCGCCAGCCGCATCGCCGATCCCGAACCGTCAACGACCGGCGGCGCGGAGCTATCGGCCGGGTATCTCCCCGCCGCTTCCCGCGCCGGCGCCGAGGCGCTCCTGCGATCGGCCGAAGAGGGCGACGCGCAGGCGCAGTTCAAGCTGGGCGTCATGTACGCCACCGGCGACGGCGCCGACAAAGACCCCGCCGAGGCCGCCAAGTGGTTCACCCGCGCCGCCGAGCAGGGGCTCGACGGCGGGCAGTATTTCCTGGGCCTGATGTACGCCACCGGGAGCGGCATCCCCAAGGACCCGGACGAGGCGGTGAAGTGGTACACCCGCGCCGCCGAGCAGGGCGACGCCGGCGCCCAGTTCAACCTCGGGTTCATGTACGCCACCGGCGAGACTGTCCCCAAGAACGCAGCCGAGGCCGCCAAGTGGTACACCCGCGCCGCCGAGCAGGGCAACGCCGGCGCCCAGCTCAACCTCGCCATCATGCACGCCGGCGGCGAGGGCGTGCCCAAGAACGCCGCGCTGGCCGCCAAGTGGTACACGCTCGCCGCAGAGCAGGGCAACAGCACCGCGCAGTACAACCTCGCACTCCTCTACGCCGCCGGCGACACGATCCCGCGCAACACCGCGCTGGCGGTGAAGTGGTACACCCGCGCCGCCGAGCAGGGCAACGCCGCCGCGCAGCTCGCCCTGGGGCTCCTCTACGCCACGGGCGAGGGCGTGACCAAGAACAGCACCGAGGCGTACGTCTGGTGCAACCTCGCCGCCGCGCACGGCCAGACCAACGCCGCCACCGTCCGCGACACCCTCGAAAAGAGCATGACCCCCGAGCAGATCACCGAGGCGCAGCGCCTCTCCTCGCGGTTCATGCCCAAGCAGACCCGGTCGGAGCAGAAAACCCCCGCCTTCCCCGCGCTCCGCGCCGACCAGACCGGCTCGGGCTTCTTCATCACCACCGACGGCTACTTCGTCACCAACCACCACGTCATCGCCGACGCCCGCCGCGTCACGGTGCGCACCGCGCAGGGTTCGTTCACCGCCGCCGTCGTCCGTGACGACGCCGCCAACGACCTGGCGCTCCTCCGCGTCACGGGCGCGTTTCCCTCGCTCCACGTCCGGGGCAGCACCGGCGTCCGCCCCGCCGACCGCGTCTCCACCGTCGGCTACCCCAACCCCTCCCTCCAGGGCGTCTTCCCCAAGTTCAGCAGCGGCGAGGTCAGCGCCCTCACCGGCCCGGCCGACGACCCGCGCATCCTCCAGGTCAGCGTCCCGCTCCAGCCCGGCAACTCCGGCGGGCCGCTCGTCGATGCCCGGGGCAACGTGGTGGGCGTCGTCGTCGGCAGGCTCGATCAGCTCCGCGCCCTCAAGGCCACCGGCCAACTCCCCGAGAACGTCAACTACGCCATCAAGGGCACGCTCCTCGTGAGCATCCTCGAATCCGTTCCGGGCCTGTCCGAAAAACTCGCCCCCGCCCCGTCGCAGCAAACCCCCGACGCCGCCGCCATCGCCCGCTCCGTCGAGGCCGCCACCGGCATGGTGCTCGTCGAGCGCTGAGCACGACACCGCGCGTATCCGATTTCCATTTCCAACCAAAGCCCAGGCATGGCCATGCCTGGGCTTTTGCGCACCGCGCCCGATATAATCTCCCCCATGAACCAACGACAAATCGGCCGTGAACGCGGCAAAAAAGCCGCACTCGAACTCGACAAATCCAAGTTCGATTACATGCGCCGCTTCGACTACGACTGGAACCGCAGGCTCTTCCCCACCCTCGGTGAAGGCTTCGACTTCGAATCCGCCGTCCTCGCCTACGACAAGAAGCGCCTCGACTCCACCCCCGACCCCGTGAAGTTCCCCGAGCTGCGCGGCATGATCGACCGCCACCTGGGCGAGCGCGAGGGCTTCACCGACGGCACCGGCTTCACCCCCGCCGAGGCGGCGCACCACTTCACCTTCGGCTTCTTCATCTGGAAGCACATCAACGCCTCGCACGTGGCCCGTTACGACCTCAACGCCCCGCCCGTGCAGTGCACCAACGTCTTCTTCCCCGACACCGCCGAGGGCGGCGTGATCATCTCCGACAACCGCGACGACGTGCTCCAGCCGCACTACCGCGGCCACGTCCCCAAGCACCGCGTCGCCGTCGGCCCCGACATCTCCCCCAGCAAGGTCAGCCCCTGGCAGGGCGGCGTCTCCTCGGCCGTCATGCTCGACGAGGAACCCGCCTGCATCTTCCCCTGCAACCCCTGGGAGGTGATGCCCGACGACTGCTTCAACGACATCCGCGACATGACCGCCTTCATGGAACGCTACAAGGATTTCTGGGGCCCGGGCAACCAGATGTGGGTGGACCGCTCCCTGCGCGGCGTGATGGTGGAGAAGGCCAACGTGCGCGTCGCCTACCGCTGGCCGACCGTGCGCGGGGCGATCTCCATCACCGCCTGCAGCTACATCGACCCGGAGCTCAACGCCTACAAGAAGTCACGCCTCCGGCTCGTCATGAAACACAAGGGGGAGAACGAGGAGACCTCGCCCGACTGGGTCTATGCCTGCGGGAGCGACGAGCGGCAGCAACGCTTGCTGGACCTGACCAACGCCGAGGCGAAGCGCGGCGCGACGCTGTGGGGCGCGCTGAACGTCGTCGCCGACCACGCCGTGCCCTTCCCGGCGCGCGTCTGCCTCGCCGGCGAAAAGGGCATCCCCGCCAAGGAGCCGCTTGCCAACTGGTCGCTGACGCAACACGCCGCCGTCGTCACCGGCCCCAACCGCCGCTCCCTCTACCGCTCTATCCAGGACTTCGACCGGCCCCAGCCGGTGTACGAATACACCCCCAAGTTCGAGCTTGGCGAAGGCGTCAAAATGAAGCCCGAGTGGCAGGCGGATGTCGATGCGGGGAAGTGCAAGTGGGTAAAATGATCTGCAGGTGACTGAGTTTTGCAGGGCGGACTGAATCTTCAAATCCCGTCCTCCGCGCATTCCAACGCCGACAAAACAGCAAGCCTTTAGACTCGTATTATGCTTTCGAATATAAACAAATGATCAGTATTATCGTAGCTATGCGCGCAGTTGGCGTTCCCATGTTGTTGGGTACGATATTTTTAGTGGTGCTGTGGGCCTACTGCCGGCGGCAGATATACCGTATCCGCCGCAATTGGCGCAATATTCCTGACGCTGTCCGCCAATTATCTCAAAACCAGATAGTATCTTATGTGTCTGCCTTTTTGTGTATAATCTTCGCTTTGTTTTGGGTGGCAGTGATCCAAGCTGTGCGTTTTGATTGGGACGACAATGACGTCGACGAGATCGAGATAATCCAATCCTCATCACCCTACCCACGCCCCGACTCGGATCGAAAAATTAACATTTTTGATAGTCAAACATTATCGCGTGTATTTGACAGCCTGAAATTGATTCAGCCTTATTATTCAAATCATGAACATGCCATAGGCAAGACCTACGCCCTGCGACTCCGTCGGCGCACTGATGGTCAGTGGAGTAATTATCGCATCATCATTTATCCGGATAGAGAATCAGGAGAAGTGAAGACGCCCGGCGTATATGCGGTATCGCTTATCAGTGACACTGGTTACTTGCATCTGGGCAACTATCAAGCGATAGAGTTGGGGCATATCGTTGATGAACTTGCTCAGAAACAAAAATAAATTAGATGAAAAATTTTCCGATCACAGGCCGGGTGCCACGGGTCGGCCGTACTCGTCCGACCCGTGGCACCCGAGCTTCACCTCAATCCTTATCCGACATCTTCGAAGGCCGCACCAGCAGCCGCCAATCGGCCGCATTCGTGTCCACCGCCGCGCCCTCCATGAAGACCTGGGCCCGCGCCGGCATCTTCAGGTAGCGCCACTCCATGTTCGGGCGGATCGGGCGGCCGCCCTTGTCGAAGAACTCGAAGCGGTACTGCACCTCGTAATCGTCATTCGACTTGACGCGGGCGGGAACGGAGACGCTCAGGGGGACCGAGCCGTCGCCGCCGCGCACGTCGGCGGGGGAGAAGGCGAGGATGTGGTCGAGGTCTTCGAGGGCGACGATGCGCGGGTAATTCTCGCGCAGGATCGGGTCGGCGCGGCCGGCGCCGGGGGGCATGTCGCAGCCGGCGGCGGCGAACACGAACAGGGAGGAAAGCAACGCGAGGGTGATGCAGAGGCGTTTCATACGGTTTCTCCTTGGATCGATTTTAGGCTCAACGGTTCGTCTGGGTCGCGGGCGGACTCGATTGCGGGCGCGGGGCGACGGGGGATTTGAGCGAGTCGATGAAATCACGGACGGGTTTCGATACAAGCACATACGGCGGGTGCGACTGACCGAAGAGGCGGACGAAGCCCAGTGTGCCGCCCATCGGCGCGACAAGCGATTTCCCGCCCTCCAGAACATGGAGCCCCGCCCAGCCATCGCCGCCGCGCGTGTCCCACGTGATGCCCTCGCCGCGGTAGAAGCCGGCCAATTCGTCGGGGGTGACGCCGACGAGGCCGCCGCTGGAACGGTAGGCGGTGACTGCGGTGTCGTCGGGCGGGCGGACGCTGTTGCCGCCCAGGATGTAGGGCGAGAGCGGCACGGGGCCGGCGGCGGAGGCGTTGATCGCTCCGGTGTCGCTGTCGTAGAAGACCCGGCCGGAGCTGGCCCAAGGCGGCGACGTGGAGCCATCCATATATCCGCCGCCGAGCAGGTGCACGTAGCGCAGCCGTGCCCCGCGTGCTGAGGGGTCGCCGCGCGGCGGGACGACGCCGGTGAGCGCGAGGCGTGAGACGGGCGAGCCCTGTACCTCGAGCGTCACCACCGTGTCGGGCGAGTCGAGCTGCAGGGGGACGACGTAGAAGCGCTGCGGGAAGGCGTCGCAGTAGGTGGTGTCGGCGTGGGCGGTGGCCTTGAGGAGGATGCCCATCGCCGCCGCGCCCAGGCCGGCGTACACCGCCTCGTTGGAGTGCGTCCCCGAGCCGACGCCGGTGGCGATCAGCCCGCCGGTGAGCAGCGCGTTGCCCAGGAAGCTCTTGGCGGTGCGGACATCCTCCATGTTGTTCCACATGTGATCGACGGCCATGGCGTTGACGTCGGTGACGACCTGATAGGTGCGCGTCGCGCCGCCGACGGTGACGAGCAGGGGTTGGGGGTCGCTGGGCGTGCGCGGGTCGAAACGGGCGAGCGAGCCGTCCGGGCCGTACTCCACCTTGCGCGGCCCCAGGCCCCAGCCGACGACGAGGATCGTGTTGTATTTCCCCGAGCGCAGCTCCTGCGTGAGCGGCTGGATCGCGGGGTTGAACTGCACGGCGGCGAGGAAATGGTCGCTCGCCTCCTCGGGGCGCTGTAGCTGTTGGTTGGCGATGCCGCCCAGGATGTAGCCGAGGGTGAAGTTGGATTCGCGGACGACGTAGCCGTGGTCGATGTAGTCGGTGCCGGCGGGTTTGCCGGCGGCGCCGCGCTCATACTCCAGGGCGCGCTGGGCGATCTCGTAGGTGTTGATGCGCTGGCCGTTCGCGTTCTTGCCGAAGTCGCGGAGCTGGAAGAGGGAGTTGCCCGAGGCGGCGCGGGCGTTGTCCCAGTGGCCGAGCATCGACTGCTGGATGCCGTAGTACGACATCGCCAGCGCCTGCTCGAAGGGCTCGCCCTTCCAGAACTTCACCCCCTCGGTGAGGACGACGGACTGCACGGTCTTGTCGGCGTTGACGCCCTGGGTGCGGAGGATGTCGTAGGCGGTCTCGAAATAGGGTTGGGCGGCGCCGGGGTAGCCGTCCGCCATCGTGAGCACCGCGAGACGCACGCGGTCGAGCAGGTAACGGCGGTCGTCCTTCTTCTGCGTGAGGTGGTCGTGGAAGTAGTCGCGGGCGTGGCCCAGGTCGCCCTGCAGCATCCAGCCGTCGCTGTAAACCTCCTTCGACGCGCAGCCGGTCATCGCCGTGGCAACGACCAGCAGCACCGCGGCGAGGATGGGGCGCAGCGCATCAGTCCCACACATGGCCGACGGCCTCCCGCTTGTACTCGAAACGGTCGGTCCACACGGGCACGCCGTCGTGGATGTCCAGCAGCTCGAACTCGGCGTAATACAGCTCCGTCCGCCGCTCCGCCTGGGCGCGGGTGACGGAACGGAAGGTCGCGGTCATCAGGTGCGTGGGCTTCCGCCGCTCGCCGAACTGCCCGTCCACGCCCGCCGCCGCGCCGCTCTGCTGGACCTTCTTCATCTGCTCGGGTGGGATGACGAAGGCGATGTTCTTCTGGTCCTTGAGGGCGCGCATGGGGAGCGTGCCGCGCAGGCGGGCGATGATGCCCCACTGCTCGCCCTCGGTCATGACGTCGCTGGTGAGGTTCTGCACCTTGTCGATGGAGACGACCCAGGGCTCGCTCGCGGGGGTGCGCCGCGTGATGGCCGGGCTCTGCGCGAGGCTGGCGGCCATGGCGGAGCCCATCACCTCCCAGTCGGAGACGGTCATGCGCGTGGAGCGCGAGGGGGCGCAGGCGGCGAGCAACAGCAGCGCGGCGGTAAGCGGGAGGATGCGTAAAACGCGGGGCATGGTGGTTTTTTCTGGCCCCCTCTCCCCCCGGGAGAGGGCCGGGGTGAGGGGATCACAGGCCGGAAGGGTGGTGCGCTGACGTGCGAGCCATCCGGCCGCGGGTCCCCTCACCCTTACCCTCTCCCAGGGGGAGAGGGGATAAGAGCGATCAATCGTTGACCTTGAACTGTTTCATCTCGTAGCGGTCGGAGAAGACGATCTCGTTGCTGCCGAAGTGGACGAGCTGGAACTCCATGTAGTAGAGGTCCGTGCCGTTGCGGGCGAGGCGGTAGAAGTCGCCGTTGAGGGCGAAGGTGGTCTGGGCGTCGTAGTTGGCCGGTTCGCCGTTGCCCTGGTCGGGGCCGACGAGCTCGCGTTCACGGATGGCGGACATGCGGGCGCGGCGCTCGACGAACTTGAGCTTGTCCTTCACATACTTGCTCTGCAGCAGGTTGTTGCGGAGCCGGCTGCGCATCAGCTCGAAGTCGTCGGAGGAGACGATGCCGGTCTTGTTGTTGATGTCGCCCACGAGGATGGTGACGCGGCCCGGCACGTTGCGGATTTCTGGGATCTCGCTGATCTCCTGCGCGACGCGCTGGGCCGCCTGGTCGGAGAACTCGATGAGCGCCGCGGGGCGGACGCGGCGGGAGTTGACCTCCGCCTCGGTCTCGCGCGTGACCTCCTCACGCCCGTTCGAGTGGCAGCCCAGGCCGGCAAAGGAGGCGAAGAGGAGCGCGCCACACAGCACAAAACGCGGGGTCGTGGTCATGGATTTGGCCTCGGGGAATTAGGGCTGCAATGCCCGGGTTGGTTGGACGGACGATTATACGAGCGCCGGGGCGTGCGGGATCGGGAATCCGTAACCCGTACATAGGGCGCGTGTTAGCCGTCGGGCGAGGCCGATGGCCAACCTTATGACTTCCTCGGGTTCAACCTGAACCCCACCTTCGCCGCGTGGCTGACGATCCGCCCGGGCAGGTTGGTCATCACCTCAACGGCATTCGAGTAGAGATTGAAGGTGACGTAGCGCATGGCGTCGCGGGTCCGTGCGGCGCGCGGCTCGGTCATGGCGACGATGAACAGCAGCGCCGCCCCGCGCAGCCCCGCCGACAGGATGAAGAGCACACCGTGGTACGTCAGCGGGATGCCCAGCAGCGGGATCATCCAGCGCAGGTTCTCCAGCGCCCCGGCGACGAAGCCGCCCAGAAAGCCCGAGAGGATGCCCCCGGCCGCGAGTGCGAGGTAGTTGACCGCGACATACGCGTTGCCGTTGCGCCGGCCGTCGCGCGTGCCCGCCATGCCCATGACGACGTTGAGCATCGCCAGCTCCGCCCCGGGCCAGGCGACCATCGCGCTGACCGCCACCGCGTAGCCGATGATGCTCAGCCCCGAGCACTCGTACCCGAACAGCTCGAACGGCCAGCCGCCGTGGCCCACGAGCAGCCAGCCCCACGCCCCGTTCACCACGAAAACGCCCGCGATCAAAAGCGCCGGCTTGCGCCCCAGGCGGTCGATCAGCCGGCCCCACGCGCCGTACATGCAAGCCTGCACCAGCACCGGCACCGCGATCAGGAGCAGGTTCGCGCGCCACGGCGAGTAATGAATCTCGCCCAGCATGTAGAGCCAGATGTACTGCTGGATGAACCCGATCGCCAGATAGAGCGTGAAGACGAAGCCCATGTAGCGCATGTAGTTCTTGTCGGCGAAGACTTCCTTCATCGATTCCCACGCCCCGGGCTGGTCGTTGGTGTCGGGCCTGAACTGGTCGGGCACACGGCGGAACATCAGGATGTCCAGCGCCCCCATCAGCCCCGCGATCGCCAGCACGCCGCTGCAGACCTTGAGCATCAGCCCCGGGCTGCCGTCGCCGTCCACGAGATTCAAGAGCACGCCGATGCCCAGCGTGGCCGCCATCGAGACGAACTGACCCAGGCGGGAACGCACGGCGAAATACCGGCCGCGCAGCCGCTTGGGGATCACGTCCGCCATCCAGTCCATCCATGCCGGGCTGCCCGCGTTGTTCCCCGCCCAGCCCAGCAGGAACGCCGCCGTCATCAACGGCCACCACCACTCCCGCGCGTGCGGCAACACCCACGGCACCGCCGCGGCCACCACCCACATCAACCGACCGATCAGCACGCTGACGATGAAGACTTCCTTGCGGTGCCCGAGGCGCGGCTGGAGGAAGACCA
This sequence comes from Planctomycetota bacterium, assembly GCA_021413865.1. Taxonomy (GTDB): domain Bacteria; phylum Planctomycetota; class Phycisphaerae; order Phycisphaerales; family Phycisphaeraceae; genus JAIOPN01. The sequence goes on along the minus strand of JAIOPN010000031.1, from coordinate 1,396 downwards.
TCGGCAACTGGCAGAGGCAGCCCAGGTAGGGCAGCGCGGAGAGGATGCCGTACGCCCACTGCGGCGTGCCCATCTCGATCTGGAATTTCGCCAATGCCGCACCGTTGACGGTGGAGAGCCAGAACGCGCCGTACAACCACGCGACCGTAATGACGCGCAACCGCGACCGCAGCGGGTCAACCCGTGACTCCGCCACGGGGCTGGACACCAGAGACAAAGAGCTGCTCATGTTCGGTAACGCCGTCCCCGCCCTCCGGGCGTAAGAGGGGGATATGGTAGCGAGGTCGGTATCCGGTGGGGCAGGCGTCCCGCCTGCCGCTTTGGGAACCCATTAAGCAAGATGCAGGCGGGACGCCTGCCCCCACCGGACATCACCATCCGCCCCGCACCACATCCCATGTTGCTTCCACGCAACAGACCGCACCAACGGAACCCCTCACCCGGCCCAAAAACCGGCACGGAGAACCCCCGGATGTACCTATAATCATGCGATTTACGGCGCAGCCCGGCGGATCGCCTTTTCTGGCACCGGGGTTGCCCTATTCACCCTGACCCCACAATCGGGCCGGCGAGGCTGGAGACCTTGCCGCCACCCCGACGGGGTTTTAACACCCGCATCGCCCGGCCTAAAAAGCCCCGGCGGGAAGGAGAGACGCACATGCCCGTTTCCACGTTGAAGTCGTGCCTCTTGGCCGGTCTGGCCACGCTAAGCCTGTCGGCGCCGCTCTTTGCGGGCGTCGAGATCGTCACCGCCCACCGCCTGCCGCAAGGACAGGGGCCGCGCGTTTATGTCGTCACGCGCGACATCGTCGAGCCCGCCGCCATCGTCACACGTGAACTGAGCGAGCAGCCGGTCAGGCCCGACCTGATCGAGGTCCGCATGGTCAACACCACCGTCTTACTGGACCCCGACGCCGACTACTACCACCAGGGCGTGAACCCGGTGGACCAGAACTTTTCGCTCCTCAAGGCGCAGCGTCTGGCCCGGAGTTTGCGAGGCTATGCCCGAGGTGTGACGGTGATCTACGGTGGCCCGGTGCGTGAGACGATCGACGTCAATAGCATCAAGCCGCGGATGATCATGATGAAGCCCACGCCGGGCAACGGCCCGCAGCAGCCCGGCGACATGCCGATCGTCCCGCAGCCGCCGGAGAAGAGCAAGGATTCCAAGACCGTCGCGATGGCCGAGTAAACGTCCGAATTACACAACCCCTGATCGAGTGCGACCCGGTGCATCCCCTGCCCGGGTCGTGCTTTTTTTGGTCCTCCCGGGATTTCCGTGGGTGATGTATGACCGAATTGGGGGCTTCGCCGTCAGCCCCCAACCCCCGGCTCCCCCGCGGAAGGGTTCTATCCGCCACCTGATGGCTCTGGATACAAACTCAGCCCGCCACAG
>JAIOPN010000044.1 GCA_021413865.1 Planctomycetota bacterium | reverse complement strand
GTCCTGCGAATACGATGCGCCCATCCCTGGCTCCATCACCCGTTCAAACCCGGGCGTGGAGCGAATCTAACGCGGCAACCTCAAGAGCGCAATACCGAACATGCGCCGTACGCGCTACGCATGCGTTGGGGATGCTCTAGTGTATTCACAAAGAGTTCAGTGTCGCCTGACGAGTCGATTCCGTCTCCATCGCAGAGCAAGCCACCTTTTGATAGCGAACGCTGCGGGTGAGCGATCCGCATAGGCATGAAACCGCATGGGGATATGGGTAATTTTGAGAAGCTCAGATGGTCTGGGGACATAGGTAAACACAAGAGATAGAAAAATTCGTTGAAGAGTAAAAGTCACGAAAAAATCGTGAATATAGGACTTGCATCAGTGGTGGGAGGCCGTTATCTTAGGGCTGTCATGTAATGGGGGCGGCATCTCCTCGGAGGAGGAAGAGTCGTCAGCCAAGTTGCGTCTGAATTCATGTGGGCAAGCTCGTGCTTGCCTTGCGGAACAAGTTCCCACCGTGCAGGTCCACGCGTTGGGAAAAGAGTTTGGGGTGTGGACCCAGGAAGCAGGAGATAAGGTATGAAGAAGTTTCTTTCAGTTCTGGCGCTGAGCGGCGTGGCCGTTCTGCCGTCGTTCGCCATGGCGTCCACGGCCTCTGACGAAATCTTGAACAAGCTCTACACAGGCATCGGCTTCGTCGAGTTCAAGTATGCCAACGTTGACATGGGTTCGGTCTACAGCGAGACACTCAACAGCAGCACTCCTGGTGAGCATGCGATTTATGGCGGTTTCGGCTCCACGTCTGCGGACCCCAAGGTTGCCAGCGGTACAACTACGCTGAACGGCCTTCTTCAGCAGGCGGCCACCGGTGCGATTCCCGCCACTGAGGACGGCTGGGGTATCGCCAAAGTTACCTCCATCGAGGACTCTGCGATCAACAAGCTTTATACCGATGGCGAAACCCACGGCGGTACGAGCTACGAGATGACCGTCATGTTCCACAGCATTCAGGACTACTATCTCGACAAGACCACCGACTTCCAGGTGGTTAACGGCGCCGGCATGGTTCTGGAAGTTTACCTCAGCCCCACCACCACCGATCCTTTCAGCATTCTGGCCGGTAGCGCTGGCCGTACTGCGGTCGATAAGTACACCACCGTCACCGACGGCGAGTTGCTCCTGCGTATGGTTTCCATCGGTGGGCACATCAACATCACCACCGCTGCCGGTGGCGCTGACGCCGAGTTCCTCAGCACCTTCCGTCCGAGCGAGAACAAGGGCAACGGCGTGGCTTACCTCGAGTCGACTGGCGGCCTCTGGGGCGCTGCGGTTGACAGCAACGTGTTCGATGGCTCTGCCGGTGTCCTGGGCTTCGACCCGGCCTACGCCGCTAACATCGCCGCTGGTCTCAACTACAAGCCCGCTGATGCCTATGTGACCTTCGAGACCTTCCCCAACGTTGTCCCCAACACCGACTGGCTCGTTCGCAGCAACGACCCCGTTCGCGTGAAGTTGGTCTCCCCCGTTCCCGAGCCCATCACCGCCGCTTCCGGCCTGATGGCCTTGGGTGCCCTGGCCCTCTCGGCGACCCGTCGCCGCAAGGCCTGAGTCCCTTCGACTGACTTGTTCAACAACGAAAGGGCCGTCTCGCAAGAGACGGCCCTTCCTATTTAATCCCCCATTCGCTCAAGAGCGGCCCCGTGCAAGAATGCTTGAGCCGCTCGAACCGATGTGCTATAAGCAGCGAGCCATTCAACGCTCCTCGCCATGTGGCGTGGAAACCATGGTTGTTTCGGGGTCCTGCCAATGAAATCACACACGTCGCCGATCACGCGAGCGAAACTTTTGTCTTGGTGCGCGGTATTCCTCACGATCGCCATCGTCGCATCCGCGCCGGCAGAGGACTTTGGCGGGCACGACTTTACGCTCCGCTTTCCCGCCGCGATCAGCCGCTTTTCCTCGTACGCCGACGTCGCCGCGGGTGGCAACGCCCAGGCGGCCAGCGAATGGTCCAGCTCTGTCAACCCCGCTTCCGCCGCGTGGCCGCAGGACAAACAATTCAAAAACGGTTTTGCGCCGCAGTTCACAGCCATCACCTTCCAGGAGGGCACGGACCTGTACGTCGTTAGCGAGGCGGTGACCCTCGACGCCGGTGATTGGGGCGTCTTTCTCCCTGCCGCCGCCCAGATCCGCAGCAACGAGGAGGACGACAGCACCGGCACCCAGTTCGGGTTCGATGCCGACTACGGTCAGATCCAGTGGGGCAAGATGATCTCCCCTGACCTGGCCATCGGCGCCAATTTCAACTTCACCTCTTCCCAAACCAAGTTTGACATTTCCGACACCGAACTGGCGCGGACCAACAGCGAGACCTACGGGTTCCGCCTCGGCGCCGTCCACCAGACGTTCGAGAAGGTCCGGACCGGCGTCGTGTTTGATTACGCCTTCGCCCCCTCCCGCACGGAAATCCGTGACATCTTCGGCCTGGGCATCGGCACGCAGCACATCAACGACACCACCCACCAGTTCCTCCTGCGCCCCGGCATCGCGTGGGAGTACGCCAAGGGCTGCGACTTCTATTTTGATTACCAGGGCGGCGTCTTCTTCAACGACACGGGCACCCTCTGGGTCCACCGCTTCGGCGCGGGTGTGGACCACGCCCTGATCGAGAAAATCCTTTTCCTCCGCGGCGGTGTGGTGATCGACACCGAGGGCACGGTCTCCGGCACCACCGGCTTCGGCGTCTCTCTGGGCGACCGCGTCAGCCTCGACTTCGCCTACCAGTACAACATGTTCCCCGAGATCCGCTCGGAATTCGGCCCGGCGCAGACCTTCACGGTCTCGCTGAGCATCGCCTTCTGATGGTCGGGCCTCTCCGCTGAATCCCCGCCGATTCGCGGACCTGGCGCGTGAGCCGCACGATATCTGCTGTATTTCACGTCCCATCGCCGGCGGGACGGCATAGAGGCATTCGCCGTGATTTCCATAAACGCGTTCTCAATCATTGATCTGGTGTCAGTTGTCATCTCGGCAACCGCCTGCCTCGTGTTCTTTCACCGATACCTGCGGGTGACGCGCAGGCGCGTCGATCTGTTATTCACCCTGACGACGGTCCCGATCGTCATCCACTGCGTGCTGATGTTTTTCTTCGACAACCTGACCCCCGCCGGCAGCGACCCCGCCGCGCACCCGGAACACGCGCGCTACGCCGTGTGGTACATCAGGGCCGCATACATCAACGCATTGTGGATGCTGTTTTTTACGGGACACTTTGTTCTCCTGTATTCGCACGCCCACGCGTGGCTCAGGCGGCGGATCGTTATGTTGTATCTTCTGGGCATCCCCCTGACGCTGAATTTCTTTCTTCCCGGGCTCATCTCTCCGCGTGCAACGCCCGCCGCGCCGACCAGCAGTTGGGACTCACAAGTCCCGTGGGCCCCGGACGCGATGGCGGTCGCCGTCGTATTCGGGATCGTCTGGACGGCGACCCATATCTATCTCCAGACCCTGTTATGGATGCAGAGCCAGCCGGGCGCTCGCCGCTCGCGCGGTCTGCTCCCGGCGGGGGTCATCCGCCTGGGTCTGGCGATATTCGCTTTGGGGGGCATCGTTGACATTGTCATGGGGGCCGCAAATTTCACCGGGCCTGCCACGAGCCCCGCGTTGTTCACCATGGCGATGCTCGTTCTGGGCATCGGTCTGGGTGAGGAGTACCGTCGGGCGCAGCAGGAGCAGGAAGCCCTGCGCCGCCGCTTCCAGAGCTACGTCGATCCCGCGCTCGTCTATTACGTTCTCGAACACCCCGATCAGACGCGGTTCGATGGCCAGACCCGCGAGATGTCGATCCTGTTCACCGACCTCTCGGGATTTACAAGACTTACTGAAAGCCTGGGCGAAGGCATCGTCGAGATCGTCAGTTCCTTCCGGCGCCTCATGGTCCCCGTGATACGGACCAACCGCGGCTGCGTAGGGCGATTCATGGGCGATGGCATCATGTGCTTTTACGGTGCACCGGTTGACAACCCGCACCACCACACCGATGCGGTGCGATCGGCGCTCCAGATGCAAAAGAAAATGGAGGAGTTTAATCGCAAGCTCAAGCAGCGGTTCCTCACGCCCGTCTCCATGCGCGCCGGGGTTTCAACGGGCGCCGTCGTCGTGGGTGACGCCGGCCCCGAGGATGCGAGTGACTACACCGTGATCGGCGACCGCGTCAACATGGCGTCGCGTTTAGAGTCAGCCAATAAGCACTTCGGCACGCGCGTTCTCGTCAGCGACCGCACCGCGGAGCTTGTCGGGTCGGAATTCCTGCTCTGCCCCATCGGTCGGCTCCGCTTGTACGGAAAAACCATCGGCGTCATGGTCTATGAGCCTCTGTGCGAGATCGCCCAGGCTACGGAGGACCTCAACCGGCGCTGCGAGATGGCCGCGGAACTGGTCGGTAAGTTCCAGGAGATGAAGTTTGCCGAATGTCTCGTCGTGATCCCCAAAATCGAATCCGAGTTCGGCTCCTCCATGCTCACGTCAATCTACAGAAACAGGAGCACGGCCTATATCAACGGGCTCCCCCCCGCGGATTTCGCGGGAGAAATCATCCTCGAAGACAAGTAAGACCGCCCCGCTTACGGCAGGTAGCGGAACTTCCGCTGGTATCCCACGTCCAGCCCCTCGACAAAGCCGGCGTAGGGCACGCTCGTCACGCGGGCGGGGATGTGCAGCGATGAAACGATCGCGGATTCGAGTTTTCCCGCCGTAGCCGTGTTCGACTCGGCCTCCCGTCGCAGTTGGACGCGTAGCCGCAGTTGGCCGTCCGACGCTTCCATTCGGAAGTCGCCGGTGATCGCACCGGCAAGATTGGGGTCTGCGTAGAAGAGTTCCTTGATCTGCTCGGGATAGATGCGCGCCTCGCCGACCGCAAGCGACTTGCCCCGGCCGAACATCGCGATGAATGGCAGGGGGGTGCGGGGCAGCTTGTCGCCGTGGCCCATTTTCGTGAGCGTCTCGCACATCTCGACGAACGGGATCACCCGCGCCCAGTCTTCGGTGCAGTAGCGCACCAGCGGCAGCCGTCGCTCCAGGTCGAGCGTCGTCACCACTAGGCGTGGGACGCCACCGATCTCGGGAGACTCGATGAACAAGCGGTCCGGCATGTACTGCGTGACAACGGGGGTGAACGGGGCGTCGCCCAGCAACGCGTGGGAGAGCGCGGGGTCGGCATGGAGCAAACGGCGGATGTGCCGTGCATCGGGCGTCTCGATGCCGACGTTTAGCCCGATCTCGGAAACGCCCAGACTGAGCTTGATGTGGTTGTCCGGGTCCTGGCCCAGGAGCTTCCCGAGGTAAGCCGGGTAGCCGCATGCGATCCACTCCCCCCCGGTGATGACGAAAACACGCCTCGACGGCCAGTTCACCGCGGGATCCGTGGCCCCATCTTCTGCGAGTTTTTTGAGGAACGGGTGCTCACCCACGAGGAGGATCTGGTCCACATGGGGCCCGATCGTCTTCACGGCCGCCAGGCAGGAATCCGCCCGCGGGCCGGTGTCCAGCACGATGGGCAGTCGGGCCGGCACCTTCACACCCATGGGCAGGGCGTTGATCAGCAGGGTGCGGTGCTCTGTGGCGGAGAAATAGGTCTCAAGAAGCAAGTCGAGGCCGAACCGTAGCTTTTCCTCGTCGCTGGCGGTCTCGACGCCCCAAGAGAAGGTGCTGGAGAACCCGGAGCTGGTGTAAACGGCGGCGGCGTCTTCGAGCGATCCATTGACGCACAGCGACGGCAAGTCGTACGAGCCGAACAGCAGGGCTTTGTTGAGCAGCGGGACCTTGTTCTCGAAGTCCCGGATTGAAACTACGTTACCGACATCAATTCCTTTGGCTGCGAGGATCTTTCGGTACGCGGGGACACGCTCGGAGGCCTGCGTAAAGGCCAGCAACGCAGCCTGTTCGGAGGCGGCAGCGATCATGCCGGGAGGGGTCTCAGCCAGAAGAATGGCGGAATTCTTGGCCTCTGAACGCACTGCTGTTCGATAACCAGAGGACGTACGAGGTGACTTGCCCATGGGAATGCGCTCCTGCGATTGGCTTTCGGCTAAATATCGCGCGGATAGTGGAATTCCTGTTGAACAAAACCGTGAACTTGGCTAAAGTGTGGCACGTCCGAGAAAAACCCGCCGCGTTTGATCCGCACCGGATCCGATACCCACGGACCTGGCGGCAACCCGCGGGAACAACGCCTGGAGCCCACGCGAGACGCTTACCCCACCGCTACAAACCGCAACTGAAAAATCTGGTCGGAGATTGGTGGAGATTGTACTTGGCTTTCATTGCTGACATTTTGCATGGTTGTGGTGTTCGGGCCAAACGACCCAGGGGTCTGCGGTCTCAACGAGGAGCCAGACGAATGATCTCAGCCGGAACCATGCAGAGCACCGTGAGTGAGGCCGTTCAGGTTGCAGTTACACCCGTCTATGATGAGCGTCAGGCGGGCAAGATCCGCCGCCGCGTCGCACGCTTCAAACAGGCCGGCCTGCTCACCGCCAGCGGTGACATCCGCATTTTCCAAGCCATCAGTCTTAACGACCTGACCCAGGCCTACCGGCTTGTCCACGACGTCTTCGTTCAGAAGAATTACATCCAGCCCCAGCCCGGCGGCGTGCGGGTCCGTGAGTTCGAGGCCCTGCCCGAGATGGCGACCTTCGTCGCTAAGGTCGATGGCCGCGTGGTCGCCGTCATGAGCGTCGTTCCCGACTCGCAGGACATCGGCCTGCCCTCGGACAAAGTCTTCAGCAAGGAGCTAGAGGCCCTCCGCTCTCAGAACCGTCGCGTGGGTGAGATCACCAACCTGGTGGTCACCGACGAGTACCGCAACTCCGCCGTGTTCCTCGAGCTGACGCGCTGCGCCTACGCCCACGCAGTCAACATCGGGTTGACTGACTTCTTCGTCTCCATCAGCCCCGGTCACTGCGCGTTCTTTGAGCACCTGCTCTCCTTCGAGTCCTGGGGCGACGAGCGCTGCTACGACAAGGCCACCCACGACGTCGTCGAGGGCAAACGACTCAACCTAGAGCAGGGCCCGGCGCGCATCAAGGAGACCGACGACGCTCTTGGCGACGATGCCTTCCTGTGCGACTGGTTCCTGCACTCCAACCCGCACTTCGGCTACACCAAACTCTCCAGCCGCATCGCCTCGATGCGCTTCCGCGACCCGGCCCTGCTCCGCGAGCTCTTCGTCTCCCAGAGCGGCATGCTCACCCGCTGCAGCCAGGCCGTGCAGGACGCCATCCAGCAGCGCTGGGGCCTGCAGGTGTACCACCAGGTTCTCCTGGGCGGTTCCTCGTGGAGCGCCGCGGTGGCGTGACGATCACGCCGCGGCAATAAAACAGACCCCCTACGCCGGGTCCTCGGTTTTCCGAGGACCCGGTTTTTTTTGCGCCGGAACACATCACACCGCCACATCCACCCCGTTGACACGCACCGTCTTCGCGTCGCTCATGCGCACCGCCGGTCCCGCCGCGTCCGACGCGGCGCGCGTCTCCAGCACGGTCACAAACCGCACCGCCTTCGCCGGCTGTGCGTTGGAGAATGTCAGCACCTCTTTCATCGCGGTCAGGGGGCCATCGGGATGGTTGACCGCCTGTTGAAAAGTGCGCGTCTTCACCCCGGCGGGGGAGAGTGTGGTCACGCGCATCGCCCCACGGGTCCCGCGCACGGTGAAGCTCCCGTCGCCGTCGGAGGTGAACGGAAAGTCCGAGTGCCAATAGACCTCGAATGTCGCCGGCTCACGCGTCTCCAGTTCATCGACCACGATCCATGTGGACGGCTTGAGGAATCGCACGCGGCGCGTGAACCGCGTCAGCCCCGCGCTCAGTTCATACGCCGGCCCGACGTCGGCGAGGATGTCGTCCATCGCCGGCGTGTGCTCCACGCTGATAATCCGCGGCCCGCGCTTCTGCCGGCGCAGCTCCGTGTCCTCGAACCACGCGTGCCCCTCGCCGGTCTGCCCGATGCCGTTGACCAAAACCGTGTTGTGAAACGCGGTGGTCTTGAAGGAGTAGCCGTCCTCGGCGAGCAGGACGTCGCCGTGCGCGAAGATCACCAGGTGCCCGGCATCCGGGTGCATGTGCCCGCCGCCGATGTCGTGGTTGTAGTGGCGCAGCGCGTGGTGGCCGGCGTTCGGCCCGCACTTGAAGGCGTAAACGTTCTCGCGCCCGTGCCAGCCGGACCGGCCGAGCACCAGGTCCTGGTCCTTGAAGTGGTGCAGCGTCGGCAGCGCGGAAGGGGGGATGGGGGGAACGGTCGGGTCGTACCAGAGCAGGGATTGATGCGTGGCGGTGTCGCGCGTCACGCCGGAATTATGCGTCTCGTTGGCGAACCACTGCGCCGCGCCGTCGCGGTATTCCGCCGCGAGGAGACGCAGCATGTTGTCCGGGCCATACCACGAGTAGCGCACGCCGTCGCCCAGGCAGATGAGCCACGCCGGCTCGGTCCATGTGTCGCGCGGCTGCGTGGAATAAATGTGGAACCGCGACGCGTTGCGGAGGAACTCGTTGTCGAGGAAGAGGTCCACGCCGACCATCCCGCGCAGCATGTCGAGCAGGGCGAGGTAGAACTCCAGGTAATACTGCCCGTAGCCCAGGCCTTCCTGCGACGCGCCGTCGGGGCCCAGCGCCTGCGTGGCGAGCCTCGCTTTTTCCGCGCTCAGCCGCAGCCACGCCGCGACACCCGCGACCTCGCCGTAGAGCGCCCCGCCGGCCGCGGCCAATCCCGCGAGCATGACGGGGAAATGGTTGCAGGTGTAAACCGTGGTCTTCCACGCGCCCGGGTCGTTCAGCGAGTCGTACATCGCCTTGCCTTGCCGGTGCAACGCGTCGCGGACGGCGGCGCGCTCCTCTGCGCTCAGGTCGTCGAAGAGCCAGTCGTACACCATCGCGAAGCCGTAGAGCATGTGCCCGCCGCCCAGGCCGGTGTCCCACTTGGGCTGAGGGCACTGGACGGCGATCTGCTTGCGGATGGTTTCGAGGTGGCGCGGGTCGCCGCCGAGTTTGTACGCCATCGCCAGGATCGGCAGCCGTGAGCCCAGGCCGCGGTCGCTGTTGTATTTCGCGGGGGCGTTCTGCGGGACGTTCTGGTCGGCGACGTGTTTGAGGCGCGCCCAGAGGCTCGCCCACTGCGGCTCAGCGAGCTTGGCGCGCGTCGCCGCCCACCAGTCGCCGCGCAGATGCAGCCGTGGGTGTACGCCGATCAATTCGTGTTCGAGCGGGCTTGTGCCCGTGACGACGCCCGGCGTTTCGATGGTTGTGACGGTGGCGGTCATGGTGGTCTCCTTCGTGGCGGGCATGGTACCCTGTTAGGCCACATTTCCCGAGGGTAGACCCATGTTCCGTTACTCCGCCCCGTTCCGCCTCAGCGACGCCGGCTCGACCCGCGCGACCTCCTACGCCTTCAGCAACAAGAGCATCACGCTTGACGGCAAGACGCACGTCTGCTGGCTCGACGCGATCGCCGAGGTCCGCGCCCGCACCTACGACCACGCCACCAAGACCTGGGGCCCAACCCAGCATGTCGGTACGGGCAGCGACAACCACACCTCGCCCGCCTTCACCCTCGGCCGTGACCGCCACCTCCGCGTCACCTACGGTCCGCACTGCTGGGACACCAACTGGAACCAGTCCCGCTTCAAACACCAGCGCGCGACCCAGCCCAACTCCATCGACGCCTGGGAAAATGCGCAGGACTTCGGCTACGACGCCACCTACGCCAGCGTCACCCACACCCCGTGGGACTGCGACGCCATCGGCTACCGCGGCGGCGAGGAGCCCATGCCCGCCATGTTCCAGCTCCAGAAGGCCGACGGTGCGTGGACCACGGCCAAAGCCATCTTCCATCAGAACATCCCGCCGCAGTACACACACACCGGCTCGACGCTCATCTGCGGCGGCGACGGCACGCTCTATTACGGCGCCCACTTCTACAACTCCGGTACGCACCTCAAGCCTGTCGAGGGGCTGTCGTACGGCGTGACGGTGGTGCGCTCCACCGATCGCGGCCTGACGTGGACCGACATGGCCGGCCGCGCCGTCGTGACGCCGGCGCTGTATGACGACCGCTTCGCCGTGCCGCCGTTCGGGCGGTACGTTTATATGTGCGGGCTGGCGGTGGATTCCCGGGGCTCGCTCTGGGCGCTGACCAACCAGCCGTCGCCCGAGTCGCGTGAAATATGGCTCTCGCGCTGGAGCGGTGCGAAATGGGAGACGACCGACGTCTCGACAAGCCTGCCCGCCGGACTGGTCGCCGTCGATACGACGATGATGATCGACACGCGCGACCGCATCCACGTTGTCTGCACCACCCAACCGATGAGCCAGGTCGCGGGCCTGTCACTCGAGACCGCGTGGGGCCACCCCTCCTGCGAGGTCTTCCACCTCTGCTCCGCGGATGCGGGGAAATCCTGGCACTGCAAACAGGTGAGCACGCCCGACCCCGCGAGCGCGAACTGGCTCCCCAACGTCACCCGCCCCGGCGTCTTCCACCCCGTCGAGCGTCCGACCATCCTCTACACCCACGGCGTTCCGGGCGTGGGCTGCGCACCCACGACCACCACAGAGGCGTATTGTGTAATGCTGGACGAGGCGTGAATCATTCAAGCCAAGCCCGATCCTGAGTCCGCGAAGGGTCGGGGTCTTCGATTTCTGAATACTGGAGAATCCCCATGCCCAAGACACTGACCGACGAACAAGTGACGCATTTTCGTGAAGATGGCTACCTCGTCGTGCCCAATCTCCTGAGCACCGAAGAGGTGACGCAGACGCGCGACGGCTTCACGCGGCTCGTGCGCGAGGCCGACGAGAAGGGCAAACACCCCACGGGGCTGCACATCGATTTCGAGCGGGCGTTCGACACCTCGGGCAAGACCGCCGAGCAGCGCGAGCTGGGCCTGCGCAAGCTGCAATCCTTCGCCGAGCGCGACGCGTTCTTCTGGTCGCAGGTGACGCACCCGCGCATCGTGGCCCTGCTGAACGACGTGCTCGGCCCCGGCGCGCAGATGTTGCAGAGCATGGCCCTGGTCAAACCGCCGGAGATCGGCATCGCCAAGCAGTGGCACCAGGATGTCGCCTACTTCGACGTCGAGCCCAAAGAGGAAGTGCTCGGCCTCTGGATCGCCATTGATGACGCCACGCTCGACAACGGCTGCATGGAGGTCGTTCCCGGCTCGCACAAGCTCGGCCTCGTCCAGCACGTCCAGGGCCAGACCGGCTGGAAGCTCCCCGACTCCACCGTCGAGCTCTACCGCGACCGCATCGTCAAACTGCCCATGAAGGCGGGTTCGGCACTGCTTTTCTCTTCGCTGGCGTTCCACTTCACCGACCACAACCGCTCGAAGCAGCGCCGCCGCGCGCTGCAGTATCACTACGTCAGCGCCCGCACCCATCCGACCGCGACCGGCGGTTGGCTCAAGCTCTGGCCGCTGAACCTCCCGCACCCGCCGCTCGCGCCCGCGATGGCAGGCCGGTGATCTTGGAGGGTGCGTGGAGCGGAGCACAACGCACCACTCCGCCACCGACACTCGCAAACCTTTTTCAAATAGCTGAAAGACATCCACTCGTCCGGCGTGAGCCGGGCGCGGAACTGGTGCGTTGCGCTCCGCTCCACGCACCCTACGCCGCGCCGCCCCATTGTGGGGCGGTTATGCGGACCGGTCGCGCGCGGGTCTCACCCGACTCATACCACCCCCATCCCGGCCATAGTTATCACACCCGTTGTGCAAGAAATCTCCGCACCCGCGGCAATCTATGCCGGTCGTGCCGGGTGCGGGGTTGCGTGGCGGAAAAAGCGTGTGAAACAGGCCACGGTGCATCCTTATGACGCCCTCCCGGCGCGACGATAAGAGGAGTCGGGTCTGGGTGTGCGCCCCGCACCGGCCCTCGCGATTGTGCCTGAAAACAGGGGCCATGAGGCGAACTATGGAACTGGACACAATTCTCAAGACGGCCCTGTCGAACGGCGCATCCGACGTGCACCTGGTCGCGGGCCACCCGCCCATGATGCGTGCCCAGACCGCCATGGCGCCCATGGATTACCCGATCATCACGCCCGAGAGCGCCAAGCGGATGTTCGAGCACATGGCCAGCAAGGACCAGCTCGCCCGCTTTGAAAAGGTCAAGGACGTTGACTTCTCCTACGAGATCCCCGGCCTGGGCCGCTTCCGCGTCAACGCCCACATGCAGCGCCAGACCATCGCCATCGCGATGCGTGGCATCAAGGAAAAGATCCCGCCCCTTAAGGACCTCAACCTCCCCGAGGTCATCTCCCGCCTGACCTACCTGCCGCGCGGGCTCATCCTCGTGACCGGCGACACCGGCTCGGGCAAGAGCACCACGCTCGCCGCCATGATCCAGGCGATGAACGACCGCTACCCCGCCCACATCATCACGCTCGAAGACCCCATCGAATACAAGCTCGTCAGCAACAAGTGCACCATCGAGCAGCGCGAGCTGGGCGACGACACGCCCAGCTTCGCCAGCGGCCTGCGGCACGTGCTGCGTCAGGACCCGGACATCATCCTGGTCGGTGAGATGCGTGACCTGGAGACGACCGCCGCCGCCATCACCGCCGCCGAGACGGGCCACCTGGTGCTCAGCACGCTGCACACCGTCAACGCCTCGCAGACGGTCGAGCGCATCATTGACATGTACCCCTCGGACCAGCAGAACCAGATCCGCTCGATGCTCGCCAACACGCTGCAGGCGGTGGTGAGCCAGACGCTGTTCAAGCGCGTGGACAAGAAGGGCATGGTGCCCGGCGTGGAGACCATGCTGTGCACCCCCGCGGTGCGCAACCTGATCCGCGAGAACCGCGCGTTCGAGATCCCCAACGTGATCGAGACCAACCGCGCCTTGGGGATGCGCAGCCTCGACAGCTCGATCGCCGAGCTCTATTTCAACGGCATGATCAGCCGCGAGGACGCGATCGCGCAGGCGGCGTTCCCCGACAAACTGGAGCGCATGCTGGCGGCCTGATGTTGTTCGCGGTGGAGGTTTGGAGAGAGATCGGAGTCGGCTACAGGCTAAAGGCTTCTTCCCATGCCCAATTATCGCTACCAGATGAAGACGCCCGGCGGCCAGGTGAGCGTGGGCGTGCTCGCGGCGGAGAACGCGATGGCCGCGGCCTCGGCGCTGCGGGCGCAGGGCAACCAGGTCATGCAGCTGGTCCCCGTCACGCACACGGAAAAATCGTGGGCCGACCGCTTCAAGATGCTCAACCAGGGCACCGGCCCGTCGCAGCGCGACGTGCTGAGCTTCACCTCGCAGCTCGCCGTCATGATCCGCGCCGGCATCTCGCTGCGCGCCGCCATCGAGGGCATCTCGGAGCAGACCGACAACGTCCGTTTCCGCGCCGTGCTCATGCAGATCAAGCAGGACGTCGAGTCGGGCAAGCAGTTCAGCGAGGCGCTCACCAAGCACCCCAAGCTGTTCGGCCCGCTCTACGTCAACATGGTCCGCGCCTCGGAAATGTCCGGCAGCTTCAGCCAGATGCTCGACCGCGTCGCCGCCTACCTCGCCCAGCAGATCGAGACGCGGCAGATGGTCATCGGCGCGATGATCTACCCCGGCGTGATCGCCTCCCTGGCGATCTGCGTCACCATCTTTCTCCTCACGTTCGTGCTGCCCAAGTTCGCGGCCGTCTTCGCGGGCAAGGAGGCGGCGCTCCCCTGGCCGACCATGTTCCTCATGACGCTCAGCGCGTTCATGGTGGAGTGGTGGTACGTGGTGGTCATGGGCCTGATCGCCGCGGTCGTGGGCTTCTTCTTCTTCTTCACGCGCAGCGAGGTCGGCGGCTGGTGGTGGGACCGCGTGCTGCTGACCGTCCCGATCTTCAAGAAGATGTTCCGGGCGCTCTACATCAGCCGCTCGCTGCACACCATGGGCGAGCTGGTCAACGCCGGCGTCCCCATGCTCGACACCATCGCCATCACCGGCGACATCGCGGGCAACCGCCTCTTCAAGAAGATGTGGCGCGCGGTGTACGGCTCGGTGAAGACCGGCAAGAAGATCGCCCAGCCCCTGTACAAGAGCGCGCTGCTCCCCAAGAGCGTCGTGCAGATGATTTCCGCCGGCGAGGAATCGGGCAAGCTCGGCGAGGTGCTCGACGAGGTCAGCACCTTCTACTCCAAGCAGCTCCGCGAGACCATCAAGACCGTCACCAGCATGATCGAGCCGATCATGATCATGATCATGGGCGGCATCGTCGGCTTCATCGCGATGTCGATCATCCTCCCGATCTTCAAGCTCTCGACGCTGGTCAAGTGACGGTGTTGCGGCCGCGGCGGCGGGGGCGCGGCCCGGCCGGGGTGTGACGCGGGGCGTGTGTAGCGGTTGTAACGGTTGGGCGGGCTGAAGAAAAAATATGTCCGGTCCGCGGCGGGGGGTCTGTGCCGGGTGAATCGTAGAGTTGATGTGGTACGCCATGGTTGGAAAAAGCAAAACGCGCTCTGAAGCCCGCAGGCACGGGCGGCGTCCCCGCCGCGCCGGGGGCTTTACGCTCATCGAGGCGGCGCTGACGACCGTGATCATCGGCACCGGCGTGCTGTCGATCCTCGCCGCGCAGCAGGCGTACCACCGCAAGAACGACTGGGCGCAGCGCGTCGGCACCGCCATGCTGCTGGCCAACGAGCTGCGCGAGCTCACCCTCACCCTCCCCATGCACGACCCGATCACCGGCGCCGCCAACATGGGCCCGGAGAACGGCGAGAACAGCATCACCGACTACGACGACCTGGACGACTTCGCCGGCCCCGTCACCGGCGGCTACGGCGCGGGCATCGTGTTCGACCCGCCGGTCAACGCGCTGCGGCAGAGCATCACGAACATGAACGGCTGGAGCCAGTTGATCACGGTCGCCAACGTGCTGCCCGACAACATCAGCTCCTCGTTCACGCAGCCATTGGGCACGACGAACCTGATGCGCGTCACCGTCACGGTGCGCTACCAGGCGCCCGGCAAGCCCGCCCCCGAGGTCATGACCACGCTCGCGTGGGTGGTCGGCGAGTAAACGAACGGCATCGCAGGCCTGAGAGGCTCGGAAGGTTCGACCATGAGGATCGCAATCCACTCGAAACAAAGCCGGAACCGCCGCGGCCGACGCCACCAACGGGGCGCGGCGGCGGTGCTGGCCATGATGTTCCTGGTGATCTTCTCCTCCCTCGCGGCGGCGATGGCGATCGTGTCGCAGGGCAACCTCACCACCGCCGACTCGCAGATGAAGATCAGTCGTTCCCTCGCCGGCGCGGAGACCGGGCTGCGCTTCATGATCTACCGCATCAACCTCGTCACCCCCACCATCAAGACCAAGTCCGGCCTGATCGACAGCACCACCGCCACCTCCCTGTGGACATCGGTCCGCACCGCGCTGGCGGCCTCCTTCGCCAACGAGCCGCACAACATCGCCGAGCCCGTCGTCACCGGCACCAGCCTGAAGATCGGCCCCATCGCGGTCGCCCCGGGTGAGCCGCAGTTCACCGCCACGCTCACGCCCCACCCGCTCACCGGCGAGAACTACAGCTCCGCCTACTACCAGCGGCCGCCATACAGCCAGATGGTCCCGGCCGTCTCTTCCTCCAAGCCGCTGGACAACACGTGGGTCCGCATCCGCGTCGAGTGCGCCGACGGCCCGGCGGGTCACAAGATCACCCGCTCCATCCAGATGGACCTCAGGCTCGAGAAGAAGATCAAGTACGCCATCCTCTCCAAGAACCGCCTGATGATCGGGCAGAACGTCATGATCCAGGGCCCGATCGGCTCGAAGTTCACCGAGACCAGCCTCGCCAACGGCAACCCCGTGCAGATCAAGAGCGACTTCTTCGGCCTGGACTCCACGCTCGATCAGAAGCTCACCGCCTTCTACAACACGCTCAAGACCAACAACCCCTCGGGCGACAACCGCATCAATCTCTCCAACTCGACCCAGACCGCGGGCATCACCAACCCCGCGCAGTACGACACCAACCACGACGGCTACATCAGCGAGTACGACTTCTTCCTCGCCCACTACGACAAGGCCAGCAAGGGCTACATCAACGCCACCGACATGGACACGGGCTCGAACGTCCGGGCCGCGCAGATCTTCAGCCTGATCGACACGTTCGGCGATCCGACCCGCACCGGCTACAACGACGGCAAGATCGACGACAACGACCGCTACGCCAAGATCCGCGGCGAGGTCATGCTCTCCACCGACGTCTCCAGTTGGAACAACGGCGCCGCCGGCGGCGACTACCTCAAATATGTGCAGGGCCTGATTACGCCCGACGCGGGCCAGTCTGCCCTTGCCTTCCAGTCCAGCGCCCTGGACAACTACACGCTCGCCGCCTCCGACTTCGACGTCTCGGCCTACCGCGCCCTGGCGACCGGCGACCTGGCCGCCCAGGCGACCCAGCAGGCGCAGAACTCCCCCGGTGGCGCCGCGGCCCCCAGCATGGACCTGACCGGCACCGCCGAGGCCGTCCCCTACGGCGCCGCCCACCCCTACGACATGTACACCCGCCCCGTTTACAAGAACATGACCTTCACCAACGTGAAGATCCCCAAGGGCTCCAACGCCCTGTTCATCAACTGCAAGTTCATCGGCTGCACCTTCGTCGAGACCACCACGGCCAACACGGACGCCAACTACAACTACGTCGGCATGGTCGATCCGGCGACCGGCTCGTATTCACACTACGACAAGGCGGCCGTGGTCAACGGCCAGAGCGTCACCGACACCAAGCCGCTGGCCAACAACATCCGCTTCGACGACTGCAAGTTCGAGGGCGGCGTGGTCACCGACGTCCCCTCCAATTTCACACAGGTGCGCAACAAGCTCGCCTTCACCGGCACCACCGTCTTTGACCCCAACGCCGCCAGCCTCACCGACACGCAGAAGGCGCTCTTCCAGCGCAGCACGCTGCTGGCCCCGCAGTACTCCGTCGAGCTGGGCACCTTCACCAGCCCCAACGATTCGACCGAGACGGTCAAGCTCACCGGCACGATCGTCGCCGGCATCATCGACATGCGCGGACAGGTCACCGTGGACGGCTCGCTGCTCACCACCTTCGCCCCCGCGGCCGGGTCGCTCCCCATGCTCGGCAACGAGAGCCCGGACTACAACACGACGCTGGGCTACTTCGGCTCCAGCGAGGGCGACAAGGAAGAGGAGATGCCCGCCTCGGGCCAGGGGCTGGGCAAGATACAGATCCGCTACAACGGCACACGCCCGCTGCCCGACGGCATCCTGGGCCCGATACAGCTCACCCCAAACCTCGGGACCTACAGCGAGGGCGGCGCGCAGTGATCGTGCCTGACGCCGAATCGCCGGTTTAGGACTTTCGATCTGAAACAGCAGAAGACCAAGACGATGGAACGAACAGCCACACGCCCCGCACCTCGATCACGGCCCACCGCCCCCGGCGACGGCGCGCGGTCCCGCCGCGTCCGAAAGCCGGTCCGAGCCCGCGGCCTGAGCTTGGTTGAGACGCTCATCGCCCTGTCGATCACAGCCCTCTTGCTGACCGCGACGATGGTCGCCACCGACGCCAGTTTCCGCGCCTACGCCGACGCCGCCGAGCAGGCCTCCGCACAGTCCTCCACGCGCATGGTCGTGAACCGCCTGCTCACCCTGATCCGCACCAGCACGGCGCACGGGCCGCTCACGGCCGACACCTCCGTCACCCCCAACGCCACGCTCAGCGGTCAGATCGTCACCAGCCCCTACATCGAGCTCATCGACGCGACGGGCAACCTGGTCCGCGTGGAGTACCACCCCGCCACCAAGGAGCTCTGGGTCAAGAACACGCCCGCCGGCTCCACCACGGCGACCAGCCAGCCCATCCTCGGGGGCGTCACGGCGGCCTCCTTCTTCTGCCTCCGCCGCATGAACGACGATGGCCTCTGGGTGCTCGACCGCGGCACAATGGACCTGACCATCACCCCCGGCGCCGACGCCACCCTCGCCATCGAGGCCGGCAAGACCTCCGTCATCCGCGTCATCACCTCGACCATGCCGCGTAAGATCGACTGAGACGATCCCCCCCACATCGATCGGGTTAGCCGTCGGCCGCGGCCGACGATGCCGTATAAACATGGTGTTGTCCCCGTTGCCGCGGAGCCGCGTCGGTCGGGGCAGACGGCCAACAAATTCTCCACGCCTCCTCGCACGCCACGGCGCACGGGTAAAGTACGCCTCTACCACTCACGGGAAAGGCTCCCCGCATGCGTCGATTCACCCCCGCGTTATTGTCGATCATCATCATGCTGTTCGCCCTGCCGGCGAGGGCGATCACGCCGGTCAAGGAGGGCAGGCCCAACGCCACCATCGTGATCTCCACGGCCGCGCTCGCCGCCAAGCCTTATGTGCCGGGTGTCGGTTCCACGCCCGAGCCGGCGCAGAAAATCCTCCTGGCGGCCACCGACTTGCAGAAGTACGTCGAGAGGGTCAGCGGCGCCAGGCTCGAGATCGTGGGCGAGGACCACAAGACCGACGGCCCGGTCATCCTCGTCGGCGCGAGCAAAAGAGCCGACCCGAAAAAGCTGAAAATCCCCGCGGGCCTGACCGCCGACCGCGTCGAGGAGGGCTACGTCCTGATCGCCGACGGCGACAAGCTGATCCTCGCCGGTAACGACGAGGGGCCGTACAACGGCACCTATTTCGCGGTCGCCGAGCTGCTCAACCGCCTGGGCGTGCGCTGGTATATGCCCAGTGAGTTCGGCGAGGTCGTGCCGAAACTGACGACGATCAAGATCAAGGACGTGGAGTTCCGCGACAGGCCCAGCTTCATCGTCCGCAGTTGGAACGGCAACCTCGCCCCCGAGCTGCGCGAGGCGGATGCGATCTGGCGGCTGCGCATGAAGCTCACACTCGACCACTCGGCGATCCTGGGCATCCCCGGTGACGGCTACCTCAGCATGTACATGCCCGATAAGGCGCTGATCGCCACGCACCCCGAGTACTTCGCCCGCCAGCTCGACGGCAGCATCGACCCCAACATGGTCAGCATGACCGACCCCACCGTCCCCGGGCTCGTGGCGGAAAAGATCAAGGCCCGCATCAAGAAGGAACGCGAGACCAACCCGGCGTTCAACTCGCTCGGCTTCGCCCCCGCCGACGGCATCCCCATCGACCTCTCCAAGGCCGCCGTCGAGCAGAACCAGGGCTTCACCGACCTGGTCGGCCGCGAGGGCGTGCTCACCGAACGCTCCATCAGCGAGGAGTGGTTCCGCTTCGTTAACAAGGTCACCGAAGAGGTGAACAAGGAGTACCCCGGGTTCATCGTCACCACCAACGGCTACACCAACCGCACCTTCCCGCCCGAGGGCGTGACGATCAACCCGAACGTCGGCGTGATGTTCGCCGCCATCTGGGCGGACCTTTTGCACCCCTACGACGACCCGAAAAGCTGGCAGCAGCAGGTGCAGGGCCAGTTGCTCCAGCGCTGGGGGGCGATCTGCAAGCGCGTCTTTGTTTACAACTACAATTTTCCCATGCTGGTGACCGGCCTGACGCCCATGCCGCTGACCCGCAAGATCGCCCGGAACACGCCGCTCATGAAAAAGTGGGGCATCGTCGGCTTCGAGGACGAGCAGACGTTCCCCTGGATGGCGCACGGCATCACGTCGTTCTACCTGCGCGGCAAGCTCTACTGGAACGCCAACGCCGACTCCGGGGCGATCCTCGACGATTATTTCACGACCTGGTACGGCCCGGCGGCCAAATCGTCGCAGGCGTACTGGGACGCGATCGAGGAGGCGCTAGAGAGCACGCCGCTCCTGGGCCACGAGGACCGCATCCTTCCTTACGTCTATACCGATAAGCTCATCGACGAGATGGAGAAATGCGAGGCACGGTCGGAGGCCGCGGCCGTCGAGGAGCCATATAAGACCCGCGTGCGCGTCGATCGCCTGATCCTCAACCACCTCAGGGGCTACCTCGCCCTCAACCGCGCCGAGTTCACCGGGAATTACCCCGAGGCGATCAAGCAGGCGGACTACATGTTCGAGCAGCGCGTCGCGCTCAACAAGATCAGCGGGTATTTCAGCATCCCCGAGACCAAGGACCCGCACCGCGTTTATTTCTCGGGTTCCTACTACTGGAACCTCACGCAGCGCAAGGAGCACTACGAGAAGCTGCGCGACATGACCACCGGCAAGACCGGGGACCTGGTCGCGATGGCGCCGCGCAGCGTGAAGTTCAGCATCGACGACGCCGACCTGGGCCGATACGGGCGGTGGTACGACCCCGGCTTCGACCGTGCGCGGTGGCGCACGATCGACACCGCCACGCCCTTCTATCTGCAGGACCCCGCCTGGCTCGACAAGCGCGGCGTGCCGTACGTCGGCTTCATGTGGTACGTCTTCGAGCTGGACGTCCCCGCCTCCGCGATCGGCAAGCCCGTGCATGTTTACGCCCCGATCGTCGCCACCGAGGCGTGGGTCTGGACGAACGGCCAATACACCGGCCACCGGCCTTACCAGGAGGCCTACATCCGCCCCGCGGTGATGGAGTTCGACGTGACCGGCCAGGTGAAGGCGGGGCGGAACGTGATCGGGGTGCGCGTCAGCACGTCGCAGAGCCGCATCCAGGTGGCCGAGGGTTTCCAGGGCCCGCTGTTTCTCTACTCGCCCAAGGGGCAAGCGGTGGAGAAGAAATAGGGTCGCGTTCAGACTATCGAGTGTGTGTTAGCCCGATGTCCGGGGCAGCGTCGGCCGAGGCCGATGGCTAACCCGCGCGGGGCCTCTCTCAACTCACCCCATCTTTCCCACGCGGCACGGCCGGGCGGGGCCGGTTTTCGCCGTCTGGGAGCCGGTCCGTTTATGACGGCTGCGGGGCGGGATTACCCCATTAAACCATCTCTTTTCGTGGCCCGTCTTGAAGGCGGATCGTAAGTTTGCGGTGCGAAGTAACCGGTGGAACACACTGTTTCCGGTATCACGGCGGGAGTCCGCCGGCCGGGTCCCGGGGACGATAGCAGCACTCGAGAAAGGGTCACGTATGAAACTCGGCAGGAGCATTTTGGCCGCGGCACTGGCGGGGGCTATTGTTGCCCCGTCGATTTCGTCGGCCGACAACATCACACTCACCGGCACCGTCCGCGACTTCAAGCGCGGCGATCAATCCGGCGGGCATCAGGATTTCGAGACGTGCAGCACGTCGGGCCACGGCACGTTCGGCCACGTCATCGACATGGTCACCTACCAGCTCGGGTCCGACGGCAAACCCGTCTTCAACACCACCCGGCCCAGCAACAACTCCATGTACAGCGCCCAGAGCTTCGGCCAGTGGTACAACAACGTGGCGGGCGTCAACATGAGCATGCCCTTCGCCATCACGCTGAGCAACGGCAAGACCACCAAGGGCGGCGTGTACTCCTACTCCACCAACGCCTTCTTCCCGATCGACGGCCTGCTCTGGGGCAACCAGAGCCAGAAGGACAGCGCGGGCAAGGTCCGCAACTTCTCCTTCACGTACGAGCTGAACACCAAGTTCACCTACACCCCCGGCCAGAACTTCATGTTCACCGGTGACGACGACGTGTTCGTGTACATCAACGGCGTCAAGGTGCTGGACCTGGGCGGCGTGCACGCCGCGGTGACGGGCAACGTCATCCTCTTCGACGGCATGGCCTTCAGCTACAACGCCAGCACCCAGTTCCCCACCAGCTCGCTGGTCAAGAGCGTCAGCTCGACCTACGCCTCGCAGCTCGCCACCAAGTGGACGCAGGCCGGCCTCACGGGCACCTGCCCCATCAAGTCCGGCGACCGCTACATCGACCTGGCCCTGACCAGCGGCAAGGCCTGCACGCTCGATTTCTTCTTCGCCGAGCGGCACGTCACCGAGTCGAACTTCCGCATCGACACCAGCCTGCAGCTCCAGGAAGCCAAGCCGCTCGAGAAGCTGTACGACTGATCACCGGTCCCTCATACCTCATCTCTACGCAATAACCGCCGCCGTGCCCCGAGGGGAGCACGGCGGCGTTTTTGTTATCCGGCGCAGGACGCGTTGCGCTCCCTATCCATCGTCTTGTTCGGTCAATGCACCGACGCGCACGCGCGGTCATAATGTCCGCATGAACACCGTGACATTCGACGACGTCTCCGGCGACGGCGACGCGGGGATCGGCGACATCCGCGCCAGCGCCGCCGGGCCCTCGGGGGCGATGCCGCTCACCGAGGAGATGCTCCGCAACTGGAGCAGCGGCGACCTGTTCGGCTGGTCGCTCAACGCCGGGATGGGCTGGGACCCGGCCAAGCTCGGCGGCAGGGAGTTCCTCATCCTCAGCACCTCCGGCGGCATCCGCGCCGACGACGGCAAGCCCGTCGCGCTGGGCTACCACACCGGCCACTGGGAGGTCGGGCTCCTCATGCAGGCCGCGGCCCGGCAGTTCACCAAGGCCGGCGCAATCCCCTTCGCCGGGTTCGTCACCGACCCCTGCGACGGCCGCACGCAGGGCACGCCCGGCATGATGGACAGCCTGCCCTTCCGCAACGACTCGGCTGTGGTGCTGCGCCGGCTGATCCGCTCGCTGCCCACGCGGCGCGGCGTGATGGGCGTGGCGACGTGCGACAAGGGGCTGCCCTCGATGATGATGGCGCTGGCGGGCTGCTCCGAGCTGCCCTGCGTGCTCGTGCCCGGCGGCGTGACGCTCCCGCCGACAAACGGGGAAGACGCGGGCAAGGTGCAGACGATCGGCGCGCGGTTCGCGCACGGGATGATCACGGTGGAGGAGGCGGCCGAGGCGGCGTGCCACGCCTGCGCCTCGCCGGGGGGCGGCTGCCAGTTCATGGGCACCGCGGCGACATCGCAGGTCGTGGCCGAGGCGCTGGGCATGACCGTGCCGCACGCCGCGCTCGCGCCGTCCGGCCAGGCGGTCTGGCTGGAGATGGCAGCGCGCTCGGCGCGGGCACTGATGCGGCTCGAAGAGAGAAAAATCCCGCTGCGGCACATCCTCACGCCCGAGTCGCTGCACAACGCCATGGTCGTGCACGCGGCGATCGGCGGGTCGACGAACCTCCTCTTGCACATCCCCGCGATCGCCCACGCCGCCGGCCTGCGCCGCCCGAGCGTGGAGGACTGGACGCGCATCAACCGCCAGACGCCCCGGCTCGTCGATGCGCTGCCCAACGGCCCGGTCGGCCACCCGACGGTGCGCGTCTTCCTCGCCGGCGGCGTGCCCGAGGTCATGCTCCACCTGCGCCGCATGGGGCTGCTGCACGTGGATTGCATGACCGCCTCGGGCGAGACGTGGGGCGACGTGCTGGACTGGTGGGAATCCTCCGAGCGCCGCCGGCTCATCCGGGCCCAGCTCACGCGACTCGACTCCATCGACCCGGACGACGTGATCATGGCGCCGGGCCGCGCGAAATCAAAAGGCCTGACGAGCACGGTCACATTCCCGACCGGGAACCTCGCGCCCGACGGCTCGGTGATCAAGAGCACCGCGATCGATCCCTCGGTGGTTGACGCGGACGGCGTGTATCGCCACACCGGTCCCGCGCGGGTCTTCATCACCGAGCGTGACGCGGTGCGGGCGATCAAGGAGCACCGCATCGCGGCGGGCGACGTTGTGGTGATCATCTGCCGGGGGCCGATGGGCGCGGGGATGGAGGAGACGTATCAGGTGACCAGTGCGCTCAAGCACCTGGCGTTCGGCAAGCAGGTGGCGGTGCTGACCGACGCGCGGTTCTCGGGCGTCTCCACCGGCGCCTGCATCGGCCACGTCGGCCCCGAGGCGCTCGCCGGTGGACCGATCGGCAAGCTCCTCGACGGCGACCGCGTCCGTATCGTGATCGACCGCGTGAACCTCACCGGCACGGTCGATCTGGTCGGCGACTCTGCAACACCCGAATCACAGCAGAACCCCGCGACGGGCGCACGCCTCCTCGCGTCGCGCGCACCACGGCCGGATTTGCGTGCCGACCCGGCGCTGCCGGCGGACACACGCCTCTGGGCGCTGCTGCAATCGATGAGCGGCGGCGCGTGGGGCGGGTGCGTGTATGACGTGGAGGCGATCGAGAAACGGATGAAGGGGTGAGGGGAGTATCCCCTCTCCCCCCGGGAGAGGGTGTCGGCGTCCTCGCAGACGGGTGAGGGAACCTTCGGCCGCAAGGGTCTCGCGCACCCGCACCCCCCCTCCGTGGCCGGGGATCCCCTCACCCCGGCCCTCTCCCGGGGGGAGAGGGGGTCAGAAAATCACGTCGACAGAAACCCGCCGTCGATCGGCAGCGTCGCGCCGTGGATCATGTCGGCCTTGTCGCTGAGCAGGTAGGCGACGGCGTGGGCGACGTCTTTGGGGTACGCGAACCGGCCCAGTGGGATCTTGGCGAGCATCGGGCCGGACTTCGCCGGGTCGCCCCAGGCCATCTCGCCCATGGGCGTGAGCGTCACCGTCGGGTTCACGCAGTTCACACGGATCTGGTGTTTGCCCAGCTCCAGCGCCATCACGGCGCTGAGCATGTCCAGCGCCCCCTTGGAGGCGCAGTAGGCCGCATGGTCGGCGAGCGAGGCCTTGGAGGCCTGGCTGGAGAGGTTCACGATCGCGCAGCGGCGGGATTTGGCCTTGCCCGTGTCGATCGCGTGGCGGGCGAAGACTTGGGCGAAGATCATCGCCGAGCGGACGTTGACGGCCATGGTCTTGTCGAAGGCGTCCGCGCCGGTCTCCATGAAGGTCTGCGGGATGGAGATGCCGGCGTTGTTCACCAGCAGGTCCACGCCGCCGGGCAGGGCGACCGCTTTCTGCGCGGCGGCCTGCGCCTGCGCCGCGTCCGCCAGGTCCGCCGCGATCGTGTCGCAGCCGATCTCTTTTTTCAGCGACTCCAGGTCGCCCGGCGTGCGCGACACGGCGACGATCTTGGCGCCGCAGCGGTGGAGCTCCAGGCAGATCTCGCGCCCGATGCCCTTGCCCGCGCCGGTGACGAGCGCACGCTGTCCGCTGAATTGGATGTTCATGAAGGCGACTCCGAAACCGCCGCGGATGGACCGTGCGGATCAGCCTTTGTCAGGGCGGATCACAAAGAACAGGATGGTCCCGATCAGTGGGATGAAAATAACGATCAGCGCCCAAAGGATTTTTTTCGTGCTGTCCATTGAGCTGGTGAGGATTTTGTAGAGGCCGACGATCCAGGCGATCAGGGCGATCAGGCTCAGGATGGGATACATAGGGTTCCTTTCGTTGAACAACTCGACACCATTGTACGACGGTCGTTGAGCGAATCACGCCACGCACTTGGTCACGCCTACGTTACACCGGCATCTCGATCTGCGCCTTGACCGCGTCGGCTGGCATGTTGGAGGCGAAGTCGAAGGCCTTGACGGACTCGCTGAAGGCGAAGCGGTTGGTGATGAGCGGCTTGAGGTTGATCTTGCCGCTGCCCATGAGGCCCAGGGCGCGGGGGTAAACGTGGGCGTAGCGGAAGATCGTTTCGATGCGGGCCTCCTTCACCTGCGCGGCGACGATGTCGATAGGCACCGGCGCTCCGGGCATGCCGATGAAGACGACCCTGCCGCCGGGGGCGAGTGGGTCGAAGACGCCCGCGGCGGCGCGCTCGTTGCCCGAGGCCTCGAAGACGATGTCCGCGCCCCAGCCGTCGGTCGCGTCGCGGAGGACTTGGCCGAGGTTCTGCGATTTCACGTTCACCGGCACGACCGCGCCGGGCACGAGCGAGGCCGCCAGGTCGAGCTTGGGCTGCTGCACGTCGGCGATGTAAACGCGGGCGCAGCCGGCCGCCAGCGCGGCGAGCGTGGTGACCATGCCGATCGGCCCCGCGCCGACGACGACGGCGACGTCGCCGGGCTTCACCTGCGCCTTGGTCGCCGCGTGCATGCCGACCGCCAGCGGCTCGACCATCGCCCCCTCGGCGAAGGAGACGTTGTCGGGCAGCTTGAATGTGAAGTCGGCGGGGTGGACGGCGGTGGGGCGGAGGATGCCGTGCACCGGCGGCGTCGCCCAGAAGCGGACGGCCGGGTCGAGGTTGTACATGCCCAGGCGCGACGCTTTTGAGTTCGGATCGGGGATGCCCGGTTCCATGCAGACGCGGTCGCCGACCTTGAGGTGCTTCACGTCACGGCCGACCTCGACGAGCGTGCCGGCGGCCTCGTGGCCCAGGATCATGGGGGCCTTGACGACGAAGGGGCCGATCTTGCCGTGCTGGTAGTAGTGCACGTCGGAGCCGCAGATGCCCACGGTGTGGATCTTGATGCGGACGTCGCGCGGGCCGAGGGTCTCGTGCGGGTCGATGTCGCGGAGGGTCAAGCGTTTGGTTTCTTCGAGGACGAGGGCTTGCATGTCGTGTGCTCGCGTGAGGGTGGGTTCATTGTAATACGGGTTGTCGGGTTAGCCGTCGGGCTTGGCCGACGCTGCGGGTGTGAGGGGTTGTCCGTGTCACCCCCGATGGTCGGAGGCGAGCGTCGGGCGAGCCCGACGGCTAACGGGGGAAATGAAACACCCCCGCGGGGTGTGGTTCGCCGCGCGGGGGTGGAATGTGTTCGGATTGTTTTTCAGGCTGTCGGGATCAGCGGTTGCCGCGGTAGCCCTCGCTGCCGCCACCTCCGCCACCACCCCCACGGTAGCCGCCGCCACCACCGCCGCCGCCGGGGCCGCCGCGGCCGCCACCGCCCGCCTCACGCGGACGTGCTTCATTCACGGTCAGTGAACGGCTGCCGAACTCGGTTCCGTTGAGCGCCTCGATGGCCTTTCGGCCCTCCTCGTCGTTGCCCATCTCGACAAAACCGAAGCCGCGGGAGCGGCCGGTCTCGCGGTCGCTGATGATGCTCACGCGGGAGATCGTCCCGAACTGGGAGAAGAGCTGCTGCAGGTCCTGGTCGGTGGTGTTGTACGGCAGATTCCCAACGTAGATGTTAAGCACGGACGTGAATCCTTACCCGAAACTTCCCAAAAACCGACGTGATCCTTCGGGCTCGATACGCGTCAGGAGACCCCGCGCCGACTCGCTACACCGCGAACAGGGGGAGGAACCAAAGAAAAAACATACCCATGGCCTGGGGAAAAAACAAGCACAATTTGATACTCCCGCGGCCGTCTCCGGACCGCTGGATATGGGCTGAATATAGAGGATAAGGAATACGGTTCACCGGCCGGGCGGGGGTTGCACCCGACCGAGTGAATGGCATTCAATAAGACCTTACCCCGTGGTGAGATGTTGGGCGGCGGCCTGCATGGAGTCGGGGCTGTCGCCGGTGAGGTAATAGCTCATCCCCGCGTGCCGCCAGACGAGCAGGGGGTGGGCGGTGTCGCCGCCGATCAGGTAGGGGGTGTCGGGTTCAAGGCCCTTGAGATTGTCGCCGCCCTCGACCCAGAGGCTCATCGAGTCGGTCCGGCCGGTGTCGGGGCGGGCCTGATAGATCAGGTGGACCGACTTCTCTCCGGGGATGCTGCACTCGCCGGCGGCCTTGAATTCGTAGCCGAGCGAGGAGAGGTCGAGCGTCGGGTAGGGCTGGGAGCCCAGGTAGGCCTTCATCGCCCCGGGCATCTCGCGGATGTCGGTGGGGAACTTCACGTCGTCGTGCAGCCGCTGGATGAAACGGGAGCAGGCGACGTGGCGGCGCGTGAAGGCGTTGACGGTCTCCTCGGGGATGATCGCGCGCACCGGGGTGACCTCGGCGTGGGGCGTAACCCCGTTTGGCTCGGACCGGTTCGAGGCCTGGAAGGTGATCAGCGCCGCGATGAAGAGCGAGGCGGCCAACCCCAGGGGGGTCCAGCGCCCGATGCGGGCAAGGGTGCCCGCGGGTGAGGCCCCGATCGGCCGGCCGGCTTCGAGGACCTTGCGGCGCAGCGATTCGGGCGTCGCGGGGGTTTGCGCCTTCATCACGCGGTCGATCGACTGGCGGAGCTGCTGCTCGTGGATGACGCCCATGGCGGAGGCTGGGTCCTGGGCCACGCGCTGGCGGACCTGCTGCGCCGATTCACCCGTGAGCTCGCCGTCGGCGAAGGCGCGCAGCCGCTGGTTCTCGGGGATGTCGGCGCATCCGGGGGCGGTGTCTTGCGGGTTGTCGGGGGTGGGTTGGGTCATGTCTGCCTGGGGCGGTTCATTGCGGGGCCTATGGAATCAATCGGGTAGCCGGGTGTTTTGTTCCCGCCGCCGCACAAATCGGGGGTGGGATTTTAGGGTTATTGGGCCGTTCGTTGGGCCTCGGAAGAACTGATTCCTTTTTCTTTTGCCAGGTCCTCCAGCTTTTCGGAGAGGATCGCCCGGGCGCGGTAGAGCCGGCTCATGATGGTGCCCAGCGGCACGCCGAGCACGTCGGCGATCTCGCGGTACTTGAGACCCTCGACGGCCCAGAGGAGCAGCACCTCGCGGTACTGGGGGTGCAGGCCGTCGATGGCGTGCTTGAGGCGGTCGTCCACCTGCTCCCAGTCGAGGGTCGCCAGGTCCCAGCAGGGGGCGTCCTCCTCGGAATCGGAGCCGGGCGGCGCCTCGAGGCGTGCGTCGTCGCCGAGCGTCGGCTCGCGGCGCTGCTTCTCGATGCGGGTGTAGAAGGCGTTGTGGAGGATCTTGAAGAGCCAGGGCCGGATGCCTCGCTCGCGCAGCTCGAAGCCCGCCTCGGCCTTGAAGGCACGCAGGTAGGTCTCCTGAACGAGGTCGGCGGCGTCGTCGGGGCGGTGCGTGAGGTGGAACGCCATGCGGTACACGGCGTCCATCTGCGCGACGGCTAAATCTCGGAACTGCTCGGTCGTCACGGGCAACATGATAACCACGGGTAGTGGTTCATTCCGGACGAGCCGCGACCGTGAGGGAGCGGTTCTGTGATGCGTGTCACGCCAGAAGAAGACCGCTCCCTCACGGTCGCGGCTCGTCCATGCGCGGAGCCTCGGCCAGTATCATGCCGACATGGCCAACGAACCATTCATCGCGGTGATCGGCGGGAGCGGCTTGGGTGACGCGCTGGGCGGGGAATCGGGGGAGCATCACGAGATCGAGACGCCCTTCGGGAAACCCAGCGGGCCGATCGTGGTGACGGCGTGGCGCGGGGTGCGCATCGCGCTGCTGCAGCGACACGGGCCGGGGCACATATTCAACCCCTCGCATGTGCCCTACCGCGCCAACATCTTCGCGCTCAAGTCGCTGGGCGTGACGCACATCGTCGCCTCGGGCGCGACGGGGTCTCTGCGTGAAGACATCCACCCGGGCGAGCTGGTGATCCCGGACCAGGTGATCGACAAGACGTACAAGCGCGGCAACACGTTCTACGAGCGCGCGGCGGTGCACACGGAGCTGGCTGAGCCGTTCTGCCCGGTGATGCGGGCGTGGCTGCTCAACGCCGCGTCGGGGCTCAGCTCGCTGAAGGTGCATGCCAAGGGGACCTACGTCTGCATGGAGGGCCCGGCCTTCTCGACCCGCGCCGAGTCGCACATGCACCGGGCGTGGGGCGGCGACCTGATCGGCATGACCTGCATGCCCGAGGCGAGGCTGGCGCGCGAGGCGGAAATCGCCTACGCGCTGATCTCCCTGCCCACGGATTACGACTGCTGGCGGCCGCACTCGCCCGACGCCCAGCCGCAGGCGCTGCTGGCGGAGATCATCGGCAACCTCAAGACGGCGACGCAGCGCAGCCTCGACCTGATCCGCGAGGCGTTGAGCGATCTCTCCGAGCTGCGCAGCCGCCCCAGCCCGGCGCACGACGCGCTCAAACTTGCCATCTGGACGGACAAGTCGAAGATCGACCGCGCGGAGGTCGAACGGTTGCGTGTGCTGTGGGGGCGGTATTTTTAGAGCGGGGAGGGAGCGGGATTACGGCGCGGGCGAGGTGGGCGGCGGTGGGGTGGGCGGGCTGCCGTTCCCGGGGCTTCCGGGGGTGGTGGGGGGCGCGCCGCCGTTGTCGTCCTGCTTGGCTTTCTGGTCGGCGAGCTCTTTGCGGTTGATCGCCGTGTCGCGGGGGAAATCGAAGGAGAGGCGGACCTTGTCGCCGTGGATGTCCACGACGCGGATGACGCCCAGCGGCTTCTTGGGGTCCCCGATCACGATTTCTTCACCCACACGGCGGGTCAGCGCGAGCATGCCGGGCTCTCCTTGCCTCTCGTCAGGTCCCCTGAGTCGTCGGTCGGTTGGTCGGCGGGGCGCAAAAAAAGGGGCGGACCGTCTGATAGCCCACCCTGACGCCGATGCAGCCGACCCCATTTCTCAGTTCTTAGTGGACCTGTTCCACCCCGGTAACTTCGGGGATTTTCTCGCGGATGTTGCGTTCGATGCCCATGTGGAGGGTCATCTTGCTCGACGGGCAGCCGACGCACGCCCCGTGCAGGCGGATGCGGGCGACGCCTTCCTTGGTGATCTCGATGAGTTCCACGTCGCCGCCGTCGGACTGCACCGCAGGGCGGATGCGTTCGATGACCTGCTGCACGCGGGCGAACAGACTGGTGGGATTGGGGGTGGTCTGGGCTTGGGTCATAAATACGGGCCGTCCATGCCGTCCAAAGCGAAGGGCAAGGTAATGATACGCAATGGGAGGCCGATTTCAAAGCCCCCAGTTGTTTGAACAGGACATGGCGGGGGGATACCGTGCTCCCGTGTCGGCGCTTCCGGCGGTTTGGGCCACGGGCCCGGCGAATCTAAATCCACGTCTTCGTTGGGGGGTAGATGAATCCGCGCCTGATCAAGTTCGTTCAGAACACCGCCCGTTCGTTGGGCTATGAGGTCATCCCGACCTGGCGGATGCGCAAGCTCGACCTGGTCCTGCACCTGCGGAAGGTTTTCGACCTGCTGAAGATCGACACGGTGCTGGACGTGGGCGCCAACGAGGGGCAGTACTACGACTTCCTCCGCACCCAGGTCGGCTACACGGGCGACATCATCTCATTCGAGCCCATCAGCGCGCATGCGTCGGCGCTGACGGCCCGCGCCGGGGGAGACGCGAAGTGGAAGGTTCACGGCGTCGCGCTGGGCGATGCCGAGACGACCCTGACCCTCAACGTGATGAAAGACAGCGACTTCAGCTCCATGCTCAAGCCGGATGACTCGCCCACCGCGCTGTTCAGGGACGTCAACTACGTGGTCCGACAGGAGCAGGTCCGGGTGCGGCGGCTGGACGGGATGATCGGCGAGGTCCTGCCGGACTGGGCCGACCGGAACATCTACCTGAAGGCGGACACGCAGGGGTACGACCTCCAGGTCTTCGAGGGGGCGGGCGACATGCTGGGCCGCGTCCGCGGGTTGCAGACCGAGGTCGCGGTGAAGCTGATCTACCAGGGCATGCCCGACTACGTGACGTCCATCGCGACGCTCAACCGCAAGGGGTTTGAGATGACGGGCCTGTTCCCCGTCAGCCGTGACAAGCGGCTTTGCGTCATCGAGTACGACTGCGTCATGGTCAACACGCGAGGCCTGTCTGGCGGAGTTGTTTGACTTGCCCGACGGCGGGTGATAATCTGTTTGTCTCGCGTCGGCGCGGAAAAGCTGGCGTGTCACGGCCATGGAACGGCCGATAGGTAGGGGCGCGGATTGGTGGCGACGCCGATCTGACGCCCCTTGTTGTCGGTGGATGGCCCGCGGCGCTGCTCGTAAAAGAGAAGGCGTCGGAGGGTTGGTGCCGGGGACATGTGCCGGGCTTTCTTGCCGGTGCAGGGCGTGCGGTGGCGGGTCCACCGACGGATGCGCCACCCTAGCTCAGTGGTAGAGCACTCCCTTGGTAAGGGAGAGGTCGCGGGTTCAAGTCCCGTGGGTGGCCCTTGAGCGTGTCGGGTCGGGAGCCGGAGGAGAGAGGCCCGCGGGTTGAAGGAGCGGGTCGTTTGCGGGTAACATTCGCGTTTCGCCCGCGTTGGGCGTAACGATTCAGGGTTTGTTCTTCATCGACGCATCGTCGGCCTCGACAGGCGAGACCGGGATGCGGATCAGTCGGCCGGTTCGCCGGCACAGGCGGAGGTTAGCTAGCCATGGCAAAAGGTGTATTCGAGCGTACCAAGCCCCACGTGAACGTCGGCACAATCGGCCACGTCGACCACGGCAAGACCACCACGACCGCGGCGATCACCGCCGTCCAGGCCGCCAAGGGTCTGGCCGAGTTCAAGCCGTACGACCAGGTCGCCAAGGCCTCCGAGAAGGAAGGCCGCCGCGACCCGACCAAGATCCTCACCATCGCGACCTCTCACGTCGAGTACTCGACCGAGAAGCGCCACTACGCACACGTCGACTGCCCCGGGCACGCCGACTACGTCAAGAACATGATCACCGGCGCCGCCCAGATGGACGGCGCGATCCTGGTCGTGTCGGCCGCCGACGGCCCGATGCCCCAGACCCGCGAGCACGTCCTCCTGGCCCGCCAGGTCAACGTGCCCGCCATCGTCGTCTTCCTTAACAAGGTGGACCTCGTCGATGACCCCGAGCTGCTCGAACTGGTCGAGCTCGAGGTCCGCGAGCTGCTCAACAAGTACAAGTTCCCCGGCGACACCACGCCGATCATCCGTGGCTCCGCGATCGCCGCCCTGAACAACCCCAAGGACCCGGCCGCGAGCAAGTGCATCACCGACCTGATGAACGCGATCGACAGCTCGATCCCCGAGCCTCAGCGCGAGATCGACAAGCCCTTCCTGATGAGCATCGAAGACGTGTTCAGCATCAAGGGCCGCGGCACGGTCGGCACGGGCCGTATCGAGCGTGGCATCGTCAAGGTCGGCGACACGGTCGAGATCGTCGGCATCAAGCCGAGCAAGGACACGACCGTGACGGGCGTCGAGATGTTCAACAAGACGCTCGACCAGGGCCAGGCCGGCGACAACGTCGGCTGCCTGCTCCGCGGCGTCGAGAAGGAAGACCTCGAGCGTGGCCAGGTGCTCTGCAAGAAGGGCTCGATCAAGCCGCACACCAAGTTCAACTGCGAGGTGTACGTGCTGACCAAGGAAGAGGGCGGGCGCCACTCGCCGTTCTTCACCGGCTACAAGCCGCAGTTCTTCTTCCGCACGTGCGACATCACCGGCACGATCAAGCTGCTGGGCGGCGCCGAGATGTGCATGCCCGGCGACAACATCCAGATGGAGATCGACCTGATGGGCAAGCCGATCGCCATGGAAGAGGGCGTCCGCTTCGCCGTCCGTGAGGGTGGCCGTACGGTCGGCGCCGGCGTCGTGACCAAGATCCTCGAGTAAGAAAGACGCCGTGGGCCTCGTGCCGATGGCGGAATAAGTTAGGGGCTTTGCAATGGCCAAGAAATCAGACGCCGTCGAATACGTGTGGCTGCAGTGCAGCGAGACCGGCGACCTCAATTACCGCACGCCCGTGAACGTCAAGGGCGGCATTAAAGAGAAGCTCAAGGCGGGCCTGAAGAAGTACTCGCCCAAGCTGCGTAAGCACACGCTGCACAAGATCAAGCGGAAGTAATTCGGTAATCGGAAGGGTCGCCGGCCGCCAGCCTCGGGCCGTTGACGCGGAGAAGCAACGTACTCCGTGACGACGGCCGCGGGCTGACGGCCGACCGGCCCGTGATCGAACGGGCGTAGCTCAATTGGCAGAGCGGCCGTCTCCAAAGCGGCAGGTTGCAGGTTCAACTCCTGCCGCCCGTGTTTGGGATGTGCGGGTTTCAACGCACGGCGAATCAGCCCAGTCCACCGGTCCGTGACTCACCATGGCACTCACCATCTATAAACCCGGCCAAGGCTACTGGACCCGCGTCATGTCGGCGATCGGGTTCGGCACCATCGCGCTGTCGAGCGTCGCCTGGTCCTGGGGGCTGATGGAGACGATCGGCAGCAACAAGACGCTGACCTACAGCTACGCCGACCTGGCCACGGCCGTGAAGGCCTGGGCGCGGCCCGCCAACCATCCCGCCGCGTCGCTGACGGCCGTCAAGGACGTCAAGGTCGTGCAGGGCGCCCAGGGTGTGCCGTCCGAGATCACCCTGGCGGACGCGGCGGCGGGCAAGAGCTACACGCTCACGCCCGACCAGTTCTCCGACGCGATCAATAAGGCGGCCGATAAGCCCAAGGAGGGCGTCAAGCCCGCCGGCTTTACGGCACCGGTTACGCACGTGAACAGCGGCGACATCCAGTCCGCGCAGGTCCGGGACGGCGAGCTCAAGATCACGCTCGTGAGCATGGCCGCGCGGAACCGGCTCTACATCCAGGCCGGCGTCGCGGTGGGCATGCTCGCGGTTTACGGCGCGATCTTCCTCTGGGTCTTCAACAAGCCCGCGGTGGTGGATTTCTTCATCGCCACCGAGTCGGAGATGAAAAAGGTCAACTGGCCCAGCCGCAAGGAAATCGTCGGCGCGACATGGATCGTCATCTGCGGCACGTTCCTGATGGCGCTGCTCCTGCTCGTGATCGACGCGGGTTTCGCGTGGTTGTTCACCAAGATCGGCATCCTCGAGGGCCTGAGCTGATCCGCCCGGCCCACCGCTGAGTAAACCCCATGACCGAAGAACAGACCATCGAGCACAGCGACCAGATCACAGGCGATGAGCCCCTGGTCACCCCGGGCATGGACTGGTTCGTCCTCCGCGTGGCATCCAACAAAGAGGACTCCGTCCGCGCCACCCTGCTCCGCAAGATTAAGATCGAGGCGCTGACCCACCTGGTCAACCGCATCCTGGTGCCGACCGAGAAGACCAAGACCATCAAGGCCGGCAAGCAGAAGATCGCCCTCAAGAAGCTCTACCCCGGCTACGTCTTCGTCGAGATGAAACTCGAAGACGACAAGCGCATCCCCCAGGACGTCTTCTTCCTCATCAAGGAGACGACCGGCGTGGGCGACTTCATCGGCACCGCCGGCCACCCCAGCGCCATGCCCCTCCACGAGGTCGAGAAGATGCTCGCCGCCTCCAAGGCGCCCGAGGAAACCCCCGTCGTCAAGATGGAGTTCAAGA
Source organism: Planctomycetota bacterium (assembly GCA_021413865.1). Classification (GTDB taxonomy): domain Bacteria; phylum Planctomycetota; class Phycisphaerae; order Phycisphaerales; family Phycisphaeraceae; genus JAIOPN01. Next base: position 25,395 of record JAIOPN010000044.1, on the reverse strand, counting down.
AGGGCGACCACATCAAGATCAAGGAAGGCCCCTTCGAGAACATGGAAGGCACCGTGGACGAACTGCTCCCCCAGCAGGGCAAGGTCCGCGTCATCGTCACCATCTTCGGCCGCTCCACCCCGCTCGAACTCGAACACTGGCTCATCGAACGCGCCGACGAGTAGTTCTCCCGTGGTGAGCGATCCCGGCGTAGGGTGTGTGCAGCGGAGCGCAACGCACCACTCCCGTCACCGATCGCCAAATCCTTCTACGTCAATCGATCCTCACTAAGCTGCCGGTAAATCTCCCACGCCCCGCGAGGGCGGGAGCGTCAATGGTGCGTTGCGCTCCGCTCCACGCACCCTGCCGGGCCTCCCCCCATCTTCCCCATCCCCGAAGCGCCGCCCGCCCATGAAGTCGCGTTTGCGGTTCACCGAATTCCGGCCCGCGGTTCGCCGATAGTTTGTGGTGGAGGAAGCGGGGCCAGAGGGGATAGGGCGGGATGCTTCGTGTCGATCTAGCCAAAGCGATGCCGGGGATGACGCTGGCGATGCCCGTGCGGCACCCGCTCCAGCCGCGCCGCATCCTGCTCAAGTACGGCTTCCAGCTCGACGCCGGCTCCATCCAGAGCATGTGGGAGCTTGGCGTCCGCACCCTCTGGGTCAACTTCCCCAGCCTCTCCTTCCTCGAAAAAATCGTGGACCCCGGCGTCATCAGCGCCCAATCCAGCATCATCGAGAGCGTCTCGCGCACCTTCGAGGACACCCAGCGCCAGGTCTCCGCCCGCCTGCCCTACGGCGAATACACCCGCGCCATCGGCGAGCTGGTTAACCGCCTCATCGAGAACCCGCAGGCCGCCCTCTTCATGGGCGACCTCATGGGCTCCGGCGCCGACGAGCTGATGCGTCACAGCTCCACCGTCACCTACCTCTGCCTGCTCATCGGCCTCAAGCTCGAGGGCTACCTCGTCAAGCAGCGCCCCCACATCGACCCGGCCCGCGCCAAGGAGGTCAGCAGCCTGGGCCTGGGGGCGATGATGCACGACGTGGGCGTGCCCAAGCTCTCCAAGCAAATCCGCTCCCGCTACAACAACACCCGCGACGAGACCGACCCCGCCTGGCGCGAGCACCCGAGCCTGGGCTACGAGATCGTCCGCGGCCACATCGAGCCCAGCGCCGCGACCGTCGTGCTCAACCACCACCAGCGTTACGACGGCTCGGGCTACTCCGGGTCGAGCGCGCCGGTGCTCTCGGGCGACCGCATCCATGTTTTTGCGCGCATCTGCGGCCTCGCCGAGCAGTTCGACCGCATGCGTTTCCCCGTCGGGCGGCCGGCGGTGCCCGCGGTGGCGGTGCTCGGGGCGTTCCTCCAGCCGTCGCTCTTCCGGCGGTTCGACCCCAACGTGGTGCGCGCGCTTTTTGCGGTGGTGCCGCCCTACCCGCCCGGCTCGATGGTGCGCCTGAGCGACGGCCGCTGGGCGGTGGTGATCGAGCACGTCCCCAGGGACCCGTGCAGGCCGACGGTGCAGATCATCCCCAACCCGGCCACGTCGTCGTTCGCCAACGCGCGCTTGGGCGAGACGATCGAGCTCGGCACGCTCAGCCGGACGCACATGGTCATCGAGCACGAGGGCGTGGACGTGAGCGATTTGAATTTCGCGCGGAGGGCGCTGCTGCAGGAAGACGTGTCGAAGGCGGCGTATTACTGAGCGGTGGTTTAATCCGGTGGGGCAGGCGTCCCGCCTGCCTCTTCGTTTTGAATCCGGACCCGGCCTCGGAAGGCCGGCGGCAGGCGGGACGCCTGCCCCACCGGATTAGCGCTATTCGAGGCTCTTCAAAAACTCCTCCGGCACCCGCGCCGCGAAGACCTGGTTCGACCCGAGCGGGGAGGCGTTGAAGATCACGTAGCGGTTGTCCGCGGTGAGGTACGGGTCGGGTTCCCAGCGCGAGGTGCCGGCGATGCCCTGCATTTTGCAGTCGCGCAGGAGCACGCGTGATTTGCCGCTGGCGAAGGCGCCGATGACGATGCGGACCGGACCCTGCACGCCGGTCCGGCCGTAAAGATCATCTTTGAAATCCATGAAATCGTCGGCGACGAAGTACCGGCCGCAGCGCGACGAGGAGATGTGCCAGAAGGCGTGGTCCGGCGCGGCGAAGATTTTCGGCGCGGTGTCGCCGGGGCCGACGATCGCCAGGTTGCCGCGCGGGTGGCGGGCGTCGTGCCGGTGGTTCTCGCGGTCGCACTGCAGGGCGCAGGCGATGCGCCCGGTTCCGGGTATCCACGCCATGTGCCCGGATGATTCGGCGGTGTGGACGCCGCCCAGCGGCAGGGGCTGGATGTTCGAGCCGTCGATCCCCATCACATGCACGGGCACGGCGTCGGGTTGGCCTGCGCGATGGATGCCTAGTTGCATCGCGAGCAGCCGGCCGTCGGTCGGCTCGCACTGCGTGTGGCCGTTGATGTTGTCGGGGTCGGTGAAGATCACGCGCCGCGCGCCGCTGCGCGTGTCGAGGGCGACGATCTGGCGATCGGGCGTCTCGACGCCGGGGTGGAGGTTCTCGATGAAGATCGTGCGGCCGTCGGGCGTGATGGAGGCGAGGTTTTCCGTGGCGGGCGCGAACGCGCCGTCGGGCAGGACGGGTTCTTTCGCCAGCGTCACAAACGAGACACGGCGGACAGCGCCCGCGTGCGTGCCGTAGTAGAGCCACTCGCCCCAGGCGTGGTGCGCGACCTGCGGCGGGATGGAGCGCTCGATGCGGACGGAGCGCAGCGTGTCGGGCTCGGCGATGAGCAGGGCGTAGGAATCGCTGAAGGCGAAATCCATGCTGCGCAGGACGGCGACGCGCCGGCCGTCGGGCGAGGTGTAGGGCTGCTCGCAATAAATCTGGTGGTTCATCAGCGGCCCACTGGTGAGCCGGCGGACGGCCGCGCCGCTGTCGGGGTCGCTGCCCTGGTCCGCGCCCTCGGCGCCCCAGCGGAGCGGATCGTCGATCGACGCGGAATGGAGGGATGTGTCGGGCATGGTGCGTCTCGGGCAGGGGGGCGTGTGATTATGACGGAATGCAAAAGCCCAGGCATGGCCATGCCTGGGCTTTGGTGGAGACGTGGAGAAAAGCTGGGGATCTAGGATTTGAACCTAGACTAACTGGTTCAGAGCCAGTCGTGCTACCGTTACACCAATCCCCAAACGATGGCCGCTTTTGACTTCGTGCGCCAAGATTTTCAACTTTACGGCTCGATGTCCGCGTCGTCAATCCTGCCTCACCGATCGAGCGGTCGATTCACCCAACCCATTGCCGGCACGCCGCTTCGATTCCCTCCGCGGGGGATCGCCGTTCATCGCCGCGCCCGGCGGGTCTGGGTAGTGCTTGTGGATAACGTCTGAATGTTGTGGATTTCTTTAGTTTTTTGGGCATTTTGGGGAGGGGGTCCAGAAATGTGTTGCATTGTGGGGAAGAGTGGGATATTATCCCAACCCATGAACGGTCGTGGATGCGGAAAGGCTGGCCCTTGGTTTTCACAGGCACCTACGAGCATTCCATCGATGCCAAAAACCGACTGGCGATCCCGGCCGAGATCCGAGCCCAGTTATGGGACGCCCGGCCCGAGCGGGTGGTGCGGGACGCGCCGGTTTCGGTCTATGTAACGCTGGGCGAGAAGCAGTCGTTGTGTCTGTACACGGAGCAGTCGTTTGAGCAGCGGGCGTCGGAGCTGGACCGCAGCGAGCTGGACCCCGAGGAAGTGCTGGAGTACGAGCGGCTCTGGTACAGCCTGTCGAGGAAGGTCGAGATCGACGCCCAGGGCCGCGTGAGGATGCCCGATCATCTCCTGGAGATGGCGGGTCTGGGCAAGGACGTCGTGCTGATCGGTGCGAAGGACCGCGTGGAGATCAGGGACCGCCAGAGCTGGCACGCACACGTGAAGGAATCGCTGGCACGCCGGCCGAACATGCTTATGAACCCGCGGCGCGCGATGAAGCCGCCGAAGGCGAACGAAGAGCCGCGGCAATAAGCAAGTCCTCAGTCGGGAATCGTCGAGGCAGTGCGTCAGGGAATCGGGTCGGTTGGTTTACTAACGGTCGCACCGATCAGGGGGTGCACGGGACTCCGCGAAAAATCTCGAAATGTCAGCGAAGGTCGAACGGATTCATGCCGTACCGCGTTCGACCTGTGCCGGCCCGCTTAGGTTCAAGGATGAACCGCGGCAGGCCTGGTCGCCAGTGCATCAGTGATCGGGTGCCCCGCACTTTCCGGTTACTACTGGCCAACCTCGAGCACCCAGGCGGCGCCTTCGCTGGCCTTTTTTTCTCCCGGAAAACCGCGCCCGGACCAAACCTCCACCGGTCCCGTGCGTAGTATTCAACGGGTGAAGAACCGAGAGATTTCCCGGAACCCCGCGCCCCGCCTGGTCTTCCGAAGTTCAACGCAGAAACACCCCCGCTCTTTCTCCTCCGCCTCACCCCCGGTGAAAACACCGGGGGTGTGGTTTTTTAGGCGGAGCCCCAAAGCCCCGTCATGCCAATGCGGGGCTTCTTCTCTTCGCATCCGCGGCACGTCATTCGCCGATCCATTGCGTAAGATGACGTGGCTGTAACCCCCACGCATCCCGCACGGACCCCGCTTTGGCACCACTGAGGCATCTCACCGGACGGTTTGGCCGAGCGCGCGGCTGGCGGCGCCGCGCGGCCGTCGTTGCGCTTCTGGTGTTGGCCGGCGTTGTCGGCGCGGGGGTCTGGCTCACGAGGCCGGCGCGGCTGGCACGCCTGGCCGGGTCGCTCCTCGAAAACGCCACCGGCACGCAGGTCCACATCGATTCGGCGCGCATCGGCCTGGACGGCAGCATCCACCTGCACGGCGTCGCCCTGGCCGCGCCGGGCGGCGATCCGGCGGCCGACCGGCTCTTCTCCGCCGACGAGGTCCTCGTCCGCCACGACGTCTGGAGCCTGCTCAGCGGCAAGTTCCGCGCCAAGTCGGTCGTGTTCATCGGGTCCATGCTCTACCTGACGGAGGACGCGACGACCGGGCTGTTCAACGTGCAGAGGCTCAAGCCCCTGCCCAAGCAGGGCGGGGGCGTGCCGTCGATCCCCGAGATATTCGTGCGCGAGGGGATGATCCGTTTCGGCGAGTCTGATGCCGGTAAATACACCGAGCTGGGCACGATGGCCATCGGCGGGAACCTGACCAGCAGCGAGGCCCACCCCGGCGTGTACCAGTTCATGCTCCGGCAGGTGCGCGAGGGCGAGGTCGAGGGGCCGGCGCTCAGCGGCAGCTTCGACGTGCTGCGGCGCACGATGGACGCCAAGCTCGACCGCTTCACCCTCGACCAGCCGCAGCGCGACGTCCTGCCGCGCCGCCTGCGCGAGTGGTGGGACCTGCTCGAGCCCGCCGGCTCGTTCCCGACGGTGAGCTTCGGCTACGACCCCGACCCGGCGATCGGCCTGCACGCCGTGCTCGAGCTCAAGAACGCCCAGATCACCCTGCCCTACGGCGAGGCACGCTCGCGCATGACCGGCGTCTCGGGCCGCTTCACCGTCAATGGCGAGAAGGTCAGCGTCGAGAACCTCGTGGGCAAGATCGAGGAGATGAACTACGTGCTCAACGGGAGCATCCACGGCATGAGCGCCGACGCCCCGTTCAGCCTCACGCTCCGCGTGGACCCGCTCGTCCTGCCCGAGCAGCCGCACTACCTGCTCGCCCTGCCCCAGGCGGTGCAGCGCGGGTTTAAGCAGCTCGGCCCCAGCGGCACGTTCAAGGCGCTGGTGCTGGTCGAGCGCAAGACCGCCGGCGGCCACATCAGCTACAACGGCTCCGTCCAGCTCGTGCAGGCGCACATCCTTTACTCGCGGTTCGAGTACCCGCTGCAGGAGGTGCAGGGCGAGATCCTGTTCAACGACGACGAGGTCCGCGTCGCCTCCATGCACGGCAAGGGGCCGACCGGCGCCTCGGTGACGGTCAGCGGCACGGTCAGGCCGCCCGGCGACGGCGCGGCGGTGAACATGACGGTCACGGCCGTGGACGCCCCGGTGGACCATTTCCTCCGCGACGCGCTGAACCCCAAGCAGCGCGAGGTTCTCGACACGTTCATCGACGTTGACCAGCACAAGCGGCTGATCGGGATGGGCCTGATCCAGACATCGGAGCAGGCCAAAGCGGACGCCGACGAACTGGCGGCGCTCGGGGCCAGGCGGCGCGCCGTCGAGACGGCCCCGCCGGTGGACCGCGAGGCGCTCAAGGTGATCGACGCCCGTGTCGCCGCGCTCAAGACCCGCAAAGAGATCCCCGTGTTCGATCTGGGCGGGCGGATTTCGCTGACGGCGGAAGTGACCCGCCCCCGGGGGCCGCAGCAGAAATACTCCAGCAAAATCCTGGTCACGAGCCGGGGCTTCAACGTGCTCTTCCGCCACTGGCCCTACCCGCTGCACCTGACCGAGGGCAGGCTCATCATCCAGCCCGACAGCGTCACGGCCGAGTCCATCCGCGCCAACGGCCTCTCGGGCGCGGCCGGCCAGCTCTCGGGCGCCGTCACCGACATCGCCCCCGGCCGCCTCTTCAAGCCCGACCTCCAGATCGCCGGCGTCGGCGTGCCGATGGACGCCTTCCTCATCGCCTCCATCCCCGAGCCGCAGAACCGCTGGCTCGAATCCCTCCACCTCGCCGGCGCGGTGGACGCCTCGGGCGTCATCCTCCGCAACGAAAAGGGCGACATCGACTTCCACATCCGCACCCGGATGGAGGACGGCCGCGCCCAGCCTTATGACGGCCGCTACGCCATCGAACACATCAAGGGCCGCGCCGTCATCAGCCGCGGGCTCGTGCAGGTCGAGTCCATCGAGGGTGTGCATGGCGAGACGAAAGTCGGCCTGACCGGCAGCGCCAAGTGGATCGACGGCAAGCCCAGCGTGCAGATCAACGCCACCGCGGACGGCCTCAAGCTCGACGACCCGGTCCTCGACCTCGTCCCGCCCGGCGGCTTCGCCATCGACCGCGCCAAGCAGTTGTTCGACACCTACAAGCCGACCGGCACCGTCGATACGGCGATCGACTACCACATGGAGGGCGACCGCACGCCCGTGTTCAGCCTCACGGCCAGGCCGCACGAAATGAGCCTGATGCTGCGCGGCAAACGGCTCGACCTGACCGACATGGGCGGCACGCTCTCGCTCACCCGGGAGCGCGTCACGATCGACAAGCTCACCGCGGCGTATGACACGGGCAGGCTCACCGCCTCGGGCGTGTATGCGCTGGGCGACAAGCCCGAGCTCGACATGACCCTCGACGCCCGGGACAAGGATTTCTCCGCCACCGCCCGCGCCGCGTTGCCGGCCTATGTCGCCCGCGTGATCGAGGGCCTCGAACTGCACGGCGCGTACCACCTGCGCGACGCCCACGCGCACTGGAACCCCGCCGCCGAGGGCGACGCGCTGACCTTCACCGGCGCGGTCGATCTGACCGACACCCGCGCGACGCTCGGCGTGCCGATCACGGAGCTTAATGGCCGGCTGGACGTCGCCGTGACCAGCGCGAAAGAGGCGAAGTGGCCCCGGCTCGAGCTCCGGCTCGACGCGCAGCGGCTCCGCGCAGTGGGCCGGCTGATCAGCCCGCTGTCGGTCCGCATCGCCTCGGCGGCAGACCCGTCGATCCTGGATGTCCGCGAGCTGCGCGGCGAGGTGTACGACGGCCAGCTCATGGGTGAGGGCGGCGTGAACCTGGCCGAGGGCGGCAGGTACCACATGGCCATGACGCTCCAGGGCGCGCGGCTGGACCCCGTGGTGCACCCCGATAAATACCTCGGCCCCGCCGTGGAGGGGAACCCGCAGACCCAGCCCAGCTCCATGCCCGTGCCCACGGGCGTCCTCTCGGCGCAGCTCAACATCGAGGGCGTGCCCAACGACCGCCGCGCCCTGAGCGGCCGGGGCCAGGTCGATGTCCGCAACGCCAACGCCTCCGAGCTCCCCGCCGCGCCGGGCATCCTGCAGGTCCTCAACCTCTCCTGGCCCTCGTCGCGCGCCTTCGACCGGGCCTCGGCGCAGTTCGTCCTCGACGGCGACAACGTCCGCTTCGATTCCGTCACGATGGAGGCGCCCAGCCTCAACATCGTCGGCACCGGCACGATGAAATACTCCACCCGCGCCCTGGACCTGAGCCTCTTCACCCGCAACCCCAACCCCGTGGAGCTCGGGCCCATCGCCGAGATCGTCGCGGGCGTCAAGGACCAGTTCGTCAACATCCACGTCACCGGCACGCTCGAAAACCCGCAGACCAGCCTCCGCAGCTTCACCGGCGTGCGCGACTCGTGGCGCGGCGTGTTCGGCCCGGGCAAGCCGGCGCCGGTTCAGCCCCTGACCAATGGTGAAGAGAGCAAGTCCGGCCAGTAGCTCATCCCCACCGCCTCCACGATCGCGGGGGGCAGCAGCCCCTTCTCCGGCGCGATTTCCCCGGCCGGCACGCCCGGCACCGTCGCCAGGATTTTCACGCCGTTCATCTTCTCCAGCCACCGCCGGTTGGTGTGCATCGACGGATCGGTCACCTTCGCCACGTCGGGCTCGTAGCCGTTGACGATCAGCCCCGCCACGCTGCAATGTGCTTCATGGAGCAGCCGCACCGTCATGGCGGTGTGGTTGAGCGTCCCCAGCGTCGCGCGGCAGACCACGGCCACGGGATAACCCAGCGACCGGATCAGGTCGAGCACCGTCACCCGGGGCCGGCGCGGATCGATCGGCACGAGCAGCCCGCCCACCCCCTCGACGAGCACGCAGTCGTTGGCGCGGTCCAGCTCGGTGAGCGACCGGGCGATGGCGTCGAAGTCCACCTCTTGTTGGGCGTGCTCCGCCGCCACCGCGGGGGAGGCGGGCAGCGCGAAGCGCACCGGGTTGATGACGGCCAGGGATTGCCGGCAATCGGCGAAGTGCGCCAGCGCCTCGGCGTCTTCGCTGACCAGGTCGCCGCGCTCGCGCCGGCAGCCGGTGGCGAAGGGCTTGCAGACGCCGACGCGCATCCCCGCGCGGCGCAGGTTCCACGCGACCGCGCAGGCCGCCGCCGTCTTGCCCACGCCGGTGTCCGTGCCGGTGATGAAGAGGCCGGGCTTGGTCAGGCGCGGTGGGGAGGAAAAGAGCGTGGGGGCGGCCGTGTCCATGCGGGTCTCAAAGCAGCGTCCCGCGCAGGATGACCGCGGCGGTGGAGAAATAGATGATCAGGCCCGTGACGTCCACGAGCGTGGCGACCAGCGGGGCGGAGATCACCGCCGGGTCGAGCTTCGCGGCGCGGAGGAGGAAGGGGAGCATGCTGCCCATGATCGAGCCCCAGAGCACGACGCCGATGAGTGAGGCGGCGATGGTGAAGGCGATCAGCTCGTAGTGTTCGCCGTAGAGGTGGCCCCAGCCCAGGGCGTACCAGAGGTTAATGCGGATCAGGCCGATCACGCCCAGGAGCAGGCCCAGCGCCGCCCCGCAGATCAACTCGCGGCTGAGCACACGCCACCAGTCGCGCAGCTCGATCTCGCCGACCGCCATGGCGCGGATGATGAGCGTCGAGGCCTGCGACCCGCTGTTGCCGCCGCTGGAGATGATCAGGGGGATGAAGAGGGAGAGGACGACGGCCTGGGCGATCTCGTGCTCGTAGTGCGCCATCGCCGAGGCCGTGAGCATCTCGCCCAGGAAGAGCATGGAGAGCCACGTGCCGCGCTTCTTCACCAGCTCCATGATCGAGGCGTTGATGTAGGGCTCCTCGAGGGCCTGCACGGCGCCCATCTTCTGGATGTCCTCCGTGGTCTCGGCTTTGGCCACGTCTGCCACGTCGTCGAACGTCACGATGCCGACCAGAATCCCCTCGCGGTCCACCACCGGCAGCGCGGGCAGGTCATACCGCTCCATCGTCTTGACGGCCGCTTCGCGGTCGTCCTGCGCGTGCAGCGTGATGAACTGCTCGTTCATCAGCGAGCGCACGGGCGAGGAGGGCTCGACGAGCAGGAGCTGGCGGATGCGGATGTCGTCCAGCAGCCGCCCGCGCTCGTCCACGACGTAGATGCGGCTGAAGGTCTCGGCGTCGCGCCCGTGCCGGCGGAGGTGCTCGAGCGCCTGCGTCACCGTCCACTCCGGGCGGATCGACAGGTAGTCCGGCGTCATGATGCGGCCGACGCTGTGCGCCGGGTAGCCCAGGATCGCCTGCGTCTGCTTGCGCTCCTCGGGCTTCATCAGCGCCAGCAGCTTGGCCGCCACCTCGCCGGGCATCTCGTCGAACAGCTCGGCGCGGTCGTCGGGCGCCATCTCGTCGAAGAGGTGCGCCAACTGCTCGGTGTTCAGCTCCTTGAGCAGTTCCTCCTGCGCCTCCATGGGGATGTAGGTGAACACCTCGGCGGCGCGCTCGCGCGGCAGCAGGCGGAACGCCACCGCGCGCTGGTGCGGGGGGAGCTCGACCAGCACGTCGGCGATCTCGGGGTTGAGCAGGTCCACCAGCGCGGCCCGCGCCTCGTGGGTCTGTTTGGCCTCGAGCATCGCCTCGATCTCGGGCGCCAGCAGCCGGCCGAGCATGTGTGCTTCTTGTACGTCGGGCATGGGCTGCGTTCCGGTCGGCCTAGCGGGGGGTCGTGAACCGCTCCCCGATCGCCTTCACCAACCGGGTGAAGACCTCATCGGGCGCGGGCGTGGCGTCGATGACCACGTGGTGCTGCGGGTCGAGTCTCGCCTGCTCCAGGTATCCCTGCCGGACGCGCTTGTGGAAGCCGTCGCCGCGGGCCTCGATGCGGTCCTTGTCGGCGGCGAACTCCTGCGGGCGGAGCAGGGGGTTCATCCGCGCCGAGGCGGTCGCCTCGTCCACGTCGAAGATCACCACCAGGTCGGGCCAGCAGTCCCGCAGGGCGATCTTACCAGCGTTGACGATGTCATCGCGCGAGAGCCCCCCGGCCGTGCCCTGGTAGGCGAGCGTCGAGCTGATGAAGCGGTCCGCCAGCACGAGCCTGCCCTCGGCCCGCGCGGGCCTGATGCGCTGGGCCACGAGCTGCGCCCGGCTGGCCATGAAGAGGAGCATCTCGCAGTTGAGGTCGATCTCTTCCTTGTTGTGCGGGTCGAGCAGCACGCGGCGGACCTGCTCGCCGATCTCGGTGCCGCCGGGCTCGCGCACCTCGCAGACGCCCACGCCGGCGGCGCTGACGAGCGAGGCGAAGCGGCGGAACTGCGTGCTCTTGCCCCCGCCGTCGGGCCCGTCGAACACGATGAACCCGCCGCGCAGGTTGGCGATCCAGGATGGAGCGTTCTGGGCCATCGGCGGACAGGATACACCACCGGAGTGAGTGCGTTATTTCAACGTGAAGACCCATGTGCCGTCCCACCCGCCCGGCGGGGGCTCGCGCAGGAACTCGACGCAGCGCTCGATCAGCACGCGGCTAGGGGCGTCGTCGGTCTGGGTGTTGAGCAGGTTGATCGCCCCGGAGAATTGCCGGCGGCGGTACATCTCCAGCGCGGCCTCGTAGTTGCGGATCACCGACTCGGCCGCGTTCACCTGGCCCACCTCACCGATCAGCTCGAAGACCTCGAAGCCCTTTGTTTTGCCCTTGACGGCCACGCGGTCGAGGCGGCGGAAGACGAATCGCCCGCGCGCCTCGGCCTCGACGGCGGCGGTCACCATCGCCATCGTGCCGTAGTACCGGTTCAGGCTCTCCAGGCGTGCGGCGGTGTTCACGCCGTCGCCCAGGGCGGTGTAGTTCATCCGGCTGGGGGCTCCGAAGTGGCCCACGAGGACGCGGTCCTTGTGCAGGCCGATCCGCGTCACCAGCGGGGGCAGGCCGTGCCACGCGGGGGAGCGGTAGAGCTCGGCCGTGAAGCGGAGGCAGGCCAGCGCCGCCGCGCAGCCGTGCACGGCGTGGTCCTCGACGGGCTTGGGCGCGTTCCACATCGCCATCACCGCGTCGCCGATGAACTTGTCGATCACGCCGCCGTTCTCGTGCACCGCCTGGGTCATCGCGTCGAGGTAGAGCCCCAGGGCCTCGGCGAGGCGGTCGGGCGGCAAGCGCTCGGCCAGGTCGGTGAAGCCCTGGATGTCGGTGAACATCACGGTCAGGTCGCGCGGCTCGCCGCCGAGCTTGGGCTCGGCATCGCGGGCGTAGAGCTGGCGGACCAGGTCGATGGGCACGTACCGGCTCATGGCGCGGAGCGCGGCCTTGGCCCCCTCGATGCTGTCGAGCACGAGCCGCACCTCGGTCAGCCCGGAGCGTGCCTCGGCCGGCTCGAAGGAGAAGCGCGTCATCGCCGCCGCCTGCCCGGTGATGCGGGTCAGCCCGCCGCGCACCAGCCGGAGCGTGAACACGCCGCCGACGAGGATCACCGCCATGACGGCGAATGAGGCGATGAGCAGCCGGTTGCGCGTCGCGGTGAGGTTGCCCAGGTAGTAGGACTCGGGCACGACGATGGCGACGATCCAGTCCTGCGTGCGTTGCAGCGGCTGGAAGGTGGCGAGGTAGGTCGTGCCGTTGACCTTGAGTCGCACGGATTGCGGCGGCTGGCCCGCGGCAACGCCCGCGAGGACCGGGGCGTGCAGCGCGGCGACGACCTGCGGCGGGGCGTCGGGCGAAACGAAGCGCAGGTCGCCATCGGAGTCTTCGAGGTGGTCGGCGGGCGTGACGCTGCTGACGAGCCTGCCCCGCGCATCGCAGAGGAAGACGCGGTGCGGGTCGGCGGTGTCGGCGTCGGGTTGGCCCGAGTCGTAGGGCTGGATGCGGGCGATCTCGTCGAGGCGACCGGTGAGCAGGCCGACGCGCAGCACGCCGATGAACCGCCCCGCCGAATCTTCGATGCTCCGCTGCAGGGTGACGACGACCTCGCGGCCGCTCTCGGGCATGTGGGCGGATTGCTCGGACCAGTGCAGGTCGCTCCAGAGCAGCCTGCCCCGGAAATCGCGGCGGGCGGGGGTCTTGAAGGTGAGGTGTTGCGTCGGGTCGCTGGGCGTTTCGAGCTCGCGCTCGAGCGGGGCGGAGAGCAGTCCGCCGCCGGGCGGGCGTTTGCGGCACTGCAGGACCGGGCCCGAGTCGGGGATGGTGATGAGCCGCGTGAAGAGCGTGAGGGCGTCGCCCCGTGCGTTGCCGCCCGGGGCGCGGTAAACGCTGATCTGCCCGCGCCGGCCGGGGGCGAGCATGATGTCGCCCCCGTCGTCGTAGCCGATGGAGCTGGCCCAGGTGAAGGAGAGCTCGTCGAGCTTTTCCCGGCCGAGGAACTCGGCGTAGAACGCGGCCTCGACGGCGGCGGGGTCGCCCGTGTCGATCAGGCTGGCGCGGAAGCGGGTGGTGAAGCGGTCGATCTCGACCTCGGCGCTCCGCAGTCGGGTCTCGACCCGGCCGGCGATCTCGCCCGCGGCCGTGCGCCGCATGCGCTCGGAGATCTCCAGGATCGACTGCTGCGTGCCGCCCAGGAGCAGGGCGAAGAGCAGGCCCAGCAGCACCACCAGGGCGGCGAGCGTCACCGCGAACAGCCGCCCCAGCGAAAGGCTCCAGCGCGATTTCATCCGGCAGGCCCTCGTTTTCTAAAGAGAACCACGGAGGCACGGAGAGACACGGAGATAGCGGAGAAGGCACGGAGGATTATTGACCAAATCATTCATTCCTCGTATCTCTTCTCCGCGTTCTCATCTTCCCTCCGCGTCTCCGTGGTTCAATCCGAAATGCACCACGCCTCATCGAAGAACCCGGCGCGCACCGCGCGGTCCTCAGGCTGCACCGCGGCGTCGGGGTTTGTGGTATCGAGCACCGCCCAGTCGCCCAGCCGGGGGAACAACAGGTAATTGAGGCCGGATAATTCCCGCCGGCCGAAGCTGTGGCCCACATTGACCACGATGTAGCGGTCGCCGGCGGTCGGAAGGGGATTGGGGTACACGAGCGCGGGCGTGTGGTGAGCGGCGTCATACTCCACGCCGGCGACGCTCAGCAGCGTCGGCGACCAGTGGATCGGGAGGCGCGGCAGGACGCGCTTGATCCAGCGGTTGCTCCCCGGGTCGCCGAAGAGGATCAGGTTGTGGTGGGCGACGTGGTCGGGCGTGACGGCGGTGTCGTCGATGACGGGCAGCGGGCCACGCATGTAGCGTTCCCAGTCGTCGGCGAAGCGGTCGAGCGCGGCCAGGGCGTAGCCATGCACGCGGCGGTTCCACGGCCGGCCCGTGCCGCGCACGCAGAGAAATGAGGAAGCAAAGGCGTCGTCGATCGGGCCTTGCAGGCCGGGGCGCTTGCTGGTCCGGTGGGGCGGGACGCCTGCCCCACCGGAGCAGCGCCACTCGCCGTTGACGCACGCCAGCACCACGCCCTCGCGTGACGCGGGGGCGGCGAGCGTCTGTTTGCCGATCGTGATGCGCAGCGGGTGGTCGGTGGCCGGGGGCAGCAGGGCGAAGCGCGTGATGTTGGCGAGCGTGTCGATGCGGAGCTCGTTGTCGCCGGTGAGGTGGGCGTCGATCTCGGCGCGGTCGTAGTGGCGTTTGAGGCCGAGCAGTTTCACCCAGTGGCTGCCGGGGTATTTGAGGGTCCAGGTGACGAAGCGGAGGCGGCGCGGGCGGGGCTCGACGCCGACGGTGGTGTGCAGGGCGATGCGGCGCATCTGCTCGGCGTGGGTGACGGGGTCGATGACGTGGCCGGTGCCGGGCGAGATGAGGTTGACCATCTCGATCCCCTCGGCGCGCATGGCGTGGCCCATGATGACGTGGGCGTCGAAGAAAACATCCTTGTCCCCGATCGCGCCGATCGCGGGCACCAGCCCGGCGTTGGCGGCGTAGTCCACCGAGTCGAGCATGCGCAGCGCCCGGTCCTGTACCGGGCGGAGTTTTTTCACGCGCACGAACGAGCCGATGGGCGTGTGCGAAAAACGGTAGGTATCAACGTAGCCGCAGTACGGCCCCAGCGCGGCGAAGCGGTCGGGGTATTTGAGCCCGAGGTGCCACGTCCCCGATGCCCCCATCGACATGCCGCGCAGCACGATGCGGCGCGGGTCGATGTTGTACCGCCGGCGGACCGCCTCGATGGCCTCGAAGACGTCCGCCTCGCCCGCCCAGCGGTAGCAGTTCTCGACCCGGCCCATGGGGTGCAGCTCGATGAAGTCGTTTGGCGGCGCGGCGGGAGTTGCGTCGCCGGGCCGTGCCCACGCGCCGAACCGGCTCATGAATTGGAGGAAGCTCAGGGCGCGGCTGGACATCGAGCCGTGCAGGACGACATCGAGTCGCGATGGTTTCGTCGGGTCGTGATCGCGCGGCAGGACGACGCCGAAGGGTTGTGCGGAGCCGTCCACGCGGGAGACGTAGCCGGCGACGAAAGACCCTGCGCGCGGGAGACGGGGGTGTTTGCCGCTCGCCAGCGCGGCCCGGCGGCGCTGCGCCTCGAGCCGGGCGCGGTCGATCAGGGCGAGGTCGGCGGGGCGGAGATTGGTTTCGTATTTCAGGGCGAGCGCTGCGCCGCTCTCGAACACGGCAACATCGGCGCGGAGATCGGCGGGTGCGAGGGGCATGCGATCATGCTACCTCGCCGGGTGCGGGGGCTCACCACATCAGCTTCATCGCCGGTTTCCCGCCGCGGGCGACGGGCATCTCGGCCATGACTCGGGTGTTGTTGTGGGTGTCGATGGCGCGGGCGGATTTATAGACGTGGGCGATCATGGACTTGGTCTCGGCGGAGTGGTTGTCGCCGACGCTGTGGGCGAGCAGGGTGTGGATGATGATGGCGTCGCCGGGGTTCATGTTGGGCTGGACGGTGGGCTCGGTGATGAGGTCGTCGGTGATGGCGAGCGTGTCGGGCTTGAGGTGGGGGATTTCGCCGCGCTTGTGCGAGCCGGGGGCGAGCTTGGTCGCGCCGGCGCCGGGGGCGGTGGCGTCGAGGTAGAGGAGGATGGCGGCCAGCTCGGGCACGTCGTGCTGCTCGTAGGCCCAGTCCTGGTGCCAGCCCTGGTTCGTGACGTGGCCGGGCGGCTTGAGGGGCATCTTCTGGTCGTGCAGGTTTACGTCCGGGCCGAGCAGATCGACCATCGGTTCGACGAGCCGCCAGTCGAGCGTGAGCTTGAACCAGCGGTCGCCCATCACGGGCGAGTGCATGACGAACGACGCGCCCAGCGGGTTGACGGGGTCCTTGCCGGCGGCGTCTTTCTGGTAGCCGATGCCCAGCCGCTTGGAGCCGGTCCAGGGTTTGGCGAGCGTGGCGAAGAGGTCGCGGCGCATGTCGGCGATCTCAGCGGCGGGGAAGAGGCCGCGCAGGACGAGGTAGCCGTTGTCGTCGTAGAACTTCTTTTGTTCGGCGGTGAGCATGGTGGAGGAATTGTACCGGGGGAGCGGAGAGGGACGCATGGGATTGGGTGCCACTGGTCGGCCATCTTCGGCAGACCAGTGGTTTTCACGCGGAAAGACACCGGTCTCGAAGACGCGACCAGTGGCACCCGGCCGAAAACCGGTGTGTTTGGAAATATTTTCGCGGCCGCATGGATTCCAGAGTCAAAACTTCCTCTTTCTGGTATCCGCGACAAAGGGATTATGGGGCGTGCGCCGATTGGCCTTGGCGCGGTCTGTATCGTTGATTTTGCGGTAACAGGGCTGGCCTACCATGGAGGGGGGCGGCGGGAGATTTTGTCGAGGCGCGGGGTGCAGCGGAGCATGCACGCCGCGCGGTGGGGAGGCTTCCAGTAATGATGTCGCAATCCATTCAATCCAAGGCGGCCGCGCCCGCGGCCGAGATCAACCGCACGGCCCTGCCCTCGGGCCACTACCTGCTGCTGGCCGTCGCGTGGCTCGCCTTCGTGATCTACGGCTCGCTCATGCCCTTCGACTTCCGCGCCGCCGGCACGCCCGACACGAGCCTGCCCCTGCGGGCGCTGCACTGGAGCTACCTGGCCGCGTCGAGCCCCAAGTGGTGGGACAGCGCGACCATCACCAAGATGAACAACGTGGGCGAGAGCAGCATCATGGGTGACTACGTCATCAACCTGATGCTCTACCTGCCCATCGGCATGCTCCTGCGCCTGCGTCTGCACCGGCTGGGCAAGTCGTGGTGGCGGCAGATCGTCGAGCCGACGCTGCTCATCTTGGGCACCTGCTGGGCGGTCGAGTGCTCGCAGGGCATGGTGACCTCGCGGCTGGCGTCGTACAACGACGTGCTGATGAACACGGCGGGCGGGATTGCGGGTGTGTTGACGGCCGTGCTCGCCGACGCCTGGCTCCGCCACGCGATCTTCTGGGCCTACTGCAAGATTTCCTACGCCGCCTTCGGCGTCCGTGATTTCGTCAGCCGTCAGCGCGAGAAGCCCGTCATGCTCATCGTGGTGACGGTGCTAAACCTGGCGATGTTCGGCGTCTGGTGCAAGCTGCACATGGACCAGGGCAAGCTCGCCGGCAAGCGCGCGATCAACTGGATGCCCTTCCACGACCAGTTCAGCTACCCGTACGAGATCGCCCTGGCGCACCTGGCGCGGTCGATGATCCTGTATGTGCTCATCGCGATGCTGCTCTCGCTGCAGTTCCTCTCCTACCAGCGGCGGCGCGGCGTGGGCTTCATGGTGCTGGCGGTGGCGCTGCTGGCGGGCGTGAACGAGGCGGTCCGCGCCACGACCGCCGGCCGGCGCGCCGACGTGACCGAGCCGCTGGTGGCGATGATCGCCGTCGTCTGCGTGGTCTTCCTGGGGTACCTGATGATGAACTCGGTGCGTTCCTGCTGCCGCCGCAAGGAGCAGGTGTTCGTCGGCGTCGATCGCAGGCGCAGGGCGCACAACTACGACGCGTCGAACCGCGCCGCGGCGCCGGGCGATGCGCCGGCAGCGATGCCGGTGGCCGCGAAGAAGTGAATGCGTTCCCCTCTCCCCTCCGGGGCTTTGCACAAAAAATCCCCCGGGTGCCACACTGCATCCTTCTTAGGTGCGGTGTGTCTTCATGGACGCCCAATTTCACAGTGAAATCGAAGACACACATCACGAAGACGATGATGTGTGGCACCCGGAAAAGACTTTTTGTGCAAAGCCCCCCTCCGGGGAGAGGGAGAAACGCAGAGGTCCCATTTCTGTCTTCGCGCTGCGCCCGGTCCGTCTGTAACGTCTGCGACGGCTCTGTGCATCGGTTGTTCGCAGAAAAAGCTTGTCCGCGGGCTCGCCGTATCGTCTGGTTACCTCGGACTGACAATAGCCCGATTCAGGACGCACCGGAGAGCGCCGATCGGGCGTCCAAGGGGAGGTCGAGATGATTTTCACACGCAAGCCGCCGGCACGACGCAAGGTCGAGAGCCGCGCGATCACGGAAGAGGAATGGGTCGTGCTCGCCTCGCCGGCGCCCGACAGCAAGCCGTACGGCGGGGTGGACCGCCGGCGTCGCCGCCGCGCCACGCACCGCGCCATCATGCACCTTTATCTCGAGACGTCTTCGGGCGAGGACAGCGAGCGCTACCTCGTCCGCACGCGCAACCTGAGCGACACGGGCGTGGGCTTCATCCACGCCGAGCCCGTGCAGCCGGGCACGCGCTGCCAGATCGCGCTCCTGGACCTGGACCACCAGCTCGTCCGCCGCCGCGGCATGGTCGCCTGCAGCGCGGGGAGCGACGACGGCCTGTTCCACGTCGGCGTGCGCTTCGATGAACCGATCAACCCGGCCGATTTCGTCCGGCCCGAATCTTTCGTGCCCCAGGGACCCCGCAGGCCCGCCTAATTATGTGGCCCTTCGCTGTCGGACAGAGGCGTCAAAACAAACAGGCCGCGGGTCGCGAGAACCGCCGGACGGAGCGATACCTCGTCCACGATCTGCGCTCGCCGCTAGGGGACGTGAGCGACCTCTCCGCGGCCGGTATGCGCGTGCACACCGCGGCGCGGCCCAAGGTGCGCATCGGCACCGTGCTGGCGCTCTGGGTGCGCTCGGGCGTGCAGCAGGTCGCGGTGTACGGCCGCGTGGTCCGGCTCCGGCGCATGGGCTGGCGCGAGTGGGACATGGGGGTGCGTTTCATCGACCCGACGCCCGGGCAGGTGTCGGCCATGCTCGCCATGGCGCACTTCGGGTACGTGCCCGCGGGTGAGCACCGCTTCAAGGAGGCGGGCGGACCGCCGCCCCCGCCGCCGCAAACGCCGGCGGTCGTTGATTTCGGCCTGCCCGACCACTACCGCACCCTGGGCCTCAACCCCGACGCCACGCCCGAACGCATCCACCACGTCTACCGCGAGCTGGCCCGGCTCTGCCACCCGGACCTCAACAAGAGCGCCGAGGCGACGCAGCGCTTCATCGAGATATCGCGCGCCTACGAGGTGCTCCACGACCCCGAGGCCCGCAAGAAGTACGACAGCCAGCGCCGCCTCACGACGCGCCGCGCCGCGACCGGCGCGCACCACATGTGAACCTGATCCCTCTCCCCCCCCGGGAGAGGGTGTCGGCGTCCTCGCCGACGGGTGAGGGGACCTTCGGCCACGACGGTCTTGCGCGCTCGCACAGCCCATCCGGCCGGTGATCCCCTCAACCTGCACTCTCCCGGGGGGAGAGGGTGGTGGTATCGTGGTGAGGTGGCCACGACCGACACACGCAATCCATCGAGAGACGGTCACGGCCGGGGCGTGATCGAGCTGAAGCTCCGCAACGTCCGGCAGCTATTCAATTCGATGGACCCCTCGCCGTTTCCCGAGAAGGACCTCGACGCCGACGCCGAGGAGTTCATCGTGAGCTGGGCGCGGGAGCTGCCGCGTCACGCGCCTCTTGTGCTGCTGGTTTATCTGACAGATTCACCGGCGGAGGGGGACCCGGCGCGGATCATCGAGGAGGGGGTGCGGACTTATTTTGCGCACCGCCGGGAGATGGCGCACCATCGGCTGCGGCAGCTCCTGGGGCGCGGGCGGGGGAGCCTGGTCATCGGGCTGCTCTTCGTGGCGGCCTGCGTGGGCGTGGCCGACGTGATCGGCGCGATGTCGAAAACCACGCTCACGGACATCGTGCGTGAGAGCCTGCTCATCGGCGGCTGGGTCGCGATGTGGCGGCCGATGGAGATTTTCCTGTACGACTGGTGGCCGATCCGCGCCGAGATGACGATCTACCAGCGTCTCTCGACCGCTGACGTCCGCGTGGTGCTGCACGCCTGATATCCCCGCCGCTTGTGGGATTCCGCCCCATAGCCCCCGGCTCGGCCGGGGGCTATGGGTGAAGAAATCCACTGTGCATCCCCGGCCCCGGCTCCTGCCGCGCGAGGATGCGTGACTCCTCATCCAGCAATTCACCCCATCGTTGATCGAGTTCCGCTTTGGGGATGACCAGCGCCGCCAAGTCGAGGAACTGGTGGTAGTGCCCATGCTCGGAGGCGAAGAGCCCGCGGTAGAGCTTGGCGAGTGAGGGGTCGTCGGCGTTGCGCGCCAGCACGTCGAAGCGCTCGCAGGAGCGGGCCTCGATCAGGGCGCTGACCATCAGCCGGTCGGCCAGCTCGAGGTCGCCGCGCCCCGCGCGGACCAGGCCGCGCAGGTCGTTGGCGTAGGGGTTGCGGTGCAGGCGCACGAGCCGGCCCCCGCGCTGGGCGAGGATGCGCGCGACCGTCGCCAGGTGCTCGGCCTCGTCGCGCGCGATGGCGGCGAGCACGCGCACCCATTTTGTAGAGACGCGGTCGTCGTCGTTGGTCTTGGACCCCGGCCAGCGGTTGAGCAGCTCCAGCGCGTTGGCGGCCGCCTTCTTTTCCAGGTGGGCGTGGTCGGAGAGGAGCGCGAGAGGCTCGCGCAGGACGGACCGCGCCCAGGCGTCGGGCGTCCGGCTGCACAGCGGGGAGTCGATGTCTGCGATTTGACGCGCGGGCATGGCCTCATCGTATCGCGCGGCAGCTACAATCCGGCCATGCCCCCTCTCCCTCCGGGAGAGGGCCGGGGTGAGGGGGTCACCGGCCGGATGGGTCGTGCGAGTGCGCGAGACCCATCCGGCCGAAGGTCCCCTCACCCGTCGGCGAAGACGCCGACACCCTCTCCCGGAGGGAGAGGGGATCAGAAGCGGTCTCGAACAGGAAGCATCTCATGAAGTGTGCAATCGCGCGGGGCTGGGTGATGACGGCGGCGCTGCTGCTGATGGCCACGGCGTCGGGCTGCTCGTCGGCGTACTACTCGGCGATGGAGTCGATGGGCTGGGAGAAGCGCGACATCCTCGTCTCGCGCGTCAAGGAGGCGCGCGACGACCAGGAGGAGGCGAAGCAGGCCTTCAAGGACGCGCTCACGCGCTTCACCGAGGTCGTGAAGGTGGACGCCTCCGAGCTGCACGCCAAGTACGACAAGCTCAGCGGCGACCTCAAGACCTGCGAGTCGGAAGCGGCGCAGGTGAGCAAGCGGATCGCCTCGGTGGAGAAAGTCTCGGCCGATCTGTTCGGCGAGTGGGAGAAGGAGCTGGACGAGTACAAGAACCAGGAGCTGCGGCGGGGCAGCGAGCAGAAGCTGCGGGACACGAAGCGGCGGTACGAGCAGTTGATCGGCGCGATGAAGAAGGCCGAGGCGAGGATGCAGCCGGTGCTCGACGCCTTCCGCGACCAGGTGCTCTTCCTCAAGCACAACCTCAACGCCCAGGCGGTGGCCTCGCTGGAGGGGACGGTGACGACGCTGCGCGGCGATGTGGACCGGCTGATCGGCGAGATGGAGAAGTCGATCAACGAGGCGAACACGTTCATCGAGGCGATGGGCAAGGAAGAGGCGGAGAAGAAATAAGACTGATTTTTGGGGTGATTTTACGAGGATTAGCCCGATGTCATGGAACATGAACACATGTGTGCACGCGGTTGCGGCGGCCGTCCTGGCCGGGGCGTCGATGGGCCTGCTCACCGGCTGTCACCAGCCCCCGCGGCCGCAGAGCACGTACCACGAGGCGGACCTCTCGGTGCCCAGCAGTTCCTCCGGCGTCGATGTGAACTCGGCGATCTGGGACCGGGGCAAGCTGCCGAACCTGGGCGTGCACGAGGGCAAGCGCGTCGCCATCGTCCAGTTCGAGGTCGAGTTCGTCACATCCGCCTGGGAAGCGCCGCCGTGGGTCCCCGCGAGCCCCGACCAGACGGAAGAACCCAAGAAGGCGAGGCAGTTACGCCTCGAGGCGTTCCAGCGGAAAACGATCACCTACCCGCCCGGGTTCGAGAAGCAGATGGCGGACGAGTTGTACGCCATGCTGGTCACGGAGCTGGAGAAGCACGGGCGGAGCGTGGTCCCGGTGCGGGAGATGCGCGCGAGCCAGGTTTACAACCGGCTCAAGAGGTACGACGGCGCGCAGAGCAGGGGGATGGACACGGCCTACCGCGCCGACCCGGACATGAGCTACCCCAACGGCGTGGTGGTTTGCCCCGGCGGCGGCCTGGGCAGCGTGGACGGCTCGGACGCCGGGCCGATCGAAGAGGTTGCGATCGCGTTGCTCAAGGAGCTGAACGCCGACGTCGCCGCCGCGGCGCGCCTCCGGGTCAGCGTGTTCCGCGGGCGCGCGACGATCGAGCGGGGCTCGAAGGTCTGGCTGCTGAGCCGTGACGTGTACGGCACGGGCGCGATGGTGCGCAGCCTCGCGTCGGACCGCGGCGTCGTCGTGCAGCCGGAGTTCCACGCGGTGTACCCGAACCGCTACGACATCGACGCCGATGCGTACCGCGCGGCGATGCAGAAGATGTTCCCCGCTCTGATCACTCTTGTGCTGCAACCCCCGCCGGCCGCGGTGAAGTGATCATCGCGGTTTGAGCGAAGCGACGGGGAAATCGGTCAGCATCATCCTCGTCATGAGGGTCGCGCGGTGGTCTTCGATGACCGGCCGCGCCGCCGGGTCGCGCCAGAGGTTGTGCGTTTCCTCCGGGTCGTTGTGCATGTCATACAACTCGCCGATCTCCGGGTCGGGATAGAAGGTCGCGCGCCAGCGGTCGGTACGGATCGTCTTGGCCCAGGTGTGCGGGGAGTGTGTGGGGTCCTCCGGGCCGCCGGCGTAGCTCTCGATGTAGGCGTGCCCGCGCGGCGTGTAGCCCGAGCCGTCATCCATGAGCAGCGGGGCGAATGACCGCGCATCCAGCGCCGCGTCGGTGTGGACGCCCGCGGCGTCGAGCAGCGTGGGCATGATGTCGGTGAGTTCCGTGATCGTCTCCCGCCGCGCCCCGGCTGCGAACCGGCCTTCCCACTGGAGGATCATGGGCACGTGGTGGCAGGGGTCGTAGTGGTAGGCGGACTTCCCGCAGATGCCGTGGTCGCCCAGGATCTCGCCGTGGTCGGCGGTGTAAACGACGATCGTGTTCTCCATGTCGAGCGTGCGCCGCGCGTGGTCGAGCACACGGCCGATCTGTTCGTCCATGAAGGTGACCGAGCCGTAGTAGAGCGCCTTGAGCGTTTGCCAGTCGCGCCGGGTGAAGACGGAGAAGTATTTCCGCATCGCGTGGTGGTGGGGCGTCCAGCCGGCCTCTTCGCCGGGGCGGAAGATGGGCGGGGGCATGGCGGCGGGGTCGTACATCTTCTGAAACCGGCCGGGCGGGTCGAAGGGGTTGTGCGGATCGACGAAGCCGAGCCAGAGGAAGAGCGGCTTGTCGTTTTGTTCACGCCCGCCGCCGTTGATCTGCTCGATCGCGCGGTCGGCGAGCCAGGTGTTCTGGTGCGCCGCCTCGGGCAGCGTGGACCAGTGGCCGAAGCCCCAGTTGCAGGTCGCGCTGATCTCCAGCGGCTTGACGTATTTCTCGCGGGCGGCGAGGTATTCCTTGCGGAAGTCGCGCTTGCCGCGCCAGAAGTTTTCGTCCGTGGGCAGGTTGAAGAGAGCGCCGATGGAGTAGCCCGCCTGCTCGGGGAACTTTTCGAGGACCCAGTCGAGGTAGGGGCCGATGCGGCTGTCTTCGAGGGGCGTGACGGATTGGAAGCCGTAGTAGGGCGTGGCGGGGATAGCGTCGGCGTGGGAGGTGAGGTGGAGCTTGCCGACGGCGGCGGTGCGGTAGCCGTGGGCGGCGAGGATGGAGGGGAGCGTGGGCAGGTCGGTGCGGAGCGAGCCGCCGTTGGTGAGCCGGCCGTGGTTGCGGCTGAGCCTGCCGGTCATGATGGAGCAGCGCTGCGGGCAGCAGACGGGGTTCTGCGAGTGGCAGCGTTCGAGGAGCACGCCGGAGGCGGCGAGGCGGTCGAGGTTGGGCGTGCGGCAGATCGGGTTGCCGTAGCAGCTCATCGCGTCGGCGCGGTGCTGGTCGGAGCAGATGAAGAGGATGTTGGGTGGGCGGGGCATTATTAGAAAAAGAAAAGAGAGAATAGGCGGACGCTAAGCCGCGAGCGGCATCGTACCGCGCTGGGCGGATGCCACGAGCGGCATCGGCGGACTACCATGTCACATCCATGCACCGCCCGCACCCCGGCAGACCGACACCCCGCCCGCTCCGTATCGCCCTGTTGACGGCCATTCTGTGCATCTCGGGTTGCCACACCGCCGCCCCGCCGCGCGAGGCGCTCACGCCCGGCCCGAAGGCGCTGGCGATGCTCGACGCCCCGACGCAGGAGCGGGTCCGCCAACTGGAGGCCGCGCTCAACGACGCGCTGGGGCGCAAAAGCAAGGACTCCTACCGCATCGCGCACGTCTCGGTCGTGCGCTGCCTGCAGCTCCGCGAGGAGTACCGCGAGACGATGCCCGCCTGGATCCACAACATGGGGGTGGCGCTGCACACGGCGCCGCGCGGCTATTGCTGCCACTGGACGCGCGACCTGCTGGACGCGCTGGAGCTGCTGCACACGGCGGACTTCGAGCCGGTCTGGGCCGTCGCGCGGATGGGCACGCCCCTGGAGCACAGTTGCCTGGTGGCCGTGCCGCGCGGCAAGGGCTTCAGCGACGGCATCGTGCTGGACGGCTGGCGGCATGGGGGGACGCTGTTCTGGGCGCGGGTCCCGGACGATCGGGAGTGGAAATGGGTGCCCCGGCCGACCAGGCCGGGGTACCGGATTGATTGCGGCGGGCAGCCCTAGAATGAATGAGGGTCAGGGGCCCGGTTTGGTTTGACAAGCAAACGCGGCCAGAGGATCATGTTACGTCGATCTGAAGGAAAGGTGGACCCATGAACAAGATGATGACACTGTGCGTGGTGCTGGTGGCGGTGGCCGTCGGCGGCTGCAGCAACAAGATCACGGGTGATTCGGTCCGTGGAGACATGAGCCCCGAGCTTGGGGGCTTGGCCAGCACTCGCGAGCAGAGCAAAACCACGCACGCCCACTCCATGGATACCACCGGCCGTCAGTTTTGGGACGACGTGGACAAGTTCCTCCTGATCGACCGGCCGCTGCGCCTGAGCCGCTACCCGGTGCCGTGACCGTTCCGGCCCTCTCACCAAGACAACAGACTTTATCGAACCCCCGCCCCGCGCGGGGGTTCGTTGTTTGGTCCTTTTGGGATTTCCGTGGGTGATGTTTGACCGAATTGGGGGCTTCGCCGTCAGCCCCCAACCCCCGGCTCCCCCGCGGAAGGGTTCTATCCGCCACCTGATGGCTCTGGATACAAACTCAGCCCGCCACAGTGGAAG
>JAIOPN010000012.1 GCA_021413865.1 Planctomycetota bacterium | reverse complement strand
CGTCAGGATGAGGAACCCTCCGAAAATGATCAGGATCCACTGGTACTTCAGGATCAGCCCCGCACCCAGGAAGATCATCCCGCCGCGCATGACCAGCGCGCCGATGATGCCCCAGAAGAGCACTCGGTGCTGGTATTTCGGTGGCACCGCAAAGAACGTGAAGATCAGCGCGATCACAAAGATGTTGTCCATCGCCAGCGACTTCTCAACCACGTATCCCACGAGATACTGCTTGGCCGCTTCAAATCCCTGCACCTTGCCTGACACGATCAGCGGCGCACCATCCTTGATCGCCTCCGTCGTGCTGTACTTGGCCGTCTCCAGCCCCAACCCAAGCCAGTGGTTCTCATAAGCGGCGTACACGAACCCGCTGAATGCAATGCCGCATGTCAGCCAGATCACCGACCATGTTGCTGCTTCCTTCATGGAGACCTCATGGGCCTCGCGGTGAAACACCCCCAGGTCAAGCGCCAGAAACAGCACCACCAGCCCGATGAAGGCAACATACGCCCAGATCTTCAGGTTGGCCGGATTCGATGTCGTATCGGCGTCGAGCAGCAGCAGCAGTTCGTTCATGACGGGGTCACATCCTGGGCCCGGACCAGCATTCAAAGAATGCAGGCGCGCGGCACCGCTTTGCTACAGAATGTTGGTCTCGCCAAGGGCCTCGGTGCTCTCGCAGAGGCGCGAATGCCTGAGGCCCCAGACAGGCCGGGGCGGAACGCAAACCGTTTCGCCCGTCTTGACGACCTGTCCCACCCGCATCGGCGGACGGCTACTCCCCAACGGGAACAGGTGCATGGTAGGGCGCTGGTGCGCAATCGTCGAGAAACGAGGGCGGGCCCATAGCCGTGCTTGGCCAAGGCCTGCGCCAGTTCGCTCTTGATGTGGCAGACCCGCGCGGGCGATACCTTCAGCGTCCTGGCGATCACGTTGATCGACCCGCAGCCGCGCACCGACGACAACAGCCTGAAAACCTTGCGGGCCTGGGCGCTGACGCGCTCGCGCTTGAGGATGGTCATGTAGTCCATGTTGACCCTGGTCTGCTCCAGCGGGCTCTGGTCGGCGTGTCGGTCCGCCAGCGTCTCGGCCAGCGTCGGCGTGTGGCCCTCGTCGTAGCCGCCGTGCACGATCGGTTCCGACAGCGACACCAAGCGGGTCAGACCCCTGATCTGGGCGGACTCCGACATCGCGTCGGAGCTGGTGTAGCCGCAATGCCGGAAGTATCCTTTGTCGATGTAGGTGCACCGTATCAACGCGATGACCAGCGGCCGGGTGATCGAGCCGGGGTGGCGAAGTCGAAGCCCCCCAGGGTCTTGGGGGGCTGAGGAGTTGGGGCCGGATGCGGCGCTGTTGTCGCTTCCAGCGCAACGGTCCATCCTGGTTACTTCATCAGTAAGATGTAGTCCGCTTCGGTCAGGTCTATGGTGAAGGTTGCAATGCCGTCGGCGTAGGTCACGTCCACCGACTTCTGGCCCTGCACGGATCGGGCGGACTTTGGCTTGAAGGGGAGACGGACGTTGATCGCCGCGCCCTTGACCGGCTCCTTGTTCCAGTTGACGAGGGTGACCAGGGTTCCCTTCTCGTTGTCGATGAGCAGGCCCTCGACGCCGGCGGCGGAAGAGACGACCTCGCGTTCGAGGCCGGGCTTGGCGTTGACACCGAGGCCGATGAGCTTGTTCTTGTCCGGGTCGCTGGTCATAAGGGAATAGACCATGCGGCGACCGCCGCGGGCCCAGGGAGTGACCTTGGCGGCGCTGTGAACGTAGCCGTGACCCGGCAGTGTGCCGACGGCAAACGCCTTGCCCTTGCCGTACTCACGCACGGTGACCGCCGCCGAACCATCGGCCCAGGTGCCGATGACCTTGGCGTCAGCCGGGGTGAGCACTTGCTTCATGGCGAAGGCAGGAATCATCGTGCCATCGAGCGTGATGGTGTCGATGGGTTTGAGCAACGGCAGTTCCAGAATCGGGCGGACGTTGACCGCGTTCTTCTGGATGGTGGCGGACTTGAGCCCCAACAACTTCAGCAGACTGGTCTCCGGCTGGTCGAACTGGTTGAGGCGGCCAAGCCCGGCGCAGGCGTAGAGCACGCCGCCGTTCTTGACCCAGGCGTCGAGCTTCTTGGCGATGTGGTCCTCGACCCATTCACCGGCGAAGTAGATCACGTCGTAATTGGCGAGGATGTCCTTGCCGTTGACGCCGTCGTTGATGTCGTCTTCCGTGATGAGCTCGACGCCGTACTGGGCGTTGCGGAGGGCGAGCCAGAGGCCGTGGCAGTCTTTACGGCAGAGGGTCTGCTGGAACTGCCAGGGGTTCATCTGGCACTGGCTGGCAAAGGGGTCGTCCTTGGCATCGACCTTGAGAGCGCGCTCGTTGAAGTCTGTCGCCTTGGACAGGACGATGGCGACGCGAGCCTGGCGAAACTTACCACCGACTGCGATGTTCTCGACCTCACCGGAGTCGTAGATGGACTCGGCGATGGCCTTGAAGTTGTCCGGGTAGGCCCAGGCTACAGAGTTCTCGGTGTAATTCTCGGGCGGGGCGACCCAGAAGCTGTCGATCTGCGTGGCGCCGGCGCCGATGGCATAAACCATGTTGCGGCGGAGGTTCTCAGCGGTCTGGCCGGGGGCGTGCGGCATGACGTAGAAGTGGATGGGCAGATTGTGGTACTTCACGGCGCTGCGCGCGGTGGCGAGCATCCAACCGATCATCTGCGGCGGTTCGGCGACGGAGAAGATGTAGTCCTCCGTCCAGTAGGCGGACATGCCGCGGAACTTGAAGATGTCGATCCACTGGTAGATCGCCCCGTAGTACATCACGCCGCCGTGCGGCGAGTAATTGGCGCCGGTCCGCACGTCCTTGTTCAGTAGCGTCTCGGCGAGTTTCGTCATCCCGGCGAACTCGGCGAACCGGGTTTCTTCGCTGAAGGTCTTGGAGTACCAGCGGAGACGCGGCTGGGCCGGATCGTCGGAGAGTTTGGCCTGGGATGGTTCGACGCCCATATCCTCCTTGGTCAGCCCTTTATTCTTCGCCCAGGCGCGAAAGGGTTCGACGTAATTGGGAGCGGCATAGTCGATCGGGAAGATGCCGATTTCGTCCCCGAAGGAAAGGATGCGGAAGTTCTTCTTCTGCTCCTCGGTAAGGCCCTTTGCAAACGCTTCTATCTCCCCCGGGGAGTGGGTGTGTTGGTGGTAGCCGTCGCGCTGCAGGTGGACGTAGTTGTCGGGGAGTTGGGTGTTGTAACCCAGGGCATCCTTGAAAGCGTTGACCCATGCCGCTTGCCCCGGCACGACCTGGCGGAACGAGCCGTAGTAGGCGAGGAGGGACGGCTTCTTGCCGCCGTTGGCTCGCCGCCACGTTGTCTTGGCTAAGGCACCGATTTCCTGGGCGTACTGTTTGGAGGTCTTGATCTTGGCGTCGAGGTTCCAGGCCACGTCGATCGGGAGCACCAGGACGTCATCGCTGGCCACCTTGACCGCACCGACCAGATCCCGGCCGGCCTGGTCGCGGGCGACTTCGATGTCGTAGGTTGCGCCGGCAGGCAGGGCCAGAAAGACGCCCTCCTCGTGAACAAGCTTGCAGATCGAGGCGATGTTGAACCACTCACTCCACTGGCCGGCCGCGACGGGGGCGGCGGGAAAGCTGCCCCGCATTCCGCCGTAGTCCGGCTGCATGTGACCGGCTGCATAGGCAACGAGTTGGGCGGGGGCGCCGGAGTTGTTCTTGAAGCGCGCCCAGACCTGTGAGTTCCTGATCGCCTCGCGTGCAAAGGGGCTTCCCGAGTTGTAGGGCTTGTAGCCCTTGTACGTGTCGCCCGGCTCGGTGGTGAGGATGATGGTGTCGATGAAGCGGTCCCCGGCGAGGGCGGGGTTCTTGAGCGTGGTCAGGCGGACCTCCGCCGGGCCCGCGGCCAGGTGGGCGAACTTGCCTTTGGGGGCCTCGGCGGCGTCGTGGTCAACGCCCCAGAACCACCACTGCTGCTTGATCATCGGCCCGGCGAAGCTGTAGAACCGCTCGTGGTCCACCGAGCCGTAGTCGTAGGTGTAAACGACGCCGCCGTTCTGCAGGATCTCAACGCGGTGGTTGTAGTTGAAGTAGGGCGGTGCCTGGTACTTGCTCCATACGCGGTAGTCACCGGCCGTGGCGACGTTGATCTTGCGGACGGCGACCGAACCTTCGCTCGCCGCCGGCGCGCCCAGCAGGCCGCCGTTCATCTCCCACATGCCGCCGTAGCTGTGGCTGGCGTAGCTGTCGTCCTGGTGGACGGGCTGCCAGCCCTTCTTGTCCTGCACGCGGAAGAACTCGCCCTCGGCGACGATCAGCGCGGGCTCTTTGTCGGTCGTCGCGACGGGCTGGACCACATCGGGCCCGGCGTACACGCGCACGGGCTTGGGGTTCCACGCCGGGGCGGCGTTGGATTCCTCGGTGACGGCGACGGAGGCCTGCGCCACGACGGCCGTGGCCTTAGCGGGCGTCTGGACCTCGGCGGCGGTTGCCTGCTCAGACCTGGGGGAGGTCTGGGCGCAAGCGAACAGCCCGGCCAGAGCCAGGGCCGACATCCACGCGGCAAGAGTGCGATTCTGCATGCGGTATCTCCTGGATCAGGTTGACTCAAAGCCCTTGGAACTGATCGAAGGTCAACTCCATAGCGACGCCGGGCGGTGTTTCGTACCGCCCCCGACCGCGTGGAGCAGCGTAGCGCCTGATACTCGCTGAGCCATTCGCACCATCGCCCGACTCTGGGGTACCACCAACCGCGCCCTTGCGCCATTGCTACGCGTTGGAGCCGCGACGATCAATACCCTCGACATCGATCTCCCCACGAGAGGCGAAGCGATCACCGCGGGCGTGGCTGGGGGAGTGGCAATCCTGGTTGTCAGGGAGTCGCTCAGAGTATCGGAACTTCGATTTCCTCCACACCAAGTCTTACGCTCCAAGAGGATCAAAACCTCAGTGGCCTGAGCTTGGGGCTCTTCTTGTTCTGGTGCTCCTGCATCCGGCGCAGGATATTGTCCAGCACCCGCATCGCTTCGATGACGTGCGGTCCCTTGTTGAGCATCACGCACTCGGCACGCTCGCCCATGGCGGCGTCCGTCACCTCGGCACGCGAGGGAACGCCCTTGCGTGTCAGCGTCTCCAGCACCTGCGTCGCCCAGATCACCGGCGCATGCGCCGCCTCGCACAGCCACAGGATTTCCTCCTGCAACTCGGCGAGCCTTTCGTAACCACACTCCACCGCCAGGTCGCCCCGCGCGATCATGACGCCAAAATGCGGGCTCCGCATCGCGGCCAGCAGCAGCGACGGCAGGTTCTCGAACGCCTGTCGGTTCTCGATCTTCATCACGATCGCTTTGTCCGGAGCGCCGAGTTCCGCCAGGTGCTTCTGAATCAGCGTGATGTCGTCGGGGACGCGCACGAACGAAAGCCCGATCATGTCCGCGTGCCGGACGGCAAAGGGCAGGTGCTCCAAGTCCCTCTCCGTCATGCACGACAGCCCCAGCTCCGACACGGGCAGGTTGATGCCCTTGTCTGGGCGGAGCTTCTCCCCCTTGTCCCGTGCATGCGTGATGCGCACCGTGCATCGGTCCTCGGCCACCGATTCCACCTCCCCCCCGATCTTGCCATCGTCGAACCAGATCGGTTCACCCGGCTTGAGGGCTGCGATCACGCCGGGCAGTGTGCACGGCACCCGTGCCGGGTCCAGAACACGCCCATCGCCAGACCGTCGCGCGGCACAGCCGGGCGTTGCGTCCGCTGTCAGCACCACCCGATCCTCCTGCCGTACCACGATGAACCCGTCCGCAGGCGGCAGCGCCGCGACACGCACCTCGTGACCCGATCTCCGCAAGCGCAGCACCACCCCCGTGAACAGGTACGTCGACCGCTCGCAAGCGGCCAGCACCCCCCGCAGCGTCACCTCCTTCACTATCAGCTCCCGATTTGCGCCGCGCGTATCCCGCAGTTCGATCACCTCACCGACCACCGGGTCGCTCGGCCACCATCCCTCCATGGGCAGGTGCGCCACTTTTGCGCCGTCCGTACCCGTCGGTGCCGCCAACGGATTACCGGCGCTATGAATCCACACCAGCCCCGGCGCCGTCACTCGACCCATCGCATCGCGTTCCGGTGTCATGTGCAGCGCGGCGGACTCCGCCTCAATCGCGCCCGTCCGCAGCTTCGGCCCCGACAGGTCCATCAGCACGCGACACGACCGACCCGTCTCCCGCTCGGCCGCACGCAGGTGCTCGATCATCCGCTTCCACTCCCCCGGCCCGTCGTGCGCACAATTGATCCGCATGCAATCCATGCCCCCACGCACCAGCGACGACACCAGCGACGCATCTACCGCCGCCTCCCCCGGCATCGTCACCATGATCCGCACAAACCGCCGGGCGGGCTTCTCCCCCAGCAGCGCCCCCGTGTTCTCCTCCAGCAGCGCACGCCCCTCGCGAAAGGTCACGGGGAGGAGCGACTGTTCCGGCTCACCCCGCTCACGGTCTGCCAGCCGGTGCAACACGTCCAGCACAGAATCCACCGTCCCAAGCACGTGTGATTCCGCACGCCCCAGCGACGACAAGCCAGTCGCCGCCAGCCGCTTCTGCATGTCACGGATGTCGCACCGTCGCAGACCCACGTAATGCAATAGATTCACCGCCGAAGCACGGTTCCGCACGTGCAACGCCCCCAGCGTACCGGCGTGCTCATGTTCCACCGCGAGCATCGCACGCCTTACCCCCTCGACCTCGGTAAGCAGGTCTGCAGCATCCCGCTCGATCCGCGGGGCGGGCGCACCCGCAGCCCTATCCTTGTTGTGATCCATCGCGGTACCTGGCCTCCGCCACCCTCGGCCGCTGTCGCGACCAACAACTATTCTAAGGGGCCGCCGTTCAGCGCGGGCAATCGAGGCTGAGTGATATGTTTTTAAAATTGAGTGCCTAGAGGGCCACGCCGCCCCGCGACACGACAACAAGGACAACGAGCAACAGGAAAGCAGTTCGCATTCCGCCGCATCTGAGGCGTAAAGTACGTCGCCGAGTCAGCCCATGCAGCTTCGCGAGGGTTCGCGCGATAGTGTGGAAAACGCCGTGTTTTTCAGGGCATTTACAAGCCGACGCCGACGGGTGCAAAACTATAAAAATGAGCCAATGGGCGATACAGGAATCAAACTCCCCCCATGCTTCCCGACGAATATATCACTTCCCGCCCGGCGCGACGCGCAGGACGACGCGCGCGGGGGCGATTGCCGACCCCGACCTTGCCCGCCTGATCGCCCTATGGCCGGGCCTGACCCCCGACCAGCGCCGGCGGATCATCAGCGTCACCAATGAGGGGCACACGCCCGTCACCGACGCCCTACGCCCCGCTGGCGCGTCCGAAGATCCCAAGTGACTCCAACCCCCGCCGCGCCCGGCCGGGGGCGTGGAGGGCATTTAATCGCCGGCCACAAGGAGCGACCCCGTGAAGAAGAGCGACATGACCGGCAAGACCTGCGTGGGCGACGTCCGGCTCGGCGTCCTGGACATCGGATTCGACCTGATCGCCGTCGGACGGAAAACGGTCCAACTGCCGCCGACGTTCAAGACCATCGGCTACACCGACCGCGACGGCAAGACCTGGTTGATCGAGGGCACGCGCCGTGAAATGCTCGCCGAGCTGCGCCGCGCCGGGTTCGAGGTCGCGGGCAAGACCATCCGCGACGTACACGGCCAGCAATGGGACGCCGCGGCGCCGGGGATCGACCCCGAGCCGATCGCCTGACCACGCCCCGTGGTCAACGCTGGCGGACCTGTTGAGCGAGCGAGCCAAGCGGGAGCGGGCGAGCAAGGGCAGAGATCGCGGCGGCAAGGCCACGCCAGAACAAACGAAGGATCGTTTGTCGGACAACGTGGTCGACAAGCGATCAAAGGCCAAAACCGACACCCGTGCCGCCGCCGCCAAATCCTCCGGCGTGTCCGAGCGGAAGGTGCGAGACGCGGTTGAAACATCCAACAGGGACGACAGGTTTTGCACCGGGAGAGAATGAGGCTGGATTGAGAGCAAGCGAGAGGTAATATCAAACAGGGTCGGTCGGGTAGCTCCCGACCAAGGGTTTCGGCGGGCGGTGTGTCGCATCTACCGCGCCGCCCGCCGGAACCGCCCATCGGAGTAGATGCCATGTCACCATCAGAAATCGAAGCGCTCCGCATCCTGGGTTCAAAGCCGGTTTGGAGGCTCGACGCGCTCCCGCCCGCCGTCAATGAAAGCGCGCTCCGCCGGCTGGACGTGGCCGGGTGCGTCGAGGTGCGGCGATGGATTCTCCACAACCAAGAAAAATACAGCGGTGACACCACCCCGCCTGCGCCGGGCCCGTCGGGCGGCTGGGCGTCACCAGTCGCGCGGCGTGAGGCGGTGGGCTCGTGGGTGGACGTGTGCAACCCGGCGAACCACAAGGCCGGGTGCTCGCCCGAGGTTCGGCTGACGGAAGCCGGGAGGGCGGCGCTAGACGCGGCGGGGGAGGCGATGTCGCCATCGCCACCAGCGGACGGCGCAACCAACACCCCAGAGCAAGCCAAGCCGACCCGTCAAAAAAAGGTCGAGTGGTTGGCCAAGGCCATGCTGATGCGGAGCGAAGAACCAGACCCAAGGCGGCTGACACACTCTGAAATCGCAAGGCGCGTCGGGGTCCACAAAGCGACGCTAACGCAGTGCCCAGAGTACCGAAAGATCGCGGGCATGGATCAATCACGCGACCTGCCCGCCGGCACAAAGGAAGTCGATTCGGCAACGAAGGCCAGCATGTTAGAGGCCGTTCTCCCGGCGCGTGAAGAGGACGAGGACGCCGACGACCGACTAGACAGGGCGACCGATTGGCGACCCGACCCAACAGTGCAACGCAACACGCAACACAACGGCAAGGCCAAGAAAAGGCTATAAAACAAGGCGTTTAGCAAAGGCGTTACACAACGCTTACGCAACGCGGCGGGATTCTGTGAAGGGCAAAGCGCCCGGAAACGGAGTCCACCGTGCCACGCCTCCACGCTCCTCGACAAACCCCAGACCGCAACCTTCCCCGCGAGCGAGACGTTGCCATTATCGCGCGTGTGGTGGACCTGGTGCATGCGCGCAGCAAGGGCGACTACCTGCGCGCCGCTGAGGCCCACCGGGAGCTTGAACAACTGGGCGTGCTCGTGAAGTTTCCCCGCCAGCGGGAGGCCGCGCGATGAACGTCCGACCCGCCGAACCCGGCCCCGAATCGATCGCCCTGCGCGTTGATGACGCCGCCCGCGCCATCGGTGTATCGGGGCGTCACCTGCGCGACTTCATCAAGACTGGCGAGCTTCCCGCCGCGAGGCTGGGCACGGCTGTTGTCGTGTTGCGATCCGACCTGATCGCGTTTCTTGAGGCCCGCCGCACAGCATCGCCCACGGCCGGATCGGCGGCGCAGCGATGAGCACCACCGGAAACAATGGCAAATGGCGCGAGGTGAAAAAATCCGACCCGTGCCCCGCGTGCGGTGGCGATCACTGGTGTGCGTTCTCGCCGGATGGCGGGATGTTGAAGTGTGAGCGCGTCACCGACGCCCCGCACGGGATGCGGCTGGTGAAGCTGGCCAACGGAGGCGCGCTCTTCGCCCCGGCTGATGACCGACCTGCGACGCGAGCGGCGGCGCGAAAGCCGATCCCGGCGACACCCTCATCAAAAACAAACTGGCCCGAGCTGGCCCGCCGATTCGCGGCCGCACTGACCGCCGACAGGGTGACGAGCTTGGCCGCTGAGTTGGGCGTGAGCGCTGCGGCGCTCAAGGCGCTGGGGATCGGCTGGGCGAGCCGGGATGAATTGAAAGCGCTGGGCGCGTCCGGCGCGGGATGGTTCGACGACTACCCCGATTCCGCGTTTTCGTTTCCCGAGCGCGACGGCACGGGCGCGATGGTCGGATTCTCTTTCCGCGCCGCCGACGGTCGCAAGGGTGCGCCGTCGAAAGAGAAATCCGGCGCGGCCCGTGGCTTGATCGTCCCGGCGACGTTGGCCGAGCGGGCCGACCCCGTGCTCCTGGTGGAGGGCGCGTCGGACGTGGCCGCGTGCGAAACGCTGGGGCTGGCGGCCGTGGGCCGGCCGAGCAATACGGCTGGTGTCGAATTGCTGGCCCGCCTGTTGCCCGGGCGTGCGGCGGTTGTGGCCGGGGAGCGGGATCAGAAACTCGACGGCCGCTGGCCGGGGCGCGACGGCGCCGTGGCTGTGGCCGGGGTGTTGGCGTTGAAGTGGCGAGCATCCGTGCAATGGACATTGCCCCCCGAGGGCGCGAAAGACGTGCGGGCATGGCTGCAAGCAAAGATAGCCGCCGGGCTGGACCTGGCCGACGCCGATGCTTGCTGCGCCGCCGGCGCTGAATTGCTGGCCGCATTGCTGGCCGACGCGCACACCATCGAGCCGCGCGGTGCAATCAGCCCCGAGAGCGGTGGGGCGAAAGCAGTCTCAGGCCGGTGGATCGTCGATCCCCGCCATACCCCGCCGATTGCCCGCGCGTTCATTGACTCCCACTACACCGACGCCGCCGGCGCGGTTGAACTTTGCCACTACGGGGGGATGTTCCTTCGCCACGCCGGGACCGCCTTTGTTGAGGTCGAGGACGCCGCGCTCCGGCATAAGCTTTACCCGTACCTTGAAAACGAGGTTGAGGACGCCGACGGCAAGCCGATCAGGGTGAACTTCAACACGGTGAACGCCGTGGTTGACGCGCTACGCGCCCACGTCCACTTGGCCGCGAGCATCACCCCGCCCGCGTGGTTGCGCGAACGCGCCGACCTGCCCACCGCCTCAGAGTTGATCGCGTGCAAGTCGAAGCTGCTGCACCTGCCGACCATGCGGTTTATCGACCCGACGGCGGATTTTTTTACAACCTGCTCCCTGTCGTTTGATCCGATATTCGACGCGCCCCCGCCTGCCCGCTGGCATGCGTTCCTCGCGGAAATCTTCGGCGACGATGAGGAACAAAAAAACGCGCTTCAAGAATGGTTCGGTTATTGCATTTCGTGCGACACGTCACAGCACAAGATCGGGCTGATCGTCGGGCCGAGGCGCAGCGGCAAGGGCACCATCGCCCGCCTGCTCGCCAAGCTGATCGGCGAGTCCAACGTATGCGGCCCCACAACGTCGAGTCTGGCCGGCGCGTTCGGTCTTCAATCCCTGATCGCCATGAGCCTCGCCATCATTGCCGACGCGAGGTTCCACGGTGAAGGCGTGAGCACGGCCATCGAACGCCTGCTGACCATCAGCGGGGAGGATCGGGTTACGGTGGACCGCAAACACCGCGAGTCCATCACGCTCAAGCTGCCGACGCGGTTTCTGATTTTGAGCAACGAGCTGCCGAGGCTGCACGATTCGAGCGCCGCCATCGCGTCGCGGTTCCTTGTCTTCACGTTGAGCAGATCGTTCTACGGCGTCGAGGACACGACGCTAACGGAACGGCTAACCGCAGAACTGCCCGCCATTTTTTTGTGGGCCGTCGAGGGATGGCGTCGCCTGCGTGAGCGCGGGCGATTCATTCAGCCCGCCGCCGGCGTCGAGGCGCAGCGGCAGATCGAGGATTTGAGCAGCCCCGTGGGTGCGTTCGTCCGCGAGTTGTGCGTGGTCGGTTCCGGCCGTCGTGCATGGTGCGACGATCTATTCACGGCTTGGCGGAACTGGTGCCAGTCCGAGGGCAGGGACGCCGTAGGGACGAAGCAGAGTTTCGGCCGCGACCTGGCCGCCGTCTGCCCCGGCGTAAAGCGGCAGAGGGGCACGGCCAATGTGCCGTTCTACGCCGGAATCGGCATTGAGGACGGAGCTACCGTCGCGAACCGTCACGACGGTAAGCATTGCACGCATGAGAAAGAGCAAGACATACATGCATACGGAAACGCAATGGGCACCGTCGCAGCGGTTCGCGACGGCGCGGCCCCCGTCGAAGACCTAGGCGCGGGGTGTTCCGACTTCCCCGAGGACGATGGCGCGGAGGTGACCAAGTGACCCGCGATCGCACCATCACCATCGTCCGGCTGACCGCGCTCCCCGGCGTTGACCGCATCAAGGCGTTGCGGGCGTTGCTGAAGCGCGCACGCCGCACGTTCGGACTTCGCGCCGTGAGCATCGAGGATGAACCCACCAGCGCCGCCACGACGCCACGGGCCGCGCCGGCCGACGGGGAGGGCAATGGGTCGGACGCGCCGACGCGACGCGGCATGGGGGCAGCAGGCGACGCGAACGCCGCGACACCCCTATATCCCGTCGCATTATCTGCAAGCCTACGGTCAAGACCGACCCGTGAGGCGTAGAAAAACAAACGTGTACCCGGTTGAAACAAGATTTTCGGAGCCCGCAAAATGACCAAAAAACATCCAAGCGCCCCCGCCCATTTGAAACCCACGACCCGCGCGTGGTGGGCCAGCGTGGTCGGTGAGTTTGAGCTGGAGGACCATCACAAAAAGCTGCTCACGTTGGCGGCCGAGTCGTGGGACATGAACACCCAGGCCCGCGAGGCGCTGGCTGAGCACGGGCTGACGTACACCGACCGCTTCAGCACACCCCGCGCGAGGCCCGAAGTTGGAATTGAGAGGGATTCCAAAATCACGTTCATGCGTGCGCTGAGAGAGTTGGGGCTTGACGTTGACGCGCCCGGCGAGGCCGCGCGTCCGCCGACGATCCACCCGAGCGGCGGACGCAAGATTGCAGGGGAGCGCTAAAAATGCCGCGACTTCGACGACGGACAAAAAACAGGACCGCTTACAACGCATCGCACCTCGCGCAGCTGACCGAGGGACCGCGCGCCCTGGTGGCGATGGTCTGCGGCGGTGGCTGGCCGTGCCACAACGGGATGCACGCCGCCGAAATCGCCGAACGCACCGCGTCGATGCGCGCCGCGTGGGCAGAGCTGGGCGACGACTTGCTCGAATCGTTCATCGCCGCGCACCCCGGCCGGCGTCCGTGGGCGTGGTGGATGTTCACAGCGACCGAGCCGCGCCAACTCCTGGCCGGCCCCGGTAGCCACTGGTGGGGCGTGCTCGGTCACGCCGGCGAGTGGCGCGAGACGTTCGGCACCCCGGAGATGTTCATCAGCGGTCACGACTTCGATCGTCCGTCCCACTATGAAACCGAGGACGAATATCTCGACCGACAAAACCTGTTGACCCGCGCGGAGCGTTCCGCGCTGACGCCCGCTGAGCTTCACAAGGAAACACCATGACCACCACCATCACCCGACCGATCCCCTCGCCCGGATTCATGGCAGGCATGCCCCGGCTCTTACTCATGCAGGCGCACATGGCCGGCGTCGATGTGCGGAACAACCCCATATGCCGCGCGGCGGTGACCGAGATGCACGCGCGGGCGGCCGACGACCTTGGCATCGTCAGGCAGCTTCACGCACGCGGCGTCGGTCCCGTGGATCGTGCGGCGATCGAACGCGAGCGTGCCCGCATCGAAGCGGCCGGCGAGCCGCTACCGTCGATCGCGTTACCCTGGGCGGGCATCGACGCCGATTCCGAGCGGACACCCGAGGACGATGCCGACCTGCGCGACCGCGTCGGCGGGGCGCAGGACTTTCTCGACGCCCGCGCGAAGGCCGAAGACTCGCGGCGAAAACGAGAAATCCGGGCCCACTTGGCTTTTCTCGCCAAGGTCCATGCGGACCGGAGGGCGCGGCAGTCACCGGATTATGTTTCCGGTGGGCCGTCCCTCGCCCCCGCGCTCATCGCAAACGACGGCAGGGACCGCCACCTCACCGACCCCAAGCGGTGGGCCGTCGCGCTTCACGAAAGCGGGCACGCCTGCGTTGGCGAGGCGCTGGCGCCCAACTCGGTCAAGTACGTTGAGGTACACGCGGGCGGAACGTCTGGTGTGTGCCAGTGCCAAGGTGAGATGGACGCCACGAAAGAGGCCGTTATGACCGCCTCCGGCGTGGAGGCCGAGTTTCGCCTGGGCGACGCGAAGACAACGCGCATGCAGAGCGGGAACAAGACGCTGGACAGCGATCAGTTTTTTGCGGCGCTCACGCGGGCCAAGGGCGAGCCGGTCTGCGGGCTGGAACCCGAAGCGGTCAGCGCCTTGTGCACGAGCGAGTTCTGCGTCCGCGACAACACGGCGTCGATCTACGGCGTGGCAAAACTTCTGTTCGATAACGGCCGCATCGAGGGCGAGAGCGTCCGCACGGTGATGGGCTACCACGCAGGCCGCTACGACGAGACGCTCGAAGATGCGTTCTGGGCCGCACGCCGCGCCGGCGAAGGCTGGGAGTTCTCGCGCGGCTTTCCCAAAAACTTTCACTGATTCACGCGGAACATTTCCGCAAACCGTTGGCGCGACGGACTCGCGCTGATTCAGAGCAAAGGACTGTGATATGACAACGACCACGACGAAACCGGAACGGATGGAGACGGCCGAGGAGTTCAACAGGCGCACGGAGATGGAGCGTGGCATGGCGAGACGTAAGGCCGAAGCGGCCGCGCGGCGTGCAGCGCTCCCCACGACGCCGACCGAGCTTGCGAAGGCGTTGCGCGACTTCGGCAAGCGGGAGGTCGCGGACCTGGCCGACGAGAGCCGGGCCGCGCTGACGGATATGGCGAAGCGGCACGCCGCCAAGGCCGCCGAGGTCAGGGCGCGCGAGGCGGCAATGCTCAAGGATGTGGCGGAAGGGGCAGGCCGACGCCGGCAGGCGCTGATTTTGTTGGGTGAGCACCTTTGCGTCAGCGAGCCGGGCAGCCCGGTGGATATCGCCCAAGAGCGCCTGAGGTATTGCGCCACCGGCGCTTCGCCGGCGTGGTTGGCGGAAATCGAGCACGCTGGCGAGCTTCTCCGCATCGCCGGCATGGGCGCGTTGGCGTTGTGGATCGCGGATCAACTCGCCTCAAAATCCCCGCTCTGGGCCTGATGCCTTTGCTCGCTCGGCCGTGTCCCGTTGGGATGCGGCCGGGCTTTTCCAGCACACAAAGAAGGAGCTTCCCCGTGAGCAACCGCGAAGTCGAGATCGTTCTACGCTGCAATAACACCGACGCCGCCGTGCTCTGCGCCGTCTGTGGCCGTCGGTATGTCCCGCCGGTCGGTCCGGTGGCATGCCTGGACTATTGGCCGGAGCGGTTCGCGATCATCTGTGATGCGTGCGTCGCCACGCACAACCCGGTGATGGGTCGGGCGCTGGCCCGCGTCATCGGGCAATGCGTCTAGCGCGACAGGCCGCGCACTCCCCGCCGCCGGCCATCGGCTGACGGTGGGGCTTTTCAGATAGACCCCGAGCCGTGGATGTTCCACGGCGGGCCCGGCCGGAGGTGATGATGCCGGTCGGGTCTTTTTCCGAACATCAGAAGCAAAGGAGCCGACCATGACCGACGACCGATTCCCCGCCATCCGAGAGGATCAGCAAATACAGTGGACCGACACGACCCGCCCCCAACTCTGTTCATCGTGTAGCCGCCTCATCGGCCCGCCGGCGCGACTCTGCGTTTATGCCTGGCCACGCGGCGGGATACTGTGCGACACCTGCGCCAAGCGAGAATCACCGGAGGAGTGGGCGCTGTTGCTGTTGCGTCAAATCCAAGCGGTGATCCGCGACAACCCCGCGACGGACGAGCCGCTTGAGGAGCTTGCGGGACTGATCGAAATGCGAATCCGAAGCGACGACGGCAGGTTGGCATACGCGAGCGAGGGCGAGAGCATCGAGATCGCGCAAGCTGTGGCCCGCCTGGACGCCCGGATCGCCCTGCGCTGGGCCGAACTGGTGCCCGACGCGCTCGTTGCCGCGAGCGCCGAGACTATCCGAGCGGACGACGCCAAGCGCCACAAGGGCGGGTGCCCGTTCTGACCGCCGCGACGACTCGCAAATAACCGTTGCCACAGGGCTACAGAGTCGATAGGATAAAAGCCATGTCAAAGGTACTAGACGAACTGGCCGACCTGATCCGCCGCGACTCCCGCACCATCAGCGAGCTTTCGAGGGAGACGGGCATCGCCAAGAGCGCCATCAGCCGCCTGCTACGCAAAGAGCGGGGACTGATGATCGACAGTGCCGAAACCCTCGC
The DNA here is from genome assembly GCA_021413865.1 of Planctomycetota bacterium. Classification (GTDB taxonomy): domain Bacteria; phylum Planctomycetota; class Phycisphaerae; order Phycisphaerales; family Phycisphaeraceae; genus JAIOPN01. Next base: position 49,601 of record JAIOPN010000012.1, on the reverse strand, counting down.
CCGCGCTGTTGGCCGCACCATCGTGATGAAGCCGACGCCGAAATTGAAGAAACGGAGCAAGTAATGGCCACTCTGAGCACGAACAAGAAAACCGGCGCGCGCCGCATCCTCTTCGTTGACCGCGACGGCAGGCGGCGGATTCTCTACTGCGGCACCATGCCCAAAGCCGACGCCGTGTTCTTCAAGTATCGCGTCGAGGCGCTGGTGGGCGCGCAGGAGTTGCAGCGCCCGCCCGAGCCGGACGTGGCCCGGTGGCTGGGCGAGGTGGGCGACGACGTTTATTCCAAGCTGGTCGGGGTGGGCTTGGCCGAGCCGCGAGACCGCGAGGCGGTCCCGACCGTCGATGCGTTCATCCGCGCCTACCTTGGCGAACGGGCGGACCTGAAAAGCGGCACGCTGACGGTGATGGAACAAGGCCGGGTGTGGCTGGTCCGCCACCTGGGCGAAACCCGCCTGATCGACGCGGTGACGGTGGCCGACGCCGACGGCTACAAGGCGGGCATGGTCAAGGCCAAGCTGGCAAAGGCGACTGTGAACAAGCGGTGCCGATACGCCCGCCATTACTTCGCGGTGGCGATGCGGCGGAAGCTGATCGCCTCCAACCCGTTCGAGCACATCAAGGGTGGCGTGACGGGCAACTCAGCCCGCCGGGTGTTCGTGCCCGGCGACGTGGTGCAAAAGGTCATCGACCACATCCCCTGCCCGCAATGGAAACTGCTGATCGCGCTGGGCCGGTGGGGCGGACTCCGCATCCCGTCCGAGGCGCTCGCCCTGACGTGGCGTGACGTGGACTTCGAGCACAAGCGGTTCATTGTGCGTTCGAGCAAGACGGAGCATCACGCCGACGGGGGCGTGCGCGTGGTCCCGATGTTCCCGGAGCTACAGGAACGCTTCCAAGCCGTCTTTGACGCCGCGCCGGAGAAGTCGGAGCACGTCATCACGCGCTACCGCAACGGGCAGAACATCGCCACGCAACTCGTGCGGTACATCGAGGCCGCCGGCGTCAAGCCGTGGGTGAAGCCGTGGGCGAATCTGCGGGTGAGCAGGGCGACGGAGTTGGCGGACCAGTACCCGTCGCACGTCTGCGCGGGGTGGCTGGGCCACACCGAAAAGATCGCCGATGCGTTCTACCGCATGACCACGGACGCGCACTTCGACAAGGCCGTCTTCAGCGCGACGCGCCAGACGACGCGCGCCACGATGGAATCGGGTGGAATAGGGGGGAACGGAGAGAGCGTGAGCGTGAGCGAGAATCTCACGAATCACGCGGGAAACACGGCATTTACAGGCGATGCGAGCGGAAACGTCGAATCTGAAAAATGGGCGATACAGGATTCGAACCTGCGACCTCACGGGTGTGATCCGTGCGCTCTAGCCAACTGAGCTAATCGCCCGATCTGACGATTGCTCACGATAGCGATGTACGGGGGGCGGTCAAGCGGAGCACAGACCGGCGTGCCCGATCGGGGTGCGCCACCTCAGGCCCCGTTCGATGGTTCCGGGGGTAAGATGGGCGTCCGCGGGCGGGGAGATGCCCGCACGACGCCGTCACCATGGAAGGAACCGGCATGTCTCACCATGTTACATCCGCCTCCCGTCTGATCTTTGCCGCCGCTGCGTTGGCGCTGTGGTTTCCCGCGGGCACAGCCCGCGCCGCAGACGCGCCCGCTGCGTTGCTTCCTGAGACACAACCCGCCATGACCACGCCTACACCCGCAACCGGCCTCGCGAGTGCCGACTACAAGATTCTCCAGGACAGGCCCGATCGGTTGATTGTGCAACTGCCCAACCGGCTGATCGTCATCGCGCAAGAGTTTCGCGCCGCGCCGGTAGTGTCGGCACAGGTCTGGGTCAAAACGGGCTCCATCTACGAGCAGGAGCACGTCGGTGCGGGGCTGTCGCACTTCCTCGAACACCTGCTCGCCGGCGGCACCACGGGGACGCGCACGGAGGAGGAGAGCAACCGCATCCTGGGCCGGATCGGCGCGCGGACCAACGCCTCCACGGGGCTCGACACCGTTCGTTACTACATCGACACCACCAGCGCCCACACGATGACGGCCGTCGATCTGCTGAGCGACTGGATGCAGCACAGCCTGATCTCGGACACCGAATACAAACGCGAGCGCGACGTGATCCAGCGTGAGTTCGACATGGGCCAGGGCGACCCGTCCCGCATTTTCTGGAAGGTCACGCAGAGCATGCGCTACCGGGAGCACCCGGCGCGACACCCGACGATCGGTTATCTCGACGAGTTCCTCGCCATCAGCCGTGACGAGATATACAGCTTCTATAAGCGGATGTATGTGCCCAACAACATGGTGTTCGTGGTGGTGGGGGACATCGACCGCAGGGCTGTCGTTGACCGCGTGGCGGCGCAGTGGCGGGACGCGAAGGCGGGGGAGCTACCGGTGATCGCGCTGCCGGTGGAAAAGCCGCAGGATGGCGGCCCGCGGCTGGGCGCGGGCACGGCGGACATCCGTCGGCCGAGGCTACGGCTGGCGTGGCCGGGCACGAAGCTGGGGGCGGAGAGCGATTACGCGCTGGACCTGCTGGGCGTATTGATGGGTCAGGGCGAGTCGAGTCGGTTGGTCCGCGCGGTGCGTGACGAGGCGCGGCTGGTCTCAACGATCAGCGCTTACAACCTGAGCTACCCGTGGGGCGAGGGCTTTTTCGGGATTGATGCGGAAGTGGCCGTGCCCCCGGTGACGCAGGGTAAGACCGCCAGGGGTGTCGCCGAGGAGGCGTCGGAATCGGCGAAGCAGGCGATCCTCAAGGAGGTGGCGAGGCTGCGGACCGACGGCATCACGGAGGAGGAACTGGCACGCGCCAAGCGGCAGACGTTGGCGCGCGTGGTGTTCGAGGGCCAGGAGGTCAACGAGATCGCCGAGCGACTGGCGAGCGACACGATCGGCATGAGCGACCCGGACTACCGCGTGCGCTACGCGGCGGCGATCCAGCGGCTGACCGTTGGCGACGTGACGGCCGCGGCGGCGCGGTTCCTCGATGATCAGCACATGATGCTGCTGGTGCTCAACCCACTGGAGCCGGGCAAGAAACCCGAGACGATGACGCGGCCCAAAGACCCGCCGATCACCGACCCCGCGCCGCGCGAACAGTTCTCCCTCGACAACCTCTCGCTGGCCTCGCGGATGTCGGACGCGCTGCGGGCCGCTGGCGAGAAGAGCGTGCCGTTGACCATTGCACAGACGCAGCGGTTCGTCATGTCCAACGGCCTGCGACTGATCGTGCAGCGCAGCACCATCGCCCCGGCGGTGTCGATCCAGTTGTACCGGCTGGGTGGGCTGCTGGCCGACGAGCAGGGCAAGGAGGGCGTCAGCGGCGCGGTCTCGGCGATGCTCCTCAAGGGCACCGCCACGCGGACGGCGGAACAGATCGCGAGCCTGACCGACAACCTGGGCGTCGCGATCGCCGCCGAGTGCGGCAACAACACGTCCTACGTCCGTGCCCAATGCCTGCGCGAGGATTGGAAGACCACGTTGGGCCTGATCGCGGACGTCACGATCCACCCGACATTCCCCGATGATCAGTGGGAGAAGGTTCGGCCGCGGCTGCTGGCTGCGATCGCCAGGGAGCAGGACTCGTGGAACGGCGAGCTGCGTGCCAGGTTCCGCGAGGCGTATTTCGGCGATTACCCGTGGTCCCGGTCGCCGCTGGGGCGGGCCTCGGTGGTGGAGGCGCTGACGGCCGAGAAGCTGCGTGAGTTCCACCGGCTCCGGCTCGGCGCGTCGCAGGCGGTGCTGGCCGTGTTCGGAGACGTGGACGCCGATGAGGTGCGGCGCGAGGTCGAGAAGGCATTCGAGGACATGCCCAAGGAGCCGCTCTCGCCTGTGCAGATCAGCGACCCCGTGCCGCCGGCGGCGAAGGTGGTGCAGGCGGAAACGAAGAAGCCGATGGCGGCGGTAATGATCGGGTTGGGCCCCGGGGTGACGCGCCGCAGCCCGGACTACGCGGCGCTGCAGGTCTGGTCACGGGTGATCAGCAGTTTCCCCAGCGGGTGGTTGGATGAAGAGCTACGCGGCCGCGGCCCGGGGCTGGTGTATGCCGTGGGTGCGGGCCAGGTGGCCGGGCTGGTGCCGGGGTATTTCAGCGTGATGTTCAACTCCAAGGCCACTTCCGCGCCCGAGGCTGTTGCGCGCTCGATGCGCGTGGTCGAGCGGGCGAAAACGGCGGTGCTGGATGACGAGACCCTGGCCCGCGCCAAGGCGGGCGTGCTGACCGACGAGTTCGGCTCACAACAATCCGACAACGACCGCGCCGCCGGCGCCGCGCTCATCGAGATGTACGGGATGGACATCGACGAGCCCACGCGGTTCCTCCGCGCGGTGGATCAACTCACGCCCGAGGCGATGCGGAATATCGCGCAGCTCTACATGCGGAGCCCCGTCGTGGTGGTGCTGAGCCATCAGCCCATCGACGGCGCGATTCTGAAGGACGCGGTGGAGGGGAAAGCCGCCGGTAACGAGCCGCCGGCCACGCAGCCGTCGGGAGAATAGTCAGGAGCCCACACATGCGAAACGTCCCGTGGCAGGTCTTCGCGCTCGGTTCGGCGTTCTTCGCGGGGCTGACCGCGATCTTCGGTAAACAGGGCGTCGCTCACATCAACTCGAACCTGGCGACGTTCATCCGCACGGCCATCATCCTAATATTGATCGCGGGCGTGCTGACGTGGCGGAGGGGGTGGCAGCGGCCCGAGGCGATGCCCACGCGCGACGTGGTGTTCCTCGTGCTCTCGGCGCTGGCGACGGGGATGTCGTGGCTCTGCTACTACCGCGCGTTGCAGATGGCCGAGGCGTCACGCGTTGCCCCGGTGGACAAGCTCAGCGTGGTCTTCGCGATCGTGCTGGCCGTTCTGTTCCTGGGCGAGGCGCTGACGTGGAAGGTGGCGCTGGGCGGCGCGTTCGTCACGGCTGGTGCGGTGATCATGTGTCTTTGATGTCCGGCCTCTTCTCCATTCGGCTTGCTTGCCGAAATTTTTGAAAAGGTAAGTACCGTGGCGAAAAAACCGGGTACGCCCGACGGCTAACATGCAATATCACCCCGTCCCGTGCGTTCTCCCGGTGGCCGGGGACGATGACGCGGAGCATCTCCATGGCCGTCAACCCATCACTCGCCCCGATTGCTCCGGCCGATTTTGGCATGCCCCAGGCACGCCACCTGCTTCACCGCGCCGGCTTCGGCGGCACGCCCAAGCAGATCGACGCCGTGCATGAGATGGGCCTCGACGGGGCCGTGAATTTCCTTGTTGATTACGACAACATCGACGTGAGCCACCTGGGCACGCCGCGCTTCGACCCGGACATTATGAAGCCCGTGCCGCCCGAGCAGCGGATGGCCGCCCAAGCCGCACGCCGCGAGAACGACAAGGCGGAGATCGAACGCCTCCGCATGTTATTCCTTCAGCGACAGGCCCAGGACCTCACGCAGATGCGGCGCATCGAGCAGTGGTGGCTCTCGCGCATGATCGAGTCGCCCCGGCCGTTGGAGGAAAAACTCACCCTCCTCTGGCACGGCCATTTCGCCACCAACCACCGCACCATCCACGACTCTTGGCTGATGCTCGAGCAGAACCGGTTCTTCCGTCAGAACGCCGCCGGAAACTTCGCCGACCTGGCGCGCGGCATCGTCCGCGACCCGGCGATGATCCACTTCCTCAACAACGACTCCAACCGCAAGATGCACCCCAATGAGAACCTTGCTCGCGAGCTGATGGAGCTTTTCACGCTCGGCGAGGGGCACTACAGCGAGCAGGACATCAAGGAGGGCGCCCGCGCCCTGACCGGCAACACCGCCGACGACAACGACTTCGCCTTCAACGCCCGCGCCCATGACACCGGCGAGAAAACCATCCTCGGCCAGCGCGGCACGTTCGACGGCGAGGGTTTCGTCCGCGTCCTGCTCAACCGGCCGGAGTGCCCGCTCTTCATCGCCCGCAAGCTCTACCGCCATTTTGTCGGCGACATCAATGTCGAGCCCGACCCCGCACAGGCGGCGGCCATTATTGCGCTGGCGAAATCGCTGGTGGAAAACCGCTACGAGCTGCGCCCCGTGCTTAAGACGCTCTTCTCGAGCAAACACTTCTACGACCCGCGCGTGATGGGCTCGATGGTCAAGAGCCCCGCGCAGCTCCTGGTCGGCACCGTGCGCACGCTCGACACCCCGCCGCGCGACTTGGACATCCTCACCGAGGCGATGGCCATGATGGGGCAGAAACTGTTCGACCCACCTTCCGTCGCCGGGTGGGACGGCGGCCGCGGCTGGATCAACACATCGACGCTCTTCGTGAGGCAAAACGTCTCCGCCTACCTCGTCGCCGGCAAGCTCCCCTATGAGGATGGCTGGAGCCGCGACAGCGTGAACTACAGCCCGATGTTCGTCATTGAAGGCCTGAAAGGCGTGACACCCGCGGCCGTCGTTGACCGCACGCTCTCGCTGCTCATCGGCGCGGAGCTTCCGCCGGAGCGCCGCGCACCGCTGGTTGAGTTCGTCAACAGCCGCAAGGCCGGCGTCACGCCCGACGTGATGGTCGGCCTGCTCCTGCTCGTCACCGCCATGCCCGAGTACCAGTTGTGTTGAGCTTTTTGCCGCTTGCGGCTTATCGCCTTCTCTCTCCCGGAGCCCGCCATGCCCGACGACACAACCTACACGCGACGCGAGTTTCTCGGCGGCCTGGCCGTGCTCTCAACCGCCGCCACGCTCCCGCTCTTTCTCAACTCCTCCGCGCAGGTCCTCGCCGACGAAGCCCCTTCACGGGTCAAGAACGCCCCCGGCACGCCGGACGACCGCATCCTCGTCGTCGTGCAGCTCACCGGCGGCAATGACGGCCTCAACGCCGTCGTCCCCTTTGGCATGCGCGAGTACTACGACGCCCGCCCGCGTCTCGCTATCGCGGAACAAGACGTGCTCAGGCTCGACGGCTCCACGGGCATCGGCCTGAACCCGGAGATGACCGACCTCAAGGCCATGATCGGCGACGGCCGCGCCGCCATCATCCAGGGCGTGGGCTACCCGAACCCGAACCGCTCGCATTTCACCAGCATGGACATCTGGCACACGGCCGACCCCGCCGGCGGCAGGGGGGTGGGCTGGATCGGCCGGATGCTCGACGAGCGCAGCGCCGCCAACGCCGGCCGCATCGACGCGACCGCCTGCGTCTGCATCGGCCGCAAGGCGCCGCTCGCGGCCGAGGGCCGGAGCGCCAAGCCCGTAAACTTCGAGAACGCCAACGTCTTCCGCTGGGTCGGCGGCGACCTGCACCCCGCGCTTGCGGCCGAGTACCGCGTACTCAACCACGCCGACGTCCCACCCGCGCGCGACGACGCCGCGGCGTTCGTGCTCCGCACGGCGATGGATGCGCAGGTCGCCAGCGACCGCATCCGCAAGGCCGTCGCGCAGGGACCCGTCACGGCGTTCCCCGGCGGCAGGCTCGCCGATCAGTTGAAGATGGTCTCGTCGATGATCCGCGCCGGGATGCCCACGCGGGTGTACTACGTCGAGCTTGGCGGTTTCGACACGCACGCCAACCAGGGGCCCACGCAGGGGCGCAACCTGCGCGAGTTCTCCGCCGCCGTCCGCGCGTTCTATCACGAGTTGGACGCCATCGGTCAGGCGCAGCGCGTCTTCACCATGGCCTTCAGCGAGTTCGGCCGCCGCGTCGGGCAGAACGCCTCCAACGGCACCGACCACGGCACCGCCGGGCCCGCCTTCCTCTTCGGCGACATGATCCGCACGGCGCCCAACGGCCTGATCGGCGAACACCCCTCGCTCAACGCGCAGAAACTCGACAACGGAGACCTCGTCCACACCGCCGATTTCCGCTCGCTCTACGCCTCGGTCCTCGACAACTGGATGAAGATCGACAGCAGGAAGGTGCTCGGCAGGGCGTTCAAGCCCGCGGTGATTTTTGATCCGGCGAAGGTGTCGTGAAACGCGTAAAGCCCAGGCATGGCCATGTCTGGGCTTTGGGTGTTCTCTAAATTCAACTTCCCCTCACACCCCGCGTGCCTTGACGACGTATTCACGCCCGCCCCAGTTGATCGGCTTGCCGTTCTTCAAATCAGCCGCGCTCTCGAGCATGATCTTCCCCACCATCCAGCAGCCCGCGGGGTAGGTGAACACCGCGTACCAGGGCGTGCCGCCCATGCGGTACAGGTCCACCAGCGCCGCCACCTGAAGCACCCACCCCGTGACGACCGCGCCGACCAGCACGGAGCCGAACCCGGTGTGCCCCTGCGCGAAGAGCATCGCACCGACGGCGAGGGAAGAGAGTTGGATCAGCGGCAGCACCACGCCGAATGTCAGGATGCGCCGGCCGTAGCGTTGCAAGCGTTTGACGTTCTTGTTCAGGCAGCCGATGTAGATGCGTTTCCAGCCTCGGTGGAAGGATTCATAGGATTCATACATGGCGCAGCTGAATAGCCCGTCGCTGGCGGCCAGTCCGACGCGGCCGCCGGCGGCGTGCATCGCGCGGGCGAGGTAAACGTCGTCCTGGTATTCGTGTTTGACGTTTTCCATCCGGCCTGCGCGTTCGTAGAGGGCGCGCCGGACCATCATGAACGGTCCCAGGCCGAACGGACGGGAACGTTCTTTGCGGTTCACCTTCGTCGGCGGGAAGACGTTCATCAGTTGCATCGTCGCCACCGGCTGGGCGACGTGCTCGAAGAGGTGCGTGCAGCGCAGCTCCGGCAGCACGCCAAGCATGTCGAACTCCTGCGCGATGACCGTGCCGATCGACGCCCGCGCCAGTTGCCGGTGCATCTGAGTGTCGGCATCGACGAAGAGAATCCATTCACCGTCCGCGTGTTCACTGCCGACCTGCATGGGGAGGCACTTGCCCTGCCACCCCTCGCGCGGCTGGGTGATTTCAACGATCCTGACGCGCGGGTCCTCGGCGGCGTGGCGCTGGAGGATGGCGAGCGTGCCGTCCGTGCAGCGGTCCAGCGAGAGGACGATCTGGAGGTTGGGGTATTCCTGCTTGCGGAGCGAGGCGACGCAGCGGTCGATGCGGCTTTCTTCGTTGTGGATGGGCACGACGATGGAGAGCCTGGGCCAGCCGGCGGCGGGGGCGGGAACGGCGAGCCCCGCCGTGACCTTCGGCAGCGCGGCGGCGGAGAGGCGGATGCGGATCATCACCATGATCCAGAACGCCAGCGCCAGCGCACACGCCATCAGCAGTATCCAGCCCGCGGCGATCATCGTGAGCACTCCATGAGACCGTTAGCTTAGGGGGTGCGTGGCGGCGGGCCAAGCCGCGCAGCCCTTTGCGGGGCTGAGATTTTGTCATGTACGGCATCTTGGGGCTCGGTTGTGGCCCGATGCCCGATGATTAATTATCATGGCCCGCCGTTGATGTCGCCGTGGATGCAACGTGTCGTTGTGCATCTTCCTCCGGCCCGTGACAGGCCGCGGAAACACGTGTGCGGCGAGTATGGGCGGTAACTCCCGAAGATAAAGGACACCAACGTGCGGAACAGTTGCTCACGCATCTCGACAGTCGCCGTGCTCTGCGCAGGCTTTCTGGCGGTCTCGCTCCTGGGCCGGGGCGCCCCCGCGAAGGCCGTGGACGCCCCGGCCAATCGGCCAAACATCATCCACATCGTGGCTGACGACCTGGGTTGGAAGGATGTCGGATTCAACGGCTGCACCGACATCAAGACGCCGAACCTCGACAAGCTCGCCGCCGGCGGCGCCAGGCTCACGCAGTTCTATGTGCAGCCGATGTGCACGCCCACTCGCGCCGCGCTCATGACCGGCCGGTATCCCTTCCGCTACGGGTTGCAGACAGCGGTCATTCCATCCGTGTCCGCCTACGGCTTGGACACCAGCGAATGGCTCATGCCCCAGTCCCTCAAGGAGGCGGGCTACAAGACCGCGATCATCGGTAAGTGGCACCTGGGCCACGCCGACAAGAAGTACTGGCCCAGGCAGCGGGGCTTCGATTACCAGTACGGCGCGATGATCGGTGAGCTGGATTACTTCACGCACGAGGAGCACGGCGTGCTGGACTGGTTCCGCGACAACCAGCCGGTCAAGGAGGAAGGCTACACCACCACGCTCATCGGCAAGGACGCGGCCCGCCTGATCGAACAGCACGACGCCTCCACGCCGCTCTACCTCTACCTGACCTTCAACGCCCCGCACACGCCCTATCAGGCGCCCAAGGAATACATCGACCGCTACCCCAACATCGAAGACCCCACGCGCCGGACATACGCGGCCATGGTCACCTGTCTCGACGACGAGATCGGCCGTGTCGTCGCCGCGCTGGAAAAGAAGAACATGCGCGGCAACACGCTGATCCTCTTCCACAGCGACAACGGCGGCACGCGCAACGCGATGTTCGCCGGCGTCATGGCCGACATGTCCAAGGTGAAGATCCCCTGCGACAACGGCCCCTACCGCGAGGGCAAGGGCACGCTCTACGAGGGCGCCACGCGTGTCTGCGCGCTGGCCAACTGGCCCGGCCACATCAGGCCCGGGGCCGTGGACGGCCTGATCCACGCCGTCGACATGTATCCCACGCTCGCCGGCCTGGCCGGCGCGTCCACCGCCAAGTGCAAGCCGCTGGACGGCCTCAATGTCTGGGAGACCATCGCGCAGGGCAAGGCCTCGCCGCGCACCGAGATCGTCTACAACGTCGAGCCTTTCCGCGGCGCGGTGCGGCAGGGCGACTGGAAGCTGATCTGGCGCACGCTGCTGCCGTCGAGCGTCGATCTGTACAACCTCGCGCAGGACCCGTCGGAAAAAAACAATCTCGCCGCACAGCACCCAGAGAAAGTCGCCGCCCTGCAACACCGGCTCGACGCGCTGGCCAAGGAGAGCGCCAAGCCGCTCTTCTTGATGGACCAGTTCAGGGTCGTCATGAAGAACATGAGCGGCGAGCCGGTCATGCCCATCGACGAGGAGTACGCCGGGGTCGAGTCGCCGTGAGGCCCCACGGCTGAAAGGGTGGCCGGGGGGAGCCCCAACGCCCCGGTTTTCGACCGATATTCGCGCCGGGCAACGCCGGCGGGCGCGGCGTGTTGATGTGCAAGTGGATCACGGCTATCCTCCACGGCTTCCCGTTCGGCGGCGTCACGCGGCGAGTTCCTCGCCGACGCGCCACGGACAATCGCCCTCAACCGATGGGTTTTCGTGATGCGTCTGACCGAGATACTACAGCCCGATTGCGTGAAGGTGCCCCTCGACGCCGCGGACAAGAAGGCAGCCATTTTCGAGCTGATCGATCTGCAGGCGTCGAAAGCCGGCGTGCAGGGCACCGAGCAGTTGAAGGAGGCGGTGTGGCAGCGCGAGACGACGCGCACCACCGGCATCGGTCACGGCATCGCGATCCCGCACGGCAAGAGTTCGGGCTGCTCGAAGCTCACCATGGCGATCGGGCTGACCAAGACGCCGATGGAGTTCGGCGCGGTGGACGGCCGGCCGGTTCAACTCATCATCCTGCTCACCAGCCCGCCGGACCAGACCGGCTCGCACATCCAGGCGCTGGCTCGCATCAGCCGGATGCTCACCGATGATGCGACCCGCACCGCGATCAAGGCGGCGACCTCGGCGCAGGCGGTGTATGAGATGATCGCCAAGTACGACGCCAGCGAGCCGGGGTGAGTTTTCGGCGCTTCCGTAGGGTGCGCTTCGTCGCACCATGGGTAACAGTGCATTTCCATCGCACCTCGGATGACTGTTGACAATCAAACACGGAGGGGGCGCTGAAGTGGCACCCCACGCGGAAGCGCCATCACTCCGCGTTATTGAACTTCGTCATCGCCTTGGCGATGCCGTCGCGGGCCCATGTCTCGATCGCGTCGCAGGCGTCATTGAGGGCGGCGTCGATCTTGGGTTGCTGGTCGGACGAGAAGCGGGAGAGGACGTAGTCTTTCTGCGGGGCGAGGCCGCGGGCGTCGATGCCGACGCGGAGGCGGGGGTAGGCGATGGAGCCCAGGGCACGCTGGACGTCCGCTAGGCCGTTGTGCCCGCCGGCGGAGCCTTCCGCACGCAGGCGGATCTTGCCGCAGGGGAGGGCGAGGTCATCGACGATGATCAGCAGGTCGGCGGCGGGTTCGATCTTGAAGAACGTGACGGCCTCGCCGACCGCGAGGCCCGAGCGATTCATGAACGTGTTGGGTTCGAGCAGCACGGCCCGCTGCCCGGCGACGACGGCCTCGTGCATCTGGGCGTGAAAACGTGTCCGCGCCGAATCAAACCCACCCACGCCACAGCGCGTGACAAGACGATCGAGCACCATGAACCCGGCGTTGTGGCGGGTCCGTGCGTATTCGGGACCGGGATTGCCCAGGCCGACGATCAGTTTCATGGGCGTGCGGTTGCGGAGCCTCTTTCCCATAGCCCCCGGCTCGGCCGGGGGGTTCTTCGTGCGATAACCAGACTTCGTGGGCGTGCCGTGATCGCGGCGATCGCACGAAGAACCCCCGGGCCGAGCCCGGGGCTATGGGGCGGAGGCGGTGGCTTACTTCTTGTCGTCCTTCTTGGGAGCGGCTTCCTTCTTGGCCCCACCGGCGGCGGGGGCGGCTGCGGCCTCGCCCTCGGCGCCCTCTTCGAGCTTCTTGCCGATGACCTCGGGCTCGCTGCCGGCTTCCGGCGCCACGACCTCGACGATCTCTTCCTTGACGATGTGGATGGCCGCGACGATCGCGTCCGGGCTGGTCTTGGTCGTTACGCCCTCGGGCAGCTTTATCTGGCCGACCGTGACGGACTCGTCCACCTTGAGGTGGCCGACGTCCACCTTGATGTTGTCCGGGATCTCGGTCACGAGGCACTGCACCGGCAGGGCCTTGAGCTGCTGCTCGATGAACGCGCCGACCTCCTTGAGGCCCACGGCGTCGCCGGTCAGCACGAGCTCGACCTCAACGGTCACGCGCTCGTTCAGGTCCACGCGTGCCAGGTCCACGTGCAGGATCTCGGAACCCATGTGGTCCCACTGCACGTCGCGGACGAGGCAGGGCTCGCTGCGCGAGTCGATCATGACCTCGAGCAGGTGGGTGTTGCGGTGGAGCAGCTCGTGCATCTCCTCCTCGTTGACGGCCACGTGGACGGGGTCCTTCTTGTGGCCGTAGATGACGGCGGGGAGCTGGCCGCCCTTGCGGAGGCGGGTGGCGTACCGGCTGCCGATCCGGGGGCGGGGCTCGACCTTGATCTTGGGGATTTCACGCTTGGCCATGATGCATTACTCCATCGTTGCGCGGTCGTTTTTCGACCTGGGGTTTGAATCTTCCTTGACGGTAAAAATCCTGCGAGGCCGACACGCGGCGCCGCTCCGGGGTTGAATCAGTTCTCGTCCTTCTTCTTTTTGCGGAACAGGCTCGACACGGACTGGTTGTGGTGGATGCGGTGGATCGCCTCGCCCAGCAGCTCGGCGACGGAGAGCTCGACGAGCTTGCCCTCGATGGGCTTGCAGCGCGGGCCGCAGGGGATGGTGTCGGTGACGATGACCTGCCTGATGGGGGACTCGGCGATGCGCTCCATCGCCAAGCCCACAAGCACGGGGTGCGAGCAGGCGGCGTACACGTCCTTGGCGCCGCGCTCCATGACGAGCTTGGCGGCCTCGCAGACCGTGCCGGCCGTCGAGATCATGTCGTCCACCATCAGCACCGTCTTGCCCTTGACCTCGCCGATCAGGTTGGCGGCGACGATCTCGGTACCGCTCTTGCGACGCTTGTCCACGATCGCCAGCTCGCCGCCCAGCCAGCCCGCGTAGCGGTTGGCGAGCTTCACGTTGCCCACGTCCGGGCTGACAACGACGATGTCGTTCATCTGCCCGCGCAGGCTCTCAAAGTGGTTGACGATCACCGGGGCGGCGTGCAGGTGGTCCACCGGCAGGTCGAAGAAGCCCTGGATCTGCTCGGCGTGCATGTCCATCGCCAGCACGCGGTCCGCGCCGGCGGTCGTGATTAGGTTCGCCACCAGTTTGGCTGTGATGGGCACGCGGCCCTCGTCCTTGCGGTCCTGCCGGGCGTAGCCGAAGTAGGGGATCACCGCCGTCACGCGTCGCGCACTGGCACGCTTGAGGCAGTCGATGTAGATCAGCAGCTCCATCAGGTGCGCGTTCACCGGGTGGTACGTGCTCTGCACGACGTAACAGTCGCGCCCGCGCACGTCCTCCTCCAGCTTCACGATGATCTCCCCGTCGGGGAACATGTCCGTGTGCCCCTGGCCCACGGGCAGGTCGAGGTAGCGGCAGATGCGCTCCGTCAGGTCGCGGCTCGCACGCCCGCAGAAGATCTTCAGGTATTCACGGTCGGAACGGCTCATGCTTTGGCCCTCGCAACTCCGCCCGCCTGACGCGACCGCAGCACACGGTCAACCTCGGCGAGCTGCTCCGGCGTATTGATGCTCAGCACGTCCTGCGGCGGCACGGCGTCCACCACCGAAACCACCTTCCCCCCGCCCTTCAACATCGCCGGCACATCGGTCAGGTAATACTCGCCCTGGCGGTTCGTGTTCTTCACCCGGCCCAGCGACGCAAACAAGAGGTCGCTGCGGAAGCAGTAGTAGCTCGGGTTCACTTCGCGGACTTTCAACTGTTCGGGCGTCGCGTCTTTCTGTTCGATGATCTCGCCGAACCCGCCATCGGCGGCCCGCAGCACCCGGCCGTAGCCCGACGGGTCGTCAAGCACCGCCGTCGCCAGCGTGGCCGCCGCGCCGGTCTTGCGGTGCACGTCGAGCAGGTTCGTCAGCGTCGCCGCGCGGATCAACGGCCCGTCACCCGCGAGGACGAACACGTCCATCGGCGACTTCGCGTTGAACATCGGCTCGGCCATGCGTGCCGCGTGCCCGGTGCCGAGCTGCTCTTTCTGCTCGACAAAGACCACGTCGTTGTACCCGGCGAGTGCCGCGCGGACCTCTTCGCCCTTGTAGCCGATGACGACGATCGAGCGCGTCACACCCGCCGCGCGGCAGGCATCAACGACCCAGCAGACCATCGGCCGGCCGAAGACCTCATAGACGACCTTGGGCCGGTCGCCCCCCATGCGCGTGCCCTTGCCCGCGGCGAGGATGATGGCGTGCGGCGAGGATGTGCTGGTCTGGCTCATGTCGCTCGATCGAAAAAACGCTGACCCGCTAGGATTCGAACCTAGACAATCAGGACCAAAACCTGATGTGCTACCGTTACACCACGGGTCACTGGTTTGCTGGTTCTCCGCGTTCGGGGCCGTCTCGGTTTGGCCGGGCGACCGTAAGTCGATCGCGGTCCACCCGATTGACCCCGCGCTGGAAGGGCGGGAGCGAAAGGATGCGCCGCACTCTCCATGGGCTCGAAACCCGCCGCCAGCAGGCGCCTTGCGGCGGGTGACCTGTCCATGCCTCAACCGGGCTAAAACCCGGCGTCCGTCACGGTCGGCCCAACAATGGAAAGCGACACAAGTCTAAGCGAATAGGGGGGATTGTCAAGATTTCGTGGGGTACGCGAAAATAATGAAAGCCGGGGATAGCCCCCGGCTTTCAAGGTGGTTTGCTTATTTGAATCGGCTCACGCCCCGCGCTGACGTCGGCGTGCGACGAACGCCATACCCAGCATGAGTACCGCGACCGACGAAGGCTCGGGTATCTCCGAGGTGAGGTCATGGGGTTTGCCACCGCCCTTACCGCCGCCGCCCCCGCCGCCCCCGCCGCCGGTCCCAGCGGAGATGGTCGAATTGATCCAGCTCGCGAAGGAGGAGACGCGGGTGTAGCCGCCGATGTCGCCGTAGTCGTCGTCCAGGCCGTTGCTGTTGTAATCGGCGCCCCAGGAGGTGACGCCGGCGAGGTAAGTGACGCCGGCCACGTCGATGAATGCGCCGCCGCCGCTGTCGCCGAAGCTGGTGAGGTATTCGAGGTTGAGGGCTGTGGAGGAGCCGTACACATTGCTCGTGCCGCTGGGGTTGTCGAAGTCCGTGCCGAGCATGCGGGTCGCCGAACCGGTGCGGTAGAGCACGTCGAGTGTGTTCTGGCCGGCGCGCTTCAGGCTGTCAAAAGTCGTCGCCCCGGTCAGGCCGGTGCCGGTCATGCCGTACCCGACGAAGGTCGCGACTTTGCCCGCCTCGCTCGACCCGGTGTAGAGCGTCGCCGGAGTGATCCCCGACGGGGCGATGCTCAGCTTCGCCAGGGCGATGTCGTACCCCGCGTTCAGATTTCCCGTCCAGCTCGGGTAAACGACAGACTGAGCAACCGAGTAGGACGTGCCGCCGAGGATGAAGCTGCGGGACGCCGCCGTGTCGAGCACGTGCGCCGCCGTCAGCACCCAGAGGTTCCCCGGCGAGCTGATCAGCGTGCCCGAGGCGAAATAGTTGTACTGCGTGTCGCTCCAGGTAAACTGGCCGACCGCCTGGTACTTGGAATCCTGCGCCAGGTTCAGGTACTGCGAATCGCTCCGGTCGGCACGGATGATCCCGCCCATGGCTTGCGAACCGCCAACCATGAGGGTCGCCATCAACCCAACCGCCGCCAAACTCCGTGCTTTCAACATCTTCATCTCTCCTCTGGGGTAGTCCGGATCAACTAAAGCAGCCCGGATCTAACGAACAGGGAAGTGGCACATCCAACTTCACTGCAATGCGGCCATGAACCCGAAAAGTCTAACACAAGACTGCGGAAACGCAAGAATAATCGCGTCTCCGATCCATCACTTCCCGCAAGTTCGAACCCGCATTGCCTCTGCCGTCGGCCATACGTAGCATCCCCCCCTATGCCGATCCTCCGCTCGCTCCTGTTCTTCCTCCTCGCCGGTCTCTGCGAGATCGGCGGCGGCTACCTCATCTGGCTCTGGCTCAAGCAGGGCAAAACCGCGTGGCTCGCGCTGCCTGGTGGGGCGATCCTCATCCTCTACGGCATCGTCGCCACGCTCCAACCCGCGAATTTCGGCCGTGTGTACGCGGCCTACGGCGGCGTCTTCATCGTGCTCGCCATCCTCTGGGGCTGGCAGGTCGATCATGTCCGCCCCGACCGCTTCGACATTTTGGGCGGCGCGGTGTGCCTCGCGGGCATGGGCATCATCATGTATTGGCCGCGCGGGTAGTGTGGCAGGGCGCCCTTCAACGGGCCGTGCCCCCGCTCATACGCTTCACGGATGCAACACATTCGGTACATCGTGTTCCCCGCTCTCTTTCTTCACCGGCTCCGGCGGGTCGATCGTCAGGCGATCCAGGCGGACCTCCGTCGTCTTCCCCGGCGTCGGCTCAGTCTGCACGATCCGCAGCACCAACTCGTACTCGCCCGGCCGCAGCCCCGTGAGCCGATAGATGTGCTCGGACGACAACGGGCACGCGTACGCCCTCGGCCAGACGTACCGCGCATCGCCGATGGGGGGATCGGATTCCATCCACCATGCCACCACCGTCAACCGGTCCGTGGCCGACTGCGGCTTCGACGACCCGACCTCGCCCTCCGCGACCGCGCCGATGGGAAGCTCGACGCTCACCTGCCCCGCGCCCACGGGGACGCGCACGATCACCCGCGCCAAGTCGTTCGGCGGATCGACCCACACCCACGCCGACCCGTCCGCGCTCCGCGCCACCTGGCGTGGGATGAAGACGACGCCGTTCTTGCTGGTCGTGCCCGTTGTTGCCGTGTATCCGATCGCCGCGGCCTCACCCGGCTGTGTGGTCGGTCCGTTCTCGTTCGCCGATTGTGTTGCTGCCGAATTCTGCGCCGCGCCTGCCGCCCGGCCGGGTGTGCGTCCGTACAACCAGTCAACCTCGCGGTCCCACACACCGCTTCCCGCATTTTTATCCCCGCTCCCGCTCGGGTGGTCCAATTCGTCCGCCAGGACGTACCTCACCGTTGCCCCCGCGACCGCCTTCCCCTTTACGTTCGTGAGCGTGATCTTGACCGACCCATCCTTGCTTGTCGCGCCGCCGTACTTCACGTCCACTTTCAACTCTGCCGCCTTGCCGGCTGACTCCTTCGCCATCGCCGTGTTGACGGCGGCGAAAGACGTGAGAACAAGCCATGAGATGATCATCGCGCCGATGGGGCACGAGTGCGCAACGCCGACGGCAAGAGTTCGTCTCATCGGAGTAGCGTAATCGGAGGGTTGCGTGGGTTCCATGCGTTGCCCCAAATCGATGCGGTTGCTTCACTCACCCCAACCCATGCACGGATAAGAGCTTCGTCGGGCTCTCGGGCTGTGCGGTGCGGGCGCTGAGGAGGGAGGCGAGGCAGCAGGCCAGGACGCGGGGTTCGCTTTGGGCGGGGGGCGTGGGGGGGATGGCCTCGGGGCGGTCGAGCAGGCGGGCCCACTGCTTGGCGATCATGTCGGCAAAGAGGTTGCCGTCGGGGGCGGTGCCGGACTTGGAGTCGAGGATTTTGCCGACGGGGTCGGTGAGGCGGTAGGTGAGGTCACTGACGAGGAGCGAGCCCTGGTCGCCGAGGATGCGGAGCCGGCGCTCGTGCTCGCCGGCGCGGTCGCTGAGTTGGAGGATGATGGCCGAGCCGCCCGGGAGGCGGGCGTGGGCGGAGAGGTTGCCGGCGATGGCGCGGAGGTCGTCGGGGGGCTCGTCGCCGGCGCCGACGATGGAGGCGTCGATCGACTCGGGCAGGGGGGTGAGCGCGAGGAGGGTGTGCCAGGCGTCGTAGAGGCGGGCGAAGAGGGAGCACTCGGCGGCGTGCCCGAGGCTGGCGAGCGAGAGAGAGTGGAGCCTGCCCAAGACCTGCGCGGGGTCGGCGGCGCTGGCCCAGCCGGGGGAGCGGTCGAAGGCGGGGAGGGTGATGATGCGCCCGGCGGGTGCACTGGTGTTTTTACCGACCGGGGTGGCGAGGGATTCGAGGGCATCGGCGGCGGGCTCGACGGCGAGGACGACGGTCCCCTGCGCGACGGCGTGCGTGATCGTGTCACGCTTGACGCCCGCACCGGCCAGGAGCAGGAACGCCGCGGGATGGTCGATCAGCATCTTGCGTGCGTCGTCTTCCGACCGCAGGCCCAGGCTGTCGGCGAGCTGCGAGACCGGCGTCGCACGCGAGCCGCCGACGGCGATGGGGCGTATGGCGTCACCCATGCGTTCGAGGATGGCCGACACCATGCCCGCGCGTTCCGGGTCGGTCCAGATGGCTGTCTCGATACCGGTGGGGCCTGTTGCCATGCGTCGTCAGGGTACCACACGCGCACAGCGGCGCGAATGAGTTGGGAGTGCCGCGCGGCCGGATCACGGATATGATGGTGTCGGTGGCGTGGACGAGGCGATCGCCTCCGTGACCGGAAACGGCCGCGGGGGAGGAAAGTCCGAACACGACAGGACACGGTGGTGGGTAACACCCACCCGCTCTGCTGGAGACGGCGGAGCGCGGGACAGCGCCACAGAAAACGTACCGCCCCGCGGAGCGATCCGAGGGGTAAGGGTGAAAAGGTGGTGTAAGAGACCACCGCCGGCGTGGCGACACGACGGGCATGGCAAGCCCCACCGCGTGCAAGGCCAAGCAGCCCCTAGCCCACGTGAGTTCGCTTACGTGGGCGACCCCGGTCCGGGGCTCATGGGGCGGGTAGGTCGCTCGAGCCCGTCGGCAACGGCGGGCCCAGAGAAATGGTCGCCGCCCGGGCTAAACCCCCGGGTGACAGAACTCGGCTTACGAATCCACGCCGCCAAAAACGCAACAGGCCACCGGCGAGAGTCGGTGGCCTGTCCATTTATAGAGTCGTCGACTCATCGCACCCGCGCCGGCACGCCCACCACCGTGATGCCCGCGCCCACGTCCTTCGTCACCACGGCGCCAGCGCCGACGGTCGCGCCCGCACCCACGCGGACGATCGGCAGCACCGCCGCCTGCATCCCCACCAGCGTGCCACGCCCGATCGTCGCCGCGCCGCCCAGCGCCGCCCCCGGCGCGACGTGCGCAAACTCGCCGACCACGCAGTGATGCTCGATGACAGCCCGTGTGTTGACGATCGCCCCCTCGCCGATGGCCGCACCTGCCTGCACGATCGCGCCCGCCCCGACGAACGCGCCGCTTCCGGGCGCCACCGACGGGCTTATCCATGCGGTGGGGTGGATGACTGTGATGACGCGCCAGCCCTCGGAGACGAGCCTGAGTTGGATGCGTTCCCTTGTCTTGTTGTCGCCGATGCCGACGATCACCGCGGCGCGTGCGTCTCTGACCTGGGTCGCGCTGAGCACGTTGGATTCACCGACCGCGGTTCCGGCCGGCGCCAAATCGTCAAGGAAGCCGACGACGCGCCAGCCCTGCGCCCGGGCGGCGTCGGCGACGACACGGCCGTGCCCGCCCGCGCCGTAGATCACCAGCGGGCCGAGGGGTTGTTGTGTTTCCGTGCTCATCGAGGTTGCTCCGGTGTGGATCGGTCGGTCGCGGCGCCGCCGTCGATGATGCGGTATTTCTCGCCCAGCGACAGGTCCCATTTGGGGTGGTCCGCGCGGATGGGCAGGCCGCGGAACTCGCTGCGGCAGCGGTAGCAGACGACGCACCGGCCGGTGAAGAGGTAGATCGCACCGTCGATGGCCGCCATCGCGCCCAGCACCGTCAGGCCCGCCAGCACGTGGCGCAGGCCGAACAGCACCATCGACAGCACCGCCGCCGTCGCGACCAGCACGAAGCCGGTCACCTGCGGGAAATCCTTGCGGCAGAACAATTCCCGGCAGCCGCACACCGGGCAGCGCCGCAAGCCACCCGTGTCGTCCACCGCCTGCTCCCAGTCGAGGTACACCTCGCCGGAACCCGCATCCCCGCTGTTCTTGAGCACCGCCGGTGGAGCTTTCATGTCCACCTCGGCGGCGAACAAGAAATCACGGCGGAGATTGTGAACGTCGATCCTCACGGCCGCATTGTCACGGCCAGTGTCCGATCAGGCAATGGACACCCCCGTTACACTGGCGTCATGACGAGGCTGACACGGGCACAAGTTCGCGAGGTGGACCGCTTGGCCATCGAGGAACTGGGTATCCCAGCCGCCGTGTTGATGGAGAACGCGGGGGGCAACGCGGCGCGGGCGGTGCTCGACGTGCTGCGTGACCGGGTCCAAATCGATCCGGCACGCGCACGCGTGGACGTGCTCTGCGGCGGGGGGAACAACGGCGGGGACGGGTACGTGATTGCGCGGCACCTGCACAACGCCGGCGTGTCGGTCGTCGCATACGCGTGCCGCGAGGCGTCGGCGCTGAGCGGTGAATGTGCCGTCAATCATGTGATCGCCGATCGGATAGGACTCGTCCGTCCATTGTCGAACGGGGAGATGTTGCGGCATTGGCCCGACCCGGCACGGGAGCCTTGCGTGGTCGTCGATGCGTTGCTGGGCACGGGGTTCACGGGGAGGGTCCGGGGGCACGTCGCGGGGGTCATCGATCGGTGCAATGCGGTGCATCGCAAGGGCGTCATTGTGGTCGCCGTTGATCTGCCCTCGGGTCTGGATTGTGATACGGGCGTGCCCGGCGGGGCGGCGATCGAAGCAGACGTGACGGTGACGTTTGTCGCCGAGAAGGTTGGTTTCGCGTCGGCCGTGGCGGGGCGGTATCTGGGCAGGGTGATGGTGGTGGGCATCGGGGCGCCGCCCACGCTGATTGAGCGGGTGAACCCCGTGAAGGGCACGGTTTGACGTTTGAGCGGGGGTCGAGCATAATGATGGGCTCGGCTCGGCGGCTATCTGCCGTTTGGCCGTGCAATGAGAGGTCAATCCATGCTCGACACAATCGCCCCCGGCACCAAGATCACCGTCAAGATCGTCAAAAGGCCGACGAACGCCGCCGCCGCCAAGACCCTGGTGCGCGTGCTGAGCAAGGACCCGATGGTCATCAAAGAGAACGACCGCCTCCGCCGCGTGCGGAAGACGCAGTTCGCCCAGGCCCGCCGCGGCGGTCGCTTCTGGGACATCAACGTTGTGAAGCAGCAGCCCGTGAAGGCCGAGACAGGCGTGAGCAAGACGGTGGTCGCCACCCCGAGCGTGCTGGCCGACCTGAAGAGCGTCAGCCGGTTCATCGAGGTCGCGAAGGCCTGAGCCTCTCGCGGTCACCGACAGCAAATATAAAAACGAACGCCGTCCGAAAGGACGGCGTTTTTTTGCTGCTCCATCGCCCCGTGGGGAAGTGGAAAAGTCAGATGTCCAGCCCCGCGTCGTTTATGGCCCCGCCTTTTTTGGCGCGGAGGCGGGACTGGATTTCGGGTTCCGGGTGCTTGACGCGGACGGTGCTGTCGCTGGGGACGCTGTGGATGAGGAAGACAGAGCCGTTGATGACCGAGCGTGAGCCGACGATGGTCTCGCCGCCGAGGATGGTGGTATTCGGGTAGATGGTGACGTCGGCCTCGATGGTGGGGTGGCGCTTGCGGCCGCGCCACGCCTGGCCACCTTTGGTCGAGAGTGCGCCGAGGGTGACGCCCTGGTAGATCTTCACGCGGTCGCCGATGGTGGTGGTCTCGCCGATGACAACGCCGGTGCCGTGGTCGATGAAGAAGGATTCACCGATGGTCGCGCCGGGGTGGATGTCGATGCCGGTCTCGTTGTGGGCGTACTCGCTCATGATGCGCGGGAGGAGCGGCACCCTGAGCTTCCAGAGTTCGTGGGCGACGCGGTGGATGAAGATCGCGTCGAAGCCGGGGTAGCAGAAGATGATCTCGTCCAGGCTGGCGGCGGCGGGGTCGCCGTCGAAGCCGGCCTGCATGTCGGTGGCGAGGAGGTGACGCATCGCCGGGACCCGCTGGAGGAAGGCGAGGGTGGCGGCCTCGGCTTCGGTGTCGCACTGGTCGCAGGCGTCGCCCGCGCCGGCGCCGTGGCTGCGGTTGCGGTCGTAGCGGAGCGACTCGCGGATCTGCTCGTAGAGGAGCGTCCGGACCCGGCTCAGCAGTTCGCCGACGTGGTAGTGGATGTTGGCGGAGGTCAGCTTCTGGTCGTCGAAGAAGCCCGGGAAGATGATACGGCGGAGGAGCTCGAGGGTCTGGATGGTTTTGGCGCGGCTGGGGAGGAAGGTGGAATCCAGGTGCTGGAGCCCCGGCTCGCGGCGGTAGCTCTCGACGATGAGATTGACCAAATCGGCCAGGGAGTCTTTGTTGGAGGGTGTCTCGGGCATGGCGTCATCGTAGGCAAAAGAAAAACGGCCCGCCATATGACGGGCCGTTCTCCATTATGCGATCACTCCCCATCCACACGGGCCGTTCGGTGCATTTGCTCGAACCCCAAACTAAAGTGGGTGCGTTGTCGGGTCGTCCCGGCCTTCCACTCATGGTGGCTTGACCATCGCGCCCAAGCTCGCTCCCTTTGGGGTGCTTAAAGGTTCGAGCAAATATACTCACCGTTAGTCGAACCCCGCAGACGAGAAGCAATCTTCACTTGTCACATCTGCATTTTAGCGTCGGATAGCCGGGGGACCAAACGTGAATTCTTGGTGAGCACGGGCGGACGCTCAGCCGCGAGCGGCTGAGACGGCTGGGGAACCTGGGGGAATTACATCAGCTTCGATAGCCGTTCGATCGCCTTGCGGACGTCGCCCACGCGGTCCTGGCCGGCCTCGCGCTCGATCACGAGGTCGCCCTTGTAGTCCGCCTCGGCGAGGACCTTCATGAAGGACTTCCAATCCACCTCGCCCTCGCCGATGGGGACCTCGGTGCCCCACGCGCCGGGCGTCTTGGTGCGGATGCCGTCCTTGATGTGGACCTGCTTGACGCGGGGCACGAGCTTGCGGAGCGAAGCGATGGGGTCGCCCTTGTCATAGAGGAGCATGTTGGCGGGGTCGAAGTTGACGCCGGTGTTGGACGCGCCGACCTCGTCGAGCGCGGCGAGGAACTGCCAGAGCGTGTCGGCGGTCTCTTGGCCGGTCTCGAAGAGCAGCGTGGCGTTGGCGGTGGCGAAGTGCCTGGCGACCTTGCCGATGCGGTCCACGAGCTTGGCGAAGCTCGGGTGCTTCTTGTCTCCGGGGAGGAAGCCGGCGTGCGAACTGACGTAGGGGATGCGGAGCTTCTTCGTGACCTCGACGACGCGTTGCACGGTCTCCCAGTTGGCGGGCCAGTGCTCGTCGGGCACGAAGCCGCCGGTCTTGCGGATCGTCTCCATCGTGGAGTAATCCTCGCCCTTGGTGCCGAACATGCCCGAGACGATCGTGACGCCATGCTTGGCGAGGTCGGCCTGGGCGTTGCCCCACACGGCCGTCTCTGCATAGACCGGCGTGACGTAGAGCTGGATTTTCGTGAGGCCCAGCTCCTTGAGACGCCCGGCGAGGTCCTCGGGGTCCTTGGGGTGGGTGGACCAGCTACAGATGCCGAATTGTGCGGGGGTGAGTTTGGTCATGGGTGTCACCGTATGAGGTCGGGCCGCCATTTGACGAAGCCTTCCATGGCTTCATATTCCGCCAGGCCCAGGCGGTCGTAGGTCTGCGCGGTGTTGCGGTTGCGGTCCTCGGCACGCTGCCAGAACTCGCGGACGTCGGTGCCGGGGAACAGGGCGCGGTCCTTCTGCGACTCGTGCTTGAAGATCGCGCTGCGCTTGCGGAGCACCTCCTGCGGGGAGAGCGGCACGGCCATGTCGATCTCGTCCGGGGACCACTCCTGCCACGCCCCGCGGTAGAGCCAGAGCTCGCACTCCTTCGACCACGCCTGGGTCGAGACCTTCTCGACGGCCTGGAGGATGGCGGCGAGGCAGACGCGGTGCGTGCCGTGCGGGTCGGAGAGGTCGCCGGCGGCGTAAACCTGGTGCGGCTTGACGCGTTCGAGCAGGTCGGCGATCAGCTTGATGTCCTGCTTGCCGATGGGCTTCTTGCGGATCAGCCCGGTCTCGTAGAAGGGCATGTCGAGGAAGTGGAGCCGGTCCATCGGGATGCCGCAGTACCGGCCGGCGGCGCGGGCCTCGCCGCGGCGGATAAGGCCCTTGATTTTTAGGACCTCATCGCTGTCGATCTGGCCGGGGCTTTTGTTCTTCAGGAAGTCCTCGATGTGCCCCTCGAGCTTGAGCGCCTTCTCGCCGCCGATGCCGAACTGCTGGTTGAACGCGGCGGCGAAGTCGGCGAAGCGGATGGCGGCGGCGTCGAAGACGGCGATATTGCCCGAGGTCTGGTAGGCGACGTGGACCTCGTGGCCCTGATCGACCAGGCGCAGGAGCGTGCCGCCCATGGAGATCACGTCGTCGTCGGGGTGGGGCGAGAAGATGATGACGCGCTTGGGGAAGATGTCGTCGGACTCGCGTCGGCGGTCGTTGGGGCGGCGGACGGGGGCGGGCTTGCCGCCGGGCCAGCCGGTGATGGTGTCCTGCTGGGCGCGGAAGACCTCGATGTTGATGTTGTACGCCGGGCCATGCTCGGCGAGCAGGTCCTGCAGGCCCGCCTCGTTGTAGTCCTCGTCGGTGAGCTTGAGGATGACCTTCTTGTGGTGGAGTGCGAGCCAGGTGACGGCCTTGCGGATGAGGCGTGGGGTCCACTCCACGGGGCCGACGAGCCAGGGGGTCTTGAACCGCGTGAGGCTCGACGCGGCGGCGCGGTCGATGATGAACTCCGCCTTGGCGTGCTCCTGGAGGAAGCTGGCGGCGATGGCGGCGGTGATCTCTCCCTCGACGGCCTGCGCGACGACCGGGGCCTTGTGCTCGCCCCAGGCCATCAGGATGATCCGCTTGGCCTGCAGGATGGTGCCCACGCCCATGGTGACGGCGCGGCGGGGAACGTTCTCGTCGCCGAAGAAGTCGGCGGCGGCGTCCAGGCGTGTCACCTTGTCCAGCGTGATGAGGCGGGTGCGCGAGTTCTTGCCCGAGCCCGGCTCGTTGAACCCGACGTGGCCGGTCCGGCCGATGCCCAGTATTTGCAGGTCGATCCCGCCGACGGCGACGATCGCCTTTTCATACGCCTGGCAGTTGGCGTACACCTGCTCGATCGGCACGGTGCCGTCGGGGATGTGCACGCTGGCCTTGGGGATGTCGATGTGGTCGAAGAGGTGCTCGTTCATGAAGCGGCGGTAGCTCTGCAGCGCCTCGGGCTTCATGGGGAAGTATTCGTCGAGGTTGAACGTGACGACGTTCTTGAAGGAGAGCTTCTCCTCGCGGTGCAGCCGCACCAGCTCGGCGTAAACGCCGACCGGCGTCGAACCCGTCGCCAGGCCCAGCACGCACTTACGCTTCTTCTTGGCAGCATCGCGGATCAACGCGGCGATCTCACCGGCCACGTGGCGGCTGGCTTCCTTCGAGTCGTCGAAGACCGCCGTCGGGATGTTCTCACGCTGGGTCAGCGCGGGGTCAACTTCTAAACGCATCGTGGGGCTCTCCGGGGCTCTGCGTCGCGAGACGGGTTATCCTGATGCAACGGCTCGGCCTTTGCAAGCGGGCCATTTAGTCGCTGATTTCCCCATCCCGGACCCGGAGAACCCCATGCCCGTCAAGCAGCCCAAGACCCTCCTCGGTTTTGTCCCCGCCAGCCGTGGGTTCTTCAGCAAGGAACTCGCGGCGAAGATGCGCCGCGCGTCGGTGCAGGCGATGCAGAAGGTCGGCGTGCAGGTCGTCGTGCCCTCGGAGAGCGACATGCCCAACGGCTGCGTCGAAACGCTTGCACAGGCGAAGAAGTGCGGGGCGATGTTCCGCGGCAAGGGTGTACATGGCATCGTGATCGGGGCGATGAACTTCGGCGACGAGCAGAGCGCGGCAACGGTCGTCCGCGCGGCGGCGCTGAACGTGCCGATCCTGCTCTTCGGCGGGCAGGAGGCCAACGCGCTCACGAAAGAGACGCCGCGGCGCGACGCGTTCTGCGGCTTGATCTCGATCGCCGAGGCGCTGCGGCAGATCGGCGCGCCCTACAGCATCGCGCCGACCCCGATCGGGTTCCCCGAGGAGGAGGCGTTCGGCCGCGGCATCGACTGGTTTGCGCGGGTCTGCCGGGTGGTGCGGGGCGTGCGCGGGGCGCGGTACGGCCAGGTCGGCGCACGGCCCGAGGCGTTTTGGACCTGCCGCTTCGACGAGAAGTCATTGCAGAAGCTCGGCCCGACCACGGTCGTGCTCGATCTCTCCGAAGCCATCGGCGCGATGTCGAAACTGAAAGACAACGACCCGGCGGTAAAACGGATCATGAAGCAGATCGACGCATACGCCGACACCTCGCTGCTGGTGAATGCGTCACTCGTGCGGATCGCGAAGCTGGAACTGTTCCTGCGCCGCTGGGCGGCGGAGAACGAGTTGGACGCGATGGCGATCCAGTGCTGGACGTCGATCCAGAATAACTTCGGCGCCTGCTCCTGCACGACGATGAGCCGGCTGACGGACGAGGGCATCCCCTGCGCGTGCGAGGCGGACATCCTGGGCACACTCTCGATGCACGCCGCGCAGCTCGCCAGCGGCGGCCCCGCGGCGCTTGCGGACTGGAACAATCTGCACAACGACGACGACCAGCTTGTGAACCTCTGGCACTGCGGCGTCTTTCCCGCGAGCTTCGCCAAAGATCGTCCCCGGCTCAACACGCACGGCGTGCTCGTCCCCAGCGGCGCGACACCCGCGGATAAGTCCGGCGGCGTGATCGAGTTCGTGATGAAGGAATCCGACCTGACGCTGACCCGGGTTACTCAGGAAGACGGCCGGTTCAAGGCGCTGGTCGAGCACGG
This sequence comes from Planctomycetota bacterium, assembly GCA_021413865.1. Lineage (GTDB taxonomy): Bacteria > Planctomycetota > Phycisphaerae > Phycisphaerales > Phycisphaeraceae > JAIOPN01. The sequence goes on along the minus strand of JAIOPN010000012.1, from coordinate 22,094 downwards.
GCAAGTGGAGGCGAACGCGGCGGAAACCTTCGGCTCCTACGGATGGTGCCGCATACCGCACCTTGGCCGGTTGTACCGCGACGTCGTGCTCAACCACTTCCCCCACCACGTCGCGATGACGCATGGCAACGTCGGCAACGTGCTGTGGGAGGCATTTGGGAAATACCTGGGGATGCAGGTGTATCACGGCACGCAGAGCACGCCGGGGGTTTACACGCCGGCGCTGCCGTTCGGGGGATGAGGCGGATTATTTTCGGGGAGTCTGGTCGCGCAGCTGTCGGGCGTATTCGATGATCGCCTGCCTGGGGTCGAACCGCGGCGACCATTTCAGGTTGGACCTGGTGCGGCTGATGTCGGCGCAGGTGTAGTCCTGCGTGAAGGGGTAGGGGTTCTCGAAATACTCGGCGGGGAGCTTCGTGCCCAGCGCCTCGTTGAGGGCGTCGATCACCTGGTTGAAGGTCGTGGCCTTGCCGGCGCCGACGTTGTAAACGCCCGAGGTCACGCCGTCCGCGGAGGCGGCGATGGTGGCGGAGACGACGTCGTGTACATGCACGTGGTCGCGTGCCTGGGAGCCGTCGCGGAAGACGCGCGGATTTTTGCCCTCGAGCATCTGGAGGGCGAGCTTGTAGATCATGCTGGCCATGTGGCCCTTGGCCTGTTCGCCGGGGCCGAAGACGTTGAAGTAGCGCAGGCCGACCAGGTGCGCCTCGGGGTTCTGTTCGAGCGCCTGCCGGGCGACGTTCTCCATGACCCACTTGGAGAAGCCGTACACATTGGCCGGCGCGCCGGCGTCGTCGAGCTCGAAGGGCCGGCGGGACTGCGCCGCGCCGTTGGCGCGGGTGCCGTAGGTCGCGGCGCTGGAGGCCCAGACCAGCCGAACGCCGTCCTCGACGGCGATGTTCACCAGCGTCTCGAAGGGCTCGACGTTGTCGCTGATCATCTTGGCCTGGTCGGCGACGGTGGTGTCGGTGATCGAGGCCTCGTGGAAGATGACATCGGGCTCGAAGTCGTCGATGAGGGAGTAGAGGTCGAGCTCGCCCAGGGCGCGTGCGATGACCTCGCCGCGGAAGGCCCAGCCGTTCTCGCCCTCGGAGACGAGGTTGTTGAACGTGCCGGTGCGGAAGTCGTCGATGACGAGCAGGCGTGCCTGCGGGTCGTCGTCCTGGAGGTGGCGCACGAGGTTGGAGCCGATGAAACCCGCGCCGCCGGTGACAAGGATGCGTGTCATAGGGATGTGTTCAGGGGAGCTGGCGGGTCAGCGGGCCGAGCTGGGCGCGGGCGGGATGGTGATCTTCAAGCCCTCTTTAAGCCGGGCCGGGTCGTTGCCGATCGCCGCGCGGTTAGCCTCGTAGATGACCTTCCACTTGGCGGAGCTGTTGTAGAACTGCTTGGCGATGGTGGAGAGCGTGTCGCCTGACTTGATGGTGTAGGGCGTCCCGTCACCGGTGGGGGTGTAGGATGAGCCGCTGTCGGTGGAGTCGTGGGAGGTGTGGTCGTCCGTGGCCTCCGGGATGCGGAGCACCTGGCCGATCTTCAGCCTTTCCGGATCAACGGACGGGTTGGCCTGCGCGATCTTGCTCCAGTGTTTCTCGGCGCCGAGGAACTTCTTGGCGATGCTGGAGAAGGAGTCGCCCGCCTGGACGGCGTAGGTTTTTCCCGCGCCGGTGTCGGCCATGCCCTCGTGCGGTGGGGTGCGTTCGTGCAGACCGAGCGAGTCACGCTCGGATTGCAGCCCGCCGGTGGTGGCGGGCGGGGGTGTGACGAAGCCTGAAGAGGAATCGGTCGCGGGCTGGGTGGCGGCGGTGGAAGCCGCGGGCTGCGTCGTCGCCGGGCCGGGGGCGGCTCCGTCGGCAGCGGGCTGGGTCGCGGAAGTGCCCGTGGTCTGGGCGGCCGCTTCACGGCTGATCCGGAGGATCTTTGCCTGCAGGTCTTCTTCAACCGACGGGCTTGCGTCCGTGCCGCTCCCCGTCGAGGGCTCTGCGGCGTGTGACAAGCGCGGCGACATGGTCAGCGCATTCCCGCCGGTTGCCGGCCCCATGTTGCGGTAGTACACGATCGTCACGACGAGTAGCGCGAGGATCACCGAGAGTGCGATCTTGTTCGACGATTTCATGGTTCAACCCCTGCAGCACGGACACCGCGGAACACCTAGGATTCCGCAGAGTGTATCGGCAATCCCGGCTTCCCGCCATCGTGCGGCGGCGCGCCGCGTGGCCGCTTGGTTACGGGGGCACGAAGCCTTAGACTGAGGGGCTTATGGCCACCCTGACGGTCCTGATCTGTTGCGGCAACGCCGTGGACACCATCGCCGCCGCCTGCCGATCGGTCGAGTGGGCCGACGAGCTGCTCGTCATTGACTCGGGCTCGACGGACGGCACCGCCGACATCGCCCGGCACTACGCCGACAAATACGTCATCGAACCCTGGCGCGGGTACACCGGGCAGAAGGAGTTCGGCGTGACGCTGGCGAAGAACGACTGGATACTCATCCTCGACGCCGACGAGGAGGTCTCCAAGAAACTTGCGGGTGAGTTGATCGAGCTCGCCGACCGTGATATCGACCGCTACGACATGGGGATGATCCCCCGGCGGAACTACGTGCTGGGGCGTCACGTCCGGGCGTGGTCGCCGGACCACATGTCGCGCCTGATGCACCGTGGGCGCATCCGCTGGGTGGAGCACGCCCTGCACGACCAGCGCGAGGCGACAAGCCCAGACCGCGTGCTCTGGCTCAAGGGTTGGCTCGAGCACAAGCGCGTCAGCCGCGCGGGGTTCGGGGATTACTTCGGCGGTAAACGGATGGACGACCGGTTGACCTCCATCGCCCGGCAGATGCACGCCAGGGGCCGGCGCTGCGGGTGGTTCGATCTGGTGATCCGGCCGAGGATGGCGTTCTGGAAGATGTACCTGCTCAAGTGGGGCTTCCTGGACGGCAAGTTCGGGCTGCTGATCGCCCAGAAGGCCGCGGTGAGCACGCAGTTGAAGTACGCCGCGCTCTGGGCCATCGAGCAGGAGGAACGCACCGGCCTGAAAAAAGGCGGCCAGCCGGACCTGAAGGAGTGACCCGCCGGCGGCGCGCCGTTGCAATTTCGCGCGCAGCGGACTAGATTCCGGTTGTTCCGTTGCAGGTTTTTTCCGCGAGGAGACGCCCGATGGCCAAGGACTCACACCTCCTGATCCAGCGTGACCGGGATATCATCCGGATCGAGTTCCTCGACAAGAACATCCTCGAGGAAGCGCTGATCCAGCAGATCGGCGAGGAGATCGCCCAGGTCATCGACCGATCGGGCAACCCCAAGGTCCTCATCAGCTTCGCCAACGTCGAGCACCTCTCGTCCGCGGCGCTGGGCACGCTGATCACCATCAACAACAAGGTCCGCCAGAAGGAAGGCCAGCTCCGGCTGTCGAACATCGACCCGCAGATCTACGAGGTGTTCGTCATCACCAAGCTGAACAAGCTCTTCCAGATATTCGACACGGCCGAGAAGGCTCTGAGCAGCTTCAAGTGAAGCGAGGGGTTTAGGACACGCCCGGGCGAGAAGGCCGCGACCGCGGCGCGGTGAATCTCCGATGAAGAAGCTGTCGATCCCCAGCAAGCTCGCAGAGGCCGCGCGGGTCCACGATCAGGTCATCGCCGACGCACGCGCCTCGGGCTACAGCGACAGCGCCTGTTTCGCCATCCGATTGGCGCTGGACGAGGCCCTGAGCAATGCCATCCACCACGGCAACCGCGACGACGCTTCCAAGCACATCGGCGTCCAGTACGACATCACCGAAAAGGCGGTCTCCATCACCGTGTGCGACGAGGGCCCCGGGTTCAAGCCCGACAAGGTGCCCGACCCGACGCTGGACGAAAACCTCGAGTGCCCGCACGGCCGTGGCGTGATGCTCATGAGGGCGTACATGACCCACGTCTCCTTCAACGACCGCGGCAACTGCGTCACGCTCGTCAAAGAACGCAACTGCAAGCTGCCGGAGCGGGCGTAAGCCGCCCATGCCCGCATCCCGCAAAAAATCCCCTCGTACCAAACCACGCCGCGCCGCCCCGCGCTGCCGCGTCACGCTGCACGCCCGGGCCAAGGGTGTCGGCGAGCCCATGATGCGTCGGCTCCGCAAGCACGCCGTCGCACTTGCGAAACTTGCGAAGCTGCCGCGCGGGAGCGTCGCCGTCGCCATCGCCGACGACGCGCTCATGAGCGGACTTCACGTCCAGCACACCGGCGTCAAGGGCACGACCGACGTGCTCACCTTCGACCTCCGGCCCGCCCCGTCGGACCCCCGCGCGGTCCTGGAGGCCGACCTGGTCATCTGCATCGACGAGGCCGCGCGTCAGGCCAAGGTACGCGGCCACTCGGTCGAGGATGAACTGCTCCTCTACATCGTGCACGGCATGCTCCACCTCGTGGGTCACGACGACCACGCCGTGAAGGCCGCCGCCCTCATGCACCGCCGCGAGGACGAACTGCTCGCAAAAATCGGTATCGGCCCCATCTACCGCTCCTAGCCGCTCGCGGCTTTGCCTTTTCTCCTCCTCCCCGATTTCCTCCACTACAATCCCCCCACATGGACATCCAGTTCTACAACACCCTCACGCACAAGCGTGAACCCTTCGCGCCGATCGATCCGCCGCACGTGTACATGTACAACTGCGGGCCGACGGTTTATGACTTCGCCCACATCGGAAACTTCCGCGCGTTCGTTTTCGCCGACGTGCTGCGCCGCTTTCTCGAGTTGGCCGGATACGAGGTCCACCAGGTGATGAACCTGACCGACGTGGGCCACATGACCGATGACCAGGTCGCCGACGGCGGGGGTGAGGACAAGATGCAGGTCGCGGCCCGCCGGCTCAAGGAGGCGAAGAAATCCGGCAAGCTCACCGCCGGCGACGTCACCAACCCCGACGACCCGTACCAGGTCGCACGGTTCTACATCAACGCCTTCATCGAGGACGCCCGCGCCCTGGGCCTGAAGATCGCATCCGATCCCCCGAACGGCTCGAACATCCCGCTCAACATGCCCCGCGCCACCGACCACGTCGGCAAGATGATGAAGCTCATCCTCCAACTCGTCGAGAACCGCCACGCCTACGTCGGCTCCGACGGCGCGGTTTACTACGACGTGCAGAGTTTCCCCGACTACGGCAAGCTCTCGGGCAACACTCTCGACCGCCTCCGCACCGGCGCGGGTGGCCGGATCGACGACCAGCACCAGGCCGTCAAGAAACACCCGGCCGATTTCCTGCTCTGGAAGCCCGACAAGTCCCACATCATGAAGTGGGAATCCCCCTGGGGCGTGGGCTACCCCGGCTGGCACATCGAGTGCTCCGCGATGGCGATGGAACTCACCGGCCGCGAGACCCTCGACATCCACACCGGCGGCGAGGACAACATCTTCCCCCACCACGAGTGCGAGATCGCCCAGAGCTGCGGCGCGACCGGCAAGCCCTCCTTCTCCCGCTTCTGGATGCACACGCGCTTCCTGCTCGTCGAGGGGGAGAAGATGTCCAAGAGCAAGGGGAACTTCTTCACCGTGCGCGACCTGATCGCCAAGGGCGTGGATCCCGCGGTGATCCGGTTTGAACTGCTCAAGGCGCACTACCGCAGCAACATGAACTTCACGATGAAGGGGCTGGAGGATTCCGCCAGCGCGGTGCGGCGGCTGCGTGAGGCGGCGGCGCAGTTCGAGAAGGCGGGGGGGCAAGCGCCGACCTCGGTGTCGCACCCGGTCATCGATGATTTCCTTGCCGCGCTCGCGGATGACCTCAATGTCAGCGGGGCGCTCGGCGTCGTGTTCAAGTGGCTTGGCGAGGTGCACGACGACCCCGCGCAATCGCTGGCCGTGTTGCGGCGCGTCGATTCGGTGCTGAACGTGCTACGCGTCTCGCCGTCTGCGGCCGGGTCGGGCGATGACAACACCGCGGAGCTGTGCAAATCGCTCGACGCCGCGCGGGCTTCCAAGGATTTCGCCGCCGCCGATCGTATCCGTAAGGAACTGCAAGACGCCGGCTATGAGGTCCTCACGTCCAAGACCGCTGGTACAACGGTGCGGCGTAAACTTATCTAGCGATCGTCTCCTCCGGAGATTTGGCATGAAACTCGCGCCCGCGCAGATCAGGCAGTACCACGATCAGGGTTTCCTCGTCGTTTCTGGCCTGTTCGACGCCGCCACCGTACGGCGCATGGTCGCTCACTACATGGCTATGAACGACCTCGAGCACCCGAGCAAGAGCGTGATGGGCGGCGACCCGGCAAACCCCGCGGACCCGTTGAACAAATACCCGCGGCCGATCCAGATGCACCCGTGGGACAAACCGAGCGCCGAGTGGGCGTCGGTGCCGGGCGTGCTGGCGGCCGTGCAGCAGCTCATCGACGACGAGCCGGTGCTGAACCAGACGATGCTTTATTACAAGCCGCCCGGCGCACGCGGGCAGGCGCTGCACCAGGACCAGCAGTACATCACCATCGACCCGCTCATCGGGGTCTGGGTCGCGCTGGACGACGCGGACCGCGCCAACGGCCAGATGGTCGTGATCCCCGGTTCACACAAGCTCGGCATGATGCCCGTCGAAGCGGCGGACATCAGCAAATCGTTCACCGGCGGGCAGACGAAACTCCCGGCCGGTGCCCGCGAGCTCGGTGTCGATATGAAAGCCGGCGACGTGTTGTTCTTCCACGGCAAGTGCATCCACGGCTCGCACCCGAACGTCACCACCGACCGCTTCCGCCGCAGCTTCATCTGCCATTACGTCGGCAAAAACGCCAAGACCTTCACGCCCGAGCAGGGGACGCACATGACCCACGTCGGCGCGAAAAAATCCCCTTGATCCCTCTCCCCCGGGAGAGGGTGTCGGCGTCCTCGCCGACGGGTGAGGGGACACACGGCCGGCTGGGGTATGAGATAACACGGATGATTACACGGACTGTCGCGCGAGCGAAGGTTCTAGCAGGCTGAAGGTCCCCTCAACCGGCTCGCGGACGCGCCACCCTCTCCCGGGGGGAGAGGGGAAGACTTACTTCCCCATCAACCCTTCAAACCGTTCCGCCTGCGCCGCGGATGCCCGGGCGTTTACGGGCTCATAGGTGATCGGGTTGAACGATGCCCGCACGATCGCGCGCAGGTGCGCCAGGTCGCGCACCTGTTTCGAGCCGATGCCTTGGGCGAGCGCATTGCCGATCGCCGTCGCCTCGAACGGCCCGACGATCACGCGGATGCCCGTGGCGTCGGCGGTCATCTGGTTGAGCAGGAGGTTCTGCCCGCCGCCGCCGACGATGTGCAGCACGCGGGTCTTGCGGCCAAGCAATCCGTCGAGTGTCGCAAGCGTGTGTCGATACGCCATCGACAGGCTTTCGAGGCAGCAGCGAACGAACTGGCCGGGCGTGGTCGGCGCGGGCTGGTTGGTCGCCTTTGCGAAGGCGGTGATTTTTGCGGGCATGTCGCCGGGCGTGGCAAACGGGCCGTGGTTGGGATCGACGAGTGTCCGGAACGGTTCCGCCTGCGCGGCCATGTCCATGAGCTGCTGGTAGGTGAACTCCTGCCCACGCCGAGCGAAGTCGCGGCGGCATTCCTGCACGAGCCAGAGCCCCGCGATGTTCTTGAGGAAGCGGATCTTCCCGCCGACCCCGCCCTCGTTGGTAAAGGCCGCCTTGTGCGTGGCCTCGCTCACGATCGGCTTGTCCAGCTCCGCGCCCATCAGTGACCACGTCCCGCTCGACAGGTAGGCCCACGGCTCGCTCGTGGCCTCATCGACGGGCACGGCGGCGACGGCGCTGGCGGTGTCGTGGCTGCCCGGGACGATCACCTTGATGTCCGCTGACACGCCCGCCTCCTGAGCGATGGGGCGCGAGAGTTTGCCGATCACACTGCCGGCCGGCGTCGTCTTCACGAGCATGTGCGTCGGCACGCCCGCCTTGCGGATCATCTTGACGGCCCACTTACCGTTGCGCGGGTCGATCATCTGCGTCGTCGAGGCGATGGTCGCCTCGTTAACCATTTTCCCACTCAGGAAGTAGTGCAGCAGGTCGGGGAGCATGAGCATGCGTTTGCTCTGTTTGAGCACGCCGGGCTCGGCCGCGTGCTGGGCGACGAGCTGGAAGAGCGTGTTGAACTGCATGAATTGGATGCCGGTCGCGTCGTAGATCGTCTTGGCGGTGAGCCTGCGGATGGTGCGCTTCATGGCTGGGATGTTGCGTGCGTCGCGGTAGGCGAAAGGCAGGCCGAGCAGCTGGCCGGATTTCCCGACCAGGCCGAAGTCCACGCCCCAGGTGTCCACGCCCACGCTGACCAGCGAGACACCGCGTTCCTCGGCGGCGCGGCCGGCGCGGCGCAGGCCCTCGATGAGGTTGCCCCAGAGCTCGACGAGGCTCCAGTGCAGCCCGCTGGGGAGGAGTTGCGGCAGGTTCGCGAAGCGGTGCACCTCGGCGATCTCCAGCCGATCGCCCTCCAGCACCGCCAGGATCGCACGCCCCGATTCCGCGCCAAGGTCAAACGCCACGCATCCCGTCCGGCTCATATCGTGTCTCTCCGTTGCGGATTGAATCAGGTTACGCCGTGGTCTTGCCGCGCAGCGCGCGGGCGGCGTTGACGATGTAGGGAACCCCGCTCAGGACGGTGACGACCACCGTCGTGTAAACCAACACGTCACGCGTGACGGCCATCCACTCATGGCCCCGCCTGTGCGGGTCCATCGCGACGAGCAGCAGCACGACCGGGACCGCCGTCGATTGCAGGATCATCTTGAGCTTGCCCCAGAGGCTGGCGCCGAACTTCACGCCCAAGTCCTCCATCTCGCCGCGGATATTCGTGACCAGCAGCTCGCGTGCGAGAATGATGGCCACCATCCACGGATAGACGCCGCTGATCATCGTGAAGAAGCGCTCCTCGATCACGGCGTTGGGGTCCACGAAACGCGGGCCCGAGAGATAGACGAATGCGCCGATGATGAGCACTTTATCGCAGAAGGGGTCCATGATCCGGCCGAAGGTGCTCTCCGCCTTCCAGAGGCGGGCGAGGTGGCCGTCCAGCCAGTCGGTGGCCACCGCCAGGAGAAAGATCGCGATCGCCCAGGGCAGCGCGGCGTGGCACTCGTGCGGGTAACGGTAGAGGTTGAGCACGATGAAAAAGACGCACGCCAGCACGAGGCGGAGGACGGTGATCTGGTTGGGCAGGCTGCGGCGCATCAGAGGTGACGTTTCGTCTCGTGGGTTTCATGCCCGGCGGTGCGCGGGGCGTTGGGTCGACGTTTGATGAGTGTATCTGTGGTCTGAAATAACGCGAAACCCGGCGATCCGGCGCGATCGGTCCGCCGCTACAACAGGGATTTAACCGCGTGGATCCCCGCGAGACGGCCACTGGCCCAGGCCCACTGGAAGTTGTACCCGCCGATCCGCCCGTCCACGTCGAGCACCTCGCCGCACAGGAATAAACCGGGACAGCGGCGCGAGGCCATCGTGCTCACGTCAACTTCCGACAGCGGCACGCCGCCGGCGGTGACCTCGGCGAAGAGGTAGCCGCGGTCGCGCTCGACGGGCAGCGGCAGGGCGGTCAGCGCGTGCGCCAAGGCGCGGCGGTCCTCCTTGCTGAGTTGTGCCATCGGCAGCGCGGGATCAATCGTGGCGTGCCGCGCGAGCAGGAGGACGGCGAGACGATCGGGCAGCAATCGGCGGAGCACGGCGATGACCGGCGTGCGCGGTTGCGAATGCGTGCTCTTCTGCAACCGGTGATCGAGGCTGTTGAAGTCGTCGTCGGGCAGCAGGTTGGCGGTGAGGCGGCAGGCGGGGTCGCTCGCGTGCTCGGCGACCCAGTGGCGGCTGATGTCGAGCACGACCGGACCGCTGAGGCCGAAGTGCGTGAGCAGCATGGGGCCTGAGTCGCGGCGGAGGACCTTGCCGCTGGCGGAGGAGAGCGTGAGCTCGACGGGCAGGCTCAGGCCCGAGAGCGTGGTGAGCCAATGGCCCTTGGGGAGGACGAGCGGGACGAGGGCGGGCGTGGTGGCGGTGACGGTGTGGCCGAGGGATTGGGCGATCGTGTAGCCGTGGCCGTCGCTGCCGGTCTTGGGCAGGCTCTTGCCACCGGTGGCGAGGACGACGCGGCGGGCCGTGAGCTCGCCCAGTGAGGTGGTGATGACGAAGGCGTCGCCGCCGCGATCGACACGCTCCACGCGGCAGCCGACGCGCAGCTCGGCACGGGCCTCACCGGCGGCGCGGAGCAGGGCGTCGAGGACGGTCTGGGCGTCGTCGGTGGTGGGGAAGAGCTTGCCGGTCTCCTCGCGTTTGAGCGTGACGCCGAGTTCCTCGAAGAATGCGACGGTGTTCTCCGCCGTGAAGCTCCGTAGGACCTTGGTGACCTGGTTGCGGTTGCCGCCGAAGAAATCGTCGGGCGTGACCACGTCGTGGGTGACGTTGCAGCGCCCACCGCCGGCGACGAGGATTTTCGCGCCGATTTTCGCGGCGCCGTCGAGCGCGGCGATCTGGAGAGCACCGGGTGAGGCGGCACTGCGTCCGGCGAAGATGGAGGCCATCAGGCCCGCGGCGCCCGCGCCGATGATCGCGATGTCGAGGTCGGTGGGCATTCAGCGTGCGATCCGGGGCCGGTCCAAAAAAAATCCGGGTCTCCCGCGGACGGAAGCCCCGGCTTGAAGATGCATTTGCCGATCCCGCGTCGGGAGCGGATCAGAGTTTCAACTGGCCCAGGCCCGTGCCCAGGCTGGCGTGGGCGATGCCACCCTTGAGGTTCGGGTTGGCCTTGGGCTTGCCGGCCTTGGCGGGGGCGGCGGCGGGTTTCTTGTCGTCGCTCGCCTTCGCGGCCGGGGCGGCCTCGGGGAGCGGTTCCTTCACGGCCTTGATCGAGAGGCGGATGCGGCGGTTGTCCTCGTCCACCTCCAGCACGCGGACCTGGTGCTTCTCGCCGGGCTTGACGACATCCTCCACGGTATTCACGCGGCGGTCCGCCAACTCGGAAATATGCACCAGGCCTTCGACGCCCGGTGTCAGCTCCATGAATGCGCCGAACTCGGTCGTGCTCAGCACGGTCGCCTCAACGACGGTGTTGCGGGCGAACGTGTGGCTCGCGCCGACCCACGGGTCGCCCTGCGACTGCTTGAGGCTCAGCGTGAGGCGGCGCTTGGCGGGATCGACGGCAAGCACGGCCAGGCGGAGGACCTCATCGGGCTTGACCAGGTCGCTGGGCTTGGCGTGGCGTTTCCACGACATCTCACTGGCGGGGAGCAGGCCCTCGATGCCGGGTTCGACCTCGATGAACACGCCGAAGTCGGCGGTGCGCAGGACGCGGCCGGAGACCTGCGAGCCGGGCTTAAGACGCTCACCCACGCCGCCCCAGGGGTCGGGCGCGACCTGCTTGAGGCCCAGGCTGATGCGGTCTTTTTCCTTGTCGATCTTGAGGACCTTGACGGTCACGTCTTGGCCGACCTTCACGACATCGGCGGGCTTGTTGACGTGGGTGTAGCTCAGGTCGCTGACGTGGACCAGGCCGTCCACCCCGCCCAGGTCCACGAAGCAGCCGTACTCGACGACGCTGGAGACCTTGCCCTCGCGCGTTTGGCCGACCTCGAGCTCGGCCATGAGCTTGATGCGCTTGGCGGCGCGGTCTTTTTCCAGGAAGGCGCGGCGGGAGATGATGACCTTGCGGCCCTTGCGGTCGATCTCGTGGACGATGGCGTGGAGCTTCTGCCCGACGAAGGTCTCGAGGTTGTCGATGTGGTGCAGGTCCGCCTGGCTGGCGGGCATGAAGGCGCGGATGCCGCCGACCATCTCGAGCTCGAGACCCCCCTTGTTGGTGCCGGTGCAGCGGGCCTCGATGATCGCGCCGCGGGTGAGTGTGTCCCACGTGCCGCGGGTGACGGCCCCCTCGCGGGAGAGGTGGACGACGCCCTCTTTTTCGTCGATGCGCTCGACAACGAAGTCCATGATGGAGCCCAGGCGGGGCGGGCGCTCGAACTGGGTGAGAGGCACGACGCCCTGGTGCTTGGCGTCGATGCCGGTGAGGTCCACGAAGACGTCGTCGTCGCGGATGGCGGTGATGCGGCCGCGCTTAAGCTCCATCTCGATGCGGGGCGGCTCGGCGGGTGACTCGGCGTCACCGGCGGAGGCGTCGCCCGCGGCGGGGGGCGCGGGGGCGTCGTTCATCAGCTCCTCGACGCTCTTGCCTTCCAGCGCATCGGCTACCTCGCGGTCCAGTTGCTCATCCTGCGAGGGGTTGGTGGCCTTCGCGTCGTTCTGATTGGGGTCCGTCTGACTCATGGCTCCGCCCGCTTCAGGGCCTCCGTAGTGCAAAGAGGAAGCTTACCCGCGACCGGGTGTGGGGCCAAGTTGTGAAACATGTGAGATTCGGACATCTAATCCGATCTTAGCCATTGGCGTTCACGCACGGCTGATGTGCGGATGATCCCGCAGGTGGAACCGCAGCGGCCGGGCGGCCCACTCGCCGGCGTAGTCCACCCCGATCCGTGGCGACGCCACGATGCGCGACGCCGCCACGCAGCGAGACCGCGTGCGCTCCAGGAAGAGCGTGTCGCCGGCGACGAGGTCCGCGCCGTCGAGCTTGCGGTCGATGGCCAGCGCCTGCGCGAGCTTGGCGGGCCCGGAGCAGAGGTTGGTGTCGGGCATGTGGGCTTTGCGGTGGCGGCGCATCACGTCGAGGCCCTCGGTCGGTTCGAGGGCGCGCAGGAGCACGGCCACGGGCTCCTCGGCGCGGCCGCAGACGACGTTGCAGCAGTGGTGCAGGCCGTAGGTGAAATAAACATAGGCGTGGCCGCCGTCGCCCCACATGGAGGCGTTGCGCGGCGTGCGCCGGCCGTTGTAGGTGTGCGCCGCCTTGTCGGGGATGCCCAGGTAGGCCTCGGTCTCGACGATGAGGCCGGCGAGGCGTTGGCCGTGGAGGACGCGCACCAGCCGCTGGCCCAGCAGAGCGCGGGCGACGGCGACGGGGTCACGGCGGAAGAATTCGCGCGTGAGGCGGGCGTGCATGACAGCCAAGTATAGAAGGGCGGGTCAGACGGGTTGCGGGCTGGCTTGTGGGGGAACGGCGGCTGGCGTTGCGGCGGAAGAGAAGCTGCACCAGTAGCGGAGCGGGATCAGCCCGATGGCCATGAGGATGAGCTGGCTGCCGACGAAGGTGAGCAGCCAGCCCAGGGCTTTGTCCATGAACCCGTAGGAGTGCAGGCCGACACCGAGCATGTTGACGCCGAACCACGACCAGGCGGTGACGATGTTGCCGCCGATGGCGAGCACGGCCATGCCGCGCTCGCGGACCATGCCGCCCCAGCGGGCGTGGAGGATGAGGACGTTGGCCATGACGATGAGCAGGGCGCCGTTTTCCTTGGGGTCCCATCCCCAGAAGCGGCCCCAGGATTGGTCGGCCCAGATGCCGCCCAAGATGGTGCCGACGAAACTGGCCAGCGCCGCGAAGCAGATGATGCCGTAGATCAGGCGACCCAAAAGCCTGATGGACTCGGGGCGTGGCACTGCCCAGTCGAGCATATCGCTGATTGATTTGGGCCTATACAGCAGGGGACGGCCATTCAGAAATCCCCACACCCCAGCAGTGAGCGATAAAAACGGCACCAGGCACGTAATAAGACTCATAACCAAGGCCGGCATGGGATGTGACTTCACGCGCTGCCAAATCCCGCCGATGAGCCGGCCCAACACGAAGATTATGCTGAACCCGCCGGCTAAGAACGTCGAACTGTAGCCAATGGTCACGACGACAACGTGCGTCGAGAGCCAGAGATTAGTGTCGAGCACTGCCCGCACAGCTTCGAGGTTATCGCCGTCGGAGAGATTGTGAGCAATCAGGAGCGTCACAAATCCAATCATGCTTCCCACCGCGACGCCGATACAACTGTGCCATATCAGGTCTACGACCAGCGACAGGACAACACATACCCAACCAATGAATATGGCGGAGGCATAGAGGTTCGTGACGGGTGGATGGCCGTGGAGATAGACACGTGTTGCCAAACCGGCTGTGTGTAACACCAGCGTCAGGCATGTAAGTGCCACCGCCGCGCGGCCCAGGGGCCCAGCCCAGCCGAGCCAGGAAAAGGCGGCGAGCAGGAAGACGCCCACGTAGAGCACCATCGAGACGTAGAACGGCTCGACGCGGTGGAAGAAGGCCTCGAAGTCGGTACGGGCGGCGAGCGAGGGGGCCAGCTTTCGCACCTCGGCGTGGTGTCTGGCGACGCTCGCGTTGAAGTCGCCCGGCTTGCCCTCGTGGTAGGCGCGCAGGACTTCAATGAACGAGGCCATCGCGGGGCTGGTCTTGACCTGGGAGGCGACGTCCTGGCCGTGGATGACCGCCGCGTGCGCGTCGGAGTCGAAAACAGGGACGATCTCGTCGAACCGCGCCAGCGCCTGGTAGCGGATCAGTTTTTTGCCCAGGTCGAGGAGCTTGGTCTGGTAGAGCGTTCGCTGCTTGACGTCGACCTTGAAGGCCCTGCTGAGCTGCTCGTTCAGTTCGTGGCCCTTGGCGGAAAGCTCCGTCAGGCTGAAGGTGTTCCGTTGCGGGTCCGTCACGCCGATCAGCGTTTTGATGTCGGGGTGATCGATGCGGAACACGGGGTAGTCGTCGGCCTGTTCCGGGTGGGTGACGACGTCGAGCAGCCATTCCACGGCTGAGAGCCTTCTAAACTCGCCGGGCTTGTCCTTGACGGGGATGCGGAGCGTCTGCTTGTTGCTCATCAGCATCAGGCTGGCGCGGGCGGCGGTGTCGATGGGCTTGATGCGGCCTTCGTGGAGCACGGGCAGTTGGCCGAACTGTTGCAGGTCGTATGGATCGGTGGTGTCGTGCGGCATCAACACCGAGATGATGTAGGCCAGCCCGGCTATGACGATCAGCAACGGGAAAAAGCGGCTCAGGGGGCCTGGTCTCGGAGAATCCATGACGGGAAATTCCACAGGGAGGCCGGTTCCGCTCCGCGGCGGGGCGTGGATCGTTCGCTTGTCGATCTGATCAATTGTGTTCCGACTCATGCGAATCTCCCGCGCAGAAAACGGGCCAGGTGGAGGCCGAAGTGGACCAGCATGCCCGCCGCGACCATCGTGCAGGAAACATAGGGCAGCCACGCGCCGGGGTTGCGCACGACCTGAAGAACAGTGGTCTTGCCGTCCTGACCGAAGCCCGATTGGTAGAAGGTTTCGCCGTCGTAGCGGAGCGGGTTATTCATATAGATGAGGACGTCGCGGCTCTCGTTGTGCCGCGGGTCTTCAAGGCGTATCTGGCTGGAGAAGTTCTTGGGCGTTTCGGTGCCGGCGTATTTCTCGTGCGTGAACTTGATGAGGTGGACCGAGTAGTCCTTGTAATAGCGGCGGAAGCGCAGCGCGAGCAGGTAGGTCTTGCCCTCTACGGTGACGCGGTCGGGTTCCATTTCGGAGTCGAAGTGGACGGAGACCATGTAGGTGCCGAGCCTGCGTGCGTCTTTGCCCGTCGTCGCCAGGGTGACGAAGGCGGTGGGGATATTGACCTGTTCGGCGTTGGCCTCGTCGGGCAATTCCACCGCGGCGAGCCTGACCCCAAAGCCGCTGTCGGCCAGGCGGACGGCGCCGGGGTCGGCCTCCGCCTGCTTGGGGCCGAGGACGGTGGAGTTCAAGAAATAACGCTCTACGCGGACATCGAATGGGAGGAGGGGATCGTGGATCGTCCGGCCGTTGATGAGCCGTGAGCCGGGGATCGCCGTCACCCGGTCGTGGCCCGGGTCCGACGGATCGATGATGACCAGTTCCGGTTCACGGATGTCCTGTGCATAGTGGACCGTTTCACCCTCGCTCACCCGCATCTGCATCTCGACCGCGTAAAAGGTCGTCACCAGTTCGCCGACCAGGAGCAGGATGATGCCCGAGTGGATCAGGATGATCCCGGAGCGTTTCCACCCGAGCTTGAAGCGGACCACATGCGCCGCGAGGAGGTTGACCAGCATCAGCCCGCCGATGACCAGCCCTCCGGGCAGGGGCGGAGTGTAAAAGTGAAATCCATTGAGGCTAACCCGCTGTGGGGGGACGATGAAGCTGTGGAAGTATTCCTTCTGCACCGCCCAGATGCCTTTGTCGATCTGCGCCCAAGTGCCCGCGAAGACCAGCACCATGCCCGCCGCGAGCAGGACGACGGTCAGACGCATCGAGGACAACGGGCGGAGGATTGTTCGGATTATGTCCATTACAAGCGGGCTCTTGCTTATCCCTTGAAGCGGATCGAGCGGACGAACGCCTCGAAGCGGGCCTTTTCATCGCTGACGAGTTTTCCGCTCCCCATCATCTTGAAGAACCAGGATTGATCGCCGCGGGCCAGCAGGATCACGACCATCCGTTGTTTGTCGGGTGGCTGGGTGTCGGGGCCTGTCAGGTCGAGGAGGACGGCGGCGTCGGCGTCGATGTTGATTTTTTCGAGCGGTTGCTGGCTCAGATCGCTGACCGGCGGCAGGCCGACCTGGCCGCGCCAGCGGTTGATGTTTTCGAGCGGGCCTCCGGCGTTACCGGGGAAGGCGATGAGCGTCACCTCGGCCGTCTCATTTCCCTGCCCCAGTTGGAACGCGGCGAGTCGTGGCGCCTTGGGGCTCGGGTCCAGACGCCACGAGGGCGGGGCGCTCCACGTTTCGATCGCGACGGGCATCCCCGTGGGCCGCGCGGCCTGCGGATTTTCCTCGCCGCTCGCGCGGGGAACGGCCGGCGTTGCTGCGTTTACAAATTTGAGGGAGGCGATGAGCCCGCCGAACGCCCGCTTCTGCGGCTCGACGATCTTTGAATCACCGGTGAGCTTGAAGAACCAGACGCGGCCGCCGCGGGGGATGATGCAGGCGAGCATCCGCGCGCCGCCGTCGGCCGCCTGGAGGTCAACCAGCGTCGCGACCGAATCGGCGATCTTGATCTGCGCGATGGAGGCGGGCAACGCTTGCTCGGTTGTCGGGGGCAGCCCCATCTGGGCCCGCCAGCGGTTGACGTTGGCCAGGATGTCGGCGGCGTCGGGCCCCAGCGCGACCACCGTGCATTCGGCCCCTTCACCCACGGCGAAGGTCGCGTAGCGCATCGCGCTGGTGTTGGGCTGCTGCCGCCAACCCTCGGGCAGTGTCCATTCGAGATCGGCCTCGCCGGATTTCCCGTCATCCACCGCCGCTATCGCGCTAGGAGCGACTGCCGTGTCGGCGCGGCGCGTCTCCTTGGGGGCCTGATAGACACGCACGGGCTCTTCGTCGCAGCCCGTGATCCATGCGACGGCGACAATCAAGACCGGGGAGAGGAGATTGCGGCGGTTCAATCGGAATCCTTGCGGTGGCGTCCCGCGCTGTCGTGGTCGATACGGGGGCGGGTCCGGCGTGGTTCGCCATTGTAGCGCAAACGCGCGGCGAGGCGGGTCCGGCGGGGGAGCGGATGATAGCCCATCGGCGGCCGGGCAAATAAGAGCGGCGGTGTTCAAAACTCTTCGAGCCGCGGCACGGTGCCGAAGGCGATGCGCGTCGGGGCCGAGTCCCGCGCCCGGTGCATCGCGGCGGCGTAGAGCGTGTCGTTCCCGAACCGCTCGTTGATGCGGTCCACGGCGTCCGCGAGACGGCTGGAACGTGCGGCGCCGTCGAACAGCGGCAGCGTCGCCTCGCGCCGCGGGACCAGGTTCGCCAGCGTGACCGCGACCTTCATCGGTTGCATCCGCCGGCGGGCCTCGGCGGGCAGGCGGTCCCACATCCGCGTCAGCGCCCGGAGCATCGTCGGCGTGTCGCGGCAGGGGGGCTCGATCGCCAGTTGGTCTTCCCAATACCCGTCGCCCACCATCCGCATGTAGAGCGAGAGCGCGCCAGCCACGTAATCCTCACGCCGCAGCCGGACGGCCGCCTTGTGGAGCAGGCGGACCATCACGGAGTGGGCGTCGTCGGGGTTGCGCAGATCAGGCGGGAGCACATGTTCATGGCCGATCGAGCGGCGGTGGGTTGGGATTTCCTGCGTCTCCTCGCCGCGCAGCCAGTGCCACCAGTCCGCGCCGTGGACGCTGCCCCACGCGCGGACAAGATCGTCCTTGGGGCGAGAGCAGAGGTCTTCCATGCCCGTGATGCCCTGCCGGCGGAGGCGTTGCTCGGTGCGTTTGCCGACACCGAACAGGTCGGTGAGCTTGAGCGGGTAGAGGATGCGCGGGAGGTCTTGCGGGGTGATGCAGACCAGGCCGTCGGGCTTTTGCATGTCGGTGCCGAGTTTGGCGAGCACGCGGTTGGGTGCGAGACCGATCGAGCAGGTGATGGAGGGGCCGATGCGGGTGAGCAGGGCGTGCTTGACGGACTTGGCCAGCGCGACGGCCTGGTCGATCTCGCACTGACGGCCGAGCAGGCGGCACTCCATCTCGTCGATCGACCATATTTTTTGGATCGGCAGGCAGGTGTCCACCGCGGCGAGAACCTCATGATGGATGCGGACATAAAGCTCCGGCCGCGCCTCAACGACGACGAGTTGCGGGCAGAGGCGCATCGCATCACCGACCGGCGTACCGGTTTTGACGCCGAAGAGCTTGGCCTCACGGCTGGCGGCCAGGCAGCAGGTGGAGGGGGTCATCACCGCCGCGACGGCGACGGGGCGACCGCGCAACTCAGGCCGATCGTGCTGCTCCGCCGAGGCGAAGTAGGAGTTGAGGTCCAGGAAAAGTACCCGGACGCGCGATCTTGCCGATAAAGGCTCGGGCGCTGACATCGGACCGTCTCCCGCATGGACACGGGGAACAACGTTAGCATTTTGTACGGTATCCGGCAAGAGAAGACGCGTAAGATTGACTGGCAAGGACGACAACTTCGGAATAAGATGACCCACCCTACCTCGATCACGCCTTAAAATCAGGAGTTTCTGAATGACCTCGGGTGTCACAAAGACGGCCGGCAATAAACCGGTCAAGGAGATGGGCTCGGCGGTGGTCTTCTTCGCGGGCGACTCGGGCGACGGCATGCAGTTGGCCGGCACCCAGTTCACCGACACCTCGGCGATTATCGGAAACGACGTCGCCACGTTGCCGGACTTCCCCGCCGAGATCCGCGCCCCGGCCGGCACCGTCGCGGGTGTTTCGGGCTTCCAGATCAACTTCGCCGCCAGCGACATCCATACCCCCGGCGACCGCGTCAACGCGCTGATCGCCATGAACCCCGCCGCCTTCAAGGCCCACATCGAGGACGTCGAGGTCGGCGGCATCGTCGTCGTCAACGACTCGGAGTTCGACAAGATCAACCTCCGCAAGGCCGGTTACTCCGAGGGGTACAACCCGCTAGACGATGAGAAATACGGCCAGCGCTTCAAGATCTATCGCGTCCCCATCACACGCTTGAACGCCGAGTCGCTCGCCACCACCGGCATGGGCGCCAAGGACATCGAGCGCTGCAAGAACATGTGGGCGCTGGGCCTGATCTACTGGCTCTACGACCGGCCGCTCGACACCACGGTCGGTTATCTCAACGATTACTTCGGCAAGAAGAAGAAGCTCCCCGCCGTCGCCGAGGCCAACGTCAAGGCACTGCAGGCCGGGTTCCACTTCGGCGAGACGACCGAGATGTTCACGGCGCGGTTCCACATCGCCCGCGCCACGATCACGCCGGGCAAGTACCGCAAGATCACCGGCAACGAGGGCCTGGCCATGGGCCTGGTCGCCGCCGCCAAACTCGCGGCCAAGCAACTGGTTTACTGCAGCTACCCGATCACGCCCGCCAGCGACATCCTGCACAGCCTGGCGGCGATGAAGAACTTCGGCGTCAAGACCATGCAGGCCGAGGACGAGATCGCCGCCGTCTGCGCCGCCATCGGCGCCTCCTTCGCCGGACAGATCGGCGTCACCGGCACGTCCGGCCCGGGCCTGGCGCTCAAGAGCGAGGCGATCAATCTCGCCATCATGACCGAG
The DNA here is from genome assembly GCA_021413865.1 of Planctomycetota bacterium. Lineage (GTDB taxonomy): Bacteria > Planctomycetota > Phycisphaerae > Phycisphaerales > Phycisphaeraceae > JAIOPN01. The sequence goes on along the minus strand of JAIOPN010000012.1, from coordinate 2,231 downwards.
CTCCCGCTCATCGTCGTCAACGTGCAGCGCGGCGGGCCCTCCACGGGGCTGCCCACCAAGACCGAGCAGTCCGACCTCCTCCAGGCGATGTACGGCCGCAACGGCGACTCACCCATCGTCATCATCGCGCCGCAGTCGCCCGCCGATTGCGTCGAGGTCGCCATCGAGGCCGTCCGCATCGCCATCCGCCACATGATCCCCGTGATCATTCTTGCCGACGGTTACATCGGCAACGGCGCCGAGCCCTGGCGCATCCCCAACGAGACCACGCACCCCGACCTGTTCAAGCCCATCGAGGTCAAGCACGCCACCGACCCGGCGAAGTATCAGGTCTATGGCCGTGACGAAAACCTCGCCCGTCCCTGGGCCGTCCCCGGCACGCCCGGCCTCATGCACCGCATCGGCGGCCTTGAGAAGCAGGACATCACCGGCAACGTCAGCTACGACTCCGCCAACCACCAGCGCATGACCGACCTCCGCCGGCTCCGCGTCGAGAAGGTCGCCGATTTCATCCCCGCGATCGAGCCGCACGGCGACAACTCCGGCGACCTGCTCGTGCTGGGCTGGGGCGGCACATATGGGTCGATCGTCACCGCCGTCGAGAACGCACGCCAGAAGGGTCTGCGCGTATCCGCCGCCCACCTGCGCTACCTCAACCCCATGCCCAAAAACCTGGGCGAGCTCCTGAGCCGCTTCAAGAAGGTGCTCATCCCCGAGCTCAACACCGGGCAGCTCCGCCTGCTCATCCGCGGCAAGTTCCTCGTGGACGCCAAGGGTCTCAACAAGGTCCAGGGCAAGCCGTTCCTCGTCGAGGAGATCGAGCACGCCATCCACAAGCTGCTGAACAACGAATGGGGCGATCAGGACTCCATCACCCCCAGCACCGAAACCCTGGGCGCCGAAGAAGCCGCCGGCTGACCGATCCCGCGACCCGCTGCCTCCCTATGATTCATTGACCACCGACCACATTCATTCAGGACCACGACTCATGCCCGCCAATACCGAACTCCCCGTGCTGACCGCCAAGGACTTCGCCTCCGACCAAGACATCCGCTGGTGCCCCGGTTGCGGTGACTACGCGATCCTCAACCAGGTCCGCAAGGTGATGGCCAAGCTCGGCCGCACGCGCGAAGGCACTGTGTTCGTTTCCGGTATCGGCTGCTCCAGCCGCTTCCCGTATTACATGAACACCTACGGCTTCCACTCCATCCACGGCCGGGCGCCCGCCGTCGCCACCGGCGTGAAGATCGCCAACCCCGCCCTCGACGTCTGGGTCGTCACCGGCGACGGCGACGGCCTCTCCATCGGCGGCAACCACCTCATCCACGCCCTCCGCCGCAACGTCAACCTCAAAATCCTCCTGTTCAACAACCGTATCTACGGCCTGACCAAGGGGCAGTACTCGCCCACCTCCGAAGAGGGCAAGAAGACCAAGTCCAGCCCGATGGGTTCCATCGAGCTGCCGATCTCCCCGCTCTCGCTGGCGATCGCCGCCGAGGCCTCTTTCGTCGCCCGGTCGGTGGACGTGGACAAGGACCTGCCCGCGGTGATCGAGCGCGCCGGGATGCACAACGGCTCCGCCTTCGTCGAGATCTACCAGGACTGCAATATTTTCAACCACAAAGCCTTCGAGTACACGACCGACAAGGACACGAAGGAAGACAACATCATCCGCCTCGAGCACGGCAAGCCGCTGATCTTCGGCAAGAACCGCGACAAGGGCATCCGCCTGCACGAGCACAAGCCGGAGATCGTGAAGATCGGCGAGGGCGGCATCAAGGAAGACGACCTGCTCTTCCACGACGAGAAAGATGATAGCCTCGCGTTCCTGCTTTCGCGCATGAGCCACTCCGACGGCTTCCCCGAGCCGATGGGCGTGTTCTACACCGCGCCGGACGATTGCTACGAAGACCTGCTCGCCAAGCAGGTGGCCGATGCGATCAAGTCGCGCGGCGAGGGCGACCTCGAAGCCCTGTTCAACTCCGGCGAGACATACGAAGTCGCCTGAGCGGCCGTTTCAAGTTAGATTCGCAGGAAGCCCCGGCCAGCGCCGGGGCTTCTTGTGTAATCTGGCCGCACGAGTGGCGCCTCTTTTGGAAATTGAATCATGGCTAATTGGTATTCACGTCTTACGTCGTCGCTGAAGGCTTGCGGTTTCGAGCAGCGCGAATGGTCGACCGGCGACGGCAAGCTGTTGTTTACGCCGTTCGCCGCGCGGATGCTGGCGTGCG
>JAIOPN010000015.1 GCA_021413865.1 Planctomycetota bacterium | reverse complement strand
GCCGAGGTTGTGCCAAAACGTCTCGGCGTCGTAATGCTGCCCGACGAGGATCCGCGCCTGCGAATGCGAGAGGGCGGTGAGCTTCTGATTGTGCGCGGCGATCTTGTTGTTCGAGTCGACGAGCAGAATGGCGGAGGAAATGTGGTCGAGCACCAGGTTCAGCAGGTGGCTCTTGTGTGCCACCTGCCGCTGCAGCTGCTTCGATTCGCACATGTCGAGCATCGAAAGGTGCGCGCCCTGCAGCACGCCGTCTTCGCTGCGCACGCCGGCGCACTCGATGGCGGCGTCGATTGATTTCTCGCTCGAGCCGAGGCGGAGTTCGCACCGCGTCACAGGGTCGAGGTAGAGGCGGTCCATCGCCTGGCGGAGCAGTCCGCGGTCTTCGGGCCGCACGAAATCGATGAGCGGCTGGCCGAGCAGCGCGCGATCGGATTCCGCGCCAAGCAGAATCGCCGCGCGGGGGTTGGCTTCGCGGATGTTGCCCTTGGCGTCGAGGCTAAGCATCGCCGCGGGGGCCAGTTCGTACAGATCGCGGAAGGCTCGCTCGCTGCGCGTCAGCGCGTCGCCGGTTTCTTCGAGGTGCTCGAGCATGCCGCCGATGGCGGAGGCGAGGTCGCTGAACTCGCCGTGCGTGCGGCGCGCCATCTCGTTGAACGGCCGCGGGCCGGCCTTGGTGTTCACGAGCTGAACGATCTGCATCAGCGGCGCGCCGATCCATCGGCGGAAGAAAAACATGCCGAACAGCGTGATCACCGTCAGCACCAGCCACTGCATCTGCATCTGCGTGCGCAGGTGTTTTTCGAGATTTCCGCGGGCCTCGGTGCCGTCGACGATCATTTCAAGCATGCACCGCTGGCCGGCGCTCATGAACGGCGCCTGCACGCGCGTGAGCTGAGTGATGCTCACTTCGTTGCCCTTCGGCACGCCCCACTCGTGCAGCACCCAGATGTTGTTCGCATCCTTCATCGGGGGCGGGATCGTGCCGATCTCCACACGCTCCCCCGAGATCCGCGTGAGGCGCATGCCGACCAGCGGCGTGTCAGACGACAGCGCCGGCAGAAGCTCGACCAGCTCGTGGCGCGACCACAGAGCCGGGTCGTTCTTCAGAACCGATTGCACGCTCCGCACCACGCGGCCGGCGTCTTGCGTAACGACGATTTGAAGGTTCGCTTCCGAGCTGCGCAGCTCAAGCAGGTTCAGCACCGCCGACATCGCCACGCCGCCCACAATGAGCGCCGCCGCGAGACGGAACACCACCGAGCGCAATAGATTGATGCGAACCATGCGCGACCCTGGATCGAGAGAAGACTGTGGGTTTTCATCGACCGGGGGCAACGACCAATTAACCTGCGCCGGGGAGGCGCCGATAACAACGGCCCGCAATGGGGTGTCACAAGCTCGATTCTGATGGAAGCAGGGGCAATCTCAGGCCCAAACCACTTGCCCGTTGCCCTTCACGAGACGTAACCCACGCCCATGTTGAACACGTCGTACATCTCGCGCTCTTCGACGTTGCCGTGCTCTTGCAGGAAGCGGAACACCGGCGGAACTTCCCACGCCTTCTTGTCGATCTTCGCGTTCACGCCGGGGTTCAGCGTGCGCGGCACGTTGCCCGGGATGCCGCTGCCGGTGATGTTCGCCATCGCGTTGACGACCTGCTTGACCTTGTAGTGGTGCAGGATGGAGATGATGGATTTGGCGTAGATGCGGGTGGGGGTGAGCAGCACACGGCCGAGGGTTTGCGTCGGGTCGAGGTCGGGGTAGACCTTGTTGAGATCGAGCTCTGCCTCACGGACGATGGCGCGGACGAGGCTGTAGCCGTTGGAGTGGATGCCGCTCGACGCCAGGCCGATCATCACGTCGCCGACCTGGGCGCGTTTACCGTCGATGATCTTGTTGAGCTCGACGACACCGACGGCGAAGCCCGCCATGTCGAACTCGCCGGGGGTGTAAACGTCGGGCATCTCCGCGGTCTCGCCGCCCAGCAGCGCGCAGCCTGCGAGCACGCAGCCGTCCGCCACGCCGCGGACCATGTCGGCCGCCAGCTCGGGGATTTTCTTGTTGACCGCGATGTAGTCGAGGAAGAAGAGCGGCTCGGCGCCTTGGACGATCATGTCGTTGACGCTCATCGCGACCAGGTCGATGCCGACGGTGTCGTACACCTTCATCTGGGCGGCGAGCTTGACCTTGGTGCCCACGCCGTCGGTGCAGGCGACGAGGACGGGGTCGCGGTAGTTGCGTTTGAAGAGCTTCTCGTTGAAATCGAGTCGGAAGCAGCCGGCGAAGCCTCCGAAGGCGCCCAGGACGCGCGGGCCGAAGGTGCGGCGGATGTGGCGTTCCATCAGTTCGACGGCGCGGTCGGCGGCGTCCAGGTCCACGCCGGAGGCGGCGTATGTCATGGGTGTCTTGGCCATGCCGGGCAGTGTAACGCCTTCGGCGTGGGATTCACGGGGCCCCGCCGCTGCGGCGGGCGGCCATAATGGGGGACCGCTGCGAACCCCTATCCCGCGAGGCAAAACCATGGCCGAGTTCGTGAACCCGTCGCGCACGTTTCCGATCTGCGATTACGTCGTGTACCGCGGCCGGGTGCTGGAGACGGTGATCGTGCCGATCCCGGACGGTGCGGACAAGCCCGTGCCCGGCGGGGCGGCGGCGGAGATGCAGGAAATCTGCCGACAGCTCGACGAGGTCGTCGCGGCAGCGGGCGTGGGTAGGTCGGCGGTGGTCTCGGTGCAGTTGTTCCTCGCCCACGTGAACCGTGACATCGCGGCGGTGAACGGGGTGTACAAGGCTTACTTCAACGGGTGTTCGCCGATGCGGTGCGCGGTTGGGGCCGAGCTGCAGTCGGGCATGCTCGTCGAGGCGTGCGTCAGGGTAGAGCTCCTAGAAATAAAAGCTTAGATCTTCGTTGAACCAGGTCCCGCCCCCGCGCAACCGTTACAGACCCTACAGCCGGAACCCCCACGCCGCGTCCCGCTCGGTGATGCCCGCTAATTGAACACATCGGAAGGACCGATCCTTTCATTGTTGTTTCCGTTACACGGCGTATTCATGCGCCGCAGGAGGGTAGTTTTTGGCAGTGCCTCTGACATGGATGCGGTCCGTGGTGTTGCGTCTGATCGCCGGCCTGGTGATCGGTGGGCTGTTGCTTTCGGTCGGCCTCTGGTTCATGGAGCGGCGCTCCGCCGAGGCTGTCCTGCAGCTCGAAGTGACCCAGCGCACCGTGATGACCGCGCGCAACCTGCAGAGCGTGCTGCACGGGCTGATCGGCAAGGGCGCTAACCACCCGATCCACGAGGCGATGGCGATCTTCACCGCCGAGACGTACATCCGCGGTGCGCGGCTGAGCGTGGACGGGATGCCCGCCGTGGAGACGGGGGAGTGGGACGAAACGAAATCGGGGCACATCAACAGGTGGACGCTCGCCGAGCACGGCATGGCGCGCGGCAACGAGATCGACATCGACCGCCTCACGCAGGTCCGCGCCCCTTTTAAGACCGCCTCCGGGTACGCGATGCTCGACCTGCTCGTCGATGGCCCGGCGCTGCGGGGGCAGCTCAACAGCCGCCTGCGCGGCCAGCTTAGCGCGCAGTGGCTCGTGCTGGGTGTGATGACGCTGCTGGGGTTGTTGTTTTTGCGGCGCTGGGTGATGAAGCCGCTGTCGGGCGTGATGGGGCTGGTCCGCGCCCACGCCGGGCCCGAGCCGTTCTACCGCATGTCGCGCGAGCACGGGGACGAGTTCGGCCAGCTCGCCGAGGCGATCGGCGGCATGCTCACACGGCTGGAGTGCACCGCCGATCAGTTGGGCAAGCGCGAGCGCGCGTTCCAGAACCTTTACCGTTTCGCGCCGGCGGCGATGTTGAGCATGGACCGCCTGGGCAAGGTGCTGGAGGCCAACCCGCGCGCCGCCGAGCTGCTGGGCGAGGCGGATGAGAAAAAACTGATCGGCCGACCGGTGCTGGACTTCATCTTGGCCGAGGACCGCACGCGGCTGCGTCAGACGATCGACCGGCTGGACCTGGACCACCTGGCGCGGTGCGAGCTGCGCGTGGCCGTGGGCGAGAGCGGGCGATCGATCGACGTGATGGTTGAGTGCTCGGGCCTGCGCGACCAGGACGGCATCCTGCAGAGCGTGCAGTTGTCGCTGGTGGACATCAGCGAGTCGAAGGTGCTGCAGCGCCAGGTCGCCGACAAGAGCCAGTTGCTGAACCTGGTCATCGACCACATGTCGGACGCGATCGTGCTGGTCGATGCGGATGGCCGTGTCGCGGCGCACAACCAGCAGTTGTCGTCGATCCTGCACTGCCGGCCCAACGGACGGGTCGGGCTGGGCTACGACGTCGAGCACTTCTGGGATGAGCTGGGCGTGATCAAGCGCGACCTGTTCATCGCCCGCCTCCGGCAGATCGACGCCGAACGCGAACGCCCCGCGCAGGAGCGGTTCGAGACGCGCGCCGGCACGTTCCTCTTCCAGGGCATCCCCGTGCACGACACGGGCGGGCATATCGTCGGCCGGCTCTGGGTCGTGCAGGAAGTCACGCCGCAGGAGCAGATCCAGCGGCTGCTCAACCAGCAGACGCGGCAGCTCCAGGCGCTCAAGAAGCTGACGCATGAACTCGGCGGGTTGTCCGGCCTGCAGCAGGTCGTGCAGGGGGCGTGCGAGCAGGTGTTCGACGTGTTCGGCGTCGAGGCGGTGGGCGTGGCGCTGCGATACCCCGGCGAGACGCAGCGCAGCCTGCAGGTCATCCACCGCGGGCCGGGCACGATGCTGCTGGAGACGCACCGGGCGCTGATCGAGGCGATCGAGACGCAGCTCATGCCGCAGGTGTTGGGGAACGTGGACGTGGCGCTCTGGCCCGAGATGCCGCGCACGCTGCCGTGGGCCAAGGCGTTCACGCAGGCGGGGCTGACCTCGCTGGCGGCCGGGCCGCTGCGCGGCTGCGCCGACGCGCAGGGCATTTTGTGGATCGCGCGGCGCGGTGGGGAGCGCATGGAGCGTCACCATATTTACCTGCTCGAGGCGCTGGCGCCGATCATAGCCGCGCGCATCGAGGTGGCGCAGCTCCGCGAGGAGATGCACGCCATCGAGCACGCCGACCCGGCGACGAACCTGCCCACCACCGGCCACTGGCAGCGGCAGGCGGACCGGTTGGCGCACCGCCCGGGCTACCCGTGGGCCGCGGTGGTCATCAAGCTCGACCACTTCCGCCGCCTCAACGATCTGATGGACCACGACGCCGCCGACGGCCTGTTGGCCCGCATCGCCACGCGGCTGCAGGACTCCAACCGCAAGAACTGCGTGGTGGCGCGGCTGGCAGGCGCTTCGTTCGGCGTGCTCTCGCCCGGTTCGTCGCGCGAGCAGGCCGTCGCTTTGGCGCAGCGGCTCAGCAAGATGATCGCGCAAGAGAGCGTCACTCTCGCGGACGGTTCGGCCTGGCCGCTTACCGCCAGCATCGGCGTGGCGTGCAGCCCCGACGACGGCACGACCGCTGCCGGCCTCCTCGAACTGGCCCTGGCCCGCACCGAGGCCGCCAAGCGTGCAGGCCGGGACCAAGTCGTTGCAGAGGGCACCGGGGCCGAGCGTCTGGCCGGGTAACGGTCAAGACCGTCCTATAGCCATATCTCCACCTCTCGCTACCGTTCAGTAGGGCGCGATCACGGTTCCCAGCTATACCCTGAATGTGATTATCGGCTGTGGGTTCCGGACTACGCGCTCACGACGAGCTCTTCCCGCAACTGCTCGCCTTAGCCATGCTCTGACAGGGGTTTGCGGGTCGTCATGTCGCGTCGGCGCGGCGGCGGGTGTTGCGTGGGGACAACATTCCACCTCAGCCCACACCAGCCACCCATCCCGGACGGCGGGCCGTGTCATGTTGCAAGATATGTATTTTTATGGTTTTACGATCGACGACAAAGGAGATTGTGCGTGTAGTCGTCTCTGGCAAGGGGGTTGTGATACATTCCATACCTTCGAGCGAAGGTTGGAGACCCGAGCCATGGACGAGACGACTTTCCAGACCAAGCTGGCCGAACTGATGGGCGAGATTTCCACCCTCCCCAAAGCCGAGCGTGAGAAGCTGACCGCCCTGGCGGCCAAGACCCAGGAACGCCACGAGAAGCTCCGCAAGACCGTCACCGACCTGCAGGAGAGCCTGGACTACCTGCGTCTGTCGATCAAGTACCTCGTGTTCGACCTCGAGGCGACCCGCCGCGAGAACGCCTACCTCCGCAAGATGATCGAGCAGGACCGCACCGGCGGCACCGATCAGCACTGAGCGACGCGGATCAAAAACGACTTCAACCTTGGCGGGCGCCGTTCCTCGACGGCGCCCGCTGTGCTTTCGGGGGTGATTCGTTTTTGTTAGCCGTCGGCCTCAGGCGACGCTGCGCCCCGGGCGTGTTGGGCGATGAGTGTTACCCCTCGTAACCGCACGCCGGCGTCGGGCGAGCCCGACGGCTAACGCGCCTCAGATTTTCACCCATGTCTTGCCGGAGAGCTTGACCTTCCGCCCGCGCCAGATGAAGTCACCCGTGACGCCGCGCGGCAGCTTGATCGTCCCCTCGCACCGCCCCTGGTCGAAACGCAGGTCGCTCTCGACGAAGCCGCGCGGGTGCACGGACTTGGCGTGGATTCCCTTGTATGGACCGGGCTGCGGCGCGATCCGCAGCGTCTGGTAGCCCACCGATGCCGGCCGGAGCCCCAGCACGCTGGCGTGCAGGTGGAAGAGCGGGTGCGAGCCCCAGGCGTGGCAGTCGGAGCGGATCGGCTCGGGCGACTCCACCGTCGTCTTGAGCCCGTTGGCGTTCAGCGCCTTCCAGAAATCCAGCCCCTTGGCGATCAGGTCGCCGCGGCCGAGCTTGCGGAAGGTCTCGAAGAGGTAGAAGCGGAAGTAGATCGACGTGCGCGCCATGTCTTCGTAGGTGAGGAGCGACGCGAAGGCGCGTTTCGCCTTGGCGGTGGGCAGCACATCGCCGACCAGCGCGAGCGTCTGGCAGTGCTCGCTGAAGTAACGCTTCTTCGGGTCGTCGGCGAGCAGCGATTTTTTGTCATCCCAGAACCGGCGGACGACCAGGTCGCCGACCGCCTTGGCCCGCGCCGCGTAGCGTTTGGCGAGCAGCGTTTCGCCCAGGGCCGCCTCGATCTCCGCGGCGCATCTGAGCGTCAATGCCCAGTGCAGGTTGGTGATCGAGCTGACGCCCGTCTCGGCGTCGGGCGGGTTGCCCAGCGGCCAGTGCGGGAGGAACGTCCAGTCCACCACGGGCCAGCCCGCCGGGTGCTCGATCAGGCCATCTTTGTTCACGAACGGCTCGATGCAATCGAGGCTCGCCCGCACCCCCGCGACGCGGTCGCGCACGAACTTCATGTCCCCGCGCCACATCATGTAGTCCCGGATCATCCACGGCCAGATCAGCGAGAACGTCGGGCTGAGCTGCCACCGTCGCGACGGGTAACGCTCGGCCGTCATCCCCCAGCGGTAGCGCGAGTCGTCGAACAGCTCCATCCCGCGCCGCGCCAGCCGGTCGTCGTGCGTCAGGTTGTACGTCACCAGCATCTCGACCCGCGTGTCGGCGACGTACATCAACTGCTCGTAGTACGGGCAGTCCATGTAGGTGTCGTGCGAGCACATCTGCATGACGCGCTCGCAGATTTTCACCACCGGGGCGAGGGCCGCGTCGTCGCTGGACCATTTGCTCTCGGGCGTGAGGGGGTAGCGCGTCTCGTTGATCGACAGGCGGTGGACCGTGACCGGGTCGGCCGCCGTGGTGACGCGGATGAGGCAGTAACGCCCGGCGTTCCACCAGTAGGGCGTGAATACGCGGTGATCACCGCCGTCGGGGAGGAAGCGGTGGCCGAAGCCGTCGAACTCCTTGCCGACGATCTCGTCGCGGTTGTCTTTGCGTCGGCGCTCTTTATCCCAGAACCCCTCCGCCCATTCCCACGTGACGGACGCCCCCTTGCCGACGCTGATCTCGATGGTGCTGAACCCTGTGAAATAGTCTTCAAGGTCCCACACGAGCGTGACGGAATGGTTCGCCGGGACCGAGACGGTCCGGCCCGCGGAGAGCATCGCCTGCCACTCCGCGATCGCCGGATGTTTCGTGTCGCTCTCCGTGAAGGTGTAACGCTCGGCCAACTCGCCCTCGGCCACGGCGCGGATCACGCCGGGCGTCACCTCGCGGTCGATCTGGTCGGGCAGACGCGAGGGCGTCATGCGCCAGCCGTTGAACGACGAGCCTGTCCGGCCATCGACGATCGCCGGGCGCACCACCACCGCCTCACGCCACTCCGCCGCGGGGGCGAACCATTTCGCGCCGTCGATCGTCTGCGAATCGCCCGCGCAGAAGAACCACCGCTTGCTCAGCGGCGACTGCTCGAACGTGCTCCCCTCGATCCTCGCGGCCCGCCACGACGCCTTGCCGGTGGTGAGTTGGTCGTCGTACTCCCCGTCGGCCTTGAGGATGAACCCGCCGCGCCAGGTCATCTGCGCCATCGAGGCACGATCCCCCAGCCACCACACGAGCGCCTCGAAACTGTGCGGCCCGTGCGTGAGCTTCAATTCGTAGGTCGCGAACGGCCAGCGTTCCATGTCCCCCTTATCGGGGCCGCGCGCGACACGCTTGCCGTCGAGCAGCAGGTCGAACCGCTGGTCCGCCGAGACGTGGATCACCAGCGGTTTTTTGCCCGCGGTGAACCCCCGCTCGAAGCGGACGAACGCCGGCGCGGTGGCGTACCGCGTGGTGAGCTGCGTCCGGCTGCCGACAACGCCCTCGTCGAATCCCTGATCGGGGTGCCACACCCAGGCAGCGTGGTCGATGGGGTAGATCGGGCCGATCGCGCTGTGGGCCTCTCGGTTGGAGAGGGAGAGGAATTTCTTGGTGATCATGGCGGGCTCGCAGTGGTGGTGCGGGCGGGCAGTTTATACAGGAATGCGGGGGTGGCGTAGGGTGCGTGGAGCGGAGCGCAACGCACCAATGCCGCGTGCGCTCACGCGGCATTGGTGATTTTGGGATTAGAGGGAATGGTCCGCGTTTGTCGGTGGTGGGAATGGTGCGTTGCGCTCCGCTCCACGCACCCTACCGTTGCATTGCTTTACGCACCGTCAGTGCGCCGCGACGGTCGGGCGTCCCGCGGGGACGACGGAGCGTTCATCGAGCACCGCGCGGATGCGGCGAGCGATGCCGGCAGCGTCGAGACCCACCTCGCCGAGCTGCGCCTTGCGGCTGGCCTGATAGACCCAGCGCTCGGGCATGCCGTGGCGGTAGAGCAGGTCGGTGGGGATGCCCCGGTCGTTGCAGGTCTCCAGCGCGATGGCACCGAAGCCGCCGCGGACGGAGTGGTCTTCCACGGTGAGCACGGGGATGCCGCGCTCGATCAGGCCGCGGATCAACTCGATATCCACCGGCTTGGCGAAGCGGGCGTCGTAGAGGGCGATGTCGTAGCCCTGCTTTTCGAGGTCGGCCATGGCCTTGTGGGCCTCGTAAACCTCGGTGCCCAGGGCGAGGATCGCCAAGTCGGGCTTGCCGTCGCCGTTGCCGTTCACGGGGTCGCCGGCTTTGCCCGAGCGGGCGATGAAGACGGCCTTGCCCAGCTCGTACGGCGGGACCTCGGCGAAGAGCGCCGGGTCTGCGACGTTGTCGCGCGGGTAGCGGACCACGCTCGCGCCGGCGTCGTATTGACGCATGAACTCCAGGCCCGCCTTGAGGTTCGGCTCGTCGCTGACGGCGAGCATGACCAGGTTGGGCAGCGGGGCGAAGATCGAGATATCCATGAAGCCGTGGTGCACCGCGCCGTCGTCGCCGACGAAGCCCGCGCGGTCGAGGCAGATGCGCACGGCCAGGCCTTGGAGCGTGATCTCCTGGAAGACCTGGTCCATGGCACGCTGCACGAAGGTCGAATAGACGGCGAAGAAGGGCTTGATGCCGGTCTTGGCGAGGCCCGCGCACATGTCCATCGCGTGCGACTCGCAGATGCCCGTGTCGAGCGAGCGGTCGGGGAACATCGGCATGACCTTGTTCAGGCCCGTGCCGTCGGGCATGGCGGCGGTGACGGCGTAAACCTTCTCATCGCGCTTCATGACGTCGATGAGGGCGTCGGCGTAGGCGGTGGTGAAGGACCGGCCGGACTTCTTCATCTCCACGCGGCAGCCCTCGACGGTGAAGGGGCTGGGGGAGTGGAACTTGGAGGGGTCGCCGGTGGAGAAATCGAAGCCCTTGCCCTTGACGGTCTTGAGATGGAGCAGGACGGGGCGGTCGAAGTCGCGCAGCTCGGTGAGGATGTCGATGAGGGTGGGCAGGTCGTGGCCGTCGAGCGGGCCGACGCAGAGCAGCCCGAACTGCTCGAACATGTGGCCGGTGGTGATCATGGCCTTCATCATCTCGCCGGCGCGGTGGTAGAGCTCCTCGAGTGCGGAGCCGCCGGGGATGCGTTTAAGCACGTCGTGGGCGCGTTTCTTGAACGCGCCGTAGTCGTGGTTGACGCGGACGCGGTCGAAATACTGGGCCATGGCGCCCTGGGGCTTGGCGATCGACATGCCGTTGTCGTTGAGGACGACGAGGAACTGGCGTTTGAGGGTGCCGGCGTTGTTGAGGCCCTCCATGGCGACGCCGTTGACGATGGAGGCGTCGCCGATGAGGGAGACGACCTTGCGGTCGCCCTGGTTGTTGAGGGTGTCGCCGCGCGCCATGCCGACGGCGGTGGAGATGGCGGTGCCGGCGTGGCCGACGCTGAAGAGGTCGTAGTGGGACTCGCGGGGCTCGGGGAAGCCGGACATGCCGTCGCGCTGGCGGAGCTTGGAGAGCAGGCCGAGTCGGCCGGTCAGGAGCTTGTGGGGGTAGCACTGGTGGCCGACGTCAAAAAGCAGGCGGTCGTGGCCGAAATCGAAGACGTAGTGCAGGGCGATGGTCAGCTCGACGACGCCCAGGTTGGGGGCCAGGTGGCCGCCGGTCTTGGAGACCTGGTCGCAGATGGCGTGGCGGATCTCCTCGGCGAGCTCGGGGAGCTGGTCGATGGGGAGCTTTTTGAGGTCGGCGGGGCCCTGAATCAGGGGCAGGAGCCGGGCGTCGGAGGCGGGGCGGACGCCGGAGGTCGGAGCAGGGTTGGTCTGCGTCATCAGAAATCCTCTTTTGGGACAAGCGTGCTCGTCCTGAGCGTGCCCTAATCTTATGCGAGAATGGGCCTCTTTGCACGAACTTCATACAAGCCCGGGCCTGCCTGGGTGGTCGGGTTACTTTAGTTATCGGTTATGGGCCGATCGCTTCGCCAACGGGGAGTGAACGGTGTGTCACCCCCTCCGGGGTCACTTGTCCGCCTTGATCTCGGCGATCCGGCGGGCGATGAGGGGGGCGTCGAGCTTAAAGAGGGATCGGCCATGCTTGGCGAAGTAGGCTTCGAGGGCGGGTTTGTCGGCGTCGATGTAGGTCGTGGAGCCCTCGACCTTGCCGGGCAGGTCTTTCTGTTCAACCGCCTTTTTGAAGGTGTCGTTGTCGGCTATCCAGGCGACGCCGAGCTTTTCATCCGTCAGGGCCACCAGGGTGGCCGTGACGCGCGTGAGGCCCTTGGCCTTGTCGGGGTCCTCGGCGGGCAGGTGCAGGAGGCAGGTGTTTTTGTTCTCGTCCACGCGGGTGACGGTGCCGATGCGCTGGGTGAGCTTGAAGCCCTCCTTGTCCTCATCCACGATCGCGACGCGGACCTGCCCGTCGGCCATGGGCTTGATGTAGAGGACCGCCGATTCGTTGACCAGCCAGACCCCGCCGAGTTTCGCGGCGGCCTCGGCGTCGGGTTTGCCGACGGGCTGCGTGAAGCTCACCGTGGAGCAGCCGGCGGAGAGGAGCGCGAGGGCGACCAGCACGGTAAGGGTGTGGCATAGGGTGTTCATACACCCATGATACCGCTGGGGGACGGCTCGTCCAGAAGGCGGGTCACTTCGTCCGCACCGCCATCATGTCGCACAACTCGCGCAGGTGGCGGGTGCCGTCGCGCGGGGCGGCGAGGCGGTCGAGGGCGGCGTGGGCGGCTTTTTGCAGGCGGGCGACCTCGGCGCGGCTGGCGTCGATGCCGATCAGGCCGGGGTAGGTCAGCTTGCCCTTGTCGGCGTCCTTGTTGGCGGCCTTGCCCAGGTGCTCGGTGGTCTGGGTGACGTCGAGCAGGTCGTCGACGACCTGGAACATCAGGCCGATCGCGTCGGCGTAATCCGACACCGCCTCCAACGCCGCGCCCGACGCCGCGCCGCCCACGATCGCACCCATCCGGCAGGAGCAGCGGATCAACGCGCCGGTTTTGTTGCGGTGGATCGTCCGCAGCCGCTCGATCGGCGTGACCGAGGCGTCGAAGTCGGGCAGCGTGTCGTACACCTGGCCGTTGATCATGTCGTTGGTGCCGATCGCCAGCTCATGGAGCACCTGGCGGGAGACGGCCGGGTCGGCGATCTGCGTGGCGACGATCTCGAAGGCCAGCCCCATGAGCGCGTCACCGGCGAGGATCGCCATCGCCTCATTGGTGTGCTTGTGCAGGGTGGGCCGGCCGCGGCGCAGGTCGTCGTCGTCCATCGCGGGCAGGTCGTCGTGCACCAGCGAAAAGCAGTGGATCATCTCGATGGCGGCGGCGGGGGGGAGCGCTTGTACGATCTTGCCGCCCACCGCCTCGCAGGCGCGGACCACCAGCAGCGGCCGCAGCCGTTTCCCCGGGCCGAACACGGCGTACTTCACCGCCGCGCGGAGGTTGCGCGGCAGCGGCCGGGCGTCGAAAAACGCGTCGAGGTACCGCTCCACGTGGGCGATCGGTTCAAACATCACGGAGCTGTCAGTGGCGGCCATCGCTACACCTGGGGATAGAGCGGGCAGTATATCGTCAGAGGAAAAGACGGGTTCACCCCACCGCGTGGAGCAGCCACTGCGCGACGGCCTTCGCCCCGTCGGGCGGGCATTTCTCGCGCATCTTCTCGGCCATGTGGATGCGGCGCTGGGCGTTGCTCATCAGCGCCAGCAGTGGGCCGGTGATCCGGCGGGCGTTCAACATTGGGTCGATCTCGTCGGTCTGCAACAAGGCCGAGCCGATCTGCACCAGCGGTTCGGCGTTGAGCTTCTGGTGCTGGTCCTTGTGGTATGGGTAGGGCAGGAAGATCGATGGCGTTGCGTTCGCCCACGCCTCGCCGACCGAGCCCGCACCCGATCGGCTAATGGCGATCGACGCCGCGCTCCAGGCCATCCCCATCGCGTTGCAGAACGTCTCCGTCCGGCCGGGGATGCCCGCCTTGTCGTACGCCGCGCGGACCTGCGCCGCGTCCTCTTCCGTCCCGCCGGTCAGGTGCAGCACCTGCCACGAGGCCAAGCCACGCTTGGATTGCGAGTGCGTGACCAGCTCGATCATCATCTTGTTGATGCTCTGCGCCCCCTGGCTCGCGCCGGTGACGAAGAGCGTCTCTTTATCCGGGTCCAGCCCCAGCGCCTGCCGCGCCGCCCCCTTGTCGCGCGGACCGACCGCCGAGTGCCGCAGCGGCAGCCCCACGATCTGCGCCCCGACCAGTTTCGACGAGGGATAGACGCTGAACACCTGGTCCGCCCGTCCCGCGATGAACTGGTTGGCGCGCCCCGGCACGGCGTCAAGGTTCACCATCACCGCCGGGATGCCCGCCTTTTTCGCCGCGATCACCGCCGGCGCCGAGACAAACCCGCCGGTCGCCACCAACGCGACGGCCCCGTGTTCGCGGATCGCCGCCAGCATGGTCTCGATGCTCGACCTCCACGATTTATAGAACTCGGGCCAGTGCCACGGCCGGGAGGACCACGCCTTGGCGGGGATGGCGGTGAACCGCGCCTGCTGCTTGGCGAGGATCGACGCGTCGATGGGGCGGAGTGAGACGATGTAGTGCACGCCGTGCTTGGAGTTGCCCTCGGCCAGCCGCTCGGCGATCGCCAGGTTCGGGAAGATGTGCCCGCCGGTGCCGCCGCCGGCGAGGAGGATGGTGGAACCGTTGGGCATGGGGGAAACGGGGCGTGGTGCGTGGGGGTAGTGTACGAAATAGGGCAACCCGTGGAGAGCCGCCTCACCGATCACACGTGGAGCCCCGCCATGCCAATACGGGGGAGGCTTGCCAGTTGATAAAAATCGGTTGCGCCTCGAGGCATTTGCCTAGGCAGATGTATCGAAATATGCTGAAGGTGAGGATTGCCGTATGATTGAACAGACAGAAACTTTGAACGCTGACGTTGCGCAGTCTGGGCTGGTGAAAGCCAGTGACCAGCTCCTGCAAAATGAGTTGCAACAGTATTCTCCCGATGCGCATGCAAAATGGGACCTTCAGCGAGATGAGAAGGGTCGCCCCTTGCTATTGCTGGCGCTGCGTGATCAGTTTGGCTTCGTGAGCGATCGCTTTGCGCCCGACGAACTTCGCAACGATCAGCATTTTAGAGCACGTCTGCACCGGCTCGTCGGTGACCTGCTTCAGTCGTCACGCCGCGTGAATGTTCCAATTCAAGAGACGAAGCTTTCCGTCCAACAATTGGAGGCTTTGCGGATGGCGATGAATGACGATCGGGTTCTCCTAGAAGGAAGTCCACGGTTACGCAATCAAGCGTTGCAGATCAACGCTGATGGCAGTTTCACCGTGCAGGATTTTTCGATTGAGGCGGATGCGAGGGTCATTGATGCGGTGAAGCGAGCGGTGATGAAAGCCGGGCTGACGGCCAAAGGAGAATCTCTCGCCAGCAAGCCTGCCATTCAGGAGGCGGTAAGAATACTGGTGGACGCCCATCGGAAGGACCCTACGAATACCCCGCGGCTCGTGCTTTGGTTCCGTCTCAACGATTTTAAGGATGTGCATCTGCTCGAGATTTCGGATGATGTTGCCGATCCGGGCGACGGGGCTATTGACGGCGTAGCTCTCGGTGCCGGCAGCGCAGTGCCGGGAGCGCGATCGATTGTGATTTACTTGGCATCTCCTAGTGAAATTCATAAGGCGTTTGAAGTTAATCCTGGCCATCCCGCGATCGAGGCAATGATTAATCGCAGCGGCCGGGTGATATACCCTCCTGGCGACTGGCAGGCCTTCATTGACGAATTTCCAGAAATCATTCAGTAACCGGGGCCTTAGTGCCACAAAGTCATGATTTGGCAGGATCACCGGATCATTGCTGGCGGGCTTCGCGATCAGGCGTGTGCCGATCTTCTGGCCGCACGGTTTCTGCTGCAGTCGCGGAAGTTCACAATCAACAATCAGTCGACGACTTTCACGCATGTGGTGATGGCAAAATGTCAGCAGGCGTGCGAGAAGCTTCTCAAGGGATACTTTCTGCATACCGACCGCAGCTTTGATCCGACTGCGGGCCACCGCCCCATGACGGACACAACTGAACTGACGGAATACCAACTTCAGAAACGGGAGAGTTTTTTCGTCACAGTCAATCGCGGTAATTCCGGGATCGTTACAGAACTGAAATGGATCGAGAGCCACGCGCCTCATCGACCGAGACCTTTGATCGGGAATAATCCAGCCCCGCTTGCAGCTCTGCCGCCTGGTCTCCGGTTTCCGGAATGGCATCGCGATCGCGTCCGTTACGATGCCAACGCGGGCGAACTCATTGTGTCCGATCGGATTACGCGCGACGAACGGCAGGAGTTGTTGAATGTCTCCGCTGATCCAGCATACAACGTTGCCGTGAATCAAGCTTGTGATGATGCGAATAACAAAGGTGGCTTAGCACAGCCGCTCCATATCATTCCCGCGAATAGTGAATATCCATTTTGGTCAGCAGCCGCGGGTGTCTTGGTCACGCCCGCGCATGGACTTGATCCTCGCGGCCATGGGATCAGAGCGATGAAGGTAACGCTCGCTTTTTTCCGAACTCTAAGTCGGTCAGACCCTCGCCCTTATACAGGCCCACTCGAAAGCTTTTTTGATCAATACTCCCTCTCCAGCGATCTCGATGCATTCCCAGAGACATGACAAACGACTCGTTACACCAATGCTAAAATCCTCATTCCGTACGCACAAACGCGGCGGGAGGGGTTCCGCGTGCGATCACTGAAAACTCGGATGCGAATCGCAACACCGCGACCCAACGAAGAACCCCCGGCCGAGCCCGGGGCTACGGGACGGAGGCGATTTGCGGGCTTCACGCCGCCTGCCGCGCGGGCGCAACTTCCAAGGGCTCAACTTCGGGGAGTTGCCGGATAGATTCCAGCCGGTTGGCCTCGTCGAGCGAGGCGACCAGGCCGATGGCGAAAGCGGTCATGATCCAGCCCGTGCCGCCGGAGGAGACCAGCGGGAGGGCGATGCCCTTGGTGGGGACGACGACGGTGACGACGGCGATGTTGATCATCGCCTGCAGGCCCAGCGTGACGAGGATGCCCAGGCCGACGAGCCGGCCGAAGGTGTCCTTGCAGTCGCGGACGATGCTCAGGCCGACCCAGAGCAGCACGAGGTAGAGACCGATGATCAGGACCGCGCCCGAGACGCCCATCTCCTCGCAGATGATGGCGAAGATGAAGTCGGTGGTGTCCTCGGGGAGGTAGCCGAACTTCTGGATGCCGTTGCCCAGGCCCCGGCCAGTCAGGCCGCCCTGCGCGATGGCGAGCATGGATTGGATGGGGTGGTAGCCGATACCCTGCGGGTCGGCCCATGGGTTCATGAACGCGGTCAGGCGCGCGAGCCGGTACGGGCTGTGCGCGATGGCGAGCACCACCGCGCCGGCGGCGGGGGGGACGGTCATGCCCAGGTGCCACCATTTCGCCCCGCCGGCCATCAGCATGCACATCGCCACCATGCCCACCAGCGCGGCCGTGCCCAGGTCTTCAATGACCACCAGGGCGCAGACCATGCCGATGAGGATCATCGGGGGCAGCAGGCCATGCTTGAAGGTGTGCATCACGCCGCGTCGGCGGGCGCACCACCAGGCGACGACGATCACCATGACCCACTTGGCCATCTCGCTGGGCTGGAAGGAGAGCCCCCAACTCGACGGGCCCAGGTAGAGCCAGCGCGACGCGCCTTTGACCTGCTTGCCGATGCCCGGCACGAGGGTGAGGACCATGAAGAGCATGGTCGCGCCCAGGACCCACATGAGGGGGTTGGCCAGGCCGTGCACACGGAAGAGCTCGCGCACGTTGATCCGGCTGGCGAGCAGCATGGCGGCGACGGCGAGCGCGGCGTAGATGGTGGTGCGGGAGTAGAGCATCGCCGTCGGGTCGATTCGCCCGCCGTGGCCGGAGGCGATCGTCATACCCGCCGAGTGGACCATGACCACCGCGACGCCCAGGAGGGCGACGACGGACAATTGCAGGATGTGGGATGGGCGCAGCATGCGTCCGTTATCGGCGGGAGACGCCCCGGTCATGGAAAAAGATCGCCGTTCCCCACCGTCCCCGTTAGTTCCCGACGTTCCTCGGCGGGGCCAGAACCAGCGAGCTGCTCTGGATCACCGGCGGGTCGGTCGGCCGGCCGGATACCGGGTCGGCGGGGGCGTGGGCGATTTTCTCAACCACGTCCCACCCCTCTACCACGTCGCCGAACGCCGAGTATTTCCCGTCCATCGCGGCGCACCGCTCGCGCGTCAGGCATATGAAAATCTGCGAGCCGTTGGAGTTCTCGTCGTTGCCCGTCCGCGCCATCGAGACCGTCCCCTTGGCGTGGACCTTGGCGGAGGGCTCCAGGTCGATGTAGTAGCCCGGCGAGCCCCCGCCCGTGCCGGTCGGGTCGCCCAACTGCACCACGAAATCCGGCACGATCCGGTGCACCTTGATGTTCGTGTAGAAGCCATCCCCGACCAGCCGCTTGAAGTTCAGCCCCGTGTGCGGCGCGGCCTCGGGCGAGAGCGCGATCGCCACGTCGCCCATCGATGTGTGCAGCACCACGCGCTGCTCGACGTCGATGCGCAGCGCGTCGGGGAACCTCGGCCGGGGGTCGTGCGGCGTCAGCACCGGCGTGACCACCAGCGGCGCGCCGATGGCCTTGTCCCCAGCCGCGAGCTGCACGTAATACGTCTTGCCGTCCCACAGCCACTCGGGGCGCATCGGCGGCTGGCGTTTGGGGAACATCGCCGTGAGGTCGAGCGATTCCTTCCCCTCCGGCGCGTCCGCCGACGCCACCGCCTCGCCGGCCGGCGTCAGCAGCACCAGTCGCAGCTTCTTCGCCGCTTCCGCGTCGTTGTCCAGCGCCTTGAGCACGGCCGCGCGGTCGAGCGCGACCTCGACCGGGTGCCCGAACTGGAAATAGTGCCGCATCGGGCTGAGCAGCATCATCACGATGGCGAGAACTTTGGCTTCAACCATGGCCGATCCTCCGGGGGTGGGACGATGGATGTTGTACGGATCGGGACGCCGCGCGGTGCGCGCCGCCCCGGTTTTTCGCCCCGCACATCATCAATCATCCGCCGCCGTTCATCAATCGGCGTCACGTTTGACACCGTGCGCATGCCCTGCAACGATACGGTCGTCTCCTGTGAATGTCCGGAGAATGCCTGGAGAGGTGGCCGAGCGGCTGAAGGCGACGGTTTGCTAAACCGTTGTAGGGGTTATTAACCCTTACCGTGGGTTCGAATCCCATCCTCTCCGTTGAACCCTTGGAAATTGCGGTATCCCCGCTGTTTCCAAGGGTTTTTTGCGCGCCCATGTCGTCACCCGCCGCGCTCAACGTCAGTCCATCGGAGTCCATCGAAGTCTTGCCGCGCGCGCCGGATTGCGCCAAGTAAACCGCCAAGCGCGGATCAGGGGAAACCACCGCCGGCGCGGCGTTGTGCGTCCCTGTGGCCTTCACCCCTTCCGGCCGGGGCACGTCGAGGTCGGGCAGCACGGCCAGCGCCGCCGCTTCATCGCCGCGATACGAGTGCGTGTAACGGTCCATCGTCAGCGTGATAGTCGAATGGCGTGCGAGGGATTGGGCGGTCTTCGGATGAACGCCGCCAGCGGCAAGGTTGCTGATGAACGAATGCCGCAGGCAATGGAAGTCAGCCACGCGCTCGCCGGCATCGCGGTAGGGGATGCCCGCCGCGTGGAGGTCCACGCGGAACATGCGGACTTGATGGTGCGCCGCCGGCATCTTGAACACGAGGGCGGCCGGGGCCAGGTTGGCGATAAATGGGCCTAGGGCACTGGCCAGCGCGGGACGGAGTGGCAGCACATCTTCACGCCGCCGCTTGCTGTAGGCGGCTCTAAGGGTCACGGTGGGCACGCTGGCGTCGAGGATGAACGATGCCCGTGTGAGACTGCGCAATTCGCCGGCACGCAGCCCGGTTTCCACCGCCAGCCTGTAGAGCATCGCCCGCGCCTTGCCCGTCATGCCGTCGCTGTCGGGGCCTTGCTCCGTTGCCGTCAGCAGCCGGCGCAGCTCATCGGCGGTCAACGGCCGACGGTCATGTCGGCGGTCCGTCCGCACGTTCAACTTGTCGAGGTGCGCCACTGGGTTTTCCATTGCTCTCCGCTCTCGAACCATCCAGCGGCAGAATTGCCCGACTGCCCCCACGTGGAAATTGAACGTCTGGGCGCTCATGCCGCGCTTGGTTTCCACCACTTCGCCGGCGTCGTTGCGCGTCACCTTGTCCTGCCGCAGCCCGTCGAGGTACGTCATCACCCGGTCGGCGCGGATGTCACCGCAATACTTGAATCCGCAAGCGGACAGTACGCGGCGTGCCCGGCCTGTCACGAGGCCCACGTGAGCGGGCGTGTTGCCCTTGGCCTTCAGCGCCGCCGCGAAGTCGTCGAGGTGTTCGGTCAGTGGCTTGGCTACGGCCACGCGGTCCGCTGGCAGGATGCCCCACCGCACGAGGTTGTCGCGCATGCGAACCGGCAGGCCGGTCAGCCACGCCGTCAGCGCCGGGTCCACCTGCCCGCCCGTGGCCTTCGCGTAGCCCACGAGCTTTTCAATGTTGCGGCCCGTTTCGTCGGTTGCGGCCTTGCTCGTGAACGCCGGCAGGCGGTGCGTCGTTTCGTTCACGCCTTGAAACTCCACGTACCACTTCGCGGCCTCACGGGTCCGGCCGTGCTTGTCTTTCCAAGTCGTCTTGAAGAGTCGCATGGGTCACCTGTCCTTCTTTGCCGGCGGTCTGCCGGTCGTGATGTTCAAGTCGAGGAAGTCCGCCAGCCGGTCGAGCGTTTTCATCGGCAGCCCGCGCTCGGCCGACATGAAGCGGGTGAGCGTGGCCTCGGCAATGCCCGTCTCTTTGGAAATCCGGTAGCGGGTCAGTCCGCAGCCGTCGATGGCCCGCCGTATCTGGTCGCTCAGTTTCGTCCGTTTCTTCGCCATTGTGAATATCCTATAGAATTACGTGTCAATTTGTCAAGTATCATTTGCACGTTTGATGTCCTCAGCCTGCCGTCTCAGTTCTGCCATCCGGTCGGCCGGTCGAATCTGGCCCTCACGTGGCTTGCGGGCCAGGGCGCTGGTCAGCTTGTGCATGATCGCCGCAGTCTTCGCCGCCGTCACCGCTTGATCGTCACCGCCGGCCACATACCGATACCGGGTTGCGCGCCGGCGCGCCGCCCCCTTGGCGTTTTCTCCCCGCTGAACCACCTGTAGCACACCATCGCCTGCCAAAGTGCCAAGGTAACGCCATGCTGTCATCGCCGGCTGGGCCAGCAGTTCGCCCGCCATGCGCGCGGAGAGGTAAAACGGTCCGTCTCCCGCTTTGACCTGTAACTCGTGGCAAACGGCCACCAGCAGCCGCAGCGCGGGTGTCTCGTAGCGATTGGCCTCAGCCGGCATGGGAACGGACTTCGCGCGGTCAAGAATGGCATTCATCACGCAACCCCTTGGATGTTTGACGCGACCCCAGCCGTAGATGAAATCGGTCCACGTCTCATCGAAATCCTTGGTCCCGATGAAGGGCAGCGCCAACTCATGAAATTGTCGCACCAGGGGCCGCAGGTCGCGCACGTCTGCGTTGGCTAACGCCGGTAGCCCTCGGAGGGTTCGCGCCAGCTTGAACACGGCGCGATGGCGCTGCCCGTGTCCACTCGGCTGACAGCCACGGAGGGCACGGGCAATGGCACCGACCGTGCCCTCATCGAGAGCGTCGAGGTCGATGCGTTCTGCTTTTCGCGTTTGCGCGCCAGCAGACACAGCAGACACATTGCATTCAGTATCCTTCGGATTCCCTCGGTTTTCAGTCCGTTTCTTTCTGTTCTCTTTCTGTACCAACTCCCCACCCGCGTTGAACAGGACATCAGCCGGCAGCAACCCTGTTGCCGTTGGGTCTAGATAGGGAAGTTCGCCGGCGGTGAGCGTCACTACCCAGCGGTACTCGCTCCCGCTCGGATGGCGCGAGGGCGGTAGAAGCACGATGCCCGCGCCCCGATACTCGCCCTCGTGAACGCCGTCGCGTTCTACGTCGATGATGCGATGCATGTCGGCGCGGAAATAGACATGGCGGCCTCGGTAGGTGGCCACGGTCGGCAGCGCCGCCGCCAACTTAGGAAACATCGCCATCCACCGCTCATACGCCGGCAGAGTGTCGAAGTCCCTCACAGCCAGCCCACCGCTCACCGGGCCGCACACCACCGCCAGCCCGTCGAGGTCGGCCCGTGCGAACCATCGCCGCAGCGTGTCCTCATCGGGGCGACTGGCCTGCCATCGCTTCCACGAGCGCAGGGCGACACGTTTGGGCTTGGGCGTGTGCGTCACCGGCAAGATGCACCAGGCGCGCGCGGCGTAGTCGAGGGCATCGGGCAGGAACGTCATTGCCCGCCCTCCAACCGCCGCAGCCATGTCTGGCGGTCGGGGCAGCCGGCGGCCAGCCACGCGCGTAGCTCATCGACACGCCAGCGGGGGCATCGTGTGGACAGCCGCACGGGCAGCGGCAGCTTGCCGGCACTATGCAGCTTCCAGAACGTCGCCCGGCCGACGCCGATAAGGTACGCCGCGTCGTTCGCAGACACCGCCAATGGGTCGAGTGGAGAGTTAGCCACGGTCCACCCCCTTTGCCGGCGTGGCGGACAGCGCCTTCAAGACCGCATCCAAGTTGTAACGAATGACTTTTGGGGACAGACGCAGCGTCGGGATCGACCCGCGCCGTGCCCATGCCCTCACCGTGTCGGGCGATACGCGCAGGCGCTTCGCCAACTCAGGGGCCGTCAGCAGTTCCGTTCCATGTTCCATCGTGGATACTCCGGTTGGGGGCCGCAATGGGCGTCCCTTTATTACCGGCGCATATCCACGAATTGCCGCGTATACCCGCGCATATCCCGCTAGAAACGGGCATTTTCGAGCGCATTCCGACCACTATTCCACGTCGTCATCGAGCCGTGTAAGGTCGCTCGGGCGGGGTTTCCGTTTGTCGATCCTCGCGCCCAGGTCCAGCTTCGCAGGGTCAACAGTCAGGGGCGGGTCGAGTCGCTTGGGCATCTTGTCAGCCAACCCGCTGGCTTCGGAATGGGCCTTGGCGCGGGCGATCATTCTCGACACTTGGCCTTGCGTATAAGTCTTGCCGTGCTCTTTATTCAGCGCAGCCGCAACCCTCTCTTGTGTCATTTCGTGAAGCATGGAGAGTTGCCATGCTTGACGGTCATGCGGCTTCAGTTCGGGCAATTTCACCACCGGGGAGCCACCCTCGGCGCGTCTCTTGCTCGCCGGGGTCTGTTCGCCCGCGATGGCTGTCTCGACCTTATCCAACCCCTTTTCCTTGGCATCCTCTTCCGCCCAGCGGGCCTCTTCCTCCAACATATGCGCGATTGCGTCGCATGCATCATCGAAAAACTCGGTTCCCACGGTTTCCGTGCTCACATGGCGCTTGCGGCGCTTGAAGGATTCGCCGCCGATACCTTGCTGCGACACATGGACCCAGAACGAAGCGTAGTCGTCAGGGTTCTTGCCGAGTGTATCTTGTCGGCAACGGGCAAGAATAACGCGCTGGGCGAACGCACCTTCATCCATTGCGCGTGCCAGAAGACGCCCGGCGCGCGCGTCTCTGGCGAGAATCGCCTTCACCACGTCGTGGCGGCTGTAGATGTCTTTGACTTGGTTGGGTAGTTCCCGGAAGCGGTCCGCAAGGGAACGCAGCTTGGACGGACTCGGTGACATGTTCTCTCTCCGCCGCTTGGCTTCGTTTCTGATCCGCTTCAACTCGGCGAATCGTGACGGCCAAGTCTTGTCCGATGCTGACCACAAGCCCGAATCATCTAGGGTTTGTACCTCGATCGCCGACATCACCGAATTGACCTCGGACCAGAGCGTCTTGCGGATGGCTTCGTACTCATCCCAAGATCGGTGATGTTCGCCCCGTAGTAGAGGTTGAAGCCGTCAATATAAACGATGCTGCGTTTGGCCATGCCCGGATAGGGTAACTAAAAAAAGAGGCAGCCATTTAGGCTGCCCAACCGGCTTGCGCCGGGGAGTCGTCAGGTTTTCATCACCACGGCATTATAGCATCGGTCCGATCGAAAGGGGGCTTGAAATACGGGGGGTTTTCGAGCACGTATCCGCGTGCCGGCTGCCGGCGGGCGAAACCGCACGGGGATGGGGCTCGGCGTCGGCGCTATGCCTTCGCCTCAAGTGCCGATTCCAAGGCCGGCCAATTCCGCTCCACCACCCACGCGAAACGACAACGGCCGCCGGAACGGGCCTCCCACAGTTCGCCCACCATTTTCTTGTGTTGCTCTTCGGTCGCTTGCGCCAGCTTGGCGTTCTTGTATTCGATGATGACGATTCGCCCGTCCTGTAGCTCCGCGATGAAGTCGGGGAAGAAACGCCCAGGCGAAAGAGGAAGGCTGAATCCGCCGGCGCTCTCATGCGTCAGGTTGCGGACCCACCGCTTCACGTTGGGATGATCGTCAATGCGCTTGGCGCATTGGCTCTCTTCGTCGCCCATCTCACCGATCAGGGTGAAGGCGTGTTTCGCAAAGCCGAACGCACCGCGATATTGCCGGTATGGGCAGTAGTCTTGCTCCGCCAGCACAAGCGGCAAGTCCATCGACGTTTCAAGTTGGCGCGGGGATTGGCCGTCAATCAACAGCTTCGCCGTCGCCCGCACTTGTAGCCGGCCGTGAGCGGAAATCCGACGCAGCACCGCGTTCGCCAGCTCATGCCGTTTGCGCACCAGAATCCGAAGATCGGCCTTCCGATCCGTCAGCAACGAATCCACCACGCGCGACAGCCATGCTTGGCTTTGCGCCTTGGCCAGCCCCGCGAACGCCCCGCCGTGGTGGAGTTCACTATCCAGCCACCGCACCAGTTCCGCCTTGCTCCAATCGTCGCCTTCGGCCACGAATGACAACTGCCGGACGATCACTTCCTCAACCCCGCCGATCCGCACGGCGCCGCGATCCGTCACGCCCAACGTAACCCGATCGCCCACGTTCAACTCAACCGACATTTCAGCCCCGGTTAGCGCCGACTCGCAAGCGTTCAAGTTCCAAGAAAACTCGTCCAGTTCTTCCGGCTCGAAAAGGTAGCTCCGTTGCCCGTCGCGCACGATCAGTTGCGGCACGCGCAACGGGGTTGCGTAGTCGTCCAGTTTTTTCGCGGCCGTCCCCACCCCACGTTCAGAATGCCAG
Organism: Planctomycetota bacterium; assembly: GCA_021413865.1. Lineage (GTDB taxonomy): Bacteria > Planctomycetota > Phycisphaerae > Phycisphaerales > Phycisphaeraceae > JAIOPN01. The sequence continues at coordinate 66,282 of JAIOPN010000015.1, read as the reverse complement.
TATTGCTCCACCGCCGCACGATCCGTCAGCGTCCCCAACGAATCGCGCAAGGCGATCGTTTCATCCCGCGTCAACGGCTCGCGGACATGCAGCGTTCCCGATCCGGCGTCATATTCCACCTTGCCCCGCACCGCCTCCGGCAGTTGGGCCGGGTCGGGGGCCGCTGAGACGGGAATTGTTGCCACGGGCAATAGCCCTTGCGCATCAACGCGACGATGCACCCGGAAGGCGTCGCCCACCGACTCGGCGTCGAAGCCGCATCGGCTCACCAGGCCGTCACAGAGGCGATTGGCCGTCGCCGCCACGTCCGCGCTTTGCACCACGGCATAGGCGCGATCCAGTTCAGGGATGCCCGTGGGCACGGCGTCGGGCATGCGTAAGACACGGCCCAGCAATTGTTCCACCGCCGTTTCTGTCGCCACGTTTCCGACCGATCCCAACACATACGCGAACGGGCAATCCCATCCCTCACGCAGCTTGTCAACGGTCAGGATGTATTCCACCGTGCAGTCTTGCGCCCGCAGGTCTTCGGCTCCCAAGTCGTCTTTGTCACCCGTCGCAATGCGGATGCGATCGGCAGGCACCTTGAATCGTTCCATCAGCGCCGTCTTGATCGCATCAACCGTGTGCGTCTCTTTCGCTTTGCTCTTGGGTTGGGCTTGGATCAGGGCAATGGGCCGAATGAAACGCCCGCTCTGTTGGCCCCACGCCTGCGCCCGGCGCTCCAAGGCGTCGCGCCGGTCCTTTGTCGTGGCCAACACGTCAAGCCAATTGTCCCGCGATTCCAACTCCACCGGCAGCTTTATCATCCCCTCGCGCTTCAATTGCAGCGCCGATACCGCGTGCAACACATTGCTGGCGTACTCTTCATTATCCGGTTCGTGTTCCTGTTGCGGTGTGGCCGTCAGTTCCAACACCGCCAGCGGGCCGAACCGCGCCAACGAATCAAACGAAATCCGCGTCCGGGCGTTGTGGGCTTCATCCATGATGATGATGGGGCCTCGCAGCTTCATCACGTTCGCCAGGGATAGCGAAACCCGCCCCTCACCGGATACCGCCCCGTTTCCGCCGTTCGCTCCGTTGCCCGGCTCGGCCAATTCCTCCCGAACCCACGTCGGCAGGTTCGTGAAGTGGTCCATCAGATAGCCGTTGTCCTGATAGACCTTCCGGTTTGCCTCTTCGTCGATGCGGTAGCTCTGAATCGTCGTCACCACGATTACCGCACTGGAAGAGAGCATCGGCCGACTAGCCGACAATGCCTCTTCTACCGTCAATACCTCGACCGGCACGCCCAGCCCTTCCCGCAAACCGACGTTGTACGGATGTTCGCGGTCCCGCAGGCCGCGTAGCGTCTGGTCCCGAATCGTTGTGGAAGGCGTCACCCACAGGCACAGCGGCCGATCCTGATGCCCCAGGCGCTTGCCGATCACGCCTACAGCGTGCGCCGCAACCAAAGTCTTTCCGCCTCCCGTGGGCACGCGCAGGCAGACATACGGCACGTTCGGAAGCTGCGGCACTTGGATGAAGTCACGGCCGGTTTCCGCGTAGTAGGCGTCATGCACAGGGCGCAGGGCTTTCGTCCCTACCGCACCACGCACGGCATCGCAGAATCGCCCGATGGCGTCCAGTGATTCCCTCTGATATTCCTTGAGTGCAAGCCCAGCCATGCTCAATCCACCTTCAATTCAAAAGGAATCTGCCGGAACGTGATGCCGTACTGCTCCAAAGACTTCGGCCCCAGCCGGCAGGCTTCACCGTACACCACGCGCGCCCCTTTACCCGCCGGGTGTTTCGGCAGGCCGTGCGCCACGTCATGCGTCAGCACGTTGCCACCCCCGCCCCCTATCGAAACCTGCGGGCGCGCGTGTGATGCAAACGGCTCGGTACAGAACGGCCGCACGCCAGCGATTTCGGGGGCCCTAGTGGGGGTGAAACGCGCGGCTATCATGTGCTTTATTTGGGTTTGCGGGACCCTTGACTCTGGCAGGCTTCGGCCCTTTACCCTCATGGTGGGCACCCCCCTAGGAAGGACCCAAGGCCACCGGGGGGGGGTGGACCCGTGTAGTGGGTCACTGCGTGGACCCGTGCAACCTGTTGCTGCATCCGGACGTGACGCGTCTATGCGTACACTCACTTCATGTGCAACCGCTACCGGCTCAACGCCTCGCCTGATGAGTTGATCGACCTGTTTGATCTGCCGCGCGGGATCACGTTGCGGCCAATCGCGGCGGAGTTCTACCCCGGCAAGCCCGTGCCCGTCGTGTCTCAGCGGGACGGCGTGCGGAGCCTGGGCGAGATGACCTGGGGCTTCCCGCCCTTCAAGGGCAAGCGCCCGGTCAATAACACACGGTCGGAGCAGGCGGCGTCGAGTTCGTACTGGTCACGCCACCTCATGCACCGCTGCGCGTTCCCACTTAGCGAGGCGGTGGAGTGGCAACACCGGGTCGATACCAAGACGGGTGAGGTCCGCAAGGTGCCGCACACGATCGGCTTCCGCGATGGAAGGGTCGCGGCCGTCGCCGGCATCTACCACGCCAGCGCCGGCGAGGCGTGCTGTTCGATGATGACCTGCCGGGCCAACCGGCTGTGGTCGTCGATCCACAACGCCGACCCCGACGACCCCCGGATGATCTGCTTCCTCCCCGACGCCCACGCCATCAATGACTGGCTGGACCCCGAGCGCCCGTACACGTCGGTTCAGCAGTGCCTCGCCCCGCTTCCTGATGATGATGGTCTGCTGGTCGCCGCGCCCTACGGCGAACGGGAAAAAGACGCCGGCGGCGATGCGGGATTGTTCGGATGAGGTACTGCGAGGGAACGAAATAATCGCTAAAGGGCCGTCAGGACGCTTGCTGGCAATGCCAAGAGTTGATCGTTGATCTGCTCGAATCCGAATTGCTCGTAGAACCCATGTAGCTGTTTTTCAGCGTGCAAGGTCACGGGGGCAGTAATGGCTTGTTCCCGTGACCACCTTTGCGCGCGCAGAAGCACCTCAGATACAAGCCGCTTTCCAATGCCTCGGCGCTGGAACCCTTGGGCAACGGCAATCCACGGAACATAAAACGCCATGCCGGTTATGCCTTGTGCCAACTCAAGGTCACTCAATTCAAGGCCACCATAGCCAACGACACGATTGTCGTTGTTCAGTGTGGCGACCAGGATTTCACGATCTATGCGAGGGCCATCTAGGCGATATGTCAAAATCGGGTTGTCCAGGTGGTCAACACCACACCGGAAATGCGATCTTTGATGCGTTTCCGAAAGTCTTCCAACTCGGCAATCAGGTCCGAGCGGCAGCTCTGGCAATTGCGATGGCCTCCCGGAGTTTCTTGTTTGGCTTGGAAGTCGATGAGATAACTTCAAGCATCCGCTTCTTGTGGACGCCCGTAACCGTGATGCTCCGGCGAGAGGTGTCTGCGCCGGATTGCTGATCTTGCCGATGTTCTGAGATTACAACGCCCATTTAGTCACCCCAAATGAGGTTAAGCTAGGAGTGGTGAGCCGTCAACATTATCGACGATCAGGCACGCTGCCTTGACGGGACAGGAATGAAATATAGCTCATCCTTCGTCCTAGGTCCAATGTCGTTTGTCAGTTTTCGGCTAGGCGAGTGATCTAGTGACTGGCCTCATTCGTACCTGAAATCCAAATTGACGCAGCTTATTTGTTTGGGTAATGTTCGGTACATGCCTCGCTGCCTTTTCCCTGTCATCGGCTACGTCGGAGCCGGCTTCCCCAAAGCATCAGAGGGGTATGAGGACCACCCCATAGACCTGCAAGACGTGCTCGTCACGCAACCCGCCGCGACGTTCTTTTTCCGGGTGGTCGGGGATGCCCTGCGGGCCGACGGCATCCCCAGCGGGGCCGTGCTCGTGGTGAACCGCTCCATCATGCCAGTCGCCGGCAGGCTGGCGGTGGTTGAACAGGATGGCACGTTCGTGGTCCGCCGGCTGTTGCCGCGTGAACCCGCCCTTGTGGTGTGCGGCGTGGTGACGGCTTCCATCGTGAGGCTGTGACATGCTCTTCCACGTTGACGCCAACAGCTTCTATGCGTCGTGTGAGCAGGTCTTCGACCCCCGCCTGCGCGGTCAACCCGTGGTCGTGCTCTCGAATAACGATGGCGTCATAGTGGCACGCTCGGCCGAGGCCAAGGCGCTGGGCATCGACATGGCCAAGCCGTTCTTCGAGATCAAGGACATCCTGCAACGACACCGCGTCCACGTCCTGAGCAGCAACTACACGCTCTATGACGACATGAGCAACCGGCTGACGACGATCTACCGCATGTATGCCGACGAGGTCGAGGTCTACTCGATCGACGAGTGCTTCCTCTCATGGACCGACACCGACGAGGCGGACCTGGATGCCGACGCCCGCAACCTCCGCGCCACGGTGATGCAGTGGACGGGCATCCCCGTAGGCGTGGGCGTCGCCGTGACCAAGACGCTGGCCAAGCTCGCCAACCGGTTAGCCAAGCGTGTACCCGCCAACGCCGGCGTATGCGTGCTGACCGAGCCGGGGGCGGTCACGGCGGCGCTCTCGGCCGTGGAGATGACAGACCTGTGGGGCATCTCAGGCGGCTTTGCGAGGCGGCTGGCGGGCATGGGCATCCATCGTCCGCTAGAGCTGCGCGACGCCGACCCCAACCGCGTCCGCGAGCGCCTGGGCGTGGTCGGCCAGCGGATCGTCTTGGAGCTGCGGGGCGAGCCGTGCATCGCGCTCGAAACCGCCGTGCCGGACAAACAAAATATCTGCTGTTCCCGTTCGTTCGGCGATGACGCCCACACACTCGATGAGCTACGCGAGGCGGTTTGCACGTTCGCCTCACAGTCCGCCGTCAAGCTGCGCCGGCAGGACTTGGCCACCGGGGCGGTGACGGTCTTTGTCGGCACTAACATCCATGCGCCGGCGCACGTTGAGCAGTACCACCGCAGCTACGGCGTCACCCTCTCCGTGCCATCGTCCGACACCCGCGAAATCGCCCAAGCTGCGGTGCATTGCCTGCGTCACCTCTACCGCTCCGAGCACGCTTACAAGAAAGCCGGCGTCATGCTCCACCGGCTGATCCCACGCAGCCGCGTCCATCCCAATCTGTTTGACCCACGGGACCACGCCCGCACCCACCGACTCATGCAGGTGATGGACCGCATCAACCACGGCCAGGGCCGGGGGGCCATCCGCATCGGTGCCGCTGCCGCGTTTGAGTTGATGCCCGGCAGGACCGTCGTGTGGAAGGGACGGTGCGAGCGGCGATCCCCCCGCTACACGACCCGTTGGGATGAGTTCCCGACGGCGCGGGCGGTCCGTTCAACGGCCTACCGCGAGGATTGACGACTCCTAGCGTCTTGCGCTAAATAAAGTCTGTCTAAGGGTGTGAGTGTTCCCGTAAGGGCGTCCGCCGGCTTACCCCCCGGAAGGACCCGCGAGAGGGTGGCGGGGCACCTGCCCGCTCAGAAAGTCCAATTCTGCGGCCGCGCGCGTGATGGATACGGCTCGGTACTACGGGGTGTCGTCCTACCTTTTGTTGCCCCCCTTCCCCGTGTCGGCCACAGACCCGACCATCGCCACGATGCCCGCCCGTAGCGCCGGCGGGAGGGCTTCCCACCGCTCGGCCACGAGCGCCAAGTCGGGAGAAATCGCTCGCAAAAGCGCCAAGCAGGACGCCAAGTTTTCCGGGCTTCGGTCGCAAGTATCGGTTATATTAGGGCTTGCGTCGCCGGAGAAACGGTTTGCTAAACCGTTGTAGGGGTTATTAACCCTTACCGTGGGTTCGAATCCCATCCTCTCCGTTTTTCAAAACGACGTGCCCCGCGGCCCGCTGGAACCCCACGGCCCGCGGGGCACGTTGTGTTTCTGGGGCTGGCGTTGCCGTTGTTTGATGACCCCACGCGACGCCGCCGTTAGTATGCGGGCATGCTGCAGCGACGGCCATGGCGGGAAGAGCTCGAGATCGTCGATCGGACGATGAAGGCGATCTCCGGCGTGACCGACCCGGAAGAGCTGGTCAACGTCTATTGGGACAGCATCAGCGAGCTGATCCCGGTTTTTGAATACGTCGCGCTCTCGCGGCGGCACGTCGAGCCGCCGTACTACCTGGTCACCCGCTCCTCGCGCTTCACCGAACACTTCAACCCCTGGACGCAGCGCGACCGGCTGCCCAAATTGAACGGCGGGCTCCTGGGCGAGCTGGCCTTCGCCAACCGGCCGGTGATTATTGATGATCTGCCGGCGCGCTTGAAGCCGGACGACCCGGGCTACTTCTACCTTCAGGGCTTCGAACGCCTGATCGCGCTGCCGCAGTACGACGGCGGCGAAGCGCTCAACGTCACGGCGATGCTGCTGCCGCCGGGGATGGAGTCCGACCCCGCGGCGATCCCGATCCTGCACTGGCAGTCCGGTCTGTTCGGGCGCGGGACGCAGAACCTGGTACTCCGCAACCAGCTCGCCGAGGTGCTGAGCGAGTTGGACCGCGAGCTGCAGGTTGTCGGTGATATCCAGCGCTCGCTGCTGCCCGCGGTGCTGCCGTCGATCCCCGGGTTCGACGTGGCGGCCTACTACCAGACCAGCGCCCGCGCCGGCGGGGACTACTACGACTTCTTCCCGCTCGCCGGCGGGGGGTGGGGCCTCTTCATCGCCGACGTCTCGGGTCACGGCACGCCGGCCGCGGTGCTCATGGCCATCACCCACGCGATGGCGCACGCCCAGCCCGGCACGCACACGCCGCCGCAGATGCTGCTCAGTTACCTCAACGAGCAGTTCCTGCGCTCCTACACGCGCGCCGGGACGTTCATCACGGCGTTTTATGCCGTGCTGGACCCCGCGACGCGTACGCTGACCTATTCCCGCGCCGGGCACAACCCGCCCCGGCTTGTGCGCGGCGACTGCGTCATCTCTCTCGAAGAAACCGGTTCGCTGCCGCTGGGGATCGCCCCCGGGCAGGTGTACGAGCAGTCCACCGTCCCCCTCGAGCGAGGCGACCTGCTGCTCCTCTACACCGACGGGATCACCGAGGCGATGCCGCACGACCGCAGCGAGCTTTTCGGGACCGATCGGCTCGACAAGCTGTTGGTGGAGTGCGGCCGGTGCAGCGCAGGGGAATGCCTGGACCGGATCCGCGTCGCGGTGACGGCCTTCGCCGAGAACGCTCCGCCGACGGACGATCAGACGCTGATCGCGATCCGCTGCGTCGAGTAAGGATCGCGCATCCTGGATCATCGAGCAGCATGAACACGCCCGGCAAAAACATCCTCATCGTCGGCGGCAGCGGGTTCGTCAGCGGGACGCTGGCGCGCGAGGCGGTGGGGCGCGGCTTCGGGGTCTGGATCGTGACGCGCGGGAAGCGGCCTGTACCGGAGGATGTGCGATCGATTGTCGCCGATCGGAAAAATGCGGGAGCGTTTGCCGCGGCGGTGGCGGCTACGGGCATGGCCTTCGACCTGGTCGTCGATTGCATTGCCTACGAGCCGGCGGACGTGAAGCAGGACATCGCGGTCTTCGCCGGCCGCGCGAAACAGATCGTGCTGATCTCCACCGATTTTGTTTACCTCCCGACCGCGCGGCGCTTCCCGCAGCCCGAGGCGGACGCGGCTTATGTCGAGGAGAACAACTACGGCGGCAACAAGCGCCGCTGCGAGCTTGAGCTGATCAACGGCGACACCGGGAGCATGGCGTGGACCATCCTCCGGCCGTGCCACATCTTCGGCCCCGGCTCACAGCTCGGGTGCAGCCCGCCGGAGAACCGCGACGCGAAACTGATCGAGAAGCTCCGCGCGGGGCAGACGCTCGCGCTGGTGGGGGCGCACCTGCTGCAACAGCCGATCTTCGCGCCGGACCTGGCGGGGCTGATCCTGAGCGTGGCGGGGAGCCCGCGTGCGGCGGGACAGGTTTTCAACGCCGCCGGACCGGACGTGATCGAGTCGCGGACCTATTACCAGATCATCGCCGACGTGCTGGGCGTGCCGCTCAGGACCGAGGAGGTCGCACTCGACGCCTATCTCGCGGCGCACCCGGACAAGGCCCCGTTCCTCTGCCACCGTTTCTACGACCTGACCCGCCTCCACGCGGCGGGGCTCGCCGTGCCGTCCACGCCGGTGGCGGAGGCGCTGCGTGCACATGTGCGGGCGTTGTGTCCGGCATGAAGGAGCGGTCTATGAAGCTGAATGTGTCGCGATGGGTCGTGTGGGTGTTGCTGATTTCAGCTTGTTTAGCCGAGTCGGCGATCGCGGCGACGCCCGCGGCGACGCCCGCGGCGACGCCGGCCCCGGTGGAACCCAAGCCGCCCAAGCACGGGATGCAGCTTGTCGCGCAGGACGACTGCGGCAACCCGGCCGCGCAGCCGCACCTGATCGCCGGTGCAAACTGGACGCTGACCGACGAGGAGAAGAAGGGGCTGACGATCGGCGACGATCGCTACAAGAACTTCGCCCATCACGATCACGCGGTCGTGCTCCGTTATATCGGCCTCCGTCCCGACGCGAAATATGTGCTTCGTGTCCACTACTTCAACGCCGGACAAGCACGCAGGGTGCGGCTGGCCGCCGGGGGCGCGGAACTGCTCGAACCCCTCGAACTGCCGCTGGGCCGCGCGGTGGTGAAGACGGTCGAGGTCCCGCGCGAAGCGTACCGCGACGCGGTGCTCACGCTCTCATGTGAGAAGGTCGCGGGGCGGGACGCGATGATCTCGGCGGTGGAACTGTGGTCGGATGTCGCCGGCCTGCTCGGCCCGGTGGGGAGTTTCGTGCGCTTCCGAATCGACGCTCTGCCGCCGGGGCAGGCGAGCCTGGCCATCACGGGGATGATGAAGTTCCACAGCAGCCCGTGGAACACGCGGCCGTTCGCGCTCACGCCCAAGGAAGGCGTGACGAAACCGGGGCTGACGCCGTGGGTCAACCTGCGCTCGCTGCCGGGAGGGGCGAACGGGTCGCTCGTGCTCACGGTTCCTCCGGGCGCAAAAGGGGCGACGCAGTTTTCGCTGGTCGAGGGGGACAACACCGTGCTGCGCGAGATCAACTGGGAGGAACCCGACGGCACGCGGCTGATCGTCGAGCCGGGCTTCTCCGACATCCGCACCTTCCGCGAGCAGGAGCGCCGCTACTATCTCAACGCCCTGCGGCAGAACGGCGACCGGATTTTCCCGCTGACCCGCCCGCCGCTCATGTTCAGCAACGCGTGGGGCTACACCACCGGTGGCGCGGCGGAATACATGGTCAAGACGTTCCGGGTGCTGGGCTTCAACAGCGTGGTCACCAGCGGTGACGCCGAGAAATACGAGAAGCTCTACGGCTGGCACAGCCAAGGTGGGCAGTACGGCCCGCCGGGGTTCCTCCCGTTCGACGAGGCCAAGTCGCGCGCCGCTTTCGCGGATTACTACCGCAATTTTTTCGATAAGGGCGGGAAGGGGGCTGGGAGCAGCCCGGGCATGGGCATCTTCCAGATGGCCGACGAACCGGGCGAGACGGCGATCAAGGATACGCCCGAGGCAAGGGCGGGCTTTCACCAATGGCTCACCGCGCAGGGCGTCGAGCCGGCGCTCTTTGGGAAGAAGTCGTGGGATGAGGTCGGCTTCTTCCTCGCCAAGCCGGCGACGCCGGAGGAGAAGCGGCTCTACTACTGGAGCCGGCGTTACCAGGGCTATCTCACGCCGAAAATGTTCGCGCTGGCGTGCGACGCCGTGCGTGAACAGGGGCCGAGCAAGGATGTTGTCTCCTACGTCGCGCTCAGCGGCCACGCCATGAACTTCCCCAGCAAGCAGTCGCTCGACATGTTCCAGCTCGCGCAGTACCCGGGCATGATGCCGGGCATCAGCGACTGGATGACCGGCGGGAGCTGGTGGTGGGACAGCCACCAGTCGGTCGCCTACTCCGTCGCCCCGTTCAACGCCGGCGCGCGGCGCTACGGCAAAGACTTCGGCAAGCCGCCCATCTCCTTCCCCATGATGCACTGCGTCAACCCCTCGCTGCTCCGCGCTTACACGCAGCTCGCCAACAACTGCAAGCTCATCAGCTACTACAACTACGGCCCGGACTACGAGGTCACCGAGGGCTTCTGGTCCAACATCGAGTGGATGGCCTCCGTCGTCGGCCTGGTCAACAACCGCGCCGCCCGCGTGGACGACATCCTCGGCCCGGGGGTGATGCGGCCGGCGCGGGTCGCCATGCTCTACACCGCCCCGCAGGAAATCTGGTGGCCCCAGGGGAGCTTCGCCGACAAGCGTGCCTCCTTCCTCGCGCTCGCGCACGACTACTACCAGCCCGAACTCGTGACCGAGAAGCAGGTGCTCGACGGCGCACTGGAGCACTACGACGCCCTCTATGTGCTCGATCAATTCGTCTCGCGCTCCGTGCAGGGCCGCATCGAGGGGTGGGTCAGGGGCGGCGGCATGTTGTGGGCCTGCGCCGACGCGGCGGTCGTTGATGAATACTCCGAGTCGTGCGACCTGCTCTACCGGCTCGACGGGTTGAAGCGTGACACGGGCACGCCGCCCGCCGCAGAGACGCAGGTGGCGCCCGTCGAGGGGGAAGCCACGTTCGCCGCGCACCCGGTCCCGTTGCGCGGCCGATCGGGTGAAGCGATCCGCCCGTGTACGTTCGCCTGGGAGAACGCCCGGGTCCGTGCCCGGTACAGCGACCAGAGCCCCGCGTGGGCGCAGAAGCAGGTGGGCAAGGGGACAGTGGTTTACGTCGCGCACCGCGCCGGGCTGTCGTATTCTCGGCGCACGGGCAAGCGCGGAGCGTTCGCGTGGTGGCCGGACGCGGGGCGGCAGTTGCTCTCCGTGCCGCTGATGGAGGCGAAGGTCCCGCGCGAGCTGTCGCTCTCCGTGCCTTACGTGGAGGCGTCGGCGCTCTCGACGGAGAAGGGGACCGTGGTGATCCTTTACGACCTGAACGCGACGCCGGCACACGACGTGGTGGTGACGCTCAAGGAGCCCGCGCGGCCGGTTAGCGTGCAGGGGTTCGACGACTCCGGGGCGCTGGTGGATGTGCCCTTCGAGTTCGCCGACGGAGAGGTACGAGTTGCGATCAAGCAACTGCCGTGGCTCGGGCAGATGATCGTGGTCCGCCGTGAGGCTGCGCCGAAAGATGACCGGCTTGTGGTCATGCGCGCCACGGCCGAGGAGGGGCTCGCCTCATCGGATTGGCAGGCCGTCAGCGCCGCCGCGTGGACAGCGGGGTTCTTCCCGGACTGGGGGTTGGCATCTAAACTCACACCGCTGCTCAGACACGAGAACTGGGCGGTGCGCCGCAGCGCCGCCGAGTCGCTCGGGCGGCTGGGATTCACCGACGCAAAAAGCGATCTCCGCGCCGCCCTCGACAAAGAGACCGACACCCACGCATTGGCGGATGAGCTCTTCGCGCTCGTGCAGTTGCGTCACCGCGATGCGAAAAAGCTGTGCGAGAAATACAGCAAACAAACCGACCCTTTTGTACGCTCTGAGGCCGCCCGCGCCGCGGCGCTGCTGGCCAGCATGAGCAAGAAGAATTAGTGATCGTTCTGCGCGAAGAAAGAAGACCCACCATGACCAACCCAACCGCGTCGCCCGAAATGATTTTCTACATCTCCAACGGCGGCATCGGCGCGATCCGTCCGGACGGCACCGGCGAGTCCTATCCCCAGTTCGCCGGCCAGGTGGAGTACGTCTTCCCCGGCGGCAAGCAGGCGGTCTTCCACAGCCAGGACCCGCCCAAAGACCCCAAGGCCGCCTACGACCACCCCGACGGCCGCGGCTTCGCCAGGACGCATCTCTGGCTCTACGACTTCGCCACCAAGGCGATCCGCGAGATCGAGCTGCCGACCTACATGCGGCTCGTCGGCCTGATCCCCGGTCAGGACCGCTTCCTCATCAGCGGCAACACCAACCACGTCTTCACCCTCTTCTCCTGCGATCTCAACGGCGGCAACCGCGACATGATCTACACCGGCCCGGGCTACGCCTACGGCACGTCGATCAGCCCCGACGGCCGCAGCGCCGCGTTCCACATCACCGGCACGCCCGGCCGCCCGGGCTATGAAATCTACGTCATCGATCTTGTCACCAAGCAGCGCACGCTGATCAGCGGCGACCACGAACTCCTCCAATTCGGCCCGTTCTGGTCGCCCGATGGCCAATGGCTGGTTTACCAGCGCTGCCTCTACCGGCAGGACCCCGGCCACGACCGATCGGATGTCGTCGTCAGCCGGCCGGACGGCTCGGAGCACCGCGTGCTGACGAGCGGGCAGTCGCACTGGTTCGCGACGTCGTACGGCATACCGGGCAGGCACGGCAGCGGGTCGAACATGCCGATCTGGTCGCCCGATGGTCGCGTCACCTGCGCGCTGCTGTTGCCCGACTCGCGCAGCCCCTGGCCATGGGCGGTCGGGCGGCCCGACACGGATCATTTTAACCGCGACTACCGCCCCGAGCAGGCACGCGGCGGCACACGGATATGCCTCATCGACATCCACACCGGCAAGATCACGCCGATCACGCACGATGACCCGCCGACGTGGAACTTCCGGCTCTGCTGGTCGCCGGATGGGAAGCGGCTGGCGTTTATCAAGGCCGACGTGGGCAAGCTGTCGGAGCTCTGGGTGATGGACGCAGACGGCTCGAACCGGCGGCTGCTCACACGCGGAGCGAACGGGTTAGGCGTGGACCACCCGCGCTGGGTGCGGCTGGCTGTCGCGTCGGTCTGAAACCGCACACACGCAAATTTCGTACTATCTCGCCGCTCCCACGACGCGGCACACCCGAGGAAATCCCATGCCCACAACAGGCCCGCTCAACTTTGCCATCGTCGGCTGCGGCAACATCTCCACCCGCTACGCCCAGACCGCCGCCGCCCACACCGACACGCTCCGCTTTATGGGCGGATACGACCTCAGCCGCGCCGCGGTCGAGGCGCTGGTGCAGAAGCACGGCGGGAAGGTTTACGCGGCGCTCGACGACGTGCTGGCGGACCCGGATGTGGAGGCGGTGGTCAACCTCACCATTCACCAGGCGCACTACGACGTGATCAAGCGGTCTCTTAATGCCGGCAAGCACGTGCACACGGAGAAGCCGCTGACGCTGAACGTGAAGCAGGCGTGGGAGTTGGTCAGGCTGGCAAAGAAGAAAAAGCTGCGCCTCAGCGCCGCGCCGATCACGTTCATGGGCGAGGCCGAGCAGACGGCGTGGAAGTTCATTCGCGAGGGGCGGCTGGGCAAGGTGCGCGTGATCTACGCCGAGATGAACTGGGGCCGACTGGAGTCGTGGCACCCCAACCCCGCGCCGTTCTACGAGGTCGGCGCGCTAGCGGACGTGGGGGTGTATCCGCTGACGGTGCTGACGTCGATCTTCGGCCCCGCGCGGCGGGTCACGGCCGCCGGTGGCGTCCTCTGGCCCAAGCGGACCACGAAAGAGGGCAAGAGCTTCGTCATTAAAAAGACGCCCGACTGGGCCTGCGTCTGCGTCGAGTTCGCTTCCGGGCCGATCTGCCGGCTCACCAGCTCGTTCTATGTCGGCCCGACCAAGCAGCACGGCGTGGAGTTCCACGGCGACAAGGCCTCCATGTTCCTGGGCTCGCCGCACGACTTCCATGCCCCGGTCCAGGTCTGCAACTTCGGCTCGGGCGAGTGGGCGGAGGTGCCGCACGCTCGCCCCGCGTTCCAGGGCGTCGAGTGGGCACGCGGATTGACCGAACTGCACGACGCAATTCGTACCAAGCGCCCGCAGCGTGCCACCGGCGAGCAGGCGGCGCACGTCGTCGAGATCATCTTCGGCGCCTACGACTCGATCCGCACCGGCCGTGCAGTGTCGATCCGCGGCACGTTCAAGCAACCCAAGCCGATGGACTGGGCGGTGTGAAACTCTTCACTCCTCCCTCCCAGGGATGGGCAAGAGCGTTGTTACATCCCGGTGACATGCGCCAAGGCGTGGCGGCCGTATGGTTAGTCGATGAACCCATCGAACAACCCTAAGGAGAGCGCCATGAGCAGCCAGACGACAAGAGCACGGGCGGCGGTGTGGATGGTGTCGATCCTGTTGGCGTGGTTCACGGCATCGGAGTTCGCATTCGCGGGGTCCGCCATTGACGACCCCGTCGAGCACGCACTGACAAAACGTGCAATCGACGCCGACCCGCAAACCGCCGCCGGCGCGATCGCACAGCTGCGCAGCCTCGGGCCGCACGGGCTCGAAATCCTCCTCTCCGACCATAAGCAGACGCTTAAGCAATATCCAGGCCTGCGCCCGATCGAGCCGGGCTTACGCATGGATTCATCCCAGGCGACGGCAACCCCCGAAGACCTCGACCGCCTGCGCGCCGCGATCAACGCCGTCGCCGGGCAATATGACGCCTGGGCCAGCCGGCTCTACTGGTACAACGACTGGTCCGCCGCCTCCGCCGAGTCGCGCCGCACCGGCCGGCCCGTGCTCTCGCTCCGCATGTTGGGCAAACTCACTGACGACCGCTCCTGCGCCAACAGCCGGTTCTTCCGCACCGTTCTCTACTCCAACACCGCCCTCGCGGATTATCTCCGCAACAACTTCGTCCTGCACTGGGAATCGCTCCGTCCGGTGCCGCAGATCACCATCGACTTCGGCGACGGCCGGAAGATCGAGCGCACCATCACCGGCAACTCGATCCACTACGTCATGACCGCCGATGGCCGGGTGATCGACGCGCTGCCGGGCGTGTACGGCCCGAAGGCTTTCCGGCAGCGGCTCGAGGCCGCCCTCGCCGCCGCACCCAGCGCGGGCTATGACGGCAAGAAATCCGCGCAGCCGACGGGCGCAAATCTCTACTACACCGCTGCGGCCGCGGATGTGGACCGGCGATACGCCTTTGACCTGGCCGTGATTACCGGGCGGCCCGCCGCGGCCCCAGCCAAGGGTTATCCCTCGGCCCAGGATGCCAGCAGTTATGCCGTGGTCAAAAACGACGTTGAAGCCCCGATGGTGAGTGCCGTCGACGCCGCGCCCGCGCCGTCCAATCTCGACGATGCAACGTGGAGCAAGCTCGCGGAGCTGCACCGTGGTGACGCACGGCTCGATGGCGCCAGCCGCCAGTTCATGTCGATCAAGGTCACGGGCTCGGCGCAGGATGCCATGCGCCGTGCCATGAGCAAGGCAGCGGTCGAAGACCCCCTGATGGGTGTGGTCCGCCAGTTGGAGATCAATATGGCCCGCGACACGGTGGTGAACGAGTACCGCTTTCGCCGCGCGATCCTCGGCTGGCTCGCCGCCGATCCGGCGCTGGCGATGGACGTAAAAAAGCTCAACGACCGCGTCTATACCGAGCTCTTCCTCACGCCCCCGGGCGACCCCTGGTTGGGTCTGGTCCCCGAGGACGCCTACTCCGCCCTCGACAAGCAGGGCCTCGCGCAATCCCCACCAACCCCGGGAGGCACGGCCGCTTCAGCGGCCCGTGTCCGCGCCCCCGAATAACCGATCCCCTCCCGAATAGAATGAACCCGTCATGGCGACATCCCGCGGCACCGTGCTGGTGATCGAAGACGACGCGGCGATCCGCCGGGGGATCGTCGATGCCCTGCGGTCCGAGGGCTACGCCACGCTCGAAGCCGGCGACGGGAAGATAGGCTTGGCGCTGGCGGTCGAAGGGGAATGGGATCTGCTCCTGCTTGACCTGGTGCTGCCCGGTGTGCCCGCGCCGGGCAAGCGCGCCGGCGACGGGCTGGACATCCTTCGGGCCGTGCGCGACGCCAGGCCCACGCTCCCCGTGATCGTCCTCACTGCGCTGGGCTCCGAGAGCGACCGGGTCAAGGGCCTGCGGCTTGGTGCGGATGATTACGTCGTCAAACCGTTCAGCCTAACGGAACTACTTGCACGCGTCGCCGCCGTGCTGCGCCGCTCACCCGCACGGCCGACGGATGTCGAACACATCCCGTTCCGGGGGGGTGTGATCGACTTGGCAAAATCCCATGTGCGGTTTGAAGGCGGGGAGACGGCGACCCTCTCGCAGCGCGAGGCGGAATTGCTCCGCTACCTCGCCGCGCACGCCGACCGCGTGATCTCCCGCGAGGAGATCCTCCAGCACGTCTGGCGGCTCGACCCGACCGGCGTGGACACGCGCACGATCGACATGCACGTCGCCCGCCTGCGCGAGAAGCTGCGCGACGACCCGGCGTCGCCCGGCGTGCTGCTCACCGTGCGCGGGCGGGGCTACCGCCTGGTGGGGGAGGGGGCTTTGTGAGCCGATCCTCGGCAACGTGGCTGGTGTTTGTCGCGTGCCTGATCCTGGCCGTCGCCGCGATGCTCTGGGTCAGCCGGTCGCTCATCGGATTGGACGACGCCCAGCGCGAGGCGCAGCAGCGTGCGGCGCTGGAGGAGGCGGTCCGTCTGGCGCTCTGGCGCATGGATTCGGCGATGGGGCCGCTGCTGGCGCAGGAGGCGAACCGGCCGTACTTCACCTACCGGCCGTTCTACACCGAGCGGCTGGCGTTCAGCGCCGGCTTGGCCGAGCTGCGCCCCAGCGAGGTCCGCATCGCCAGCCCGCTGCTCACGCAGCGCACCCCGATGGTGCGCGTCTATTTCCAGATCGACCCCGACGGTCGCGTCACCTCGCCGCAGGTGCCCGTCGGCGAGATGCGCGCCGCCGCCGACCGCGCGGCCGTGCCCGCCGAGTTGATCGAGGAGTCGGCCCGCCGCCTCGCGCTCCTCGAGCCCTCGCTCCACACCGCCGCGCTGGCGCGGAAGCTTACGCCGATTGACTCCGACAACAGTCTCACCGCCGTGACGGTCGCGCCGCCTCCGATCCCACCCGAGTCCGAGCAGCAGCTCGCCCAGATCGAGGACGATAATCAGCAGGGCTACGCCGCGAAATCCATGCGGCAGCAGAAGAGTCAGAACCTCAGCGAATATCAGCAGCGCTCCAAGCTGTCTCAGAATGGTCAGCCGAGTCAGATCGCAACGCCGCGCCCAACCCCGGCACAGCGGGAGGAAACGCCCGACGCCGCTCAGGGCGCGATGCGTCCCGTGCCCGTCGGGTCGAGCATCATCCTCGCCCGCCGCGTCCGGATCGATCGGCGCGAGTGGGTGCAGGGTTGCGAACTGGATTGGCCCGCGGTACAGCGTTGGCTGCTGGAGGGTGTGGGTGACGTGCTGCCCCGGGCCTCGCTGGCGCTGGCCGCCGACGGGGCGGTGGACCCGTCGCGCATGATGGCGTCGATTCCCGTCGTGCTCGCGCCCGGGGCGCTGCCGGTGGACGTTGCGGCACTGGTGCCGGTTTCCACCGTGCGTGCCACGCTCGCGGCGGCGTGGGCGGCGCTGGCCGTCGCGGTGGTGGCCGTCGGGCTGCTCCTCGCTGGAGTGATGCGGCTTAGCGACCGCCGCGCCGCCTTCGTCTCCGCCGTCACGCACGAGCTCCGCACGCCGCTGACCACCTTCCGGCTCTACACCGAAATGCTCGCCCAGGGCCGGGTCGCCGACGAGGTACAGCGCCGCTCTTATCTGGACACGCTCCGCGGCGAGGCGGAGCGGCTCAGCCACCTGGTCGAAAACGTCCTGGCGCACGCCCGTCTCGAGCGGCGCCGGGCCCGCGTCAATATCGACCCCATTCCGCTCCAACGCATCCTTGATCGCACCACCGATCGGCTTGCACGCCGCGCCGAACAGTCCGGGATGACGCTCGCCGTCGAGGTTTCACCGCAGGCGGCGGCCGCCGCAGTGCGTGCCGATCCGGTTTCCGTGGACCAGGTGCTGATGAACCTGGTGGACAACGCGTGCAAATACGCGGCGTCCGCCACCGACCGCCGCATCCACCTGGAGGTCACGCTCGACGCCGGCCGCAAAATGGCGCTGCTGGGGGTGCGTGACCATGGTCCGGGCATCCCGCCGCGCCGCGCCCGCCGGTTGTTCAACGCATTCGAGAAGTCCGCCTCCGAGGCCGCCTCCACCGCGCCGGGCATTGGCTTGGGGCTTGCGCTGAGCCGGAGGCTCGCTCGTGCCATGGGCGGGAATCTCCTTCATCGACCCACCGGGGGCGGGGCGCTGTTCGTCCTCTGGCTTTCTCTTGTCACGGATTGACGAGCAACTCACTCGAACCGCTCACGTGCTGTGCCGCCGCACGGCACGCAGGGCGGCCCTTTTATGCGGGATGTGCGTTTCGGAGGGGTTAGTGATTATCCATTCTTGAAAATCCCAAGTGAGAAAGCCCACTCGACTCGCATATGCAAGAGTGCCTCCCTAGCATAAATATGCTTCACACGATCCGGGGGGGGCTGTTCAGGGGTCCGCGCAGCGTAGTAGTACCAAGGCATGATGGAGCGACAGACAAACCAGCGGAATGCAATCCGGGACGCCTTCGAGACAGCCGCCCGACCGCTCGGCCCGCAGGAAGCTTTAGCTACGGCCCAGGCCAAGGTTCCCCGCCTGGGCATCGCAACGGTTTACCGAACCATTAAAGGCTTGATGGACGAGGGCTGGCTGGTCGCTGTCGCACTGCCCGGTGAGCCGCCCCGTTACGAACTGGCGCGGAAGCACAACCAGCACCACCACCACTTCCGCTGCCGTGTCTGCGAGAAAGTGTTCGACATTGAGGGCTGCTCGGGCGAGATTGAGAGCCACGTCCCCCCAGGCTTCAAGGTCGAGTCGCACACCGTCGTGATTTACGGCCTCTGCCCCGATTGCTCGGGCGCCGCGGCGCCGGCCGCCAAATCTCCCCGTCGCTCCAAATCCTGACGCGCGGCGTTCATTCACAAAATCAGCGCCGCCTCGGCCGCCAGGCCGGGGCCGAACCCCAGCGCCACGCACGGCCGACGCACCCCGATCCGTTTCGTCTCGCGCAGGATGAACAGGATCGTCGCCGACGACATGTTCCCGTGCTCCGCCAGGACGGCCTGTGAAACCGCCGCCGCGTTTTCATCAAGCCCCAGTGCCCGCAGCGCCGAGCCGATGATCCTGGGTCCGCCGGGGTGGATCGCCCACGAGCCCACGTCACCGATCCGCAGGCCGTATTTTTTCAACCACGACTCCATCCACGGCCGGAGGTGCGCCTCGATCAGGCCAGGCACGCGCGGCGAGAGCGTCATCTCGAAGCCGTGGTCGCCGAGTGTCCACGTCATCGCGTCCTGGGAATCGGGGAAGAGGCACGCCCCGTGCGCTTTTACTTCCCACCCATTCCCGGGCGTCTCTCCCATGCTGTTTGATGAGAGCACCACCGCGCCCGCGCCGTCGGCGAAGAGTGCGTTGGCGACGACCTTGTCCGGGTCCCAGCCGTAGCGGAAGTGGAGGCTGCACAACTCCGCGGCCGTCAGGAGCACGACGGCGTCGGGGTCGGCGCGGGCGATCATCGCCGCGACGCGCAGGCCGTTGAGCGCGCCGTGGCAGCCCATGAAGCCGATGTGCGTCCGTTCGACCGTCGATGCCAATCCGAGCGATTTGATGAGGTGGACGTCGAACCCCGGCGCTACGAAGCCGGTGCAGGAGACCGTCACCAGGTGCGTGATGCGCTGTGATGCAACACCCGCGTCGTGCAGCGCCGAGCGCGCGGCGGATTCCGCCAGCGGGCCGACCAGCTCGTGGTACCTGACCATTCGCCCAGCGGTGGTGGGGCCGCGATCGTCGGCGGTCAGCGCCGGGGGGAAAAACGGGTGCGGATTCCCCGAGCCATCGGGCTCTTCGAGGAGCACGCTTGATCTCCGCGCCACGCGTGTCCTGCGGTAGAGCACGGGGAGCAGCCGCGCGTGGTCGGTGGTGGTGCAACAGCGCGTCACCGCCTGCGTGACCGCGTCGCCCTGGCCGATCGAGCGTTCGGGCACGGCCGTGCCCAGTCCCAGCAATATCGCACCCATGGTTGACCTCTGCCTTGCCTAAGCCGTTGCCGCCATGATGCGCCGCACCAGCGGCCGCCCCAAAGAAGGCGCGGTCGAGAGCACCGCCACAGCCGCCGTGGCCAGCCGCGCCCGCCGCAGCACCATCGTGACCGCCCGGCACCAGCGCTGCCGTCGCCCCAGCAACCGATGATGTACCGATTCCCATTCGTCAATCTGTGACGCCGACCAGGCCGATGCGCGCCGCACGATTCCCGCCGCCGCTTCGCCCGACGCCAGCGCCCAGGCAATGCCCTCGCCGGTGAAGGGCTCGACGTAGCCCGCCGCATCGCCGATCGCCAGCAAGCGCTCGCCGCCCAACCGCGCCCGCCGCCGCGTGAGCAGGGCCGTGCCGCGCCAGTCCAGAGACGCCAAATTGTGGATGTGTGGAAGCCCCGCCGAGCGGAGGATCGCCTCCGCCGCCGCGCCGGGCCCGCCGGCCGCGCGGGTTAACACCGGGTCGAGCGCCGCCGCGACATCGAGCCGGCCATCGCCGAATCGCACGAGACCGACGTACCCGCCTACCCCGCAGGCCATGTAAATCGCGCCCGATTCGTATTGATTGGCCACGCTGTCCCGATCGAGCGTCACGCCGCAGCCCATGCGTGAGCGGGGCGCCGCCGCCGTGTTCATCCCCGGTTCGTCGTCGAGCAATCGTCCGCCTAAACCATCCGCTGCCAGCACGACGCGCGCCCTGGCTTCGATGGTCTCATCACCCCGTTGCAATCGCACGAGCCGGACGTCCCCCGTCGTCTCGCCGAGCACCGCCCGTGTTCCCGGAAGAAATTCCGTACCACGGCTGATCGCGACACGCACCAGTTCCGTGTCGAGCGCTTCGCGTGAGAGCGACACGCCGCCAGGCAGCGGGAGCGTCGCCCGCCACCCGCCGGCGGCCAGCCGGAGTTTGCGAAGCTCCACAGCGCCGAGCGACCGCGCCGGGTCTTCGACGCCCAATCGCGCCAGCGTCGCCAAGGCGGAAGGGTTCACGCAGCAGCCGCACACCTTCCAGCGCGGGAACGAGGCCTTGTCCACGAGCAGGAGCGACGCGCCGTGCGAGGCGAGCGTGATCGCCGCCGCGCCGCCCGCCGGCCCCGCACCCACGACCAGCACGTCCCACACACGCGCCGCCGCGCGGCGCAGCATGGGGGCTCCCGCTGAAGCATCGGCCGAGAGTTCCGCGATCGCCATGGTCACGGCCTGTTCCATTCCAAAAGGAATCGGCACGGCCAGCGCCTCGTCACCCGCGCCCCGATCAGCCCCGCTTCATCCGCCATTGACCGCATTTCGTTGGCCGTAAATGCCGCGAGGACCGAGCGGGGACCATCCACATGAACAATCCGCGACCGTGACAGCACCCGCACCCCCAACCACGCGAGCGTTAGCCCGAGCGTGCCCCGTTCCAGGTCGTTGACCAGAAGCATCTTCCCCGCGGCCCGGGCCAGGCGTGCCACCAGCGGCACGGCTTGATCGTCGTCAACGTGATGCAGAAACAGCGAGCACGTCACCACATCGTACCCCGGCGGCGGTTCGTCCCGCAGAGCGTCGAGGGTGAAGAAGCGGATCGCCGCGCCGGCCGATCGCGCCGCTTCCCGCGCATGGCCGAGGGCCTGGTCGCTCCGGTCGCAGGCGTCGATGCGCAGCTCGACGCCTTGTGCGACGGCGCGACGCATGAGTGAGATCGGCACATCCCCCGCGCCGGTGGCGACGTCGAGAACGCGCAGCGGCCGGCCGCCGAGTTGGTGCGACACGCGGGCGATCGGTCCCCAGAGAATGCCCGCGCTGTTGCTGACGTGGTTGATGCGTCGCAGGCCGCGCAGGGCGTCGCCGTGCAGTTGGGCGTCGAGCGCCGGGTCGTCCATCAGCTCGGCGACTTTGTGGCGGGGCATGGACATATCGTCGTGATTCCCCGCGGCGTTGCGCGATCGGGCCGGTGAACAATAGGCGTGGGGCTGTCGCGGCGGGCGGCGCGCGGCTAGATTGAGCATGTCGGGTGAGTTTCCGGGCGCTGGATCAGGGCCAACACCATGTCTGAGATCGCTTCAACGCTGGCCGAGTCGCGGCGACTGGAAGAGGACAGCTCGCGCACGCACAACTGGAAGCGGTGGGGGCCTTACCTCTCCGAGCGGCAGTGGGGGACCGTCCGCGAAGACTACTCGGCGGACGGGTCGAGTTGGACCTACTTCCCGCACGACCACGCGCGCAGCCGTGCCTATCGCTGGGGCGAGGACGGTCTGATGGGGCTGACCGATCGCGAGTGCCGGTTGTGCTTCGCCGTCGCTCTGTGGAACGGGAAAGACCCGATCCTCAAGGAGCGTTTGTATGGTCTCTCGGGCCCCGAGGGGAACCACGGCGAGGACGTGAAGGAGTGCTACTACTACCTCGACTCCACGCCGACGCACTCCTACATGAAGACGCTCTACAAGTACCCGCAGGCGGAGTTTCCGTATGCACGGCTGCTGGAGGAGAACGAGCGTCGCGGCAGGAAGGTCGGCGAGTTTGAACTGGCGGACACGGGGGTGTTTGACGGGTCGCGGTATTTCGATGTGTTCGTCGAATACGCCAAGGCGGGGCCGGAGGACGTGCTGGTCAAGGTGACGGTCGCCAACCGTGGCCCGGAGCGGGCGCGGGTGCACGTGCTGCCGACGCTCTGGTTCCGCAACACGTGGGTATGGGGCTGCAAGCACGAGGGGTGCGAGGTCAAGCCGCGCATGTGGGGCGAGGGGCCGGCGACGGTGCACACGGACCACGCCTCGCTGGGCAGGCACCGCTTCTCCGTGGACCGCGGGCCCGACGGTAAATTCGCACCGCTCTTGTTTACGGAAAATGAAACGAACAACGAGCGGCTGTTCGACGCGCCGAACCTGAGCAAGTGGGTCAAGGACGGCAATGAATCGTTTGTGATCCGCGGCGTGAAGGAGGCGGTGAACCCCAAGCCGTTCGGCACCAAGGTTGCGCCGCATTTTGTGCCCGACCTGGGCCCCGGCGAGGAGGCGGTGGTCCGGTTGCGGCTGACGCTGGAGTCTGAGGCGACCGACGCGCCGTTCGGAGCGGAGTTCGAGGATGTTTTCACCACCCGCAAGAGCGAGGCCGACGCCTTTTACGATTCGCACATGCCCGCGCACCTGACGCCATCGGAGCGAGGTGTGATGCGGCAGGCGTACGCCGGCCTCCTGTGGAGCAAGCAGTTCTACCACTACATCGTGAAGGACTGGCTCGACGGCGACCCGTCGATGCCGCCGCCCCCCGCGCGGCGGTTCAACGGTCGAAACGCCGACTGGGGCCACCTGTTCAACCGCGACGTGATCTCGATGCCCGACAAGTGGGAGTACCCGTGGTACGCCGCGTGGGACCTGGCGTTCCACATGATCCCCTTCGCGAAGATCGACCCGAGGTTCGCCAAGGACCAACTCATCCTCTTCCTGCGCGAGTGGTACATGCACCCCAACGGGCAGGTGCCGGCGTACGAGTGGGCGTTGGGAGACGTGAACCCGCCGGTGCACGCGTGGTCCTGCTTCCGTGTGTACAAGATGACCGGGCCACGCGGCGGGCGCGACCGCGTATTCCTCGGGCGCGTGTTCCAGAAGCTCATGATCAACTTCACCTGGTGGGTGAACCGCAAGGACGTGAGCGGCAAGCACCTGTTCTCCGGTGGTTTCCTCGGTCTGGACAACGTCGGCGTCTTCGACCGCAGCCAGCCGCTGCCCACCGGCGGCCACCTCGAACAGGCGGACGGCACCGCGTGGATGGCGTTCTTCTGCAACGAGATGCTCTCGATGGCGCTGGAACTGGCGACCGAATCGCCGGAGTACGAAGACGTCGCCTCCAAGTTCTTCGAACACTTCATCGCCATCGCCGACGCGATGAATTGCCTGGGCGGCAACGGCCTGTGGGACGAAGAGGACGGCTTCTACTACGACCAGATCCGTCACGAGGGCCGGACCACACCGCTCCGCGTCCGCTCGATGGTCGGCCTGCTCCCGCTCATCGCCTGCTCGACGCTCGAGTACAACACCATCCGCCGTCTCACCGGCTTCAAGAAACGCATGGCCTGGTTCCTCGAACACCGCCAGGACCTCGCGCAGCGTATCTCCTACTTCGAGACCCTCGGCACCAGCGCCCAGCCGCGCTACCTGCTGGCGATCCCCTCGCGCGATCGCCTCGAGCGCACGCTGCGCTACATGCTCGATGAAAAGGAGTTCCTCTCGCCCTACGGCATCCGCTCCGTCTCCGCGGTCCACAAGGACCGGCCGTACATCTTCCGTGCCGATGGCCGGGAGTACCGCGTCGATTACGTCCCCGGCGAGTCCAATTCTGATTTGTTCGGCGGCAACTCCAACTGGCGCGGGCCGGTCTGGTTCCCGGTGAACTACCTGCTCGTCGAGGCACTGGAGCGGTACCACCATTTCTACGGCGACACGCTGAAGGTCGAGTGCCCCACGGGGTCGGGCCGGTGGATGAACCTGCAGGAGGTTGCGGCGGAGCTCTCGATGCGGCTGGCCCGCATCTTCATCCCCGACGCGGCCGGCAAACGCCCGTGCCACGGGAATGATCCCCGTTACGCCAGCGACCCGCACTGGAAGGACCTGGTCCTGTTCTACGAGTACTTCCACGGCGACAACGGCAGCGGCGTGGGGGCGAACCACCAGACGGGGTGGACGTCGCTGGTAACGCGCTGCCTGGGCGCGAAGAAATCGCCCGCGTGACGCCGCTCGCGGCTTGGCGTCCGCGCATCTCTTTTAATCTGGTGTTGCAGAAACCCGCCCCATTCGGAGCGGCGCTAAACATTTCGATCGATTTGTGAAATTACGACTTGATCGCCTTCTGCAGCGCGTTGCGGGCCGCGGGCAGCGTCGTGTCGCGCAGGGTTTCCTGCAACGTGTCGGCGCGGTTCTGGCGCTTGAGGCCGCGCACCAACTCAAAGAGGTGATTCTCACGGTCGCGGGCGAAGCGGGGGAACGCCTGCTCGAGATCGTGGCGGGTGTGCTTGCTCAGCGGGTCCTTCAGGCCGGTCTGCGCGATCGCCCAGTCGATCAGGCTGCGCGGCTCGGTGCTGAAGCGGTAGGAGTCGAGCACGGCCTGGAGGCGCTTGGAGGGCGGCAGGAACGGGTCGGTCATGGCGTCGGGCAGGCGGTAGAGCTCGTCGCCGGTCTTGGTCTGACCGAGTTTGCCCAGCCAGCCCTTGGTGGCGTCGGGCAGCTCGGCGTTGGGGGCGTTCTCGGGGGCGGGGAATCGGGGTGAAGAAGTGGTGCTCATTGTGGCCAGTGTTTCCTTTCGGACCAGGGGCGCGACGCCCGTGTTGATGGTGATGCGCCCGTGATGGGTGAAACTAACGACGAGGCGCTGGGCGGGCCGCCCCTCGTGGAAGGTCGCCGAGGCCTGCTCGACGGTGCCTTCGCCCCATTCAGGCCGGCGGGCGTGGATCACCACGTCCCCACGGCTCCATGGACCGGATTGACTCATGCGAACCTTGCCCGGAGCGAGGGGAAGAACGGCGACACAACACGACAGGCCGGAGCGACCCATCCGTTATTGTTCACCGCAGCGCCGCCGCACACTGCGCGGCGCCGACCCACTCGATGCGAATCCGACATTCCGGAAATCTGCCCCTCAGACACCGCGAACAGATGCACCGGCAACGCCCGATCCGGCACAGCGCCGATCGGGAAAAACAGGCCGTAGCATTCGCGGAACAGCCCTCAATAATCACGCCGGGCGTCAGGACCCTGACTCAATGACCCGGTCCGGATGTGAGGGGGGAAAATCCAAGAAGCCATTTACCCTATCGGCAAATCGGCGTCCCGAATCTTCGTCCGATATATTGTAGATCAAACAACGGAACGAGTGCAACCGTGACCGTTGGAAATCAAGGACGGTGGATAAACCCGGCGGAATAAGGCTGAAAATCATCCTTATTCAGATTACCCATTTTATTTTTGATACTCCGCAATCCAAGCCCGATGACGAGTCCGCGAGTCGTCGGGGTCTTCACTTACGCCTCCCTTCGGGAAGAGGTAAGAGAAATCACGCCCACGCGTTGCCGTTCTTCCGCGTCCCGCAGAGCGAGACGTCGATCCCCAACGCCGCCGCCATGCTCGCCTTGGCCAGCAGCGCCTTGTCGGCGGCATCGGGTGAGTCGGCATAAACGACCTGGATGTGGTTCGCCTTGTGTCGTGCCATCATCTGGTCGCGCGACACGCCGTACGTCACCGCGTGCATGATCGGCCACTGCGGCGTCGTCGCCTCCCACCGCCGCTTCGTCTCCGCCTCCGGCAGCTTCACAACGCCGGCGCGGCCGAGATCCATCTTCAACCGCCCGCCCTCGACGAACACGCGCGACCAGACGATCTCGCCCGGCTTGCTCACGCCCTTGAGTGTCCCGCCGCCGAGCTTGAAATACATGTACGGCTGACGCTCACTCGTCGCCCCAGCCCAGCCGTCGATGAAGTGCGCCGGCGGTGCGCTGCCTGAAATGAGGAACACCCAGACGTACTCGCTCACCGTGCCCGACTTGTCCGCGTCGCCCCAGCGCAGGTCGTGCAGCGTGTTCTCGACGGGCTGGCCTATCGCGCGGTGGACGCGGTACGTCATCAGGCCATCGAGTCCCGCGCACTCGTCCACCTCGTTGAAGTGCGGCAGCGGCTGGCCCTCGTAGAGCACGCGCGTGCCGTCACGGCTCTTCACCGGCGGCCGGTCGCTGTTGTTGAGCGTGCCCTCGACCAGGTCGCTGGCGGGGAGCAGGTCCTTGAGGCCCTGCTGGTATTGGATGCCGATCGTGTCGCAGCCAAAGTCGTCCGCGATCCGTAACGCCGCGACGTACATCCGGCACTGCTGCATGACCTGGTGGTCGGTCAGGTGCTCGTGCTCGTTCGCGCCGGTCACGAATTTCAGCCCTCTCCCCTCCATCCATTTCCGCACCGCAAACGCCTCGACGTCCTGCACGTTCAGCGCCTCGTGGTACAGCGCCGATTGCGACAGCCGTTCCTTGTAGACGCCCGTCGGGTGGAGAAGTTCATCGGGGATAATAGCGTTGTACATGCCCATGCACCCCTCGTCGAAGACGCCCATGATCGCCTTGCTGTGCTGCAACTCCGCCGCGAGGGATTCGCCCAGCTTCCGCTCGGCGGCGGGGACCTTCACATCGGCGAACTTCACGACGTGGTCCGCGCGGTGTTTCACGACGCCCTTGTCGAGCCACTTGCGCAGGCCATCGGTGAAGAAGGCGTCTGTGAAGTCCTCGCTCCAGAGGGTGGAGTATTTGACGCCCGCCTTGGTGAGCGAGCCGTTGAGGTTGAGCATGCCGACGAGGCCGGGCCACTGCCCGGACCAGTTGGCGACGGTGAGGATCGGCCCGCGGTGGGACGCCAAGCCGTGCAGCACGTGGTGCGAGTATTGCCACACCGCCTCGGCGACGATGAGCGGCGCATCCGGGTCGATCCCGGCGAAGACGCGCATGCCTTCTTTTTGCGAGCCGATGAAGCCGTGCTGCTCCTCGGGCTTGTAGGGGTGCGCCCGCACGATGGAATACCCCGCCGCCTCGACGGCGCGGGCGAGCGCCTGCTCCATATTGCGCTGCGCCGGCCAGCACTTCTGGTTGGCGGAGAGCCGCAGGTCGCCGCTGGCGATGAGCTGGACCTGGTTCTTCTTGAGCCGGTTGGGCTTGGCGGGCTTGGGGGCCTGGTACGCGGTCATGGTCGATCCCTTTACGAATTCACCACGGAAGTGTCCCCAGAGATTACCACGCCTGCCCCGGACCGATGCGCGGTAATCTCATCCCCACATGGCCACCGGTTTCGTTTACAGCCCGCGCTTCCTCGATCACGACACAGGCCGGGACCACCCCGAACGGCCCGACCGCCTGCGTGCCATCGTCGATCGCCTCAAAACCCACCACATCTGGGACGACCTCACGCACATCCCCTTCGGCCCCGCCCCGCTGGAGTGGGTCGAACGTCTCCACGACCGCACCTACATCGAACGCGTGAAACAGGCTTGCGAGGCCGGCGAGCGGTTCATCGACACCGCCGACTCGGCGATCTCCCCGGCGAGCTACGAGGTCGCGCTCCTGGCGGCGGGGGGCGCAATCGCCGCGGCGGACGCGGTCGCCTCCGGCCGTGTGCACAACGCCTTCTGTGCCTCGCGCCCGCCCGGGCACCACGCCGAGCGTGACCGTTCGATGGGCTTCTGCCTCTTCAACAACGTCGCCATCGCAGCCGAGTACCTCATCCGCCACCACGGCCTTTCCCGCATCACCATTGTGGACTTCGACGTCCACCACGGCAACGGCACGCAACACCTCTTCGAGAACCGCTGCGACGTCCTCTACGTCAGCCTCCACGAGCACCCGATGCACCAATACCCCGGCACCGGCTTCACCCATGAGCGCGGCGTCGCCGGCGGCGAGGCCTGCACCCTCAACATCCCCCTCGACCCCGGCTCGGGTGACGGCGAGTACCGCCGCGCCGTGCTCGACCTTGTCACGCCCGCCATCGAGAAGCACCGCCCCGACGCGCTGCTGCTCTCCGCCGGTTTCGACGCTGTTGATGGCGACCCGCTCGGGCACATGCGCGTCTCGCCGCACGGCTTCCAGTGGATGACGCGGCACCTCAAGCGGCTCGCCGAGTCGCTCTGCGGCGGGCGGGTTGTCTCGATCCTTGAGGGCGGGTACGACCTGCGGCTGCTCGCCGAGTGCGTCTCGCTCCACCTCACAGCCCTGATGCAGGACGAGGGCCACGACGAGATCATGGCGATGAAGGCGGGGGTGTGAGAGATCGGCTGTATTCGCTTAGCGGATGCCCCGAAGGGGCTCTTCGGGCCTCCCGCTAAACGGGATGCGGTGATCGACTACAATCCCCTTATGACCCAGCGCGACGAATGGTACGAAGACGGCCTGCAATTCTCCTGCACGCAGTGCGGCAACTGCTGCACGGGCCCGCCCGGGTACGTCTGGTTTACCGACGCGGAGGCTGTCGGGCTCGCCGCTTATCTCAAGCTGGATGAGCCCGACTTCCGTAAAACATTCGCGCACAAAATCGGCGGCAAGTGGACGCTCAACGAGACAGAAACCGAGCACGGCTTCGATTGCATTTTTTTGCGCCGCGATGAGCAGGGCAAGGCGCTGTGCAGCGTTTACCCGGTGCGGCCCAAACAGTGCCGGACCTGGCCGTTCTGGGAGGGCAACCTGGCGAGCGAGGCGACCTGGGCGCGGGCCGGCCAGCGCTGCCCGGGCATGGACAAGGGCACGTTCTACCCCATCGAAAAAATCCGGGTCATCCGTGACAGCAACCCCAAAGATTGACGCCGACGGGGCGCGGGAGCAGTGGCGCCTCTGGCGCGCGTTCGCCGCCGACCCCGCCGTTGACGCGGAGATCGTCGCCCTCTACGCCGACCTGAGCCGCCGCATTTCAGAACGTGGGCCGACCTGCTGGTCGAGCGGCAAGTGCTGCAACTTCGACGCGTACGGCCACAAGCTCTACGTCACCGCGCTGGAGATCGCGTGGGTGTTGAGCAAGGTCGAACTCCCCCGGCCGACCGCCGCGCCCACATCCACGCTACCGATTGTGTCTGCCACTCTCGCTGCCACGACCGGCGTTCTCTCCCCGACCGGCCCGTGCGTGTTTCAGATTGATCGACTCTGCTCGATCCACGCCGTCCGCCCGCTGGGCTGCCGCGTCTATTTCTGTCAGGAGGGTACGCAAGAGTGGCAGCACGAGGTATACGAACTGTTGCTCGCCGATCTGCGGAAGATGCACGACCGCCGTGCGATCCCGTATGTCTATATGGAATGGCGTGCGGGGTTGATCGAGGCGACCGGATCACTCCGCGATGATCGCCCGTGAGTAAATCGGTAGGATTCGAGCCATGCCCCACGACTTCCTTGCCGACGAAATGCCCGGCTATCTCGACGCCGACACGCTCAGCCCCGACCCGCTCGACCTCGTGCGCGGTACGCCGCTTCCCGGCGGGGCGACGGGGCGCGACATCCATCCCGCACGCTGTCTGCACGCTCAACCCATGACCCCCGCGCTGCGGCGCTGGGCGGATGCGCTGGCGTGGGACCGGCCCACCCCGGCCGTCACACTCACGCTCGATCACGACAAGCGCTGCGACATCCTGCTCGACTTCGGCACCGAAATGGAGGGCAGGCTCGAACTCGCCGTGAACACCGGCCCGGGCAACCTCTACGTGAGCTTTGGCGAGAGCGTCCCCGAGGCGATGACCTGGGGCCTGCCCACCACCAACCCGCTGCAAACCTTCGAGTGGATCATCGAGCAGGCCGGCACGCACACGCGCACCTTCGACGCCCGCGGGTTCCGCTTCGTTCGCATCCAGGGCTACGACCTCTCGCGCCCGCTCACGCTCAAGCGGATCGTCTCGCACGCCTGGTTTGCCTTCCGCAAACGGCTCGGCGAGTTCCGCTGCTCCGACCGCCGCTTTCAGCGCGTCTGGCAGACCGCAGCCTACACCGCCCGCCTCTGCTCGCGCACCGACACCTACTGGGACGGCATCAAGCGCGACCGCGGCGGCTGGTTCGGCGACGCGCGGATCATCCAGGAGGCGACCGACGCCACGTTCCACGACCCCGCCCCCGCGGCCGGCATGCTCGTCACGCTGCCCGTGGACAAGTGGACCATGGGCGTGCCCGGTTTCTCATTCGACGCCGTCGCGATGCTGCGGCAGTTCGTCCTTGCACACGGGCTGGAGCACCCATGCGTGCGTGAATCGTTCTCGCGCGTGAAACAGTTCCTCGAATGGGTGCGCAAAACGCAGACCAACCGCGACGGCTTCATCGTCCGCGACCCCAAGGCCGCCTTCTTCGGCAACATCTGCTTCGTGGACTGGAGTGCCATCCCCGTCGGTGGGAAGTTCGAGGAGCTGTCTTGGCTGCAGTGCAAGCACGTCGAAGCCTTACGAAATGCCGCGTGGATCGCCGGCCACCTGGGCAGCCGCGCCGATGGAAAAAAATTCACCGACCACGCCGGGCGGCTGTCGCGTAAAATCCTCCACGCCTTCTGGCGGCCGGGCGAGGGGCTCATCCACACGCTCAACCAGACCACGCGGAAATGGGAGTGGCTCCGCATCCTCGCCCCCATCGGCGGGGAACGTTACCGAAAGCTCTACTTCGAGGCCAAGCCGATCGGCCCGAGCAAGGCGTCACGCCACTCGATGGCGCTGGCCGTCTGGGCGGGGCTGCTCACCACGCCGGCGCAGCGACGCGCGGCGATGCGGGTCTTCACCTCCAAGAAGCTCGACCCGATCGTCACGCCCTATTTTCTGTATTACGAGCAGGCCGCCCGCGCCGAGTGCGGCGACCCCGCCGGCGCGATCATGGCCATGCGTGATTTCGTCGGCCAGCAATTGGAGATGCACAACTCCAGCACGGTCTGGGAGTGGTACGAGCCCTGGATCAACGACCTCCGCGCCGTCCGCCTGGGCGATTGGCCCAAGAGCCTCTGCCACGGCTGGGGCGGCGCGCCGGTGCCGTTGGCAATGCGTTACCTCCTGGGCGTGCAGCCCGCCGCGCCGGGATTCTCCACGGTGAAGATCACGCCGCCCGCAAACCTGCCCTGGACCTTCGAGGCGACGATCCCCACGCCGCACGGCCCGATCCGCGTGGTCAAACCCAAACACGGCGGGAAGACTTTTTACGGCGTCCCCAAGGGGATCGAAATACAGAATAGGGATTTTTTCCGCGTTTAGAGGTCGTGCCGATTACTTTGGCGGGACACGGCGTGACCAATAGAGCGGCCGTCGTTTGCAATGAGCAAACGCGATGATCCACACTTGCCCGCCGTGGATGAGATAAATGACCAGGTAAGGGAATCGCGGCAGCAGAACACGCCGCGTGCCGTCACGGCGCAGCGGCCAGCGTCGTGGGGCGTGACCGATGGCGGCGGTGGCGGCTTGGGCTTCGTCCGCAAAATCCATGCCCAGCCCCGGGCGTCTGGTTTCATAAAAAACGACAGCCTCACGGAGTTCCGCTTCGGCTTCGGCGATGATCGTGACCGGGGTCATCGAGAGCGGGTCTTGGGCTTGATGGCGGAGAAGACATCCGCCGCCGATCGTCCGACAGCTCGGCCCTGGCGCACTGCACGGGCGCGGCGTGCTATTTCCGCTTCTTGTTCAGGGGCGAGTGTGTTTCCAGCCGGATCGTCCAGGCTGAGGATCAGGTCGTGCGCCAAGCTTGCCCGCTCGCTGGGGGAGAGCGCCATCGCCTCCTTTTTCACGGTATGGACTGTCTTTCGCATGACCTTATTTTATGAGCCCGCGGCGTCAGTGGTCAAACAATCATGCCCGTGTCACACCAGCGCCAGCAACTCCGCCGGCTCACGGATGATCACCCGCGCCCCGTTGTCGCGCAGCTCCGGTTCGTCACGGAAACCCCAGAGCACGCCCACGGCGAACATCCCCGCACGCGTCGCGGTCATCATGTCCACCTTCGTGTCGCCGACGTAGAGCCATTCTTTCGCCGGTACGCCGCACGTTTCCGCGATCTCCAGTGCACCGGCCGGGTCGGGCTTGAGCGGCTTGCCCTCGCGCTGGCCGATCACGGCGTCGAAACGCCACCGCGCGAAGCCGTGCTTCATCATCGCCTGCGTCGCTGAGTCGGGTTTGTTGCTCAGCACCGCCATGCGCACGCCGCGGCGCGTCAGTTCATCCAGCAGCGCCGGCACGCCCGGGTACGGCGCGGTGTGGTCTGTCCAATGGTCCGAGTAATAGGCGCGGAACAATTCCATCCCGCGCGGGACCAGGCCCGCATGGCCCGGTCCCAGCGCGTCGGTCATCAGCGAGTGCAGCCCCTGCCCGGCGAGGTAGCGGTAGCGCTGCACGTCAAAAGTCGGTCTGCCCATTTCCGCCAGCGCGTGGTTCGCCGCCGCCGCGATGTCGGCGAGCGTGTCGGCGAGGGTGCCGTCCAGATCGAAGATGATGGAGCGGTGGATCATGCGGCGGAGCATAGCGAGGCGGACCGCGTCACGCGCCGTCGGCTTTGCGGTTCACTTTGCGTGAACGTATGCTGTCGGCTCTGTCGGGGAGCCGCATGCAAGACGAGAAAACCAAACAGGCGATCGCCGCGGCGCTGGGCCGCATCCCTTCCGGGCTTTTCATCCTCACCGCGCAACATGAGGACCGCCGCGCCGGCATGCTCGCGAGCTGGGTGCAGCAGGTCTGCTTTCAGCCGCCGATGGTCTCGATCGCGATCGGCAAGGGCCGGCCGATCATGCCGCTGATCAGCGAGTCGCGCCGCTTCGGCCTGTGCCAACTGCCCAAGAACGAGAAGGGCATCCTCCGCAAGTTCGCCGGCGGCTCCGACGGCATACAGGACCCGTTCCTGGGCCTCGAACTCGTCCACGATTCCGTGCTCACCCTCCCGCTGCTCGCCCACACGCTGGGCTTCCTCGAGTGCGAACTCACCTGCCACATGGACGTCGAGGGAGACCACGACATCTTCGTGGGCATCGTCCGTAACGGCCAGTATTTCGGTGGCGAGCCGCACGTCCACGTGCGCGACAACGGCCTGAAATATTGAGCCCCGCACCCTAAGATAGATGCCCCCGACCAAGCCGGCTGAGTCCGCGAAGGGTTGGGGTCTGGACCCCACGCATGTCCGCCACTGTCCCCATCGCCATCGACGACCCCGTGAACGCACAGATACTCGCAGTCTCCGAGGACCGCGTGCAGGGTTTCCAGGTTGATCCGTTCAGCGAGATCGCGAGGCTGTCGGGCGTGGAGCTGCCTGTTGTGCTGGAGCGCATCCGCGCCATGCTCGCCGCGGGCACGATCCGTCGCGTGCGTCAGACGCTCATGGCCACCAACCTCGCCCCGGGCGCCCTGGTCGCCTGGCAGGTTCCCGATCGGCCCGGCACGCTCGACGCCGCCTTCCGCTGGATGTTCGACAACGACCCCTTCTCCGGCCACGTCGTCGTCCGCACCACCGACACCGCCACCCCCGGTTCCGCCTACCGCCTCTGGACCACGCTGAAGGTCCCGCAGGGTTTTTCCATGGCGCGCCACTGCGACCTGCTCTGCCGCCTGGCCGGCGCGGAGCGGTACCTGGTTATGCCGGCGAAGGTACTTTTTGCGCTGGGGGTGGGCCACGTGCGGCGTAAGACGCTCGAACCGGGTAGCCGGGCCGACGAACTGGCCGAGGTGCACGATACGAATATCGTTGCGCTGAATGAGATGGACTGGCGGGTGCTCGAGGCGCTCAAACGAGAGTTCGCCGTGGAAGAGATCAATGAAAACCCGTGGCATGCCCGCGCCGCGGAGGCGGGGGTGTCGTTCGAGAAGTTCGTCGAGGTGGCGCGTTCGCTGAATGAGCGGCGCGTGATCGGGCGGTTCTCGACGTTCCTGGAGCACGTCAAGCCGTTGGCCGACGGGCAGCGCGTGACGAAGTTCAACGCGTTGTTCCACTGGGCGGTGCCACCGGGGAAGGAAGTCGAAGCGGGGCGCGAGGTGGGGCGGCACCACATCATGACGCACGCCTACTGGCGCGAGGGGGGGCCAGAGTTCCACAACGTGAATGTCATGGGGGTGGCCCACGGGACGGAGAAGCCGGTCGTGCTGGCACACAAAGCGGCGATCGACAAACACCTCGAAGAGGCGGGCATCCCGGTGGGGTACACCAACGTCTTCTGGGGCGGGCGGAGCGAGATCAAGCCGTCAGAGATATCGCCGATCGTGTATCGCCGGTGGTGCGAGGGGTTAGGCGTGGACCCCGAGACGATGCGCGGGTGACGGGCAACGCAGCGGTTCATCTCTTGTAAGGTTTTTCCTTATTTTCCAGCAATTGTCGGAAAATCATTGTCTATTGGCTCGGCGTGAGTAAGCTGAATCAGGGCGGAAGGGGAAACCAGCACCAAAGATCGGGACCGGCGTGGCTCCGATCTGTGCGCACATTTTTTTGGAAGGAGACGGGTCATGGCAGATCGAGCAGTGGACCACACGGACATCGACAAGATCAAGCACGACATCGGCAAGCTGCGCGACGATTTCAGCGGCCTGCTGAACACCGCGGCGAAGGCGGGCAAGCACAGCGTGGCGCAGGCCAAGGAACTCGGCGGAGAGGCCGTCGAGGCGGTGCAGGAGAAGATCAGCGAACGGCCGATCACCAGCGTGCTGATCGCGCTGGGCGTGGGCGCGTTGATCGGCGCGCTGGTCAGCCGGAGGTAAGGTTTGAAGCTGCTGACCGACGTTTTTATCTCGGCGGTCGAGCTGCTCGAGGCCGAGGCACGTGACCTGCGTCGCGGGGCCTACCGGCTCGGCGCCGCGATGGGGATGCTCACGATCGCCGTGATCCTCGGCGCGGCGGGGATTCTCGCCGTTGGCGGGGCGTTGTTCATGTTGCTCCAGTGGTGGATCGGGCCGATCGGCGCGGCGGCCATCGTGGGGGCGGCCCTCATGGCCGGTGCTGGAGGATTGTGGTGGACGGCACACGGGATGATCAACAACAAGAAGTGACGGTGGCGCAGGCCAAGGCACGTCTGCGCCACGCGGCCGAGCAGTGCACCCTCCCACGGCTCATCGCGGAGAGTCCGTGGCGTTCCGTGCTCGCCGCGTCGTCGCTGGGGCTTATCGCAACGAAATTTCCCTTCCTGCGCCGGCTGGCTTTCAAGGGTCTGCTCTGGGGAGGCCGATGGCTTTTCGTCAGGATCAGTCAAGGTTCATCACCGACCTGATCCGCTCCGCGTCGCCCCTCTATTCATTAGACTCACCGGCATGAGCGAAGCGCCCACGACGCCGTCTCCCGCCGTGCCGGAGGAGCCCCTGCGCTCCGTTCCGGAGCTGCGCCGTTACAAGCTCACCATCGCCTACGACGGCACGCTCTTCCACGGCTGGCAGAAACAGGAACCCGCTGGCGTCGAGCCGCTGCGCACGGTGCAGGGGGTCGTCGAGCAGGCGGTGCTGCGCACGATGCAGCAGCAGTTGAACGTGGTGGGCGCGAGCCGGACGGACGCGGGCGTTCACGCTTTGGGGCAGACCGCGCAGTTCGACGCCGCGACGCGCATCCCGCTGGAACGCATGGCCGACGCGATCAACTCGCGCCTGCCCGAGGACGTCGAGGTCCGCCGCGCCGAGTTCGCGCCTCCGGGTTTCGATGCCATCTCGGGCGCGAGGTCCAAGCAGTACCGCTACCGCCTGTTCATGTCGAAGCTCCGGCCGCTCGACCGGCGTCACTACGTGTATCACTGCTGGACCCCGCTGGACGTGGGGCGAATGAACGACGCCGCCCGGCGGATGATCGGCGAGCATGATTTCCTCGGTTTTGCCGCCGCCAGCCACGACCGGATCACCACGGTGCGGACGATCCACGACTGCCGTGTCGAGGCGGTCGGCGACGAGGTGCAGGTCGTCGTGAGCGGGAGCGGGTTCCTCTACAACATGGTGCGGATCATCACGGGGACACTGGTGGAGGTGGGGCGGGGCCGGTTCGGGCCGGAGGTGGTGGACCTGGTGCTCAGGACGCGCGAGCGCCGCGAGGCCGGGCCAACGATGCCGCCGACGGGGCTCTGGCTGGAGTGGGTGAAATACGAGTGAGGACCCGTGTTGTGGGTCTGCGTTTCGGATTGTCCCCAATGCGCATCGTCCACATCATCACGCGGCTGATTCTCGGCGGGGCGCAGCAGAACACGGTGCTGAGCTGCGCGGCGCAGGTCGCGGCGGGGCACGAGGTGTGGCTGGTGTACGGGCCGATCTACGGGCCCGAGGGGTCGCTGCTTGAAGAGGCGAAGCGGAGCGGCGCGACGCTGGTCGAGGTGAAGTCGATGCGGCGTGCGATCCTACCGGTGCATGATTATCTGTGTTACCGCGCGTTGCGCAGGCTGATCCGAGCGATCGCCCCGGATGTGGTGCACACGCACTCGAGCAAGGCGGGGATCGTCGGCCGCGCGGCGGCGTGGGCGGAAAAGCATGAGGACAAACCCGTTGTCATCCACACGGTGCACGGTCTGCCGTTCCACGAGCGCCAACCCGGGATCATCAACGCGATATACGTCGCGTTGGAGCGCTGGGCGGCGCGGCGGTGCGACCGCATCCTGGGCGTGACGCGGGCGATGATCGATTCCTTCCGTGAACGCCACATCGGCCGGCCCGAACAGTACGACGTGGTGCCCAGTGGCGTGGACGTCACGGCATTCTCGCCGCCGGTCGGCGCACGTGAGGCGGCGCGGCGTGAGCTGGGCATCGCGCCTGACGCGCCGGTGGTGGGCATCGTGGCGAGGCTCGACAAATTGAAAGGACAGGATGATCTGCTCGACGTAATGCCACGGCTTATCGAGCGATTGCCGGGCTTACGCCTCGTCATTGTGGGTGATGGCTGGCACCGGGCGGCACTGGAAGATCGCGTCGAAAAAGAAAACCTGGCGGGCAACGTGATTTTCACGGGGCTTGTGCCCCCGGCGCGGGTGGGGGAGATGATGTCGTCGATGGATGTGGCGGCGTTGCCGTCGTATCAGGAGGGTCAGCCGCGCACGCTGGTACAGGCGTTGCTCTGCGGCTGCGCGGTGGTGGGGTACGATGCGGGCGGAATCGGCGAGGTCTGCATCGACGGCCAGACCGGCCGGCTCGTGCCGGTCGGCGACCGCGACGCGCTGGCGCGGGCGATTCTCGGGTTGCTCAGTGACCCGGCGGAGCGTCTGCGGTTGGCGGAGGAAGGCGGGCGTTTTGCACGCGAACGGTTCGACGTGCGGCTGATGACCCGGCGGCTGGAAGAAATCTACGCCGGCGCGCTCGCGGCGGCGGTCCGGGATTGAGGACGAACACCATGGCGAACATTCTTGTCGTAGGTCCGCACCCGGATGACCAGGAGATCGGCATGGGCGGGGCGATCCTCCGTTTCGTGTCGCAGGGGCACAACGTGCTGCTGCTCGACATGACCAACGGCGAGCCCACGCCGCACGGCTCGCCGGAGATCAGGCAGCGTGAGTGGACCCGCGCCGCGGAAATCTTGGGCGTGAAACGGCGGTTGCTCGGCCTGAAAAACCGTGAGGTGACACACGACCTGGCCTCCCGCCACAAGGTGGCCGGTGTCATCCGCGAGCACCAGGCGTCGATCCTCTTCTGTCCCTATTTCGAGGACGCGCACCCGGACCACCTGGCGACGACCCGCATCGTCGAGGACGCCCGCTTCGACGCCAAGCTGACCAAGGCCGACATCCCCGGCCAGCCGATCCACCCCAAGTGGCTCTTCTATTACTTCGCCATGCACCTGCGGGCCCCGATCGTGCCCACGTTCTGCATCGACATTTCGGCGCAGATCGAGGCAAAGATGAACTCGATCACCGCGTACGAGTCGCAGTTCGTCAAGGCTGAGCGGAACCGGCGCATCGTGGAGGCGATCCGACAGATGAACGGCTACATGGGCAGCCGGATCGGCACGGACTACGCC
Source organism: Planctomycetota bacterium (assembly GCA_021413865.1). Taxonomy (GTDB): domain Bacteria; phylum Planctomycetota; class Phycisphaerae; order Phycisphaerales; family Phycisphaeraceae; genus JAIOPN01. Next base: position 28,115 of record JAIOPN010000015.1, on the reverse strand, counting down.
GAGCCGTTCTACACGCGTGAGCCGATCGGGTTGGGTTCGTTGGATGGGCTCGTGATGTGAACGCACGGCGGAGCACGGCCCGCTGAAGCGGGCGTGCCTGCGTCACTTGAACTGCATGTCCTGCACGAGGTTCCCCTGCTTGTCGCGGGACCACACCAGCGTGGGTTCGGGCTTGAGGCCCTGCGCGGTGATGCGCGGGGGCAGGCCCGAGGCCGAGGGCTCGAGCAGGAGGAAGGGGGCGTCCTGCCCGTTGCGCGGGAAGGCGTAGAGGCTTTCGTCGCCGGCGGTCTGGACGATCTTCACACCGGGCGAGTAGCGGGTGAGGGCGAACTGGAAGGAGATGAGGACCTGCCGCAACTCGTCGAGGGTTTTGGGCATCGGGTGCTGGCGTTCGAGGAGGAACTTGAGGCCCGCGCCCAGGAACTCCATGCGGACGATCGAGATGTTGAGCGGGTCGGGCGTGGCTTTTTCGGTGAAGGCGATCCAGCGGTCGCGGAAGGCCTTGTTGTTGGTCGCGCCGAACGATTGCGAAAAGGCCGAGACGCTGGATCGGCCCTGGCTGACGAGGGTGAGGTATTTCTCGAAGGCGGCCTTGTACTTGCCGCTGTCGCCGTGGATGAGGAAATAGACCAGCGACCAGGATTGGTCGTACTGCAGCCCCGCGCCCTCGCCGCCGGCAACGACGATCTGGTGCCACTCGTCCTGGCTGCGCGCGAGCAGTTCGTCGATGTCGAGGATGCTGCTGTGCGCGATCGCCGATTGCACGGAGGCGAGCCGTCGCGCGTTGGCCAGGCCGACGTACATGCCGTGCTGCTGGGTGAGGATGCCGTCCTCGAAATACTGGGCGAGCCCCTCGTTCACCCAGATGGGCAGGTTGGTCCCCATCCTGCTGTAGGCGAACTGGTGGAAGCCCTCGTGCTGGAGCACGACGTAGGTCGCCGAGAGGTTTCGGCCCTGGGTGAAGGTCGCCAGACCCTGGATTGTCCGCTGGATAAAGAACATGCCCCCGGTGTTGGCGGCGTTGATGCCGTTGGAGCCCAGCAACCCCTCGTACTGCTTCTGCGTCCGCAGCAGGTAGAGCGGCATCAGTTCGGCGTTGCGTGCCGGGAAGGAGGCGAAACGGCGGGAGTACTCGGCGAAGACCGCGTCCATGTGCTCGGCGATCGGCCTGGCCTCCTCGACGGTCAGATTGGTCTGCACCGTGTAGAACTTGCTCTTGAAGCTCGTGAGTTTGGGAGGCGGGTCGTGGGTGACGGTTTCCGGCACGACCTGCGCCGCTGCGGCGTGCGCGAGGGAGATCAGCAGCAACAGCGCGGCCGCGAGGGGCCATCGCGGGTGCGGGTCGTGGCGTATGTGTGGAGGCATGGAGCGCACCTTCGGTGCAGCCGCGAAGCGGACGCCCTCACCCCTGCCCTCTCGCGGAGGGAGAGGGGGTAAGTCGTCACTTGCCGGCGTAGTCGATGATCCGGCTAATCTCGCTGCGCAGGTCGTTGCGGTGGACGACGCGGTCGATGAAACCCTTGGCCAGCAGGTGCTCGCTGCGCTGGAAGCCCTCGGGCAGCTCCTGGCGTACGGTGTTGGCGATGACACGCGGGCCGGCAAAGCCGATGAGCGCCCTTGGCTCGGCGAGGATCACGTCGCCCAGCATGGCGAAGCTCGCCGTCACGCCGCCGGTCGTCGGGTCGGTGAGCACGCTGATGAACAGCCCGCCGGCATCGTCCAGCCGCGCCAGCGCGGCCGACGTCTTGGACATCTGCATCAGGCTCATCGTGCTTTCCTGCATGCGGGCGCCGCCCGAGCAGCTCACGACGATGACCGGCCAGTTCTTCTCGGTGCCCAGCTCGATCGCGCGGGTCAGCTTCTCGCCGACCACCACGCCCATCGAGCCCATCATGAAGCGGTTGTCCATGCACGCCAGCACAACGCGCCGGCCCTTGATGAACCCCTTGCCGGCGATCAGCGCATCGTTGCGCTTGGTCTTGGCCTGCTCGCTCTTGATCCGGTCCTTGTACGGCTTGAGGTCCACGAACTCCAGCGTGTCCACCGGGCAGAGGTTTTCCCACATCGCCTCGAAGCTGCCCGTGTCGCACAACTGCTCGCAGCGCTGGTCCGCGCCGACGCGCAGGTGGTGGTTGCACTCGGGGCAGACCCAGAGGTTGCGCTCCACGTTCTTGGTGTAGAGCATGGCCTTGCACTCGGGGCAGGGCATCCAGAGCCCCTCGGGCATATCGGAGCGTTTACCCATGTCCAGCACGTCCTGCCAGGTGCGTTTGCTCGCGCCGGGAGTAGGGGCCGAGTTGGGCGACGCCGCCGAACCGGCGGGGGTGCCGGTGGGGGCGTCGGGGGAATCCGGGGCGTCGGGTACGGGGTTCTGGTCTGCCTGTGCCTTGGCCAAAGGGGATACCTCGTGGGGCTTGGTTGAGCACGGGCCGGGCCCGTGTAAAGTGCATCGGATTATAACGCCCTCAGACCCCAAGGAGAACGAGCGATGCGTATTGTGCGATTCACGGATGGCGGCGGGCAGGTCCAGACGGTCCGCGACCTGGGCGACGGCAACGCCGACCTGCTCCAGGGCGAGATGTTCAGCACCTCAAACCCGCTGCGGCCCACGGGTAAGCGGGTGCCCATCGGCAAGCCGCTCGCTCCGATAACCCCGGTCAACATCTTCTGTATCGGTTTGAATTACCGGGAACATGCCAAAGAAGGCGGGAACCCCATCCCCGAGGCCCCGGTGGTCTTTATGAAGCCGACTACCGCGCTGGCGGCCCCCGGGCAGGTGGTCAAAATCCCCCACGCCTGCCCCGTGCCCGAGGTGGATTACGAGTGCGAGCTGGCGGTTGTTCTGGGCAGGGAGGCACGCAATGTTTCCGAGGCCGATGCGCTGAAATATGTGTACGGCTACACCGCCGCCAACGACGTCTCCGCCCGCCGCTGGCAGAAGAACAACGGCACGCAGTGGGTCCGCGGCAAGGGGTTCGACACCTTCTGCCCGCTGGGCCCGGCGCTGGTCACGGCCGGTCCGGGCGCGGACGAGATCGCCGACCCGCAAACCCTCGCCCTCAAGACCGTTCTGAATGGCCAGGTGATGCAGTCGCACACCACGGCCGACATGATTTTCAGCGTCGCGCAGATTATCGCTTTCCTGAGCCAGGACACGACGCTGCTGCCGGGCACGGTGATCCTGACCGGCACGCCGCAGGGCGTGGGCGTAGCGCGGAAGCCGCCGGTCTTTTTGAAGGCGGGCGACGAGGTGGTAATCGAGGTGGAGAAGATCGGGCGGCTGGTCAACCGCGTGGAGCAGGCGTGAGCGTCACTGAATCGCCCCGACCGTCGCCATGCCCGTGGTCGCGTCGAGGGTGACCATGACGGTGTTGCCGCCGCTGCGGAGCGTGATGGTGGCGTTGGCGGTCTGATCGAGCTGGCCGTAGGCGCCGAAGCCGATGATCGCGTCGCCGTTGAGTGAATAGGCGGAGATGGTGACGCCGTCGAGGCTGGCCGCACGGCCGGTGCCGAAGGTGGTGACGTAGGGCAGCTTGCCGACGGGGTTGGTGATGGCGACGCTCGAGGTCGCCGCGGTGGCGAGGGTGTAGGTCGTGGTGTTGTTGACGACGAGCACGCGGGTGGCGCTGCTGTGTGTGATCGACTCCGCCTGGGCGTATTCGAGGTCGGCGACGAGGAGCTGCGCCGCGGAGCGGAGCTTGTTGGTGTCGGGCGAGCCCATCATCGGCGCGGCGAGGACGGCGACGATCCCGACGATCGTGACCACGATCATCATCTCGACGAGCGTGAAACCGGGGCGGCGCGGGCGGGGCCTGCGCGCGGGCTCTCTCGGGGTATAAGGGACTGCCCTCATGCCCCTGTTATCGGCGGGAAATATGGACGGGTTAAGCCGGTTGGGCAAGAGTTTCTTAACCCCCTTCACGGTCTCGCCGAATCCTTATGTAAGACCCCCGGGGAGGCCCGCGCGCCGGATGCGCCCGGGCCGGAGTTATCGACGATGCGACCCATGCGGCGACATCTCGTGTGCAATCCCGTTGAGCGTGGCGCGTCGCGTCGGCGCGCGGGTTTCACGCTCGTCGAGGCGCTCATGGCGTCGTCGGTGCTGGCGTTTGTCGTGGCGGCGTTCGCCCAGGCGGTCGCCTGCGGCCAAGGGGAGACCGCCGCGTCGCTCGACAGCCTGCGTGGCACGGTGCTGGCCGAGGGTCTGATGGAGGAAATCCTCTCGCTCCCCTACGACGACCCCAACGGCTACACCGCGGCCGGGCCGGACACCGGCAACTCCACGCGGCAGCTCTACGACAACATCGACGACTACCACGGGTTCTCCGAGACCGCCAACAACATCAAGGACCTCTCCGCCGCGCTCTACCCCAGGGAGTACCAGTGCTTCACGCGGAGCGTGACCTGCGTGTACGGCTCGGTCACGCCGACCGGGCTGGGCGTCACGCTCAGCGGCATCACCGTGACCGTCACCGTGACCCAGTCCCCCGGCAGCCTGCGGTGGACGATCACCCGTTTCATTCCGGACCCGTCATGACGCGCCAGCACAGGACATATTCGCCGCAATTCGGCACGCGTCGGGCCGCCGGCCTGACGCTGCTCGAACTGCTCATGAGCCTGGTGATCACCGGCGTCATCGGCGTGGCGATCGCGTCGATGCTCTTCGCCGCCTCCAAGGGGACGTCCACGAACTCCGACATGCGCAGCCTGGTGATCAAGCAGAAGGTCGTCGGCGGCCGCTTCGACGCGGCCGTGCGCGGCTCGTCCATGGTGCTGGCCAGCGGGTCGAACTACCTCGTGCTCTGGATGAACGACAGCCGCGCCAATGGCGCACCGGACCTCTCCGAGCTGCGGCGGATCGAGTACGACTCGACCACCCACCGGATCACGTCGTACCGTATGCCCGCCTCGTGGACGCAGACGCAGATCGACGCCAACGAGGTGAACTACACGCTCGCCGACAACTTCAACACCAGGACCACCTCCGTGAAGGGCAGCGCCAGCTTCCCCGCGGAGGTCTGGTCCAACTCGGTGTATGGCTGGACGTTCACGCTCGACAGCGCCGTGCCGGACACGGCGCTGATCAGCTACCGCCTGCTGGTGCAGAACGGCTCGCAGCAGGCGACGCTCGTGAGCGCCGTAGCGCTGAGGAACTAACAGGAAACGGATGACACATCGCCGTAACAACACGACCCCACGCACGTCGCGCCGCCACGGCCGCCGCGACTCCGGCGTCGCCATGATGCTCGTCATGATCGCGCTGACGATCGGGACCATCCTGGCGATGTCGTTCCTCACGGCGCAGTCGACGACGATCGGCATCACGCAGAACCTGCAGAAGCAGCCCACCGCGCGGATGATCGCCGAGACCGCGCTGGCGGCGGGCGTGCAGGCGGTCCTCGCCGACACCAACTGGCGGACCAATCACGCCAGCGGCGCGTGGGTGACCAACCAGTCGTTCGGCGGGGGGACCTACACGCTCAGCGGGCAGGACGGCGTGTACAGCGCGGCGAGCAATTCCGTCGTCGGCGACGGCAGCCTCAGCAACAACCCCACCGACCCGCTTACCCTCACCGCGACGGGGACCTACAGCGGCACGACCTACACCGTCCGCGCCGCCGTCACGACCAGCAGCATCGAGACCCCCACGCCCGGTGGGCTCAACGCCAACGACAGCATCACACTGGGCACGAGCACCTATGTTGACGCCTTCGACTCGGGCGTGGGCGCCTACGGCGGGAGCAACATCATCCTCAACCGGGCGATGGTCAACACCAACTCCACCGGCTCCGCGAAGATCGCCCTTTCCGGTTCCGCCAAGATCAACGGCAACGCCAACGCCGGCCCCGGCGGCAGCACCTCCACCGTCATCTCCGTCGGCGGCAGCGCCTCCATCACCGGCACCAAGTCCGTGCTCGCCAGCGCCGTTGTCATGAACCTGCCCACCGCGCCCACCGGCATGCCATCCAGCAGCGGTGCGCTGAACGTCTCCACCGGCACCGTCACGATCAGCTCCAACGCCCACTACTCCAGCATCAGCGTCACCGGCACGGGCATCCTCAATATCACTTCCAACGCGGTCGTCCTGGTGGACGGCAACGTGGCCGTCAACGGCTCGGGGCAGATCACCCTGGGCGCCGTCGGGGCGTGCAAGCTCTATGTCAACGGCGGCGGCGTTACCGTCAGCGGGACAGGGCAGGTCGCCGTCAGCACCGGCGACCCCACGCGGTTTCAGATTTTCCTCCTGACGGCGAGCCAGAACATCGCGCTGGACACCAGCGCCAGGGTTTACGCCAAGCTCCTGGCGCCGGGCGGCAGCGTCACGCTCACCAACTCGGCGCAGGTTTACGGCACCGTGATCTGCAAGCAGTTCTCCGCCGACAGCACCACCGCCACGCACATCGACATCGGCAGCGGCAACCCGGGCAGCACACCCACCGACTTCGGCAACAAGACGCTCTACACCACCAAGACCAAGTCCGTCAGCAGCAAGCAGGTCGCCACGCAGCTAACTCTTGCGACGGGCGGCACGCTCCAGAGCATCACGGGCTATTTCAAGGGCGCTGCGAGCAAAAGCATTCGGTTCGCCATCTACACCGACTCCGCTGGCAGCCCGGGCACGCTCCTGGCGCAGAGCGCGGTCACGACCTTGGGCACCGGCACCGTGCATTGGGTGACGATTGCAATGCCGGCGACGACGCTGACTGCGGGGACCTACTGGCTCGCCTTCTCGACCAACGCCTCCAACACCTACTACTACAACAACGGTTCCGCCAGCGGCAAGACGCGATACCGCAACAACGCCGCGGTCACTGCCGGGTTCCTCTCCACGTGGGGAACGTCAGATACCTCGCTCACGCGCACCTTCAACATCTACGCGGCCGTCGTCTCCGGCGGCGCCTCCACGGGCATCACGCCCCCGACGCTCCCGATTTATTCCTACGACAGCACCTGGGGTGAAAACCCCTGATATCGACCAGAGCATGAAACACGCACACCGTTTAGAACCCGGTTTTACCCTTATCGAGGCGCTCATGGCGTCGGCGGTGCTGGCGTTCGTCATCGCCGCGCTGGTGCAGGCGGTGAGCGCCGGGCAGATGCAGGCCGCCGACGCGCTCGAAGACCTGCGCGGGCTTACGCTCGCCGAGTCGCTCATGGAGGAGGTGCTCGCCAAGCCGTACTACGACCCCGACGGTGCGTCGTCCGCCGGTCCCGAGTCTGGCGAGAGCAGCCGCACCCTGTACGACAATTCCGACGACTTCAACAACTTCTCCGAGGCCGCCGGTGCGATCGCGGACGCCACCGGCTCTGCCTACCCACAGGCCTATCAGCTCTTCACCCGCCGTGTCACCTGCGCCTACACCACCGCCACCATCACCGGCCTGGACACCAGCGTCCCGGGCCTGACCGTCACCGTGGTCGTCACCTCCACCCTCGACGGCAAGACATGGACCATCACCCGATTCCGCCCGGAGCCCTCGTCGTGAAGCATGCCGCCACAAAAAACAGCCGGCGCCGGCGCGGCCTGACCGTCATCGAGCTCCTCCTGGCGCTCACGGTCACGGCGATGATCAGCCTCGCCATCGCGTCGATGCTCTTCGCCGTCTCCTACGGGACGGATTCACGCAACGACATGCGGGCGCTGCTCCTGCGCCAGCGGCTCATCACCGCCCGCCTCAACGCGCTCATCCGCTCTTCGCGCATGGTGCTGGCCAAGGGCAGCAACTACATCGTCCTCTGGACCTTTGACGCCAACCAGAACGACGTGCCCAACCGCTCGGAGATCCGCTACGTCGAGCTGAACACGACCACCAAGGAACTCTGGGAATACAAGACCGTCTGGCCCGGGACAATGACCACCGAGCAGATCGTCGCCGCGGACACCGAGTACGCCCTGACGTCGGCCTTCGGCACGGTCATCCCGGCGCTCAAGTCGCAATCCACCTACCCCGGCGAGCGCTGGGCCACGGGCGTCACGGGCTGGGTTCTCAGCGTTAATAACACCGACACGCAGGCGGCGACGCTCATCAGTTACCGCTTCGCGCTCCAGTTGTCGTCATCCACGGACTTCGTCATCGGCGCGGCGGCGCTGCGGAACAACACCGCCGTCGCGGGGAACTGACCATGCTGCGATCACGACCAAAACGGAACGGCGGGCGGAACCGGCGCGGCATCGCGATGCTCCTGGTGCTTATCGCCATCGTGATGGTGATGGTGATATCGGCCACGTTCGTCGTTTCCCAGGGCACGGCGCTGGGCATCTCGCAGAACATCGACCGCAACGCCCGCGCCCGCTCCATCGCCGAGGCCGCGGTGAACATGACCGTCCGTTCCATGCTCGTGGACACCAACTGGCGCACCACCCGCACCAACGGCGCCTGGGCGACCAACTCTTCCTACGACGGCGGCACCGTCTCCGTCTCCGTCACCGACGACACGGACGGCAATCTCAAGGACGATCCCACGCAGCCCGTCACCATCCTGGCAACCGCGACGTTCCAGGGCGTGACGCACAGGGTCCGCTCCGTGGTCGTGCCCAATATCCCGGTGATCCGCAAGCTCCTCATGGTCGTGCCCAACTCGGCGAGCCTGACCGCGCAGGACTCGGTGAAGAAGGGCATGTTCGAGGGCTGGGGCTACCAGGTGACGCTGCTCTCCGACAACTCCAGCGCCGCGGCCTATACCGCCGCGATCGTCGCGCAGAACGTCGTTTTTATCTCCGAGGAGTGCACCGGGTCGAACGTCGGCAACAAGCTGCTCGCGTCACCGATCGGCGTGGTCATCGAGGACGCCGCGATCGACAACTCCTTCCTTATGAGTTCCGCCGCCGGCACCACCGTCACCTCCGACCGCATCACCGTCGTGGACAACAGCCACTACATCACCCAGCCGTTCTCGACCGGCTCGCTCATCATCACCTCCACCACCACCGCGATGCTGCGCCGCAACGGCACGCTGGCCACCGGCGACTCGACCCTCGCCAACTCTTCCGCCGGCAACAACCCCTCGCTCGTCGTCATCGACGCCAACGGCAGCCAGACCAACAGCACGCCCAGCTACGGCCGGCGCGTCCTGCTCCCCTGGGGCGGGGACGCTTTCGACGTCAACCTCCTCAACAAGGATGGCAAGAACGTCCTCAAACGCTCCCTCGACTGGGCCGCCCAGCCCGTCGTCCCGCGCAGCCCCATCGCCCACTGGACCATGGGCGAGCTCACCGGCGCGATCTGCTATGACGCCATCGGCACCAATCACGGCACCTACCAGAACGGCGTCTGGCTCGGGCAGAAAGGCCCCATGGGCAACGCCGCCTCCTTCGACGGCCAGAACGACTTCGTCATCGTCCCCAACGCCGCCGTCCTCAACCTCACAAGCCAGATCACCATCACCGCTTGGATCTATCCCAACGACTGGTCCAACGGCAACCACCGCATCCTCCAGAAGGGCAACTCCGACAACCAGTACCGCCTCACCGGCGAGTCGGGCGTCCTCAAGTGGCAGCTTACCGGTGTCTCAACGATCACCGCCGCCTTCCCCGCGACAGGCGCGTGGGTCCACGTCGCCGCGACCTACAACGGCACGCGCATGTGCATCTACTACAACGGACTGCTCGTCTCCTCCTCCAACGTCACCGGCACCGTCGCTACCACCTCCGACCCCTTCCAGATCGGAACGAAAAAGGTCGGCGCGCCGCCCAGCGACAGCTTCAACGGCATCATCGACGACGTGCAGGTCTTCGACTACGGCCTCAACGCCGCCGAGGTCTATTACCTCTTCTCGCAGGGCTCGCTCGACGCCAACAATCCTCTGCCCCAACTCACCGCGCTTTACGACTTCAAGCAGACGATCGACAACCCCACGCTGATCCACAACTGGAAGCTCGACGAGACAGGCGGGGGTGGCGGCGCGGCGGCGGGGCAGGCGGTCAACATCAACAGCCTCTCGGTCACGATCGGCTACGACTCGACCAACGGCCCGTTCGGCGCGGGCAATATGTCCGCCTCGGCCGTGGTCTCCTCCAACCTCACCTCCGCCGGTGCGGTCGCCGTCGCTTCGCAGGCCAGCCTTAACGGCGACGCCTACTGCGGCACCGGCGGCACCGTGGGCACCGCCATCACGGGATCATCCTGCATCACCGGCACGCGCGCGGCGATGTCTGCCAACGTCGTTTTCCCCGCCATCACGTTGCCCAGCGGCATGCCCGCCACCCTGGGCAATGTCACCTACAGCTCGAACACCGCCATCAACGCCAACCGCCGCTTCAACAACCTCACCATCAGCGGCAGCGCGCAGGTCACGATCACCGGCACCGTGAACATTCAATGCGACGGCAACTTCTCGATCGCCAACACCGCGGCCATCATCATCCCCGTCGGCTCCCGGCTGAACCTCTACGTCACCGGTGCGATCGATGTTAACGACACCGCACAGCTCAACGGCGATACCTCCGGCCCAGGGCGGCTCTGGATCTATCACAACTCCGCCAGCACCTCGAACAACGTCAATCTGCGCAACCAGAGCATGATGAGCGCCGTCATCCAGACCCTTCAGGCTTTCACCACCAACGACCAGTCTCGCTTCTACGGCCGTGTGTTGGCGACCAAGACCATCACCACCAACGGCGACTCGCAGATGCAGCTCGACGTGGCACAGGCGAGCCTAGGCCCCGCGTCCGCCCCCGTTGGCGACGCGGCCGGCGGCTTCGTCGGAAGCTACCGCGGCGCCACTCTCGGCAACGCCGGCTTCGGCGACGGCGGGACTTCCGCCGGCTTCAACGGCTCGTCGCAATACGTCCTGGTCAACCACTCCAACACCATGCTCCTCAACCAAGGCTCCGTCTCCTTCTGGTTCCGCTCCACCAACCTCACCGGCAACCACGGCCTGATCGCCAAGACCTCCACCGGCTACGCCACCGGTGGCCACTTCTACATCTACACCTCCGGCAACCAGCTCCGCTGCACGCTCGCCAGCACCACCGCCACCAACACGCTCTCCCCCGGCAACACCCTGGCCGCCAACACCTGGTACCACGTCGTGTTCACCTTCGGCCCCGGCGGCATGCAGCTCTATCTCAACGGCGCCTCCGTCGCGACCAACGCCTACATCGGCGGCCTGGGCTCCTCCTCCGGCGGCACGGGCAACCTCGAGCCGCTCATCATCGGCGCGGGAACCACCACCGCCACCACGCTCACCTACGCCCCGATGAACGAATACTTCGCCGGCCAGATTGACGACGTGCGCATCTACAACCGCCCGCTCGAAACGGCGCAGGTGCTCAACGTCTATAACCGCCAGACCCTTACCGCCAGCGCCGGCCCGAGCAAGATCGTCAACGACACCGCCGGCTCCGGTGAGCCGCTCGACCTCTACATCGCCAGCCCCGCGGCCGTGAGCTGGGTCAACGGCGGCGGGCTCGACGTGATCTCCGCCACGCGCATCTCCTCCCCCGTGGCCGCCGCCAAGCTCCGCTCGCTGCTCACGCAGACCAACCAGTTCTCCATCCAGGCGACGTTCCTGCCCGCGAACATCACGCAGACCAGCTCGCAGGTCTTCTCCTACGCCAACAGCGCCTCGCTGACGAATTTTTCCCTGGGGCAGGGGGCGCAGACCTACATCACCGCCCTGCGCACCTCGACCACCAGCAACGCCGGCGCGCCGCTTCAAACCTCCGGCAACGTCCTCTCCGCCACCACCGTGCAGAACGTGATCCTCACCTACGACGGCACCAACCTGAAGGCGTACCGCAACGGCGCCTTGGAGCAGACCACCGCCAAGACCGGCACGTTCGCCAACTGGGACGCGGCCTACAAGTTCATCCTCGCCAACAGCGATACGGACAGCCGCCCCTGGCTCGGCCGGCTGCAACGCGTTGCCATCTACAACCGTGCCTTCAACGCCATCCAGGTCGCCAACGTCTTCGCCGCCCAGCCCCCCGGCGACGGCACCGGTGTGCAACACCTCGCCGTCCAGTGGGACGAGCTGCCGTGAGGATTTCGATGTAGTTCCGCGCCCAAAGCCCAGGCATGGTCATGCCTGGGCTTTCCGCTCCCCGTACAATCCCCCCATGCCTCCCTCCATCGATTGCATCGTCTGCGGCTCGTGCGTGGTGGACCTGCTCTGCCGGCCCGTGCCGCTCGACAAGCCCATCGGCCGCGGCGTGCTGCACCAGTGCGACCCGATCCTCCTGGCGGCGGGGGGGATCACCTCCAACGCGGGCGTCACCATGGCGCGCCTGGGCGCGAAGGTCTCCGTCTTCAGCTACGTCGGCCGTGACGCCTGGGCGCCCGTCGTCCGCAATCTCTACCGTTCCGAGGGCATGGATGATTCGCCCCTCGTCGAGCACGCCTCCGGCGCGACAAGCACCACGGTCGTCCTTATCGAAGAGACGGGTGAGCGCAGCTTCTACCACTGCGTCGGCGCGCCCAAGCTCATCGACGCGCGGGCGTATCTCGACCGCCTCGACCTCTTCGCACGCTCACGCATGGCGCTCATCGGCTACTACAGCCTCATGCCCAACCTCGAACGCGACCTGCCCGAGGTGCTCCACCGCATCCGCGAGACCGGCTGCAAAACCGCCCTCGACGCCGCGGGCACCGGCGGCTCCATGAAACCGCTCGACAAAATCCTCCCGCACCTGGACGTCTGGGTTCCCTCGCTCAATGAAGCGAAGCACCAGACAGGCCTGGACGACCCGCGGAAAATCATCGGCGTGTACCGCGACTGCGGCGCGCCGGGTTTGCTCGGCGTGAAGCTCGGTGGGAAACGCGGCGTGCTGCTCTCGCCCGGCCCGGGTCAGTTCATCGAGGTGCCGAGCTGCGAGCCACCCGGCCCTGTGGTCGATACCACCGGCGCGGGCGATTGCTTCTACGCCGGCCTGCTCACGGGTTTGTTGCGCGGGTTGTCGCCGTACGACGCCGGCCGGCTCGGCGCGGCGGCCGCGGCGTGCTGCGTCACCGTCCTGGGCGGGGCGAACGGCGGGCGCGACTATGCCTTCACCGCGAAGCTCGCGGGGATTTGAAAAAGAAAAAAAAGACCTTGGGGGACTCGCGGACTCGTCCCCGGGCTTGGTGCGGATGGGGATTTACTCCGCCTTGCCGCCGGACATGTCGTACACCCAGGCGTCGATCGCGCGGGTGTGTTCGATGACCTCGCCCTTGTTGAAGAAAAGGCCGATCTCACGCGTCGCGGCCTCGGGGCTGTCCGAGCCGTGGATGAGGTTGAAGGAGTTGGAGACGCCGAAGTCGCCGCGGATGGTGCCCGGGGCGGCCTTGGAGCCGAATGTGGCGCCCATCATGTTGCGCGAAATCTCGATGGCGTTGTTGCCGCGCAGGGCGAGCACGAGCACCGGCGCACTGGTCATGAACTTCACCAGGCCCGCGTAGAACTTCTTTTCCTTGTGCGCCTCGTAGTGCTTGGCCGCCAGCTCCTGGCTGATGACCATCAGCTTGACGCCGACGATCTGGAGGCCTTTTTCCTCGAAGCGGGAGACGATCCGGCCCATGAGGCCGCGCTGCACCGCGTCGGGCTTGAGGATGATGAGCGTGGTCTGCATGTCCGGTTTCCTCGCCTGAAAATTGTGGGGGCGACATCATCCCCCAACGGGACGATCCCCGCAAGCCTCACGCGATCACCACCCCCGCGTAACCCACCACGCGCGACGCATCGCCCGACGCCGCCGCGCTGTTCGAGTAGTCCACCAACTCCGGCCGGAGCACGGGCGTCGCCGCCTGCAGCGACTGCATCACCGTCACCGCCGGGATCACGCCGCACATGCTGATGCGGTTCTGTTCGCACGTCCGGTGCAACCGGGCCGGGTCGCCGCTGCACATCGCCTCGATCGCCATCTGGTCCAGCCTGCGGTTCTCCGGCTCGGCGGCGAAGTGGTTCATGTCCGAGGAGATCACCAGCAGGATCGGCGTGGGTGATTCGGCGATCACCGTCGCCAGTGCATCGGCGAGGTAGTGCGTCGCCTCAAAATACGTCTCGCCCATCACGATCGGCACCACCCGCGCGTGCGGGTTGATCCGATGGATGAACGGCAGCAGCACCTCCGACCCATGTTCGACCACGTGTGCGTCCGGCTCGCAGCGCAGGTCCGGGACGAGCCCCGTGAGCCGGTGCACGACGTCGGTCCCTATAGGCACGACCCCGCCGGGGATCTCCCATTGCTCGTGCGGGGCGACGGACCAGTTCGCGCCGTAGGGCGTATGTTTCGGTCCGATGATGATGACCGTGTCGGGCACGGCGACGCGAGCCAGGGTCTTGCCGAGCGTCTCGCCGCAATACTTCCACCCGGCGTGCGGGAGCATGACTGCGCGGTACGCCTTCGGCTGTACCGCGCCGCCCGCCGCGAGGTAGCGCTTCACCTCGTGGTACATCGGCCCCGGCTCGCCGGGATAGAACTTCCCCGCCAGCGCCGCTCGGCGCACCGCCGAGCCGAGATGTGCGGCGTTCGTCGGGTTCATGGCTGGATGATCCTCAGCGGCATCCGCTTATTCCCCCACGCGCCCGGCCGTCCGGGCTCGAACACGCCTGGGATCGGCGTCCCGCATTTCCCGCACCAGTTCCCGCTCATGTTGTACGCGCCCAACTCGTACCAGTCGCGCTCGATGAGCAATGTGCCGCACGAGGGGCACACCGTGTTCTGCCCGCCGTCGTGGTGCACGTTGCCGACGTACGCATAACGGATGCCCGCGTCGATCGCCTGCTGTCGCGCCCGCAGCAGCGTTTCCTCGGGCGTGCGTGGGATGTCCATCATCTTGAAGTCCGGGTGGAACGCCGTGAAGTGCACCGGCACGTCCGGCCCGAGGTTCTCCACGATCCAGCCGCACATCGCCTCCGTCTCCTCGGGTGAGTCGTTTTCTCCCGGGATCATCAGGTTGGTGATCTCGAACCAGACGTTCGTCTCGTGCTTGAGGTATTTCAGCGTGTCCAGCACCGGCGCGAGCTGCCCCTGGCAGAGCTTGCGGTAGAAAGTCTCGGTGAACCCCTTGAGGTCCACGTTCGCCGCGTCCATCCATTGATAGAACTCCTCCCGCGCCCCGGGCGAGATGTACCCCGCCGTCACGGCCACGGTCTTAACGCCCTCCCGCCGCGCCACCCGCGCGATGTCGATCGCGTACTCCGCCCAGATCGTCGGGTCGTTGTATGTGAACGCCACGCTCCGGCACCCGCTCTTCAACGCCGCCCCGATGATCGCCTCGGGCGTCGCCTCCGCCGCGAGGCTGTCCATCTCACGGCTCTTGGAGATGTCCCAGTTCTGACAAAACTTGCACCCCAGGTTGCACCCGGCCGTGCCGAACGAAAGCACCGGCGTGCCCGGGAGAAAATGGTTGAGCGGCTTCTTCTCGATCGGATCGATGCAGAACCCCGAGCTCCGCCCGTAGGTGGTGAGCACGAGCCTCCCGCCCTCGTTGGCCCGCACAAAACAAAACCCCCGCGACCCCTCGGGGATGTGACACTCCCGCGGGCAGAGTGTGCAGACCACCTTCCCGTTGGTCGGGTCGGTGTGCCACCATCGTGTGTCGTTCGCGCCCACGGCCGATCCTCTGAGGCGGGAGAGAATCCCACCGTGGTTCATTTTAGCCGTGGGATGGTGCGGAAATACCAACCGCCGTTCACACGATCCGCGTCGGCTCCGTCATCGCAGCCCGCGCCGGGCGCAGGCGTGCCCGGGCCGCCTTCCAGCGTTCGACCAAGCCGCCGGGGGCGTCCTTGCCGAGTCGTCGGACATAGCGTGACAGCTCGCGCCACACCTCGCCGTAGAACTCCGCGTCGGTCCCGCCCAGGGCGCGGATCGCAGCGCGGTGGTTGACCCAGAGCACGGTGGCGGCGATCAGGCCCAGGATGCGGAACTGCAATTCCCACCGCCGGCCGTAGCGCTTGCCGCTCCGCGCCTGGCGGTCGCAGTGGAACGTGATGTGGCCCGCCTCGTCGCGCAGGATCAGCCGGCACATTTCGCGCAGCGGCCCGTCGTCGGCGTGGCGGCGCATCAGGCGGTAGTAGCCCGTGCTGGAAATCTCGGTGAGCAGGAGGACCGTCAGCTCGAAGCGGACGCCGAACCACTGCCGGGTGAGGCAGAAGGCGGTGAAGCTCCAGTGCCCCTTGATGGGCGCGCCGCCGAACCGGTTCACCGCGCCCAGCAGCAGGCGGGAGTGCTCCTTTTCCTCGGCGAACCAGAGGTCGACCAGCTCGCGCGTGTCGGCGTCCCGGCCGCGGAAGCTCTCGGCGTTGTGCGCGATGAGTGACGCCGGCCCGCCGCCGTCGCCGAGCTGGAATTGCTCGAGCGACTTGATGAGCGGCCGGACGACCTTGGCGGGCAATGTGACCGGCGCGGTCCACTCGGGCTCGCTTCGGTTCTCACGGTTGTGACGGAAATGCGACAGCCACCGCGCAGCGTCCATCGACATGGGACAGCCCCTTGCACCGACGCCGTGTGAGGGGGTAAATACGCGACCCGGACGCGGCGCCGATGAAGCGTGCGGGTCTGATGATGGGTGTACGCGGGGGGCTGGAAGAGGGTTCAAAAAAAAGCGGGCGATGGATGTGTGATCTGATTTAGCGATAGCCCTTGTGTTCGGGAGGCGGTGGCCACGGCCACTCGTCAAAAGTCCAGCCCCGGATTCCGCCGATGGATTTCAGCCACGCGCGGAACTCGGGTGAGGACGAGCATACCGCGACGTCGAGCGCGGTCATCCCGTCGTCCATCGTCTGGTTGATATCGGCACCAAGCTCCACGAGAAGTTTTGCGCCGCGCAATTTATTATCTGAAGCCGCCCAGGTGAGGAGCGTTTCCCCGCTCTCGTACGTCTGGTTGACATCCTCCCCTGCCGCGATGAGACGGCGGATGTCGTCGAGGCGTTCATCGAGCACGGCCCGTATAAGTTGCCCGGCTGTATCTGGTTTTTGCGGCGGCATATGTCATCTAAATCTTAGGCCACTTGGCTGCCCGCCGGAACATTCTGTCGGGCGGCGAACGTTATTCGGCGAGGGCCAATAGCGATCTGTCGTTTGGCACGATCCGATTGCGCCGCTCCATGGGTTCAAGCCGATCGTGGATTTCGTACCAGACCTCATCTGGGTCGGTTTCCGCGCCGAGCTTGAGCAGGTCAACGATGCCGACGAACTCGAAGAAGATCGTGCCTCTCTCGCTGTTGGGGTGTTTGAACTCGGCGGCTTTGCCGCGTTTTTTCGCTTTGCCGAGAGCTTCACGCGCCGAGCGCGCCTGCAGGTTCAAGGTGCGCTCTTCGCAGGTCCTCCGTTTGCCGGAACGGCCGTTGATCGCCACGCGATATTGAAATAATAATTTGATTCCGTAGTGTGGCATGATGCATCACCTTGAATTGCGTGGCCTCTCTTGTGTGCGGATGGCGCTGTGGATCGCACCCTATCATTTAGGCCGATAGTCGTACACGTCGTGCAATTTCAACCCGGGGGCAACGCCGAGCTCGGCGCACTTCTTCTCAAACTCATCGAGCGTAAGAGGCCCCCATACCTGCGGCATAGGAAGGTTCAGAATCCAGTAACTAAAAACGCCGGGGTCCGGCTCTTTTAATGTGTCCTTTGGATTATTCGGGCTTCGCCGGCGGAGGTGCTGCTGTTTTGCGATGACAAACGTATCGTCGTGATCTAGTTCAACGACTTCAGTCGGGATAGTTGGTATGGAATCATTCCAACCCTCGGGTGCGACCATGATCTCGTGCGCTGAAGTGCGGTGAATGAAGTACCCGTGTGGTAGCGGAGCCGAGAAGTCCGCAACGCCCGGCCCGAACGCCCAGGGATCGTCGCAACCGAGCAAAGCGCAGACCGTCACGAGGCTCAACAAAATTGCACGCATAGATGGTCTTCCCACCCGCGATATAACCAAGGTATCCACAGAGTCACGTCGTCGCCTTCGCCGCCGCCTTCTTCTTCGCCTTGTGCTCCATCACCCATTCATACTCGTCCCACGGCGAGCGGTATTTCCCGTGCGTCGCGTGGCTGCGTTCCCACGGGCCGAATTTCGGGTTCACCGGGTCCACCTCGCGGGGCCAGATGTCGAGCTGCGCCTGGCCGTGGATGACGACGCGCGGGGTGCGGCCGGCGGCGTGGCCGTGGTTGCCGTTGTGGCCGACCAGGTGGTGGAAGAAGAGCATGTCGCCGCGCTCGGCGACGAACTCGTAGGGCTCGCACTTGAGCAGCCCGAGGAACTCCTCGAACTCCGGGTACGTCCGCTCGCGGTCTTCGAGCAGCCGTTTCTGGATCAGCTTGTGCGTGCCGGGGTAGATGGTGAGGTTGCCGCTGAAGGGCTCGGCGTCGATGAGCGAGACCTGGAACATCGTCCCGCTGCCGATGAACGGGATCGGGCAGTGCACGAAGTCGAGGTGGCCGCTGTCCGCGAGCTTGGCGGGCTTGTCGGCTTCGTAGGGGGTGACGAAGAGTTGGAACGCGCGGGTCGGGCTGATGTGCGCCTCGTCCCCGCCGAACATGGTCTTGATCGCCTCGCGCACGCGGGGCTGGTCGTACACGGTGGCGAGGAAGGGCATGTTCTTGCCGTCGGTGCCCATGTGGATGGGCTTGTGGACCCACTCCTGCGGCCGCTGGTCGCCCACGCCCAGGATGCGGCGGACCTCCTCCATGGCGGGTTTGATGAAGTCGTCGCCGACGACGTTTTTGATGACGGCGAAACCGTATTCAACGTAGTGGTCGGTCCAGTGCAGCTTGCGGTCGATCGCCCATGTCATCTCGGGAGACTCCTGTGGAGGCGGGTGGGTTGCGTGTACAGCATCCACGCGTATCACAGCATGATGTTGGTGTGGGGTCGCGTCAATCCTTACCCGCCGCTACAGACACACCGCACTCTCCGGGATGCAGTGTGGCACCCGGACAGGTCAGTCAAACCCCTTTAGATAAGGCTGTGTTACCATCCCCCTCCGCCGTTTTGGTCGAACCCACGCCATGAGCCGCACCGCCCTGCCTCCGCCGCGATCGGGGCTGACCAAGCATCAGACCCGCAGCGCCCTGGGGGCGTTTTACGTCAACGCCTCGCTGCGGGCGGTGTACGACGTCATCTGCGCGCCGACCTCGCTGGCGTTTACGACCTTCGCCCTGGCGCTGGGCGTCCCGGGCGATCGGATGGGCATCTTCTCGTCGCTGCTCTACGCGGCCAGCATCCTGCAGGTCCTGGCCATCGCGCTGAACAAGTCGGTGCGCGACAAGAAGAGCTTCGTGCTCGCCCTGATGCTGGCGGAGTCGGTGATCATGATCGCGGCGGTGCTGCTGCTGCCCTTCCTGCCGCAGGGGTACCACCTGCCGGTGCTGGCGGTGGCGGCGTTCCTGTCGGCCGGGTCGCTGCACCTGAGCAAGCCCGTGCTCGACGACTGGGTCGCCTCGACCGTGCCCGCGCCGCTGCGCGGGCGGTTCCTGGGGCGCAAGACGCAGTTGCTCAGCACCGTGAGCATGTTCACCACGCTGACCGTCGGCTTCATCGCCGAGGCGCTCTCGCGGCCGGGGCACACGAGCGTGATCGGGCTGGGGGCGGTGCTGGCGGTGGGCGGGGTGTTCGGGTTCCTGGCCTCCATCCCGATGCGCTCGGCGATGATCCCGCAGACCGCCGCGGAGGCTCAGGCGGACTGGTCCGACATGCCCGGTGTGTTCCGCCACAGGCCGTTCCGCAGGTTCCTCGTGGGCATCGTCATCGCCGCGCTGCCGTTCATCTTTTCCATCCACTACTACCAGGTCTATTACATCGAGGTGCTCCACCTGGACAAGCGCGTGATCGCCTACATCAGCGTCATGGCGGTGGTGATCCGGATCATCCTCGTGCCGCTGATCGGCCGGCGGCTGGTGCGCTGGGGCCCGCGGCGCACGCTGCGCATGGCGACGGTCATGTACGTCGTCTTCTTCGCGCTCTTCACGTCCACGGCCGTGGGCGGGTGGTGGCTGATGATCCCGGCGTGGGTCTTCGGCGCGGTGGGGGATGCGCTCTGGGTGGTGGCGCAGGCGTCGGGGGTGTACGCCGCCGTCCCGCACAACAACCGCAGGCCGGCTTATTTCGCGGTGTTCAACCTCGTAGCCCTGGGCATCTACGCGGTCGGCGGGTGGCTGGCGGTGCTGATCATCGAGGCGCTCAAGGATGTGCGCCTGAACCTGGGTGCGTTTGAACTGGGCCAGTACCCGATCTTTTACCTGGGCTGCACGCTGCTGATGATCCCGTGCGTGCTGGGCCCGAGCCTGATGATGGGCCGGCGCGAGATGCGGGCGTACAACGCGGCGGAGGCGGCGGAAACGGGCGAGGCGGGGGAGGAATAGGGAGATAGTTTACGCCTGTCTCCCGGAAAGGGCTTTGTATTAGAGCCTGTTAGTTACTTTGCCACTGAGTGTAGGCCTTGCCGACGAATAGGAAATGGCAAGGCAAGCAATGCCGCTGGCGACAAGGTTGTTCCCCGTGGCAGCCGACATGATCCGCGTTTTTGACAAGGACCTGGCTGCGGCGCGGATCCCCAAGCGCGATGGCCGGGATCGGGGGATGGACACCCACGCGCTGCGGCATACGTTCGGCACGCACCTCGCCAAGGCCGGGGTCTCGCCCCGTACCACGATGGCGGCGATGCGGCACAGCACGATTGACCTGACTATGTCGGTTTACACCGACCCCGCGTTGCTTGATGTGGCAGGTGTGGTCGAAGCGCTGCCGTCGTTCACGGCCAAGGTCGCGTCGATTGGTCATAAAGCCGCCCATCGCACTGTGTAGTGCCGCCAACGGGGTTCGGGCGGTAGACTGCATCGTATTGTCCGCAACGGTCGTGGGCCCGCGGTTAAATACCGGCTCTCCAGTTGCAGCCGTGGCGGCTCGGGTGGGCCTTTGATCGAATCTCAGAAAGATAACCAGCATGGAATTCCCTTCCGCCACCCGTCTCGCCGTGTCGTCCTCGCGGAAGCACGCCGTTGTGGAACGCGACGCCAACCCCACACCACGGAAAATCCGCGAGCGCATCCTCGCCAACCACCGCGTGTATTCCGGCTTTGAACTGCTTTACGCGCCCAGCCCCTGTTGGGACGACAGCCGATTCCTCATCCTGGGCAACGACAGGACGCTGTTGGTAGGCGCTTGTTTTGTGGATTCGATCGTTGCGCTGTCCGGCGCCCGGGGCAAGAGCATGGCCGACGAGTTGGAAATTCTTTTCGATCCCTTCGACGACGGCCTGGGGTACGTGCAGTTCTACTTCAACCTCTCGGGCAAGACGCCCGTCGTTTCCTCCGGGCCGCACCGCGACTCCGAGCCGCTGTCGGAGGCCGTCGTCGGCACGCACTTTCCCTACCCCGAAGCGCAGTCCAGCGCCTTCGATGGTGTGCGGCTCCGCAGATATCGCTGGTGGGACGAAACGATCAGCGGCTATTCCATCTCCGGCCTGCGTGTGCGCTGGCTCTTCGCGTGGTTCGATTTGCGCGAGGTATTCCGCAACGGCAGGAGCGCCGGCTTCAACATCGCCCGTCAGCGAACCTACATCGACGAGTTCGGCACGTGGAACCACGCTTCGGGTAACGGCTCGCAGGACGCGCTGAGCCTGGGCAAGCTCTACAAGTTCGAGCCGCCCGCGGTCGTTAGTGGCGTCGGCGCGGCGCTCAACGGCCGAGCGATGACCGTCACCGGCGAGTGCGAACGCAGGCCCACGGACCTGAAGCTGCGGCTGATGGACCCGCTGGGTAATGAGGTCCCCATCAAGCTGCGCTGGAAGGGCGGGAGGTTCACCATCAAGGCGGTGACCGACGGCGCGGGCGGGCGTTACCGGCTCAAGGCTGCTTCGGAACGGAAGGGGGTAGAGCCCGCGTTCGTCGCCATCGACGTGCCTGAGGCACGGCGAGCCCGCGACTTTGTGCTCAGTCTGACCTACGACCCGCCCGACAACCTCCACGCGACGCACTATACCCCGCAGCGCCTCGACCGCGACTTCGCCGCGTGGCGAGAGCAGGGAATCCAGCGCGTGCAATGGATTGATTACAGCAACTGGCCCAGCTTTTATTGGGCTGGAGAGTTCGGGGCGTTCTGGGGCAAGCAGTACACACGGACGTTCAAGGAGTGCGGCAACTTCCTCCGCGCCGCCGTCGTCTCCGCGCACCGACAGGGTCTGGAATTTCACACCAATCTTAAGACCTTCGACATCGGCATGAACTTCGCAACGGTGAGCAAGCCGTTCCGGAACAGTTCGGCCTGGGACAAGCTCGACAACGCCTACTCCTCCGTTGTGCCCGAGATCGCCGCGGCGCGAGGCGCCACCTTTCACGCCAATCCGGCGTGGCAGAGCAAGCCCAACATGCCTGTAACCCGCATCGTAGTTTACAGTGACGTCGAGGTTCCCGCGATCAAGCCCGGGGCGGTGAAGGTATTTGTTTCAAGTAATAACCGGCGCTACACGCCGCTGCGCGCCACGGTCAGGACCGGCGCCGTGCAGCGTCGGCACCAGCGTTGGACACCCGTCGGCAATGTCGACGATACCGGCACGGCGAAGAACTGGTACATCGAGATCACCGGCATCAAGACCAACAAGCCCTACCTTGCGATCAAGATCGATGGCAAGAAGTTCGAGTTCTGGCAGCGAGGCTTCATGTTCGCCGAGGCGTTTGACGCAGACGGCCGGCCCTGCGTCACCACGCCGGCGACCTCCGGCGGCCTCGAACGCGGCTTCTCGTTCTGGAAAGGATGGCAGGGCTGGAACAACCAGACTGAGGCCGTGATCCAGCGGCGTTCGTGGGCTTCCGATGGGATCGGTCTCATCTTCGACGAGGCCGATAGCATGCCGACGCTGCTCGAGCCGGCGCACGCGCAGGCGCGCGCCATCTGGCTCGGGCGGGTCAGGGGCCACCTCGCCGCGGGCGTGGACGGCGTTTCCATCCGCACCTACTGCCACCACAACGGGCCGATGCACTACCTCAAGTACGCTTTCGCGCAACCGGTGTTGGAGGCGTTCCGCGGGCTGTACGGCCGTGACCCACGGCTCGACGACGCCGACTACGAAAAAATCCGCAACATCCGCGGTGACTTCTACACTCAGTTTATTGCCGACGCGAGCCGGCTCGTGCGGACCAAAGGCAAGAAGTTCTCTGTGGAGGTAGAATCCGGCGTCGAGGTGCCATCGTCGCTGAACGTGCGCATGCAGTTGCCCCTGCAGTGGCGCCGCTGGATCACGGACGGATTGCTCGACGAAATCCGGGTGAAGTGGTTCAGTCCCTGGAGTGTCTTCGTCCACGAGGAGATCCTCCCGTTGGCGCGCAGGCACGGTGTTCCCGTCCATGTCGTCAGTCGCTGCATGCACCAAGGCCTGGGCCATCGTTTCAACGAAATCGCCGCGCAGCTTACAGCAGACACGGTGCGGTCCGGCTTTACGGGTTACGAGTGGTACGAGCAGAACAACTTTATGGAACTCACCCAGACCGGCCACCCCCTCTTCAAGGGCCCTGTGTCGGCCTACTTCGCCACGGTGCGTAAGACGCTGGAGGCGATGAGTTGAGATCGTCTGATCCCGTGTTCCTCGACGACTTGACGGCGGCGGGAATCCCCAAGCGCGACGAGCGGGGACGCGTGATGGACATCCACGCGTTGCGGCAAACCTTCGGCACTCACCTCGCCAAAGCAGGCGTCTCGCCCCGCACCGCGATGGCGGCGATGCGGCACAGCACGATCGACTTGACCATGTCGGTTTACACCGACCCGGCGCTGCTGGACGTGGCGGGGGCGGTGGAGGCGCTGCCTTCGTTCATGGCCAAGGTCACCACGGTCGTCCCGATGCCAGCAAATGCGTGGTGAGGTCGGTGAGGCCTCCCGTTGAACGGAATCCAGATCATTATGCTACGGATAACGACCGACGAGTGGGACCGGTAAGAGGTTAGGTGGGGGGATTGGCAAAGGAGCGAGCATGAGTTTCGCGTCGGGCATATCTGATTCATCCGTGGTCCCCTCCGAGTTTCACATTGACCCGCACGGCGATGATGCCAATCCCGGCACCGCGGAGCGTCCATTCGCCTCCTTGGAGCGAGCGCGCGAAGCGTTGCGGCAGTGCGGCAGTGACCAGTCCAGATGTGCCGTGCTGCATTCGGGGACGTATCGCCGCGCCGAAACCTTTAGATTGAGCGCGGAGGATTCGGGCTCCGCCGCGCATCCGGTCGAGTGGCGGGCCGCCGCCGGCTCGGAGGTCCGGCTGATCGGGGGCGTCGTGCTGGCGGCATCGGCATTCGAGCCTGTCCGTAATGCGGCCGCGCTTGCAAGGCTGGACGTCACCGCCAGGCCGCACGTGTTGAAGGTGGACCTGCACGGCGCCGGCGTCCATGCCATTGATGAAACACCGGTCAAGTTCCGCGGCGCCCCGCCGTTACCCGAACTCTTTTTCAACGACGAGCGGATGACGCTGGCACGCTGGCCCAACGAGGGATGGGCGACGATCGCCAAGATCATCGATCCCGGCGCCAGCCCGCGGACAGGCGACGAGTCCGGCAAGCCCGGTGTGTTCGAGTACGAAGGCGACCGCCCTGCGCGGTGGAACACCGACGCGGGCGTTTGGCTCCACGGCTATTGGTGCTATGACTGGTATGAAGAAGCCATCCAGGTAGCGTCAATTGACCGTCAGAAACGACAGATCAGGCTTGCGGGCCCGAGCCATTACGGTCTCCATCAGGGGAATCCTTCCCCGCGTCGCTACAAGGCGATCAACTTGCTCGAAGAACTCGACCAACCGGGCGAGTACTACGTCGATCCCCGGACCCACACGCTCTACTTCTGGCCGCCGGCGCCGATCGCTAACGCGCGTATCGTGCTCTCCACGCTCAAGGAACCGGTGCTGGCGCTCGATGGCGCGAGCCATGTCGTGGTGCGTGGGCTAACCATCGAGGCGTCGATGGGGGATGGAGTTCAAGTGCGCGGGGGCGAAGACGTGCGCCTCCAGGCGTGTCTGATCCGAAACACGCGTGAGCGCGGGGTCACGGTCTCTGGCGGTAGTGCCCACCGTGTCGAGGCGTGCGACATTCACCACACCGGCACCGGCGGCCTCCTGCTCGATGGCGGCGACCGCAAGTCCCTCACAGCCGCCGGCCACGGGGCCGTCAACAACCACATCTGGCGCTTCTCCGAACACCAGTTCACCTACGCCTCGGCGATCGAAGTCCACGGTGTGGGCAACCGAGTAGCCCACAACCTGCTGCACGACGCCCCGCATATGGCGATCGGCATCAAGGGCAACGATCACGTCATCGAGTTCAACATCGTCCACACCGTCTGCACGGAGACCGACGACGCCGGCGCCTGCTATAAAGGCCGCGACCCCTCCTGCCGGGGCAATGTCATCCAGTACAACTTCTGGCACCACATCGGCAAGCCCATGGGTCACGGCAATGCCGCCATTTATTTCGACGACGGTGACGGCGGCGACCGCGTCATCGGCAACGTCTTCTTCCGCTGCGGGGATCCGGGCATGGGATCATTCGGCACCGTCTTCTCCCACGGCGGGCACGACCTGGTGGCGGAGAACAACCTTTTCATCGAGTGTCGCCGGGCATTGGGGTCGGCGCCGTGGAACGATGCGGTCTGGGCCAAGGCGCTGCGTGGCGAAGATGGCCATTTCTGGACCAAGCTTCTGCTTCAGGACGTGGACATCACCCAGCCACCCTTCACCACGAGGTACCCGGCGCTGGTGGGTTTCATGGACCCCAAGCCCGGTCAACCGCGCGAGAGTCGGGCGAAGAACAATGTGATGGTCATGTGCGGCCAGGCGAGCGGGGGGAACTGGCGATTGAACTCAAGCGAGACGATGGTCATCGATCACGACCCGGGCTTCATCAACGCCACAAAAGGTGACTTTCGTCTCAGAGCCGATTCACAGGTTTTCACCGCATTGCCCGGCTTCACTGCGATCCCCATGGAGAAAATGGGGCTCTATTCTGACGAACTCAGGCCACGACTTCCCGCTCGGGAATGGAAGTACCCACCCCCCGTGCAGGCCGCTGCGCCATGCGGCCACTAACAGTTCGGTGGATCGAGGGCGGGGCGTTACCTTCGGGGAGCTTTTCACTTGGTCGCGGAACGAGGCGATCCCCAAGCGCGACGAGCGCGGCCGGGTGATGGACATCCACGCGCGGCGGCACACCTTCGGTACTCACCTGGCCAAGGCGGGCGTCCCGCCCCGCACGGCGATGGAGGCGATGCGGCACAGCACGATCGACCTGACCATGTCGGTTTTCACCGACCCCGCGCTGCTCGACGTGGCGGGGGCCGTTGAGGCGATGCCTTCGTTCACATTCAAGGTCTCGCGTACAGCCCAAGGGTCTTCGTGACCCGGCCAGGCTGAGGGAGCAGCGAACAGCGGCATCTCGCTCCGGTTACAATCCACGCGTCCCGTGGTCCGGGTCGCTGAGGTTGAGTCGTTAGGCCGCGTAGGCACCACGCCTCGAAGAAACAAAATGGAATACGCCATTGGAATCACCGCTGCAACTGCAGTTGGATTGTTCGCCACCGTGATTGGCTTCGACAAGGAGCGCAGCTTCTACCCAGTCGTGTTGATCGTCATTGCCACCTTATATCTCCTATTCGCGGTGATGGCCGAGTCCACAGGTTCCCTTGTCGCGGAGGCCGTTCCTGCACTCGTGTTTGTGGCCATGGCTGCGCTTGGGTTCCGGAAGACTCCATGGCTTGTGGTCGCCGGCTTGGCACTTCACGGAGTTTTTGACTTCTTTCATCACGCAGTGATAGCGAACCCCGGTGTCCCTGTCTGGTGGCCGGGTTGGTGTCTTGCCTACGATGTCGTAGCTGCTGCCTACTTAGCCGCGCTGATTTGTATTCGGAGGACTTCGCGACCGACCTAAGGATACGTTAGGCCGTTCGCAGCAGCGCATCTTCAACCATGACGACAACAGCTACAATTAGGTCATCCCTGCTGCTGCCTCGTCATGTGGCCGTCATCGGGGCGGCGGGTGGTCTCGGCCAAGGCATTCTTAGCGTGTGCCGCACCGAGGGAATCGACTTCACTGCCATCGTCCGCTCGCGGCCAGAGCGCATCACCGACGTGCCGGGCCGCTCGCGTGTTGTCGTTGTCGAGTCTCTCGCTGATGGGGCTGCTCTCGCAGACGCATTTTCCGGGACAGATGCGGTGCTCACCGCCCTCGGAGTGACGGCGGCAACGCATGATCGCCCCGCACTGCTTTCTGCAAACATGGCTACAGTTAGGGACTCCATGATTGCCGCAGGGGTTGACCGCATCATAATGATCAACACGCTGCTCACCTCATTGCCGGGAAAGCCGGCGAGCCGGCTTATGCGTTTCTTCTCGTGGATGCCAGGCAATATGGGTCGTGGGGCAACTGAACAGCAAGCCGTCGTCGATGCCCTCGGCACGGGGGTTTTTGCGTCGCTTCGCTGGACGCTCGTTCGAGCCGCGGTCAACTCCCGAGGTAGCGCCGAGCGTCCCGTCGCCTCCGCCGACTGGCCGGGCGCACCAAACTCGTGGTTGCCTGTCTCGTATGCAGACATGGGTCGGTGGATGGTGGAAGAATCCGTAGCCAATGATTTTGTCCGGGCAGCACCGCTTGTTTCAAGGGCGCGCAGATGAAGATAGCCGAGTCCTATGCACATCATTTTTGCCGGCTGCGTTGACCCTGTGGTGATTTTCAGTTTTGTCGGTGCGCTCATCGTCTCAATCTTTTCATTTCTGACCGCTGTAATCGGTGCGCTCCTTATCCCTGTCAAAGAACGCCGAAGGCACTTCACATGGTTCAGCATCGCATGTGGCATAGTCGTTATGGTCATCGCAGGCTGGCGTGATGCCCTCTTCGGGTCTGACGGTCTTTGTTTAACGATTCCTTTGGGTTTGGGCATCGCCAGCTTGTTACTGCTACGCAGACAAAGGCCTGTGATTACCGATCTATCCGACACGACGAAGCCGCCGCGTGACTCACAATGAAACTCCGACCATCACGCGCGCTTAACACAGTTAACGTGAGACAGCCGTTTCGCTCAGAGTCAAATTCAACATCCCCGGCGACCGGCTCCCGTCGTTGACCGTTTTCGTTAGGCTTGCGTCACGCCGCAATCTGCCTCCTCGGCGCAAAGTCCGCACACCGTTTCGCGCCGGGGAACATTTTGTGCGGGTTGCAGCGCT
>JAIOPN010000002.1 GCA_021413865.1 Planctomycetota bacterium | reverse complement strand
GTGAATACGCCGGAAAAAATTCCTAAAGAATTACAGGCGAAAACGGAGGCCAAGCACCGATAACGTGAAGTGGCGTCTTTGCTGCACGGGCCCCATGGGTGCGAGCGGGAATTTCACGTCGAGTTGAGAAATAGAATATTTCAGCGTTGAGTCGAAGCGATACATCGCGTACCTTGAGTGCGCCGCTCCGCATATCACACGCTGAGTAAGCACGGAAGCAACGATCGTCCCAAGGACCGGGAGACCATATGGCCAAGGCCGCAGCAAAGCGCGATATCAAAGACGTTTGGATCGATTACAAGAAAAACGGAACCGAAGAGCTACGTAACCTGCTCATGGTGAATTACCTTCACCTGGTTCGCTACAACGCCGAACGCATTCACGTCAAACTGCCTGATGAAGTGGAACTGGACGATTTGATGTCCGCGGGCATCTTCGGCCTGATGGATGCGATCGCCGCCTTCGACATGGAACGCGGCGTGAAGTTTGAAACCTACTGCGCCCCGCGTATCCGCGGCGCGATCCTCGACGAACTCCGCGCCATGGACTGGGTGCCCCGCCTCGTCCGCTCCCGCGCCAGCCAGGTGGACGGCGCCAGGAAGAAGCTCGAGATGCGGCTGGGCCGAAGCGCGACCGACGACGAGGTCGCCAGCACGCTCAAGGTCTCCAAGGACGAGTACACCAAGATCAAGCGCGACTCGGGCCCGGTCGGCGTCGTCTCCCTCTCCCGCAAATACTTCGAGACCGACTCCAACAAGGACGTGCGCGAGATCGACGTCCTCGAAGACCCCAAGCAGGTCAACCCGTTCTCATCGGTGCAGCGCCGCGACCTGAAGGACCTGATCACCAAGGGGCTCTCGCGTGCCGAGCGCCTCATCGTCATCCTCTACTACTACGAGGAGATGACGATGAAGGAGATCGGCGTGACGCTCGACCTCTCCGAGTCGCGCGTCAGCCAGATGCACAGTTCGATCCTCGCCCGCCTCAAGGCCCAGCTCCAGCACCGCTCCAAGGAACTCGAGCAGGCGACCGCCGAGGAATGACCCTTTTCTTGTAGGGTGGTGCTGAGTCCTCGAAGCCCACCGCTTTTTTCCGTGACGCCCAACCTCTCTCTTCCCGCCACCAATCCCGATGATGAGTCTGCGAGTCGCCGTGGTCCGCCGCTCCATGGGGTTATCGCACAAAGCCCCTTGACTCCCCCGACCCGCGCAACGACCATCTCCGGTCCATGCCCGACCCCCAATCCGCACTCGAACCGCTCTTCCGCGCCGCGATTTCCAAGGCGTTCGGCGATCAACACGCCGCCACCGACCCGCTGATCCGCCCCGCGCAGAACGACAAGTTCGGCGACTACCAGGCCAACGTCGCCATGAGCCTCGCCAAGGCCGTCGGCGCCAAGCCGCGCGACGTGGCGACCAAAATCATCGAAGCGCTCGATTGGAAAAACGTCTTCGCCGAACCGCCCACGATCGCCGGCCCGGGCTTCATCAATATCAAGCTCGACCGTGCCTTCCTCGAACAAACCCTCGCCGCCGCCGCGGGCGACGAACGCCTGGGCGTCCCCCGCGCCGCCGACCCGCAGACCGTCGTCGTGGATTACTCCGGGCCCAACGTCGCGAAAGAAATGCACGTCGGTCACCTGCGCTCCTCCGTCATCGGTGACGCCATCGCACGCGTCCTCGACTTCGAGGGTCATACCGTCGTTCGCCAGAATCACCTGGGCGATTGGGGCACACAGTTCGGCATGTTGATCGAGTACATGGCATCCATGGTGAACGCGGGTGATGAAACGAAGATCAACGATCTCAACGCCTTCTACCAACAAGCCAAGGCCCGTTTCGACGCCGACCCCACCTTCGCCGAGGCCGCGCGAAAGCGCGTCGTGCTCCTCCAGAGCGGCGACGCCTACTCCGTCGGAGCCTGGACGCGCATCGTCGAGCTCTCCAAGCGCCACTTCAATTCAGCCTATCAACCGTTGGGAGTCAAACTCAGCGACGCCGACATCCGCGCCGAGAGCTTCTATAACCCTCGCCTCGCCGACACCGTTGCCGAGCTTGAAGAGCTCGGCCTCACCAAAGTCTCCGACGGCGCGATCTGCGTTTTTCCTCCGGGATTTGCCGCTGAAAACGGGGAGCCTCTCCCACTCATCATCCGCAAGAGCGACGGCGGCTACCTCTACGCCACCACCGACCTGGCCGCGCTCCGCTTCCGCGTCCGCGACCTGCACGCCGACCGCATCATCTACGTCACCGATTCGCGTCAGAAGCAACATTTTGCGATGGTCTTCAAGACCGCCGAACTCGCGGGGTGGACGGCCGGCGTCAAACTCGAACACGTTCCTTTCGGCAGCGTGCTCGGCGAAGACGGCAAACCCTTCAAAACGCGCAGCGGCGAGACCGTGAAGCTCGCCGATCTTCTTAATGAAGCCGAGGAGCGCGCCCTCAAGGTCGTCACCGATAAAAGCCCTGAACTGCCCACCGAGCAGCGGCAGGAAGTCGCCCACGCCGTCGGCATCGGCGCGATCAAATACGCCGACCTCGCCAACGACCGCATCAAGGATTACGTCTTCAGTTGGGAGCGTATGCTGAGTTTCGACGGCAACACCGCGCCGTATCTGCAGAACGCCGTCGTCCGCATCCGCTCGATCTTCCGCAAGGCGGCGACGCAAAACATAAAGTTTGATCCCGCTGCGCCGATCACCCTCGCCGACCCCGCCGAACGCTCGCTCGCCCTGCGCATCCTGCAATTCCCCGGCGTCGTCAACCAGGTCGCGCAGAGCCTTGAACCGCACCGCCTCTGCACTTATCTCTACGAGCTCGCCTCGCTCTACCACGGCTTCTACGAGCGCTGCCCCGTGCTCACCGCCCCGGACGGCGCGACCCGCTCCTCACGCCTCGCGCTGAGCGCCTTGACCGAACGCGTGCTCAAACAAGGCCTGGACCTCCTGGGCATCGGCGTCGTGGACCGCATGTGATTTTTCCCATAGCCCCCGGCTCGGCCGGGGGGTTCTTGGACGACTCCCGCACACGCGGCGATTTCACGTTGTTTGGTGATCGCTCGCGGAACCCCCCGGCCGAGCCGGGGGCTATGGGGCGGACGCGCGGTCGTGCATAATGTCCTTCTTTCCGCCATCGAGGATCGAACGATGCCCGCGCCCTCATTTGACGACACCATCACCGCCCTGAATCTCGAGGCCCATCGCGACGCGTGGCGCGCTTACTGGCCCGCCCTCGACAACCTCCCGAACCCCCACGATTCATGGCTGTTCCAGCCCGGCCGGCTCGATGAACTCTGCGCCTGGCTCGGCCTCGCCCCCGAGCCCGCGGCTGTCCTGAAAGAAGGCCTCGCCGCCGCGCTCGCCTCACCCCACGTCCGCCTCCTTCTTGCCCAGGCGATCCGCACATTCAGCATGGCGCACGTCCAGCCGCCGCCGCTGCCCCGCCCGCCCGCGGAGCTGGGCGCCTGGGCGCCGGTCTTCGCCGGCCTCGTCGTGCTCGGCTGCGTCCCCGTCACCCGCCGCCGCCACGAGGCCCGGGGCATCCCCGCCTCCGTCACGCGCGAAACCTTCAATGACGTCACCCGCTGGATGCGCACCTACCACGAGGCCAACGGCCGGTGGGGCTTTACGCAGTCCGACTGGCTCTTCAACCACGTCTCCACCCGCCTCGTCGAGCTGGGAAGGTTGCAGTTCGGCATGCACACCTGCACGCTGCCGTATCATGTTTTCGCCGGCAAAGGCTCGGAGAACGGCAAGGTCATCGCCCTCGCCACCGACGGCCAGCGCATCCGCCCCGACGGCCAGTTCCTCTGCGCTGACCGCAACATCGACCGCGACGGCCCGCACGCCGTCACCCGCTTCGACCTGCGCGAGCACGCCGTCACAGGTCACCCAGTCAGCAACGCCTGCGTCATCTCGCAAACCACCGTCACGCTCCCGCTCGACCGCTGGACGCGCATCATCGAGCCCGGCACGCCCATGCTCGACGTGCACATCCCCGGCTACGCCCCGCTCGACGACGTGGCCGTCGGCGAATCGTTCCGCCGCGCGATGGAGTTCTTCCCGCGCTACTTCCCCGAGCACCGTTTCGCCGGTTTCACGTGCGTCTCCTGGCTCATGGACCCGCAGCTCGCCGACCACCTGCCCGCCGAATCGAACATGGTGAAGTTCCTCCGCCGCTTCCGCATCCTCCCCGCCCCGGGCTGTTCCGATTTCCAGCACTTCGAGCGCGTCTTCGGCGGCCCGGTCAAAGACTTTGCCTCCGCCCCGCGCGACACCACGCTCAAAAAAGCGCTCCTCGAACACGTCGAGGCGGGTGGGAGGTGGCGCTACGCGGCGGGGTATATCCTCCGCAATGATCTCCCCGTTTAGCGCCGCCCCGCGCTTGTCCCCGCTCACTCCCCCCCGTAATCTCTACTCACAATTCGCCGTTTTCTTCCGTGCTTTTCTCCCCGGAACCCCCGGAGCTACGCCGCATGCTCGTCCTCATCCCGGTGTACAACGACTGGGACTCCCTGCGTGTGCTTGTGCCGCGCATCGTGGACGTGCTTGCGCGGGCCGGCGAGCCCTCTTCCATCCTCCTGATCGACGACGGCTCCTCCGACCCGCCGCCCGCCGACCTGCTTGCCGACCGACCCGATGCCCGCCGCGCCACGCGCGTCCTCACCCTCCGCCGAAACCTCGGCCACCAGCGCGCCATCAGTGTCGCCCTCGCCCACGTCTTCGAGAAAGAGACCGACCCGATCATCGCGGTGATGGACGGCGACGGCGAGGACAACCCCGACGACCTCCCGCGCCTGCTCGAAAAATTCCGCGCCTCGGGTTCCACGCAAATCGTCTTCGCGAAGCGAGCCCGCCGTGTCGAGTCCCTCTCCTTCCGCCTCTGCTATCAGGTGTACAAGGCGCTCCACCTCCTGCTCATCGGCCACCGGGTCGAGGTCGGCAATTTCAGCCTCATCCCGCGCCCCGCGCTCGACCGCCTGGTCGTCTCTCCCGAAACCTGGAGCCACTACGCCGCCGCCGTGATGAAGCTCCGCCTGCCGATCGCGATGGTGCCCACCGTCCGCGGCACGCGCATCGCCGGCCGGTCGAAGATGAACTTCTTCTCCCTGGTCACGCACGGCCTGGCGGCCATGTCCGTCTTCGGCGACGTCATCGGCGCCCGCCTCCTCGCCGCCGTCTCGGGCCTCATCGTCATCGCGGTGGCGCTGATCGGCGTGGTCATCGGCGTGCGGCTGGGCACCGGCCAGGCCATCCCCGGCTGGGCCACCTACACCATCGGCCTGCTCGTCACCACGCTCATCCAACTCGTCATGCTCGCCGTCGTCTTCGCCTTCCTCATCCTCGCCAGCCGGCAGAACGCCAGTTTCCTCCCCATCCGCGACCACGGTTACTACATCGCCGGCGTCCGCGCGCTCGGGGACGGCCGATGAGTGATTACACCTACGTTGGTTCCGAGCTCGAGCTCTTCCAGGCCGCACGGAACTGGAAGGCCTACCTCAAGCAAATGATCAAACCCTGGCTCGGCCCCAACGTGCTGGAGGTAGGCGCCGGCCTGGGCGGGACCACGCGCGCCCTCTGCGGCGGCGCCCACAAACGCTGGGTCTGCCTCGAGCCCGATCTCAACCTCGCCGAGCCATTGAAAAAACAGATCACGGCCCGCCGGCTCCCACACTGCTGCGAGTTCCGCGCCGGCACCATCGCCGACCTGCCGCCCGGCGACCGGTTCGATTCCATCCTCTACATCGACGTGATGGAGCACATCGAGGACGACGTCGCCGAGTTCGCCCGCGCCGCCGAACGGCTGACGACGGCCGGGCGGATCATCGTCCTCTCCCCGGCCCACCCGTGGCTCTTCAGCGAGTTCGACCGGGAGATCGGCCACTTCCGCCGCTACACCAAGAAGACCCTCGCCGCCGCCGCCGGCACCCGCCTCCGCCGCGACCGCCTCATCTACCTCGACTCCGTCGGCTTGCTCGCCTCCTCCGCCAACCGGTTCATGCTGAAAAAATCGATGCCCAACGCCGGGCAGATCAAGGTGTGGGATTCGCTGATGGTGCCGGTCTCGCGCGTGCTCGACCCGCTGCTGATGTTTTCGGTTGGCAAGTCGGTGTTGGGGGTGTGGCGGAGGCCGTGAGATGGGTTCAGCGGGCTCCGGCCGCCGGGCGTGCCCACCCCGGCGTCGTCCAGTTCAGGCGATTACAATGACGGCGGCGATTTGCGGCTGTACGTGCTTCTTGCCCCTCCTTTTCTTTTCTCGGTCCAGCTTCCGGTGGATATTGCCTGGGAGGGCGATTGCTCTTTTTCGGGAACACGGGGTTATGAACACTTTCTGCCGGATTAGCTTGCGGTGGCTGCTGGTCATCGTCCTCGCCCTTTTTGCCTCTGCCTCGGCGCAGGATTCCTCCGCCCGTTTGCCTGTCCCCGACGAGGCCGCCCGCAAGGAGGCGCTGGGGCTGATGCGCGAGGTCTTCAAGGACGACCTGAGGTCCATCAAGAGAGAGGACCGTCAGGCTGTTGCGCGAAAGATGCTCGAACAGTCCTCCGATTCGGCTAACGCGCCGGCCATGCGCTACGTCCTGCTCACCGAGTCGGCTTCGCACGCGTCCGCGGCGGGGGACGCCGATACCGCCCTGCAGGCGGTGGGCCAGCTTGCCGCTCAGTTTGATGCCGACCTGACACCCATGCGGATCAACACGCTCGACGCTCTGGCCAAGTCGGTCACCACCGCCGAATCCCTGATGGCCGTCACGGAGGCATATCTGTCAGCCGCGGACGAAGGCATTGAGCGGGAAGATTTCCGTGTGGCGGCCAAGGCCGCGAACGCCGCCGAGGGCTGCGCCGTCAAGGCCCGCGACACGGGTCTGGCCGCTAAGGCCAAAGAGAAAATCGCCGAGGTTCAAAAGGCGGTCACGGCCTTCGCGGCGCTCTCCGCGGCGCGCAAGAAACTTCAGATCAACCCCGACGATCCCCAGGCCAATCTGGCCGTTGGTCGGTACGAGTGCTTCACCAGGAACCACTGGGACACCGGCTTGGGCATGTTGGCTAAGAGCTCCGACGACACTCTCAAAGCCCAGGCCCAGCAAGAACTGGCCAAGCCGACCAACCCCGGCGATCAGGCCCGCTTAGGCGATGGCTGGATGGAATGGGGCGACAAAGAGAAAAGTCTCGCGGCCCGCTCGCAGGCCTGGGAGCGGGCCGACTCATGGTACAGCCGCGCACTGACGCAATTGGGCGGGATGGAAAAGTCGCTGCTGGAAAAAAAGATTCAGACGGCCAAAGCCCGTCGCCTCAAACAGCAGGTGGCGAGCATGAAAGTCGGGTCTGTCTTCGGCAACTACCTGGGGATGAAGTTCGCCTACATTCCCGCGGGGCAATTCATCATGGGTAGCCGATCAGCCGAACCGGGTCGCAACGACCGGGAAACCGATCACCCCGTGAAGATCACGTACCCGTACCTGATCGGCGTCACCGAAGTGACTCAGAAACAGTGGCACGCGGTCATCGGCAACCAGGTAAGTCCATATATGCAGGGAGATGACCTGCCGATGTGGATCAGTGACTTCGACAATGCGATGGAGTTCTGTCGCAAGCTCGGAGAAAAGGAAGGCCTGAAATACCGCCTCCCGACGGAGGCGGAATGGGAATACGCTTGCCGGGCCGGAACCCAAACCGCGTACAACCTGGGCGACGGAGAGAAGGCGCTGGCGGCAGCGGGGTGGTATCTCAAAAACAGCGAGGGAAAGACGCACCCGGTGGCGAAGAAAATGCCCAACGCGTTTGGCTTGTACGACATGCACGGCAACGCATGGGAATTGTGTTCGGATTGGTTCGGTGATTATCCCAAAGACCCGGTCGTCGATCCCAAAGGGCCAGCGACGGGTGACAAGCGGGTCTGGCGGGGAGGCTCGTACAACTGCGGTCCCGAGCGTTGCGGCTCGGCCTTGGGCACCCCGTTACCAAGCGGCGTCAACGGCTGCCGTATCGTGCTGGAGTTGCCCGAATAGTCCTTGCTAAACCCCTCACCGCACGACCTGTATCATCCCCTCATGTCTCCCCTCACCGTCGGCCTCAAAGAATGGGCGATCGTCTGCGACCTCCTTCTCGAAGGCCGCACCATCATTCTCCTCCGCAAGGGGGGCATCCACGAGCGCACCGGGC
This sequence comes from Planctomycetota bacterium, assembly GCA_021413865.1. GTDB lineage: Bacteria > Planctomycetota > Phycisphaerae > Phycisphaerales > Phycisphaeraceae > JAIOPN01. The sequence goes on along the minus strand of JAIOPN010000002.1, from coordinate 51,016 downwards.
CTGGCGTGTTCACCCTGGAGCACCCCGCGTTTCTGCTGTTCCCGTCGTGGGAGCACCAGAAGCCCGCGATGGTGAAGGAAGAGTTCCGTGGCCGGGTCGAGGTGCGTGGGGAACCGGCGGAGACGGCGGGGGTCACGTTCCACGGCTGGGGAGAGGCGGCACGCATCTGGCGGGTGCCGGACCGCGCGGCGATGGAGAAGGTGGAAGACCTCCACGTCTGGACGCCGGCCCAGATCGACATGCGGTTCAACTACAAGCCGGAGAACCCGCTCTACCTCGTGGCCGTGCGGAGCTACAGGCTGAAGAGCCCGGTGGCTCGGCCGGGGCACTGGTCGTACGCGGGGTGCAAGAGCTGGGTGCCGTTGAAGGGGGAGGCGGTGGAGATTCAAAGCGGGGGTTTGACACCGGCGATCGATGACGCGGAGTTCGCGGCGATGACTCAGCGGATCGACGTGGCGATGCGGTAGGGGAGTGGACGCGTCTCAGGGTGCCACTGGTCGATGTACACATCGACCAGTGCGATTGAACATGTTCCTGAAGTCACTGGTCCGGCGAGTACACCGGACCAGTGGCACCCGGCAATGGCAGGCGGGACGCCTGCCCCCACCGGGTTGCGTTACGCGATCTGATCCGGCAGCGCCTTGGGGAACGTCGTCTCGATCCAGACGGTGTCGGCGTCGAGGTGGACGCGGGCGTTGTCCATGCCGGCGGGGATGAGGATTGTCTCGCCCTGCGTGAAGGGGACCGCCTCCGCGCCGTTGCCGGGGGTGAGTCTGCCCTTGCCCTGGAGGACCATCCAGATGGCGGGCTGGTCGTAGGGGATTTCCTGCTCGTAGGACTCGGACATGCGGACCTTCTCGATGCGGAAGTGGTCGCAGAGGACCAGGCGGGTGACGGTGGTGAACATGCCCGCGATGTGGGAGCGGCGTTCGATGTGCTTGATGGAGGAGGGCGGCGGGCCGAACTCCATCGCGGCCATCGCCTGATCGACGTGCAGGGCACGGTCGGTCCGGCCCCAGTCGAAGAGGCGGTAGGTCGTGTCGCTGGGTGTCTGCACCTCGGCGGCGAGGATGCCCGCGCCAAGGGCGTGGCACGTACCGCTGGGTAAGTAGTGACAATCGCCGGCTTTCACCGGGACCTTGATGAGCAGCGGCTCGACGGCGTCAACCGTGCCGGCGGCGATGGCGGTGCGGAACTGGTCACGCGTGACGCCCTCGCGGATTCCTTTATAGATCGCGGCGCCGGGCTCGGCGTGGACGATGTACCACGCCTCGCTCTTGAGGTGGACGCTCGGGTCGCTCGCGTGCTGGCGCGCGTAGGCCTCGCTGGGGTGCACCTGCACGGAGAGGTGTTGCCGGGCGTCGAGGAACTTCACGAGGAGGGGGAACTCACCGGCGGGGGTGAGTTGGACGCGGCCGAGGAGTTGCTCGCCGTAGAGGAGGATGAGGTCGTGGAGGGATTGCCCGGCGAGCGGGCCGTTGGCGACGATGGAGCGTTCCGCGCCGCCGCCGCCGCCGGTGGGGGAGGTGGAGGAGAGGTCGGCCAACTCCCAGGATTCTCCGATGAGGTTGGAGGCGGGGGGGGGCAGAGTTCGCCCGAGCTTTTCGAGGTGGCGGCCGCCCCAGACCTTGGATTTGTAGATCGGGCGGAATTTCAAGGGGTATAGAGGGGTCGCGGCGGGCATGGGTGGTCCTGGGGATGGGCGTTAGAAGGATAGCGAACATCGGTCATGGGGGTGCGTATAATGGAGCGATACGGGGGTGGTTCATCATCTGGGCAACAAGGAGGCCTTGCCATGATCGGTGTACGCTTTGCGGTGATGGTTGGGGTGGTGGCGTGCGTTTCCCTTCCGGCGATGGGGCAGACCAGCGAACGTGAACGGCTGCGGCGTGACCGGGATATGTCGGTCTATCGCGGCGGCGTGGACGGCGGCGATGCCGCGCGGCTGGCCCGCATCAACACGGCGGAGCGCGTCGTCGATACCCGGCGGATCGCCGCGCGGCCATTGGTCGGCTCGGCCGGCGCCGTCCGCCAGGCGGTGTATGTGACCGATGCGCCGGCCTCGCAGAACCCCGTGATTTACCCGGAAGATAAGCCGGCGTATGACCGGGCGAACCAGCGCGTGGAAGCGGCCCGGGTGAATGACCAAGTACAGACGCAGGTCGTTGAGAGCGACGTGAACGGCACGGCGCAGTTGGCCTCGCATTCCTCGTACCGGGTTGGCGTGGGCTATTCCGGCGGAGGCACGGCGGTCGCGGTCGGCTACTCCAGCCATGGCTACGGGCACGGATATGGCGGGTACGGCTATCGTGGGTATGGCTATGGCGGCTACGCCTACCGTCCATATTACGCCGCACCATACTGCTACCCGGCACCCTATTACTGCCCGGCTCCGGTGGCGTATTACGGGTACTCCTGCCCGCCGCCGGCTTATTACGGTGGGGGGTACTGCGGCCCCTCGTTTGGGATCGGCTACCGGTCCGGCTATGGCCACTGCGGGTCAGGGCTGAGCCTCTTTTTCTCGACGCGGTTCTGAAACCACCCATAAACCAGCGGGTTTTGCCTGTAGGGGGAATCGATAGTTTAATATCATTATCTCTAGAACACAGCACTTACAACGCATTTTAGACCTTCGGGGGTCTGTTCCCGAGGGGTGAGGCATCTGAACAGGGCGACATTTACATCAAATAATTGCAGATTTTTATCGAACCAATTACACAAAACCCTTGACGACGCCCCGGGATTGGGTTATTTTCCACAGGTCTGAATAGTGCGACTGTAACGACCGCTCGGAGTGTGAGCTGGACGCATCTGTTTACGGAGAAGGGAAAGCTTCCATGCAGGCATCGAAACTTCAGATTGTGATGGGTGCGGTCGTGGCGTTGGCAGCGGCTTCCGCCAATGCGGCTGTCCTGATCAACAACCCCGACTTTGAACTCAGCCCGGACTTGGACGGCTGGACCGAGACGCGGCCTGCTGGCACCAGCGACACGATGTACCTCGAGAAGGGCACTGCGGGTGGTGATGGAACCACCTATCTCGACAACACTGCATCCGGTTCACACGCGTTTGACATCCCGGCGGTGGACTCCCCAACCAAACACAAGTTCGTTGTGAGCGACGCTGAGACATCTGGTTCCAACGTCCTTTACCAAGTTTTCACGCTTCCCTCGGGCTCTTTTTCCAGTCTCACTATCGACTTTGATTATTTTGCCCGCAACCACTACGGCAGCAACGTGGTTGGCGCAGGTGGCCTCGACAATAGCTCGATTGGCTCACAGTTTGCCCGCGTGGACATCCTCAAGTCCACCGTGGCTAATGGGGGCATCTTCGCCCTCTCCGGCGCGAACGTCATCTTGCGACCCGATGGCAACCCTCTCTACAGCAGCTTCACCGAGAACGACGTGAACACCAACGGTGGCGGCGAGCCCGATCTGGTGAATTGGCAGCACATGACCGTGACGCTCAAAGGCTATTTCTCTGGTTCGTACGTCTTCCGCATCGCGGAGGTTGACTCTTTCCGCCCCTTCCAGTTCGGCGTGGATAACGTCACGATCAGCGAAATCCCCGAGCCCGCCAGCATCACCCTACTGAGCCTCGGCGGCCTGCTGATGTTCCGCCGCCGCCGCGCCTGATTCACTCAATCACGCAAAACGCATCACCGGCCCGCGATCCGTCGCGGGCCGGTTCATTTAACCGCTCCCCGCAGATCGGTCCTGAATCAGATCGGCCCCGGGGTTATACTATGGTGCTCCCCGATCGGTCCCGGCGCGCGGAGCTCTCGTTCAGAACCCCGGCAACACTCACCCCCTCCGGCCCACACATGATCAACCGACGCAAGACCCGACAGGTCACCCTGGGCGACAAAGAGCACGGCATCGTCAAGATCGGCGGCGACGCGCCCGTCTCCGTGCAGACCATGACCTCCGGCTACACCTACGAGATCGACAAGTGCGTCGCCGAGATACACAAACTCGCCGCCGCAGGGGCAGACGTCGTCCGCGTGGCTGTCCCGGAGCGCAAGGACACCGAGGCGCTCAAGCACATCATCCCGCAGGTGCAGGTGCCGATCGTCGCCGACGTACACTTTCATTTTCAGCGCGCCCTCGAGGCCGTCGAGGCGGGCGTCCACAAGATCCGCCTCAACCCCGGCAACATCCAGGACCGTGCCCAGGTCGAGAAGGTCATCGACGCTTGCAAGGAGCGCAAGCTCCCCATCCGCGTGGGCGTTAACGAGGGCTCGATCATCGAGCGCAAGGACAAGCAGAAACGCGCCAAGGAACTCGGCGGTGTCTTCTCCAACAACAAGCACGGCTACATCCTGGCGATCATGATCGCCAAGCTCGAGGAATACCTCGACATCTTCTACGCCCGTGACTTCTACGACATCACCATCAGCGCCAAGTCGATCGACCCGCTGATCGTCATCGACGCCTACACGGAAATCTCCAAGCGCTTCGACCACCCGCTCCACCTGGGCGTCACGCACGCGGGGCCCAAGGAAACGGGCACGATCCGCTCCGTCGTCCCGCTGGGCCACCTGCTGGCGTCGGGCGTGGGCGACACCATCCGCATCAGCTACGCGAACGATCCGATCTACGAGGTGCAGGACGGCCTCGAGCTGCTCTACATCCTGGGCCTGCGCGAGCGCATCGGCGCCGAGCTGATCGCCTGCCCGACCTGCGGCCGTATCCAGGTGGACCTCTTCACGCTCGTGCAGGACGTGCGGAAGAAACTCAAAGAGGAAATCCAGATCCCGATCAAGGTCGCGGTGATGGGCTGTGTGGTGAACGGCCCGGGCGAGGCGGAGGGCGCGGACGTGGCGATCTTCGCCGGCGACCGCAAGGGGATCATCTACGTGCAGGGCCAGAAGACGCAGACCGTGCCGGAGGAGAACATCCTCGACGCGCTGCTGGAGGAATGCCGTAAGTTCCAGGACCGCGTCCGGCGCGGCGAGGCGAAGCTGGGCGACAAGGTTGTCGAGGTCATCCCCCCCGATCCGCTGGGTGAGTTGGGCAGCGGCTTCGACAAGATCGCCGCGGGGCAGGTCGAGAAGGTCACGCCGTTGACAATCTCGAAGTAAGCCGTCGGGCTCGGGGAATTTTTCTGACAAACAGGAATCGACGATCCGCAGTGCTCAGCGCGGCGCGTGCCCGCGCCGCCGGCCCGTTTGCCCGCCGGTCGGCGGCACCAGTGGCGCAAACACTGACTTTCTCGGATGTCAAGAATGAGGGCTAGGAAAATTGAAGATTTCGCTAGGGTCGCGACTTGTGGTGTGGAGAGGGTTTAGCTATACTACACGGCTTGCGGTTTGGGTACCCAGTGTTGCTGATCTCACAAGATACGGCCAACGCAGAACTTGTGTTACAGGATCGAGGTGATCGATGCTGATGAAGACAGTGCGCGACTACTCTAAGCGTGGTGACGCGCTTCCCGTTCCTAACCTGGTTGAGGTCCAGCAGGCCGCGTACGAACGCTTCCTACAGATGGACAAGGAGTTCGACAAGCGCGACATCGCCATGGGGCTCGAGTCGCTGCTCCGCGAAGTGTTCCCGATCGTTTCATACGACGGGAACATGCAACTCGAGTATCTCTACTACAAGCTCGACGAGCCGCGCTACACGCCCGACGAGTGCCGTCAGCTCCGGCTGACGTACGGACGGCCTTTCCGCATCGGCGTGCGACTGGTCCGCAAGGACGTCGCCGAGATCCCCCAGGAGGAAATCTACCTGGGCGAGATCCCCATCCTCATGGGTGGCGGTGAGTTCATCATCAACGGCGCCGAGCGCGTCATCGTCAATCAGTTGCACCGCTCGCCGGGCGTGGACTTCTCCATCGCTTCGGACGAGGCGGACCGCCCGCTGCACTCGGCGCGCATCATCCCCGAGCGAGGCTCGTGGATCGAGCTGGAGGTCACGAAGAAAGACGTCCTGGTCATGCGCATCGACCAGTCGACGAAGATCCCCACCAGCACGTTCCTCCGCGCGTTGGACGAGAACTATTCGACGACCGAGAAGATCCTGCGTTCGTTCTACGACGTGGTGAAGATCGAGGTCGCCAAGCTCAAGCCCGAGCACTTCGCCGTCTCCCCGATCGTGGACCGTGAGACGGGCGAGGAAGTCGTCCGCGCCGGCGCGGCCATCGGCGAGGCGATCGAAAAGCTCCTGGCGTCGAACCTGAAGTCCGTCGAGGTCATCACCGACGTCAGCGACGAGCTGATCCTCAACACCATCGCCGAGGAACGCAACCACGACATCAGCAACGCCGTCAGCGAGCACGAGCAGGCGCTGCTCCAGCTCTACGCCCGCCTCCGCCCCGGCAACCCGCCGCAGGTCGAGAAGGCGCGCCAGCTCTTCCAGGAGAAGTTCTTCGACGTCAACCGCTACCGCCTTGGGAAGGTTGGCCGCTTCCGCATCAACCGGAAGTTCGACCTGAACGTCCCCGAAAAGGAGATGGCGCTGCGTGCGGAAGACTTCATGCACGTCATCAAGTACATCCTCGACCTGCGCTCCAACCGCAACAAGGCGCACATCGACGACATCGACCACCTGGGCAACCGCCGCCTCCGCACGCTCGACGAGCTGGCCGTGGAGGAGATGCGCAAGGGTTTCCTCAAGCTCCGCCGCACCGTGCAGGAGCGCATGAGCGTCAAGGACCCGGACGAGCTGGCGAAGATCGCGGACCTGATCAACTCCAAGAGCGTGTCGAGCGCGATCGAGCACTTCTTCGGCCGCGGCGAGCTGTCGCAGGTCGTTGACCAGACCAACCCGCTGTCGCAGTTGACGCACGAGCGTCGTCTGTCGGCGCTGGGCCCCGGCGGCCTCAACCGCAAGCGCGCCGGCTTCGAGGTGCGCGACGTGCATATCTCGCACTACGGCCGCATCTGCCCGATCGAGACGCCCGAAGGCACGAACATCGGCCTGATCGCGTCGCTGGGCATCTACAGCCGCATCGACGACTACGGCTTCCTGCTCACGCCCTACCGCGTGGTCAAGAACGGCAAGACCCAGGCCGGCGACGTCGCCTGGCTCCGCGCCGACGAGGAGATGAAGATCACCCTCGGCCCGACCGACGCCATCGAACCCGACGGCAAGGTCGTCAAGGGCTCCGTCCTGGCCCGCGTGGACGGCGACCTGGCGCAGGTCGAGTCCAGCGAGATCAAGTTCATCGACATCAGCCCCAAGCAGATCGTCGGCGTGTCGGCGGCGCTCATCCCCTTCCTCGAGCACGACGACGCCAACCGCGCCCTCATGGGTTCCAACATGCAGCGCCAGGCGGTGCCCCTCATCAAGGTCCAGCCGCCCTGCGTGGCGACCGGCCTCGAGAAGGAGATCCCCAAGTACTCCGGCATGGTGGTCCGCGCCAAGAACGGCGGCACCGTCACCGACGTCGATGCCACCCGCATCGTCATCGACAACGCCGACGAGTACGAGCTGCGTAAGTTCGTCGGCCTCAACGAGCGCACCTGCCAGAACCAGCGCCCGATCGTGAAGCTGGGCCAGAAGGTCAAGAAGGGCCAGATCATCGCCGACGGCGCGGCCACCCTCCAGGGTGAGCTGGCGCTGGGCAAGAACGCGCTGGTCGCCTTCAGCACCTTCGACGGCTACAACTTCGAGGACGCCATCGTCATCTCCGAGCGCCTGGTTAAGGAAGACGTCTTCACCTCGATCCACATCGAGGAGTTCGACGTCGAGATCCGCGAGACCAAGCTCGGCCGCGAGGAGTTCACCCGCGACATCCCCAACGTCAGCGAGAAGATGCTGAGCATGCTGGACGAGAACGGCGTGATCCGCATCGGCGCGTACGTCCGCCCGAGCGACATCCTCGTCGGCAAGGTCAGCCCCAAGTCCAAGAGCGAGCTCTCCCCCGAGGAGAAGCTGCTGCACGCGATCTTCGGCCGCGCCGGCGAAGACGTGAAGAATGATTCGCTCGAAGTCCCCGCCGGCACCGAGGGCATCGTCATCGGCGCCAAGCGGTTCAGCCGCCGCATGCACCTCAACGACGAGCAGAAGAAACAGCTCAAGCGTGAGATGCGTGACTACGAGACGCAGATGGACACGCGGGCGACCGAGCTGTTCCGCCAGATGGTGGACCAGATCAATGAGGTGACCGGCGCCCCGATGGTGGACCCGGGCACGAAGCAGAAGGTCGCGCAGTCGGATATCAACGAGGTCGTGCTGGAGCAGATCGAGGGCTTCACGCTCGACTGGGTGAAGGGCTCCAAGACCGCCCGCCAGCAGGCCGAGCAGATCCACAGCCAGTTCTGGCCGCGCGTCGAGGCGATCAAGAAGGAGCGCGAGCGCAAGCTGGCGCACATGAAGCGCGGCGACGAGCTGCCCTCGGGCGTGCTCGAGATGGTCAAGGTTTACCTGGCGACCAAGCGTCACCTGTCGGTCGGCGACAAGATGGCCGGCCGCCACGGCAACAAGGGCGTCATCGCCCGCATCGTCCCCGAAGAGGACATGCCGTTCCTCGAGGACGGGACGCCGGTGGACGTGCTGCTCAACCCGCTGGGCGTGCCCAGCCGCATGAACGTCGGGCAGATCCTCGAGACGCACCTGGGCTGGGCGTGCGGCGTGCTGGGCTTCCAGGCCGTGACCCCCGTGTTCGACGGGGCGACGGAAGAGGAAATCCACAAGGCCACCGCCGAGGCCAATGAATACGTCGACAAGCGCCACGCGGAACTGGCGGCGGCGAACAAGGCCCCGGGCCCGCGCGAGATCCTCGCCAAGATGCCCCGCGGTGGCAAGGTTCAATTGCACGACGGCCGCACCGGTGAGCCGTTCGACCAGAAGACCACCGTCGGCCACATGTACCTGCTCAAGCTCCACCACCTGGTGGATGACAAGATCCACGCCCGCGCGACCGGCCCGTACAGCCTCATCACCCAGCAGCCGCTGGGCGGCAAGGCCCGCACCGGCGGCCAGCGATTCGGCGAGATGGAGGTGTGGGGCCTGGAAGCGTACGGCGCCGCGTACCTCCTGCAGGAACTCCTCACCGTCAAGAGCGACGACGTCGAGGGCCGGACCAAGATCTACGAGTCCATGGTCAAGGGCACCAACACGCTGGAGGCGGGCATGCCCGTCGCCTTCGACGTGCTGTGCAACGAGATCAAGGGCCTGGGCCTGAACATCACGCTTGAGAAAGCGGCGATCGAGGCGGGGAACATCCTCTAACGGGGACGCCACCGCACTCATCAGCGGAAGAATGATGTGAGGATCGTGCCTCCCGGAACCGGGAGGGCCTTGAACCGCGACTTGATTAATCCCCTTGCCAAGGGAGCAGATATGTCCGAACAAGTTTACGACCGCGTCAACGACTACGCCTCGGTGAAGATCACCCTCGCCAGCCCCAACGACATCCGCTCGTGGTCGTTCGGCGAGGTCAAGAAGCCCGAGACGATCAACTACCGCACCTACCGCCCGGAGAAGGACGGCCTCTTCTGCGAGCGCATCTTCGGCCCGGAGCGCGACTACGAGTGCGCCTGCGGCAAGTACAAGGGCACCAAGTTCAAGGGCATCATCTGCGACCGCTGCGGCGTCAAGGTCACGCACAGCCGCGTCCGCCGCAAGCGCATGGGCCACATCAACCTGGCCGCGCCCATCGTGCACATCTGGTTCTTCAAGGCCGTCCCCAGCCACCTGGGCAACCTCCTGGCCATGAAGACCAGCGACCTCGAAAAGGTCATCTACTTCCAGGACTACGTCGTCATCGATCCGGGTGAAACCCCGATGAAGGAGAAGCAGGTCCTCACGGAAGAGGAGCACCGCCTGGCCGTCGAGAAGCACGGCGCCACCGCCTTCAAGGCCGCCATGGGCGCCGAGGCCGCCAAGGAGCTTCTCCAGCGCCTCGACCTGGACGCGATCAACGACCAGCTCCGCGCCGACCTCAAAGAGACCCGCTCCAAGCAGAAGATCAAGGACCTCTCCAAGCGGCTTAAGGTCGTCGAGCAGATCCGCAAGAGCGAGAACAAGCCCGAGTGGATGGTCATGGACGTGATCCCCGTGATCCCGCCCGACCTCCGCCCGCTGGTCCTCCTGGAGAGCGGTAACTTCGCCACCAGCGACCTCAACGACCTCTACCGCCGCATCATCAACCGCAACAACCGCCTCAAGAAGCTGATGGACCTCAACGCCCCCGAGGTCATCATCCGCAACGAGAAGCGCATGCTGCAGCAGTCGGTGGACGCGTTGTTCGACAACGGCCGCTGCCGCCGCCCCGTGCTCGGTTCCTCCAACCGCCCGCTCAAGTCGCTCACCGACATGATCAAGGGCAAGCAGGGCCGTTTCCGCGAAAACCTGCTCGGCAAGCGCGTGGACTACTCCGCCCGCTCCGTCATCGTCGTCGGCCCCGAGCTCAAGCTCCACCAGTGCGGCCTGCCCAAGAAGATCGCCCTCGAGCTCTTCCAGCCGTTCATCATCCGTAAGCTCAAGGAGCACGGCCTGGTGGACACGATCAAGTCCGCCAAGAAGATGCTCGAGCGCCGCGACCCCGAGGTCTGGGACATCCTCGAAGAGGTCATCTACCAGCACCCCGTGCTCCTCAACCGCGCCCCCACGCTCCACCGCATGGGTATCCAGGCGTTCGAGCCCGTGCTCGTCGAGGGCAACGCGATCAAGATCCACCCGCTGGTCTGCACCGGCTTCAACGCCGACTTCGACGGCGACCAGATGGCCGTCCACCTGCCACTCTCCGTGGAGGCGCAGGCCGAGGCGAGCATCCTGATGCTCTCGCCCAACAACATCTTCTCCCCCGCGAACGGCAACCCGATCATCTCGCCGTCGCAGGACATCGTCCTGGGCGTGTACTACGCCACGATCATGCCCGAGCCCAACGCGGACAAGACCAAGATCCGCCGCTTCAAGGACATGACCGAGGCGCACCTGGCGTACTCGCTCAAGAAGATCAGCGTCCACGAGCCGATCGTCGTCCGCGTCCCCAAGGACCGCTACGGCTCGATCGTCGAGGACCAGAAGGGCCAGCCCAAGCCGTTCCCCGCCTCCAACCGCCTGCTCACCACGATCGGCCGGCTCGTGTTCAACGACATCCTCGAACAGGGCATGCCTTACTACAACTGCGCCCTGGGCAAGAAGGGTTGCGCCCGCGTCATCGACGACACCTACGACTACAAGGGCCGTCCCGCCACGATCGACCTCTTGGACCGCATGAAGGAAGTTGGCTTCAAGCAGTCCACCCTCGCCGGTCTCTCGTTCGGCATCACCGACCTGCGCATCCCGGCCAAGAAGCAGGAGATCATCGGCGACACGCAGAAGAAGGTGGACCGCGTCGAGAAGGCGTTCCACGCCGGTGCCGTCACCGACCGTGAGCGCTACAACCAGTTGCTCGACCTCTGGACGCACTGCCGCGAGCAGGTCACCAAGGAACTGCTCGCCGAGCTCAAGGCCGACCGCCGCGACGAGGACGGCAACCCCGTCCCCGTCGAGGGCAACAAGGGCAAGCTCTACCTCAACCCCGTGTGGCTCATGGCCGACTCGGGCGCCCGCGGTAACGTCTCGCAGATTCAGCAGCTCGCCGGCATGCGTGGCCTGATGTCCAAGCCCAGCGGCGAGATCATCGAGACCCCCATCCGCGCCAACGCCCGCGAGGGCATGAGCGTTCTGGAATACTTCAGCTCCACCCACGGCGCCCGCAAGGGTCTGGCCGACACGGCGCTCAAGACCGCCGACTCGGGCTACCTCACCCGCAAGCTCGCCGACGTGGCGCAGAACGTGTTCGTCTTCGAGCACACCTGCGGCACCAAGCACGGCGTGACCAAGCGCGCCATCTATAAGGGCGAGGAGATCGACGTCCCGCTGCGCGAGGCCATCGTCGGCCGCACCGCACGCGAGACCATCGCCAACCCGATCACCGACGAGGTCATCGTCCGTGAAAACGAGATGATCACCGACGAGGCCGCACGCAAGATCGAGGTGCTGGGCATCGACTCGGTCATGGTCCGCTCGCCGCTCACCTGCGAGTCGCGTCAGGGCATCTGCGCCCTGTGCTACGGGCAGGACATGAGCACCGGCCGTCTCGTCGAAGAGGGCCTGGCCGTCGGCATCATCGGCGCCCAGTCCATCGGCGAACCCGGCACGCAGCTCACCATGCGTACGTTCCACACCGGCGGCATCGGTCAGCGCACGCTGACCGACACCGACTACCGCTCGCAGCACGGCGGCACGATCGAGATCCGCGACGTCAACGAGGTCCCCGTCAAGGACGAGGACGGCAACGACGTGCTCGTCGCCCTCAAGCGCAACGGCGAGATCGCCGTCCTCGACGCCAAGGGACGCGAGTTGGAGAAGACCAAGGTCCAGTACGGGGCGTTCGTGCTCGTCAAGCCCGGCCAGGAAATCAAGAAGGGCCAGATGCTCGTCAAGTGGGACCCCCACCGCACGCCGATCCTCGCCGAGAAGGCGGGCGTCATCCGCTTCCAGGACATCAAGCTGGGCGAGACCGTCCGGCCCGAGCAGGAAGCGCCCGGCAAGGGCAAGAAGTCCGGCATCAAGGAATCGCTGGTCGTCATCGAGCACAAGGGCGAGATGCACCCGCGCGTCGAAGTTGTCGGCACGGACGGCAAGACGATCCTCGACCTGCACTTCCTGCCCGCCAAGGCGCGTATCGAGGTGGCCGAGGGCCAGCAGATCGAGGCCGGCCACATGATCGCCCGCCAGCCGCGCGAGGTGTCGGGTTCATCCGACATCGTCGGCGGTCTGCCCCGCGTCACCGAGATCTTCGAGGCACGCAAGCCCCGCGAGGCCGCCGTCATGGCGGAAATCTCGGGCACCGTCGAGCTCCGTTCCGACCGCCGCCGCGGCAAGATGACCATCATCGTCCGCTCCGGCTCCGAGGGCGAGGGCGTGCTCGAGAAGGAACACCATGTCCCGCAGGACCGCCACCTGCTGGTCCACACCGGCGACTTCATCACGGCCGGCGACCCGCTCATCGACGGCCCGCTCGTCCCGCACGACATCCTCCGCATCAAGGGCGAGGAGGCGTTGTACAACTACCTCCTCGACGAGGTGCAGAACGTTTACCGCGCCCAGGGCGTGCCCATCAACGACAAGCACATCGAGATCATCGTCACCCAGATGCTCCGCAAGGTGCGCGTCGAGAACCCCGGCGACTCCTACGTGCTGCCCAACGAGGTCGTGGACAAGTTCCGCTTCCGCGACGCGGTCGATAAGGTGAACGAACTGGCCCGCATCAAGGAGCCGGGCGACACCGGCCTGGTCGCCGGACAGATCTACACCCGCGCCGAGATCCGCGAGGCCAACGCCCGCTCCGAGGCCGAGGGCAAGGAGAAGGCCACCGCCACCCGCGCCAAGCCGCCCACGGCCAAGACGCTGCTGCTCGGCATCACCAAGGCGTCGCTGCAGAGCGACTCGTTCCTCTCCGGTGCTTCGTTCCAGGAGACGACCAAGGTTCTTACCGAGGCCGCGCTGGCGGCGAAGATGGACGACCTGGTCGGCCTCAAGGAGAACGTCCTGCTGGGCCACCTGATTCCCGTCGGCACGGGCTTCAAGCCCTATGTGCAGGCGAAGGTCATCAAGCTGGCCGAGCCGCCCGCCCAGGAAGCGCCGTCCCGCCAGGAAGTCCTGGAAGACGCCGCCGCGTTGGCGGAGGCCGCCGGTGCCGAGACGCCCGACCAGATCAAAACGACCGTCGGCGAGTCGCGGCTCGTCGCCCAGTTGCTCGGCGAGGTCGAGGCCGACGCGGCGGGCGAAGAACCCAAGGAGTGATCCCCGCCGCTGGGCGGAGTCGCATGTAACAATCACAAGGCCCCCGGCTCACGCCGGGGGCCTTGTTGTTTCATAACTCCCAGAGAGGGGATCAGGGTTGCTTGTCACGCCTCGGGCGTCGGGTCGGCGCGGGTGATGGCGGCGAGTTTTTCGAGCGCCCGTGCCGCCGCGCCGCTGTCGATCGCCTGCTCGGCCATCTGCAAACCCGTCTTCAAATCACCCGCGGCATCGGCGACCACCAGAGCGGCGGCGGCGTTCACGGCGACGATGTCCCGTGCCGGGCCGCGACCGCCCGACAGCACCGAACGCACCACCGCCGCGCTCTGTGCCGGGTCGCTGACCCGCAGCGCGGCCGGGTCGGCGTTCGCCAGGCCGAGCGTCTTCGCGTCCATCTCAATGGTGACGATCTTCCCGCCACGCAGTTCGCTGATCCGCGTCGGGCCGCCGGTGGAGATCTCGTCGATCGTGCCCTCGCCCATCCGGCCGTGGACGATCATCGCGCGTTCCGAGCCAAGGTCGCGGAGCACCTGGGCGATCGGGTCGGTCAGCGATGCATCGAACACGCCCATCACCTGCCGCGTGCAGAAGGCCGGGTTGGTCAGCGGGCCCAGCAGGTTGAAGAGCGTGCGGAACCCGAGGTCCTGGCGCACGCCGGTGACGTGCTTGGTCGCCGGGTGGTGGGAAGGCGCAAAGCAGAAACAGACACCCGCCTCGTCGAGGCATCTCGTGAGCGCGGCCGGCTCGACGCGCAGCTTCACGCCTAGTTCCTGGAGCACCTGGCTGGAGCCGGACATGCTGGTGACGGAGCGGTTGCCGTGCTTTGCGACGGCGACGCCCAGCGGCCTGCCCGCGCCGGCGGCGACGAGGGCGGCGGCTGTGGAGATGTTGAACGTGCGGGAGTGGTCGCCGCCGGTGCCGCAGGTGTCGATGATCTTGAGCCCCGGCGGCGTGGCGACGCGCGTGGCGTTGGCGCGCATGACCCTGGCCGCCCCGGCGATCTCGGCGACGGTTGGGCCGCGCGACTGGATCATCGCCAGCAGCGCGCCGACCTGGGCCGGCGTCGCCTGCCCGGTCATGATCAGCTCGAACGCCTCGACGGTCTCCCCGGGCGAGAGGGTCTTGCCGGCGACGAGTTGGGCGAGGAGGTGTTTCATAAGGAGGTGCGTGGGGGCAATAGCGTTGGGTGATGAGATGTTGTGTCGCACCGCGCGGCGGGGCTTAGAAGATTTCGGTGATCAGCCAGAGCGCTGCGGCGGCGAGGACCATGAAGGCGATGATCTGCCCGGCGAGGAAGGTGGCTTGCCGGGGCAGGAGCGAGAGGTCGTCGAGTTTGATGGTCTTGTAAACCAGTGCGATGGCCAGGACCAGCGGCGGCAGGAGCAGGAGCCAGTAGGTGTCCAGCGGCATCGGGTCGCGGAAGGGGGTGTAGGCGAGCATGAGCAGCGGTGAAAGCATCACGCCTTGCCTCCGGTGGCGGAGGGGTCGGGCTTGACGTAGGAATCCAGGCGCCGCCTGCCCGGCTCGCGGTAGAGGACGTCGAGGATGGCCAGCAGGTTGAGCAGGCCCGCCAGCGCGGTGTAGAGGATGGACTGCTCGTTCACGCGGCCGAACGAGGGTTCATACGCGGGGCTGGGGTCGTCGGGCCGGGGATCGGGGCGTCCGGCCTTGATGGAGTTGAAGCCGACGTTGGCCGCCAGTGACGGGGCCATGAGGCTCTGGCCGATGAACCACGCGGGGTGGTCCTGCCGGTCGAAGACGCTGACGCCGCCGATGAGGAAACCGGTGAGCCAGAGGATTCCGATGGTGGCCATGAGTATCATGCCGCGCTGCCGTTCACCCAGGAGCATGTGGCCCAACCCGGGCAGGAGCCAGGCGGCGACGGCGGGCACGATGTTCCACTGGGCATGTTGGGAGGGGGTGGCCATGCTGGTCGGGGCTCGTTGTGGGTGCGGGGGCAAAAAAAATATCGTTGACAAACCCGCGACGCCCGATAGTGTAGCCGCCAGTTCTCATCGGGCCAATGACGCCCCGGCCGTTGGCGACCCGCGATCCTGTACTGGGGGAGCACTTTGGGAGGTAGATGTCATGACTGACCACATCGCTGAAGAACTTACCTGGACGGCACAGAACGCACAGACGGAACCCGTCTCCGCGACGGCCGTCGTCGAGGCGTTGCCGTTGTGGATGACCGAGGAAGGCGACCTTGAGGAGGAGGAGTTTTTTGACGATGAGGAAGATGAAGAGTTCGAGGACGACGAGGACGACGACTTCCTAGAAGACGACGACGAAGAAGAGGACGACGACGACCTCTTTGATGACGACGACGAGGAAGAGGACGAGGAAGACGACGAGCCCTGATCGTCGCACTCCCGTCCGGGTCGAGCCCGGCCGAAAGGCGCGGGCGCTTGACGGGAGAAAACAATGGACGATCAGAAGACTGAGAACCTTTCGGAAGCGCCCGCCCGCCAGGGGCCGGATCGCCGCGAATCGGTGGTGGACCTGCGCACGCCCGGGACTGGGCTTGAGCGCCGGCGTGGCCCGGGCCGCCGCCGCAGCGACTTCATGAAGTCCGCCGAAGAGGGCGAGATGACGCCCGAGCAGTTCCTCTTCATCACGGCGGTGGACGCCTACAAGCGAGTCAACAACAAGCCCTTCCCCACCTGGACCGAGGTGTTGGAAGTCATCCGCAAGCTGGGCTACCGCAAGACCAGCGCGATGGTGTTGGACCTGAGCAACGCCGAGGACTGGACGGAGCCCGCCGATGCCCCGGTGGTCTCCACGCCCGCGGTGAAGCTTCGACCCAGCCACAACGAAGAGTAATCCGGGGCCGCCGGAGCGCGATCAAGAGAGTCAGACTTCAGCGAGGACTACGCCTTCAGGGCGTGGTTCACGTTGTTATTTACCAGAGTTTTACGTCGAGAATGGATTGACACGGATGCCAAATGGTGTTGTGATAACAGACCGCCGATATGAGTTATCGGTGCTGCCGAGGAGGGCTCTTAGGGAGAAGGGCTCCGCTGTCAATTCAGGGATGAAACGCATACCCGGTCAGGGGGGTAGGCGTTTGCATGCAGTTGGACCAATCCAACGGTTATCGGCCTGCGCGGTCCGGCTATAGCGGCTGGGCTGGCAGGCGATTACGTGGATTGTGCGGATTCACTAGACCGTGCGTGTGGCGGATCGTTTGGTTGATCCGGACAAGGTGCGGCGAGCTCCGAAGAGGGCGGGCCACCAGAGCAGGGGCGTTCGGGAATCCATCCCGGCACGCGAGGCGGATCAACAAAGCAGGAGACGGCATGCGACGCAGTCCACGATCTTCGCCACGCGCGCGCCAGCGCACCTATAAGCAGAGCTTCGGCTCCGGGCTCGACCGCCTCTCGGGACCCGCGGGCAAGAACCTGCTGGCCAAGTGGGCCGGCTTGGAATCGCTCGAAATCCGCCAGCTCCTCAGCAGCGCCTTCCCCTCGAATCTCCACAACAGCAGCCAGACCGTGACGGCCCTGGTCCACGACAGCGGCGTCCAAGGCGACGACGACCACGGCGTCGAGCCCATCGTGCCGGCGCAGGACACGCAGGCGCGGGTTTACAACTTCGGCAACCAGACCTTCATCCACCCCACGGCCTGCGCCTGCCCGCTTTGCATGGGCCAGGTCGCTCCCGGCGATGAAGCGGCGTTTGGGGCGGCGCTCCAGGCTCTCCCCGCCGGCGGCGGCGCGACGGTGGCGGGCGGCACGACCACGGGCATCGATACATCCACCGTCGTTTTGGGCAACAAGACACCGTCAGGCCAGACGCCGCTCAACGCCGACTACCGCGCCAACACCGAGTTCATGGCGGGTGACGTGTGGGTGAATATCGTCCTGCTCAACTCCAACGGCCAGACGGACGCCAAGACCGAGGCCAACTGGACGGCCGCGCAGATCGCCAGCGTGAAGACCGAGGTGATCGAGGCCATGAACTGGTGGGAGGCGACCTTCCACCAGCAGAACCCCAACTCCAAGTCCGACCTCAATTTCTTCGTGGACTTCACCTACACGGACAACCCCGTCTCCACGAAGGTCGAGCCGATCAACCACACCTACAGCCAGAACACGCTCTGGGTGGACGACTTCCTCACGTCGGTCGGGGCCAACTCTGCGTCGTCGTCGATCACGGACATGCAGAAGTACAACGACGCGCAGCGCAAGGCGCACCACACGGACTGGGCGTACACGGTTTTCATCGCCAACTCGCTCAACGACACCGACGGCAAGTTCACCGACAACTACTTCGCATACACCTACTTCGGCGGCCCGTACGCCACGCTGACCTACGACAACGGCGCGTGGGGCATCAACCGCATGGGCCAGGTCCTCGCCCATGAGACCGGCCACATTTTCTACGCGCTGGACGAATACTCGGGTGGCAACAGCTACACGATGACCAGTGGCTACTACGGCACGCAGAACCTCAACGCCTACGACGGCAATCCCAACCCCGGCAGTCGCCAGGCCTCGATCATGGCCGAGGCGGGCCTGCAGGACGTCGCCTACCCCAACCACACCTCCGCCCCCAGCACCATGCAGATGCTCGGCTGGCGTGACAGCGACTCCGACGGCGTCTTCGACGTGCTGGACGTGCCCCTCACGCTCACCGGTTCGGGTTCCTACAACAGCTCCACCGGGGTCTATACCTTCTCCGGCACCAGCGCCGTCGGCACGCTGCCCAACCAGAACACCTACGGCCCGCGCCTGGCCGTCACCACCAACACCGTTGATTACATCCAGTACCGCCTCAACGGCGGCGACTGGGTCAACGCCAACTACTACGGCGCCTACTCGTCTTCCGTTTCCGCCGCCGTCACCGGCGTTGCCGGGCTTAACACGGTGGACTTCCGCACCATCGACTCCTCGACCGGCATCGCCTCCAACACCATCAGTTCGACCTTCACCGTCGGCGGCGCCACCGCGGGTTTCACCGTGACGCCGGTCAGCGGCCTGACCACCACCGAGGCGGGCGCGACGGCTTCCTTCACGGTCAGGCTGAATTCGCAGCCCACGGGCAATGTGACCATTCCGGTCTCCTCCTCCAACACGGCCGAGGGCACGGTGAGTGTTTCTTCGCTGACCTTCACCGCGGCGAACTGGAACACCGCGCAGACCGTGACCGTCACGGGTGTTGATGACTCGGTCGTCGACGGCAACAAGGCCTACTCCATCGTCCTGGGCGCCGCGACGAGCAGCGACTCGGCCTACAACGGCCTGAACCCCGCCGACGTCGCGGTCACCAATACCGACAACGACACCGCCGGTTTCACCGTCACCCCCGTCAGCGGGCTGACCACCACCGAGGCGGGCGGCACGGCCTCCTTCACCGTCAAGCTCACCTCCCAGCCCACCGCCAACGTGACGATCGCGATCGCCTCCTCCAACACGGCCGAGGGCACGACGAACGTCTCGTCGCTGACCTTCACCGCGGCGAACTGGAACACGGCCCAGACGGTCATCGTCACCGGCGTCGATGACAGCATCGCGGACGGCAGCAAGGCCTACACGATCGCCCTGAACCCGGCGTCGAGCAGCGACACGGTTTACAACGGCCTGAACCCCGCCGACGTGAGCGTGACCAACACCGACAACGACAGCGCCGGTTTCACCGTAACGCCGACCAGTGGGCTGACCACCACCGAGGCGGGCGGCACGGCGTCTTTCACCGTCAAGCTCACCTCGCAGCCCACCGCGAATGTGACGATCGCCATTGCATCGTCCAACGCGGCCGAAGGCACGACGAGCGTCTCCTCCCTGACCTTCACCGCGGCGAACTGGAACACGGCGCAGACGGTGATCGTCACGGGCATCGACGACAGCATCGCCGACGGGAGCAAGGCCTACGCGGTCACGCTGAACGCGGCCACGAGCAGTGACACGGTTTACAACGGCCTGAACCCCGCCGATGTCAGCGTCACCAACACCGACAACGACACCGCCGGCTTCACGGTGACCCCGACCAGCGGGCTTGTCACCACCGAGGCGGGCGGTGCCGCTTCGTTCACCGTCAAGCTCACCTCCCAGCCCACGGCGAACGTGACGATCCCGGTCGCGTCCTCGAGCACGGCCGAGGGCACAACGAACGTCTCCTCACTGACCTTCACCCCGCAGAATTGGAACACGGCCCAGACCGTGACCGTGACCGGCGCCGACGACTCCGTGGTCGATGGCAGCAAGGCCTACACGATCGTCCTTGGCGCGGCGACGAGCAGCGATTCAGGTTACAACGGCCTGAACCCCGCCGATGTCGCGGTCACCAATACCGACAACGACACCCCCGGCGTCACCGTGACCCCGACCAGCGGGTTGACCACTACCGAGGCGGGCGGCACGGCGAGCTTCACGGTCAGGTTGAATTCGCAGCCCATCAGCAATGTGGTCATCGGGATGGCCTCGACGAACATCGCCGAGGGGACGACGAATGTCTCCTCGCTGACCTTCACGCCGCAGAACTGGAACACGGCCCAGACGGTGACGGTCACCGGCGTGGATGACAGCATCGCCGACGGCAGCAAGGCGTACTCGATCATCCTGGGAGCGGCGGTCAGCTCCGACTCGGTGTACAACGGCCTCGATGCCGCCGACGTGTCGGTGACCAATCAGGACAACGACGCCGCGGGCTTCACGGTGACGCCCACCAGCGGGCTGGTCACCACCGAGGCCGGCGCGACCGCTGCCTTCACGGTCAAGCTCAATTCGCAGCCGACCAGTAACGTCACGGTCGCGGTGGCCTCGTCCAACACCGCCGAAGGGACGACGAGCGTTTCCTCGTTGACCTTCACCCCGCAGAACTGGAACACTCCCCAGAGCGTGACCGTGACGGGTATGGACGACATCACGGCCGACGGCGACAAGGCCTATACGATCGTGCTGAGCGCGGCGACGAGCGGTGACTCGGGCTACAACGGCCTGAACCCCGCCGACGTGAGTGTCACCAACCAGGACAACGATGCCGCCGGTTTCACCGTGACGCCCGTCAGTGGCCTGACCACCAGCGAGGCCGGTGCGACCGCGGTCTTCACGGTCAAACTCAATTCACAGCCGACCAGCAACGTCACGGTCGCGGTCGCCTCGTCCAACGCGGCCGAAGGCACGACGAATGTTTCTTCTCTGACCTTCACGCCACAGAACTGGAACACAGCCCAGACGGTGACCGTCACGGGCGTGGACGACGCCGTTGCCGACGGGAGCAAGGCCTACACGATTCTCCTCAGCCCGGCGACGAGCAGCGACTTGGCCTACAACGGCCTGAACCCCGCCGACGTGAGTGTCACCAACACCGACAACGACGCTGCCGGTTTCACGGTGACGCCCGTCAGCGGCCTGACAACCAGCGAGGCCGGAGCGACGGCTTCCTTCACGGTCAAGCTCAATTCACAGCCAACGGGCAATGTGACGGTTGATGTGGCCTCTTCCAACACGGCCGAAGGCACGACGAACGTTTCCTCGCTGACCTTCACCCCGCAAAACTGGAGCACGGCCCAGACCGTGACCATCACGGGCGTGGACGACGTCACGGCCGACGGCAACAAGGCCTATACGATCGTTCTGAGCCCGGCGACGAGCAGCGACTCGGCCTACAACGGCCTGAACTCCGCCGACGTGAGTGTCACCAACACCGACAACGACACCGGCGGCTTCACGGTGACGCCCGTCAGCGGCCTGACAACCACCGAGGCCGGCGCGGCCGCCGCGTTCACGGTCAAGCTGAACTCACAGCCGACGGGCAACGTGGCGGTCGCGGTGGCTTCTTCCAACACGGCCGAAGGCACGACGAGCGTCTCCTCGCTGACCTTCACGCCGCAGAACTGGAACACGGCCCAGACGGTGACGGTCACGGGTATCGATGACGCCGCTGTCGACGGTAACAAGGCCTACACGATCGTTCTGAGCCCGGCGACGAGCAGCGATTCGGCGTACAACGGGCTGAACCCCGCCGACGTGTCGGTGACCAACCAGGACGACGACACCGCCGGCTTCACCGTGGTTCCGAGCAGCGGTCTGGTCACCACCGAATCGGGCGGCACCGCTTCCTTTACTGTCAGGCTCAACTCGCAGCCTACCGCCAATGTCACCATCGGCGTCGCTTCCTCGGACCTCTCCGAGGGCACGACGGATGTTTCTTCGCTGACCTTCACGCCGCAGAACTGGAACACCGCTCAGACGGTGACCGTCACCGGCGTCAACGACAACATCGTGGACGGCGCGCAGAACTACACCATCGCCTTGGCCGCCGCGACGAGCAGCGATTCGGCCTACAACGGCCTGAACCCAGCCGACGTGAGCGTCACCAACCAGGACAATGACGCCGCCGGTTTCACCGTGACACCTACCAGCGGCCTGACCACCACCGAGGCCGGCGGCACGGCGGTCTTCACCATCCGTCTCAACGCCGCCCCGACGGGTAATGTGATCATCGGCGTCCTTTCCTCGAACACTGCGGAAGGCACGGCGAGTATCTCCTCCCTCACCTTCACGCCGCAGAACTGGAACACCGCCAAGACCGTGACGGTCACGGGCGTGGATGACAGCGTGGCCGATGGGGACAAGGCTTACTCGATTGTGCTCGGCGCCGCGGTGAGTTCCGATCCCGCCTTCAGCGGTCTGAACCCCGCCGACGTGAGCGTCACCAACCAGGACAACGACGCCGCCGGTTTCACCGTGGTCCCGACCAGCAACCTCGAGACCAGCGAGACCGGCGGCGCGGCCGCTTTCAGCGTGAAGCTCAACTCACAGCCCACGGGCAATGTGACGATCGGCGTCGCGTCCTCAAATACCAACGAGGGCACGACGAACGTCTCCTCACTGACCTTCACGCCGCAGAACTGGAACACGGCGCAGACCGTGACCGTTACGGGTGCGGACGACAGCATCGCCGACGGCGCGCAGAGCTACTCGATCGTTCTGGGCGCGGCATCAAGCAGCGATCCGGCCTACAACGGCCTGAACCCGGCCGACGTGTCAGTGACCAATCAGGACAACGATTCGGCCGGCATCACCGTCGTCCCGACCAGCAACCTCGTGACCACTGAGGCGGGCGGCACGGCGACCTTCAGCGTGAAGCTCAACTCGCAGCCCACGGGCAACGTGACGATCGGCATCGTGTCCTCAAATACCAACGAGGGCACGACGAATGTTTCCTCGTTGACCTTCACGCCGCAGAATTGGAACACCGCTCAGACCGTGACTGTCACGGGCGCGGACGATAACCTCTCCGACGGTTCACAGAACTACACGATCGTTCTGGGCGCGGCGACGAGCAGTGATCCGGCGTACAACGGCCTTAACCCCGCCGACGTGTCGGTGACCAACCAGGACAACGACGCCGCGGGCATCACGGTGACGCCGACCAGCAACCTCGTGACCACCGAGGCGGGCGGCACGGCGACCTTCAGCGTGAAGCTCAACTCGCAGCCGACGGGCAACGTAACGATCGGCGTCGCATCCTCAAATACCAACGAGGGCACGACGAACGTCTCCTCGTTGACCTTCACACCGCAGAACTGGAACACCGCCCAGACCGTGACCATTACGGGCGTGAATGACAGCATCGCCGATGGGGCGAAGAGCTACACCATCGAACTGGGCCCCGCGGCGAGCAGCGATTCGATCTACAACGGCCTGAACGTTGCCGACGTGAACGTGACCAACCAGGACAACGATGCAGCCGGCGTCACGGTCACGCCGACCAGCGGTCTGGCCACCACCGAGGCGGGCGGCGCGGCTTCCTTCACGGTCAGGCTGAACTCACAGCCCGTCAGCACGGTATATATCGCGATGGCCTCCTCGAACGCCGCAGAGGGGACGCCCAATGTTTCGACGCTGGTCTTCTCGCCGCAGACATGGAACACCGCCCAGACGGTGACCGTGACGGGTGCTGATGACAGCATCGCCGACGGGAACAAGGGCTATGAGATTGTCGTGGGCGCCGCGGTGAGTTCCGATCCTACGTACAGCGGGTTCGATGCCGCCGATGTCTCGCTGACCAATCAGGACGACGATTCCGCGGGCATCACGGTGACGCCGACCAGCAGCCTCGTGACCACCGAGGCCGGCGCGTCCGCGGCTTTCACGGTCAGGCTCAACTCGCAGCCCACGGGCAATGTGACGATCGGCGTTGCTTCTTCTAACACGGCCGAGGGCACGACGAACGTCTCTTCGCTGACCTTCACGCCGCAGAACTGGGACGTGGCTCAGGCGGTAACCGTCACGGGCGCGGATGACGCCATCGCCGACGGTAGCAGGGGGTACACGATCAATCTGGGTTCGGCGTCCAGCTCCGATCCGGCGTACAACGGCCTGGATGCGGCCGACGTCGCGCTGACCAATCAGGATGACGACTCTGCCGGGTTCACCGTGAGCCCGACCACCGGACTGCTGACCACCGAGGCCGGCGCTTCCGCCGTTTTCACGGTCAGGCTCAATTCTCAACCCACCGGCAACGTGACGATACCGATCACCGCGTCCAATACGGCCGAGGGCACGACCAGCGTCTCCTCGCTGACCTTCACGCCGCAGAACTGGAGCGTCGCCCAGACGGTGACCGTCACGGGCGTTGACGACACAGTGGCCGACGGTTCGCAGAACAACACGATCGTCCTGGGCAACGCGTCGAGCAGCGATTCGGCCTACGACGGCCTGGACCCCGCCGACGTGTCGGTGGTCAACCAGGACAACGACGCCGCCGGTTTCACCGTGCTCCCGGTCAGCGGCCTGACCACCACCGAGGCGGGCGGCACGGCGACCTTCAGCGTGAAGCTCAACTCGCAGCCCACGGGCAACGTGACGATCGGCGTGGTCTCCTCGAATACGGCCGAGGGCACGGCGAGCGTCTCCGCGCTGACCTTCACGCCGCAGAACTGGAACACCGCCAAGACGGTGACGGTCACAGGCCGGGCGGATAATGTTGACGATGACGACACGGCTTACGCGGTAGTGCTTGCCCCCGCCGTGAGCAGCGATTCCTTCTACGCCGGCCTGAACCCGGACGACGTGACGCTCACCAACCGTAACCTCGACGTCGCGGGCATCACCGTCACGCCGACGGACGGTCTGACCACGTCCGAGTCGGGCGACGTCGCCATGTTCAACGTCGTGCTCGACACCAAGCCGACGGCGAATGTGACGGTGAGTGTTTACAGCGACAACGCCAACGAAGGCACGACGGACGTTTCCTCGCTGACCTTCACGCCGCAGAACTGGAACGTGGCCCAGACCGTCCGTGCGCAGGGCGCCGATGAGGGCATCGCCGACGGCGACCAGACGTATCACGTCATTCTCGCTCCCGCGGTCAGCAGCGACACCCGCTACCAGCAACTCGACGCCGACGACGTCACCCTCGTCAACGCGGACAACGACCCCACGGGCGTCCGCGTCACGCCGACCACGGGCCTGGTGACGACCGAGGCGGGGAGCTCCACCACGTTCTCCGTCTCGCTGCTCTCACAGCCGCTGGCGGATGTGACCATCGACCTGGCCTCCTCCAACACCTTCGAAGGCGTCGTTGATAAGTCGCACCTGGTGTTCACCGCCCTGAACTGGAACATCCCGCAGACGGTCACGGCCACCGGCGTCGGCGACAACCTGGTGGACGGCAACACGGGTTACTACGTGCAGTTTGCAAACACCGTCAGCGCCGACGCCAACTACAACGGCTTGGCGATCAGCGACGTCACCCTGACCAACATCGACACGACGCTCCCGCAGTCGGGCGGCAACCCCGAGCAGGCCGCCGCGGCCGTCGTCGTCACGCCCGTGTCGCACACCACCACGGAGGCCGGCGGCACGGCAACCTTCACGCTCCGCCTGGCCGCGGCACCGACCGGCAACGTCTATATCCGCTTCAACTCCGACAACCGCAACGCCGGCCGCCCCAATGTGACGGGCGTCACCTTCACCAAGTACAACTGGAACATCGATCAGACCGTCACCGTGACCGGCCGCGACAACGCCGTGGCCTCGGGCGACACCAGCTACAGGATCGTTTTCCAGGCCGTCAAGAGCAATGACAAAGCGTACAACGGGATGCTCATCGCCCCGATCAACATGGTCAACCTCGACAACGACGTGGCCGGTATCGTCGTGACGACGACCTCCCCCTTGGTCACCAGCAACAAGGGCGGTAAGACCAAGTACTCCATCGGCCTGGCCTCGCAGCCGACCGACACGGTCGTCATCAACGTTGATTCCACCGACCCGACCACGGGCAAGACCAGCGTCTCCCGCCTCGTCTTCACGGCCCGCAACTGGCGCACGGCGAAGACGGTCACCGTCTCGGGTGTCCGCAACAAGAAGCTCGACCACGAGGTCAAGTTCAAGGTCCACAACTCCGCCGCCGTCAGCCTCGACCCGACGTACAACGGCATGATCGTCGGCGACCTGGACATCACGAACATCGACGCCTACGCCGCGCAGCGCGTTCTCCTGACCGGCGGCGGTGCGCCGGCGCCGGTCTCCATCTACACGGCCGAGTCCTCCTCCGCCCTGAGCCGCATCCTTCAGGCCACGAAGATCAGCAACGCCAGCATCGTCAGCAGCGCGGGCGAAGAGCCCACCGGCGGCGCGGTGGTGCGGTGGCTCAACAGCGTGAACCAGCCCATCAAGCTGTCGTGGGTCAGCTCCGACGCCGCCTGAGTTGGCGACGGAGCAGCAGAGGCCCGCAGAGCAATAGCGTTGCGGCGCTCGTTGGCTCGGGGATCACCTGGCCGAAGGTCAACTGGTCAAAGGTGGACCCATCGGTGTCGGCTTCGAGCGTGACGGTGTGGATTGCGTGCCCGGTCACTTGGACATATGCAAATCCCGCGGCGGGGGTCTGCACCTCCTGCAGGTCCAATTGCTGGCCGTACAGGTTGTACGCGGTCATCCGCACCAGGAGCGTGCCCACGTTGCCGTCGAAGAGGTAGGCCCCGACGGCCCCGTGCACCACCCCGTCGATGGCGGTGTTAGGCAACACGAATGTCAGGGTCGTAATCAGATGAAGTGGCGCCTCGTCATTGAGGACCGCGACGTTGGGCTGCGACGCCAGACCGATGCGCGGGGATGTGGTGTAAAACGTCTGCGCCGCGATGTTCTGCACGGCCAGGTAGTCGAAAACGGCCCCCTGCGGTCGGTAGAGGTCTGTGATCACGACCGGCCCGCCTGTGGCGTCGATGCCATCGAAGCCGATCACCGCCGCGCGGAGCGCGCCCGGCGTTGCCAAGAGCAACAGCGCCGCCGTCATCACGACGCGCAACAGGCCACTGTGCGTAATTCTCCACCGTCCGGGCATGGGGGCACAGGATAACCAAAGATGGACGCAAAGAACAAGCCGCGCCCGGCTCAGTGGAGGCTTGGGTAGTGGGGCGCTTTGAAATGGGTGGCTGGGGCTAAGGTCTTCCGCAGCCCCGGCGAGCGGCTCACGAAGAGCCGGGGCATCGAAGACTCTGCCCCAGGCACCCTGATATTTCAAATCGACCCACTACCGAGGCTTGGACGGGGTTTTCTATCGCGATGGTCGGGTTTCGGTCAACCGTGGCTTGCCGCCGCGGGTCGGCAGCGTGATGTGCGAGGGGCGGGACTGATCTCGAAAAACCGTGTTGAATGCGATCTGCCCGACGGCCTCGGTGCCGAAGGGGCCGCCGGTGTTCAGGTTGCGGTCCCAGCGCGGGAAGTTGCTCGAGGTGACGGTCACGCGGATGCGGTGGCCCGCCAGGAAGACGTTGCTGGT
Source organism: Planctomycetota bacterium (assembly GCA_021413865.1). Taxonomy (GTDB): domain Bacteria; phylum Planctomycetota; class Phycisphaerae; order Phycisphaerales; family Phycisphaeraceae; genus JAIOPN01. The sequence goes on along the minus strand of JAIOPN010000002.1, from coordinate 23,543 downwards.
GGACCAGAGATCGACCACGAAAGGGTACACCTGGTTGGGCGTCAGGAGCGTGGGGTATGTCTGCGAGTCGCGGAAGCGCGCCCGGAGGATGCCGTCGAGGACCGAGCGCGACACGCCGTCCGGCGAGACGTCGGTGAGCCTGACGACCCAGTCGGTGTCGGGGGCGGAGGACATAGCGAAGAGCGTGGCCGAGACCTGTCCCGTCACATCGAGGTCGTGTTCGAGCGGGGCGCTCGTGTAGGTGAGGCAGCGGGCCTCCACCGGTCGTTGATCGCGCGGTCCCCAGAGCTTGCCGCTGTAATCCACGATGGCGCCGCCGTGCGTCTCGACGGGGTGCGCGGGGTCGTACTCGTAGCGGTCCGCGCCGTCGTTCTGTTTCGGCGCATCAAGACGCAGGCGGCCGTCGTTGAGTGATTTGGCGGAACCGCTCGTGCCCCCATGGAAGTAGAGGTCCACGGGCTCGATGCCGGCGGGGGGCCAACTCTCCGCGGTCTGCCAGCGGTTGACACCCATGGTGAAGAAGCGGACGGCCGGCTCTTCCATCACGCCGGTGTCGATGTCCTTAAGCCAATGGTCAAACCACGGGAGCCGCATCTGGTTGTGGTCGAGCGCCGCCTCGGGGCCGAAGTCGAACTCGCCGACTTTCGACTGGCTTACGGGCAGCGTGCCGTGGACCCACGGGCCGATGATGAGCTTCTGGTTTTTCCGGACGTGCTCGGATTTGGCCCTGCTCACGACGCCCATGTAGTTGTCGATCATCGGCTGGGTGTAGAGGTCGTACCACGCGGCCATGTGATACACGGGGGCGGCGAACTCGGAGTAGTGATGCTCGACGTTCCAGCTCTCCCAGTACGGGCCGTCGGTGGGGTGGTCGAGGTAGTCGTAATACCAGTCCCCCAGGCCCGGCTCGCGGAAGAGCGGCATCGACTTGAGCGGGAGCCATTTGAACCACTTCTCCAGTTCGGTGAGCGCCTTGGCGATGACGCCACGCGCCCGCACGGCCTGCTCCTCGGGCACACGCTTGCCCAGGTGCTGATTATTCACCACGGCGGCCCATCCCAGCATCAGGCTCAATTCGAACGCGCCGCCGCGGTACGTCACCCCTTTACGCGGGTCGCCCGCCTGCTCCCGGATGAACTGGCAGCTCAGGTGCGGCGGCCGTGTCGGGGCGAGGGAATGCTGCGTGTGACCGGAGTACGACCCGCCCATCGTCCCCACCCGGCCGTTGCACCACGCCTGGGCCGCGATCCATTCGACGGTGTCGTAGCCGTCTTTCTTCTCGCCCCAGCCATCGTCGATGAAGGGGTAGAAGTCACCCTCCGATTTGAACCGCCCGCGCGTGTCCTGGATGACGACGGCGTAACCCCTGGAAGCGAAGAAGGGGGGCGACTGCACCTTGAGCTCGACGGAGTTTTCTTTGTCGTAGGGCGTGCGTTCGAGGAGGACGGGCCACGGGCCTGGGCCTTGGGGCAGATAGAGGTCGGCCATCAGCCGGGTGCCGTCGCGCATTGGGATGAAGAGCGCATCCCGCTTGAGGTCGAAGCCGTAGATGGGTTCTGACGTTCGCTGTCCGCCGGCGGGCATGGCGTGGTTCCAGAGGGAATGTGATGGGTGGTCTCGACTTTTCCCCCGCTCTATTGAAAAACAGCCGCCTTTACGGCGGCTGTTTTCAATCGGGGTGGCGGGATTTGAACCCACGACCTCTTGACCCCCAGTCAAGCGCGCTACCAAGCTGCGCTACACCCCGATTATGAGTGTTGGACGGAAGAGTGTACCGCGATGGCGATGCCCGGGCAAACCACGGCGCGTGCAACGGTCCCGGTCTTAGGAGGCGGTATTTCCAGGTGGGCGGGGAATAGTCGCCAGTTTCCGCGCCTTTCTTGCCGACGTGAGAATAAACCGGTTGTAGGGCCGGTGGGTGTGGTACGGTGGCCTGCCTGGGCCGTTGAGGAGCGATGATGTCGCGGGAGTCCTCGTCGTATTCACGTGTGGATGTGGGTGAGCTTCGGCGTCGCGAGGCGTTGGAGGCGGGGCACGCCGAACTAACGCAGGTGGCCCGTTTCGGGCTGCGCAAGTGGGTCGCGGTCGGTGCGGTGCTGATGTCGGTGTTCCAGGCGGTCCTGCTGCTCTACCTGGGGAGCGAATACCGCATCGAACTGGCGGGGTCGCTGATCCCCACGATGGGGTTTGGCCTGCTGTTCACGCTGGTGCTCGCGGTCAATCCGCTGCTGCACTGGCTGGAACTGCGGGGGCGTCGCGTGCCCCGGCCGCTGGGCCGCGCGGAACTGATGCTGGTTTTCTCCGCGATGATGCTGACGTCGGGCGTCTCGACGTTCGGCCTCGTCGAGGTGATGGTGCCGCAGATCGCCGCGCCGTTTAACCCGCAGTGGAACGTCCCGCAGCGCGGCTGGGACGAGGCGGTCATCCCCAGGCTCAACCGCCACCTCTACATCACAGACCCCGCGGTGATCGCTGCCTACCGCGAGGGGTTCCTGGACGTGGCGCCGGCGGAAGACGCCCGATGGACCGCGCACTTGAAATACCAGTGGTACGTCCTGACGCACGTGCCCTGGCTGACGTGGGCGGCGCCGCTCGGGTGGTGGTTGATCTTTGTGGGCGGTGCATACGTGCTCTTCTACAGTCTTTCGTACGTGGTGCTGCCGTTCTGGTCCCAGCGTGAGAAGCTGATTTTCCCGCTGGCGAAGCTGCCCGAGGCGTTGCTGCCCGAATCGGACGCCTCGGGGCGCTGGCTGCCGCCGGTGATGTCGCACCCGGGTTTCTGGTTGGGGCTGAGCGTCAGCTTTTTCGTGCTGGTGTGGAACGGCGGCGTGTTCCGCGAGAACTTCCCCGGGCTGCGCCCCATCACGCTGGGGATGAGCAGTTGGACGTTCGCCTCCATGGTGAACGGGACGATTTTTTCTTACATCGCGCCGTCGATCAGCTTCCTTTTCCTGTTCACGGCGATGGGGCTGGCGTTCCTGCTGCCCCAGGAGATGAGCTTCTCCGTCTGGTTCTATTACCTGGCGAGCAGGGGATTTCTCATGGCGCTGGGGTTCCTGGGGATTCAGCGCAACCCATGGGAGGACCCGTGGGACTTCCTCTGGCGGTCGAGCCGGACGTCGTCGATGGCGGGGGGCGGATTGCTCATGTTCGCCGCGTTGACGCTGTTGTGGTGCCTGCGTGAGTTTGGCTGGCTGGTGCGCAGCCGGACGTGGGCCGAGCGGTTTTGGTACGGCCTGCCGGTGGTCGGGCTGGGTTCCTCGGTGGCGGTGCTGACAGCGTGGCTGAGCTGGTGCGGCCTGGACCCGTGGTGGGCGCTGGGGCTGGTGACGATCATCACCCTGATGACGCTGGGCCTGATGCGGATTGTGGCCGAGAGCGGGATCTACTGGTTCCAGTGCTTCTTCGGGCCGTTCCATCTGTTCCAGATGCTCGGGATGGGGCGGCTGATCCCCAACCCCGTGGTCGCCCCGTTTCTGGCCATCTACAGCGTGTTGTTCCTGGACCACAAGTGCTTCCTCGCGCCCAACATGCTCAACGCCGCGAAGCTGCGCGAGGACGTGGGCGGCAACCGCGTCCGCTTCCACCTGACCATGTGGACGAGCCTGGCGCTGAGCGTCCTGGCATCGATCGTCGTGTCGATCTTCATGGCCTACTCCAGGGGCGCCAACCGCATGCACTGGTGGTTCTACGGCACCGCCCAGATCTGGATCATGGACACCACCCGCGACCTGGCCAATTACCAGCCCTCGTTCAACGCAAGCAAGACCGCCTGGCTCGTCGGCGGCGGCCTCTGGGTCGCGCTGACCGCGTACCTCCGCCAGAGCGTCTTCTGGTTCCCGCACCCCGTCGGTTTCATCATGCTGGTCAACCCGCTCATGGACCAGCTCTGGTTCAGCTTTTTCGTCGCGTGGCTCATCCGCAAGGGCGTGCTCCGCTACGGCGGGAAGCTCACCTTCGAGAAACTCCGCGACATGTTCCTGGGCCTCATCATGGGCGAGATGCTGGGCATCTGCTTCTACATGTGCATGATTTTTTTCACGCACTCCTACCCCGCCAACATCACGCTCAACAAGTACGCCCCGTAAACGCCAGAAAGCCCAGGCATGGCCATGCCTGGGCTTTGTGAGTCTCCGGTTTACCCCATGGGCCATTTCGGCTAGGATATCCCTCTGATCTCCCCCGATTTCACGGCGCGACCCCTTACCCGCGGCCCGTAGAAGGACCCAGCCTTATGGCAGTGCCGTTGTCGCAGATGTGGACCGTGGCTACGTACGTTCTGGGCAAGAGGTTGCGCGGCAACAAGCGCTACCCGCTGGTCCTGATGCTCGAGCCGTTGTTCCGCTGCAACCTCGCCTGCGCCGGCTGCGGCAAGATCCAGTACCCCGCCCACATCCTCAAGAAAAACCTCTCCCCTGAGGACTGCTTCAAGGCAGTCGATGAGTGCGGCGCCCCGATGGTCTCCATCCCCGGCGGCGAGCCGCTGATGCACCCGCAGATGGCGCAGATCGTCGAAGGCTTGGTCGCCCGCAAGAAATACATCTACCTCTGCACCAACGCGCTGTTGCTCAAGGAGCGGCTGGACGCCGGCTGGTTCAAGCCGAGCAAGTACCTGACCTTCAGCGTTCATATGGACGGCACGGAGGAGAACCACGATTTCGCCGTCTGCCGCGAGGGCACGTACAAGACCGCCGCCGACGCCATCCGACAGGCCGTGGGCATGGGCTTCCGCGTCACCACCAACTGCACGCTCTTCGACGGCGTGGACCCCAAGGAGGTCCGCCAGTTCTTCGACGAGATGATGGAACTGGGCGTCGAGGGCATGATGATCAGCCCGGGCTACAGCTACTCCAAGGCCCCGGACCAGAGCAGCTTCCTCCGCAAGGAGAGGACCAACGAGCTGTTCGAGATGATCCTCTCCAACCGCAAGAAGGGCTGGAAGTTCAACCAGTCGCCGCTCTTCCTCGAGTTCCTCATGGGCAAGCGCGACTACGAGTGCACCCCCTGGGGCAACCCGACGTACAACCTCTTCGGTTGGCAGAAGCCCTGCTACCTGCTGCAGGAAGGCTACGTCGATTCGTTCAAGGAACTGATGACCGACACCGAGTGGGCCAACTACGGCAAGGCCAGCGGCAACCCCAAGTGCCGCGACTGCATGGTCCACTGCGGCTACGAGCCCTCGGCCGTGGACCACACCTTCAGCTCCTTCGGCGGCATGTGGGGCACCATCAAGGCGATGCTCTTCAACACCTACGCCAACCCCTCGGCCGGCAAAAAGCTCGGCGACTTCCGCGCCACCCACAAGCACGGCATCCCCGTCTCCCCTCCCGTGCAGATCACCGTCACGGCACAGGCGACGGCGGGCAGCGCGGCGTAAGTTTCATGTGTCAGGCCGTGAGGCAAGAGTGCTCACTTACCAGATACGTCCGAGGATTTTTCGCCTTGGCCCGGGCGAGCCTCCCACATTTCCCGCTCATTGCGAACTGTGTTTTCATTTTCGGCCTGCCCAGCCGTTCGGAACAGAATCCGGCGGAGGGCTCACAGTTGTTGTCCCATCGGAGATAGGCGTTCAGTTCAACGCTAACTCGGGTGAAATTACATTTGAGTCGAAACCTCCACTTTCACCGCTTGATGTCACAATTAACGAGCCCAACCGAACATTACGGCTCGTGGGCACTACTTTTTCCATCTCGCAGGAGTTTGCATCGCGCAAGGCGGTAGAACAAGTGGTTCAGAGTGTTTACTTCGCTCTGCCCGCTCTCCTTAATATTCCGTTTGCGGACCCGCCCTACATTGAAAGAGTTGACGGGAAAATTGGATCGAGCAGTTTTCGTTGGGAATTGGCTATATGGCGAGTGCAATGCCGAGCAACCAGTCAACTGGCGCAAGAAGAACAATTCACAAAGGCTTGGAAGAGAATGGGAGTTCTCGCTGATTCCAGACGTCGTCGTTTGGTGGCTGGCCTCCACTATTTCCATGTCGCATGCAGGCTGGCCCGAGAAGGTTGCACGGCAGGTGAGTTTGTGGCCGAAGTGATATTGAACTTAACGAAGACGCTAGAGGTGTTGTTCCCGCCGACAGGAAATGGGCATACCCGTGATGCCGCACGCATCGCGTTGCGTGCGCTTGGCTTTTCAGACAAACAAATTGAATGCGACTTCATTCCGGCAATGGCGCTGCGTGACGAAATTGATGTTGCTCATGTTGAGCTTGGGTTGTTTGAAAGCGATCAATTACAGACGATACACGCCTTCACTGAGCGTGCTGAAGGTGCCTTTCACGAAATGTTTGAGCGATTGCTTGCTGGTGTTGAATCGAACGAAATGGATATTGCGTCTCACGAGCTTGGGCCTCCGAGGAATGAAGCAATCAAGCTAATCGAACGCTTACGCTAGTGCGGCGAGGCTGAGTCAGTTCCCTCTGTGTGATATATGGTTTTCGCTTACACCTAACGGCCGGTGATTGGCGGTTGACCTGTTGCGGACCACTCGACTCCCCGCCCCCGGGCCGGTATTCTGTCCGCACGTTTCAACGGCAATTCACGGGATAGACGCATGGCCATCAAGCTCGCATTCAGCACCACCGCATGCCCCGACTGGTCCATCGAAGACGTCGCCCGACGCGCGGCGGAGATGGGGTACCAGGGCGTTGAGCTGCGCACCCTCGGCAAGAACTCAAGTGGGCTGGCGTCCGACCCCGTGCTGAGCGAGTCCGGCAAGGTCGCCTCCGTGCTCAAGGCCGCGGGGATCGAGCCGGTCTGCCTGAGCACGTCGCTGGCGCTCAACCACAAGCATCATTCGGAAACCCGCGCCGCCGTTGAAGAGGCCTCCCGCGCCGTCGCACTGGCCGCCGAGATCGGCTGCACCTTCGTCCGCGTGTTCGGCTATGAACTCCGCCCCGGCGAAAACCGCCAGGCGGCGTTGGAGTGCATCGCCGCTTCCGCCCGCAAGCTCGGCGAGGTCGGCGCGGAGCACGGCGTGCAGGTGCTGTTGGAGAACGGCGGCTCCTTCAACAAGGCCAAGGAGTGGTGGTGGGTGATGAACCTCGTCGAGCACCCGATGGTCGGCGTCGCCTGGAACGCCGCCAACGGCGCCGCGAATGGTGAGCCGGTCTCCGTCGCCGTGCCCGTGCTCAACTCCCGCATCCGCCTGGCCAAAGTCAAGGACACCGTCCTGGGCGAGGGCAGCGGGTTCGTCCCGCTGGGCGAGGGGACCGTCGGCATCAAGCAGTTCATCCATCGTCTGCTCGGGATCGGATACGACGGCTACGTGAGCGTCGAGTGGGACCGTCTCTGGCTGCCCTCGCTGACGCCCGCCGAGGAATACCTGCCCGACGCCCAGAAGCGCCTGCGCGGCTGGCTCGACGAGGTCGCCAAGGCGATCGAGGACGCGAAGCCCAAGCCCAAGGGCGCGGCCAAACCCAAGGCCGTCGCGGCGCACTGATCCATCAAGCCACGCCCGATCCTGAGTCCGCGAAGGGTCGGGGTCTTGTGACATCGCTCCGTACCGACTTACCGCGCTAATAAAAAATGCCGGCCTCCCTGGTGGGAGGCCGGCATTCCCCAAACTGATGCGTCAGGTGGGAGTGGACCGGTTGTATCAGGCCGCTTCGCGCTTGGCGCCGCGGCGTTTACGGCCGACGGTGCGCTGCTGGGACTCCATCCGCTGCTCGGGCTTCTTGGCCAGGAGCTGGACCATCTCCTCGGGCTCCTGGGCCCAGAGGTCCGCGCCGATCTCCTCGGCCAGGCCGTCCGCGCGGTTGAAGACGCCGCCGCCGACCGCGATCTGCAGCTTCGGGCAGACGCCGATGTCGTGCAGGCGGTCGATGAGCAGGCGGGTGAAGGGGACCGTGCTGGGGACGACGCCGAAGACGATCAGGATGTCGGACTGGAACTCGCCGACCTCGGCGACGATCTCGTCGTTGGCGACGCCGCCGCCGGCGAAGCGGACGGTGTAGCCGTCGGCCTCGAGCATGTCGGCCAGGATCTGCGCGCCGATCTCCTCGGACTCCTCGGGCCCGCAGACGAGCATGACCTTCTTGTTACGCGGCTCGGCGGTGGTCAGACGTATCTGCATCTGGTCGGCGAGAGTGCGCATCAGCCGGGTGGCGTAGTGGTGCGCCAGGTCGCTGAGCTGGTCGTTGCGGTAGAGGGTCTGGACGTGGTCGAGCGTGGGCCAGAAGAGGCGGGAGAGGATGCGTTCGGCGGTGACGTCCGCCTGGAGGAGCTCGTCGATGATCGCACGGGCGCCGGGCCGGTCGCCGGAGATCAGGGTGTTGTAAAAACGTTCGATGAGGGCGTCGCGTCGCATGCTCGTTCTCCACGGTCGCGGCCTCTTGGCCGGCCTTCGGAAATTAGTTGGGCTCAACGTCCGCTTGACGCCCACCTCTGGAGTCCGACGCGCCGGGGCGGCCTTGCCCTCGACTTGACCGACCCAAGCCGGTCTCCGTCGTCGACACCCATACCATCGGGAACCCTCCCGAAAAATCTTCACCATTTACCTCAATTTATCTATTTTGACATTTTCAAAAATGACATAAAACTTGTAAAATATTTTATAACAATGTTTTATGTTATTTACGTTCAACGTCCAATAATTCGTTATCTTAACACCGCATCACCATGAACCATCCAATTCATACGCAGCACAGGCAAGAAAGTAGGGCGAATTGCGCGCCTTAATTCTTTCCCCAGCCAGGCCCGATGACGAGTCCGCAAGTCGTCGGGGTCCGCAGGCCGTAAAATGATGCCGGTGTGGCGGGGCGAGCGCTCCGCCCGGTGCGGTCGGTTTTACAACGGGAAGTACGGCCATGATGAAGCGATGGTGGGTGTGTGTTGCGTTGATGTCGGCCATGTTGCTGGGTGCTCCGGGCTGCAGCACGAACCCGGCGACGGGCAAGTCGCAGTTCAACGTCGTGGACGAGAAACAGGAGATCCAACTCGGCGTGCAGGCGCAGCCCGCTTTCACGAAAGACAACGGCGGGGAAATCCCCTCGCCGGCGATCCGCAGCTACGTGAACGACCTGGGCCATCGGCTGGCGGCGGCGAGCGAACGGCCGCAACTCCCCTGGACCTTCACGGTGGTGGACTCGAGCGTGATCAACGCCTTCGCGCTGCCCGGCGGCAAGGTGTTCATCTCGCGCGGCCTGCTGGCGAAGATGACCAACGAGGCGCAGCTCGCCGGCGTGCTGGGCCACGAGATCGGCCACGTCACGGCGCAGCACATCGGCCAGCAGATGAGCCAGGCCATGGTGCTGCAGGGTGTCGTCGCGGGATTAGGCGTGGCGGGGGGGGCAAGCAATAACGATTACCTGCGCGTGCTGGGCATGGGCGCCTCGGCGGGCGGGTCGGTGTATCTGCTCAAGTTCGGCCGTGACCAGGAGAGCCAGGCCGACGAGCTGGGCGTGCGTTACATGTCGAGGCTCGGCTACAACCCGGTGGGGCAGCTCCAGGTGATGGAGATCCTTCAGAAGGAGGCGGGCAGCAGCAACACGGTGGAGTTCCTCTCGACGCACCCGCTGCCGCAGACGCGCCTCGATCGGCTCAACGCGCTGATCAAGAAGAGCTACCCCGACTACAACACCACCGGCAAGTACCGCTTCAACCAGGACGAGTTCAAGGCCGCGGTCCTGGACCCGCTCAAGACCCTCCCGCCGCCCAAGCCCGCGCCCGCCGCAAAATAAAGCCGCCACCGCTTTACGCGCATGTTTGCAGATACGCCTTGAGCGCCACGGCGTTGTTGTGGGCCTCGTCTTTTGCACCGTACACGAGCGTCACCGTTTTCTTGTGGGCGATGGCTTTGAGTTCGGTGAGCGCGGTGGGGTTGGCGTCGAGCTCCTTGAAGTAGCGATCCCGGAACGCGGCCCATTTCGCGGGGTCGTGGCCGAACCACTTCCGCAGCGCCGCGCTAGGCGCGATCTCCCTGAGCCAGCGGTCGATCTTCGCCGACTCTTTCGACACGCCGCGCGGCCAGAGCCGGTCCACTAGCACACGCACGCCGTCACGCGCCCCGGGTGCGTCGTAGGCGCGTTTGAGTTTGGTGTTCATGGCGGATTGTAGCGCCGCTTGTTTCTAACGCGGCTTGGCGAACTCGTGCATCCCCGAGATATCGATCACGACCACCGGCGCATCGCCCACGACCCACGCGTCGTGGCCGGGCGGCAGCATCGAGACGTCGCCCGGGCCGAACTCTTCCTCGCTCCCGTCGTCCATCCGCACGTGAAGCCGGCCGGAGACGTGGTACTGCAGGTGCGACACCTCGCAGCTCTTGGTCTTCACAAGCGGCTTGACCGAGGTGGACCATTTCCAGCCCGGCTGCAACGTCGCGCGCCCGAACGTCACGCCGCCCATTCTTACGATTTCCACTTTCCCCCGATCAAACGTGCGGACCTCTTCCGGTTTGGACAGGTTGCCCCTCATCATTGCGTCCATGTCGTGCGCCTCCTATTTGGTTGTGACTGGTCCCCAAGACCCCAAGCGAGCCTGCCCGCCAGCAGGTTCCATTCAGATCAACAAGTTCCCCCATGGAAGTTCCTTGTCGCCTCCATTGTACTTCGCGCACGCTGTTTCAAGAAGAAAAAGATGTGGTATCTGCGGATCAGGGCACGGAACTTTGCGTTTGCGGGAACTGCTTACCGCTTGATCCGCGCCGAGCCGCCGCCGGCGACGTGCTGGAGTTCTTCCAGCGTGATCTGGCTGGTGTCGCCGCGGGTGGTCTGCAGCAGCGCGCCGTGGGCCACGCCGAGGTTGACACACTCCTGCGGGGTCATGCCGGTGAGGAAGCCGTAGGCGAAGCCCGAGGCGAAGCCGTCGCCGCCGCCGACGCGGTCCTCGATCTCCAGGCCGGCGAACTTGATGCCGTCGTAAAACTTCCCGTCGTGCCACATGATGGCGGACCAATCATTGATCAGGCCGGATTTCACCGAGCGCAGCGTGGTGCCGACCACCTTAATGTTGGGGAAGTCCTTGACGACGCGCTCGACCATTTTCTTGAACGCGGTGGTGTCGATGTCGCCCTTGTCGATATCGACCCCCTCGACCTCGTAGCCCAGGACCTTCTGGAAGTCCTCCTCGTTGCCGATGAGGCAGTCGATGTAGGGAATCAGAGGGCGCGTGGTGGCGATGGCGTCCTTCGAGGACCAGAGCTTGGAGCGGAAGTTGAGGTCGTAGGAGACGACGGTGCCCGCCTCGTGCGCCGCCTTGACGGCCTCGGCGACGAGCTGCCGCGTGGTGGGGGAAAGCGACGCCATGATGCCCCCGGTGTGCAGCCAGCGCACGCCACGCTTCTTGAAGAGCGTCGCCCAATCCACGTCCCCGGGTTTCATCTTGGAGGTGGCGGAGTGGCCGCGGTCGTACATGGTGACCGAGCCGCGCACGCCGGTGCCGACCTCGGTGAAGTTCAGGCCGATGCGTGCCTCGCGCCCGACGCCGTCGAACTTCATGTTGACGGCGTGGGCGGTGTCCATGCCCGCCGAGCGTGCGTGGTTGATGATGATCTTGCCCACGGGGTTGTCCACGAGCCCGCCGACCCACCCGGTGCGCAGGCCCAGCCGCGCCAGCGCGTAGGCGACGTTGTACTCACCGCCGCCGACCCAGACCTCCATCGTGTTGGTGAACTCGATGCGGCCGTGGCCCGGCGGGCTGAGGCGGATCATGCACTCGCCCAGGGCGACCATGTCGAGCTGGCATTCGGAAGCGGGGCGGACCTTGAGGGCCATGATGAGCTCCGTGGGTTGACGGTTTTGGGCCGGGCATTGTGCCACGCGCGGCGGTGGTGTCAACGATGGAGGTCGCCGTGCGGCGGCGCGGGCCTGCGCGCCGTACAATCATGGACAACGCCCGCATCGAGAGCATCACGCATGACCGCCACGCAAACCCAAGCCGCGCCCGGCCTCTCCGGTGAAGAGGTCGCCCGGTTCCACCGCGAGGGGTTCCTCTCCGTGGACCATTTCTGCACGCCCGAGGACCTGGCCGTTGTGCGCGAGCTGCTTGACGGCCTGTTCGCGCGGTTCGACGAGCTGCCCAAGACACTCGCCTTCGATCTGGGCGACGTGAAGCTGCACGATGGCGTGCAGCGCGTCCCGCAGATCAACTCCAACGTCCAGTTCGACCCGCGGCTGCGCGACACGGCCGTCTTCCGCAACGCCGAGCGCATCGCCCGCCAGCTCTGCGGCGAGGGGGTGACCTACAACGGCGACCACGCGATCTACAAACCGCCGCACAGCCGCCGCGAGGTGCCGTGGCACCAGGACCTCGCCTACGCCCATGACCCCGACGCCATCTGCTTCAACGCCAACTTCTGGGTCCCGCTCCAGGAGGCGACGCTCGAAAACGGCTGCATGCAGTTCATCCCCCACAGCCACTGGGGCAATCTCCTCCAGCACCACCCCGTCGGCCACGACCCCAAGGTGCACACCCTTGAGTGCGACCCGATCGACGCCTCCGCCGCCGTCGTCTGCCCACTGCGCCCCGGCGGCTGCACCATCCAGCACGGCAAGACGCTGCACTACACCGGGCCCAACATCACCGACCAGATGCGCCGTGCGTGGATCCTCAATTTCGGGTTCCACGTCACGCCGACCTGGAGGGGCAACGGGAAATGACCGCCACCCTCCAATCCGCTCCGCCGATCTTGACCGCGCAGCAGGTCGCGAAGTTTCACCGCGACGGCTTCCTCGCGCTCGACGCCATCACCACGTCCGACGACGTGGCCCGCATCCGCGAGCTGCTCGACGCGCTCTTCGACCGCTTTGATGAACTCCCCAAGGACCTCGCGCTCGACCTGGGCGACGTGAAGACACACGGCGGGAAACAGAAGACGCCGCAGATCAACATGGCGTCTCAATTCGAGCCGCGGCTCAAAGAGACGCTCTACTTCCGCAACGCCGAGTCGGTCGCGCGGCAGCTGCTTGGGGGCACGGTCACGCCGAGCTGGGACCACGCGATCCTCAAGCCGCCGCACAACGGCAAATCCACGCCATGGCACCAGGACCTGTCGTACCCAGCGCATAGCTCGGGCAACTGGGACATCGTCCGTCTGGGCTGCAATTTCTGGATGCCGCTGCAGGACGCGACCGTCGAGTCCGGCTGCATGCAGTTCATCCCGCACAGCCACCTGGGCAATCTCCGCAAGCACCACCCCGTCGGCCACGACCCGAAGGTGCACACGCTGGAGACCGACGGCGTGGACGCGGCCAGGGCGGTGCCCTGCCCCATCCCCGCGGGCGGCTGCACGATCCACATGCCCAAGACGCTGCACTACACCGCGCCGAACGACACCGACGTTCCGCGCCGGACTTACATCCTCTTTTTCGGGGCGGAGCTCTAAACATGCTTGAGACCCTCAATGACCCGCCTCGCCTTCACGCGGCGATCGTCCACTTCCCCGTTGTGCTCGCGTTTATCGGGGTGCCGTTGATGCTGGCGCTGATTGCGACGCGTGGCCGGTCGTGCACGCTGCGGTGGCTCCTTGTGGCGCTCTACGTGGTGGGCTCCGTCGGCGGCTTCGTCGCGATGCAGGTCGGTGGGCGGGCGGAGGACAAGCTCTCAGAACTCTCCGCAAACGGCCCGGGGCTGACGCACGCGGCGCACGAGGAACTCGAAGAGCACGAGGAGATGGGCGAGAAGCTCTGGTGGATGATGCTGCTGCCCGCCGGCGCGGTGGCTCTCGGCGCGGTCAAACGCACGCCCGTCCGCGTGATCGCCCTGGTGCTCGCGCTTGGGTTGGGCGTGCTGGCTGCGACATTGGCGGGCCTGACCGCCCACCGCGGGGGGACGCTGGTCTATGCACACGGCGTCGGCGTGCCGGCGTCACCCAATAATTACCCCGCTAAGCCGTGAGGCCCACGCCGGCCGTTCATCAACTCATGCCACCCCGCGGTACAGCACCGCGATCCCCAGCGTCAACGGCTTGACCGATGGCTCGCGGAACCCCGCGCCCGTCATCAGTTCCGTCATCCGCTTGCGGTCGATGAACGTGTTCACGCTCTGCGGCAGGTACTTGTAGGCGCCGCTCCTGTCGCGGGCGATCCACGAGGCGGTGCGCGGCAGGACGTGCCTGAAATAGAGGTTGTAGAGCCCGCGCAGGACGGGGTTCGCGGGCAGGCTGAACTCCAGGATGACCAGCCGCCCGCCCGGCCGGAGCACGCGGCGGAACTCGCGCAACGCCGCCAGCGGGTCGGCGACGTTGCGGATGCCGAACGCGATGCTGACCACGTCCACGCTTGCGTCCGCGACCGGCAGCCGCATGGCGTCGCCGGCGTGATACGTGAGCGACGCCCGGTCCGGTGGCGCTTTCTTCTGCTTTGCCACCGCGAGCATGTTGTAGGTGAAGTCCACGCCGACCACGCGGGCAGCGCCCCCGGCGCGGAACGCCATGGAGAGGTCGCCCGTGCCGCAGGCGACGTCGAGCACGGTGTCGGTGGATTTGAGATTGGCGAAACGCACCGCGGCGCGGCGCCACGCCTGGTCGCGCCACAGCGAGTGCACGCGGTTGTTGATGTCGTACGACGGTGCGATCGCGGCGAACATCGCCTCGACGCGCCGCGCCTTGTCCGCCACCGTGTGCGGGTCGGCCAGGTCCGCGTCGGTCCACGCGGCCTTTGGAGTGGTCGGGGTGCTCATCGCGCCAATCGTATCGCGTTTCCACCGGCGGGACACGCCGGCCGCCACACGCTCAGAACAGCACGGTCACGGCAAACGACACCCCCGCGAAGGCGTGCGTCGTCTCCTGCTCGTGGAACTCCGGCGTGATGACGGTCTGGGCGTAGCCCAGGTCGATGCTCACGTTTTTCCAGTGGTACTGAACGCCGATGCCGCCCTGCAACTCGCCCACCAGGTTTTCGATGGGTTCGCCGGGGCTTTCTCGGAAGTTGTTGCCCTCGAGGAACATGTTGTGCTCGACGGCGCGGCCGGCGACGCGCACGAAACCGAACACGCCCAGGCCCCGCTGCGTGCGTAACGGGTCGCCCGTGGCGGCGCGGACGTCGGCCAGCCGCCCCGGCCCGAAGTCGTCGGGCAGGTTGTAGCCGACCCTTGCGGTCGCGCCCGCCTCCGCCCAGCGGTACACCGTGCCCAGCGCCACGCCGACCGAGGGGATCACGTCCGCGTTGAGGCCCACGCCGTCCGGGTCCACGCGCAGCCGCCATTTCTTGCGGAAGTACCCCTGCCCCGTGACCTCGTCATGCAACTGGTTGTCCCAGCCCTCGGGCTCGCCCGAATCGTTGATGCTGTGAAACCACTTCTGCGTCTCTCCCGCCAGGGAGGAGGGCCCCACGATGCCGACGTCGATCTGGAAGTGGTCCACCGTCGTGCGGTCGGCGCGCTGCCAGTACACGCCGCCGAAGAAGTAGCCGGCGTAGGGCTGCTCGTCGCGGATCAGCGTCTCTCGCTCAAGGTCGGACGGCGTGAACATCAGTTGGCCGACGATGCCGCCCAGCGCGAAGCGGTCGTAGCGGTCGCCGAAGGGGATCACGTCGTTGATCTCCCGGGCGATCTCCGGCTGGCCGGCGAACGTGACCGCCACGCCGTTGGTGTAGAAGCGGTCGGTGGGGTGGTTGGGCTTGAAGAGCCGGCTGTCGTTCTCCCAGAAGAAGCCGAAGGTCAAAGGCCGGGCTTGCGTAGCCGGGGGCGTGGACAGTTCCGGAACCTGCTCCTGTGCCAACGCGGGGGCGCCGACGGCGGACACAAGAGAAACCAGCAGCACGCGGGGGATCGAGAACCGCATCGGGTCAACTCCAGCAGGGGCTTACGCAACCGCCGCGCGCACGATACGGTGCGGCGCGGAGTATGCGATCAGATCGGGGAAAAACACTCTGAAATCATCGGCGAGCCCGTCGCGGTGCTCGATCATGTCCGGCACCGCGGCCGCCAGATCAACATGCCGCTCGAACCGCTTGCTCAGCCGTAGCGACAGCCGTTCCAGCGCAACGCGGATGCCCTCTGCCGTCGCGTACGACCCGAGCCAGTCCTGCTCGACCAGCCGGTCGATCGGGTATCGCATGTCGGTGGGCAGCAGGTGGCTATGCGACCGGAACCCGGCATGCACGCGCGACACGAATGTCGTGAGCGGTTCGTCGTGGTAGTGCGCCCAGTCGGCGGCGAGGAAGTGGTCGTAGAATACGTCCACGAGGATGCCCGTGTAGCGTCCGTGATGCTCGAACAGCCGTCTTTTACTGCGGGCGACGACCGGGTGCATGTCGGTGAACGCATCGACGCGCCGGTGCTGTGCGATGGCGTCGAGCGTGGCGGGGGGGAGGTCCGCGGGCAGTTGGCGCGGCTTTACGAGGTCGGGTATCAGGCTGCCGATCATCGCCTCGGGGGAGTTATCCGCAAGATAAAGGTGGGCCAGGAAGTTCATCCGGCGGGAGTGTAGCAGAGAGGTTCCGAGCGCTCTCCAGTTTCTGGTCTGGCGTTCACGGGTGCCAGCGCATCTCGCGGAGCAGGTCCTCGTGCGCCTTGGGCGCGGCGGCGAGGAAGGGGACCTTCGCGCCCGTGTAGCCGCTGACCTTGTAGGGGAAGATCGGCTGGCCCTGCAGGTCGGTGAGATTCACGCCGGCCTCGAGGAGGACCGCGGCGGGGGCGGCGATGTCCCAGAGTTTCCCGTTGGTGGTGATCGACCCGTGCGCGACGCCGGCGGCGACCTGCATCGCGTCCAGCGCCGCCGAGCCGCCCATGCGGATCTTCCAGACGGTCTGCCCGATCATGCGGATCGCCCACTGCGGCGGCACGCCCTTGCTGTTGAGCAGGTTGCTGGTGAGCATGAGGAGGGTGCTGTCGGAGAGGGGCGTGTCGAGGGCGCGGATCGGCTGGCCGTCGAGCGATGCACCGGCACCGCGCGCGGCGGCATAGACCTGGCCGCGGGTCACGTCGAGCACGACGCCGAGCACGGGCACACCCTTTTCCATGCGGCCGATGCAGACGGCGAAGTAGCCGAACCCCCCGACGAAGTTGTTGGTCCCGTCGATCGGGTCGATCACCCAGACGCGGCCGTCCGGGTCGGGGCAGTCGAATGTGATCGCGTCGCCCGTGTCGTTCTCTTCGCCGATGATGCCGTCGCCCGGGAAGAACCGCCGCAAGCCCTCGACGATGTGTTTCTGGCAGGCACGGTCGGCGTCGGTGACGGCCTCGGCGTTGCGCTTGGTCAGGCGGCGCACCTTGCCGTACTGCTCCAGCGCGATCCGGGCCGCGCCGCGCGCGAGCTCGATGACGAGCGACAATTCCTGGGCTGATTCCATGCGGGGGAAAGTAGGGCCGTGCGGCACGGCCCGCAAGTAGCGGCGGGGCGTGGGCGCCTTCAAAGACCGGAAAAAACAATCGTGGGGCGGCTGGCGATCACGGGGGATTCGGGCATTTTGATATCGCGATGTCGGGTCGCGCCGTGCGGCATGATTTGCCCTGTTTTCACGCGAAAATATCAAGAACACCTGGGTATCCGTCGATCGTTGAATGGGGCCATTTCATCACTCCGATCCAAAGGGGCGACCATGCTGACCACCGGGAAAGACGTTTACATCCTGCTGCCCGGCGAATCGACCGAGCGCGTGCTCCACCAGGGCACGGTCACGGAGTGCAGCGCCGAGGCGTTCGTCGCCGAGTTCGGCGAAGTGCTGGAGGTGGAGGTCGGCACGACCCTGCTGACGCACGCCGAGTTCAACCGCAAGTTCATGCAGCAGGGGGCGACGGTGCAGGCAATCCTCGCGCCGTCACCCAAAACGATCATCGCCTTCCGCCGTGACGGCCAGCCCATCAACGCGGACACCCGCTCCTCCTACCGCGTCTCCCTCGCGGCCCACAACCTGCCCGCGCGCATCAACGACGATCAGCTCTGCCGGCTGCTGGATGTCAGCGCCACGGGTTTCGGCGTGGTCAGCAAGACGCAGTGGAATGTCGGCGACGTCGTCACGGCGACGGTCGGCTACAACGGCATCACCGGGATCGGCGAGGCGCGGGTGCAGAGCGTGCGCGACGCCGGCGCGGGCCGGTTCCGATACGGCCTGCACGCCGTCGAGGCGCGGCAGGGGCGGTCCCGCAGCGACCTGCAGATCGGCCTCATGAAGATCAGCCTCGAGGTCCAGCGCGACCAGCTCCGCCGCATGGCGCGGGCGTGAGGTGAAGTCGTCTCAATCTGAATCGAAAGCAAGGCCCCGACGCCTCGGAAGACCTCGGCATCTGGCGTGGCTTTCCCGTGGTTGTTGCGGGGTAGAATCCCGGCTTCGCACGCGGCCGGAGTGAACGATTGTGAGCGAGCTTCGATCCGAGACGTTCCGAATGCCCGCGGCATCGCTGGGCGATGAAAACCCGTTCCCGGCGCTGTCGCGGCACGGCGACGGCAACGTGAAGATGGAGGTTGACCCCGCGATCCCGGAGGGGGAACGCCGCTACTTCGGGTGGGGGACTTCGGCGCCGTCGTTGCCGTATCGGCTGCAGGATGGCTACGACCGCCACCGCGTCCCGCGCGATTTTGCCGCGGCGGTGCTGGAGAGCGACACGCTGAAGGCGACGTTCCTGCTCGGGCTGGGCGGCCGGTTGTGGTCATTGATTCACAAACCGACCGGGCGCGAGCTGTTGTACGTGAATCCCGTGTTTCAGCCGTCGAACCTCGCGATCCGCAACGCGTGGTTCAGCGGCGGCGTGGAGTGGAACCCGGCGGTGGTGGGGCACACGGCGTTCACCTGCGCGCCGATCTTCACGGCGCGGGCGGCGCTGGACGACGGCACGCCGGTGCTGCGGATGTACGAGTTCGAGCGCACGCGGGGTCTGACGTACCAGATCGACGCGTGGCTGCCGGATGGCCACGACGTGCTGCTGGTGCGCATCCGGTTGACGAATCCCAATGCGCGGGAGACGCCCGCGTATTGGTGGTCCAACATTGCGGCCCCACAGACGGCGGGCACGCGCGTGATCGTCCCCGCCGACTCGGCGGTCAGTTCGACGTTCAACGGCAGGCTGGGGCTGGTGGATATCCCCAGGCCGAAGGTCGCGGCGGGCGCGCCGATCGACGTGACGTATCCCGCGCGCTGCCCGATGGCGAACGATTTTTTCTTCCGCCTGCCGGACGGGGTGCGGAGGTTCATCGCCTCGCTCGACGAGCAGGGGAACGGGCTGGTGCAGGCCTCGACGGATCGGCTGCGCGGGCGGAAGTTTTTCGTCTGGGGCATGGGCCCCGGCGGGCGGCGGTGGCAGGATTTCCTGACCGAGCCGGGGCATCCCTATTTCGAGATTCAAGCGGGGCTGGCGAGGACACAGTACGAGTGCTTCCCCATGCAGCCGCGCGAGAAGATCGAGTGGCTCGAGGCGTATGGGCCCGCGCGGTGCGACCCGGACAAGACGCACGGCGACGACTACGCCGCCGCGGTTGGTGAGGTTGAGCAAAAGCTCGAAGCGCTCGCGGGGCGGGCGTGGATCGACCGGGTGTTTGAAGCCACGCGCGGCATGATCGACCGCCCACCGGCCGAGATCGTGCAGAAGGGTTCGGGCTGGGGCGCGTTGGAAGAACGGCGGCGGCGAAAAGCTGGCGAGCCGTCGCTCGGGCCGGGCGTGGTGTTCGGGGATGACACGCTCGGCGCGGAGGAGATGCCGTGGGTGATTTTGCAGGACACGGGGGTGATGCCCGCGGGGTCGGCGCGGCGCGGGCCGGGGGCGTGGATGATCCAGCCGCAATGGCGGGAGATGCTGGAGGCGTCCGTGCGCGGGGGGCGCGGGGCGCATTGGTTGTCGTGGCTGCACCTGGGGGTGATGCGGTATCAGGCGGGAGAGTTCGGCCCGGCGAAGGAGGCATGGGAGGCGTCGCTGCGGCACGAGGCGTCTGGGTGGGCGTGGCGGAACCTGGCCGTGCTGGCGGTGCAGGAGAAGCGCGCGGCGGACGCGGTCGAGCCGTATATCCAGGCGGTGCGGCTGCTGCCGGAGCAGACGCGGCTGGTGATCGAGGCGCTGGAGGTATGCCGCGCCGCCGGGCAGGTTGCGAAGATGATCGAGGTGATGCGGATGGCGACGCCCGCGGTGAAGCAACACCCGCGGGTGCGGCTGCTGGGCGGGTTTGCGTCGCTGGCGATGGGTGATCTGGAGGCGGTGGATCGTGTGCTGCGATCGGGTGTGGTGCTGACGGACCTGCGCGAGGGGGAGGTGGTGCTGACAGACCTCTGGTTCGCGTACCAGGAGAAACGGGTGTCGGCGGAGGAGGGCGTGGAGATTGATGGTGCGTTGAAGGAGCGCGTGCGGCGGGAGTTTCCGCCGCCGGCGGAGTTGGATTTCAGGATGGGAGTGAGGGCGGAGTAGAGTGAAGAGAAGACGCTAAGCCGCGAGCGGCCGTCAGGCGGCGATGGCGGCGAGGTTGTGGTTGCGGCGCGGGGGTGTTCCCGGGCCGGCGGTGAGGCCGGCGAGGGCGGTGTCGAGGAGCTGGTGGGTGTCGGCGTCGAGGGTCTGGGCGTTGGTGTCGAACCAGTTGAGCAGGTCGGCGAAACGGATGGCGGCGCGGAACTCGGGGTCGCGGCCGAGGATCAGCAGGACGAAGGCGGCGGTGAGGGCACGGTCCTGTTCGGTGCGGTCGAGGGGTGAGGTATGGAACAGGCCGTCGTCGTCCTGCATGGCGGCGAGCGCGGCGAGGGCGTGTTCCCGGGCGAGGGCGACGGCCGGGTCGCAGGCGCGGGGTTGATCGGAATTAATGAGATTGAGGGCCGCGAGGACGGCGGCGGTGGCGAGGGGGTCGCCCTCGAAGGAGCCGTCGGGTTGCTGCAGGGTCAGGAGGGAACTGGTCATCTCACGGCTGAGCGAGGTCGGGCCGTAGGTCAGCTCGATGACCCGCTTGAGGCCCATGGCGACGGCGGCGACCCGGCTGCCGGTGACGCGGACCCGCAGGGGCAGCGGGAGGCCCAGGCCGTTGTCGGCCACGGCGTCGGCGAGGAGGTCGAAACGGCCCAGGTGGAAGTGGCGGTCGATGGCTCGGAGGTTCAGCATGATTCGGTCCTTGTTTCGGCGTGCGAGCGAGGTTTCTGTCGCTTTCACGGGTGCGGATCGACTACCTATCAATACCCTAACTATCGTGCCGTGTCAAGGATTTTGTTTGGTTTTTTGTAGGGTATGTTTTTTGAGGGGAAAACCCTCCCTCCGGGGCAGCCGCTAAGCGGTGATATGATGGTAGGATAGGACGTTTTTATGTCGCAAAAGAGGGTCAAAGTTGCCATCGGGGTGCTGGCGGAAAAGGGGCGGGAGGGGTGGCGTATCCTGATCGCCCGCAGGCCCGAGACGGCGGTGCTGGGGGGCTACTGGGAGATGCCCGGCGGGAAGATCGAGTCTGGCGAGACGGCCGAGCAGTGCCTCGCGCGGGAGTTCCGCGAGGAACTGGGCTTGGCCGTGCGGGTGGGTGAGGCGCTGAAGGTCATCGAGCATCACTACGACCACGCGCACGTGACCCTGCACCCCTTCTTTTGCGAGCGGCTGGGCGGCGAGCCGAGCAACCTCCAGGTGGCGGAGCACCGCTGGGTCAGCCCGGGCAAGTTGGCGGGCTACCGGTTCCCGGAGGCGAACGGGCCGTTGATCACGGAGGTGCTGGAGCGGCTGGCGGGCGACGCGGGGTAGCTCGCCGTGTCTGCCTGTTACACTTAGGACGACGATCCCATCTCTGGACCACCGTCGGGAGACCCGGCATTCATGGTTTCTGTATCCGCTGCCGGTGAACTACAACGGAACGCCTCGTGGCGGTTGTGGGCGGCGCAGAAAAGGGGGCGCAGAAAAGGGGTCAGAATCCATTTGACCACGCCTCTAAAAAGGAACCAAGGAAGAAAGAACAGGAGCCAGAAGCTGCTACTCAGACCAACAAATTATTGCTCCTGACCCCTTATCTTTCCCCCTTATCTTTCCCCCCTTATCTTTCCCATTGATCTTCATGGAATGGCTTCCGTATTGAAGGCAATATGGGTGGAAACACCTTTGCGCCACAAATAGATATTGAGGATACAAATGATGATCATTCATCGGGCGTTATTGTTATTATTATTGATGTTGTTCTCTCTGGTTATGTCGGGATGTCCGGGGTCTTCGGATGGGAAGGCCCCGAAGACGGGCGGCCAAACACCTGACTTCCAAGAAGTGCCTTTCAGTGAATATATACAGAGGGAGAATACGCAAAAAAGCAAGGCAGCCAACGAGCAACATCAGAAGGCGGGTGACTTGTTCGCCGACCCTAAGGTGGCGGCGCTCGCCAAGGCCCTGGAGCGTACGGACCTGACGAAGGCCGAGCAGCTACTTCGCGAGGGGGTGGATATTAACGCCACCGGCCAGAAAGGGATCACTCTGCCCACATGGACGATGTTGTCGAAAAACAAAGTCAGCTTCCGCTGGCTCTTAGAGCACGGTGCCAACCATAATTACGTTCCGGAAGAAGATCGTGGAGTTCTGTTCTGGGCGTCGGCTATAGACGACGCCGATTGGCTTGAGATGCTTCTAGAGCACAAGGCGGACCCTAATCTTAAACGCAAAGGAAATATATATTCGGTGGAAGTTCCATTAGATGAAGCTATTTTGCATAAGCGAATAAAAAACTTGGAATTGCTCATCAAGGCAGGCGCCGACGTCAATTTCCCAATCCCCCCTAATGATGGAGGAGGTACGCGGGCAGTTGATGCTGCGAGCATCGGGTGGCTTGAGGGCGTATATATGCTCTTGGAGGCTGGAGCTGATTATCGACCTCGAACCGTTGGTGGATGGGATTTAACGTACGAGGTTATTCGGAGGTCAGAGGGGCTAAATACCGATGACACTATTTGGTGCAACAAGGTGTTACGGTTGCTTCAAGAGCGAGGTGCGGATGTTGAGGCGGCTCGAAAGAAGATCCGTGACGATGAGAACAGGAAGCAGCCATGATTAATGGGCCGCAGAAAAGGGGTCAGAAGCCATTTGACCCCCTCTGGACCACAGCCGGGAGACCCGGCATTCATGGTTTCTTTATCCGCTGCCGGTGAATTACAGCGGAGCGCCCCGTGGCGGTTGTGGGCCGAAAATCAAATGGGCATAGAAAAGGGGTCAGAAGCCAATTGACTACGGGTGACGCAGGCGGTAGCCTCCCGCCATGTCACGCACCAAGCGTCAATCCCCCGGCGGCGTCGCCTACCACGCCATGAACCGCTGCGTCGCGGGCCTGACCCTCTTCGGGGACGACGCGGATTACGACGCCTTCGAGCGCGTCCTGGCCCAGGCGTGCGAACGCTTTCCCGGGGTGCGCCTCTGCGCCTACTGCCTCATGCCCAACCACTTCCACCTGGTCCTCTGGCCCAGGGCGGACGGGCTGCTCAGCCCGTTCATGCAGTGGCTGACCATGACCCACACGCAGCGCTGGCACGCGCACCGCCGCAGTGTCGGGCGCGGCCACCTCTACCAGGGGCGGTTCAAGAGCTTCCCGATCCAGCGAGATGGCCACTTCCTGGATGTCTGCCGGTATGTGGAACGCAACGCCCTGCGCGCCGGCCTGACGCCCCGGGGGCGGGCGGAGAACTGGCGCTGGGGGAGCCTCTCGGCGCGGGCGGACGGCGAGCGGGCGGGGATGCTCTGCGAC
>JAIOPN010000010.1 GCA_021413865.1 Planctomycetota bacterium | reverse complement strand
CTGCGCTCGCTGGCCTGCCGGACCGGTGAGGCCCTGTGGTCGGCGATGCAGGGCGTGCTGGACCGCGTGACGGCTTCAGACGCGATGAACTGCTTCCGCCACTGCGGGTATACGCTACAGACGGAATAGGAATGCTCTAGTTGGGCCGTGATTAGCTTGTATTCATCCAGTCCAATGCAATGACCCTCAATCAACCGAACAAAACCCGTCGGGGCTTTCAGCCAACAAAAAGACCGGCCCGATGAAGGCCGGTCTTTTGAGGATTCGGGTTGGCTTCAGCCCTTGAGGAGTTTTTCCGCGTCGGCGCGCCACTGGGCGTCCTTGTCGCCGTTGGCGAGCGCTTCCTTGAGGTGGTAGCCCGCCCACGTCTTGTTGCCCAATTTTTGATAGACGACGCCGAGGTGGTATTGCACCTCCGCAACGTCCTTTAGTCCCGCCAGGGCGCGGTTGAGCAGGGCAAGGGCCTGCTTGTCGTTGCCCTGCAGGTGTTCGATCCAGCCGACGGTATCGAGCAGTGGGGTGAACTGTGGGGCGACCTTGAAGGCGGTCTGTGCGATCTCCTTGGCCTGGGGGAGTTTCCCGGGCTGGTGCACGGCCATCAGATAGGCCAGGTCGTTGGCGGCGGCGAACTTGTACGCGCCGTTGGCGTCGTAGATTTTTTGTAGCAGAGGGATGGCCTGGTCAACGTTGTTCAGGCGCTGCAGAGCCTGCGCGACGTTGTACTGGAGGTGCTCGTTGTCGGGCTCGCGTTTGAGCAGGGCCTGGAAGTCGGCCAGCGAGCCGGCGTTGTCCTTGCTGCGCATCTTGTCGAAGGCGGAGAGCAGCAGGGCGGTGGCGCTGTTGGGCACGGCGCGCTTGAGACGATCGAGCGTTTCATCGGCGGGCAGCTCGCGGTCGTTGAGGCTCTGCGCCATCAGGCCGTACGCAGGCACGATCGCCGGCAACCGGTTGATGACATCCTGCGAGACCTCGGTGGTGATCTGGGGCAGACCGACTTCCAGCGCGACCATGGCAAACGTCAAGTCGCGGAAGGCGGCGCTCATCTCGGGGGATGAGGCGTCGGGGCGGTTGACGACCGAGAGCAGGTCGTCACGGAAGAGGGTGCGTCGGTTCTTGATGCGTTCGGCCGCCGAGCGCGCCGCGGCGGGGTCGCCCGAGGCCATGGCGATCATGAAGTCCGCCATGGGCAGGTCCTGCTTGGCGGCCTTTTCCTGCAGGAGAAACGCCAGCGCGTAGGCGTCTGGCGCCTGGGCGAGCTTGGGCTGGGAGCGGAAAATCCGCTGGGCGTCCTCGGGGCGGCGGAGGTGCAGCATCACCACGGTCCGGGCCGCGGCCACGCTCAGCGAGTCCTTCTTGATCTCCGCCAGGTCCTCGAGGGTCTTGGCGACGCCGGTCCAGTCGCGGCGATTGGCCTGGAGCGTGATGCGTGTGTTGAGCCACGTCGCCCGCGCTGTCGGCGGCAACCGCTCGATCGACAGGGCCTGGTCGCTCCAGCGCAGCAGCTCCTCGTCCTGCTGGTTCTTGGCGCTGAGCGCCAACAGCTCGTGGGTGGCGGCGTAAACGGTCGCCGGGCTGCGCGCGAGCTGTTCGAGCCGGGTCTTGGCCTGGTCGCCCTTGCCGCGCCGCTGCTCGAGCCTGGCCAGCAGGATCTGCGCCGGCGCGTACTGCGGCGCGTAGGCGGGCACCTCCGCCAGACGCTTCATCGCCAGTTCGTCCTGGTGAAGGCCCGAGTAGGCACGGCCCATGGCGAAGATCACCCTGGGGTCACGCGCCTTGCCCGTGCGGTCCAGTTCCTCGAACGTCGCGGTCGCCTGCTGCAACAGGCCCAGCTCCATGAACATCTGGCCCTTCATCGCCAGCGACATGATCCGCGCGCCATCATCGATCTTCGCCATCTCGTCGAGCGCCGCCTCGGCGCCCGCGTAGTCCCGGTCTTCGACGTGCGCCTGCGCCAGGGTCTGGCGCACACGGACGTTTTCCGGCTCCGCGGCCATGGCGGCGTTGTAGGACTCGATCGCCTCTTTCGTCCGGCCCATCTGCGAGTACACCTCGCCCCTGAGCATCATCAGCGACACGTCCTTGGCGTCCGCCTGCCGCCAGCCGTCGATCAACTGCAGGGCGCGGTCGTACTTGGCGATCGACATGTACCGCAGCACGATCGGCCGGCGGTACATCTTCTGCTCGGGCGTGAGGAGCGAGACCACGCGCTCGAGCTTGGCCAGCACCTCGTCGGGCTTGTCCCTGCCCGAGGTGAGCTGCATCTGGCGCATGGCGACCTCGACGGGGAAGAGCTTGGCCTCGTTGAGCGGCTCATAGACCGCGAACGCCTTGGCCGGCTGATCCAGGATGACGTAGATCGACGCCATCGCGTCCGCCACGACCAGCGCGTCCTTGGACCGGGCCTTGATCAGCGGCGCATAGACCGGGTCCACGCGCTGCAGCGCCTCGTCGCGCCGACCCACCGCCGACAGGACGGCGGCCTGGCTGATGCGCGACAGCACCTCGTTGACCGGCTGGAGGTTCGACAGCGAGAGCAGGCCGCGATCGATGTCCTTGGTCGCGACGTAGAACCGCGCGAGCATCTCGAATGCCCTGGAGTTCGTCGGCTGCGCCTTGACCAGGGCGATCAGGTTCGTCTCGACCTGCGGGTAGTCCTGCTTGCGGTTGTAGGCGTCGGCCAGCAGCAGACGCAGCGACGGGTCGGGGTTGCCCGAGGCCACCGCGCGGTTGGCGACGCTGATCGCCTGGTCGAGCTGGCCCTGCCGCAGGTTGAGCTGCGCCACCAGCGTCGGGTTGCTGGTTTCATCCACGGTCGCCAGGTCGATCTGCTGGAGGTGCTCGGCGGCCTTGTCGGCCTGGCCCATCATCTGGTACGTCCGCGCCGCCAGGGCGTGCGCCTGCACGTCCTGCGGCGAACGGTCCAGCACCACCTGGACCTGCTCGAGCGCCTCGTCCGGCAGCGACAGCGCCATCAGCCCCTGCGCCAGCGACAGGCGCGCCCCCTGGTTGGCCGGCTCCTGCTTCACCACGTTGCGCAGCAGTTCCACGGCCTTGTCGAAGGAGCCGCGCTGCAGGTACAGCCGGCCGAGCATCTGATCGACGCCGCCGGCCTTGGGGAACTTCTCCTTCAGCGCGGCGAGGCTCGTGCGGACCTCGTCGTCACGCCCCTGCAGAAGCTGCACCTGCGCCAGCGCCAGGTGCGAGCCCAGCGCATCGGGCCGTGCCCGCACCAGCTCGGCGGCGAACCGCTCGGCGCGGGGGTAGTTCTTCAACGCCACGTAACCGTCCACCAGGATGTTGATCAGCTCGGGCGTGCGCGGGGAGACCTTGTCCACCCGCTCGAGCAGGTCCTTGACGTTGTTCACCTGGCCGTTGGACATCTCGTAGCCCATCTTGATGCGGATGGCGCTGGGGTCGCCGGGGTTATTGCGGTAGAAGACCTCCACGTCTTCCTTCGCGTCCTTCATGCGGCCCTCCTCGGCCATGAGCTGGATCAACGCCCCGCGCGCCAGCGCGTTGGCGGGGTCGAGTTCCGTCGCGCGGCGCAGGGCCTCTTTGGCCAGCACCTTATCGTTGAGTTTCACCAGCGTCAGGCCGTAGAGCGCCTGCACCAGCGGCGACCGCGCCTGCTCGGTGCTGAGCTTGTCGAGGATCGCCTTGGCGTCGGCGTACTTCTCCAGGCCGTACAGCGACTGCGCCTTGAGGTACCGGCCGTCCACGTCGCGGGGATTGGCCTGGAGCACCTCGTCCAGCAGCGTCCCGGCGTGGCTGTAGTTTTTTTCAATGAGGTCCAGCCGCGCCGAAGTGACTTTCCACGCGGTGGACTGCTGATCGGTCTTGCCGACCTTCTCCTGGAGCTTGCGGGCCAGGCCCAGGCGATCCGCCGTCGGGTGGATCACGTCGGGCATCCGCATCAATCCCAGCGACACCCGCTCGAAGACCGACACCGGGATCTCGCCCTCGCCGGCGAGCCTGTTGGCCATCGCCCAGAGCATCGACCAATCCTCCTGGAGCGTGAGCAGGCGGGCGTACATCTCCGCCGCGTCGAACAGCCGGGGGTTCGCCTCGAGCGCGGAGCGCATCTGCTCGGAGGCCTCGCGCCCGCGCGCTAGAGCCTTGGCCTCGACCTGGCGGATCGCCTCGTTGGCGATCTCCGTCGGCTCCTTCGTGTCGGGGCTCAGGTTCGCCGGGTCGGAACGCTTGTCGCGCGCGATCGCGGTCAGGCGCAGGGCGTCGGCCTCGGCGTAGCGGCCGCGCAGGAACCGGGCTTCCGCCGTGTCTTTGCCCTTGGTTTCCATCCACTCCGCCTGCTGCACGCCCTGCTCGAGCACCTTGTCGTACTCCGCCTGTAGTTCCGCGCTGCCGGCGAACGTGCTCTGACGCATCAGCTCGGCGAGCCGGCGGAAGCCCCACTCCGTCAGGAGCTTGCGGACCTCGAGGTCGTCGGGCTTCTTGCTCAGCAGCCCGTCGAGCGTCGCGCGGGCCTCCTCGAGCTTGTCCAGACGCATCTGGGAGATGGCCTTGTAGCGGACCGCCTCGCTGTTGTCGGGCTGCTCCTTGAGGACCGACTCGGCCAGGCGCAGCGCCTGCTCGGGGTGGTCCGTGGAGAGGGCGATCTTGGCGCGCTGGAGCTTGAGCTCGGGGCTCTCGCCGCAGCCCGTCACGGCCAGCGCCGCCGTCGTGATCACCAAACCGGTCATGATGTGCCTAAAGGTCCGCATGATGAAGCCTCCCTGGCCGGTCGCGTGGACCGTGCCGGTGTGTGTTGATGCGATCAGGGGGTTGTCCCGTTGACGGGGGTCGCGGGGACACCCGGTGTTTCAGCCCGTTCCGCGGCGCTCCGGAGCATAAGCTCACGCACCCAGCAGATCGGCACCGCGTAGGAGATGCCGCTGGGGTTGGTTAGCAGGTGCTCGCGGGTGCGATCGGCCAACGTCTTGTTGATGATCCCCAGCACCCGCGCGTCACCGGCGTCGAACATCGGACTGCCGCTGTTGCCTGGGAACACGACCATGTCCAATTGGTACAGGTTATACGGCCGCTTGATGGCCTCGGCCAGTTCCGGCGTCAGCTTCGCCCCCGTGGGCAGCGGCAGCACCGAGGGCACCACCGCCGCCACCACGCCCCGGTGCGTCGCCGGCACCAGACCAAGCATCAGACCGATCGGGTAGCCCAGGATCCCCACGGACTGGCCCTGCGCCGGGGTCTGCTCGCTCAGTTCCAGCGCCGGGGCGGCCGGGCCCTCGATCTTCAGCAGCGCCACGTCGTGGAAGCGGTCCTCCGCCACCACAGTGGCGCGACGGCCGTCCGTCGCCGCACCGTCGGGGAAAAACACCCGCAGCTGCGCGGTGCGGTCACGCTGACGGATGGCCTCGACGACGTGCTGGTTGGTCGCAACGGTCAACCCGTCGCCGACCACGAAGCCGGTGCCCGCGTACTGAACGCTCGGCGTGTCCTTGTAGTAGTAGCTGCCCACGCCCACGACGCTGGGCCTGACGCGCGCGACGGCCTTGACGTAAGGGTCCACCGGCGCGGCGGCGGGCTGTGTCGCGGCGGGCTCGGCGCCCCACGCGGGCGCGACCGACAGCCACGCCAACAGCGACAACGCGGCGGCGCAGAGGCGATGGGTCTTGAAGCGGGGACGGGTCACTCGCCGCCTCCCGTCTCCGAGGGTTGGGTGGCGGGCGGGGGCGGATCGCCGGGCCGGGGGGGCTGCGCGGGCGGCGGGGCTGTGTCGGAGCGGCGGGTCGCCGGCTGTGTCTGGGCGTGCTCGATGCTCCGCGCCAGCTCCGCGATGCGCGGGGCGTCGGGCACGACCTGGCGCAGGCGTTCGAGCAGGCGGCGGGCACGGCCCAACTCGCCCGAGGCGACCTGCGCGTTGGCCTGATGCAGCCAGAGTATCGGCTCGTTGGGCTGATAGAGCAGGATGTTGTCGATCAGCACGTTGAGGCGCTGGGGGGGCATGATGGTCGCGGCGCGGACCAGGACGCGGTCGAGCACGGCGCGGGCGTTCTGCGCCTCGACGGCGAGCGAGCTCGCCGAGGCCGTGGCCGTTTTGCGGCTCAGGATCAGGATGTCCAGCGCGTGCATCCGCATGTCGAGCTTGCGGTCGGGCATGGAGTAGGACAGGCTGTCGAAGGCGAAGGTCGCCATCTCGGATTGACCGACCAGCAGGTAGGCGCGGGCGGCGATCTCCGCGGCCTGGATGCGGACCTCCGAATCGGCGGCCTCGTCGTGCCCGACGACGTCGGCCTCCTCCATCGCCTCGCGCGGGTACCGCTGCGCCAGGTTCAACCGCCCCGTGGCCAGCCGCGCCATCTCCGGGTTGAGCTTCTGCGTGGCCTCGATGGCCAGCTTGGCGCCGACCACGTCGTCACGCTCCAGCTCGGTGCGCATGAACATGAGCAGCGCCGGCTCGGCCCAACTGTGCGCGGTGATCAGGCTGGTGAGGCGGAGCAGCGGGCGGTCCGAGTCCGACGAGCGCAGCGCAACGGCGAGCTGCAGCCAATACCGCGTGGGCGAGGCCGGCAGCCCGTCGAGGCTGGTTGGCGTGGAGCCGCCCAGATAGTCGCGCACGGCCGCGAGCAGGGTGCCTTCCGCCGGCGGTGGCGAGACCTCGCTCAACAACCGGCGCGCCGCCTCGTCGCGCCCCGACCAGAGCGCCAGCTCGATCATCACCGGCAGGAGGGCCGGCCGTTCGCCCGGCCAGCGATCAACGGCGACCTCCGTCACCGCCAGCGCGGCCTGCGGCAGCGAGGGGACGAAGTACCTGGCGTCCACCTCGGAGGGAACCATGGGGGCGTCGCTCTCGGGGGTGATCACCGGGAGGAGCGAAGGGTCGAGCGGCGCGGGGCTCACGGGGGCGTGGGCCAGGCGCAACGGGTCGGAGGTGAGGGCGTCGAACAGGCAGTGGTTGATGAGGAAAGCGGTCTCCCACCTGCGGCGGGCGCCGCACCGCAGCCAGGCGTCGGCGAAGATGGCCAGGACATCGCTGGCCTTGCCGCCCAGTCGCGCCGCAACGACCGGCTCGAGGGCGGCGCGGTCGTCCAGCGCCATCAGGGCGGCGAGCCGCACGTCGCGCGGCGTGACGGCCTGTGGGGTCACCACCGGCGCCAGCAGCTTGAGCAACGACCGCCTGTCGAGCTTCTCGATGAACAGCCGGGCGCAGAACGCCACCACACGCGGGTGGTCGGGGCTGATTTTCTGAGCGATAAGGATGTCCTGATCGGCTTCGAGCACGGCGTTGCGCTCGACCATCGACTGGATCATCGCCAGCCGCGCCGGCAGGTTCTGCGGGTCCAGGTCCAGGCTCTGGCGTAGCACCTCGCGCGCGCGGTTGTTGTCGCCGTCGGCCAGGTGCGCCATGCCCTGCATCATCAACCCGTCGGAGGTCAACACGCGGTCGTTGAACCGCGTCATGAACGCCACGGCCTCGGAGGCGCGGTTCTGATCGATCATGGCGCGGGCCAGGAGGTTCGTGGCGCGCGGGTGGCCCTGGGATTCCGGGTCGCCCAGGATGGCACGCGCCAGGCGTTCGGCGTCGGCGGGCCTGTGCTCCTCGAGCGCCAGCTCGGTCTCCGCCAGGCGATGCCAGAGGCTGGGCGTGCGGCTTAGCGCGGGCGAGCTGAGCAGCGCGTGCGCCACGGAGATGTCCTGGGGCGTCACGGGGCGGGCGTAGATGGACTCGATGCTCAGGAGCGTGTGCGCCACCTCGCCGGCGACGGCGCGGTCGATGATTTTCAGGCCGAGCAACCGCCCGGCGACCGCGCGGGCCTCGGCGGTGTTGCCGGCGCGGAGGAAGCGGCGGAAGTTGTACAGGTAGGCGTACGGGTCTTCGGGCGCGGCCTGGTTGGCGCGGAGGCAGACGGCGGCGAGTTTGATGTCCTCGGCCGTGATCAGCGTGGCCGTCTCGTCCACCGCCTGCGCCAGGGACTCGACCTGCTGCTCGTAGTTCACCGCCCGCGCCTTGGCCAGTTCCAGGGAGCGGGCACGCAGGCGCCTCTCCAGGAGCGTGGCGCGCAGGTCCATCGCACGCGCCTCGATCAGCAGCATGTCGCCGCCCTCGTCGTCTTTGACGCGGCCGCGCACCTCCAGCGCCTGATCGATCAGCGGCTCGGCACGCTCCAGCGCCAGGTCCACGTCGCCGGTATAGACCTGATCGGCCGCCTCGTCGAGATAAGTCCGCGTGAGCAGCATGACGGCGCGGCGGAACCCGGGCGCATCGGCGCGGGCGGTCATGCCTTCGAGGATGCGCCGGGCGTCCTCGCGCTTGCCCAGGTCCAGCAGCCCCTCGGCGCTGACCATCAGGGCCTCCGGGTGGTCGGGCCTGACGCGCAGGATCATCGCGGCGGCGGCGCGGCGCGCCTCCGGGTCGCCGCCGGCCAGGCGGTGCTCCAACTCGCCCATGTTGGCGTCGGCGATGCGCCCGCGGAACACCTGCAGCACAACCACCAGCGCGATCAACGCCCCCACCGCGACACCCAGGATCGTCAGACGTTTCTTCATGGTGGTGCGCGCGGGTCGCCCGCGGGTCAGGGCAGGTGCTTGTCGATGACGGGCATCGTTGCCTCGACGGCGGCAACGGCGGTGCGCCGGGCCGCGTCCAGGTCGTCTCCGGTCACGTCCACGCTGTAACGGATGAGCGCGCCCGAGGCGTTGCGGCGCAGCAGGCTGTTGATGAAGATCGTCGCCTGCTGCGCGGTGAAATCGGGCGTGTACTTGTCGCCGCACTTGTACACGTACAGGTGCAGCGTCTGGCCGCCGCGGCTGCGCTGCGTGATCAGCTCGCGCATCCGGATCGAGCCGGTGCGCGGCAGCTTCACCTCGTACTCCTGCTTGGAGGTGATCTGCTGGTCGGCGCCCTGGAGGCAGACCTCGGGCGGGTGCGTCCCCTTGCGGTTGCTGGCGCTGAAGACGATGAGCAGGTCCACGCCCCGCCCCGTCGCGGCGGCGGCGTAGCGGCGGTAGATGTAGTCGTTGGTCTCCAGGATGATCAGGGTCTTCTCGTCGAGGTCGTAGTCCTGGCCCTTGAGCACTTTGCCGTCGATCGTGACGGAGGCGGGCACCGCCTGCTTGGCCTCGCCGCTGACGTTCTGGGCGACGGCCTGCCGGGACCAGTAGAGCGAGAGCACCGCCGAGAGCGCCAGCGCCGCCAGCACCCCGGGCCGCGCCACCGCGGGCAGCGAGTGCTTGAGTCTGGGCAGGGCGTCGAGGAACCCCAGGAGGCGCTCGTCCGACCAGTCGCGGTGGAGCCTGCGGCCGGCGAAGAGGATGATCTGCTCGACGCCGAAGAGGATCGCCAGCGCCAGGGCGAACACGAGCATGCCCGACATGCCGTGCAGCGCGCTGTCGGGGCCGGCGTCACGGGTGGTGTAGTAGTGCGCGATCAGATTAAGGAACGTCATCCGCGCGATGTTGCAGAACACCGCCACCGGCACCGCGAGCAGGAGCAGCAGCACCCGCCAGAGCCCCTTGACGCGGCAGACCAGCGCGAAGAGCGACGCGAAGCAGATCAGCGAGATCATGCTGCGCAGGCCCGAGCAGACGTCCTCGACGACGAGCGTCTTGGGCTGGCCATCGGGCCCGGGCAGGAAATGGACGTAGCTGCCCGACATCACCGCCGGGACGTGGAAGACGCGGTTGGTCGTCCAGACCGCCGCTTCACCGGCGAGGAACTTGAGCTCGAAGTTGAGCTGCGCGATCTTCTCCATCGGCAGCGGCACCATGAAGATCAGGAACACCACAGGCAGCCAGTAGGCCCGCAGCAGCGACCACCCGCCCCACAGGACGACCAGCGCCGCCAGCGTGCCGATGAGCGCGAAGCCAGAGACGAACGTGACCCGCGCGTAAACGCTCAGCAGGTGGAGCAGGAGCGACCCGGCGAGCATGAGCCCGCCCACGAGCGTGGCCGGCAGAGTCCCGCCGCGCCTGTAGAGCCAGGCCGCGACGCCGATGCAGGCCCCCGCGGGGAGCAGGAACGTCGCGCGCCCCAGCGCCTCGCCCATGTACGACGCGCCCAGGCGGATGAAAACCAGGCTCAAGAGCCCGACGCAGACCGCGAGGAACCGCGAGGGCGTGGTCCGGCTGCACGGCGCGCCGACGCGCCTGTGGATGCAGAAGGCGATGAACAGGCTGATCAGCGGCACCATCGGGCCGTGCGTGTAATAGGAGTCGCCCTCGGTCAGGCGCTTGGAGAGCGACAGGTCCGTGTGGGTCCACGCCGGGAACCAGCGCAGCCACATCTCGCCAAATGTGTTCCACCACCCCACCGTGAGCAGCGCCGCCGCCGCCAGCAGGGCCCGCACGTCCACCCCGCGCAGGCGCGGCCGTTCATCCACCGGGATCGAGATCGCGCGCGGCGGTGCGCCCGACCCGCTGGTGGGCGCCGGTGCCGTGGGGTCGGGTTGAGGCTGGGTGCTCACGGGATACCTCGCACAATGGAAGGACCGATCAGGCGCGTCAGCCAGACCGGCAGCTTCTGCCACGTTTCGACGCGACGGCGGTACTTGGGACTATCGGGCCGGACCGCGTTGATGTCCCCACTGCGGACGTGATACTGCCACACCGTCGGCTGAGGCGCCGCGCCCCATTGCTTCTTGAAACGGTACGTCCCCGAGTCCAGGCTGGATCGACCGAAATCAAACTCCCGGCTGCCCCGCTCCATCGCGCGCAGCAATAACTTGTGATACATCCACATGTTCGCGCTCGTGGAACTGTGTTCCCGCAGGGCGCTGGCGGAGGGCACCTGCGTCGAGGCGGCGCGGCCGGAGCCGAGCGCATGAACGGCGTTCTTATCCGGTACGGTTTCGCCGGACGCGAGCGGGAGGTCGTGGATCAGAAGGGCCCCGGCGATCGGTTTGCCCTGGTAATTGACCACCGCCAACTCGGCCAGATCGGACAGATTGCTCAAAATCTCGCGGAACAGGCCCTTGGAATAGACCGGCGTGCCTAGGTCACGCATGTTCACCGCGAAAACGTCGTAGAAATCACCCAACACGTCCAAGCCGCCCCAGCGGAGCGTCAGCTCACTCTTGTCCCCCTTGCGAACCTGGTTCCGCACCTTCGCGTCCATCGCCTTCCAGAGCGCCTCTTCATTGGGCGGTAACTCCAGCACCATCCGCACTTTTTCGTCGCGACGAGCGGGTAGTGATCCATGTTCAATAGGGCCGCCGTGGCGCAATTCAAGGTATTGCACGTTCAGCCGCTCTGCCTGCCGCACCGCCTCATCGATCAGCGCCGCCGCGATCGCGGGGTCGTCCGCCACGACGCCGGCACGATTCAGGTAGGGGAGGCTAACGAGGAAACGTCCGAATAACTTTGTGCTTACCAAGGCCAGTGGCAGGTAGCCGTCGATCCGGCCTATGTTTTGTTCGTCCCTCGATATGACCGCGATCGGCCGGTGATGCAGGCCGCGGCGCAGCACATCCAGCCACCGCGGGTCGTGCTCGGGGCACGCGCCGGGCGACTGCAGGAGGTACTCGCGCACCTCCCGCGCCAGTGCGGGTTCAATGGATTCGATCACCTGAATCATGCCGCCGCCGTACCCTGCGGGTCCACCCTGACCCTTCCCAGACCGCCCGCTTTAGACCCGGCGAACAGCCAGTTCGCCCGGGGACAAGGTCGTTATCGGCAAGCCACCCCAGTAACTACGTGCATCTTATCCATTTTGACGTATCGGACCGCACCAAATTCCGTTCGGCGAGCCAACCGTCACATCCGGGATGCTCGCCCCAGCCCTGATCAAACATGGTCTTACCGAATGGCTCACCCCCCGTGATTGTCATGTCCGGCAGTTCAGCATGCCGTGTGTCGTGGCCACATTTTCAACCGCAATAAAAATCGTAAACATCTTTTGTAGCAGTAATTATGGACGACGTTCCCTACAATCGAACAGGCGATCCTCACGCCGCGTTGTATGGGTGGCGGGTCGGCATGATCGACCCGGCACCCACGTTAGTCCAGTAGCAGGAGCACGCAACCGGCCGCCCGGCCCCGTAAGCAGGGCGGCCCGTTCGGAAGGAATCCCCCGGGCAGACCGGACTCAGGAGGCCAAGTCATGTTTCAGCAGACTTCCACAAATTGGACCACGGCGTTTCTGATCGCTGCATCACTGGGATACGGATATGGGATGAGCGGCGGGGCGGGTTCAACAATGGCCGCCTACGAGCCGGCCCCGCAGGTCCAGCCGCAGCAACCCCTGAGTGACAATCCAAGCGCCACCCCACCGCCGGCGCCGGCCGAGGAGCAGCCCGAGGTCCTGACCCGCGGCCCGGTGAATGAATCCTTCGCCGAACCCGTGGAGGTGCAGACGCAGGGGGGCCTGGTCGCCCCGATCGCGCCGCCGGCCGGCCTCAACGAAGCCGCGCCCGCGGAACGGCCCGAGGGCGACCACATCGTCTGGATCCCGGGCTACTGGGCCTGGGACGCCGACCGCAACGGCTACATCTGGACCACCGGCTGCTGGCGCGTCGCGCCGCCGGGCATGTCCTGGGTTCCCGGGTACTGGGAACCGGTAGCCGGCGGGTTCGAGTGGGTCCCAGGTTTCTGGACGCCGGCCGGCTCTCAGGAGATCGAGTACCTCCCCGCGCCGCCCGTCATCTCCGACGCGCAGCCGCCAGCCGGGCCGCCCCCCTCGGTGGACGTTATCTGGGTTCCGCCCTGCTACTACTGGAACGACGGCCGGTACATCATCCGCAACGGCTACTGGCTCACGCCGCAGGTCGGCTGGGTCTGGGTTCCCTCCTACTACCACTGGACGCCGCGCGGCTACGTCTTCCTCCGCGGCCACTGGGACTACCCGCTCGAGCGCCGCGGCGTGCTCTTCGCGCCGGTGTACGTCCCGCCGCGCGTCCACGTCCGCGCCGGCTTCGTCTTCTCCCCGAACATCGTGCTGAGCCTTGACACGCTGACCGTCAGCCTCTTCGCCTACCCGCGCTACAGCCACTACTACTTCGGCGACTACTACGACGACGTGTATGTGAGCGTGGGCATCTACCCGTGGTTCGACTGCCACCGCGTCCGCACCTGGTACGACCCCTGCTTCGAGTACCGCCGCTGGCACGGGCACAAGACCGAGAAGCACTGGGTCGAACACGAGCGGCACGAGTACGACCGCCGCCGCGCCGACAAGAACCTGCGCCCGCCGCGCACCTACCGCGAGATGGAGGCCCGGGTGGCCAAGGCGCCGCCGGGTGAACGCAGGAGCATGGAAGTGGCCCGGCCATTCAACAAGGTCGTCGCCGAGAAGAACGCGCCGACCAAGTTCCAGCCGGTCAGCAACGAGGCCCGGCAGAGGATCGCCCGCCAGTCGGCCGATCAGAACAACTTCCGCGACGCACGCACCCGCTGGGAAAACAGCCGGTCGGCCCCCGCGACGGCACAGACCGACCCGCGCATCAAGAGCGGCTCGGTTCCGCTGAGTGACCGCGGCGGGTCGGCTGGCCCGGCCGTTCCCGACCAGAACCCCGGCGCGAAGAACCCGTTCACGCAATACAACCAACGCAACGGCGCAACGGCCCCGACCGGGCCGCAGGCGCCGCAGCAAACCCGCAGAGAACCGGGCGCCGCACCGTCGGCCCCGGCGGATAACCGCGGCAACCAGGCAAAATCAACGGATCGCGCCACCCCGTCGATGCCGCAAGCGCCGTCGCAGAAGGATTCGTCCACGCCTTCCGAGCGCGTCGGCCCGACGATGCCGCGGGGCCAGTCGTCGGACCGAGGGGATTCGCCTTCACCCTCCGCTGCGAAGAAAGATTCCGCCGGCAAATCCTCCGCAGACCGCGCCAACCCGTTCTTCCCGCCGCGCAGCGTCCCGCTGACCGGGCCCGAGCGGGTCAAGATCCCGACCCCGCCGATCTCCGATAAGCCCAGCGGCGGGTTCGGAGGCCGAAGTTCTTCCGACGGCAACCCGCCCTCCCGGCCGTCATCCGAAGAGAACCGCAGGGGCGGCGGCTCGGACTCGCACCGCGGTGACTCCTCGGGCTCGGGATCAGGCTCGAACTCACGCTCGAACTCCGGTGACAACGGCGATTCCCGCGCGGCGGCGTCGGGCCGCGAGGGTGGCCGCAGGGGTAAATAAGAACACACAGCCTCAGCGCCGGGTCAGCACCCGCGCCGCGCGGACCGCGGTGCGGCGCACCTTCGCCTCGGTGCCCGGCACAACCGCGCCGGCGGTGCCGTACCAGACGTGGGCCTGCGATTCGTAGGTGTGGTGCTTGTACGCGAAGGGGCGGCAGAGGTAGCCGATGTTCCCGCCCGTGTGGGCCGTGGGGAGCACGCGGATGTTTTTCAGCGCGGCGGTGATCTCCGTGCCGGTGTCGCAGAAAAGCTCGGCCGGCATCCCCAGCAGGAGCACGCCGCCCAGTTGCAGCAGGTGCGTGCGGAAGTGGGCGGAGGTCGGCAACTGCCCCTGCCGCCAGAGCCGCGCCCAGCGGCGCAGGTTGCGGTCGTGCTTCGAGTCGTCGGCGCGGGGCGGCCTGTTGTCGGCGAGGACCTGCTTGAGATTGGGCTCGAAGCCATAGCGGATGCGCGGCGAGATCACGCCCGCGCGGAGCGGTTCCACGGCCACGGGGGCGCCCTTCTTGAGCGCAGCCTCGACGCCCGTCGCCACGCGGCGCGAGTAACGCCCCAGTTCCTTCATCGAGTCGAGCATCTGCGGGATTGGCGTCACGTCGCCGGCGCAGCCGGGCAGGAAGAGCGCGTGGCCGCCGGCGTCGCGCTCGATCATGCCGCAGGCCGTCCCCGGGTAATCCGGGTGGATGACGCGGCTCTGGCCGCCGAGGAGATATTGATGCACGCCCAGGTGCCAGAACGTGATCGGCCCGCCGCGCTCGCGCACGAGCCGCCACGCCGAGAGCATCCCCGGCCACCGCTCGCGGCCCGGCTCGCTCAGGGCGCAGCGGAACTCGCCCAACCCCGTGGCCTTCACCGAGCCGGCATGCGCGATGATGACAGCCGACAAATCCGCGCACGCGGTTTTCACCGCCTCGACCAGCTTCCGCCGGACGAGCGTGATGTATTTGGGGTCGAACCGGAAACACTCGCCCAGCGGCTGCGACATCGGCCCCGAGTGCGTGTGCGTGCAGGCGATGAAGACGTTGCCCACCGGGCAGCCCGCGGCCCGCGCGGCGGCGTGCTCCAGCCGCACCGAGTCCTCAATCCTGAAACCCAGCACGTCGCACACCGCCACCACCGCGACACTGCGCCCGCTGGTGAACACGACCACGCGAGCCAGCACCGGCTCGGCCACGCCGACCGCGGGCTGCGTCCTGCCCGCGAATCCATCGATGTCGCACGGCAGCGCGGGCGTGATGTCCGCCGATCCGAAACCGGCTCGCAGCGTCATGATCCGTTTCCTTATGACCTACGCTTCCGCAGCGTGCCGGCGTTCTCCACCACGCGCGCCACCGCGTCCACCACGCCCTGCATCTCCTTCCGCGAAGCCAGCAGGTAGGGGTGCGGCAGCCAGACCGCCTCGTCGCAGTACGTTTTCGCGACGGGCGTTTTCATCTTCCGGTAGTCCGGCTCGTGCGACAGCCTCGGCCCGCCGCCCAGCCGGTGCGCGTGCCAGAACCGCCGGCCGGTGAACAGGTGCGCCTCCTGCAGCGGCGCGGGATAACCCGGCGAGCAGCCCACGCCCTCGGCCTGCAACGCCTCGAGAAACGCCGCGCGGTCCAGCCCCGTCTCACGCCCGTCGTAGCGCAGCATGTAAACGTGGTACGCCCGCCGTGTATCCGGGTGGCTGTCGCCGTCGGCCTGGGGCGAGAGCCCCCTGATCTTCGCCAGCTCGCGGTTGAGGAACGCGCCGTTGCTGAAACGTGTGCGCGTCTGCGGTTCGATCCGGTCGAGTTGCCCCAGCAGCAGCGCCGACTGCATCGCGGAGATGCGGTCGTTCCAGGCCAGGTAGTAGTGCTGATACCACGCCTTGCCGGGCTTACGGCCAAAGGAGTGGAAGCTGCCCGCCAGCTCGAAGAGTTTCTTGTCGCGCGTGGCGATCGCGCCCCCCTCGCCGCAGGTCATGTTCTTGGAGCTCTGGAAGCTGAACGCGGCGGCGGCGCTGAAGCGGCCCGCGCCGTGGCCGTGGTAGAGCATGCCGTGGGCGTGGGCGGCGTCCTCGATCAGCGCGATGTTTCGTTTCCCGATGACGCCCCTGAGGCCGATGAGGTCAGCCGGGTTGCCGCCGAAGTGGACGGCGATGATCGCCCGCGTCCGGGGCGTGATGCGGCGCGCGACGTCTTCGGGATCGATGTTGAACGTGCGCGGGTCGATGTCGGCGAAGATCACGCCCGCGCCGACCTCCAGCACGCAGGTCGCCGAGGCCACAAACGTGTAGGAGGGGACGATCACCTCGTCACCCGGCCCGATGCCCAGCGCCTTGACGATCAGCTCGAGCGCCGCGGTGCCGGTGTTGACGGGCAGGACATATTTCGCGCCCAGATATCCGGCGAAGCGTCGCGCGAACTCGGCGGTCGCGCGCGAGCCCATGCCCCACTCGTCGCCGTCGAGCACGTCCAGCACGCGCTTGCGGTCGCCGGACCCGCTCTGGGGCCACCTGGGCCAGCGGTGGGTTTTGGAGAAGACCGGTTTGCCGCCGAGCAGCGCGGGTTTGGACATGGCTTGGCGTCTCCTGGGTCGGGCTTCGCGGCGCGATGGCGGGCTTATTACATAGGAAGGCCCGCCACGGCGTCAACGGGGTCGCGATTCCCCTCCGCGGCAGTTCTCCCCTTACCCCATCACGCGCACGATCCCGGCCTTGATCATCGCTTCCGCTCCGGGCTTGATCTCCGTCCACCACGGGTCCACCTCGTAACCGCCCTGTGCAAAGCAGTGATCGGTGGCGACGTACTTGAGGAACGAATCGCCGTAACCCGAGACCATGAGGCGCGCGCCGTAACGCGCATGGGTGAAGTGCTGGTACTCGATGAGCGGCTCGGCGGGGAGGAAGAGCAGGGCGATGTCGTTGAGCCGCAGGGCGGTGAGGCGGTACGGGTACTCGTTCAACCGGCGGCGCAGGCGGTCGAGCTTCATCGCACGCAGGTACTTGACGTTGTGCGGCACCGCCGGGTCGCGCAGGTCGCGGAGCAGATCGGCCTCGGTCGGCGCGACGGCCGCGAGCGGGAGCGTGACCGTGTGGTCCGACCACGAGAGCGAGCGCAGCGGCTGGGGCGCGGCGGCGAGATGCGCGGCGTGCATGGCGTCGGCCAGGCGCACGCCGAAGTTCAGCCTGTCGCGCTGCGGCCGCGCCGTGGTGTACTTGCCCGCAGTGACATCGCCCGCACAACCGGAAAAATAAACCTCTAGCACGTCGGGGAACGAGTGCGCGAACAGGTCGCGGGCCACGCCGACCGTGTCGCCGGAAACAAGCCGCCGGCCGTCGGAGACCTGCGGGTGGCTCGCGTAGGAGTGCAGGCAGACCGCCGGGTTTTTCTCGCCGCAGTAGAGCGTGACCTGGCGCAGCAGGGGGTCGATCGGCCCGTCGGGCGCGGCCTTGAGCGTCGGGTCCATACATTTGCTGTAGCGCGTGTGGGCGCGGTTGTTCACGTCGATAACCCGCCGGATCGACGCGAAATCCGTCACCGCCGCCCACGAAATACCCACGTGCGTCACCGCGCGCCCCGGCGAGGCGAGCGTCTCGCGGAGGACCGCCGTGACGCGGCCGAGCAGCGCGGCCCACCAGGACTCGTTGTGCACGTTCAACGGCGAGAGCTCGGCCACGATCGCGTGCGGCTCCTCGTCGATCAGCGGCACGTCGTGCAGGTGGTTGGAGGGGACGACGACGCGCGACACGTCCGTGCCCGCCCCGTCGGCGACGGCGCGGATGAGCCGATCGTTCGACCGGCCGCAGACGTAGCAGAAGTCCAGCGACGCCAGCACGTGCCGCACGCCGTTGTGCGTGAGCACGACCCCGCGCAGGTCGATGGGCTGCTCCACGCCGATCGAGGTGGTGTGCAGCCCGCCGCAGAGGTAGTCGCCCACCGGCGGCGTCACGTCAATGCGGAAGGTGTGCAGGAGGATCGAATCTTTGGCGGCGGCTTCACTCATGGGTGTCACCTGGGTTTGGCTCATCCTACCGCGAGCACCGGCTCGGCCCGTCGCCGGGAGGTCACCGCCAGCGCGACCCCGCAGAGCACGGCGACCGCAGCACAGACGGCATAGATCGACGGGAACGTCATGCCGTAGGCGAGCATGCGCTGCTGCGTGACGCCGACGACGATCATCGCGCCGGACTGCGCGAGCGACATGAGGGTGAACGCCGACTCGCGGAGGCGCGGGGCGATCTGGGCGTTGACGGCCGCGCTGTTGGACCCCCAGACCGTGCCGTGCACCGCGTAATAGAGGAAGTACGCCCCGATCATGAGCCCGGAGGCGGGCATGGCGGTGATGAGCGCCGCGGCGACCGCCGAGACCGCCAGCGCGATGCCGTAGAAACGGGTGATGTTGAGCCTGTCGATGAAGTGCGCCACGACGAAGAGGCTGATGAGGCTCGGGATCCGGCCCAGGGCCACGACCTGGCTGATCGTGTCCTCGCCCAGGCCGAAGGCGTCGTGGGCGTGGTTGCGGAACAACTGGTTGACCATGTGGTAGTACCAGGGCTCGCCGCAGATGCCCAGGAGCAGCACGCGGACATACGGCCCGTGCAGCAGCTCCGACAGGTCACGCCGCGACAGCCGCCAAATACTGACCACCTCGGTCTCCTGATGGCCCATGGATTTGGCGGTGAAATGGAACGCGGCCGCGCACCCGGCGCAGACGACGGCGATGAGCAGGAACATCATCCGGTACCAGCCCTGCTCGGCGAGGTAGCCGCAGGGCGGCAGGATCAGGATCGTCACCACGGTGACGGTCCACTGGTAAATCCCCAGCGCCCGCCCCGGCCGGTCGCCCGCCGCGTGCGTGAGCAGGGAGAGGTAAGCCGTGGCCAGCGCCGCCTGCGTGAAGCCCATCACCGCCAGCGCGCCGCCGATGACGACGAAGTTTTCCGTGAAGGCGATGGCGACGAACGCCGCCGCCGCTAGGACGATCGAGAGCGTGACCGTGTTCCGCTTGCCCAGCAGGAGGATGATCTCGGTGCAGACCAGGAGCGAGACCACCATGCCGACCGAGAGGCAGAGGCTGAGCGTGGCCCAGCGATCGTCGCTGCCGTGCAGCCCCCTGGTGACGTAGGCGTTGACCAGCGTGTACACGCCGAACCAGGCGATCATCGCCACGAAGGAGACGGGCAGGTTCAGCACGATGGATCGGGCCAGGCGCGTCATGGTTGAGTCGGGCCATGATACACGCCCCGCGCCGAGGCCACGGCCAATGGCTTTACACCGTCACCGGCACGGCCTGGCGGGCGTTCATCCGCGCCACCGCCGCCTTCTTGGTCTCCTGCCACTTGGCGATCGCCGGCGGGAGCGGCTTGGTGTAGAACGCGCCGTCGTGGATCGTGCCGCGCCGCGCCCAGGGCGTGTAGTTGCCGTTGTGCCACGCTAACTGGCGGTAGAGCATGTAGTCGCCCGGGCCTAGGTGCATCTGCACCGCGCCCGGGAAACGGTGGCACAGGTCCAGGCACTTGCGCTCCGCCTCCGCGGGGGACATCGCCGCGATCCGCGTGTTGATCTCTTTGTCGGTGTTGTATTGCTTCTCGCCCGGCAGGTCGCGCGAGCGCAGGTGGCTGCCCGGGACGTACCACGTGCAGGAGTCGGCGTAGATCGCGCAGTTGACCTGGTTCCAGCCGCGCAGGTCGTGCCAGAACTCGTCCATCGCCAGGCGGAGCTCCTCGTCCTGCGCCTCGAGCGGCACCTCGACCACGCCGTCGCGGTGCCAG
The DNA here is from genome assembly GCA_021413865.1 of Planctomycetota bacterium. GTDB lineage: Bacteria > Planctomycetota > Phycisphaerae > Phycisphaerales > Phycisphaeraceae > JAIOPN01. Next base: position 12,206 of record JAIOPN010000010.1, on the reverse strand, counting down.
CCGATCGTCCAGGGTTGGTCGCGCGGCTCGACGAAGATGCCCATCATGCTGCGCTGGCCGGTGGTGAAGTCCGGGCCCAGCAGCCGGTCGATCGCGTCGCGCAGCGCCGGCAGGTCGCAGTAATCCTGGAACGGCTTCTGATCGATCTGCCCCTCGTATTTGGCGACCGGCTGGAGCCGCTGCGCCTGCGGGTTGATGGCGTGGGCCATGTCGCGGGCCTTGTCGATCTCGCGCCGCAGGTCGTCGCAGAGCGAGGGGGGCACGACACCGCGGAAGACCACGTAGCCCTGCTGCAGGTAATGGTTGATCATCCAGTCTTCAAAACGGAAGGCCATGGACCCGACTCCGTGTATGAGTGTGTGTGAGGATTTTTCAGGCGGATGGAGGCGGATAAGGGTACGCAGAAAACCGCGTTTTGGAAACGGCGGTTCCGAGAGCCCGGCGGACCGATAGTGGATCGTCTTGAAATCCCGCTCCCCAAGGGACATCATGGAGGGGTGTTACGGACCCCGACGCACGCAACCTCTTCTTCATCCGGAAGACCCGAACTTATCCCCTTTTCTTCCCTCCAGAAGGTCGATAGCCATGGTTAGGAACCTTGAGGAAGCGTATCGGGATATCTCCACCGCCTTCGGCGACATCATCCGTCGCTTGCAGGCAAGAACTGTCGTCCTCAACGGCGATGAGCTGTTCATCATCAGCGAGAAGGTGTTGTTCTGGCTGCCTATCGACCGTGATGGCTTAGACCTGTGGTACGTCCGGCAAGATGCCCGTGGAGGCTTCCAGGCATATCGCCTTGGAATGGAACTGGCCCACCGAGCGCAAGGCACGATCACGGCAAACGTGCCTTCGCCCAAAACGTGGCGCGAAGAGATCGCCGCAGGTGCACAATGGAATGCCCGAGCGCTCGAGGCCCTTGGGGAAGATGTTCTGGCCGGGGACCAGAGATGGATTCAAGAATTTGAACGAGCTGGAGGAAAACCCTTTCCGCTGCCACCTGCATTGGCCGCTGCGATTGGCCAAGCCCTTGCTGCGCGACGCCCGTGACTTGTCTGGGAGAAGAAATAGGGGAGAAGAAATAGGGACGGGAGTTAATATCATTCCGCGAAGAGATAAGGATCAATACTTGAGGAGCTGGTTCAGGCCAATGCACGCAGCCGTGCGACGCGCTGGGCGGTAGGCGGGTGGGTCGAGAAAAGGTTGGCCATGCCCCGGGCGCTCAGGGGCATGACGATGAACATGTGGTTCTGCGAGGGCATCTCGTTTTCCAGGGGGATGCGCCGGGCGGTGGCGTCGAGTTTAAGTAAGGCGTTGATCAGGCCGTGCGGCGTGCCGGCGATCTGGGCGCCCTCGGCGTCGGCCTCGAACTCGCGGCTGCGGCTGATCGCCGCCTGGATCAGCCCCGCCGCGATCGGCGCGAGGATCAGCATCAAAATCGCCACGATCGGGTTCACGCCGCTGTCGCGGTTGTTGCCCCCGCCGCCCATCCACATCGCCATGTAACCCATGTAGCTGATCGCGCCGGCGATGGTGGCGGCGACGCAGCTGATGAGCGTGTCGCGGTGCTTCACGTGCGCCAGCTCGTGGCCGAGCACGCCCTCGAGCTCGTCGAAGCTGAGCAGCTGCAGCGCCCCGCGGGTGACGGCGACGGCGGCGTGGCGCGGGTTGCGGCCGGTGGCGAAGGCGTTGGGCGCCTCCTGCGGGCAGACATAGACGCGCGGCATGGGCAGGCCGGCGTTCTTCGCCAGCCGCGCCACCATCGGCACCAGGTCGGGGGCGGTCTTCTCGTCCACCTCCTGCCCGCGCATCGACGCCAGCGCGATCTTGTCGCTGAAGAAATAGGCGACCACGTTCATCATGCCGCCGGCGATGAATGCGATAGTCAGCCCGCGCGTGCCCCACGCCGAGCCGATCAGCAGCACGATGCCGAACAGGGCGCCCAGGAAGATGGCGGTCTTGAGGTTGTTCATGAATCGTTGCATTTGGAATCGGTCTCCGGGGTGCGCGGTGGCGTCTTGGTCACGCGCGCAATGCCCCTGTTGAATACGCAAACGCAATGCCGGAGTTCTCGGAGAACCGTGTCGGGTGCCTCCCGGCCCATGTGAGACAAGCATCTGCCGTCGAAACACTTACAAGAGGCCACGTCTGGCGGCTCTCTTTCAACCTTCGGCTCCGTGCCGCCTAAGCGTGCATAAGCCGCGCGCACACTGTCGAAACGGCAGCGGGCAACCTCGAAAGACTTGGTTGAAGGAGGGTGCCACTGGTCGGCTTCTTAGCAGACCAGTGCTCTTGAGCCCAGACAGACACTGGTCTCGAAGACGCGACCAGTGGCACCTCATTTTCAAAACAACGCACCGCCCTCCCTACAATGCCGCTCATGCCCGGCTCGACGATCACTCTCCCGCTCCCCGCGCGGTTCGACCTGACGCGGGCCATCTGCAGCTACGGCTACTTCATCCTCGCACCCAACCACTGGGACACCACGACGCAGCGCTTCCACCGCCCGCTGCGCGGCAACGCCGACCGCCTCATCCACGTCACGCTCAGCCAGCGGCCGCGCTCCGACCTATTGAAGATCGCGTGCGACACGAGGGTCGATCGCGCCGAGCGCGCGCTCCTCTTCACGCAGCTCCGCCGCATCCTCCGGCTCGACGAGCCCGAGTCGCGGTACCGCGCGTGGCGCAAGCTCCACCCCGAGGCCGCGCGGCGGGGGTTCGGCCGCGTCTTCCGCTCGCCGACGTTCTTCGAGGACATCGTCAAGACGATGACCAGTTGCAACGTCACCTGGCCCAACACCATGCGGATGAATGTCCTGCTCACCGCGCGGGTCGGCAACGGCGCATTCCCCACGCCGGGCGAGCTCGCCGGGTGGTCGCCCGAGAAGCTCAAGGCGTCGTGCCGCGTCGGCTACCGCGCCGAGCGCATCGTGAAGCTGGCGCGCGACGTCGTCGATGGCCGGCTCGACCTCGCGCCGCTCGAAGACATGTCGCGCACCACCGACGACGTTTTCGGCGACCTGCTCGAGATCCACGGCATCGGCCCGTACGCGGCGGCGAACATCTGCCAGTTGCTCGGCCGATACGACCGCCTCCCCATCGACACCGAGACCTACCGCCACTTCCGCCAGGAGCACGGGGTGCGCCACAAGGCGGACGGCTCCCCGCGCGATCTGCACGGCAAGATCGAGCGGCACTACAAGCGCTACGCCCCGTTCCAGTTCCTCGCCTACTGGTTCGAGCTCTGGCGCGCCTACGAGCGCCGCGTCGGCGACGCGTGGAACTGGGACGCCGCCAAACACGGCCCGACCTTCACCGCCGCCAACCTCAAAGACGCACCGAACACCTGAATCTCATTTCTCGGTGGAAGGGCACTTCATGCGTATCCTCGTCATCGGCGGCACGGGCCACATCGGCAGCTACCTCGTCCCGCGCCTCACCATCGCGGGGCACGAGGTCAGCGTCGTCGCACGGCACGCCAAGCCGCAGTACACCGACGCGCGTCTCGGTTGGAAGCGCGTGAAATGGATCATCGCCGACCGCGCCGCCGAGGAACGCACCGCCGCGTGGGCGCAGCGGATGCGATCGATCGACGTGGATGCGGTCGTCGATCTGCTCTGCTACACGCCCGAGCAGAGCCGGGTCATGGTCGAGGCGTTCCGCGGCCGGGTGACGCACTTCATCCACTGCGGCACGGTCTGGGCGTATGGCCCGAGCGAGCGCGTGCCCTACGAGGAGCACATGGAGCGCCGCCCGATCACGGAGTACGGCCGGCACAAGGCGGCGATCGAGGCCGAGCTGTCCGATCTCTTCCGCCGCGAGGGGTTCCCCGCCGCCATCGTGCACCCGGGCCACATCTCCGGCCGGCGCTGGCTGCCCATTGATCCGCAAGGCTCGCGCGACGGCGTGGACGTTTACCGCAGGCTCGCCACGGGTCAGGCCGTCCATCTTCCCGACGACGGGCTTGCGACCATCCACCACGTGCACGGCGATGACGTAGCTCAGATGATCGAGCTCTGCCTGATCCGCCGCGAGGCCTCGCTGGGGCAGAGCTTCAGCACCGTCGCGCCGTACGCGATGTCGCTGGTCGGCTGCTGCCGCGCCGTGGCGGGGATGTTCGGCGTGGAGGCCAATCTTGCTTTTGTGCCGCTCGATCAACTCGCCAGACACGTCGGCGAGCGCTCGGCGGGGATCATCCGCGAGCACGTGACGCACTCGCCCTGCGCCAGCATCGACAAGGCACGTCGCCTGCTTGGGTATAGTCCACGCTTCACGACCGAGCAGATTTACGCCGAGTCGCTCGACTATTTGCTGGAGTCGGGCCAGCTCACGCTTTGACGCCACCCGCCACCGCCGCGCGATCGGCGGCCTCGACGATCGAACGCACCTGGTCGCCCAGGTCCGTCGCGCGCATGCGTTTGGGGTCGCGCCGGCCGGTCAACGCCTCGCGCGCCAGGTCGGCCTGGTACTGCGCCGCGTAGGCGAAGCGCGGCCGGTCGCTCTCGTTCTTCAGCGAGCGGTGCAGCGTGCAGCGGTCGAAGATGCAGGCGTCGCCCGCCTTGAGCGGCGGGAGGCAGATGCCGTTCTCCGGTGTCTCGAGCGATTCGCGGTGGCCCTTGGCGGTGGTCTCGTTGGCCTTGGAGGGGCGTGCGCCCGCGAGGTGGCTGCGCGGCGCGACCCAGAGGTTCGCCATGTTCTGCTCGATGTCCGCCAGGGCGATGAAGGTGTTGAGCGCGCCGCCGAGGATGTGGGAATACTGGTTGTCCTGGTGCCAGGGCAGGCCGTGCCCGCCGTGTGCCGTGACGATCGCGAGCATGCCGAAATAGACCCGCGCCGGGCTGCCCAGGAGCGCCGACGCCGCCGCGACGACACTCGGCTCCCAGAGCAGGCGGTGCAGCGGCGCGTCCTTCTCGGGCTTGTCGTGCTCGAAGCAGACCGCCTGCCAGGTGTCGCCGTCGCGCACGCGTGCCCGCGCCTCGCGCATCATCGCGTCGGTCGAGGCGCGCGGCACGAGGCCGGGCACAAGCACGTAACCCTCGCGGTAAAAATGCTGGATGTCTTCTTCGGTGAGGGGCATGGGAATCCTCGCGTGTGCGGACGGACGCGGATTGGGGCGGCGCTAAGCGCGTGTGGAGGCGATCCATTTGGTCAGGGCGTCGCGTGAGAGACAGTTGATCACGTTGTGTTTTGTGGCACCGGCGCGACGCGCGGTCATTACGCCGTAGATCAGCTCGTTGAGGTCCGGCGGGCCGTGGGCGTCGGTGTTGATCGCCAGTTTTACGCCGGCCTCGAGCGCGGCCCGGGCGTGGGCGTCGCGCAGGTCGAGGCGGTAGGAGTTGGCGTTGATCTCGAAGGCGATGCCGCGCTCGGCGGCGGCGGCAAAGAGCGCCTTCATCTCCGGGTGCAGCCCCTCGCGGCGGTTGATCAGCCGGCCCGTCGCGTGACCGATGATCGTCACGCTGGGGTTGTTGATCGCCCTGAGCAGCCGCTTGGTCGCCTTCTCCGGGTCCTGCGAGAGCGCCGCGTGCGGCGAAGCGACCACGAGGTCCAGCTCGCGCAGCACGCTGTTGGGGTAGTCGAGCGTGCCGTCGGCGAGGATGTCCACCTCCGAGCCGGCGAGGATGCGGATCTTCCCCTTCATCGACGCGGCGACCTCGTGCACGTCCTTGATGTGCTGCTCGAGCCGTTCCACCGTCAGGCCGTTGGCGATGGGCTGGCTCTTGGAGTGGTCGGTGACGGCCAGGGTGTGGAAGCCGCGTGCGACCGCGGCCTCGGCCAGTTCGCGGATCGACCACCGGCCGTCGCTCGCGGTGGTGTGGGCGTGCAACTCGGCGTGGATGTCCTCGATATTCAACAGGTCCGGCAGCGTGTGCCTCTCGGCCTGCGCGATCTCGTCGCGGTCCTCGCGCAGCTCCGGCGGGATGAAGTCCAAGCCCAGGGCGCGGTAAACCTCCTCCTCCGTCCGTCCGGCGATGCGCTGCTCGCCCTTGAAGAGCCCCCACTCGCTGAGCTTGAGCCCGCGGTCGATGGCGCGCTGGCGCAGCGAGACGTTGTGCTCCTTCGACCCCGTGAAATACATCAGGGCCGCGCCGTAGCACTCCAGCGGGACGATGCGCACATCCACCTGCATGCCCTCGGCCTCGTCGCCGCTGGCGGACTTCGTACGCACCGAGGTCTTGGTCGGACCTTTGACGATCACCTGCCCCACGGGCTCGAGCTTCACGAAGTAATCGCTGATCGCCCCGCCGTCGGCCTCGGGGGCGGCGACGAGCAGGTCGATGTCCCCGATCGTCTCCCGCCCGCGCCGCAGGCTCCCGGCGAAGGCAACCTCCTTCACCTTGTGGCCCGGAATGGTGCGCAGCTTCTCGACGAACCACCGCGCCACGGGCATCGCCTGGCCGATGCGCACACGGCCTCCGGTCGATTGCGTGAACGTCAGGCTCTTGCGCAGCGATTCGAGCTTTTTCTCGCCCAGCCCCGGCAGCGCGGCCAGTGAATCGTCCTTGAGTTTTTCCTTGAGTTGCTCGACGCTCTCGATGCCGCCCTCTTTCCAGAGCAGGGCCGCCGTCTTGGGCCCCAGGCCGGAAATGTCCAGCAGCGCCGGCAGGCCGGGCGGGATTTGGGAGACCAGGTCGTCGTGGTCCTTCATCCTGCCGGTCTTGAGGAACTCGATGATGCGTTCGGCCGAGCCCTTGCCGATGCCGTCGATCTCGGTCAGGCGTTTCATGTCCGGGCCGATCTTGGCGATATCCTCGCTGAGGTCTTCGAGGACGCGCGAGACCTTGCGGTAGGCGTTCACGCGGAAGCCGTCCACGCCGATGATCTGCATGACGTCCGCCATGCGGGCGAAGAGGGCGGCGAGCTGCGCGTTGGTGGTGGCCATGGGGATACCGCCGGCACGGGAGAGGGCGTTGAATTACACCCGTGTATGGCGCGGGGGTCAAACGCTGTGCACGGTTTGAGAACCCGACTCCGGTCCCCTCTCCCGCCGGGAGAGGGTTAGGGTGAGGGGATCATCGGCCGGATGGGTCGTGCGGGTGCGCGAAACCCTTCCCGTCGAACGTCCCCTCACCCGTCGGCGAAGACGCCGCCACCCTCTCCCGGTGGGAGAGGGATTACACTGACACCTCCTTATATATGGACCGGGAAACCCGCCATGGCCAAACGCACCACGAAGAAAACCGTCGCCGCCGTCTTCCCCGTGATGGCGTGGAACTGGCCGCCCGTCGAAACCCGCCCGCTGCGCCGCATGAAGGAGAACGGGCTGACCATCGCCGGCTTCGTCGCGCCCAAGGACCTCGACGCCGTCCACCGCGCGGGGCTCAAGGCGATCGTCTCCGACCCGCGCGCCGGCGGATACGACTGGCGGAACGTCGATCCCGCCGTGGCCAAACGTAACGTCGCTTCGCTGGTGCGCGAGGTGAACCGTCACCCGGCCGTGTTCGGGTACTACGTCAAGGACGAGCCGAGCGCCGAGGAGTTCGCGGGGCTGGCGGTCGTCGCTAACGAGTTCCGGCGCCTGGCGCCGGGGAAATGGCCGTACATCAATCTCTTTCCCGATTACGCCACGCCCGCCCAGCTCGGTGCGCCGACCTATGACGAACACCTCGAACGCTTCATCCAGGCCTGCCGCCCCTCCATCCTGAGTTACGACAACTACTCGCTCATGGAAAACGAGGACGTGCGCCCCGCGTACTGGACCAACATCGAGTCCATGCGCGCCGCCTCGGTGCGGCACCGCATCCCGTTCTGGAACATCGTGCTCACCGTCGCCCACTTCCAGTACCGCGAGCCGACCGCCGCCGACGCCCGGTTCCAGGCGTACACCACGATGGCCTACGGCGGGCGCGGGCTCTCGTACTTCACCTATTTCTCCCCGCCGATCGGCAATTACCGCGCGGCGGCCGTCGATCAGTTCGGCAACGAGACGCCGACGTGGCAATACCTCCAGCACGTCAACCTGCAGATCGCCAACCTCGCGCCGCACCTCCTCGCCCTGCGCAGCGACGACGCGTACCACCTGAACCAGGTGCCCCCGACTTCGCACGGCCCGTCCGCCGCCAGCCTCGTCGCCAGCGTCGGCGGGAACAACGTCCTCGTCGGTGAGTTCACGCATAGGGACCGCTCGCGCTGGGTGATGGTCGTCAACAAGAGCTTCCGCGATTCCATGTGGTGCAACCCTACTTGGCGGCGCACGCCCACCCGCGTGCAGATGGTTTCGCCTTACAGCGGCAGGCTTATCCCCTACGACGGCGAGCAACGCACCCTCGCCCCGGGCCAGGGGGTGCTGCTGAAGATCGAGGCGTAAGCCGTCGGCCTCGGCCGACGGCTAACAAAACAGTTGGCTACAATCCCCGACTATGACCAGCACCGCACAAGCACCCGACGTCGAGCACGTTGTCATCATCGGCTCCGGCCCCGCCGGCTGGACCGCCGCCATCTACGCCGCCCGGGCCAACCTCAAACCCCTGGTTTACGAGGGCAGGCCCAAGACGAACCCCTCCATCGTCCTGCCCGGCGGCCAGCTCATGCTCACCACCGAGGTTGAGAACTACCCGGGCTTCCCGCACGGCGTGACCGGCCCGCAGATGATGGCCGACTTCAAGGCCCAGGCGGAGCGCTTCGGCACCCGCATCGTCACCGGCGACATCGCCAAGTGTGACTTTTCCAAGCGGCCCTTCACCCTCACCGACGACGAGGACAAGGTCATCAAAACCCACGCCGTCATCATCGCGACCGGCGCGACGGCCAATTGGATCGGGCTCAAGAACGAGATGCGTCTGGCGATGGCGGGCGGCGGCGTGAGCGCCTGCGCCGTGTGCGACGGGGCGCTGCCGGTTTTTCGCAACCAGCCGCTGGCCGTGGTCGGCGGTGGCGACACGGCCATGGAGGAGGCGTCCTACCTCACCAAGTTCGCCTCGACGGTGTACGTCATCCACCGCCGCAACGAGTTCCGCGCCTCCAAGGTGATGCAGAAGCGCATCCTCGACAACCCCAAGGCCAAGGTGATCTGGGACAGCGCCGTGGTGGATGTGCTGGGCGGCGAGAAGATTGAGGGCGTGAAACTCAAGAACCTTAAGACCCAGGCCGAGTCCAACTTGGACGTTAAGGGCCTGTTCATCGCGATCGGCCACACGCCGGCGACGGGCTTCCTCAAGGACACCGGCGTGGAGCTGGACGACAAGGGGTACGTGAAGCTGGTGGACGGCTTCCGCAGCGCGACGACGGTGCCGGGCGTGTTCGTCGGCGGGGACTGCGCGGATTCGATCTACCGCCAGGCGGTGAGCGCCGCGGGCATGGGCTGCAAGGCGGCGATCGACGCCGAGCGCTGGCTGGCGGAGCAGGGGATCCACTGAGTTTCCCGGGATGTAAAAACAGTCCGCGGTCAATTCCTCGGAGCCATTGCGTGTACCTCAATCTCGCACCGTCCGCCGTGAGCGTCAGCGCCGACCTGAAACAGACCATCGCGTTGGCGAAGAAGCACGGCTTCGCGGGGATCGACCTGCCGCTGGGCGATCCGCTGGTGCAGGCCGACCCGGCGGGAGCGGCGGCGCTGGTGCGTGACGCGGGGCTGCGCTGGGGCGCGTTCGGGCTGCCGGTGGATTTCCGCGGGGAGGAGACGGTGTACTGCCGCGGGTTTGACGCGTTGTACAAGGCGATGCCCCTGGCGCAGAAGGCCGGCTGCACGCGCTGCACCACGTGGATCATGCCCGCGCACAACACGCTGGAGTACAAGGACAACCTGAAGGTGCACGTGGACCGCCTGGCCCGCGCCGCGAAGCTCATGGCCGAGCACGGCATCCGCTTCGGCATCGAGCCCGTCGCCCCCTTCACCCTCCGCCGCAAGTTCACCCACCCCTTCGTCCACAACATCGACACCGGTCTCGAACTCGCCGACGCCATCGGCTCCAACACCGGCCTGCTGCTGGACGCCTTCCACTGGCACTGCGCCCGCAACACCGCCGGCGACATCCGCGCCAAGCTCACCGGCCGCGTCGTCCTCGTCCACGTCAACGACGCCCGCCCCGGCCGCACGCCCGAAGAGCAGATCGACAACGAGCGCGCCCTGCCCACGGAGACCGGCGTGATCGACCTCAAGGGCTTCATCGCCGCCCTGCGCGACATCGCCTACGACGGCCCCGTGACCGCCGAGCCGTTCATGCGCGAACTGGGCGACATCCCCGCCGACGCCGCCGTCGGGCGGGTCGCGGCGACGATGCAAAAAATGATGGCGCTGTGATGGTTAGCCGTCGGGCTCGCCCGACGCTGGCGTTCAGTGGGGTGGGAAAGCCATGTTACCCGACGCGGCGAGCCCAAAACAATACGCTATCTTCCCGGAACCCGGCGTTGAGAGTTGTCGCTTAGGCCACTACGATCCGGGTCTCGAACCGAGGAGTTGACCATGGCCACCGACACCCTGAACGACACCGTTTCCGCCATCGCCGCGAGCGATCCTGCCATCTGGCGCTGCATCCAGTCGGAGCAGAAGCGCCAGGCGACGACGCTGGAGCTGATCGCCAGCGAGAACCACGTGAGCAAGGCGGTGATGGAGGCCGCGGGCACCTGCCTGACGAACAAGTACGCCGAGGGCTACCCCGGCGCGCGGTACTACGGCGGGTGCGAGTTCCACGACCAGATCGAGCGCATCGCCATCGAGCGGGCGACGCAGCTCTTCGGCTGCAAGTACGCCAACGTGCAGCCGCACTCGGGCGCCAACGCCAACGCCGCGACTTTTCTCGCGCTGCTCAACGCCGGCGACACCTTCGCCTCGCTCGTGCTCTCCGACGGCGGGCACCTGTCGCACGGGATGAAAATCAACTTCTCGGGCAAGTACTTCAAGCCGATCCACTACCCGCTGATCTACGACCTCAACAACCCGAAGTTCGAGCAGATCGACTACGACGCGGCCGAGAAGCTCTGCCTGGAGCACAAGCCCAAAATGGTGCTCTGCGGCTACTCGGCGTACCCGCGGGTGATCGACTTCGCCCGCTTCCACGCCATCGCCGACAAGTGCGGCGCGATCCTGATGGCGGACATCGCCCACATCGCCGGCCTGGTGGCGACGGGCGTGCACCCCTCGCCCTTCCCGCACGCGCATATTGTCACCACCACGACGCACAAGACCCTGCGCGGCACGCGCGGCGGGCTGATCCTCACCAACGACGAGGAGATCGCCAAGAAGATCGACAAGGCGGTCTTCCCCGGCCTGCAGGGCGGGCCGCTCATGCACATCATCGCCGCCAAGGCGGTGGCCTTCGGCGAGGCGCTCAGGCCCGAGTTCAAGGAATACTGCAGGCAGATCGTCCGCAACGCCCAGGCGCTGGCGGCCGCGCTCAAGGAGAAGGGCTACCGCCTGGTCTCCGGCGGGACGGACAACCACCTGATGCTCGTGGACCTGCGCTCGCGCTCGGCGGACCTGACCGGCGCGGACGGCGAGAAGTGGCTCGAGGCCGCCGGCATGATCACCAACAAGAACGGCGTGCCCAACGACACGCGCCCGCCCAAGGTGACCTCGGGCCTGCGGCTGGGCACCCCGGCGCTCACGACGCGCGGGCTCAAGGAAGCCCAGATGAAGCAGGTCGCCGACTGGCTCGACCGCGTGCTCACCAGCAAGGGCGACCCCGCGGTGGCGGCGCAGGTGCGCGGGCAGATCACGGAGCTGTGCGCGAAGTTCCCGCTGCCGCACTGAGGAGCGGAGGTAGGGTGTGTGGAGCGCAGCGCAACGCACCATTCCCGCAGCCGTTTTGCTGAAATCGTTCACGCACATCAACCCGGCCGTGATATCCGTACGCCTCCGTGCGATGGGGCGCGGCATTGGTGCGTTGCGCTGCGCTCCACACACCCTACCTCACTGAAGATGGGAATCGAATCGGACCCGGTGATGTGTTTTAGAGCATTCCTATTCCGTCTGTAGCGTATACCCGCAGTGGCGGAAGCAGTTCATCGCGTCTGAAGCCGTCACGCGGTCCAGCACGCCCTGCATCGCCGACCACAGGGCCTCACCGGTCCGGCAGGCCAGCGAGCGCAGCGACTGCTTGACCTTGGCGAAGACCATCTCGATCGGGCTCAGGTCCGGGCTGTAGGGCGGCAGGAAGAGCAATTGTGCGCCGGCCGACTCGATGAGCCCGCGTGTGCGTGTTCGCTTGTGGCTCGAGAGGTTGTCCATCACCACCAGGTCGCCGGGCCTGAGCTGCGGGGCCAGCACCTGCG
>JAIOPN010000014.1 GCA_021413865.1 Planctomycetota bacterium | reverse complement strand
CGCTGGGGGAGCCTCTCGGCGCGGGCGGACGGCGAGCGGGCGGGGATGCTCTGCGACGCCTGGCCGGTGGACCGGCCCAGGAACTGGTCATCAAGGGTGAACCGGCCCGAGACGGCGGCGGAGCTGGAGGCGCTGCGCCTGTGCGTGCGGCGCGGCAGGCCGTACGGCGGCGCGGCCTGGTCGCTGCGCACGGCCGGGGCGCTGGGCCTGGAGTCCACCACCCGGCCGCGCGGCCGGCCGAGAAAGACGCCGGAGAAAGACGCCGGAGAAAGACCCCGCGCGATAAATGGCTCCTGACCTGCTCTGGCGCAAACCTCATCGTGGGGTTGAACTGGGCGAACGGGTCTCGCGGTCTTAGAGCGGTTTTCAAGGGAAATTCGAGGCACCGCCCGAGTTCAGAGTAACCCGCTACCGGGTTCCGTGGGTTCCAATTGGTAAGATATATATAAGGATCGCGCGGGTTCCCGCGGGCGGCGCCGGTGTTGCAAGGGCGAGGGGGATGAAGGCTACCGACATGATCTGTGACGATTGCCAGGCCCTGTACGAAGAAGTCGGCGAGCACGCGCGGGACGCCGGGGTCTTCGCCCGGGTGCGTCGCAACGACCTGATGCTCATGTGCAAGGCCAAGCTCGACAAGACCGAGGCGAGCTACCGCGTCGAGGTCAGCGACAAACACGACATCGTTTACGTCGGCCTGTACACCCCCGACCGCTGGCTCAACGAGTCGATCGAGGCGGACCTGCTCCACCGCGGTGACAAGCCCGAGGAGCTCATCGAGGAAGAGATCGCGGACCTGGGCTTCGAGGCCCGCCTGCCCGTCGAGCACTTCCGCAACGAGCAGAAGCAGTACGTCTTCCGCTCCCCGATCTTCCTGCCCAAATCCGAGAAGCTCTGCGGCGAGGGGATGGTGGACCGCGTGACCAAGCTGCTGATCGCGTATGAAGCGGTCTTCCGCCAGCTCGGGAAGATGGACGTGGCGGACTCGCTGTGAATTAACGTATTTTTGACGCTTGACGCTCCGGCGCGGTGAGTAGTATTCTGCTGGGTTGTGGGGCCGAGCGGTTGTCGGAGACCGACGGGCCAAACGACGTGCGACGATCAGGGGTCACGCGATCGGTGCGGTCGGGGAACACGAATGTCCCGGCCGTGTCGGTGTTTGTAGCCCCCTTGTGATTTCAGGGCCGAGGTGGGCGATGCGCGTTCTAATGCTCGGCTGGGAGTTCCCGCCCTTCATCAGCGGCGGTCTGGGCACGGCCTGCTACGGGCTGACCAAGGCGCTGAGCCGTCAACAAACGCAGGTGCTCTTCGTCCTGCCGCGCTCGGTGGGGTCGGACTACGCGCTGCACGTGCGGTTGCTGGCGCCCCGGTTGGCTCCGGCGGTGAGGGCGTCGGGCCCGGTGCCGGCCGAGGGCGAGCCGGCGCAGGCATATGAGTTGGACGTGCAGTCGCCCGCCGGGTCGCGCGAGTTCGCCAACGTCGTCTTCCGCTCGGTGGCGTCGAAACTGCTAAGCCCGTACCAAGTCGCGCTGAAGCGATCGGCGGAGGCGGCCGCGGCCGGTGGATCGCCGACCGGCGCGGAGGGCAGCGCGTTCGAGGCCGAGGGCCTGGGCGCTCCGCAAGGAATCCTCTCCGCCGCCGGCCCGGGGCCGAACTACGAGGGCGACCTGATCACCGAGACGCGCCGCTACGCCCGGCTCTGCCTCGAGGTCTCGCGCGGCGAGTCGTTCGACGTGATCCACGCCCACGACTGGATGACCTTCCCCGCCGGCTTGGCCGTGGCGGCGGCGACCGGCAAGCCCCTGGTCGTCCACGTCCATTCCACCGAGTTCGACCGCTCCGGCGACAACATCCACCAGCAGATCTACGACATCGAACGCCGCGGCATGCACGGGGCCATCCGCGTCATCGCCGTCTCCCACCTCACCCGCTCCATCATCGAGCACCGCTACGGGATCGATCCGAAAAAGGTGGACGTGGTCTACAACGGCATCGAGAACGGCAAAGCGCCCGCGCCGACGCAGCGCTCGTGGATCTCGCGCGGCGACCGCATCGTCCTCTTCCTGGGCCGTATCACCATGCAGAAGGGCCCGGAGTATTTCGTCGCCGCCGCCAAGAAGGTGCTCGAGAAGGTCGAGAATGTGAAGTTCGTCATGGCGGGCACGGGCGACAAGGTGCGCGAGATCATCGAGATGGCCGCCGCCGAGGGCATCGGCCACAAGGTGCTCTTCACCGGCTTCCTGCACGGCAAGGACGTGGAGCGCATCTTCAAGATGGCGGACGTCTATGTCATGCCCTCGGTGAGTGAGCCGTTCGGCATCGCGCCGCTGGAGGCGATCAGCCACAACGTGCCGGTCATCATCTCCAAGACCTCCGGCGTCGCCGAGGTGCTGACGCACGCGCTGAAGGTGGACTTCTGGGACACGCACGAGATCGCCAACAAGATCGTCGCCGTGCTCCGCCACCCGCCGCTGGCCAGCACGCTGCGCGAGCACGCCGACATGGAGGTCCGCCGCCTCACGTGGGAGGACGCCGCGCGGAAGTGCCGCGAGTCCTACGACCGCGCCGCCGAGGCGATGCCGGTGTGATTGCTCCCCATCTTCAAAACTGGAAACCCCGCCGTTATCCGCTAGGATTCGTGGCGACTTTGGTTTTGCCCACGTCACGCCACCTTAGCTCAGTTGGTAGAGCAGCGCTTTTGTAAAGCGCAGGTCGCCGGTTCGAGCCCGGCAGGTGGCCTTGCTGTTTCGGTTTGCGCCGGCTCGCACGGATTCGCGCTTAGGCTTGAAAACAAAGGGTTTGGGGTCTTCCTTCCGCCGGCCCTCTGAGTGGGGTTCGTCGCGCCGGGCCGTGCCGAGGTGTCCGGCTTTCGTGCTGCTACTGCTGTCGCTACTGCTGGCATGGTTCTCAGGTGTTTCCGCGGGTGTGACCACATTGGTATCCGCGCCCGCCACCACGAGAAGGTCAGCGTGATCGGCGGGCTCCATGCGGGACGCGATCCCGGGGAGGTGGGCCTGCTGACGCACTGGAAGCCCAACGGCAACATCGACCAGCACGGCGTGATCGGGTTCCTCGAGGGGCTGCTCAAGGAGATCGCCGGGCCGGTCATCGTGGTGTGGGACAGGCCCCTAGAAAACACCGACAAAACCGCAGACTTCGTGGCTAGAGCTTCCTCCGAATCATGCAGTACTAATGCAGTAAACTCGAAGCCCAAGGGGGCATTGGGCGGCAAAGGTCGGCAAGATGAGGCACATGACGCTTCTGTGATCGTCAACGATGTGGATGAATCAGAAGCACCGCAAATCCCGTGAGTTGGCATTAAAAGACAAGACCCGGCACCTTGTGGCGCCGGGTCTTTCAAAGAGCGGGTGAAGGGACTTGAACCCTCGACATTCACGTTGGCAACGTGACGCTCTACCGCTGAGCTACACCCGCGTATGGACGAGGCATGGTATCGGCAATTGTCGGGTATTTCAAGACTCGGGTTGAGGCCCCCGCGCCCCCCCCCAGCCCCGCCTCCGCTACAATCCCCGCCCATGCCCGCCGGCAACCCCGCCGCATAACCCCCGACCCACCACAAGGATTCAACCGTGAACCGGCTCCTGGAGCAACTGGTCCTCGAACGCACCGGCCCCGCCGAAGCGACCGTCGGCCTCATCTCGCTGCCCATCCCGCGCGACTTCCCCGGCGGGCCCGACCACGCCGCCATCGACCACCCCGCCGCCGCGCTCCAGCCCGTCGGCTGGTGGACCCGTAACGAGCTGCCGCGCCGCTCACTCGCCATGATCGTCGACGACCAGGGCGTGCCCGCCTCGCTGCGCCTTAAATCCCGCCGGCCCGCCGCCCACCGCGCCGAAGCGCCCCAGCGCCCCTGGACCTTCTCCACCCGCATCACCAAGGAACGCCTCGAGTTCAAGCCGCCGCGGTTCAACGACATCGCCTCGCTCCGCGGCGTGCCCGAGCCGGACACTACGGTCGTCGAGTTCGAGCTGGTGCTGGGCTACAAGGATCGGCCGCTGGTGGTGCAGTTCGGCGCCACCGGGCCGTCGGGCGTCGGGCCTTATTTCCACTGGCAGAACGTGCAGGTCGATCGGCTGTGGGAGAACGACGCCTGCCAGGCCATCCGCGTCGGCGGCATCATCTACAACGGCGACACCTACCTCTGGGTCGATCTCTTCCTCATGCTCTTCGCCAACGGCGTGGCGCACGCGGCGGCGCACTTCGTCGCCACCCGGCTGCACGTCGAGGGGTACGACTTCCAGGGCCTGCCGGTGATCTTCCTCTCCAGCCCCGACCTGCGCCCGGTCGAGGCGACGCTGCCGCGCGACGGCTCGCGCTTCGACCTGCGCGGCGTGCGGCTCAACCTTGAAGATGCCGCGCTCCTCTGCTCCGACGGGCACCCCGGCCACCTGCGCGGCGAGGCGGGCCGGCTGGCGTGGTCCCCCTTCAGCCGGACCTTCAACCCGCAACTCGCCACCGCACCGGAATACGAATGGGCGCCCGGCTTCGCCCGCACCGTCCGCTTCCAGTTCAGCCTCTCCGAGGCCGCCCCCGTTATCGCCCGCTACCGCGCCCCGGCCTGGTGGTACGCCCTCTCCGGCGAGCCCTGGCCCGGCGGGTACCTCCCCGTCCGCGGCGCGTTCAACAAGATGGGCGAGATCGCCGCCGACCACCTCAGCTCCATGATGCAGCGCGGCCGATTCGACGGCGGCTCGGCCGAGCAGGGCAACGACGGCTACGCGGGCATCGGCCTCATGCGCGCCTACCACCGCACCGGCCGGCCCGACCTGTTCCGCAACGCCCTGGATTACTGCTACTACTGGGCCGACATCGCCGTCGATCACCGCGACTTCACCATCCACCAGTGGGTCGGCGGCTGGCCGTGGAAGACCTGCGCCTACACCA
The DNA here is from genome assembly GCA_021413865.1 of Planctomycetota bacterium. Lineage (GTDB taxonomy): Bacteria > Planctomycetota > Phycisphaerae > Phycisphaerales > Phycisphaeraceae > JAIOPN01. The sequence continues at coordinate 491,083 of JAIOPN010000014.1, read as the reverse complement.
AGTTCCGCGACGTGCTCATGGGCTACCTCGAGACGGCGGACCCCTACCTGCTCGACACCGTCGAGTCCTGCGCCGAGACGTACTGGAACTGGTTCCGCTCCACCTGGCCGCGCTGCACCATCGGGCGCGACGCCTTCGAGGTCGGAGGCTGGGCGCTGCTGCGCCGCTTCACGCAGAGCGAGCGCGCCCGCGAGCGCAGCCGGGAGTTCATCCGCATGATGAAGTCCGTGCTCGACACGCGCGGCGTGATCGGCGGGCAGATGGGGGCGGGCCCGCACCCGGGGTACATCTCATCGCTCTACATGTCCGGCGTCTGCATGGTGAGCACGCTCGAGGTCGCCGAGGCCGAGGCCGAGGAGCTGCGCCACGACCTGACGCCCGCGCTGACCGACATGCTCAACAAGCTGCACACGCACTACATCCGCGACGACGTCGAGCTTTTCCCGAGCAACTTCGGCTCGGGCGGCTGGAAGAACTGGGCCGCCGGCGGCAAGGGCACATGGGCCATGCTCGCCGCACGCATCTACACCCAGATGGCCCGCCTCGCCGGTGGGGACAGCGACGTGATCGACCAGGGCCTCGCACGCCTGACCGACCCGGACCTGGTCCCCGAGACCATGGCCAGGGGCGGCCGCCTGGGCGACAACTTCATCCACCCCACCTACCACGACGCCCTCACGATCGGCGCCCGGCTCACCCGCGACCGCCACGGCCAGATCGCCGGCGTCGAGCTCGACCCCATCGGCCCGCCCGAGCACCTCCCCGCCGAGCAGGCCGTCGAGACCCCCTGGGGCGACCTGACCATCCACACGGCCATCGAGGGTGACCGCATCAACCTCAAATTCACCGCCCCGCTCGATTTCCCGGTCACCATCCGCTACCGCGGCTCGACCGCCACGACGACCAGCCTCGGCGCCGCCTCGCTGCCGACGAAACACGCCGTGCTGCCCGCCGCGCGGAGGTAAAATCTCTCCACGCCTCTAACACCGGAGCCAAGCCATGCGAATGCTGCTGAAAATCGAACTGTGTACCCAGACCGCCAACGCACTGGTCAAGGCCGGCAAGCTGGGCAGCACCATCCAATCCATCCTCGCGGACCAGAAGCCCGAGGCCGCCTACTTCACCGAGCTCGAGGGTAAACGCACCGGCATCCTCGTCGTCGATGTGCGCAACGCCTCGGACATCCCCTCCATCGCCGAGCCCTGGTTCCTCGCCTTCAACGCCCGCATCGAGTTCCATCCCGCCATGATCCCCGAAGACCTCGCCAAGGCAGGCCCGTCGATCGAAAAGGCCGTGAAGAAATACGGATGAGCATTGCCGTTTGGACGAGCCGCGACCGTGAGGGAGCGGTCTTTAGTGGAATTGCAGCCGTCACGGAACCGCTCCCTCACGGTCGCGGCTCGTCCAGAAATGGCTCGCCCAAACCATAAGTAGTCCTCCACCCCATGGAGCGGCGGGTTGCGTCATACAATGCCCACATGGGAAAGGCGGCGCTGCCCAACAGTGCGATGAATCGGCTGATCGATCGGCTCGGCAGGTTGCCGGGCATCGGTCGGCGGTCGGCGGAGCGCATCGCGTTCCACCTGCTCAAGCAGGCGCCCGACGAGGCGATGGCGCTCGCCGCAGCGATCCAGGACCTCAAGACCAACGTCCGCCACTGCTCGGAGTGCTTCAACCTCACCGAGGCGGACCCCTGTGCGGTCTGTGCCGACCCGCGCCGCGACCGGTCGGTCATCATGGTGGTCGAGCAGCCGGGCGACGTGGTGAGCCTGGAATCGACCGGGATGTTCCGCGGGCTGTACCACGTGCTGATGGGGCGGTTGTCACCGCTGGACGGGGTCGGGCCGGGCGAGCTGAATATCGATCCGCTGGTGGAGCGGGTGAAAAAATCGGGCGGCGAGGTGCGCGAGGTGGTGCTGGGGACGAACCCGAATCTCGAGGGTGACGGCACGGCGCTGTACCTCGCGGAGCAGCTCGGGCGATCGGGCGTGAAGGTCTCCCGGCTGGCGCGGGGGCTGCCGACGGGGACGAATCTGGAAACGGTGAGCAAGGCGGTACTGGCGGACGCGATCCAGGGCCGGCGGGAGATGGGGAGCGGTCCGGCCGTAAGCGGCCGTTGATCCGCACCCGAGCCCCCGTTTGGCCGATAAGAACCAGGCAGAGACCACGGCGGACCCCGCGACGCGGGATTGATGGGCGCATATGAGGATCGACACCGGACAACACATGCGGCTGGGGCAGCAGATGAAGCTGTCGCCGCGCATGATCCAGTCGATGGAGATCCTCCAGATGCCCGCCCAGGCGCTGGAGGAGCGGATCGAGGAGGAGCTGGCCAGCAACCCGACGCTGGAGCTGCGCGAGGTGGGCGCCGATCGGCGCGAGCTCGAGGCCGAGCACGTGCAGGAGCAACGCGACGACAAGGAGGGCGAGCGCTCGCTCGACGTGCAGGACACGCCGACGACCAACAACACCGACGACTTCGAGCGGCTCACGAACTTCGCCGACGAGAACCGCGACACGTGGGAATCCAACATCTCCGAGACCGGCGAGACCTACGCCCCCCGCGCCCGCAGCGACGACGGCGAGCGCGACGGCAAGCTCGACGCGATGGCCAACGCCCCGGCGCGCTCCGCCAGCCTTGCGGATCAACTGCTCGACCAATGGATGATGGTCGAGAACCCGCCCGAAGTGTCGCGTGCCGGCGAGTACCTCATCGGCTTCATCGACGACGACGGCTATCTCCGCGTGGACGATGAGACGCTGCAAAAACAGGCGCCGCCCGGCATCGCCCCCGAGCTGATCCAGCGCGCCTTGGCGCGGCTGCAGAGGACGCTCGAGCCCGTGGGGATGGGGGCGCGCGACCTGCGCGAGTGTTTGCTCCTCCAGATCGACGCCCGCGCCGCCGAGAAGGACGCGCCGGACCTGACGATCCAGCGCGCCCTGGTCGCCGACCACCTCAAGGACATCGAGGCTAACCGCATCCCCAAGATCGCCAAGTCGCTGAACGTGGACGTCGAGGCGGTCAAGCAGGCGATCCACAGCCTGCGGCAGTTCCAGCCGCACCCGGGCCGGCAGCTCATCGACGCCGCGCCGCACGCGATCATGCCCGACGCGATCGTGGAGTTCGACGAGGAGCAGGGGCGTTACATCGCCCGGCTGTTCGACGGCCGGATGCCCTCGGTGCAGATCAACCCGCGTTACCTGAAGATGGCGCGCGACGCGGCGGTGGAGCGCAGGGCGCGCGACTTCCTCTCGAACAACATCCGCTCGGCGCGCTGGCTGCTGGACGCCATCGCGCAGCGCCACGCGACGCTGCTGCGCGTGATCAACGTGGTGATCGAGGCGCAGCGCGACTTCTTCGACCTGGGCCCGCAGGCGCTCAAGCCCCTGCCCATGACGCAGGTCGCCGACCAGCTTGGCATCCACGTGGCGACGGTCAGCCGGGCCGTGAGCGAGAAGTACATCCAGTGCCCGCGCGGGATTTTCCCGCTGCGCATGTTCTTCTCCGGCGGGACGGAGACACAGTCGGGCGACGCGATGAGCTGGACAGCCGTGCAGGAAAAGCTGCGTGAGATCATCGCCGCCGAGGACAAGGCCAACCCGCTCAACGACGACGAGCTGGTCGAGAAGCTGCGTGAGAAGGGCATCGAGATCGCCCGCCGCACGGTGGCAAAATACCGCAAGGAGCTGCAGATCGCCACGGCGCGGCAGCGGCGGCAGTTCTGACCCTCTTGTCTTCTATGGCGGTGCTGAGTCGTGTCCGTTCCGCGAAGCTTTCAATTACCCACATCTCGGAGGGAGCGCCCGCGGCAGGTGGAATCCAGTTTGGATCGACGGGAAACCTTTACCTGACCAATGTATCTAGGCCGACGCCAATCGAGGGGATGCTCGATATGGCGGTGCATGGTACACGCACGAGATTCAAGGCGAATCCATATCACCCGTCTGCGGTCACGGGGCCTGATTCAGAGAGCGGCTCGTCCGGCGTCGGGCCATCACTTTCCCTTGTCGCGCTGCCGGCGGGCCTCGAAGAGCAGCACCGCCGCCGCGACCGAGGCGTTGAGCGAATCGGTGGACCGGCCGAGCATCGGGATCGACACCCGCCCCGCCGCCTCCTTCAACCATGCTTCATCCAAACCCGTGTCCTCCGGCCCGATCACCAGCGCCACCGCGCCGGTCATGTCCGTCCTGGTGTGCGGTGTCGCTCCGTCCGGCGTCGCCGCCAGCAGCCGCACCCCGCGCCCGCGCAGCATGTGCCGCGCCTCCTCGCCCGTCGCGCCCAGCACCGGCAGTGTGAAGACCGCGCCCGTGCTGGCGCGGATCGCATTCGGATTGAACGCATCAACGACCGCGTCGGCGACCAGCACCGCCGTCACCCCCGCCGCGTCGGCGGTGCGCAGCATCGCGCCCAGGTTCCCCGGCTTCTCGATCCCCACCGCCACCAGCCACAACTCATCCTTGCCCGCCTCCGCGCCCATCTTCAGCAGGCCCATCGCCTCGGCGAGCGACGCCCGCGCCCAGGCCGGCTGCTCCATCACCGCCAGCAGCCCCGGCGGGTTTTCCGTGTACGCCATCTTGCGCATCAACGCCTCGCCGACCCGCGCCGTGATCGCCCCCTCATCACCCGCCGCCGCGACCAGCGCCTCCGCTTCACCGCGCTCCGCGCCGTGCAGCATGTCGGGCGACCAGTAGAGTTCCACCACGCGCAGCCCCGCCGCCCGCGCCCGGCCGACCTCGCGCAGCCCCTCGGCCACGAACAGCCCCGTCTCGCGCCGCCGCCGGTGCTCGCGCAGCTTCGCCACCGCCTTCACGCGTGGGTTGTCCGCACTGGTTAGATCGAGCTCTCGCTTCACGCCCATATCGTAAAGGAAATCCCGCGCGGAGCTCGTACTGCGCCGCCGCGCGTCACTCCTTCAGCGGCGCGCCGTCCCACGGGCAGAACTTCCAGGAGATGTGCTGCTCGCGGCCGCACTTCTCGCATTTGCGCGGGACGAAGAGCGCGTCGAGCGGGAACTCGACGTCGCGCACGCCCCCCGCGTCCTTGCCCAGCGGCGCCAGCGCGACGCGCACCCGTCCGGGCTGGTACGGCGAGGCGATCCGCCTGCCGTCCGCGTCCGTGTCCTTATAGATGAACACGTGCAGGCTCTCGCCCAGCCGGCCCAGCGTGCCCCGGAGCATCGGCTTGAACAGGCCCACCACCTGCGCGGCCTTCGGGCTGACGTCCCTGGCGATCTGCATCGGCACCGTCTCCCCCGCGGCGTTCACATAACTGACCCCCACGCTCTCCTTCACCGCACCCTCGTCGTGGAAGAGCAGCGCCGCGTTGGGTGAAACGTCCGCGCGCACGACGGCGACGATCATGTACGGCCGGAGCGCGTCGGTCATCGCGGCGCGGTCCGCCGCGGGCACCGAGCCGTTCTTCGACAACGCCACCGACCAGAACTCCTGCGGGACCACCCAGACAAAGCTCAGCGACTCGCCGGTGGCGACGGAGCGCTGCGTTTCACGGCCCAGCTCGTTGGAGTCCACGGCCGCGATCTCCTTCCGCTCGGCGGCGGACGCGGCGGCGGTGAAGACGATCAGTGACGCGAGGATCAGCGGCAGGAGACTGCGGGGCATGGGGTTGTTCCTTTGCGGGGCGCGTGCGTGCGTAAAAGTGTACCCACCCGGATAGTGATCCTTTTTGAAAAATCTCCCTCTTCCCATAGCCCCCGGCTCCGCCGGGGGGTTCCGCGAGCGATCCCCGGACACGCAACATTCACCGCGCGTACGGTCCTCCAACGAAGAACCCCCCGGCGGAACGGGGGGCTATGGGATGAAATCCAAATGGGACCACTACCCCCGCCCTTCCGGCGGGAGGCGTGGACGCTAAACCGCAAGGGCCGGACGAAAGTCAAATAGATATTCAACACAAGACCGGACATCGGCCGTGAAGTTCAATGAATAATCAACAGTTGTTTCAGGCGAAGAGATCGTCGGCCTTGGGGACGGTGATGTGGAAGGTGGTCCCCTTCCCCGGCTCGGAGTCGCAGGTGATGTTGCCGCCCGCCTGGCGGACCAGGTCGCGGCAGATGCAGAGCCCCAGGCCCGTGCCGCGCTTCTCGCCGGCCTCGCCGGTCGAGGGGCGGTGTGTCACGAACGGCTCGAAGAGCCGGTCCCTGATCTGGTCCGGGATCCCCGGGCCTGTGTCCGCCACGTCGATCTGCACCAGGCCCTTGTCCACGCGTGCCGTGATGGCGAGCCTGCCGCCGCCCTTGTTCATCGCCTGCCGCGCGTTGAGGATCAGGTTGACGAGAACCTGCTGCAGGCTCAGCGGCGTCATGGCGACCTGGATGTCGGGGATGTCGAGCGTGAGCTGGATGCCGTCCTTCTTAGGCTCCCGCGCCAGGCAGGCGACGGACTCATCGACGACGGTGCGCAGCTTGGCGGCGTGCTTCTGGTCGGCCTCGCGGGCAAAGCCCAGGAGCGAGGAGCTGATGTTGGCGGCGCGCTCGGCGCCCTGCAGCGACTTCTCCAGCGCCTTCTTCATGAAGTCCCGGTCGTCCGGCTTGGCCAGGGCGAGCTGGGCGTAGGAGATGATCGGGGTCAGGATGTTGTTGTATTCGTGGGCGATGATCGAGGCGATGGTGCCTAGGGTCGCCAGCCGGTGGGAATGGGTCAGGCCGTCGCGGACCTGCTGGAATTGGACCTCGAGCTTCTCGAAGTGCTCCAGGAGCTGCTCGACGCGCATGAGGTCGTCGGGGTTTCCGGGGTTTCCGGGGTTACCGGGGGTGCCAATGGGCTGGTTCTGTGGGGCGGCGTCGGGCGACGGCTTATTAGTGGGCTGCGACATGCTCGTGATATCGGATCGTCCGATGGGGAGGCTTGACGACCCAGATGACAAAATCGGCATGAGCGATATGGGCGGTAGCGTCAGTAGGGTTTGGGGTAGTGAACAACGATCATTTATCGTGGACCCTGGAGGTGCGGATCACCCCAATCGATCGACGCGTGTTCAACACGGCCGCAGACCTGTGTGAACGATGTTCATTTTGGTGCACGCGGATTAGGCGGCCGTCGAGAGCATTCCTGATTCCGATGTTATCGGGTGCCACTGGTCGCGTCTTCGTGACCAGTGTCTTTCTAACACCCACGAGCACTGGTCTGCCAAGAAGCCGACCAGTGTCACCCGGCTAAGGTCTTCCGAAGCCCCGGCGCTGCGCTCACGAAGAGCCGGGGCATCGAAGACTCTGCCCCAGCCACCCGACGTGGGTCTATTTCCGACGGTGTGGTTGGGCAGGGGTCCAGACGCTCTTCCAACCCGGACGCGAATCGCGGGCGCTCATTCCTGGCGCTTCGGCCAGCGCGAGACGCAGGTACTCTTCGATGCCGTCGGGCAAGATGCGTAGAGGGGGCGTCCCGCGGGCTCGGGGCGATAGCAGGGGGTGCCAGATGAACTCGATGTGCGCTTCGAGGCTGGCGACGAGGGGGAGGTGGGGCGGTGCCGTGGGCGATGTCCGTAATGCAGTCCGGCGTAATGGGCGGGAGGGGGATGAACCGCGGGGGAGGCGTCGGGGGGATTTACGAGAGGATCGGCCGGGGTGGATCAGGAACAGGAAGTTGAGTTCGTGATGTCGGCGGGGGCCCCGTTTGCCCACCTGGTCAAACCCCGCCTCGAACACACCGATGAATTGCCCCGCCTTGACGGCCAGCCCGGCTTCCTCACGAAACTCGCGCTCAAGGGCCAACTGGGCGGGTTCGTTGAACTCGACGTGGCCACCGGGGAGAAAGAGGTGCCCCCGCTCGCGGTTTCGACAGAGTAGGAGATGCCCCGCCTCAACCCAGACACCCCGGGCGATCACTTCGATCTCGGGCTCGCGGTCGGCCATCGTGGTTCCTTCCGGGTGCGGTGAACAATTTTGATCTGCCGCGGGGAGTGTAGCAAACGCGTCAACCGGGGCTGTTCCACGTGGAACATCGGATGCGAAAAGCCCAGACATGGCCATGCCTGGGCTTTGAGGACTACCACTGTTCCACGTGGAACATGACATCACCGAAAACCCACACAAACCTCTCAGGCCCCCCTTGCAGCGCCAGCGCGGCGCGATACACTGCATCCCGTTCACCCCATCCGTCCGAAAAAGCAGGGAAGCACACTCAACACGGAGGTTGACCATGGCCAACATCATCAAAGCACGCACCCCCCGCCTGGGCAAAGGGCTCAGCAGCCTAATGGGGCAACCGGTCATCGTTCCGGCGCCGGCCCACACCAATCACCCCAATCCTGCCCCGCCCGCCTCGCACCCGCCCGGCACACCCACCGGCCTCGCCGGCGGTACGCATGTGATCTCTTTCTCCCCCTCCGCCGCCCCCCCGGCCGCCCCCCCGGCCGATGCCGTGCTGCTCGTCCCCATCGCCTCCATCCTGACCAACCCGCACCAGCCCCGCCAACGGTTCGACGAGACCGCCCTCCATCAGCTCGCCGAGTCGATCAAGAGCGAGGGATTGATCCAGCCGGTGATCCTCAGGCGGTCGCCCTCCAGTCCGACCCTCTTCGAGCTGGTCGCCGGCGAGCGCCGCTGGCGCGCCGCCCAGATGGCGGGGCTCGAAGCCATCCCCGCCCTGGTGCGTGATTTGGATGACCGCAAGGTCGCCGAGTGGGCGTTGGTCGAGAACCTACAGCGCGAAGACCTGAACCCGATCGAGCGTGCTGAAGCGTTTCAACACCTGCTCACGCACTTCCATCTGAGCCACGAAGAGATCGCCGAGCGCGTGGGCGTGGAGCGGTCTTCGGTGTCTAACTCATTGCGTTTACTTGCTTTACAAGAAGATGTCCGGGCCTGGATTCAGGAAGGGCGGGTGTCGGGCGGTCAGGCGAAGGCGTTGGCGGGCCTGAGCGACCCGGCCCAACAAAAAACCCTGGCCGAGCGGGCGATCCGGCACGACTGGTCGGTCAGGCAGGTGGAACAGGCGGTGCGCCACGCGACCGGCCAGACCGCGGAAGCGGCGGGAGCGGGGGAATCGGCCCCGCGCGCCATGCCCACGCGGCCCGCGCACCTGTCGGACCTCGAAGAGCAGATCGGCCGTCAGTTACAGACCAAGGTCCACCTCCGCGCCGGCCGCCGCAAGGGGGCGGGCACGCTGACCATCGAGTTCTACTCGCTCGACCAGTTCGACGCGCTGATGGCGCAGATGGGCGTGAAGACGGAGGAGTGACCCGACCCGCCGCAACGCACCCGCGGTGCGCGATTAATGCTCCTGACCCCTTTATTTCGCCGCTGATCTTCGCACCGTTCGAGTATTTGGGCGCGTCCCCGTGATAACGATTGTGCCGGTGATGTTGAAACGGAAAGCTGCATCAGACTCCTTGATTCAGGTTTTGAAGCCAGGCAACAACTCTTCCAAATACCTGTGCAACGGCATTGTTCCATCGCATGCCATCAGTCAAGGTTCGATGGGTAGTCAGCAAGAAACGATGATCCGCCTAGACTTGTCGATTCAAGCATCAAATCTCATTCGCAAAATTGATGGCGCATCCATCAAGTTGGATGAATTGTGCTACATCAACTATGGCGCTCAGATGTCCAGCAAAGTTAAGGGAAAGTTTGGCAAAGATTTCGTCATTCGCTCAAAAGCCGAGTCGCAGCAATGTAAAAAAATGATCAGCGGTCGTGATCTTTATCGCTATTCTGCTTCGTGGGATGGCAAGTACGTTGATTGGTCGCTTGCCGACCAGATGTACGGCCCTCGGTGGCCACGATTCTTTGAATCGGACAAACTGATGGTGCGGGACATTACGGGAACTCATCGCATCGAGTCGACGCTCGATACAACCGGGCTCTACTGCGATCACACCATATTGTGTGCCGTTCGAAAATCCGACATTAAAAAAGATCGAACGTTTTCAACCGAAGAGATCGCTATTTCGGCGAGTTACGATCTTAAATACCTGTGTGGCTGCGTGACGAGTTCGTTGGTGTCGACCTATTGCTATCTCGTGCTAACGGGCGAAGGTATTCGAACGGGGGGCGGCTTTCACACATATCCGCACACTATCCGACAGTTTCCCATCTGCCGAATCGACTTCGCCAATCCCATCGACAAGTCCCGCCACGACCGTATGGTAGCGCTGGTGGACGGCATGCTTGGCCTGCACAAGAAGCTGGCCGCGGCGCGGACGGATCAGGAGAAGACCGGGCTCCGGCGGCAGATCGAGGCCACCGACCGGCAGATCGATCAGCTTGTCTATGAACTCTACGGCCTGAGCGATGACGACATCCGCCTCGTCGAGGCCTCCGCCGCCGGGCCTACACCCCGCGACTAACACGCCGCCGGGCCGCGTTCGGAGAATTTACTTATTGTCCGTCTGGTTCGCCGCCGGGAAGGTTCCGCGGATGATCCAGATGCCGCCGGGGCCGGCGGGGTTGTCGCTCCAGCGGACGTGGGCGTCGGCGGGGAGCTGGATACGCAGGCGCATGCCGTCGGGGCGCTGGATGTTGAGGTACTGGCCCGCGCCCTGCTGGAGGCCCGAGAGGCCGTAGTCGGGGGAGTTGGCGGCGTCGGGGACGGCGATGGTCAGGAGCCTGCGGCCGTCGGGCTGGAGGGGGTTGAAGGGCTCGATGCGGAGCAGGCCGGCGCGGGGTTCGGTCGGAGAGGGGTTGTAGGCGTTGAAGCTGTCGGCGGGAGTAGAGAGCGTGGGGGGCGTGTTCCAGGGTGATTTGAAGAGTGAGGTGAGGCTGTTGCCGTAGGTCCCCATGCTCTGCCCGGCCATGTTGAGGCTGTTGCCCCCGGCCCCTCCGGCGAGTCTGGCGGTGTCCTGGGGTGTGCGGTGGACGACCGGCCAGAGGAGGACAAAGCCGATGACGAGCATGGCGGCGACGGCGCCGAACTCGGCCCAGGTCCAGGAGGCGGAACGCGTGCGCCAGCCGGTCGCGGGCCTGGTGAACTTCTGACGGAGCCTCGATTCGTTCACCCGTGCCATGGTCCGCTTGGCCAGATCGACCGCGGGCGTGTCGCAGGGGCAGTGGCCGATCACCTTCATCCAGCCCAGGGCGCGTTTGCCCTGTTCACACGAGGGGTCCACGTCGAGCAGCTTGGCCGGGTCGGCGGGGACGCGGTCGTTGGCGCTCAGGCGTGCGATCACGCCGTCCAGCACCGCCGCCTCGTCGGCGCTCAGGGGCTTGCGGCTCTTACCGGCATCGTGTGTGTGGTCGTGGGTGCTCATACGTTCTTATTCTTCCCCTGCCTCGCTGAATGTCCAAGAGTCGCGGTATCGGGTTCTTCTGAATCCGGTGGGGCGGGCGTCCCGCCTGCTTCTTGTTTCTCTATTGCCGTTTCTTCATTTTTGAACTCAGACCCGGCCTCGGAAGGCCGGCGGCAGGCGAGACGCCCGCCCCACCGGACATCCTCACATCTCATCCGATCGGCGGTGGTGCGTCCTTCGTGCGTTGCTTCCACAATTCGGCGAACGCCGCCACGGCCGCGTGCAACCTGCTTTTCACCGTCCCGAGCGGGATCTGGAGCATGTCGGCGACCTCCTTGTAGGCGAACTGGTGAAAGTACGCCAAGAGAAGGATTTCGCGCAGGTGCTCGGGCATCAGCCGGACCGTTTCCCGAACCATCTCCTGGACCTCGCGTCGCTCGACTTCCTCGGGCGGCTGTTCGAGGTCCGCCTGCATCAGATCGACAAACTCGCCCCCCTCGTCTCCATAGCCGTTGACCGGGGCGGAGAGGGAGGAGGTTTGTCTCCGATGGTTTCTACGCAGGTGGTCCCTGGCTTTGTTCGCCGCAATCGTAAAAAGCCAGGGGCGGAATCTTCGTTCGGTGTCGAAGTTTTCGGCGGAGATGTGAACCTGGAGGAAGGTTTCCTGGAATAGATCGTCGGCGGTGGTGCGATTTCCCGTAAATCGTGCCAGGAAATGGAATAACTCGACCTGGTAGCGGGCGACCAGGGTCTCGAAAGCGTGGACATCCCCGGACTGATAACGGTGGACCAGGGCCTCATCGGTCTGGTCGTTGTTCGGGGTTGCGGGGGTGCCGGGGTTGTTCGGGGTCGATGACATTTTTTGTGGCTGGATTCAATTATCGGGCCGGACGGGGGTCGGGTCGCGGAAAATCGGTAGTGGGTTCTTTTGAATCTGGTGGGGCAGGCGTCCCGCCTGCTTCTTGCTTCCTCATAGCGCCATTTCTTCATTTTTGGACCTGACCCGGCCTCGGAAGGCCGGCGGCAGGCGAGACGCCCGCCCCACCGGGAGAACGACCCGGGCGCGGTTCAATCCAGCGGGTTGATCACCAGGCCTGTGGCGAGCTTGGGGTAGAAGAAGGTGCTCTTCTGGGGCATGAGTTCGCCGGCCTCGCTGACCAGACGGACGGACTCGAGCGGCGTGGGCTGGAGCAGCAGGCCGAGCTGCGAGCCTGGGCGGTGGCAGTCGGCGCGGAACTCGTCGAGCGTGTGCGGGAACTTCCACTGCACCGGCTGGCCCTTGGCACAGAATGTCGGCTGGCAGAGGCGCTCGACGTAAAGGTGTTGGACGATGGCGACGTCGAGCTGGCGCCAGGCGGGGGATTGCTTGGCGTGCGAGGAGGCGAGGGGGTCGCGTTCGACGGTGACGGCGATGGAGAGGGGGTTCTCGGGTTGCGCGGGGTTGTACAGGCCGATCGCGTGCGGGCCGGCGGTGGGGAGGGCGGCCTCGAGCGCCGCGAGGTCGGTGCCGGGGAAGGGGGTGATGCGGAGACTCCCGCGGGCGGCGAAGGCGAACTGGTCGAAGGCGAAGCCCTCCATGCCGCCCAGGACGCGGTGCGTGGGGAGGACGATCATGCCCGGGTCCTGCATCGCGATGAGCACGAAGAGGCAGAGGTTCGCGGGGTGATCGGGGGGCAAAGCGCCAGTAGTTCCGATTAACGCGGTGCGGTAATTGAGCGCGGTGGTGTAACGGTGGTGGCCGTCCGCGATGAAGATGTCCTTGCCCGCGAAGGCGTCGGTGAAGGGGCGGATGGCGGCGGGGTCGTCGAGGGTCCAGGCTTCGTGCAGCACGGAGTCGCCGGGCGTTGTGCCGGTGAGGTCGGGCTTGCGGGACTCGACGATCTTGCTGAGCAGGGCGTGGACTTTGTTCTGCGGGTCGGAGTGCAGGCCGAAGATCGGCGAGAGCTGCGCGCGGGTGGCGCGCATCAGCTTCATGCGATCCTCTTTGGGCCCGCTGAAGGTTTGTTCGTGCGGGTGGATGCCGCCGCGGCCGTCGGGGGATTTGCCGAACGGCTGGATAGTGACGTTGGCGATCAGCCCACGGCGCTGAAAGGTGCGCCCTTTCACCGTGTAGGTCTGCTGATAGACGAACACCGCGGGTTTCTCGCTCCGGCGCAGCGTGCCGTCGGCGAGCCAGCGCCGGTAAACCTCGCCGGCGCGGGCGTAGGTCTCGTCCGGCCCGACCGTCTTTGCGGGCAGGTGGGGCAGGTCGATGGCGACGATGTTGAGCGGGTCGCGCGCCAGGAGCGCCGCCTTGCCCGCCTCGTCCAGGACGTCGTAGGGCGGGGCGATGCGCGTGGAAAGGTTGCCTTCCGCGGGTGGGGGGTATACTATGGCACGGATCGGTTGGATCAGGGGCATATCGGTGGCCGGGGGCGTTTTTTCGATCTAAACGAAGACCCACAGCGTACCGGCTACTGTCGGAACGGGCCAATTGCACCCGCTTCTGACCCCGCGATCGCGCCGACCTAACGCAATAAACCGACGATGCCGTCGGTTTGACCTGAGGCTACGAAAGGATATCCGCCATGCGGATCAACACAGCGAACTACGAATCTGACAGTGAAACCAGCGTTCTGCGCGCCCGCCGGCTGATGGCCCGGGTGCGTCGCCTGCAGCTTTCCAGCGCCCTGGCCGGCGACGTGAAGCGGTCCGCCCGGTACGCCAGCCGTGCCCGGAAGCTCCGCGCGATTGTCGAGTCCCGCGACCCGGAATGCGCCTGCGCGGGGGTCTGAAACCCCCTCCGGACGGCCAACCCCTCACTCCCCAACTGTCGGCAACCCTGTGGAGACCCTGTGGATAAGCGCTCGGCGCGTTGTCCACTGAGCTATCCCCACCTGTGGGAAACCCCACCTTCCGTCACTGCCACGGGTGCCTCATGGCCCCGTCCAGACGCCCAAGGCGATCCTCCGGCGCGGCTCCGACAACTTATTAGCCCGGTTATTCAATATCTAACCATCTGATGACTATGGTCTTACCGTGTGTAACCCGGTGTTTTCAACAATGCGCCAGCATACTACTGCGACGACGATGTATTAATACCTTCTTCTCAGACTCTTAAGACTTCTTCTTATAGATCGCCGGGCGAACCAAACTCGTCACCGCTTCCGCCCGCCCGGTTGGCAGGTCGGGCACCAAACCGTCATCCGCCCGGCCAAAACGCGCGACCGCAGGGCTATCCCGCATACCCGGCAACCCTCACCCCTCCGGCCGTAGACCTGGTGCTGGGACTGGAAGCCCCCGGCTTGTCCGTTGGCATCGACGTAGTCCCGCAACGTCGTCCCACCCGCCTCGATCGACCGGGCGAGCAGCGCCCTCATCGCCCGGGTCATCGCCTCCACCACGGCCGCGCTAACCCGCCTCGCCGGGGTTAGCGGGTGGACCCCGCAGGTGAAGAGCAGCTCATCCACGTAAATATTGCCCAAGCCCGCCACCACCGCCTGGTCGAGCAGCGCCGCCTTGATCGGCCGGCGCGAGTCGCCCAGCGCCGCGTGCAATTCACCCGCTTCAATCGCCAGCGCATCACGCCCCAGCAACGACCAGCGATCGCGCACGAGGGTGTCGCGGTCGGGGAACGTCCACACCCCGCCGAAGCGCCGCGGGTCACGGAACTCGAACCGATCCCCCGCGTCCAACGTCCAAACCACATGCACGTGCTTCTTCCCCTCTCCCTTCTCCCCACGCGTCGCGGGCTCGTAGCAGAGCGACCCGGTCATACCCAGGTGGACGCAGATGCACCGCCCCGTATCGGTCACGATCGCCATCTGCTTACCGTGCCGTTCGATCCCCGTGATGACGCGCCCCGCCAGCAGTGCGGCGGGCGAGCGGTCGCCCTCGACAATGTCCGCCCGGCGCAGCATCACACGCTCGACGCGCCGCCCCACGACGCGCTCCGCCAGCGATCTTCTCACGCGTTCGACCTCGGGCAGTTCGGGCATGCGTGCGATTGTAGCCCCGCACATCCGACACCTTTGTAACAGCCCACGCACGCCGGATTGGGCCGTGTAACCACCGGCTATACTGAATCACCCCTGCCCCAGGAGACGCCATGTCGAACCCCGATCCGCAGCCCGCTTCGAGCGCCCCTCCCGAAGCGCCCGAGGCCCTGGTCGCCCGCGTGCAGGACGCCTCCCGCAAGCTCCACGAGCAGGTCGAGAAGATCATCGTTGGCCAGAAGCCGGTGATCGACGAGCTTTTCATCGCCCTCTTCTGCCGCGGGCACGGGCTGCTCGTCGGCGTGCCGGGGCTCGCCAAGACGCTCCTCATCTCCACCCTCGCGCGAACCCTCAGCCTCGACTTCAACCGCATCCAGTTCACCCCCGACCTCATGCCCTCGGACATCACCGGCACCGAGGTGATCGAAGAAGACCGCACCACCGGCAAGCGCGTCATGCGCTTCGTCAAAGGCCCGGTCTTCGCCAACGTCATCCTCGCCGACGAGATCAACCGCACGCCGCCCAAGACGCAGGCCGCGCTGCTCGAGGCGATGCAGGAGCACCACGTCACCGCCGGCGGCGTGCAGCACTCACTGCCGCGCCCGTTCTTCGTCCTCGCCACGCAGAACCCCATCGAGCAGGAGGGCACCTACCCGCTGCCCGAGGCGCAGCTGGACCGTTTCATGTTCATGATCCACGTCGGCTACCCCGGGGAGGATGAGGAGCTGGAGATCGTCCGCCGCACCACCACGCGCCGCGAGGCCAACATCACGCCCGTGCTCGACGCGGCCACGGTCATGCAGATCCAGGACCTGGTGCGCGACGTGCCCGTGGCCGACAACGTGATCCGTTACGCGCTCCGTCTGGTGCGCGCCACGCGCAAGCCCGCGCGCGGTGAGAAGGACACACGGCCCGACTTCATGCGGCAGTACCTCTCGTGGGGCGCCGGCCCGCGCGCCAGCCAGTACCTCATCCTCGCGGGCAAGGCCCGCGCCATCCTCTCGGGCCGCACGCACGTGAACCCCGACGACATCCGCACCGCCGCCCACGCCGTGCTCCGCCACCGCCTCATCACCAACTACAACGCCGAGGCCGACGGCATCACCAGCGACGACCTGATCGACAAGCTCCTGGCGTGGGTCGCCACCGACGGCGACGCGTCGGAGAAGGAATTGGCGACGGTGCTGCGGTGAAAACCAAGGGGGTATCCAATGGGGCAGGCGTCCCGCCTGCCGCCGGCCTTCCGAGGCCGGTTTGAATTCGAAAACAAGGCAACACAAACGGCAGGCGGGACGCCTGCCCCACCGGACTCCCGAGACCCCCATGCCCGCCGCCACCGATTACCTCTCGCCCCAGACGCTCTCGGCCGTCGGCTCGCTCGAGCTCCGCGCCCGCATGATCGTCGAGGGGCTGCTCACCGGCATGCACCGCTCGCCCTACCAGGGCATCAGCGTCGAGTTCGCGCAGCACCGCCAGTACACCCCCGGTGACGACACGCGATACCTCGACTGGAAGGTCTTCGGCCGCACCGACAAGCTCTACCTCAAGCAGTACCAGAAGGAAACCAACCTCGACCTGGTCGTCCTCGTCGATGCCTCGGGCTCGATGGCCTACAGCTCCGGCAACGCCGACCCCGCCGCGCCCGGCTCGTGGCGCAAGTACGACCACGCCGCGAGCATCGGCGCGGCCATGGCCTACCTCTCGCTGCGGCAGCAGGACCGCGTCGGCATGACCGTCTTCTCCGACCGGCTCATCCAGGTCAGCCGCATGTCCAACGCCCACGACCACTGGCGCTCGCTGGTTGATCTGCTCACCACGCACGACCCGCGCACCTCCGAACAGCACGGAGCGCCCGGCGGCGCAAAACCCGCCGACGGCTTCGCCACCGACTTCGTCCACGTCTTCGACCAGGTGCTCGCCAAGCTCAGCCGCCGCAGCCTCATCGTCCTCATCAGCGATCTCTTCGACGCCACCGACGCCCTCGACACCGCCTTCGCCCGCGTGCATCACCGGCGGCACGACATGCTCGTCCTCCAGACCCTCGACCCCGCCGAGCTGGACTTCCCCTTCCGCGACCCCTCCGACTTCATCGGTCTGGAGAGCGAGGGGAAGATCGGGCTGGACCCGCACGCCATCCGCCGCGCCTACCTCGACGCCCTGCACGCCCACCTGGCGCGCGTCGAGGAAGCAACGCGTCGCTTCCACTTCGACCACATGGTGCTGAACTCCCACGAATCGCTGGGCGTGCCGCTGAGCCAGTTCCTGGCGCGCCGCTCCGCCTCGATGAGCAAGGGCGCCTGAGTGACCCCGATGACCGCACAAGTCGCGGGGCTCTTCACCACCGGCGGGTTGGCCGCGGCGGGCGCGGCCGCCATCACCATCCCCATCGCCATCCACCTGCTCACCCGCCTCCGCCGCAGGCCCCAGCGCTGGGCCGCCATGCGCTTCCTCATCGAGGCCTACCGCCGCCAGCGCCAGCGCATCCAGATCGAGCAACTCCTCCTCCTCATCGTGCGCTGCCTCATCGTTGCGCTCCTGGGCCTGGCGCTCTCGGGCCCGCTCCTGGGCGGCGTGGCGCGCAGCCTCGGCATCGACGCCGCCGGCCGCACCGTCTTCATCCTCATCGACGACGCGCTCTCCACGCAGGCGCAGGAGCCCGGCAGCGGGGCCCGCGCCGACCGGCTGCGAGACACGGCGCTGCGAGTGGTCGATTCGCTCGGATCGGCCGACCGCGTCGCCGTCTGGTCCGTCGCCCGGCCGATGCTGACTCAGGTCGCCACGCCCAGCCCCGACCGCGCCGCGGCGCGCGAGGCGCTCACGAAGCTCAAGCCCCGCCACAGCCGCGCCGACTGGCCCGCCGCGCTCTCCGCGCTGCAGGCCGAGATCAAGCGGCTCAGCCTCCCGCCCGACCGCGTCACCGTCGTGTTGGTGAGCGACTTCTCCCTCTCCACGCTCGACACCACGCGCCTCCCGCCGCTGGAATTGAGTTCGCTGGGGTCGAGGGCGAAGCTGCTGGTCACGCGGCCGATGCCCTCGGTCTCCAACACGCAGATCTCCGCGCTCGTGCCGCGCCGCTCCGTGGCGCTGGCGGACGCCACGGGCGTGGTGGTGATCGAGGCCGAGCTGCACCTGCGGCGGTTCGGCGTGGAAGCGCCCGAGTCGCTCACGGGCATCGACATCGCCGCCCGGCCCGCCGGGGGGGGCGAGCCGCTGGCCGTCGCGCGCCGCGAGGTGCGCTGGGCGGCGGGGCAGACCGAGACCTCGCTGCAGATCGAACTCAAGGCTACCCTCGCCGCGCTGGGCCTGGGCGACGCCGCCGGCGCCAACGCGCGCGGCCTCACGCTCGAGGCGCGCATCCAGGACGCGGGCAGCTCCGAGCCGCTCCCCGCCGACGGCCTGCGCGTCGCGCTGGTCGAGGCGCGCCGCCGCCTCACCGTGGCGGTCGCCGATGAGCCCGCCACCGACCGCGCCGAAGGCTCCTGGTTCTCCCGCCCCCGCGACTGGATCGAGGCCGCGCTCGCCCCCGCCGATGCCAACGGCCACACCGACACCGGCCCCATCCGCCTCATCGACGCCCCCGCCTCCTCGCTCGACGAGCGCACCCTCCGCGCCGCCGACGCCCTGCTCCTGCTCCGGCCCGACCTGCTCAACGACGCCGGCTGGAAAACACTCCGCGCCTGGGTCGAGCAGGGGGGCTTCGTCTGGCTCTTCACGCCCCCCTCGGATGCACCGGCGACGTGGACCACGCGCGTCACCGAGCGCCTCGCCCCCGACTGGCGGCTCTCCCTCGAGCCCCTGCACCCCGTGGGCGCGGCCGAATCAACGTGGCGGCTCGACGGCGAGCACCCCGTGCCCGAGATGATGCGGCTGCTCTCCACCGACTGGCCCGCGCTGGTCCGCCCCATCGCGGTGAGCAGGCGCATCGCGCTCAAGACCAGCACCGCACAGGACACGGTCTGGCTCCGTCTCGCCGATGCCGGCGAGAGCGACGCGTTGCTGGCCACGACATCGCTGGGCGATGGCCGCGTCATGATGCTCGCCGCCGCGATCGACCCGGCGTGGACCAACCTGCCGACCAAGCCGCTCTTCGTGCCGCTGCTGCACGAAACGCTGCGCGGCGTGATCGGCTCGCCGGGCGAGGCGGCGCGGCTCAACGCGGTCGTCAGCGGCGAGCAGCCGACGCTCGGCCGGCGGTGGGACGGCGTGGAATCCGTCGCCACCCCCGACGGCCAGACGCTCCGGCTCAAGCGCACCGAGGGCGGCGTCGCACTGCTCTCGCCCGTCGATAAGCCGGGCGTCTATGCCTCGCAGCCCGGCGCGGGCCTGCGCTTCGTCGTGAACCCCGACGCCGACGCCGGCGACACGCGTGCGTTGGACGAGCAGGCGATCACCCGCTGGCTCCGCCCGCTGGGGGATTGGAAATGGATCGACCCGGCCAACCCGCTGGCGACCGTCGCCGCCGAACGGCCGCGCGCCGACATCGGCTGGCCCCTGCTCTGGGTCGTGCTGACGCTCGTGCTGGCCGAGACCGCGATGGCGCGATGGTTCAGCCACGCGACGAAATAGGAAACGCATGCCCCTGATCGCGCAAACATGGTTCGATCGCCTGCTGGGCCTCTCGGGGGCGAGCTGGTCGGACCCGCGCGCCTCCCTGGGTTGGCGCTGGCCGCTGCCGCTCTGGGCGTGGGTGCTCATCATCCTCGCCGCCGCGCTGGCGGGGTGGTGGAGCTACCGCCGCATGCTCGGCCCGTCACCGGCGCGCGTCGCCCTGGCCGCGCTGCGCTCGCTCACCCTCCTGGCCGTCGCGGCGCTGCTCGTCGGGCCGATGCTCGTCATCGCGCGCGAGCAGGTCGAGCCCGACTGGCTCATCATGCTCGTGGACCGCAGCGCCTCCATGGGCGTGCGCGACATGAAGGGCGACACGCCCAACGCGCCCACGCTCAGCCGCGCCGACGCGCTCGACGCGGCGCTGCGGCAAAACGCCGTGATCTTCACACCCGGCAGCACCGCCAAGGACCGCCGCGTGCTCTGGCTGGGGTTCGACACCGGCACCTATGAACTCGACTCCCCAGCCGCCGGAACACTTACAGACGGCGGCGCGACGACCCGGCCCGCCGCGCCCCAGGGGCAGGCGACCATGATCCGCACCGCCATCGATCAGGCGCTGCAGCGCGCCGCGGGCCACCCGATCGCGGGGATCGTGATGATGACCGACGGCCGGGGCCCGCAGGCGACCGACGGCGACTTCGTCCGCCACCTGCGCCAGCAGGCCGTCAACGTGTTCACCGTGCCGCTGGGCGCGCCGGGCGCGGCGGTGGACCTGGCGATCGCGGAGGTCGAGGCGCCGGAGCGCGCCTTCGTGCGCGACGCCGTGCCCGTGACCGTCTGGCTCGACCACACCCCCGCCGACGCTTCAATCGACCCGGCCAAGGTCCGCGTGAGGCTCATCGACACCGCGACCAAGCAGGTGCTCGACGAACGGCCCGCGACGGACGCGAACCTGCGCGAGCCCGTGCGCCTCAGCGCCGAGTCGGCTGTCGCGGGTCCGGCGACGTGGCGCGTCGAGGTCGAGATGCAGGGGGCGTCCGCCGCCACCCCACGCGAGCTGGTCATGGAGAACAACCACCGCGACCAGGCGATCGAGCTGATCGACCGCCCGCTGGGCGTGCTCTACGTCGAGGGCTACCCCCGCTGGGAGTACCGCTACCTCAAGAACATGCTCGTGCGCGAGGAGTCGATCCGCGCCAGCATGATGCTCATCAGCGCCGACCGCGCCTTCGCCCAGGAAGGCCAGCTGCCCATCGCCCGCCTGCCCATGACGGCCGAGGAGCTCAAGCCCTACGACGTGATCATCATCGGCGACGTGCCGCCAGGCTATTTCACCATCGAGCAGATGGCGCTCTTCCGCGACCACGTGGCGCTCCGCGGCGCGGGGCTGATGTGGATCGGCGGCTCGCACGACACGCCGGCGTCGTACGACGGCACGCCGCTGGCGCCGCTGCTGCCCATGCGCGTCCCCGCCTCGGTCGCGCGGCTGGACCCGACGCTCGGCCAGCCGGTCATCAAGCCCACGCGCGTCGCCGAGGCGCTGGGCGTGCTCCGGCTGCGCACCGGACGGCCCGGGGGTGATAGGTCCGAGTCGCTCTGGCCCACGGAACTCAACCCGCTGGTCTGGGTGCAGGACCTGGGCGAGCTCAAGCGCAGCGCCGAGGTGCTCGCCACCGCCGTCACCGGCACGCGCGCCTCCCCGGCCGTGGTGAGGCTGCGCTACGGCGCGGGCCAGTCGCTCTACGTCGGCACCGACGACACCTGGCGTTGGCGCTACGGGCGCGGCGAGCTTTACTACGAGCAGTTCTGGATCCAGCTCGTCCGCCTGCTGGGCCGGTCGCGGCTGGAGAACAACGACCAGCGCGCCGCGTTCACGGTCTCGACCCGCCGAGCGGACGTGGATCAACCGGTCGTGGTCGAGCTGCGGCTCAACGACGAGCTGCTCGCGCGCCGGAACCTCACGCAGGTCTCCGTGAGCGTGGCCCGCGCCGACGCGCCGCCCGGCGCCGCCACGGCCGACCGCCTCGAGCTGCTCCCCGTCGCCGAGGCCGGCGGCGCCCCGGGCGCACCCACTTCGGCCAACGCGATGTTCCGGGCGCTCTGGAAACCGGGCCAGGCCGGCAAGATCACGCTCCGCGTCGCCGAGCCCGCGCTGGCGGACATCGACCTGTCGCAATCCCTCGAGGTCATCCGGCCCGACGATGAGCTGCGCCGTCCCACGCCCGACCACGCCCGCCTCCAGACGCTCGCCCACGACACCGGCGGCGCGGTCGTCCCGCTGGACCACCTGGCCGACCTGGCAACCCTCGTGCCCAACCGCGCCGTCCGCATCCCCGACGACATCCGCCAACCGCTGTGGAACTCCTACCTGGCGCTGATCACCGTGGTCGTCCTGCTCACGCTCGAATGGATCGGACGCAAACTCATCCGGCTGGTATGACGCGGAACACCCATGAAAAGGAGCCGCCGGCCGCCATCCGCTGAATGATCGAATGCCCGACCCCCGGGCTATGATGGTTTGTCCCCGCACGCCGCCGCATGCAGCACGTCACACGACAACTCGACCGCGTCCGCAGCGTCGCCAAACGGCTGCTGGTGGCGCAGTCGCTGCTCCAGGGAGTGGCGGTCATTGTGCCGGTCGCCCTCGCCGCCGCGCTGGCGGATTACGTGTTCAACTTCCCCGGCGCGATGCGGCTGGTGATCGCCGTCGCTGCCGTCGCGGTGCTCCTGACCTGGCTGGTGCGTCGCCTCCTGCGCGCGGCGCGGTTCCGGCCCGACCTGGGCACGCTCGCGCTCCGCGCCGAGCGGCTCTACCCGCAGCTCACCGGCGACCTGGCCAGCGGCGTCGAGTTCGCCGCGCGGCCCGACCGATACGCCGACCCCTCCACCACAGCGGCGCTGGCGCGATTCAGCGTGGACCGCCTCGAATCACGGCTCGACGGCGTGGCGCTCCGCAGGCTCATCGACCCCAAACCCACGATGCGCCTGCTCGCGCTGGCGGCCGGGGCGCTGCTGCTCCTGGGCGGCGTCTTGTTCGCCTCGCGCGAGGCCGGCTGGATCGCCGTGCAGCGCTGGCTCTGGCCCGTGGTCGATGCCCAGTGGCCGCGCCGCACCACCATCGTCGCGCTCACCGGCGAGCGCTTCTGGCCCGCCGACACCCCGCTCCGCCTCCGCGCCAAGGTCGAGCGCGGCTACCGCGCCGGCATGCGCACGTGGGCGACCTACCGGCTCATCACCCCCGACGGCCGCGCGGGCGAACGCTCCATCCTGATGAACGACCAGTCCGTCGCGGAGCACGCCGCCGCGGATGTGTCCGGGGCCGACCGCGCCGTTTCTGCGGGGGAGTTCGAGAGCCTCGTGGACGTCGCCGAACTCACCGCGCCGCTGGCGGATTTGAGCAAGGGCGTCGAGCTCGAGTTCGCCTTCGAGGCGGGCGACCACCACACCGAGCCGCAGCGGCTGCTCCTGGTCGAGCGTCCGGCCGTGCGCTCGCTGCGCCTCTCGGTCGTGCCGCCGGCGTACGCCAAGGGGCTGGTCTCGCCGCAGGACGTGCCGCTCGAAGGGCAGTCGGGCCCGGTGGCGTCGGCGTCGGCGCTCCAGGGCTCGCGGCTTTCCGCGCGGTTCCTCCTTAATAAGCCGCTCGCGCCGGGGCCGGGCAAGGTCGACCTGAAGGGCCTGTTCCCCGACCTCGCCAAGGCCGTGCCCAACCTTGAACTCGCCGAGCGTTTCGATACCGACGGCTACGCGGTGACGGCGCGCTGGATCGCGGCGCAGAGCGTCGAGACGCCCGCCCGGCTGGTGGATGAGCACGGCATCGAGAGCCAGTCGGAGAGGCGCTACCGCGTCGAGGTGACGCGCGACCAGCCGCCGGTTGTCGCCGTCACCGAGCCGCGCGCGGATGAATCGGTGCTGGCCACGGCGAATGTGCATACCGCCGCGATGGCGCAGGACGACCTGGCGTGCGAGTCGCTCCACCTCGAAGCACAGCACCCCAAACGCGACACCCAGGGCAAGACGAAACCGGCCGTGCGGGCATTGCAGCAGACCACCGGCCGGACGCCCCGGCTGGAGCTGGCGTATGACCTGGACCTGGCGTCGCTCTCGCTCAGGCCGGGCGACGAGGTGGTGCTTACCGCGGTGGCGCAGGACGTGTTCGACCTGGACGGCAAGCGTCACGACCCGCAGCGCTCGGTGCCGCGGAAGCTGCGCGTGATCGATGAGCCGACGCTGATGTCGCAGCTTCGCTCGGAGCTGGACACGGTGCGTCAGCAGGCGGTGCGTGGCGAGGCGCAGCAGCGGGCGCTCCTGGAGCGCCCCGCCGCCGAGGCCGCGCCGGCGCAGCGTGAGATGAACCGCCGCCTGGAGGCGCAGGGGGCGGTGGTCAAGGCGTTGAAGGACCGGTTGGAGCGCAACCGCGTGAGCCCGTCGGCGGCGGGGCAGATCGGCGCGATGATCGACAAGGCGAGCGACCTGACGCGCGAGGCGAAGGAGGCCTCGGAGAGCGCCGCGAGCAAACTGGATAAAGCCGGGAAGAAGCCCGACGGCTCGCCCGAGCGCGAGGCGGCGCGGCGTGACCAGGAGGAGGTCGGGAAGAAATTGTCCGACCTGGCGTCGCTGCTGGACCAGGGCAAGGACACGACGGCGATCCGCTCGGCGCTGGCGCAGATCGCCGCGGCGCAGGAGGGGCTCAAGAAACAGACGGGCGAGATGCAGCCGCGCACGCTGGGGCGCAGGCCCGAGGAGCTGACGCCGCAGGAGAAGCAGGCGCTCAAGGAGATCGGCGACCGCCAGGCCGCGCTGGCGGCGCAGGCCGAGGCGCTGATGCGGCAGATGCAGGCGGCGTCGGAGGCGATGTCGAAGGACAACCCCTCGCCGGGGCAGCAGGCGGCGGCCGAGGCGCTCCGGGAGGCCGCCGCGATCGCGCAGCGCCAGGGCCTGACGCGGTCCATGCAGCAGGCCTCGGCCTCGGCGCAGAAGAACCAGCTATCCGACGCGGGGCAGCAGCAGCAGTCCAGCTCCGACACGATGAAGCAGATGCTCGGCGAGATGGACAACCAGGAGGTGCGGAAGGAGGAGGTGCTCAAGCGCCGCCTCACGAAACTGGCGGACGCCATCGCAAAACTGATCGAGCAGCAGAAGGCGATGAACGGGCGCACCGCGGCCGCGGTCGATCCCTCGGGGCTGGGGCAGGGGCAGGAGACGATCCGCCGCAACACGCTCTCGGTCGAGCAGGAGGCGCGGTCGAGCAAGGAGATCGAGGCCGCCGCGGGCCACCTGGCCGACGCGGGCGCCAGGCAGGGCGAGGCGGTCGATGCCCTGGGCAGGGAGAAGCGCGCCGAGGCGCAGGGGCCGCAGGCGCTGGCGCTGACAAGCCTCGAGGCCGCGCTCAAGCAGGTGCGGGAGAAGCGTGACGAGCTGGCCAACAAGGAGCAGGAGAAGACGCGCAAGAAGCTCCGCGAGATGTACGAGAAGCTCGCCGCGCGGGAGACCGAGCTGCGCGACTCGGCCGTGAAGATGTCGGCGTTGAAGGAGCCCACGCGCCGCGAGCGCGCCCAGGTCATCGACCTGGGCAACCAGCAGGCGGACCTGCAGGCGGACATGCAGGACATGCGGCCGCTGGTCGCCAAGACGACGCTCTTCCTGCACCTCCACGACCGGATCGACCGCGCGGCCCTGAGCGCCGTGACGTCGCTGCGCAGCGCGACCGCCGACGACGGGGTGTTGGAAGATCAGGCGTCGATCATCTCGGCGCTCAAGACGATGATCGCCGCGCTGAAAGAGCCCAAGCGCGATCAGCCGTTCAACAGCGGAGGGGGCGGCGGTGGTGGAGGCGGAGGGGGCGGCGGGCCCCAGCCGTTGATCCCGCCGGCGGCGGAGCTGCGGCTGCTCCGCGGCCTGCAGGAAGAGGTGTACGTCAACACGCGAAAGACGGCTGATACCACAAAGACCCTGGAGCTCTCCCCGGCGCAGCGGCGTCGGGTGCAGGAGCTCTCCGCCGAGCAGGGGGAACTCTCGAAGCTCGGTAAGCGGCTGGTCGATGACATGAAGCGGCAGCAACAGCAGCAGGGTCCGCCCGGGCAGATGGAGTGAGCGGCGCCATGCGGAACAGGCGGACAACACGGTGGCTCTGGGTCGGCGCGGGGGTGATTGCGCTGGCGGCGCCGGCGTTGCGCGCGGCGGAGCCTTCGCTGGATGAGCTGCTGAACATCACGCCATCAAAACCCGCGACACAGCCGGCGGAGCAACCCGAGTCGCGCGAGCCCGCCGTGGAGCCCAGAGAAGCGCCCGGCGCGCCGCTGACGCGCGAGGTGGAGCGCATCCTCTCGGGCAAAGAAGCGGGTGACTTGTTCGACGAGGCGCTCACGGAGATGAAGGACGCCTCCGAGCGCCTGGGCGCGGAGCTGGACGCGGGCACCGACACGCAGCGGCTCCAACAATCGGTGCTGGCGAAGCTGGACCGCGTCATCGCCGCCGCCGACGCGCAGCAGAGCCAGTCTTCCTCCTCCTCCTCTTCCTCCGGCAAGCCGCGCGAGCAGGACCGCGGCGGCCAGCCCCAGGGCGGCCCGCCGAAATCGGGCGGTGGCGGCAGCGGCGGCGGAGCCAGTGGCGGGGCGGACCAGCAGGGCGGGGGCAAGAGCAACACCGGCGGCAACCGTGCTCCGACAGGCGACCGCACCACGCAGGGCGCGGACAAGGCCATCAACGAGCAGCGCTCCGAGTGGGGCAACCTGCCCGCGCGCCTCCGCGACCAGTTGCTCGAGGGGCAGAACGAACGCTTCAGCCCGATCTACCGCGAGCTGACCGAGCAGTACTACAAGCGGTTGGCGGAGGAGAAGCGATGAGGCGAGGGTTACGCAAACGAATCCGCGAGCTGTGTGCCACGGCGATGGCCGTGCTGTTCGCAGCGCTGCCGTGCGCATCCGCAATAGCGCAGCCCGCGGCGGTCGAAGAGATGGTCGAGATCACCCCCCAGTCTCGGCTGGCGATCGATCGTGGGCTGGCGTTTCTGGCGCAACGCCAGACGGCCACCGGCGCGTTCGGTAACAACGGCGGCGGGGGCCAGGAGCTGGGCATCTCCGCGCTGGCCGTCCTGGCATTCATGGCCGACGGCAACCTCCCCGACCGCGGCCTCTACGCCGCCCAGGTCCAGCGCGGCAGCGACTACATCCTCGCCAATGCGCAGGAGACCGGCCTCATCGCCACCGACGTCTCCAGCGGACCGATGTACGGCCACGGGTTCTCCACGCTCCTCCTGGGCGAGTTGTACGGCATGACCGGCGACCACCGTGTCCGCGAGGCGCTGCTCAAGGCCGTCCGCCTCATCGTCAACACGCAGAACAGCGAGGGCGGTTGGCGCTACAACCCCACGCCCACCGACGCCGACATCTCCGTCACCATCTGCCAGATCATGGGCCTGCGTTCGGCGCGCAACGCCGGCCTGACCGTCCCCAAAGAAACCATCGACCGCGCGATCCAGTACGTCCGCCTCTGCCAGAACCGCGGCGACGGCGGCTTCCGCTACCAGCTCAACCAGGGCGGCTCGGCCTTCCCGCGCTCCGCCGCAGGCGTCGCCAGCCTCTACTACGCCGGCATCTACCAGGACGACGCGCTCAAGCTCGGCCTGGACTACCTCGTCCGCAACCGCAACGAGATCGGCAACCGCGGCGGCCACTATTTCTACGGCCAGTACTACGCCGTCCAAGCCATGTTCCTCGCCGGCGGCAACTACTGGGCCCGCTGGTACCCCAACATCCGCGACTCCCTCCTCGCCCAGCAGTCCCCCAGCGGCGGCTGGCAGTCCGAGCAGGGCGAGGAATACGGCACGGCCATGGCGCTGCTCATCCTCCAGATCCCCAACCGATACCTGCCCATCTTCCAACGGTGAGCCGCGTGAGACTGATCAAACCCGCCGCAACCGTTCTCCTCACCACACTCGTGGGCTTCGCCGCGCCGCTGGCCAGTGCCGCCACCTCCGTCGCCCTCACCGGCCTGGACCTTCAACCGCGGAGCGTCACACTCCAGGGCATGGACGACCGCGAGATCGGCCTGTTCGACGCCTCGCGCAAGTACGCCACGCTCCCCCTCGACACCGTGCTCGTGCTCACGATGCTCGACACCGCCGGCGCGCCGGTGAAGCCCGACAACCCCTTGAACGGCGCGGAGCCATCGGTCGCCGAGCTGATCGACGGCCAGCGGCTGGTCGGCAGCCTCATCGACGCCGACGATCAGGGCCAGTCCGTCGTCTGGTCATCGCCGCTGCTGCCCAACGTCAACGTGTCGGTCAGCCTGGAGAAGCTCTCGGGCCTGACGCTGCACGGCGAGCCGAAGGAGATCGAGGCCGGCGCGGCCGACCGCGTGGTGCTGATGAACGGCGACAGCGTGACGGGCTTCGTCAACCGCGTCTTCGCGCGGAGCCTGCAGGTGCAGGTCGAGGGGGCGAAGGAGCCGGTCTCGCTGCCGCTGGAGCGCGTCCGCGCGGTGCGGTTCGCCGCCGCGGGCCGGCGCACCGGCGATGGCCACCGCGTGACGCTGCGCGACGGCTCGGTGCTGCTCACGCCGACGCTCTCGGTGTCGGATGACCGCCTGACGATCAAACCCGGCCTGCTGGGCGGGAAGGACGTGACGCTGGACCTGGTGAAGGTCGCGCGGATCGACGTGGCCACGCCCAAGGGGAGGCTCGTGGACCTGGCCACCCTCGCGCACGAGACGACCTCCGGCGGCGAGGTGTTCGGCGTGGCGATGCCGCCGACATTCCGGCCGGGCGCTGTCCGCATGCACGCGCCCGTCGCCGTCGCGTTCGACCTGCCCCGGGGCGCGGCGCGCTTCGCCGCCCGGGCGGAACTCGACGGCGCCGACGTGGACCCGGCCCGGCTCGCCGCGTGGGCGGACACCCAGCTCATCGCCACAGAGGACGGCAAGGAAATCGGCCGCTGGCGCCTCAATGGCGCCGCCGCATCCGCGCAGATCAACATCCCCGTCACCGGCCGGCGTCTCACCCTCGAGCTCGACCCCGCCCACAACGGCCCGGTGCTCGACCGTGTGATCCTGATCGAACCGGTCGTGCTGGTGAGCGGCGACAAATAAAGCGACATGCCGGGTGTGATGGAATCCGTATGAGCGACGCCGCGCAACCGCACCGACTCGACCTCTACCGTTTATCCGTCCAGCACCCCGAGGCGGAGGCGGCGCTGCTGGCGCGGATTTTCCGCCGTCACCGCAAGCGCGACGCGTTGACGCTCAAGGAGGACTACGCGGGCACGACGGCGATCGCGGCGGCGTGGGTGGCGTCGCACCCGCGGCGGCAGGCGGTGGCGGTGGACCGGGATGCGAAGGTGCTGCGCTGGGGCTGGCGGCGTGCAAAAGAGGTGTTGCCGCCGGACCGCCTGGATGACCTGCACCTGGTCCGCGCGGACGTGATGGCGGTGCGGCGCCCGCGCGTCGATGTGGCGGCGGCGCTGAACTTCAGCGCGCTCTACAACCACGATGAGCCGGCGCTGCTGCGCTACCTTCGCTCTGCACGGGCGTCGCTGAACCCCGGCGGGGTGTTCGTAATGGATGTCTTCGGCGGGCCGGGCGCGGTGCGCCTCGGGTCGCAACGCCGCCGCGTGACGCCGGGGCCGGGGGAGAGCGTCGGTCCGTTCACGTACGTGTGGGAACAGAAAAACTATGAGCCGGTGACGGCGCGGATCGATTGCCGCATCCATTATGAATTGGGCCGCGGCCGGGTGATCCGCAACGCGTTCGCGTATGACTGGCGGCTCTGGACGGTGCCGGAGCTGATCGCGCTGATGGGCCGCGCCGGTTTCGCGGGGGCGTCGGTCTGGTGCGATGGGTGGGACGCCCGGCGAGGCCGGGGCGACGGGGCGTACCGGCCCGTGCGGGCGATCGGGGCGCGGGAGGATTTCGTGGCGTATGTGGTGGGGTTGAGGTGAAGCGGCGCTGAACGGTGTCAAACCCCGCGCTAACAATGTGGTGGCGGGCCGGTGGGGATGGGATAGACTATCGTGGTTCGAGGCCCATCGGCCCGGTTGTGTCGCGTGAAACCATGAGCAGCAAACCCGCCACAAACGCCCCAACGCCGGCGACCGACGAGCCGCGGCCGGGCGAGTTCTTCAACCGTGAGATCAGTTGGCTCGAGTTCAACCGCCGCGTCCTCCACGAGGCGCTGGACGAACGCACGCCCCTCCTGGAGCGCGTGAACTTCCTCTCCATTTTCAACTCCAACCTCGACGAGTTCTACCAGAAGCGCGTCGGCGGCCTGAAGCGCCAGATCGCCGCCGGCATCAACGCCCGCACGCCCGACGGCATGACCCCGCGCGAGCAGCTCATCGCCATCCGCAAGAGCGTGCTCGCCATGCTCGACACGCAGGCCGAGTGCTTCACCAAAACCATCCGCCCCGCGCTCACCGCCCAGGGCATCTTCCTCCTGCCGTGGAACGAACTCACCGACGACGAGCGTGCCTTCGCCCAGAATTACTACCGCACGCACCTCTTCCCCGTGCTCACCCCCCTGGCGGTGGACCCGGGCCACCCGTTCCCCTTCATCAGCAACCTGAGCACCTCGCTGGGCGTGATGCTGCACCGCCCCGAGGACGGCGCCTCCGACGGTGAGACGGGCGTGCACCACTTCGCGCGCGTGAAGGTGCCCAAGGTGCTCCCGCGCTGGGTGCGCGTGAACCCGGCGGAGGGCGACAACGCCTCCAAGCCCCACCGCTTCGTCCACCTGGACGAGATCATCCGCTACAACCTGGGCGATCTTTTCGAGGGGATGGACATCGTCGAGGTCGAGCCCTTCCGCGTGACGCGCAACGCCGATGTGGAGCGCGAAGAGGAGGACGCCGAGGACCTGCTCGAGCTGATCGAGCAGGAGCTGCGTGAGCGGCGGTTCGCGCAGGTGATCCGGCTGGAGGTGGACAGCGAGCCAAGCCCGTTGATGACGCCCTACCTCGTGGAGGAGCTGGAGCTGGAGGAGTCGGACGTTTACCGCATGCCGCAGATGCTGGACTACACCGACCTGCGGATCATCGGCGACCTGGGCCGGCCGGAGCTGAAGTTCGAGCCCTGGACGCCCGCCGTCCCGCCGCGCCTGGCGGACGAGGAGGCGGACATCTTCAGCGTCATCCGCGCAGGCGACGTGCTGGTGCACCACCCCTACGAGTCGTTCAGCGCCAGCGTGGAGCGGTTCATCCGCGCCGCGGCCCGCGACCCGAAGGTGATCGCCATCAAGCAGACGCTCTACCGCACCTCGAGCGATTCGCCCTTCATCCCCGAGCTGGTCCGCGCCGCCGAGAGCGGCAAACAGGTGGTCGTGCTGGTCGAGCTCAAGGCCCGCTTCGACGAGGAGCGCAACATCCAGGTCGCCCAGGCGCTGGAGAAGGCGGGCATCCACGTCGTGTACGGCATCGTCGGCCTCAAGACGCACACCAAGACCAGCATCGTCGTCCGCCACGAGGCCGACGGCATGCGCGTGTACGCCCACATCGGCACGGGCAACTACAACTCCAAGACCGCCACGCTCTACACCGACCTGGGCCTCTTCACCTGCAACCCCGAGATCACCGCCGACCTGGTCGAGCTGTTCCACTACCTGACGGGCCGGAGCCACAAGAAGGACTTCCGCCGCCTGCTCATCGCGCCGACGAACATGAAGCGCCGCTTCGTGGAGCTGATCGAGCGCGAGACCGCCAACGCCGCGCAGTGGCGTGCCCGGGGCGCCAAGGAAAACGACCCCAACCGCCCGCGCATCGTCGCGAAGATGAACAGCCTGGAGGACCAGGGCATCTGCCGCAGGCTCTACGACGCCAGCCGCGCCGGCGTGAAGATCGACCTGATCGTCCGCGGGTTCTGCTGCCTCGTCCCCGGCGTGCCGGGCATGAGCGAGAACATCCGCGTCTCCTCCGTCATCGGCCGGTTCCTCGAACACTCCCGCATCTACTACTTCCACAACGATGGCCGGCCCGAGTACTACATCGGCTCGGCGGACTGGATGTATCGCAACCTCAACAACCGCGTCGAGTGCATCACCCCCATCTTCGAGCCCGCGCTACAGCAACGCCTCCAGCAGATCCTCGACGTCATGCTCGCCGACCAGCGCCAGGCGTGGGACCTGCGGCCCGACGGCTCGTACGTGCAGCGCACACCCGACCCCGCCCGGCCCGAAACCGCGCAGGGCACCCAGGCGCGGCTGATGGAGCTGGCGCGGCACGACGGGCAGAATGCCGACAACAACCAGCGGTGATGGCTTCTTCCCCTCGCCCCTTTGGGGAGAGGGAAAGACTACTTCGCCGGCGCCTCGTAGAGCTCCGTCGAGCGGTGCGGCTCGCGTTTCTTTTTCGGCTTGCTGCGGTCCAGCCCCTTTTCGTCACACGTCGTGAGCATCGGCGTGCCGGTCTCCTGCGAGTGCTTCGCCCGGGCGATCGCCTTCTTCGCGTACTCCTTGCTCAGCTCACATCCGAGCCAGCGCCGGCCTAACCGCGCCGCCACCGCGATCGTCGTCCCGCTGCCCGCGAAGGGGTCGAACACCACGTCGCCGGCGTTCGACGAGACGCGCACGATCCGCTCCAGCAGCGACTCGGGCAACTGGCACGGGTGCCAGCCCATCCGCTCCTTGAACGTGCCGCAGAGCCGCGAGAGGTACCATGTGTCCCCCTCGCCGTCGAAGAACCAGGGCTCGCCCGCGCCGCCGTTGTTGCTTCCGGGGGGGCGTGACTCGATCGCCGATTGCGGGCGGAGGTACCAGACGTCGTCGGGGAGTTTGCCCTTGGGGTTGGCGCGCAGATCGCCGTAGGTCGTCTGCCGCGCGCTGGGCACGGCGATGGCCTCGCGGTTGAAGGTGAAGGGCATCTTCACCTTGGTGCCGATGGTGCCGCGCACGTCGAACGATCCTTTATCAAACGCCGCCGTTCCGACGCAGTAGAAAAGGTGCGCGTGGCTGCGGTTGAACTTCACCTTGCAGTTCTGCCCGAAGGTGTAGTGCCAGAGGATCCAGTTGCGGAAGACGAGCTTGTGCTCGCGCTCGAGTTTCTTCAGGTGCAGCCGCGTCTCGGCGGCGTACTCGTCGCCGATCAGGATGTAGAAGCTGCCCGAGGGCCTAAGCAAGCGGGCGCAGGCGGTGATCCAGTCCTGCGTCCACTCGACGTAGTCGTGGTCGTCGCGTTTGTCTTCGTAGCGGTCGTACTTGTAACCGATGTTGTAGGGCGGGTCGGCGAAGATCAGGTCGGTGCACGCCTCGGGCAGTTCGGCCATGCGCTTGAGGCAGTCGCCGACCAGGATGGTGTCGAGCGGCGGCGCGAGGGTTGGGTCGGTGGTTGGCATGGGGTGATTCTAACCGGCGCGGCGGGGTGGCGCTCGGGCCCGAAACCACGGCCCTCCACAGCCCCTCAAGCCCGCCCCGTTTTACACCGATTTGGCTGGGGCGATTGCTTGCCCGCCGTCGGAACGTTTCTATATACTTCCATGGCCTAGCGAAGCACAGAAGGAGCCATCATGCCGCACATCATCGCCGAACCCTGCATCGGGACCAAGGACACCGCCTGCGTCGCGGTCTGCCCGGTGGACTGCATCCACCCCGTGAAGGACGCCCCCGAGTTCGAAAAGGCCGACCAGCTCTACATCGACCCGGACACCTGCATCGACTGCGGGCTGTGCGTGGACGAGTGCCCCGTGAAGGCGATCTTCCCCGAGGAGGACCTGCCCGCCGAGTGGCAGGCGTACATCCAGAAGAACGCGGACTGGTTCAAGAAGTAAGCGGCCGGTTGAGGTTGTGTGCGAATGCCTGGGCTTGGTTTTGCCGCGCGGTGCTCGCCTAGAATCAACCATGGCCTACATCATTGCCGAGCCCTGCATCGGGACCAAGGACACCGCCTGCGTCGCGGTCTGCCCGGTGGACTGCATCCACCCCGGCAAGGACGCCCCCGAGTTCGAGAAGGCCGACCAGCTCTACATTGACCCGGACACCTGCATCGACTGCAACATGTGCGTGGACGAGTGCCCCGTGAAGGCGATCTTCCCCGAGAACGAGCTGCCCGCGGAATGGCAGTCGTACATCCAGAAGAACGCGGACTATTTCAAGAAGTGAGCCCGCCCCCCACGGTCATCGTCACCGAGACGCTCGACGACACCCCCGCCAAATGGCTGGCGGAGCGGGTGAACCTCGTTTGGTGCTCGCACGAAAAAACCGATGAGCTCAAACGGCTGCTCCCCACCGCCGAGGGTCTGCTGGTGCGCACCTACACGCGCGTGGACGCCACGCTGCTCGCCGGCGCGCCGAAGCTGAAAGTCGTCGGCCGGGCGGGCGTCGGGCTGGACAACATCGACGTCCCCGCCTGCCGGTCGCGCGGCGTCGAGGTGGTTTACACCCCCGACGCGAACACGCAGGCCGTCGTCGAGTACGTCACCGGCCTCATGCTCGACACGTTCCGCCCGCGCACCGCCATGCCCGCCGCCGTCTCGGCGAAAGAGTTCCACCAGCTCCGCAAGACCCAGGTCGGCACCCAGCTCGACCAGCTCACGCTGGGCATCCTGGGCTTCGGCCGGATCGGCAAACGCCTCGGCGCGGTCGCCCATGCGATCGGCATGAAGGTCATCGCCCACGACCTGCTGCCCGAAAGCGAGCTGCGCACCGCGGTCGATTACCCGGTCGAGTTCGTGGACATGGACACGCTGCTCGCCCGCAGCGATGTCTTCACCGTGCACGTCGATGGGCGCGAGTCCAACCGCAACCTGATCAATGCCGCGGCGCTGGCGAAACTAAAACCCGGGGCGCTCTTCATCAACGCCGCGC
This sequence comes from Planctomycetota bacterium, assembly GCA_021413865.1. GTDB lineage: Bacteria > Planctomycetota > Phycisphaerae > Phycisphaerales > Phycisphaeraceae > JAIOPN01. The sequence goes on along the minus strand of JAIOPN010000014.1, from coordinate 456,597 downwards.
GCGGCATGCTCGTCGATGCCCCCGCGCTGGCGGCGTGGGCCAAGCACAGCGCGGCCGCCGGCGGCCGGGCGATCCTCGACGTCCACGAGCCCGAGCCCCCGCCCGCCGATTACCCGCTCTACCGCCTCGGCAACGTCCGGCTGCTCCCGCACCTCGCCTCGCGCACGCACCCCGCGCTCGAAAACATGAGCTGGGTCGTCCGCGACGTGTTAGCGGTGATCGAGGGCAAGCGGCCGCAATTTCCCGCACCGTGACGTGAATTGGATAGGTGGCTGGTGGGGCAGGCGTCCCGCCTGCCGCCGGCCTTCCGAAGCCGGGTTGAATTTCAAAAAAGAAAGAGACAGGCGGGACGCCTGCCCCACCGGATTGAAGTCACTCCCCCCGCTGCTCGTGCACGATCACGCGCACATTCTCCCGCCCATCCTCCGCGGGTGATTGATAACCGCCCCCGCCCACTCTATCTCCGCGTCCCCCCGAAAAAATCCCGCCGACCGCCGTTACAACCGCTACCACCAGACTCAGCGCCACAAACACCACCACCCCCACGAAAAGCCCGACCAGCACCGCCAGCGCGACCACCGGCACGACCACGATTCCCGCGGCCAGAACCGCACCCTGCGCCGCCAGGCCCAGCCCCGTGATGCGCGCGGCGCGCCCCTTCCAATCGCCCTGGTTATTTACAAACACACGCCACATCCCCGCACATTAGGCCCCTCATCCGCGCTCCACAACCGCCGGCGGCGGATTTTCATCCCCCCTGTTCAAGTGCTCCGCGCCCGCGGTCGATGCTCCCATTGAGGGAACCCCCAGGAGAGAGAGACCATGCCCACCACCGCACCCAACAGCAACGCGGCCGCGCCGGCGACCCCCGGGGGCAACGCCACCGGCCCCGCCACGCCCCAGGACGCGGACCAGCTCATCGCCGCCGCCATCCAGGAAATCAGCCACATCGCCACCCTGCCCGAGATCACCCTCAAGATCATCAAGCTCGTCGAGGACCCCGAGTCCACCGCCCAGGACCTCAACAAGATCATCACCCACGACCCCGCCCTGGGCGCACGCATCCTTAAGGTCGTCAACTCCGCCTTCTACGGCCTGCCCGGGCAGATCGGCTCGATCAACCGCGCCGTCGTCCTCCTGGGCCTCAACGCCGTCAAGAACATCGCCATCGCCGCCAGCCTCGCCAAGCTCTTCCGCGGCGGGCAGATCTGCCCCCAGTTCGCCGCCAAGGATTTGTGGACACACTCCATCGCCGTGGGCACCTGCACCCGCCTGCTCGCGGAAAAGGTCAGCCTCGGCCTGCCCGACGAGGCGTTCCTCGCCGGCCTGATCCACGACCTGGGCATCATGGTCGAGGTCCAGGCGCGCCGCTCCAAGTTCGTCGAGGCCATCGAAAAAATGGACGCGACGCCCGGCCTCACGCTCCGCAACGCCGAGCAGGCCGCCCTGGGCGCCAACCACGAGCAGTTCGGCGCCGCCCTCTGCCGCGCGTGGAAGTTCCCCGTCAGCTTCAGCTACGTCACCGGCTTCCACCACCGCCCGATGGAGCTGGCCCAGTCCAACCGCACGCTCACCGGGCTGGTCCACGTCGCCGACATCGTCGCCGCGACGAGCAAACTCGGCTTTACCCGCTCCATCGAGACCGAACAGATCGCCAGCGAGTTGCTCCAGCAGCTCAACCTGACCCAGGCCCAGATCGACGAGGTCCGCGTCGCCATGCCCGCCGCCATGCAGACGGCGACCGGCCTGCTAGCCGACGGCTCGCCGGCCTGAGACACGCGTTTCTTCACGGGGCATGCACCAACGAGCGTGCCCATTACACAGGCGTCTCTCTTTTCCCTCCGGGCGACGGTGTGCAAGCACCGTCGCCTTTTTTTTATGCGCGTTTTTGTACATCTCCTATTTATCGCCGGCTCCACCGGAGCCCCGTCATGCAAATGCGGGTAGTGGGTCGATTTGAAATCTCAGGGTGGCTGGGGCAGAGTCTTCGATGCCCCGGCTCTTCGTGAGCCCTTCGCCGGGGCTGCGGAAGACCTTAGCCCCAGCCACCCATTTCAAATCGCCCCACTACCCAAATGCGGGGCTTTTTTATTTCAGCAGCCCACCCTACTAATCACCACGCCCAACCGCGACCGCGCATCCACGCACCTTCCCGCAACCACGTCCGCCTCCGTGAACACCGCCATCAAAATCTCGCGGTCGGTGGTGCGGTTGCGGTCGTAGATCGCGTAGATGCGGCCGTCGGCGGACTCGACCGCGTCGGGGTAGGAGACGCCGGCCCGCTCGTCGAGCAGGAGCGTGTGCGGCCAGGTTTGGCCGTCGTCGTCGGAGAGCAGCGCGGTGAGGTGGTCGCGCCAGTGGAAGTTGTGATGGTTGATGAGCAGCACCCGGCCGGAGCGGAGCCGGCGGATGAAGAAGCGGGCGTCGGGGCCGGGCAGGCCGGAGTTTTCGCCGGGGGACCAGGCCGCGCCGCCGTCGCGTGACGTGCTCTTGCCGATGCCGTAGTGCGTCCGCACGAGCATGAGCAGCGAGCCGTCGCTCCGCTCGAGGATCATGTGCTCGTCGTGCGTCCGCCCGGGCACGTCGGCGGAACCGATCCGCGCGAACGTCTGGCCCGAGTCGCGTGAGGCGAAGACGTTGGAGTAGTGCTGCTCCCTGAGCGCGTCGAGCTTCGTGATGTGAACGGTGGGGTGCGAGAAATTCCACAGACAGGCGGGGAGCAGCCACGTGCCATCATGGAGCACGGTCGGCTTGTTCATCATGACGCCGTCGCAGAGCCGGCGCGGGGCGGACCACGTCGGCGCGGCTTCATCGGGCCGATCGCAGCGCGCCGCCCACACGCCCGCCCGGCCGTCGTACCACTCAAGACTCTGCGCCCAGAAGAGCCAGAGCCTTGCGGACGGGTCGTGCCAGAGCACCGGGTCGAACGCCCGCACCCTCCCCGGCGGATCAATGACGAGGATCGGCCGCGACCACGTCACGCCGTCGTCGTCGCTCTTGACGACGAGCACGTAATTCTCCGGCCCTTCGCCCGCCCCGCCGGAGTACCACGCGGCGAACAGCCGGCCGTGAGCGGAGCGCTCGATGCCGGGAATGCCTTGGAATCGGCGGTGCGGGTCGTGATACTCGGGCCCCGGCGCGGTGTTGAGCGGCGGAGCGGTGAGTGCGGGGTCGGGGGTCATGGTGATTTTTCGCGATGTTCCCGCACCACACGCTACGCACCAAGTTCGACGCAATGCGTAACGATATAATAACTGTGAGGAACGGAATGTCACTACCATGGCCATCTCTCGCCTTTCAGCGACCGACCGCGCCAAGATCGCAGCGATGAAGCGGCGGATCGTCAAGGCGGAACGCGATGTTTTTGCGGCCGGCCGAACGCGCCTGTGGCGCGAGGTTCGCAAAGATGTTTGATGATATCGCCTTGGCTTCTGCCTAATCGCATGCCATATCTACAAACAATCCTGCTCATTGCCACGCTGATACTAACCGGCTGCCATAGCTATAAACCAGCGACGGTGCGCGTCATCGACGCTGAGACGCAGCGGCCGATCGTGGGAGCGTCGGTCCAGATTGGGTACATCCATTTTTTCGGCGATATTTTTATCCCGCCGTCCGAGTGGGCGGTCACCGATGCTCGCGGCACGGCCTGCGTGCGCGTGACGACAAACCCCAGTTCGGTGGGCTCTGTTTCCGTACAGGTTCAGGCCCACGGTTACAGCAACTTCATCAATAACCGTGAGGGATGGATGAATGAGGAAGTCACTCGGGCCGACGCTACGACGCCTCTCGCCATGACGGTCGCGCTATATTCACTTCCAGAGCCGGTCGTCGAGATTATCTTAGTCGAGGGGTATCGGGGTCTTGTGCGGATCGAGTTCGACACCCGCGAAGGCCGTGGCCGATGGGCGCCCGGTCAACGCGTTTTTTCGTTCACCGCCCTCCCCACGGGCACGGTCCTGATTCCCCCGGTCGCGCCTCTCACTTCCACGCTCATCTATCAGGATATCGGTATTCGGGCGCGCTATGCCAACGGCACGCGGATCGAATCTCTGTCAAACGACGCCAATCCATCGGCCATTGGTTTCCGCTGGATCGCTCAGCGCGTGTTCGTGGTGGGAACTCTGAGCGAAAGTGAGGCAGTAAGAGCGCGGCTAGGTCTGTCCCCCTGATTTTACAGATTCACGAGTTAGCCCTAACGCGTCGAAGGGCAACCCACGGAGGCAACGGGTGGTTTTGCGCGCCCCCGAATGGGTGGTGCTAAACGAAAACAAAAACGATCGCCGGCGCGTCTGTGGTTAGACATATCACTTCCCCTTAGAATGTCCCGCTCTTTCCCCCACGCCACCGAGACCCACCATGCCAAGCAGCGCCAACCCCCGCAAGATCGTGCTCGCCTACTCCGGCGGGCTGGACACGTCCGTCATCCTCCCCTGGCTCAAGGGCCGCTACCCGGGCGTCAAGCTCGTCGCCTTCGCCTGCGAGCTGGGTCAGGGCTCGGAGCTCAAGGGCATCGAGAAGAAGGCGAAGATGTCCGGCGCGGACGAGGTGATCGTCGCCGACCTGCGCAAGGAGTTCGCCGAGCAGTTCTGCTTCCCGATGCTCCGCGCCCACGCGACGTACGAGGCGGACTACCTGCTGGGCACCAGCATCGCACGGCCGCTGATCGCCAAGGCGCAGGTCGCCGCCGCGCACAAGACCGGCGCGGACGCCGTCTCGCACGGTGCGACCGGCAAGGGCAACGACCAGGTGCGCTTCGAGCTGACCTACATGGCGCTCGACCCGTCGCTCAAGATCATCGCCCCGTGGAAGGACGAGCGGTTCCTTGCCGACGGCCTGACCGACCGCGAGACCGCCATCGACTACGCCACGCGGCACGGCATCCCCATCACGCAGTCCAAGAAAAAAATCTACTCGCAGGACCGCAACCTCTGGCACATCTCCCACGAGGGCGCCGAGATCGAGCACCCCGACAAAGAGCCGGCGTGGGAGAAATGCCTCACCATGACCGCCCCGCTCGCCAAGGCACCCAACAAACCCGAGTACGTCGAGGTCGAGTTCAGCAGGGGCAACCCCGTCGCGGTGAACGGCAAAAAATTCGCCGGCCACGACCTGGTGCAGAAGCTCAACGAGATCGGCGGCAAGCACTCCGTCGGCACCGTCGTGCTCGCGGAAAACCGCCTGGTGGGCATGAAGTCGCGCGGCGTTTACGAGACGCCCGGCGGGACGATCCTGTACGAGGCCCACAAGGCGCTCGAGCAGATCTGCCTGGAGCGCGACCTCTACCACTACAAGCAGCAGGTCGCGCTGCGTTACGCCGAGCTGGTGTATTACGGGCAGTGGTACCACCCGCTGCGCGAATCGTTGCAGGCGTTTGTCGATAGCGCGAACCAGGTCGTGAGCGGGAAGGTACGCGTGAAGCTGTACAAGGGCCGTGCCCAGGCGGTCGGCGCGACATCGCCGCAGAGCTTGTACGACCCGAAGCTGGCGAGCTTCGCGATGAGCGGCTACGACGTGACGGCCGCGCGCGGGTTCATCGATCTGTTCGGGCTGCCGATGAAGGTGCGCGGGATGCGGCAGAAGGTCAAGATGTGATCGGGCGGTTGTGTAACGCGTCGTGAGTCCATGTTATCCCCGGCCCGCGCCACACGGCGCGGGCTTTTTTTGCGCGCCGACCCTTCCACGTCCTAACAAAACATTCGCCCACATTTCACACAGCCCCAGCGAGGCCTTAGCGCTCGCGCGGCACCATGCTCCGCGTTCCCCGAGACGGCCCTCTTCGCGTGGAGAGGGGAAGGCGGCGCCAGCAACGCGGCGCCGAGCCGTCGAAGGGACTCACCATCCCCTCAGAGGGAAAGGAAAAAGAGCATGAAGACGAGCAAGTGGATCATCTCCGCGGCCCTGGCCGCAGGCCTCGTGGGCGCTAGCAGCGCCAACGCCGCCATCCTCCTCAACGAGGTGTTCATCAACCCGCAGGGCAGCCCCGACAACGACCGCGAGTACATCGAGCTGCGCAGCACCGACCCGACCACCGACAACGCCTGGCTCGCGACGCACAACCTCTACCTCATCAACATCGAGGGTGACGCGACCACCACGCCCGGCCGCGGCGGCATCGACTGGGTCAAGAACCTCAACGGCCTGACCTTCGGCACCAACGGCCTGATGATCCTTGGCCAGACCTTCGCCTCCTCCGTCCCCGCCTGGTCCCCCGCCGTCCCCGCCGCCACCACCCGCTACAACTGGGGCCCCGCCGGCGCGGTTGTCATCGAGAACGGCGGCGTCAACCTCCTGCTCAGCACCGTCTTCACCGGCAGCATCACCAACGACACCGACGCCAGCGGTGCCAACGACGACGACATCGACACCAACAACGATAACGTCATCGACAACCCGCTGTGGACCACCGCCGACGTCATCGACTCCATCGGCTGGCGCGACGGCAACCTGACCGACGGGATCTACGTCCCCTCGGGCTCGCTGCCGCTCTACGCCGCCCCCAACGGCACGAGCAACTACGACTTCATCGCCCGCTTCCCCAACGTCCTGACCGCCAACTACACCCCCGCCTGGTTCGGCGGCGACCTGGTCGGCTCCAACCTCTCCACCACCGCCGACACCGACGACGCCGGCGGCCACGCCAACGCCAAGGTCGGCGGCACCAACTTCCCCTACCTGAGCAACGGCTACACCAACAACGGCCTGCTCACCCCCGGCGCCCCCAACTCGCCGGCGCAGATCGGCTTGGAAGTTCCCGAGCCCGCCTCCCTCACACTCCTGGGCCTGGGCGGCCTGCTCATGGTCCGCCGCCGCACCACGACCCGCTGATCGAGAAAGAAACCCGCCCCCATCCGGGGCGACGCTGAACATCCCACCCCGCACGCCGCCGTGGAAACACGGCGGCGTGCCTTTCCCCCCCCTAACCCACCTTTCACCATGCACCACACCCCACGCACCGTGCACCGCACCCGCCGAGCATTCACCCTGATCGAACTGCTGGTGGTGATCTCGGTCATAGCCCTGCTGATCGCGGTGCTGCTGCCGGCGCTGGGCGCGGCGCGGGCCTCGGGCCGCGCCTCGGTCAGCCTCTCCAACCTGCGCCAGTGGGGCATCGGCACGCTCGCCGCGGCGATGGACCGCAAGGACTTCATGCCCTGGGAGGGCAAGGACACCGCCAACAGCAACGCCATCGAAGACGCCAGCGTCCACGAGAATTTCGACAACGACAACTGGTGGCCCAACCTCGTCCCGCTCTACGTCGGCCAGCCCGCCTACCGCAAGCTGTGCGAGCAGCGCCTCGCCGCCGGCAAGACCGTCCCCTTCCCCAACGAACCCAGCTTCTTCGTCGACCCCGCGGCCGTCCCCACGCGCGACCAGCCCTGGCAGACCACCTCCTCCCCGATCCGCCAGTTCTATTTCAACTACGTCGTCAACTCCCAGCTCGACAACGGGAGCGACAACAACGAGGCGGGCGTCCCCGAGTACAACGGCAAACGCTGCATGCCGCTCTACCTGATCCCCGAGGCCTCCTCCACGATCATCATGGTCGAGATCCGTGCCAACTCGGACGAAATCCCCAAGAACGACCCCTGGTGGCGCGACGACAAGAGCCCCGCCACGGCGTATTACCTCGCCCGCGCCCACGCCAGTTGGAAGCGTTACGCCGGCCGGCACCGCAACGGCGGCCACACCCTCTTCGCCGACGGCCACGCCGCCCACTACACCAACGAGTTCGCCACCACCGCCGCCGACGGCACCCGCCCCGGCGCCTCGGGCCCGGCGGACTTCAACAAGCCGGGATACATCTGGAACCCGCTGGGGCCGGCGATCAACTGATCCGCGGTTGGTTATCGAAATCTCCCAAAGTCGCGGTGTCCTGCCCTGATTATGTGCCAGGTGGTATGAGAGAGAGAGTCGGTTGATCCTCGCGCGTCGTCGTGCTTCCGCGGCGCCCGGGCTTGATGCACATGCTTGCCCGTTCCAGGCAGCACCGGATCGCCCTGGCGATGAACTCCGGACCGCTCGATCTGGCTCAGCCGCGCGGCGGGGCGTCGAAGTACGCGCGGTCGCCGGTGCGGTGGGGGAACATCGCCGCGCTCCGCGCGCCCTCGGGCCGGCCCGCGGTGAGGTACCAGACCCACTCGGTCTCGCAGTAGATCACGTGGCCGTGACTGGAGGCGGCGGCGGTGGGGTCGGAGACAAAATCATTTCGGAGCCAGACGCCCGCCAGGTCGAGGACCCGGCAGTCGGCGATGAAGTTTCTGAGGTTCGATTTGTGCGGCTCGCGGTGCGCCCTGCCCGTGCGCGGCGTGACGCGCGGCATGAGGCCCGCGTGGCGCAGGTCGGTCAGCTCCCAGAGCGAGAGCGGCCGGCCGCCGTACTCGAAGTGCGCATCCACCGTCGGGTCGTGCAGCACCCACTTGTCGTGCCGATCGCTCCAGACCTCGGTCATGAAATGGCCCATGTGGGTGTTGAGGTTGCCGCTGACGGCGACGCAGCGCGCCTTGTGGCCCAGCGCGCCGGCCAGCCCAACCATCGCCGTGCCGTAGTGCACGCAGAAACCGATCGGCCCCTTCCAGCCGTGGCCGCGGTCGTGCCTGCCCCAGTCGAGGATGGTCAGCGGGTCCCACGGGGTGTAGAGCGTGCCGCCGCGGTAGGTCCAGGCGTTCGAGACCCACGCCTGCAGGTCGAGCACCTGCCGCCACGGGTCGCGCTGGTTGCGGATGGAGGCGGGGAGCGCGGCGGGGAGCGATTTCACGCGCGGGTGCTTGGGGTTTTCATACACGACCGCCGGTAGCTTGGGGTCGTGCAGCGAAGGCGCCTCGACGCGCAGGCGGACGATGTACTGCCCCGAGAGGAGATTAAAGAGGCCCATCGCGTCGCGCCGCCATGTTTTTCCCGCGTCGTGGCTGACGCTGTTGTGCGGGTTGGGCTTCCCCGGTTCGAGGCCCAGCGCCCAGGAGTTCATCGCGTCGCCGTCGCTGTGCAGGGTGATGGTGTTGACGCCGGCGCGGAGCCTGCCACGCGGGACGCGTAGTGAGAGCCAGAGCCAGCCGTTGTGGCGCGGGGTCGGTGGTGTGATGTCGCCGATTTTTTTGCCGTTGAGCTGGACGTGCAGCGGCTGCCTGCTCCCCGGGTAGGCGTGGACGAAGATCCACAGCTCCGCCGGCGCGCCGGCCGCCGCCGCGGGGAGGCGCAGCTCTTTCTTCGCCCAGCGCCAGCGCGTCAGCTCCTCGCCCAGGGCGTTGATGATCCGGCCGTGATCGGTCGCGAAGAGGCGGCTCATGGGTTGCTCCGTAACGGCGATTGCGATCGATTCAGGCGCGGTCCAGTTCGTCGAGGAAACCATCTGGGATGCGGGCCACGTATATCTGCGGCACGCCGGTCACGTCGCTGTTCCAGCCGATCGTCTTGCCGTCGGCCATGAAGAACGGGTGCGGGTGGGTGTGCTGGGGCGCGCCGAAGGAGGCGTTGCTGTCGCAGAACCGCCTGAAGCGCCCGGTGCGGAGCGAGCCGACGTAGATTTTGGCCGTGCGGTTGCAGTCGGAGACCCAGTACCGCCCGTCGCGCGTGGTGTGCATGTGGGTGAAGTGGATGTCCTCTTTCGAGCCGTCGCCGACGACGCGGCCCTCTTTCTCGCCCGGCGCGATGGCGATGATCCAGTGCTGCAGCCAACGCTTGCCGACGGCGGTGCGGCGGTGCGTGGTGGTGATGACGCGGTGCTCCCCGCCGACCCAGCACTGGTGGCCCTGCACGCGCTCGAGCGGGGAGGAGCCGACGTTGAGCTTCTGCGGGTTGGTGCCGTCGTCGTTGACGACCCAGAGGCTCGCGCCATTGTCGCCGACGAGGCGGGTGAGGTTGCCGGCGGCGTCGAACTCGATGCCGTCGTTCTGCTGGACGCACAGGGCGCGGCGGTCGTCGCGGCTGTACTGGACGTGGGGGTTGCGGGCGTCCGGGTGCTCGTAGGCGATGGTGCTGGTGCGGTTGAGCAGGTCGGTGCTGATGACGCCGTGCCGCCCCGGCGCGGGGTTCGCCGAGCCGACAACGCGCGTGCCGCAGTGGGAGATGGAGACGATGGAACCGACGTTGCCCATGGATTCGGGGACGGTGTACCAGAGCTCGCGCTCGTAGCTCTCGGGGTGCATCCGCCAGATCGCCCGGCCGACCGAGTAGTACCACCACTTTCCGTCCGGCGTGATGATCGGCGCGGCGGCGCCGGGCTCGTCGGTGATCTGCCGGATGCGCAGCGTCTCCAGGTCGGCGATCCACAGCGCGCGTTGGCCGGTCGAAGGATGCCACCGGCTCCAGACGAATCGCTTGCCGTCTGGCGAGCTGATCGGCGCCTCGGGGTAGATGTGCGTGCTCACCACGGGCAGGTTCGTGAGCTTCAACACCTCGACGCCGTTTTCGCAGTCGGCGAAGCGCGGCTGAAAGAGCACCTCCTCGTCGCCGACGATGCCGCTCTCGTTGTGCCAGCTCATGCTCGCGGGTGGTTTGGTGGTGGGGCCGGGCATGGGAGGACATGATAAACCCGCCGGGGGATCGCCGCGATTTCCGGCGCGTCGGCCGCCGCGGCGGGATATGCTGATGGTGTCCCGGGCCGACCGACCACCGTCATGACCAGGAGCACACCCATGTCCACCCGCACGATGTTCGCCGCGCTGGCGCTGCTCGGCACCGGCCTGTTGTCGCAGGGCTGTGAGACCTTCAACTCGATCCTCGAATCCACGCCCAAGCCCACCGCCTCGATCAAGGACGTCCGCTTCGCCAACGCCAGCTTCACCAAGCTCGACCTCGTCTTCGACGTGGACGTGAAGAACCCCTACGACGTCTCCCTGCCCCTGTTGAATCTGGACTACTCCTTGACCGGCGGCCAGCAGCACCTGCTCACCGGCGCTGCGCCGCTGAGCGGCTCGATCCCCGCCAACGGATCAAAGACGGTCAGCCTGCCCGCCTCGGTATCGCTCGCGGAGGCCCTCAAGTTCTTCAGCGGCGTCCGCCCCGGCGGCACGCTGCCCTACAGCGCCGACCTCAAACTCCTGGTGGACGCGCCGGCGTTGGGCAAAATCCCCGTGCCCATCTCCCGCTCGGGCCAGGTCAAGGTGCCCAACATCCCCGGGCTGTGACCCGCACCGCGGGGTTACGTTTCATCGTCATCCAACTCCACCGGCCTGAGGGCCAGCACGACCGGTCGGCCGGGCGGCGGGGGCGTCATGCTCAGGGGTGGCAGCTTCCGCGGGGGTGGCGGTTGCTGGGGGGTGTCCGTGGAGGGGGGCGGCGCGGGTGTCGCCGGCGGCTGCTCCGCGGATTCCGTCGGGGGCTCGGTGGACGGCTGGGAGGCGGGCTTCACGGGAGAGGTCGTGGAGGATTGCACCGGGGGTTTGGCCGTCGGCCTGAGGGGCGGCCTGGTGGGCGGCTGCGTCTGCACGGGGGCCTGCGTCGTGACGGGCGTCTTCACCGCCAGCAGCACCCGCATCAAATCGCCGCGGGTGAAGGTGACCTGCGCGGCGGCATCCGACGCCCCGGCGCTGGTCACGCGCCTGATCGTGTACTCGCCCAGCCCGACATGATCGAAGCCGAACCCGCCGCGCGGGTCGCTCGTGGTGGTGGCGATGACGGCGCCGCTCTCGTCGAGCAGTTGGATCGTCTGTTTGGGCAGGCCCTTTTCGGTCCGCCCGATCTTGCCGTCGCCGTTGGCGTCCGCGTAGATGGTGCCGCTGACCTGCGTCTTGAAGAAGAAGACGTTGTCTTGCAGGTTGGTGGTCGTGGTGTTGCGACGGATGACGTCGGAGAGCCGCGTGTTGCGGACCATCGCCAGCTCGTCGCCCCTGAGCGCGTTCTGGTACCAGAAGCGGTCGCCGTCGCGGATGCGGGTGAATTGATCAACGATGATCCTGCGCGTCAGCGCGCCGACGCTGGCGCCGGGCAGGTGGTCCTCGGCGAGCAGGCCGACCCAGAGGTCGATGTTGTCCACGCTGCCGTAGGTGTCGGCGAGCGCCTGTTGGGTATCGGGGTCGGAGGTGATCTGGTTGAAGCCGGTGACGCGCGGCAGGCCGTAGGCGGCGCGGGTCGAGTTGTAGTCCGCTAGGCCGTGGTCCCTGCCGCGCTGGATGTTGAGCGACGCCAGGTCGAGCCCGCCGCTGCCGGGAGGGCCGAAGAGGAAGTTGCGGAGGCTGTCCACGATCTGGTTGTCGAGCTCCTGGGCGTTGTCGGAGGCGAGATACTTGAGCATGCCGTCGATGCCGTTGTCTTTGACGATCTGCGGGTTGAAGAACGCCTGGGCGAGGGAGATCTCGTCGCTGGTTTCTTCGCCGTTGTTGTCGAGGAACTCGACGTCGTCGTTGAGCAGGCTGTGGCCGAAGCGGAAGGCGGCGGTGGAGAACTCGTTGGTGATGCCCGGGTTCACGCCGGGCTTGTAGCCCCTGTAGGGGGCGAGGGGCTTGTCGCCCAGCAGCGCGGGGAGGAACTCGTTGTAGGTGATCTGCTGCATCTCGCCGATCACGATGAGCCGCGCGTGCTGGAAGAGGTCTTCGTCCGACCAGGCCGGGTGTTTTTTCGCCAGGAGCGATGCGACCCGGTTGTGCTCGCGGATGAAGAGCGTCTGCATGGCGGTGAGCTCGGTGTTCTCGTTGGCGCGGACGTCGCCGGCGAGGAAAAGCTGGTCATCGGGGAAGATGTGGGCGTCGTTGGCGTTGGGGAACGTGCCGCCCTCGTTGAGCGGGAGCAGGTTGCCGTCGCTGGTTTTCATCTGGCCGCCGGAAAAGGTGCGCAGCGCCGCGGCGCGGTCGGCGTCGGAGCCGTACACCTGCGAGCCGTCGATCCACGCGGTGATGGTGTTGACCTGCTGCCGCGGGTCGCCCTGCGAGTCGCCGGTCGAGGTGTCGTAGAGCGAGCGTTTGAGCGGGATGACCTGCGTGCCGGTGTTGAACGGATCGAACGATGGATCGCCCAGCGGCACCGCGACGTTGAATGATTCCGAGGGCGACGCGGAGGGCGTCAGGTCGATGTCGTGGTCGAGGAACTGGCCCCACGCGTAGATGTAGTCGGACAGTTCGCGGGCGTTGTGCTGGGTCGATTCATCCTGCGCGGCCAGCGCGTTGCTGACGACCCTGGCGCTGGGGCGGTCGGCGCCGGCCGGGGCGGAGAGGCCATCCGCGTAGGCGGCGGGCGCGATGCGGATCAGGTTCACATCGACGGACCCCCAGAGCGGGTGGGTGAGGTTGTTCCCCGTGCCGTCGATGGAGGGGAACGAAGCGGACATCAGGCATCTCGGCTCAAAAAACTCCAGCCCGACGAACGCGTTCTTCGTCGAGGGAAACCGCCGCCCGAGCCATTGGCCCAGACCCAGGGTGCGCAGAGCGATACCGTTCCGGTGTTGAGACCGTGTGTTCCGCATGGCGTTTCCTTTGTTTTTCGAACAATGCGGGGCGGGAACTAACTGCGAGGATTTCCGGCGGGGTTACTGGGCGGCGGATCGGACACTCATACCGGCCCAACGGATGATGATCCGTGTTTATTGCAGCCGCTGAAAATTGTCGGAGCAAAAAATGCGCGGCGAGTTACTGGGCCGGCAGGAGCGGCCGCTTTTCCCGGTAAATCACGGGCGTCCGGCAGGCGCGGCAGACCAGCTTGCGTCGCGTGCGCCGGTGCCGGTCCGCCCACCAGCCGCAGGTCTTGCAGCCGATTTCGTATCGCGCCGCGCGGCGCGGCGGGATGCGCACCTCCGTGGTATCGAAGCAGCGTACGGGTTTAGCGCCGACGGCCAGGCAGGCGGCGCGCCACTTGGCGCCGTGGGCGTCCCCGGGCGTCAGCGCGTGCGCGATCTCGTGCAGGATCGTCTCGCGCACCTGCGGCTCGGGGTTGAGGAAGGCGAGCGTCTTGGAGAGCGTGATGCGTTTCTGCCCCGGACGGCAGGTTCCGAAGCGGCGCTTGGCGTGATCGAAGGCGAAGGACCATCCGATCAGCCCGTGGCGTTTCATCAGGTCCAGCGCGAGGTCGCGTGCGGCGTAGGGGTCCATCGGTGGAGATTGTCGCCGGGGGAAAGGGTTGTGCAACGGCTTCTCTTCCCCTCTCCACGGAGGGGGGAGAGGGGACGAAGAAAACGTGGTAACATCGCCCGAACCGGCCCAGCGCGGGCGCGGCCCTCAAACCAGGCGGAGAATCGTCCCATGGCCATCAAAGTTGCATTCATCGGCGCCGGCTCGATCGGCTTCACCCGCGGCCTCTTCCGCGACATCCTCGCCGTCCCCGAGCTGCGCGACACCCGCTTCGCCTTCACCGACATCAGCCAGCACAACCTGGACATGGTGACGCAGCTCTGCCAGAAGGACCTGCGCGTCAACAAGCTGCCGGCGACGATCCAGGCCACCACCGACCGCCGCCGCGCCCTCGATGGCGCGGATTACGTCATCAACTGCACCCGCATCGGCGGCATCGAGGCCTTCAAGACCGACATCGACATCCCCCTCAAGTACGGCGTCGATCAGTGCGTCGGCGACACCATCTGTGCCGGCGGCATCATGTACGGCCAGCGGAACATCGCCTGCATCCTGGATTTCTGCAAGGACATGCGGCAGACCTCCGCGGACGACGTGCTCTTCCTCAACTACGCCAACCCCATGGCCATGAACACCTGGGCGGCGCTGGACTACGGCAAGGTCAACACCGTGGGCCTCTGCCACGGCGTGGAGCACGGCCACTGGCAGATCGCCGACGCCCTGGGCGCGAAATCCAAGGAAGAAGTGGACGTCATCTGCGCCGGCATCAACCACCAGACATGGTTCACCAAAATCCTCTACCAGGGCCGCGAGATCACGGCCAACGAACTCGTCGAGGCGTTCGAGAAGCACAAGGTCTTCAGCAAGACCGAGAAGTGCCGCATCGACGTGCTCAAACGCTTCGGCGCCTACAGCACCGAGAGCAACGGCCACCTCTCCGAGTACCTCCCCTGGTACCGCAAGCGGCCCAACGAGATCAAGCGCTGGATCGACATGTCCTCCTGGATCAACGGCGAGACGGGCGGCTACCTGCGCGTCTGCACCGAGGGCCGGCGGTGGTTTGAGACCGATTTCCCCCGCTGGCTCAAGGCCGAGGACAAGCCCATCAGCGCCGAGCACCGCGGCCACGAACGCGGCAGCTACATCATCGAGAGCATCGAGACCGGCCGCATCTTCCGCGCCCACTTCAACGTCCGTAACCGGGGCGCGATCACCAACCTGCCCGACGACTGCATCGTCGAGGTGCCCGGCTTCGTGGACAAACTCGGCATCCGCATCCCCAAGGTCGGCGACCTGCCGCTGGCCTGCGCGGCGACGTGCCAGGCGAGCGTGAACGTACAGCGCATGGCCAAGGAGGCCGCGGTGAACGGCGACGTGACGCTCCTCAAGCAGGCGATGCTGCACGACCCGCTCGTCGGGGCCGTCTGCAACCCCGAGGAGGTCTGGCAGATGGTCGATGAGATGCTCGTCGCCCAGGCGCAGTGGCTACCGCAATACCGCGCCAACGGCTCGATCGCCGAGGCCAAGAAGCGGCTGGCGAACTCCAAGCCGCTGGGCACGAACAAGTCGCAGGGCGCGGCGCGCCTGAAGGTCAAAACGGTCGATCAGCTCCGCTCCGGCGGCGAGAAGGCCAAGGCCGTGCTCAACGCCGACAAGGCCGGCGTGGGCAAGGGCAAGAACAACGGCCACGCCAACGGCAACGGTAAAAAATCCCGCGGCCGCAAGCTGCAGACCGCCTGATCTCTTACCCCCTCTCCCTCCGGGAGATGGCCGGGGAGAGGGGTCGCTAGACTGATGCAACGTTCGGTCATGGACCGATCCGGGAAAGAGAGACCACCGCCGTGTGCGCCGAGAAAGCCGAACCCAACCAGACGAACCCCGGCAACGATGACTCCGGATCACCGCTCGCGCTCAAGGGCCGCGTGGCGATGATCTCGGACATCCACGCCAACCTCGAGGCGCTGCAGACCGTGCTGGCGGACATCGAGCGGCGCGGCGTAACCCGCGTGATCTGCCTGGGCGACATCATCGGGTACGGGCCCAACCCGACGGAGTGCCTGGACCTGGTGATGAAGCGGTGCGAGCTGGCGCTGATGGGCAACCACGACTTCGCGGTGCTCTTCGAACCGACCAGTTTCAACGCCAGCGCCGAGGCCGCCGCCTTCTGGACCCGCCGGCAGTTCGAGGACGAGCAGGACGCCGCCGTGCGCCGCACGCGCTGGGAATACCTGGGCAACCTGAAGATCCGCGAGCGGTTGGGCGACTCGCTCTTCGTCCACGCCTCCCCGCGCCGGCCGATCAACGAGTACATCTTCGCCGACGACGTCATCACCGCCCCGACCAAGATGGTGCAGATCTTCGAGCGCATCGACCGCAAGTGTTTCGTCGGCCACACGCACGTGCCGGGCGTCTTTACCGACGAGCCCGATTTTTACCCGCCCGCCGACCTCGACGGAGAGTACGAGTTCAACGAGCGCGAGAAGTGCATCATCAACCCCGGCTCCGTCGGCCAGCCCCGCGACAAGGACCCGCGCGCCAGCTACTGCATCGTGGACGAGGACGGCGTGGAGTTCGTCCGCCTCGACTACGACATCCAGTCGGTCATCGACAAGGTCAAGAACGTCGTTGAGCTGTCGGATTTCCTGGGCACGCGGCTGCTCGAGGGGCGCTGAATCAATCGGATGCGCGGTATCCCATAGCCCCCGGCCGACAGCATTATTCATCGCGCCGCTTGTGGGGCGGTATAGTGTGCATGGAGCGGAGCTCAACGAACACAGCCGCTACCTGAAAGCGGTGTGTTGGCGTGGGCGTGTTTGGGCCGCGCGGCGGGGCGCTATACGCTTTGTGCATGACCTACCCCGTGAAAGTGGTCCACAACGTCCGCGTGCCCATGGCCGACGGCACGACGCTCGCGGCTGATCTGTACATGCCCGATGTGCCCGGCGGAAACGGCGAGCGCTGGCCGGCGATCATCGAGTACACGCCATACCACAAGGTGAACAACAGCGCGTACGGACCGCGCGCGACGCGTTACCCGTACTTTGCATCACAGGGTTATGTTTTCGTGAACGCCGACATCCGCGGCACGGGTGACTCCGAGGGGCACAGCGACTCGCCCACGAGCACTGACGAGGTGCGCGACGGCGTGGAGCTCATCCGCTGGTGCGCGAAACAGCCCTGGTGCAGCGGCGCGGTGGGGATGATCGGCCTCTCGTACACCGGCGGCGTCTGCTACGACGCGGCGCGACAGGCGCCCGAGGAGCTCAAGGCGGTCGTGGTCTGCCAGATGTGCTCGGACTGGTACGACGGGATGGCCGCGCCGGGCGGGTCGCCCCGACCGTTTGCGTGGGAGAATTACGCGCCGCTCATGGCGGGGTACAACTACGCGCCGCCGTCACGCACGCTCGTCGGCGAGAAGTGGCACGACATCTGGCAACAGCGGCTTGACCGCTCGACGCCCTGGAGCCTGGCGTACCTCGACAACCTCCGCGACGGTGCGTTCTGGGAGGCGCGGCTGCTGCGCGGCGACGCCCACAAGGTTCGCGCGGCCACGTTCCTGATCGGCGGGTGGTGCGACTGGTACCCGGATGATTTCCTGAAGGTGTACGCCCAGCTCCGCTGCCCCAAGCGCGTGCTGATCGGGCCTTGGACGCACAACTACCCGGAGAACGCCTGGCCGCTGCCGCGCCTGAGCGACCGCTTCGAGTGCCTGCGCTGGTTCGACAAATACCTGAAGGGTATCGACACCGACCCCGCGCGGCCGCTGGAGAAGGAGGCCCCGGTGTCGCTCTTCGTGCGCGGGTTCACGCCGCCCGCGCCGCTGCGCCGCGAGGATGCGGGCGCATTCCGTCACGAGGCGGCGTGGCCGATCACGTCGGCGCGCGACGTGACGCTCGCGCTCGGGCCCGGCGGCACACTGCGGCAGGGGAGTGGAGAAGAGGAGGGTTACGACGGGTTCACCTACAGGCCCGACGTGGGCATCGCGGCGGGGCGTTACGTCATCGGCCAGTTCACGCCCGGCTGGGGGATGAGCGACGACCAGCGTTTTGATGAGGGATTGTCGCTGGTCTATTCGTCGCCGGTGCTCGAAGAACCCGTCGAGGTCGTGGGCGTGCCGCGCGTCGTGCTGCACTACGAAGCGACGAGCGGGAAGACGTTCATCAGCGCCAAGCTGTGCGACGTCGCACCGGATGGCACGAGCGTGCTGGTGAGCAAGGGTGTGTTGAATCTCGGGTCGCGCGAGTACCGGCAGTCGGGGCGCGTCTCATCGCCGCGGCACGTGGGGGCGGTGGAGCTTGCCCTGCTGGCAACGGCGTACCGTTTCGCGCCGGGGCACCGCATCCGGCTGATGATCGCCGGGAGCGATGTGCTCAACGCCTGGCCGACGCCCGAGCCCTACGAGGCCCGCATCCACCGCGGGGCGCGGCGTCCCTCGGCGCTCACGCTACCGGTCGTTGCGTCGCGCACCGCAGATGCGGCGGTGCGGAGCGTGTCCGGCGTGACGCTGCAAGCGCCGGTGTTCCAACCCAGCGAGTTCCCCGCGCCGCCGGTGAGCGAGGTGGTCGCGCCGGAATACGCCGTGACGCGAGACCTCATCCGCGGCCGGCTGGTGTGCACCTACACGACCAACTCGGGCGTCGGCGTGAACAGGTCCACCTACACCGTGGACCTGCACCGGCCGGCGGTGGCGTCGGTGGAGAGCGGGTTCGAATACCCGATGGATCGCCTGGGGCATAGCGGCAAAGTTGTCGCGAAGTGCGTCACGAGCAGCGATGAGCAATCGTTCCGCCACGACGTGAGCGTGGAGGTCATTCTTGACGGTGCGGTGTATTGGTCGCGTCGGTGGTCCACGACGGCGGCGCGCGGCGGGATGTGAGTGATCTATTTCGCGGCAAGAGGCGGGCGGGACGCCCACCCCACCGTATCAAGCCCGGCCGGATCAGACGGCGGCGATGCCGGAGCGGCGCGGCATGACTTCCGCGCCGAGGCGCTCGGCAACCTGATACAGGTAGTGGACCGGAGACCGCCCCTTCAAGACCGGCGCTTCGCCGAACATCTCGTTGAGGTAGGCCTCCACCTGCTTCTCGTCGCAGCACCAGTGCAGGTCCGCGCCCAGCGAGGCGAAGATCATCCGCGTGCCCATCCTGAATTTGATCTGTCCAACCATGACTGTTCCTCCGGCTTGGTGTGTTGACCGTTCTTCACCAGCCACCGCGCGTGCATCGGTGCATCCCGCGCCGGTCTTTCTCCTCTTCTGGGTCGCGTCTTGTTCCTGTGTATTTTACACCCGCCGCCCCTCGCCCCGCTGTATGCACAAGATATCCACCGTCGGTTCTAAGACGTGCTGAACAAGGCAGTTGGGGCGCAACCGCCGCGCCACACACAAAACTCACAATCTGTTTGGTGTGTCCCCCAACAAACCGGGCGGGGCGCGGTGAATGTCCGGGTTTTACGGGGTGAAAGCGCGGGTCTGCGGGGCGGGTCAGCTTTGCGGCGTCTTGGGGATCACGTGCGTGCGGCTGTGGCGGAGGATGTCGCCCTTGGCCATGTAGATCACGTCCTCGGCGATGTTCACGGCGTGGTCGGCGATGCGCTCCAGGTTGCGCGAGACCGAGAGCAGGTTCACCAGCAGCTCCACGTCCTCCGGGTTCTGGCGGATCGCCTGTTTGACGTGCTGGTACATCTGGCGGTGGATCAGGTCCACCTCGTCGTCGGTGCGGCGGACGACCTCGGCGATCTCGGGGTCGAGGTTCACCAGCGCGTCCAGGCTCTGCTTGAGCATGGCCCGGACCTTCTGGGTCATCTGCGGCAGGTCAAAGGGGATGCCCGTCGGGGCGCGGTTCTTGATGAGGAACTCCACCTTCTCGGCGATGTTGACCGCCAGGTCGGCGATGCGCTCCAGGTCGTTGTTGATCTTGAGCACGGCCACGATGTAGCGCAGGTCGAAGGCGACGGGCTGGTGCAGCGCCAGGGTGTGCAGGCACTCCTCCTCGACGTCGATCTCCTTCTGGTCGATCTCGTTGTCGCGCTCGATGACGGCGGCGGCGAGCTTGGCGTCACGCGTCTCGATGGCGCGGATGGCGGCTTCGGTGTTCTCTTCGACGAGCGTGCCCAGCGCAAGGATCATGTCCTTGAGCCGGTTGATCTGGCGTTGCAGGTGAAGCGACATTGCGGGCTCCGTGGCGGGCGGTCGTGTAGGGGTCTTGCGGGGGCGCCGTTGGCGCGGGGGCGGGCGAGTCGGCGAACCGTCGCCCCGCCCCCGCCGCCGACGGGGATTGGATTACTTGGTGCCCAGGTACCGGTCGAGGTTCACGTCGGGGTCGGCGACGACGGTCTTGCCGTCGAGGGCGGAGATGCGGGTGACGGACTTGACCATCTCCTCGCCGCGCTTGAATTTCTGCTCGGCGCCGCTGCCGGGGACGAAGACATAGACGCGGCCGTCCTTCTCGTAGCCGTGGTAGCCGTTGCGGTTGTAGTTGGCGCTCGAGGCAGCGCCGCCGGAGGCACAGCCCGCCAGGGTGATGGCGGCCGCCAGGGCGAGAGAGGCAACGGTGGTCGTGAACTTCTGCACGGGAAACTCCTTCAACGGGGTGGGGGATGTTGTCCGGCCGCGGCGAAACGCGCCGCGGCCATGGTGATGAACGAAAATCGGATCAGCCGAAGCGGCCGGTGACGTAGTCCTCCGTCTCGCGGCACAGGGGCTTGGTGAAGATGTCGAGCGTCGGGCCGTACTCGATGACGCGGCCCAGGTACATGAAGGCGGTGAAGTCGCTGGAGCGCGAGGCCTGCTGCATGTTGTGGGTGACGATGAGGATCGAGTATTCGCCCGAGAGCGCCTGGATGAGGTCCTCGATCTTGCCGGTGGCGATGGGGTCGAGGGCGGAGCAGGGCTCGTCCATGAGGAGCACCTCGGGCTCGGCGGCGATGGCGCGGGCGATGCAGAGGCGCTGCTGCTGGCCGCCCGAGAGGGAGAGGCCCGACTCGTGGAGGCGGTCTTTGACCTCCTCCCAGAGCGCCGCGCCGCGGAGTGAGCGTTCGCAGACGTCTTCGAGCGTCCTGCGGTTGCGTTCGCCGTCGATGCGGAGGGAATAGACGACGTTCTCGAAGATGGACATGGGGAAGGGGTTGGATTTCTGGAAGACCATGCCCATGCGTTTGCGGAGCTCGATGACATCCACGCCCGGGCCGTAGATCGAGTCGTCGTTGAGGAGCATGTCGCCCTTGATCTGGATGTTGTCGATCAGGTCGTTGAGGCGGTTGACGGAGCGGAGGAGGGTGGACTTGCCGCAGCCCGAGGGGCCGATGAGCGCGGTGACCTTGCCCTTGGGGATGAGCATGTTGATGTCGAAGAGGGCCTTCTTGGCGCCGTACCAGAGGTTGAAGTTCTTGACCTCGACGACGGGGACTTCCTTCTTGAGCGCGTCGTGGGTGAGGGAGGTGACGTTCTCGCCGCGCGCGATGGCGGCGAGACGGTTGTTGGAGACCGGCTCGGGAATGGCCACCGGGCTGGCGCCGGGCTGTTCGGCGCTGGCGGTCCCTTCGACGGCGTGCCCGGTGGGCGGCTGGTCTTGCTTGGAGGGCATTTTGTGGGTCATCCGGGTCATGGTTCGGCCTCGGGGGCGTGGGTCGGGGGTCAGAACTGGCTGCTGGAGAATCGGCGCCGCAGCCGGGCGCGGATGAAGACCGCGGCCAGGTTGAGGACCGCGATGATGAGGATCAGCAGGAGCGTGGTGGTGAAGACCATGGGCTTGGCGGCCTCCGCATTGGGGCTCTGGAAACCAAGGTCGTAGATATGGAAGCCCAGGTGCATGAAGCTGCGCTCGGGGTGGAAGAACGGGAACACGCCGTTCACCGGCAGCTCGGGGGCGAGCTTGACGGCGCCCACGAGCATCAGCGGGGCGACCTCGCCGGCGCCGCGCGCCATGGCGAGGATCATGCCGGTCATGATGCCCGGCATGGCGCGGGGCAGGACGATCCGCTTGATGGTCTGCCACTTGGAGGCGCCGCAGGCGTAGGAGCCCTCGCGCATGGAGCCGGGGACGGCGGCGAGGGTTTCTTCCGTGGCGACGATGACGACCGGGAGCGTGAGCAGGGCGAGGGTGAAGGAGGCCCACATGAGGCCGCCCGTGCCGAAGGTGGGGCTGGGGAGCTTGGCGGAAAAGAAGAGCTGGTCGATGCCGCCGCCGATGATGTAGCAGAAGAAGCCCAGGCCGAACACGCCGAAGACGATCGACGGCACGCCCGCGAGGTTATTGATGGCGATGCGGACGGCGCTGATGAGGATGCCCCCCTTGGCGTACTCGCGGAGGTAGAGCGCCGCCAGCACGCCGAAGGGCACGACCAGCAGCGACATGATGAGCGTCATCACGACGGTGCCGAAGATCGCGGGGTAAACGCCGCCCTCGCTGTTGGCCTCGCGCGGGTCGTCGGTGAGGAACTCCCACCAGCGCGAGAGGTACACGACGCTCTTCTGCGCGAACGAAAGCTGGTTCGCGGGGTAGGCGCGGACGATGTCGGCCATGCCCAGGGTGGACTCCGTCCCGTCGGCGGTCCGCAGGACGATCTTGTAGCCATTGTTGGTGTTGTTGAGCGCCTCGATCTCGCGGGCAATGCGGTCGAACTCGGCCTTGTCCCGCTCCTCTGTCTTGAGGAAGGATTCGTGCTCGGCGCGCCACTGCGGCGACTCCTTGCCGTACTTCATCTCCACGGCCCGCAGGGCGAGCCGCGCCTGCTCGGCGCGGTGGTTGATCACGCCGATGTCGCCGGTTTCCAGGCGGCGGCGCTGCTCCCACCGCTCGCGCACCGCGGGGTGGTGCTCGCCGAAGAGTTTCCACGCCTCGGCGGGCTCGCAGGGGATGAGCTTGCCTTCGATCACGACGCCGACGGGCTCGCCGTAGAACCGGCCCCACGCCAGCCGCTCGACGACGAGCATCCACGGCGGGGTGGAGACGGCGTCGGCCCCGGGGGCGATCTCGAAGTCGCTGACCCACGCGAAGTGCTCGCCGGTGATCTCGTAGTTACCGATGCGGACAAGCCGGCGGCCGGTGACGCCGCCATTGTCGGCGACCATCTTGCGTGCGGCAGCGCGGCTGGATTCGGGGAGTCGCTCGAAGACGGAGTCTTCGGGGGAGTAGTTTTCCAGACGCGTGGTTTCACCGGCACGGACGCCATCGAGGGTCTGGTAGCGGACGACCGGCCCGGGCCAGAAGGTGGCGACGCCCTGCGCGACGATGAGCGCCACCAGGCCGATGATCATGAGCAGGCACATGGCCAGCGCGCCGCCGGTGAGCCAGACCATGGGTTCGCCGTGGGCGTAGAGGGAGGTCTTGTTGCGGCTGCGCGAGCGGTTGTAGGAAGGCGCGGGTGGCTTGATCGCCACGCCGGCGCGGGGGCCCGCGGTGGGGTCGTTGTGGGCGGCGCCGGGTTTGGTCTGCGTCGAGGTCATAGCTGGAACGCCCTCTTGCGGAACCGCAGGCGGACCATCTCGGCGATGGTGTTGAGGACGAAGGTCATGGCGAAGAGCACGAGCGCGGCGAGGAAGAGCGTGCGGAAGTGGGTGGAGTTCTTGACGGCCTCGGGCAGCTCGACGGCGATGTTGGCGGAGAGGGTTCTAAAGCCGCTGAAGATGTTCCATTCGAGGACGGCGGTGTTGCCCGCGGCCATGAGGACGATCATGGTTTCGCCCACGGCGCGGCCGATGCCGATCATGACGGCGGAGAAGAGGCCGCTCATGGCGGTGGGGACGATGATGCGGATGGTGGTCTGCCACTGCGTGGCGCCCGCGCCCAGCGAGGCGGAGCGGAGGTGGCGCGGGACGGAGTTGAGTGCGTCGTCGGAGATGGTGTAAACGATGGGGATGATGGCGAAGCCCATGATGAGGCCGACGACCATGGCGTTGCGCTGCACGTAGGTGTCGATGAAGGAGCCGCGCGCGTCGAAGCCGATGGCCGAGAGGGCGGCGGAGAAGAACAGGGCGAGGACGAGGGTGGCGGCGGCGGCGGCGAGGAACTTGACGACGTCCATCAGCGCGGCGCGCTTCCGGTCCCAGGTGCTGGCGAGGGGGCGGATCATCGGGTTAAGGAACTGCATGATGGCGAAGCCGACCAGCGCGGCCGAGAGCGGGACGAAGAGAAGCATCCAGCCGCCGACGGCGCTGTGGTACGCGCTGTCGAGGTCCGCCGGCGTGCCGCTGGGCGCCCAGTTGAGCCAGAGCTTGATGTTCCCGGCGAAGAACCAGTGCTCGACCCACGGGCCGACGATGTAAGAGAGCCAGAGCCCCAGCGGGAAGGCGAGCACCATGAGGGGGAAACGGGCGTGGCCGTAGCCCAGCGCGATCTTGTAGGGCAGGAGCTGCCAGACGTACGCCCCGATGAGGAAGACCAGCGGGACGCAGATCAGGGCGCAGAGCAGCGCGGGGACGACGCCCTCGACGGCGGGGGCGATGACCAGGGCGGCGATGAATCCCAGGACGACGGAGGGAAGGCTGGCCATCATTTCGATGGCGGGCTTGATCTGGCCGCGGGCGCGGGGGCTGAGGAACTCGCTGGTGTAGATCGCCGCCAGCAGCGCGATGGGCACGCCGAACATGAGCGAGTAGATCGTGGCCTTGAGGGTGCCGAAGATGAGCGGGACGAGGCCGAGCTTGGGCTCGAAGTCGTCGGTGCCGCCGACGGATTGCCAGATGTGTTCGGGCTTTTCGTAGCCCTCGTACCAGACCTTGCCCAGCAGGGAGAGCGTGGTGGTCTCCGGGTAGCCCACGTCCACGGCCCAGGAGTAAGCGGAGGCGGCCGTGACGGCGACCAGGCCGTCGTCCTTGGGCGTGATGGCGATGGAGGTGAAGGGGGCGGCGTTGTCGGAGCTGACGGTGGCCAGGTGCTTCTCGCTGGTGACCTGGTGGAGCGAGGCGGAGCCGTCGGCGTAGGAAGCGGCGAGCAGGCGCGTGCGGGCGGAGCTGGCCAGCGCGACGACGCCGGCCTTGCCGGTATGGATGAGGTGGGCGGGGACGAGCATCGAGCCGTCATTCGAGGGCATGAAGGCAAGCTCTTTCGCGCGGTCGCGCAGGTGCTGCGGGAGCGTCTGGGCGCTGGGGTGGACGAGCCGGCTCGCGACGCTCGCCGGCAGGTCTCGGGTGGCGATGACCTGCTTGCCGTCATCCAGGGTCGCCACGGGCTCGGGCTTGACGCGGAACCAGGCGCGGACGTTGCCGACCGAATCACCGGAGACGAGCGTGGCCTTGCCGATGAGGAACTCCAGCGCGGTGAGGCTCCCGCCCGGCTCGGGGACGAGGTCCATCTCCTCGGCGACAACCGGGGCGGCGAGGTTGCGGGTGTCGTAACGCACGAGCGTGCCGTCTTCCCACGCGACGAAGACGTTGTCCCCCAGGCCCGCGAGCCGCAGGAACATCGGCAGCCTGTGCGTGGACTTGTCGAAGGGGAGCCTGGCGGTTTGTTTTGTGAAGGTGGTCTTGCCGGTCATGATGTTCCGGCGGGCGCGGACGTTTTCGATCACGAGCTGGCCGTCCTGGCCGAGCACGGCGAAGACCATGTTGTTCGACCCGCGGGCGGCGTCGATGCGCGCGACCGGGGTTCCCTCGATGGCGGGGACGGCCTCCTCGAGCTTGACGCTCAGGGCCAGCTCGCGGAGCTGGCCGGAGGGAACCTTCTCGACGAGCCCGCCGTTGTGCTCGACGACCTCGCCGGTTTTCAATTCACGAAGCCCGGGCTCCGCGTCGGCGGATTCAATGAAGGAGGTGCCGAAGGAGATGCGGCCCAGGCGCACCGAGCCGTCCTCGAAGCCGAACGCCGCGTCGGCGAACTGCGTCGAGTAAACCGCGGCGGTCATCTTCGGTGACTCAAAGAGTTTCCTGTTGACGATCGTCTTGCCGTTGTCGAGCCGGAAGACGTTGAGCGTGCTGTCGGGGTAGAGCGCCCAGCCCAGCCGGCGGTACTCGTCGGAGCCGATGAAGAGCGGGCGCTCGCCGGCGAGGGCGACGGCGGACCGCTGGGGCGCCGAGGCGCTCGCGGAAGTAAAGAGCGGGAGCACGACCCAGACGAGAAAGATGCAGACGGTGAACACGGCCACGACGGTCATGAGCCCGCCGATGGTGATGGTCGTGCGGGCGACGAGGTCGAAGAAGTGGACGGAGCGCTTGGTCTTTCGCTCGCGCGTGCGGCCGGTGAATGAGGTCTGGTCTTTGTTCATGCGGTTCGCCGGGCGGGTCCTGAGCGCCCCTGTCGAAAGCGGGTGACGGCCGTTAGACCGTCACCCGCAAAGCTTGCCACGTCAAGCGTGTTTCGTCGATCCGGCGGGGCGGCGTGGCGAGGCACGCGCCGGATGCCGGGCGGGTTACTTGATGCCCAGGCCTTCGAGGGTCTTGCTGGCGATCTCGGCGGTGATGGGGAAGTAGCCGTCCTTCACCACGTCCATCTGGCCCTGCTTGCTGAAGATGTACTTGATGAACTCGCGGCGGATCGGGTCGAGGGGCTCGCCGGGCTTGGCGTTGACGTAAACGAAGAGGAAACGGGCCAGGGCGTAATCCCCGCTGTAGGCGTGATCCACGTTGGCGGGAACAAACTCGGAGCCTTCCTTCTCGGCCAGGGGAACCGCGATGACGTCGGCGGTCTTGTAGCCGATGCCCGAGTAACCGATGGCGAACTTGTCGGAGGCGACGCCCTGGACGACGGAGGAGGAGCCGGGCTGCTCCTTGACGCTGCTCTTGAAGTCGCCCTTGAAGAGGGCGTGTTCCTTGAAGTAGCCGTAGGTGCCCGAGGCGGAGTTGCGGCCGTAGAGGCTGATGGGGCGCTTGGCCCATTCGCCGGTCAGGCCGAGCTGGCCCCAGGTCGTGATGTCGCTGGGCAGGCCGCCCTTGCGGGTCGCCGAGAAGATCGCGTCAACCTGCTGGAGGGTCAGCCCCTTGATGGGGTTGTCCTTGTGGACATAGACGGCGAGCATGTCGATGGAGGTCGCCAGGGCGGTGGGCTTGTAGCCGTACTTCTTTTCAAAGGCGTCGATCTCGGCGCCCTTCATCTCTCGGCTCATCGGGCCGAACGCGGCGGTGCCCTCGATCAGCGCGGGCGGGGCGGTTGTCGAGCCCTTGCCCTCGATCTCAATCTTGACGTTGGGGTACATCTTGAGGAAGCCCTCGGCCCAGAGCGTCATCAGGTTGTTCAGCGTGTCCGAGCCGATGCTCTTGACCGAGCCCGAGATGCCCTCGACCGCCTTGTACTCCGGCAGGTTGGGGTCCACCTTCGCCTCACCGGCCATCGCAACACCGGCGCTCATCGCCACCACCGCCGCCGCGACCGAACGGGTCATCCACTGGGTCTTCAACATTCCAAGGCTCCTGAAAAGGGGTTCGTTGTTCACTCACCCCAAGTTACGGCCAGCGTATGAGCGCTTTGTTAGGAAACCGTGAGTTTCGCATCAATGATGCTCAACAACCCCCTCTCCCGTAGGGCGAGGGGACCAGAGTTGTGAAAGCCTCCAACGCCCCGTTCTTGCATTGCGATCCCCCGCGAAATAAGGTCAGTGACGCAACCCCCCGTCCCCACACGAGACCCACCCATGGCCACGCGCATCACCCCCAAAGACCTCGAGCACTACCACCACGAGGGTTACATCATCCTCCGCGGGGCCTTCTCCCCGGCGCGCGTCAAGTCGTTGGTTGATGGCGTCAACCGCATCATGGACCTGGCGCTGGAGGGCAAGTGCCAGATGGGCTGGCTCGACAAGGAGCGCCGCCTGCCCGCCCGCATCGGCAACATGCTCCACCCCGACAAGTACCAGCCCGCGTTCGCGCAGTGGCTCGACGAGGACCTTAACCCGCAGATCGAGGCGCTCATCGGCGGGCCGGCGCGGCACTCGCTCTTCGGCATGCTCGCCGGCGGCGCGGGCGATCCTTATCTACAGGCCTGGCACCGCGACATCGGCAAGCCCGGCGCGCCCGACGAGGTCGAGTTCCTCCACCACCACCACGGCCGGTTCGTGCAGTTCAACGCCTCGCTCGTCGAGGACGACCACTACCTCAACATCGTCCCCGCCAGCCACCTCCGCGCCTCCACCGCCCAGGAGATCGCCGTCTCCGGCCGCAAGGGCTTTACGCGCACCGGCACCGGCCCCATCGCCGCCGATGAGGTCCGCGCCATCGAGGCGTGGGACAAAGAGCAGCCCATGCCCGGCGGGATGGTCGTCCGCATGGAGCCCGGCGACATCGCTTATTACAACGCCAACCTCTGGCACCGCGGCTGGAACCCCGCCGGCGGGAAACGCTGGACCATGCACTCGGCGTTCTGGAAACCCCAGTACCCCGTCATGTCCCACGAGCACGGCCAGCGCGAGGTGATGCTCACCCCCGGCCACCTCGACCGCATGCCCCCCGTCACCCGCGCCTACATCCAGCGCTACCTCGACGTGTACCCCGAGGGAAAGCCCAAATCACTCCTCGAAATCTAAGCGTTACTTCCACGCCTTCCCCTTCGGGTACTCGTACTCCTCCAGCGACGCCGCCTTCATCTGGATGCTGTACCCCGGCCGTGTCGGCGGCATGTAATGCCCGCGCTTCACCACGCAGGGCTCCATGAAGTGCTCGTGCAGGTGATCGACGTATTCCGTCACGCACTTCTCGTGCGACCCGCTCACGGCGATGTAGTCGAAGAGCGACAGGTGCTGCACGTACTCGCACAGGCCCACGCCACCCGCGTGCGGGCAGACCGGCACGCCGAACTTCGCCGCCATCAATATCACCGCGATGTTCTCCGTCACCCCGCCCAGCCGGCAGGAGTCGATCTGGCAGAAGTCGATCGCCTTGGCCTGCAGGAGCTGCTTGAACATCACGCGGTTCTGGCACATCTCCCCCGTCGCCACGCCGATCCCCAGTGGCCGCACGACCTTGGCGATCGCCGCGTGGCCCAGCACGTCGTCCGGGCTCGTCGGCTCCTCGATCCACCACGGCTGGAACGCCGCGAGCTCCTTCATCCACGCGATCGCCTGCGGCACGTCCCACACCTGGTTCGCGTCCACCATCAGCTTGCGGTCCGGCCCGATCTCCTCACGGATGATCGCGCAGCGGCGCAGGTCGTCCTTCATGTCCCGGCCGACCTTGATCTTGATGTGGTTGTACCCCGCCGCCACCGCCTCGCGGCAGAGCGCGCGGATCTTGTCGTCGGGATAACCCAGCCACCCGGCGGAGGTGGTGTACGCGGGATACCCCTTCTCGCGCATCTGTGCCTCGCGCGCCGCTTTACCCGGCTCCATCTTGCGGAGCATCGCGACGGCCTCTTCGGGTGTGAGCGCGTCGGTGAGATAGCGCCAATCGACGCACGAGGCCAGTTGCTCGGGCGTCATGTCGGCCAGCAGTTTCCAGAGCGGCTTGCCCTGGGCCTTCGCGTAGAGGTCCCACACCGCGTTGACCACCGCCGCCGTCGCCAGGTGGATCACGCCCTTTTCCGGGCCGATCCAGCGGAGCTGGCTGTCGCCGGTGACGTGGCGGTAGAACGCCCCCATGTTGGCCGTGAAGGATTCGAGCGTCCGGCCCACAAGCAGCGGCCTGATGGACTTGACCGCTTCGACGCAGAGCTCGTTGCCGCGCCCGATGGTGAACGTCAGGCCGTGCCCCTCGGGGCCGCCCGGTTTGTCGGTTTTGACGATCACGTAGGCGGCCGAGTAGTCCGGGTCGGGGTTCATCGCGTCCGACCCGTCGAGGTGGCGGGAGGTGGGGAAGCGGATGTCGCGGGCGAGCACGTCGGTGATGGTGGTGGGCATGACGGGTTCCGTAAATCGGGCGCGACAGTGTAGCGGCGCCGAACGAACGCCGTAAATTCCGCGGCGCGAACCGGCGCGGTGCGATTACACTCTTGCCATGGATGCCACATCAAGCCGTACCGTCGCGCCGAACCACTGGGACCTTTACCTGATCATCGCGGGCGTCGTGCTGGGTGTATTGCTGGGCCCCGCGGTGCTCGGGCGCGTCGCGCCGGAGACCTACGACAACTGGTTCGTCGGCGTGGGGTCGTATCAGGAAGAACTGGACCGTCTCAATACCGGGCTGAGGGATGAGCTGAAGGGGATCGAGGCCAGCGGTGCGACGGAGGTGGCGGTTACTGAAAAGGTCAAGGCCAACCAGGGCCGGCTCATCGAGCTGCAAAACCGCCTGCAACAGGCGCAGCTCGACCACACGCTCTGGATGCGCGGACGCTCCACAGCGCTCATCCTGGCGGCGCTCGTGCTGATGGTGATCGAGTCGATGTTGGATGCCGGCTCGGCGATGCGCGGCCGGCTCGTCTCGGGGCGCTACGCGGTGACCGCGATGTGGCTGGCGCTGCTGCTGGCGCAGCCTTCCCAACTTAAATCACTCCCGCTGCTCTTCATCGGTCTGCTGGTCGTCGTTGTGCTCGCAGTGTCGTCGCTGCCGATGGGCCGGCGCGCCGCGTGAACGGCGCGGAAGCCTCTCACACCGGCACGGCCTCGCGCTCCTGCTGCACCAGGTCGTCGTACGTCTCGCGGCGGCGGATCACGATCGCCTTGCCGCCGTCGATCAGCACCTCGGGCGGGCGCGGCATGGCGTTGTAGTTGCTCGCCATCACCATGCCGTACGCCCCGGCCGTGAAGATCGCCACCAGGTCGCCGCGCGCCACCGGCGGCAGCGGCCGCTCCTTGGCCAGGAAGTCCCCGCTCTCGCAGATCGGCCCGACCACGTCGCACAGCTCCAGGCCCGGCAGGTTCATCTCCTTGGACCGGCCCGTGGGCGTGTGCATCGGCGAGACCTTCGTCGGCCAGATGAAGTGGAACGAGTCGTACAGCGTCGGCCGCACCAGGTGGTGCATGCCGGTATCGACGATCACGAACTTCTTCTTCCCGCCCATCTTGATGTACTGCACGCGGCTGAGCAGGATGCCGGAATTGGCGGCGATGGTCCGGCCCGGCTCGAGGATGATCGTCCCGCCCTCTTTGTGGAATTTCTCCAGCAGCGGCACGATCGCCTCGGCATAGTTGGCCGCGTCGGGCGAGGCGCCGGATTCGTAGTCGGCCGCGAACCCGCCGCCGATGTCCAGCGCCGAGATCGTGTGCCCCTGGTTGCGCAGCTCGTCGATGAGCTCGAGCGCCTTGGTGATCGCCTGCACGTAAGGATCGGCGGAGTAGATGGGCGAGCCGATGTGCAGGTGGATGGCGTTGAGCTTCAGGTGCTTGTCCCGGCCGTAGTGCTCGAAGAAGCGCCGGGCGCGTTCGATGTCCACGCCGAACTTGGTTTCCTTCTTGCCGGTGGATGTCTTGGCGTGCGTCTTGGCGTCGTAGACGTCGGGGTTGACGCGCAGGGCGGCGTTGGCGGTCGCACCCATCTGCTTGGCGATGGCGGCGATGTTCTCGAACTCCGCCTCGGACTCGATGTTGAACCAGCCGATCTTCGCCTCGATGGCGGCGCGGATCTCGGCGTCGGTCTTGCCCACACCGGCGTACACCACCTTGCCCATCGGCACGCCCGCCAGCTTGGCGCGGAACAATTCGCCGCCGCTGACCACGTCCATCCCCGCGCCGCGCTCGCCGAGCAGCTTGCAGATGTGCACGTTGCCGCAGCTCTTGATCGAGTAGCAGATGATCGGCTTGAGCGCCGCGAACGCCTTGGCCAGGCGGTCGTAGTGCTCCTGCAATGTACGGCGGGAGTAAACGTACGCCGGCGTGCCGACGCGCGACGCCAGGTCGTCCAGGTTCACGTCTTCGCAGAACAACTGGCCGTTGCGGTACTGGAAACAGTCCATGGGCGGCTCCGTGGTGGTCCGTTGAGCCCGGGGGTCGGGCAAAGTCCCACATGATATCACGGAGTTAGCCGTTGGCTTTCGGTCTTTGTTTTCATGACATCTGGCCTTTGTGCTGCGCGTGCTGCTGTCCGATTTTCATAAACACTTGAATTCCCGTAGATTTCTCTCGGCCGAGGCGCTTTTGTAAAGCGCAGGTCGCCGGTTCGAGGCCGGCAGGCGGTCTTTCTTTTCATTGTCCTGAACACGATGATCCACACCATGCCCGCACCTTCCATCTGGGAACGTTACAGCCAACTCCTGACGGTCCGCATCAGCGGGATCGAACGGGTCGGTGAGCTCGCCGAGCAGGGCCGCATCGAGGATGCGCGCGACCACCTGATCTCCTCGGCGCGTGGCGCGTGGCAGTACCGCTGGCCGACCGGCCGGACCTACACGCTCCGCAGGCTCGGGGAGGAACTCGACACCGAGCGGTTCCAGGCGCTGGCGCCGATCGCACGGATGCTGACCGATGAGGAGCCCGGCGGGGCTGCGGCGTTCCTCGATTACCTGCGCCGCCGCGCGGCGCCGAATGTCGCGTCGTTTGTCGGTGCGCCGGTCGCACCGGCCGCGGGCTTCAACCCACAGGGGCAGTATTCCGTGGCGCTGTGGAACGCGGTGGTCACCACGGGCGACCCGGCCGTCAAGGCCGCGCTCGACCAGCGCATCGCCCAGTATCTCGATCCCCACCTCGTCATCACCTGGCACGAGACCGACGGGTGTTGGCCCCAACTGGTCATGAGCTCGCTCTTCCACGGCGGCATCGACGACGCCACCCTCTGCAAGCTCATCCTCTTCGGCCTCGACCACGCCGAGCAGTGCAACGTCACCTCGCACCTCTCCGAGCCCGCGCAGACCTCCATCGGCGGCAACCACTTGTTCGCCTGGATCAGCGCCTGGCTCAAGTTCACCATCCTCTTCCCCGAGTTCCGCCGAACCCCCGCGCTCCAGCACAGCGTCATCGCCAGGCTCGACGACGAGACCTCCAAGCAGGTCATGCCCGACGGCTCCATGATCGAGGGCTGCCCGGGCTATCAGAACTGCTGTCTCTATGGGGCCAGCGAGTTCCTGCGACTGGCGGCGGAGCACGGCCTGCAATACCCCGGCCGCGTCCGCGCCGCCTGGGCGCGAATGATCCGTCATGTCGTCGGCCTCATGCGGCCGGACTTTTGCGTCCCCTTCTTCGGCGACAGCCACGACCGGTACGTCCCGCAATACCTCTGGCAGTTGCCGCGCTTCTACGACATGTCCGAGCTCGACTGGGCGGTGAGCGGGGGCAAGAAGGGCCGGCCGCCCGCCTACACATCCTGCGCCGCGACGAGCATCGGGTATTACACGATGCGCAGCGGCTGGGAGCGCGACGCGGTTTACATGTGCTTCGACGGCGGGCGGTTCGGCCAGGGGCACCAGCACGAGGACAAGCTCGGCTTCGAGCTCTGCGCGTTCGGACGGCCGTTCCTCGTGGATGCTGGTGACCACTCCTACAGCGAACACTGGATGCGAGAGTGGGTCGTGCTCGCGCAGGCGCACAACACAGTGCTGATCGACGGCGCGGGGCAGTGCCGCTGGCGTGAAGACCGCGACAAGTGGTACTCGCACGTGCCGCTGAAAAACCCGTGGACGACCGGGCCGGTGTGGGACGTGACGGAAGCGGACTTCGCCGGGCCCTATGAGCGCGACATCGGTGACGTGAAGGTGCGCCGGCGCGTCGTGTTTCACAAGGGGGCGCCGCCGTTCTTCTGGATCACGGATTGGATCGAGGGCACGCGCACACACGAGGTGACCGAGTTGTTTCACTTCGCGCACGACATCGGCGTGGTCGAGGAAATCCCCGGCGGGGTGCGGACGCGCATCCCCGGCGGGCCGGACCTGGCGGTGCTGTTGATGGCGGCCCAGGGCGGCGGGGTGTCGGTCGAGCGGCACTGCGGGGAGCGTAACCCGACGCGCGGCTGGGTCTCGCCCGAGCTCTACCGGGAGGAGCCGGCGTGGGAGGTCCACTTCACCGGCGCGGGGGCCACGCCGATGCGCCGCGATTTCCTGCTGCTGCCGTGGCGGGCAACGCTGCCGGACGTGAGCGCGAGGCTGAACATCGGCGGCGGATCACCGGCCATCACGCTGACGATCGGCGGGCGCGACACGACGATCGCGCTTCCGAGCCACATCAAGCCGTGAGATGACACCGT
This sequence comes from Planctomycetota bacterium, assembly GCA_021413865.1. Lineage (GTDB taxonomy): Bacteria > Planctomycetota > Phycisphaerae > Phycisphaerales > Phycisphaeraceae > JAIOPN01. The sequence goes on along the minus strand of JAIOPN010000014.1, from coordinate 422,631 downwards.
CGCCCAGTCGCGGGCGACTTCAACAAGCCAAGCTACATCTGGAACCCGCTGGGGCCGGCGATTAGCTGAGCGGTGGTTGAATATCGAACTCCCCAAAGCCCAGGCATGGCCATGCCTGGGCTTTTGCCTGCTTGAGGTTTGACGCCGCCCTGCGCCCCGAGCATGCTGTCCCGTGCATGTACACGTCTTGTCTCATGCATTTACTGCCGGGACGATGATCCCATGAACAAGTTCCAAAAAATCGGTGCCTTTATCTGCCGCATTGTGGGCCTCGTCATGGCGCTGATTGCCGCCTTCGGCCTGCTCTATTTCGCCTATCTCTCCATCGCGGGCCACGCCGATATGGTCCCACGAGACCGTCTCGCGGGGTCCATCTGGTGGCTGCTGATCGGCGGCATCCTGCTCATTTTTTCGAGACAGATCGGGAACTACTTAGGGCGCGGGCTCGATGATTAGACCGGCCCAGCTGACAGGGGTTCGCGGGATCGCATCTCCCTCCCTCACATAGCGCGACTACATATTCACCACATTCCTCAGCGTCTCCCCCAAAATCGCCCGCCGGCACGCGTGCGAACCCTTCACGCGCATGTCCATCAGCCCCTCCACCGAATAAAACGCCGAGTGGGGATTAATGATCACGCGGTGGTGGCACGCGTGGCCGGGGTTTCGCCAGGCGTTGACGAGGGCGTCGTCGGCGCGCGGGGGTTCGCCTTCCAGGACGTCGATCCCCGCGCCGGCGAGCTGGCCGGAGGCGATCGCGGCGGGGAGGGCGGCCGTGTCCACCACCGCGCCGCGGGCGGTGTTCACTAAATAGGCCCCGCGCGGGAGCAGGGCAAGACGGGCGGCGTTGATCATGTGGCGCGTCTCGGGCGTGAGCGGGCAGTGCAGGCTGAGCACGAGGGCGTTGCGGAGCAGCTCTTCGATCGACTCGGCGCGGCGGACGCCGATCGCTTTATCCCAGCCGTCGGGGAGGTAGGGGTCGTAGAAGAGCACGTCCATGCCCAGCGCCTTGGCGCGCAGCGCGGTGGCGGTGCCGATGCGGCCCATGCCGACGCAGGCGAAGACCCGGCCGCGCAGGCGGTGCAGCGGCTCGACCTGCGTGTACATCCACGGGCCGCGCTGCTCGGCCGTGCCGTCGCGCAGCTTGGAGTTGAGGTAGGCGATGCCGCGCGTCATGGCGAGCGTCAGGCCGATGGCGGAGTCGGCGACCTCTTCCGTGCCGTAGTCTGGCACGTTGGCGACGGGGATGCCGCGTGATTTCGCGAAGTCGCGGTCGATGTTGTCCACGCCCACGCCGCAGCGGACGATGAGCCTGCAGCGCGTGAGGCGTTCGATGGTGCGGCGCGAGAGGGCGAGGTTGTGGTAGAGCATGATCGCGTCGGCGTCCTCGATCCGGCCGACGAGCTGGTCTTCGTTGTAGGCGTCGAGCGCCTCGACGGTGGCCAGGTCGCCCAGGATGTTGAGCTCGGGCGAGAGGTCGCCGGTGATGAAGTCGGTGATGACGAGCTTGGCCTTGGGCATGGGGAGGTCCGGGAGAGGGATTAGGAAAGCGCTGGCGCAGGATATTGTGCCGATCCCGCCGCGGCCCGCCAGCCGATTTACGGCCCATCCGGTTTGAAACGCCTGGTTGATGATGGGTGCCACTGGTCGGCCGTCTTCGGCAGACCAGTGCGTTTTCACCCGGACGGCACTGGTCTCGAAGACGCGACCAGTGGCACCCAAGCCGATCACCCGAACAGACCGGGGCATCGAAGACTCTGCCCCAGCCACCCTGTTCGTGTCGGGGTGACGCCGCGATTCGTCCCCGCTACGATACGGCTCTTCTCAAACCCCGAATGAAAGGCGACGTATGCGGAAGTTCACAGGTGCGGTGGTGATGGCGTTGATCCTCTCCGGTCCGGCGGCGTTGCTGCACGCCGAGCCCGCGGCGACGCAGCCCGCGGGCAACGAGGCGGCGCCGATCACGCCCGCGCCCGCCGCTGCGACACACGCTGTTCCCGCCGACCCGACCGCGCCGCCGCTCAACTCGATGAAGGAGCGGCTGAGCTACACCATGGGCTGCATCATGGCGTTGCAGGCCCGCCAGCAGCAGATCGACCTGGAGCCGGAGATCGTGGCGCGCGGGCTGAAGGATCAGTTGGGGGGCAAGCCGCGGCTGACCCAGGACGAGATGCAGCAGGTGATGACGCAGCTGATGCAGGAGCTGCAGGCCAGGCAGGCCAAGGCGATGGGCGCCGACGTGGCGACCAAGAACAAGACCGAGGGCGAGGCGTTCCTGGCCAAGAACAAGACGGCCGAGGGCGTGAAGACGACCGCCAGCGGGATTCAGTACAAGGTGATCAAGGAGGGCGCGGGCAAAGCCCCCGCCGCCACCGACACCGTCACGGTCAACTACCGCGGCACGCTGATCAACGGCGAGGAGTTCGACGCCTCCGCCAAGCACGGCGGCCCGGCGACGTTCGTGCTCAACCTCGTGATCCCGGGCTGGACCGAGGGCGTGCAACTGATGAAAGAGGGCGCCCAGTACGAGTTTTATCTGCCGTCGAACCTCGCGTACGGCGCAGAGGGCAGACCGCCGGCCATTGGGCCCAACGCGGTGCTCATCTTCCAGATCGAGCTGATCAAGGTCGAACCGGCCAAATGATCCGACGGCCGGCGATAGTGTCCTGGTTTGAAATGGGTGGCTGGGGGTAAGGTCCTCCGCAGCCCCGGCGATGGGCTCACGAAGAGCCGGGGCATCGAAGACTCTGCCCCAGCCACCCGAAATATTTCAACCCAGGACACCACCCGGCCGGCTACTCCAGCCGCAGCGAACGGCTGAAGAAGTCGAACTTCATCGCCTTCTTCGCACGCATGAGAGTCTCTTCGGCGACGCCGTTGGCGCGCGACGTCCCCTCGCGCAGCACGGTGAGCACGCGCTTGGGGTCGGCGTCGAATGCCGCGCGGCGCTGGCGCATCGGCTCGAGCATCGTGTCCAGCACCTCCGCCAGACGCTTTTTGCAATCGCCGTCGCCGATCTTCCCCTCGGCGTAGCGCGCCTTCATGTCCGCCACCTCCGCCTTGTCGTGGTTGAAGGCGTCGTGGAACGCCCAGAGCGGGTTCTTCGCCGGGTCGGTCTCGCCCGGGTCGGTCGCGCTCATCCGGCCGGTGAAGATCTGGTTGCACTTCTTGCGGAGGGTCTTCGAGTCGTCGCTGAGGTAGATCGCGTTGCCCAGCGACTTGCTCATCTTGTTCTTGCCGTCGATGCCCGGCAGCCGCGCGATGCGCCCGACCTTCGCCGCCGGCACGGGGAAGACGCCCAGCTTCTCGTGCTCCTCGTCGGGCGTCTTGGGGTCCACGCCGCAGTAGGCGACGTTGAACTTCCGCGCCAGCTCTCGGCACATCTCGATGTGCGGCACCTGGTCCTCACCGACCGGCACCCACTGCGGGCGGAAGGCGAGGATGTCCGCCACCTGGCCCACGGGGTACATCAGGAAGCCGAACGAGTAGTTGTCGCCCAGGTTCTTGACGATGATCTCGTCCTTCACGGTCGGGTTGCGCATCAGCCGGCCGTAGCCCAGCAGCATGGCGAAGTACCACGTCAGCTCGGCGATGGCGGGGACCTCGCTCTGGATGAAGATGGTGGAGCGCGCCGGGTCGATGTCGGCCGCGAGGTAATCCTTGGTGATCTCCAGCACGTCGGCGGTGACGCCCGCGGGGTCCTCTGCGCGGGTGGTGAGCGCATGGGTGTTGGCGATGATGAAGAAGCACTCGTGCGTCTCCTGCATCGCCAGGCGGTTCTCGATGGAGCCGACGTAGTGGCCCAGGTGGAGGCGACCGGTGGGCGTGTCGCCGGTGAGGATGCGTGGGCGTGCGGGGTCGCTCATGGTCGGCATGTTCTATCGGATGCGACGCGGGATTGCCATTTTAGTCCGGTGGGGCGGGCGTCCCGCCTCTCTCTTCCTCTTTGAATCCGGCCTCGGAAGGCCGACGACAGGCGGGACGCCCGCCCCAGCAATCAATTTCAATCCGTCCATCAAGACCCCATAACCAGACATGTGTTCAAATACCTAACAACACAGGAGCTACGTCACAATGCCTGTTTGAAACGGCAATTACAGAAACCCTTGACGTTCGGTCGATATTATGCTAACGTGAACCGTACAGATTGGTGCTGAAAGTTTCAAGGTGGCCTATGGGGATCGTCGAAACAGAAGGCGTCGAGACGGGGCTTACCCCAACAGGTTGGGGTGGAGCGGACGGCAGACCCCTACGGAGAGAACCCCATGGCCAACCCCCTTGTCATGCTCGGACCCGGCGGCGACTTTGTAACCCGGGTGGACATCAAAGGCCGTTCGCTGGTCGAGTCGCAATCCATCGGTTCAACTCTCGGCCAGCAGCCGGACACGGAGACGGCCGGCAGCTTCGCTGGTTATGGGCGGATGCCCCGCCGCCGTCCGGGCAGGCAGGCCCAGGGCATCGCGCTCTCGGGCTTGGCCAAGCCACGCGAGCGGGACACCTTCGAGCACACCAGCACCACCGCGACGACGGGTCTCTACGAGCCGGTCGCCGCCGAATCGCCCAAGGCCCGCCTGGCGGACCGGCACTCGATGGCCGCGATGCTCGGGGCGGTCGAGACCTGGCTCTACGCCCAGCACCGGGCGCTGGCCGAATTGGCGCGGGTGCTGCGCGAGACGCTCCCCCTGGCGGCCCATGAGCCGCCCGCCAGCCAGCGCATCGCCGCCCTGCGTCCCAACCGTTCAGTAAATGTCTCCGCCTCCACCGCCGCACTCACCACCGACCTCGAAACGGAAGCCCGCCATGCTCAACCTGACACCCAAACAGATGCACATCCTGACCCGGATACGCGACCTGCGCGTGGCACGCGGTTATTCGCCAACTATGCAGGAATTGGCGGACGAGCTGGGCGTGAGCAAGGTCACGATCTTCGAGCACATCGAGGCGCTCATCAAGAAGGGCGCGCTCGTGCGGCAGCCCAACAAGGCTCGCTCTTTGGAGCTTAGCCCCGACGTCCAGCTCCCCGACGAGGAACGCAACACCCGCATCCCCCTGGTCGGCACCATCGCCGCCGGCCACCCCATCGAGGCCGTCGAAGACCGACAGACCCTCGACCTCGAAGGCCTCTTCGTCCCGCCCGCCGGCTCGGGCAGCATGTTCGCCCTCCGCGTCCGCGGCGACTCGATGATCGATGAGCACATCGCCGAGGGGGATTACGTCATCTGCCGCCAGCAGGCCACCGCCCGCAACGGCCAAACCGTCGTCGCCCTGCTCGACTCCGGCGAGGCGACCCTCAAGAAGTTCTATAAAGAGAGCGGCCACGTCCGCCTCCAGCCCGCCAACGAGAAATACGAACCCATCATCGTGGACAACTGCCAGGTGCAGGGGATCGTCGTGGGCGTCGTACGTAATTACCTCAACTGACCCATCAAGCCACCCAAGCCACTGAAGCCCGCCGGACCTGCTCCGTCCGCGGGCTTCTATGGTTTTAAGGAAGGGCAAAAACCACGCCCGATGCTGAGGTCCTCCGAAGCGTCGGGGTCTTCTCCCTTCTTCTCCCTCTTGACTCTGGACCCCGGACTCGGGACTCTGGACTATTCATGGACCCCCGCCCCTCGACAACCTGGACCGACTTCGCCGACCGCTGGGGCGGCGTCTTCAACTTCCTCATGGCCGGCGAGCTGGTGGACTTCTTCCACTTCGACCTGCCGCCCATCGACCAGCTCGTGGACGAGGTCCGCAAGAGCGAGGGCGTCATCTTCCGCACCGGCGCCAAGCAGGACGAGTTCGTCCTCGAACAGATCGCCGACGCCCGCACCATGCCGCTGGAAAAACTCTTCGAGCGGCCGTTCGTGCTCGCCCATTTCAAGATCGCCGCCGCGCTGGGCGCGCCGGGCCAGGTGTTTCATGGCATCGAGGAGCGCTGGGTCCAGCCTTGGCGCGACCGCCTCACCGCCAACGGCTTCACCTTCGAGAACATCTTCCCCATCCTCTTCGTCTCCGGCCCCAACTCCGCCACGCAGTACCACATGGACTACACGCACCAGCTCGCGTGGCAGCGCTACGGCACGAAACATTTCCACGGCCTGAAAGACCCCGACCGCTGGACCACGCACGAGCTGCGCGGCAAGTGCGAGCTCAAGGGGATGAAAAAACCCCAGGCCATCACCGCCGCGGACACCTACACCCTCGTGCAGACCCCCGGCACCATGCTCTGGAACGCCGTCACCACGCCGCACTGGGTCGAGACCTTCAACGAGCCCGCCGCCACGCTCACGCTGGTCCACGCCGGCCTGCGCCACAACGGCCAGCTCTGCCCGCACGGCGAGGAGTGGACCCGCTACCGCGCCGCGCAGGCCGCGCTGCAGCCGGAGCAGAAGCCGGCAGGCAGTTACGGCTGATCTTCTCTTCTTAAAATCCAAGCCCGATCCTGAGTCCACGAAGGGTCGGGGTCTTCTTAGGTAGGACGCGCTTCAGCGCACGGTCACTTCCTGGCCAGGCGACGCACAAGCTGCGCCTGATGGATGTCCTGCGGGACCACGTCCGCCGGTGCAATAGCCTCGAACCATTTCCCGGCCGCCTCCTTCACGGAGGGATCGACGGTTTGCACGGCCACGAAGTTCATCGACGGCGGGCCGTACGACGCGGGTGGGTACGTCTGCGGCTGTTTGGCGCGGATGTTCCAGAACGTGCCGCGCGCGGCGCAGGCCTTGCCCAGGTCGCGGCCGCCGCCGTGCCGCCAGAGGTGCGTGCCGGCGCCGATGTCCAGGTTGACGAAGAGATTTTCCGAGCACGCGTGCCTGTGGTGGTCGAAGCAGAGATCGACGCCCTTGCCATTTGAGCTCACGTTGCCGGCGCCGCCGCCATCCACGGTGATGTCGTGGAGGAACTGCGTGCGGATATCGAAGCCGGTGAACAGGTTGTCGCTGCCGTAGAAACTCACGCCGTGATGCCCGGTGGCACCGCTGCCGTCGGGCCGGCGCGCCGACTCGAACACGATCCCCTGCGCGGTGCAGAAATAGCCGTTGAGAAACAGCCCGCTGTCGGCGTTGACGATGCGGAGGTTGCGTGCCCAGCAGTCGGCCACGCCGTTCATGGCGACTGCGTTGTAGCCCAGCTCGGCGAAGTGGCCCGGGTACGGCGTGTCGGGAAACTCGAAACAGAGGTTCTCCACCCCGGCCTCGGTCACGGTCGGATCGAAGCCGCGAATCTGCGGCTTCCACCGGAGCTGGACATCCCACCGCAGCGGCCGATCGAAGTGGACCTGCTGGCCCGTGATCTTCGTCACGCGACACACGAGTGTGACTCGGGCGGTCCCTTTCAGTTGATCCAGACCGCCGCCATCGCCGGAGTAGAGATGGTCCGCCAGTGAGTTGTCCGGCGTGTCGCTCTGGTAAATCTCGACGCGCTGGCCCGGTTGGAGTTCAGCGACGGAGACGACGGTCAGCACGTCGTCCCCGCGGTCGGCGGCGGCGGTCACGGCGGTCAGCGGGCGCTCGCGCAGGCTGCCTCTGAACCAGACGAACCCGCCGCTCCACGAATAGTTGGAGGTGCGTTTCCCGTCGGTGGTCGCGCCCCAGTCGGGCTTGATATCGCTGAGCGGTACCGGGAAGAACAGCACGCTCTTGTCCGGCCCCGCCCCGCGCAGCACCACGCCGGGGCGCGCGATCTCCAGGATCTTCGTGATCTTGTACCGCCCCGGCGGCACCTCGACGGCGCCGCTCTTGACGGCCGCCAGCGCGTCGAGAAACGCCTGCGTGTCGTCGGTGACGCCGTCGCCTGTCGCGCCAAACGTCTTCACACTCACGCCGGGCGCGATGTTTGGCGGGGCCTGCTCGCCGTTGTGGTAGCCGGCATGGGAAAAATCCGGCAGCCGGCTCCGTGGGCTCCACCGCTCGCCGCTCTCACCCCAGAGGTCGGAGAACTCCGCCGCCGAGGCGAGGTGACCGCAGAGAATGCAGATAACAAGGGCGAGCAATCGGTTGTATTTCACCGGATTATTCCTGGGCAATTCTCGATGGTGCGCTGAAGCGCACCCTACAGAATCACCCGCGCGTCGCGCGCTGGCGGAGGCAGTGGTCCGCCAGCACGATCGCCATCATCGCCTCGGCCATGGGGACGAAGCGCGGCAACAGGCAGGGGTCGTGCCTCCCCTTGGTGGCGATCGTCGTCGGCTCGCCCTTGCTCGTCACCGTGGGCTGTTCGAGCGGGATCGAGCTGGTGGGCTTCACCGCGCAGCGGAGGACGATGGGCATGCCCGAGGAGATGCCGCCGAGCATCCCGCCGTGGCGGTTGCTCTTGGTCGAAATGTGCGACTGCTTGGCGGTGAAGATGTCGTTGTTCTGCGAGCCGCGGAGCGTGGCGCAGCCGAAGCCCACGCCGTACTCCACGCCCAGCACCGCGGGCAGGGTGAACATCGCCTTGCCCAGGTCGGCCTTGAGCTTGTCGAAGACCGGCTCGCCCCAGCCCGCGGGAACGCCCGTCGCGACGACCTCGGCCGTGCCGCCGATCGAGTCCATCTCCGAGCGCACCTTCTCGATCAGGGCGATCATCTCGTCCGCCTTTTTCGCGTCGGGGCAGCGGATGATGTTCGACTCGACCTGTTCGAGCGTGACGGCCGCGGGGTCGGGCACGTCGGCGACGATCGCGCCGACCTGTTTGACGTAGCCGACGATGCGCACGCCGTGCAGCGTGTGCAGGAGCTTCTTGGCGACTGCGCCGGCGGCGACGCGGACGGTTGTCTCGCGCGCCGAGGAGCGGCCGCCGCCGCGGTAATCGCGGAAGCCGTACTTGGCGTCGAAGGTGTAGTCGGCGTGGCCGGGGCGGTACTTCTCCTTGATGTCGCCGTAGTCCTTCGACCGCTGGTCCTCGTTGCGGATGAGGATGGCGATGGAGGTGCCGGTGGTCTTGCCCTCGAAGACGCCCGAGAGGATCTCGGGGGTGTCGGCCTCTTTACGCTGCGTGGTGATCTTCGATTGCCCGGGCCGGCGGCGGTCCAGGTCGGGCTGCAGGTCGTCCACGGAGAGCGGGATGCCGGCGGGCATGCCGTCGATGATGACGACGTTCGCCGGGCCGTGGCTCTCGCCTGCGGTGGTGATGCGGAAGAGTTGACCGAAGGAGTTGCCGGGCATGGGGAAAGTATAGCGGTAGGGTGCGTGGAGCGCAGCGCAACGCACCATTACCATCGCCGGTATCACCGGCCATCACCGGCAAGCCGACATGGTCCGCGCAATCGGGCACGGGAGTGGTGCATTGCGCTGCGCTCCACGTACCCTACCGCTTTTATCCCGGTGAATCACAGTGAGAGCCGGGGTCACGGGCCGGAGCCGTTACTGCCGCGCGATCTGCGCCTTGGCGGTCTCCACGTCATCGAAGAGGTGGAAGACCGAGTCCAGGCGGGTCACCTTGAAGAGGAAGAGCACGTTGGGCTGGCAGCGCGCCAGGCCGATGCGGCCGCGCACGTGCTCGAGGTCCTGCAGGAAGCCCACCAGCACGCCGATGCAGCTCGAGGCGATGTACTCGACCTCGCGCAGGTCCAGGACGAAGTGCTGCGCGTTGTCGCACCGCATGCGCTGCATGAGCTCCTCGACGAGCTCCTGCATCATCTCGGCCGACAGCTCGCGCGAGGGGATCGCGGCCACGACGACGTTGTTCGTCTGTTCCAACTGCGGTTTCTGGCTGAGCATGGCGCTCTCTCTTTTCAGAAGAGGATGCCTCCAACCATTCTTATCGGCGGTACATGGAGGGCACTTGGTAACGCGCCGGTAAATTGAGACGGAATCATTCCGCCCCGGCGTTACAGGCGTTACAAACGGACCGTACCCCGCAAGTGCAGACGAGAGGCGAGATCACCGGCAAGAGTACCACCGGTTTTTGTCGGGGCCACCCGTAATCCCGGTGCCGCGCTCACCCGTTGAGAAATGACAAACCCTGCACCACCGCCGGGGCCATGCCGCCCTCGGCGGGTACGGCCGCCCTCGTGCCCGCGCGGTGCTTGCCCCACTTCATCATCGCCAGCGCGACCGCCTTGCCCCCGAGCATCGGCGCCAGCGTGGAGCTCGTCACCCCGCCGATCACCGTTCCCGAAACACCCGCCGCCTCCGCCGGCTCGAACACCTGCGCCCCGGCGATCGGCAGCCGGTCGTCCTCGAACTTCAGCCCCACGAGCACCTTCTTCGGGTGGCCCAGGTTCTGCATGCGGGCGACGATCTCCTGCCCGAGGTAGCACCCCTTGGTGAAGCTCGCCGTCGCGGCGAGGATGCCCGTCTCGTGCGGCAGCGTGTCGGGGCCGAAGTCGATGTGGAAGAGCGGCGACCCCGCCTCGATGCGAGCCGTGTTGAACGCCAGCCAGCCGATCCCCCGGCCGCGGATTTTTTGTTCGCCGGGTTTCTCTTCGGGTGATGTCGGCGCGGGCTCCGGGTTGAGCCCGCCCAGCGGTGCGGCCAGCGCCTGCACGAGCTCCGCTTCGTGTTCCCGCGGGATGAGCAGACGCACGCCGGTGACGCCGCACTCGTCCCAGCGGTAGGCGGTGACGTATTGGCCGTTCAGCGTCAGTACGTGGTGCGTACCCGGCATGTCGATCATCTTCGCCGGGTCTTCCGCGATGACGCGTCGCAGCAGCGGGAGCACCGCCGGCCCGTGCAGCGAGACGGCCGTGTAACGCTCCGACCAGTCCTCGATCACGACCTCCTCGCTGAACAGCCGGCCTTCGAGCAGTGCCTTGAGCGCGGGGATGTCGATCGCGTCGAGCTCCAGCCAGGTGTCGAGGTCGCCGTGGTGGATGATGACGTCGGCCACGATGCGGCCGTGGGAGTTGAGCTGGAAGCCGCGCCGCGTCGCGCCGCCGGTCATGCCCCTGATGTCCTGCGTGAGCATGGCGTGGAGGAACTCGGCGCGGTCCTTGCCCGTGAAACGCAGCACGCCGCGCTGGGGCATGTGTAGCAGGCCCACGCCGCGCCGGATCGCCGCGTACTCCCCCTCGTAAAAGCCGAAGGTCTCGACCATCTCGACCGCGCCGCCGCCCGCCGGGCCGTAGGGAACGAACGAGGCCCCGGCCTGCTCCTGCATCTGCCGCAGCGTGGTGGTGACGCTCATGGTGCGATCTTATGATGTCCCCTCCCCGAAGTCCCGCGACCCGGGCAGGAGACCTTCAACATGGCCAAGAAAACCATCGCCGACGTGGACGTGCGCTCCAAGCGCGTGCTCATGCGCGTCGATTTCAACGTGCCCCTCGAAGCGGGCAAGATCACCGACGACCGCCGCATCCGCATGGCGGTCGAGTCGATCAGGAGCGTGACCGACCGCGGTGGGCGGCTGATCCTCATGAGCCACCTGGGCCGGCCCGAGGGCAAGGGGCCCGAACCGGAGTTCACCCTCCAGCCCTGCGCGGCCCGGCTCGGCGAGTTGCTCGGCAAGCCGGTCGCGTTCGCTGGCGACACCGTCGGCCCCGATGCGTCGGCGAAGGTCGCGGCGCTGAAGGATGGTGAGGTGCTGCTCCTCGAAAACGTGCGCTTCAACAAGGGCGAGAAAAAAGGTGAGCCCGATTACGCCACGAAGCTCGCGGCGTTCGGCGACGCCTACTGCAACGACGCGTTCGGCACCTGCCACCGCACGGAGGGCTCGATGTACGCCGTGCCCAAGGTGCTGAAGGAGGTGGGCAAGCCCTGCGTCGTCGGGTTCCTCGTCGAGAAAGAAATCCGCTACCTGTCGGATGCGATCGCCAAACCCAAGCGGCCGTTCGTCGCGATCCTCGGCGGGGCGAAGGTCTCCGACAAGATCCCCGTGATCACGAATCTCCTGGGCGTCGTGGACAAAATCCTCATCGGCGGGGCGATGGCCTATACGTTCTTCCTCGCGCAGGGCAAGAAGACCGGCGCGTGCAAGGTCGAAAAAGACTTTGTCGCGCAGGCCAAGGAGATGCTCGCCAAGAGCGCGGGCAAGATCGTGCTGCCCGTCGATACACACTGCGGCGACGACTTCAAACCCGACTGCAACAAGCGCATCTTCGAGGGCGGCAACATCGACGACGGCTGGGGCGGGTTCGACATCGGGCCCAAGTCGATGAAGCTATTCGCGGATCAATTGAGGGGCGCGGGGACGGTGGTATGGAACGGGCCGATGGGTGTGTTCGAGATGCCGCCGTTCGACGCCGGCACCCGTGCGGTCGCGCAGGCGGTGGCCGATGCCACGTCGCGCGGCGCGGTGACGATCATCGGCGGCGGCGACAGCGCGGCGGCGATCGAGGAGTTCGGTTTAGCGGATAAGGTCAGCCACGTCTCCACCGGCGGCGGCGCGAGCCTCGAGATGCTCGAGGGCAAGAAGTTCGCGTCGGTGGAACTGCTCGACGAAAAATGATCGGTATCACGATGGCCTACGCCGTCTTGCTCATCCGGCGGTGGTGGTGCCCCGCGAGCCTGATCACCTGGCCCAGGAACTTCTCCAGTTCCTCGGCGTCGTCGGTCTCGGTCTGGATCTGATCCTCGAGCAGGTTGCGGTAGGCGGTGTTGTCCTGGCAGAGCGTCAGCGCCTCTTCATAGACCGTGATGGCGTGCCGCTCGTGCTCGAGGCTGTGCTCCAGCATCTCGTGCAGCATCGTGGCCGGCTTGATGGGGTGGGTCTCGGTGCTGGGCACGCCGCCGAGCGACACGACGCGCGAAGCGAACTTCCGCGCATGCGCCAACGCCTCGTCGGAATTGTCCTTGAAGAACCCTTCCCACACCTTGCGGTCCTGGCCCACGAGAACCTGCGCGTACTGGTTGTATTGCAGCAGCCCCGTCAGCTCCAGAGTGACCGCCTGGTTCAGTTTGTCGATGACTTTGGCTTTGTCCATGGCATGACTCCTCGCATTGGGTGGGTGGTCGGAAGGTCGATGCACAAGTGATCTGCTCACCCAACTCTACGCATGGGCGCGCGGGGACAGCAAGGAAAATCTTCCCTTTCGGATGCAAATCGTGGTTGACACCCGGCTGCAATTGCGGGCTGGCGGGCAACCGGTCTGCGCGACAGGCTGAAATATTTTATAGGCCCACGAGATCGCGGCCGTTGGTCGCCAGCTCGTTCTTGGCCTTGTCGACGAAGGCCTGGATCGGCACCGCGCCCAGGTCGCCGCGCGTGCGGCAGCGGATGCTCACGGCCTGGGCCGCCTCGTCCTTGCCGCCCACCACCAGCATGTAGTTCACCTTCAGGTCCTGCGCGACCTTGATCTTCGCCTGCACGCGGTCGCCCGATTCGTCGAGCCTCACGCGGAAGCCTGCGTCGGAGAGCGCCTGCGTCACCTTCTGGCCGTAGGCCGTGAACTTCTCGCTGATCGGCAGCACGCGCACCTGCTCGGGCGAGAGCCAGAGCGGGAAGGCGCCGGCGTAGTGCTCGATGAGGATCGCCATGAACCGCTCCATCGAGCCGAAGGGCGCGCGGTGGATCATCACCGGGCGGTGCGGCTTGTTGTCCGCGCCGATGTACTCGATCTTGAACCGCTCGGGCAGGTTGTAGTCGAGCTGAACCGTGCCGAGCTGCCACTTGCGGCCGATCACGTCCTTGACGATGAAGTCCGTCTTGGGCCCGTAGAAGGCGGCCTCGCCCTTGGCCTCGGTGTAGGAGACCTTCATTTCCTGCAGCACCTCGCGCAGCTCGCGCTCCGCCTGGTCCCACAGCTCGGGAGCGCCGGTGTACTTGTCGCTCGCCGGGTCGCGCAGCGAGAGGCGGATGCTCACGTCCTTGAACCCGAACACGTCGAAGACGAACTGCACCAGCTCGACGGTGGCGCGGAACTCGTGCTTCACCTGGTCCTGCGTGCAGAAGATGTGGGCGTCGTCCTGTGTGAAGCCGCGGACGCGGGTCATGCCCGACAGCTCGCCCGACTGCTCGAAGCGGTAAACGGTGCCGAACTCCGCGAGGCGGACCGGCAGGTCGCGGTAGCTGTGCGGGTCGCTGGCGTAGATGCGGATGTGGTGCGGGCAGTTCATGGGCTTGAGGATGTATTCCTCGTCGCCGCCCGTGCCGCCGACGTGGTCGCGCATCTTGATGGGCGGGAACTGCGCCTCGGCGTAGTAGGGGTAGTGTCCGCTGGTCTTGTAGAGATCGATCTTGCCGATGTGCGGCGTGAAGACCATGTCGTACCCGCGGTGCAAAAGCTCGCGCTGGAGGAACTCCTGCAGCAGCGTGCGGACCATCCCGCCGCGCGGCTTCCAGAGGACCAGCCCCTGGCCGACCATCTCGTCGATAACGAAGAGGCCGAGCTTCTGACCGATCACGCGGTGGTCGCGCTGCTTGGCCTCGTCGAGCTGGTTGAGGTGGGCGTCGAGGTCCGCCTTCGAGAAGAAGGCGGTGCCGTACACGCGCTGGAAGCGGTCGGAGTCGACGTTGCCGTGCCAGTGGGAGGAGGCGACGCTGGTGACCTTGAACGCGCCGATAACGCCCGTATTGGGCACGTGCGGGCCCATGCAGAGGTCTTCCCATTGCCAATGGGGTGCCTCTTGATCAACAAAATCACCTGAGACATGTTCTTGTTTCTTTGAAACATCCAGAACAGAGCCCTGAAGCGCGGATGTTGGAACACAAAAGGTGTTTGTCGAGGTTACGGGGCCAGCGGTGATAAAGAAAAATTCTTCGCCGCTAGCTTTGCGAATTCGGCGGGGTTCACCTGTGACGTACCAAGAGAGCGTTGCAGCGCCGCCATCAACGGCGCGCTTAGCGTTGTCTATTTTGTACTTATTGCCTTCCGTGGCAACGCGTTTCATGCCGTCGGGGGTTGGGAGTTCGTAACGGATGAATTGTCGATTCTCTGCAATGATCTTCGCCATCTCAGCCTCGATCTTCGGGAAGTCTTCCGAGGAGATCGGGGCTTCAAGGGAGATGTCGTAGTAGAAGCCGTTCTCCAGCGGCGGGCCGTAGGCAAGTTTGGCCGCGGGGTACAGACGCTGAATCGCCTCGGCCATGACGTGCGCGGTGGAGTGGCGGAGCAGATACAGCGCGTCGGGGTTGTGCTCGCCCTTGGTCTTGCCGTCTTTTTCCAGGCGCGGGCGGGTGATGATCGCCAGTTTGCAGTCGCCGGGCAGGGGGCGGTTGATGTCCCAGAGCTGGTCGTTGACCTTGGCGCCGATGGCGGCCTCGGCGAGGCGCGGGCCGATGTCGCGGGCCACGTCCAGCGCTGTGACGCTGCGGTCGTAGGACTTGACGCTGCCGTCGGGCAGGGTGATCTGCATGGGGTAAACCTCGGGCCACGGTGGGGCAGGCGTCACGCCTGCCTCGGAGGACCGGACACTATATCGCAAGGTTGGTGGCGCGGGGGAGGAAGGCGAATACGGCCCCCGGGGACTCGCGGGCTCGTCCCTGGGCGTGGATGGAAAGAGGGGATAGATTCAGAGGTCGCGCGCCGGGACGCCGCCGACCTTCGCGCCGGCGGGCACGGGCCTGGTCACCACGGCCCCCGCGCCGACGATCGCCCCCTCGCCGACGTCGGCCATGACGATCGCCCCCGCTCCGATCCAAGCGCCCTTGCCGATCGTCACTTTGGTGAAGGTCTGCTCGTTGTCGCGGAGCGTCGAGCCCTCGGCCGCGCCCGAGCCGTGCTGATGTCCCCCGCTGAGGATTTGCACGCCGTCGGCGAGCATCACGTCGTCACCGATCTCCGCCCAGCCGATGGTGCAGAACCGGCCGATGTACACGCGGTCGCCCAGCGTCGCGGCGCGTTTGCTGAAGAGGCTCATGAAGCCGAAGTGCACGTTACGGCCGACGCGCGCCAGCGTGACGGAGTAGAACGCCTGCCGTGCGTAAACGCCGATGGTGCCGGGGACGCGGGCGATGCACTCGCTGCCGCCGGTGAAGGCGCGTGCCTCGCCGAGCAGCGGCCTGGCGAGCGCGTGGCAGATGATGTTGGGCAACGCCCGCAGCCACCCCAGCGCACACGCGACGGTTTTCACGAGCGACATGGGGGCATCTTACATGAGGCGGCGGGGATCATCTCACTTGAAATCACCCAGGATCATGTCGTCCACCGTTTTGCCCGCGGGGAGCATGGGGTACACGTGCTCGTGCTTCTCGACCAGGGCGTCGAGGACGGCCGGGCCGTCGTGGGCGAGGAAGTCGGCCATGACCTTGGGCAGGTCGGCCTTTTTGGAGCAGCGGAAGCCCTTGCAGTTCATGGCGTCGGTCAACGCCACGAAGTTGGGGTTGTGCATCTCGGTGTGGCTGTACCGGCCCTCGTAGAACTTGTCCTGCCACTGCTTGACCATGCCCTGGAAGTCGTTGTTGAGGATGATGGTCTTGGCGGCGATGCCGTACTGCGCGGCGGTGACCATCTCCATGCAGGTCATGCAGAAGGAGCCGTCGCCGTCGATGTTGATGACGTGCTTGTCGGGTCGTGCGAGCTTGGCACCGATGGAGGCGGGCACGCCGTAGCCCATGGTGCCCAGGCCGCCGGAGGTGATCCAGTGGCGCGGGTGCTTGAAGGTGTAGAACTGCGCGGCCCACATCTGGTGCTGGCCCACGCCGGTGGTGATGATCGCCTCACCGTCGGTCTGGTTGTCGAGCTCCTCGACCACCGCCTGGGGCTTCATGTGGAACTCGCGGGTGTCGTCCTTGTAGCGGAACGGGGTCTCTTTCATCCAGGTGTGCAGCCGCTCGAACCACTCCTTGCGGGGGCTGGATTCGAGCATGGGCAGTAGGAGCTCGAGGTTCTTGCGGGCGTCGCCCTCGACGCCGATGGTGACGGGGACGGCCTTGTTGATCTGCTCGGGGGCGATGTCGAAGTGGATGAAGCCGCCGCGGCCCTCGCGCTCGGCCTGGCGGGCGGCGGGGGCGAACTTGGCGGGGTTGCCGGTCACGCGGTCGTCGAAGCGGGCGCCCACGGCGATGACCAGGTCGGCGTCACGCATCGCCCAGTTGGCGTACGCCGAGCCGTGCATGCCGAGCATGTGGATGCTGCGTGCGTCGGTCTCGTCGAACGCGCCCAGGCCCTGGAGCGTGGTGGTCACGGGGATGTTGGCGCGCTTGGCGCAGGCGCGGAGCAGGTCGGTCGCGCCGGCGAGGATCACGCCCTGGCCGACGTAGAACACCGGGCGCTTGGCGCGGTTGATCAGCTCGGCGGCGCGGGCGATCTCGCTTGAGGTACCCAGCTCGCGGACGTTGTAGCCGGGCAGGTGGATGTCGGCGTGGACGGCCTCCTTGAGCACGGTGGCGGTGACGTCCTTGGGCAGGTCCACGAGCACGGGCCCGGGCCGGCCGGTGGTGGCGATGTGGAAAGCCTCGTTGATGCGGCGCGGGATGTCGCGCACGTCCTTGATGAGGACGTTCCACTTGGTGCAGGGGCGGGTGATGCCGGTGACGTCGGCTTCCTGGAAGGCGTCGGTGCCGATCGCGCCGGTGGCGACCTGGCCTGTGAAGACGATCAGGGGCGTGCCGTCCATATAGGCGTCGGCGATGGGGGTGACGGTGTTGGTCGCGCCGGGGCCGGAGGTGACCAGGACGATGCCGGGCTTGCCCGAGGCGCGGGCGTAGCCCTCGGCCATGTGGCCGGCGCCCTGCTCGTGGCGGTTGAGGATGAACTTGAAGTACTTGGACTCGTGGATGGCGTCGAAGACGGGGAGGATGGCGCCGCCGGGGTAGCCGAACATGTGCTCGACGCCGTGCTCGTGCATCAGCTCGTGGAAGATCTGGGCGCCGGTGAGGCCGATGTATTTCTCGGTGGGCTTGCCGCTGCTGGCGGAGCTCATGCCCGAGGCGTTGAGGTTGGGGGTGGGGTTCTTGCGGGTGGTCATCGCTGCGGACTCCGGGGGGCGTGGCGGGTGCCTGTCGCCGGGGGGATTCGGGTGGAAACGGTGCGGGAGCGTGGTGGATACGATCGGTTGTCGCGGGGATCGGGCAGCAGGATGCGGGTCTTCCGCTCAGCTAACGACGACCGGGAAGACCGGCAGACCGCGACGGGATGGAAGGGTGGGGCGGCTCATAGACCCCCAAGTGTACCCCTTGTCGGGGGTTGTGGTCAATGCCCCGGGCCACGACAATCTGCCCATGGCCACGCCCGCCCAGATTGAGATCGGACCCGAGACCGAGGGGCCCAACCAGTGGGCCTACGAGGTCCGGGTGCATCACGGGACTACCACCCATGAGTACCGCGTCACGCTGAGCTGGTCGGATTACGACCTCTGGTCGCACGGCCGGGTCGCGCCGGAACGGGTGGTGCGGGCGGTTTTCGAGTTTTTGTTGGCACGGGAGCCGGCGGGAGAGATCATGTCGAAGTTCGACTGCTCGGTGGTCCGGCGGTACTTCCCGGAGGCGGACCGGGAGCTGCCGGGCATGTTTTAGTGCATATTCGTCCGGCACTTGTGTGCATAAGTTGTGGATTATCCGTTATTTGAATGGTTCTAAAAAATAGGGGTTGAATCCGTACTGAACTGATACTAATATGCAGTCGATTTGAGATGGAGTCTCAACTTTAGGACGACTCCGCGGTCACAGGGGTTTGCAGGCCATGTTGCACCTGACTCGCAAAACCGACTACGCGCTGGTCGCGCTTTCCTACCTTGCCCAGCAGCGCCAGGCAGGTCAAACCGGCGCCCCGGACGAGGTCAGCGCCCGCAAGATCGCCGACCACTTCGGCATGCCGCTGCCCCTGTTGATGAACATCCTCAAGGAGCTGGCGCAGGCGAAGATCATCGGCTCGACGCGGGGGTCGCACGGGGGGTATCGCCTGATCGTCGCCCCCGAGGCGGTGAGCCTGCTGGAGGTGATCGAGGCGATGGAGGGGCCGGTGAAGTTCACCGAGTGTTCCGAGGGGCTGCCGATCCTGGGGCAGGGGTGCGCGATGCAGGAGTGCTGCACGATCCGCGGGCCGGTGCGGAAGCTGAATCAACGGATCAGGGGCTTCTTGTCGGAGGTGACCTTGGCGGACCTGGCGGAATCGAAGGAAGAGACGGTCACGGTCTGACGAAGCGTCAGGAAGGAAATAGAGCATGGCACTGCAATTCCCAATCTACCTGGACAACAACGCCACCACGCCGATGGACCCGCGCGTGCTGGAGGCGATGCTGCCTTATCTCACGAACAAGTTCGGCAACGCCGCGAGCCGCAACCACGCCTTCGGCTGGGAGGCCGAGGAGGCCGTGGACAAGGCCCGCGAGCAGGTGGCCGCGCTGATCGGCGCCAACGAGAAGGAGATCGTCTGGACCTCCGGCTCGACCGAGTCGAACAACCTGGCGATCAAGGGCGTCGCCGACATGTACAAGGACAAGGGCAAGCACATCATCACGGCGGTGCACGAGCACAAGGCCGTGCTTGATCCTTGCAAGCGTCTGCAGAAAGAGGGCTACGAGGTGACGTGGCTGGAGCCCGGCCGCGACGGCATCATCTACGCCGAGCAGGTCCGCAAGGCGATCCGCCCCGACACGATCCTCGTGACCATCATGTGGGCGAACAACGAGATCGGCACGGTCAACGAGGTGCCCGAGATCGGCGCGCTCTGCAAAGAACACGACATCATCTTCCACACCGACGCGACGCAGTACGTCGGCAAGCTCCCCTGCGACGTCGAGGCGGCGGGCATCGACCTGCTCTCGGCGTCGGGCCACAAGATGTACGGCCCCAAGGGTGTGGGCTTCCTCTACGTCCGACGGCGCAAGCCGCGGGTGCGCCTGACCCCGATCTTCGACGGCGGCGGGCACGAGCGCGGCATGCGTTCGGGCACGCTCAACGTGCCGGGCATCGTGGGCATGGGCGCTGCCGCCGAGATCGCGCGGCTGGAAATGCCCGCCGAGATCGCACGCCTCACGGCCCTGCGCAACATCCTAGAAGAGGGCGTGCTCGAGCAGCTCGACCACGTCCACATCAACGGCCACCGCGAACGCCGCCTGCCCCACACGTCCAACATCAGCTTCCCCTATGTCGAGGGCGAGAGTTTGATGATGGCGATCAAGGAGGTCGCGGTCTCGTCCGGGTCGGCGTGCACTAGCGCGTCGCTCGAGCCGAGCTACGTCCTCAAGTCGCTGGGCGTCGGCGACGACCTAGCCCACAGCTCGCTCCGCTTCGGCGTGGGGCGGTTCACCACCGAGGAAGAGGTCCGCTACACACTGGCCGCGCTGGTCAAGGGCGTGAAGCGCCTCCGCGAGATGAGCCCGCTGTATGAACTCGCGTTGGAAGGCATCGACCCGAACACGGTGGAGTGGGGACACCACTGAGTTCTGTAATGAGTTGATTTTCAGAGAAGACAGAAGCGATTCACGAAGGAAAGGAACCGATCATGGCATACAGCCCCAAAGTCGTTGACCACTACGAGCACCCGCGCAACGTGGGCAGCCTCGACAAGAGCGCCAGCAACGTCGGCACCGGCGTCGTCGGCGCCCCCGAGTGCGGCGACGTGATGAAACTGCAGATCCTCGTCGATGAGGAGACCGGCGTCATCAAGGACGCCAAGTTCAAGACCTTCGGCTGCGGCTCGGCGATCGCGTCGTCGTCGCTCGCCACCGAGTGGATGAAGGGCAAGACCATCGACGAGGCGGCCCAGATCAAGAACACCGACATCGTGCAGGAGCTGAGCCTCCCGCCGGTGAAGATCCACTGTTCGGTGCTGGCCGAGGACGCCATCAAGAGCGCCATCGCCGACTTCAAGAAGAAGCAGGAGGCCCGCCAGGCCCAGTCGGTCGCGAAATAAAAGAAACAGTCCAGAGTCCCGGGTCCAGAGTCCAGAGTCGAAGAAACCGATAAAGGACGCACGGCCTCTCTTGACTTTGGACTCTGGACTCTGGACTCTGGACTCTGGACTCTGGACTATTACACGAATCACCCCGATAATCAGACAACGACAGGAGCTACATCATGGCCATTGAACTTTCAGAAACCGCGGCACGCGAAATCAAGACGATCATCCAGCAGCAGGAGCTCGACGCCACCAAGGTGCGCCTGCGCGTGGGCGTCAAGGGCGGCGGCTGCTCGGGCTTCTCCTACCTGCTCGACCTGACCGAACAGGAACGCGAGACGGACGAGAAGTTCGAGAAGAACGGCGTCACCATCGTCTGCGACCCCAAGAGCTACCTCTACCTCAACGGCGTGA
The DNA here is from genome assembly GCA_021413865.1 of Planctomycetota bacterium. Lineage (GTDB taxonomy): Bacteria > Planctomycetota > Phycisphaerae > Phycisphaerales > Phycisphaeraceae > JAIOPN01. The sequence continues at coordinate 401,594 of JAIOPN010000014.1, read as the reverse complement.
CGATCGACTTCAAGGACGAGGTCATGGGCCGAGGCTTCGTCTTCTCGAACCCCAACGCGACCAGCTCCTGCGGCTGCGGCAGCTCGTTCAGCGCCTGAGGCCGCTCGCGCGAGTTACAGTTGATCAACCGCAAAGCCCAGGCATGGCTATGCCTGGGCTTTCTTTTTACGATGAGTCTCGTTTCGATCGTGTCCCCGGAGCCAACCATGCCCACCCAGACCCCGCCCTCGCGCCGCGCGTTCATCAAGGACCTGGAGGCGAACAAGCTGGTCGAGGGGGTGTACGCGATCCAGAACTGCCAGATCGGGCAGACCAAGGCGGGCAAGCCCTTCATCAAGTGCCTCATCGCCGACAAGACCGGCCGGACTCCGGGGCGGATGTGGAACGCGACCGAGGAACTCTTCAGCACGCTGCCGACGGACGGCTTCGTCTGGATCTCCGCGCAGTCGCAGCCCTACCAGGGGGAGATGCAGCTCATCATCCAGCAGATCGAGAAGGCGACCCCCTCGCCGGTTGAACTGGCGGATTTGCTCCCCTGCTCGAAGTACGACCCGGAGGAGATGTTCGCCGAAGTCACGAAGGTGATGGAGAGCCTGACGCACCCGGCGATCAAGGCGCTGGCGAAACAATACCTCGACGACACCGACCTGATGGACCGCTTCAAGCGCGCCCCCGCGGCGATGACGCTGCACCACGCCTACATCTCCGGCCTGCTCGAGCACACGCTGAGCCTGCTGCGCTTGGCCCAGGCGGTGCTGCCGCTCTACCCGCAGCTCAACCGCGACATCGTGCTCATGGGTCTGCTGCTGCACGACATGGGCAAGTGCACGGAGCTGACGTGGGAGACGGGGTTCGGCTACAGCGACGACGGGCAGCTCGTCGGGCACGTGGCCCGCGGCGTCATCTGGCTGCAGCGCAAGGCGGAGGATTGCGCCGCGCTGGGCCAGAAGGTGCCCGAGCCGGTGCTCCGCGTGCTGCACCACATTATCTTGTCGCACCACGGCAAGGCGGAGTTCGGCGCGTTGAAAATCCCCGCGACGGCCGAGGCCATCGCGGTGAGCCTGATGGACAACATGGACGCGAAGTTGCACATGGCGATCGTCGCCACGCGCGGCGAGAGCGAGAAGGCGGCCGAGCTGGGCGGCAACTTCACGGAGAAGGTCTGGGCGCTCGAAACCCGGCTCTACCGGCCCGACCCGACGACGGTCGAAGAAAAATAGTCCAGAGTCAATCAGTCCAGAGTCCAGAGTCAAAGAGCTGGAAAATTCTTCGACTTTGGACTCTGGACTCGGATTTGGATTTCAGATCATGCGGCGACGCGCGTTATTTCTGATCGGCGCACTGCTCGCCCTGGCGGCCTTCGTGGCGTTCACGCCGCGCGGGCACCGGCTCTGGGTGCTGCTCAAGGGCGGCGCGACGGTGGAGGAGCGGCTGAACCAATACGGCCCGGCGGCGCGCGAACGCCTGCTGCCCGCGTTCAAGGCGGCGGGCGTCCGCTACCCGGCGGCGGACCTCAAGCTGGTCGCCATCAAGAACGAGCGGCTGCTGCAGGTGTACGCCATGGACGCACGCGCCAATGGATACAAGTTCATCAAGAGCTACCCGATCCTCGCCGCCAGCGGCGTGCTCGGGCCTAAGCTGCAAGAGGGCGACAAGCAGGTGCCCGAGGGCGTCTATCGCATCGCCGACCTCAACCCCAACAGCCGGTTCCACCTGGCGCTCTGGGTCGCGTACCCCAACACCTACGACCGGCTCCAGGCGGTGCGCGAGAACAGGACCAACCTGGGTGGCGACATCATGGTCCACGGCGGGAGCTCGTCCGTCGGCTGCCTGGCGATGGGCGACCCGGCGATCGAGGAGATTTTCACCGCCGTCGCCGAGACGGGCCTCGGGCACACCACCCTGGTCCTGTCACCGTGGGACATGCGGTACGTGCCGCCGGACCTCGGGCCGTTGAAGCTCCCGCCCTGGACGCGCGAGCTCTACAACGTCATCAGGCTGGAGCTGATCCCGCTGCCGGATGAGGAAGCCAGATACCGAGAGAAGGAATCCAAGGGGCAGGTCCCCGTGCCCGCGGAGGAGCGCGTGATGGAAGAACTGCAACCCGTCCAGCCGCCCCCCTCGCCGCCCTCCGCGACAAGACCGTTCTGAGTTTTCCGCCCCGATGACCCGACGTATCGGGCTAGGATTGAGTGGATAGCTATATGCGTCACAGCGACGAACCCAAGGCCCCGCCGACCGTGAAGGTCACGTTCATCCTCCAGGACCCCAAGTCCCTGGGCAAGGAGGAGAAGGAAATCACCGTCATGGCGGGCAAGGGCGAGAACCTGCTCGAGGTGGCGATGGAGAACGGGATCAACATCGAGCACGCCTGCGGCGGGGTTTGCGCCTGCTCGACCTGCCACATCTACGTCAACAAGGGGGAGCAGAGCCTCAGCGAGGCGACCGACGCGGAGCTCGACCGCGTGGAGGAGGCCCCGGACCTGCGCCGCAACAGCCGGCTTTCCTGCCAGAGCGTGATCCGGGGCGACGGCCCGATCACCGTCGAAGTGCCGGCGTGGAACCGCAACGCGGTGAAGGAACAGCCGCACTGACCGGCGATTCGGATGAATGTGTAGGGTGGTGCTGAGTCCGCGAAGCCCACCGTCTTCGGCGCACGAAATACGCGGATGGTGGGCTTCGCGGACTCAGCACCACCCTACGAATCCCCCTCAACCCCTGCGCTGCACCAACACCTCCGGCTCGGTCGGCCACTCCAGGTCCGGCTTGTCCCCGCGCTCCCAGCGGTAGTTTGTGCGTTCCGTCTCGGTGCCGACGCTGGCGTGGGTGATGAGCGTGAACTCGCCGTAGCCCTGCTCGGGGTGGAACTTCACGCCCGTCTTGCAGAGCCCTTTGGGAAAGGGCGTCGTGAAGAGCTTGAGCACCTCGTCCGCCTTGATGGGCCGGTCCTGCCCGATGAAATCGCCCAGCATCTTCTCGGCCTTGTCGCAGGCGGCCCAGAAGCACTGGTCCGCCCCGTCGTCGGGCACGTTGAAGAGCGTGCGGTACTGGTCGCGCTTGGCGAGCTGGTATTTGCCCTGCGTCGATTTCGGGTTCCGGCAGGCCATGCCGCTGCAGTGCGCCCGGCCGTGCTTCGTGTCGGTGAAGACCTCGATGTGGTTCCGGCTCGCCTTCTCGATGGCGACGGCGCGCTTCTTGCGGTCGTGCAGGACGATGTTCTGCCCGCCCCAGAATTGCGAGTAGCGGGTCAGGAAATCCACCGCCGAGGGGACGTCGTCGGCGTAGGTGAAGCACATCTGGTTGTACGGCAGCGGGAAAATCTGCTCGGGCTCGTCGTCGATGTGCAGCCCGCTCCCCACGCCGTCCCACACCAGCGGCGGGGCCTCGGTCCACGCGGAGGGCTTCATCGGCGCGCTCTTCTTCCAGAACGTCGAGGGGTCGTCCACGTTCTTGATGTGCATCTCCCCCCGGTCGGTTTCCGGCAGGTAGGCGACGCGGCACTTCTCGATCATCCTGGGCCTGGCGGAGACGTACCCGCGGAAGGTCGTGTAATCCCCCAGGCTCCTGAGCAGCGCGATCTCCAGGTCGTTGAGCTTCGCCTGCCGGACCAGCTCGCGCTCGACCGCCAGAACGTGATCGACCCAGGGCTTGGATTCGGGGTACTGCGCCAGCGGCGGCACCTTGGCCATGCGCTCCTTGTGGAACGCCGACAGCCCCGCCGTCAGCTCCTCGCGCGTCACCCAGGGCGAGTCGAGGATCAACCGGTCCAGTGGCCCGACGAGGTACTGCTCGCGGTCGACGTTGATGCGCTTCGCCTGTTCCGCGGCGATGGCGACGGGATCGGGGAGGTTGGGGGTCTTATTCGAGGTAGTCATGTCTCACTCTCTTCGGGTGGCTTCCGGGGCTTCCGGGGGCTGGAGGTCGGGCAGAGCATCGCATTTTATCCGGTTCCACGCAGCCCCGTCATGCCAATGCGGGGCTTTCTTGTGTGGTTCAAGCCCGGGGGGGGCGCGGCCCCGTACCTGGTCGTGGTGGGGCAGATGGGGCTACGATTTCAACCCCATACGGGGTATGATGATGGGAACCTGATCGAGCCGTTATGAGTACCACGGACCCGACCCAAAACGACCCCGTTCCAGCCCCCCCGGGCAGCGCGCCTATGGCGCAACCGGGCCCGAATGGCGATCCCCATCATCCCCATAAAAGCAGCGGCTCGCGGGCCATCCTGGTCCTGCTGGGCCTGATCGTCGCTTTCGCGGTGGTCACGGGGCTGATCGAGTCGCGGGGCACGACCCCTGTCGATGCGGTGGGGTGGCACCACAGCTACGGCTCGGCGGTCGATCAGGCACGGGTCGAGGGCAAGCCGATCCTGGTCTATTTCACCGCCGACTGGTGCGCCCCCTGCAGCCAGATGAAGCGGGAGGTTTTCTCGCAGCCGGACGTGGGCATGTTCATCCGCACCCACGCCGTGCCGCTGATGCTCAGCCTCTCCAGCCCGGACGCGCAGACGGCGCGGCTGGTCGAGCGCCTGCGGATCGAGGCGTTGCCCGCCTTCGTCATCATCAACGCCGACGGCGAGGAGATCGCGCGGACCGCGGGCTACCTCCCCGAGCACGTCCTGCTCCCCTGGCTCTCGGGTGTCCCGGGCCAGCGCACCGCCGACGCGGAATGAGCCGGCGGGTGATCACCCATCCAATCAGATTGAACCCCGGAGACCCGGCGGTCCGAGGAGTAGAATCCCGGCGGTGCCGGCTGTTTGGCGGTGTGCCGCCGTGTTACGACGTGGTTCCGTGGTTCGCCGGATAGGGAATCCTCCATCATGCAGCGACTCTTCAACGTGTTGGTCCTCACGGCCGTTCTTGTGCTGATCGCCCCGGTCTGCCTGTGCGGCGCGGAGAAGAAGGCCCCCGCCGTTCCCAAGGAGCGGAAGGGGGACGTGAACGCCAAGGACACCTACGAGCGGACGGCCCTGCACCTGGCGGCGATGGAGAACGCCAGGGAGACGGCGTTGCAGCTCATTTCCGAGGGGGCGGACGTGAACGCGAAGGACTCCAACGGCATGACGCCCCTGCACTACGCCGCGGGGCGGAACACCAGGGAGGTGGCGGAGGTGCTGATCGCCAAGGGGGCGGACATAAACCTCCGGGCGATGAACAACGTGACGCCTCTGCAATGGGCGGTGGCGAACAACTCGCGGGACGTGGCCACGCTGCTGGTCAACAAGGGTGCGGACCTGAGCGTCCGGGACAGCAACGGCGCCACGCCGCTGAACGTCATCCTTCTCTACAAGGGTGCGGACGTGGCGGAGCTGATGATCGCCAAGGGGGCGGACGTCAACGCGAAAACGGACCAGGGCAGGACGCCCCTGCACGACGCGGTGATGCTGGAGAACCCGCACACCGCGGAGCTGCTGATCGCCAAGGGGGCCAACGTCAACGCCCGGGAGAACGGGGACAAGGAGGCGAAGGGGAAGGACGGCTGGACGCCGCTGTTTTACGCGATGCGGCGGAACTCCAAGCCCATGGTGCTGCTGCTGATCGCCAAGGGCGCGGACGTGAACCTGAAAGACGCCAAGGGGCGCACGCCGCTGGAGCTCGCGGTCCGCGCCGACGCCGGGGAGATGGCGGTTCTGCTGATTGACAAGGGGGCCGACCCCAAAATCGTGGCGAGCGACGGCAGGAGCCTGCTGTACTGGGCCGCCGCGATGCAGACCCGTGAGACGGCCGAGCGGATGATCGCCAAGGGGGCCGATGTGAACGGCGCGGACGCCCAGGGCTGCACGCCGCTGTTCATGGCGATGAGCAAGGGCATGGCGGAGCTGCTGATCTCCAAGGGCGCGGACGTGAAGGCCGCGGCGAAGGACGGCCGGACCGCCCTGCACGCCGCCGCAGCCACGAACGCGAAGGATGTCATGGAACTGCTGATCGCCGGCGGTGCGGACATCAAGGCGGCGATGAAGGATGGGCGAACCGCGCTGCACCTGGCGGCCGGCACCGGCGCGAAGGAGGCGGTGGAACTGCTGATCGCGAAGGGTGCGGACGTGAACGCGAAGGATTCGACCGGCGTGACGCCGCTGCACATGGCCGCCGCGGCCTACGGCGCCGACAAGAAACTGGTGGACCTGCTGATCACCAAAGGGGCGGACGTGAACGCCAAAACGGCCGAAGGCGTGACGCCGCTCCAGGCGGCGCTGGCGACGAACCATCAGTTCATCGCCAAGCTGCTCCGGGAAAAAGGGGCTAAGGAGTAGATGCAGTCCAACTGATCGTGATTGGCGTGGGCAGGGTAGCCATCGCTTTGCCCAGATTGCCCATGCCACCTCAGCGGCGCGCCGTTTCTTAAGTCCAATAATATCTTAGTTACTCACATAAGACGGGCCCACGTCCCCCGGTAGCCATAGAAGCCGGATAGATTTGTGTTATTTTGTCATTTCACATCTTAAAAACGCTTGTCTTAGACATTTGAGGCTTATTTGGCTCGGTGAAAAAAGCAAATGCAGTGCCAAATCCGGAATTTAAATTTGTGGCACATTTGAGTGGCCGTGGGATTTTTCTGGCGTATATTTTATGCGGCAGGAGGAGGGTGGGTGGGACCATCCTCCGACATCGCAGGCTTGGGAGGGGCAGACATCTCTGCTTGTGTTGGGGAGAAACTAGGCCGTTTGGGTGTGTGACCCGTCGGTTCGGGGTGTGAAAACTCCGAAGATTTTGAGGCGTCTCTGTCTGGTGCTTACTTAGGAAGAGAAAGGTTGTACGTATGAAAACGCATCGCTTCGCGGGCATGGTTCTCGCCGGTCTGGGCTTGGCGGTCTCGGCTCCCTCGGCGCACGCACTCACCATCAATGGCGCCAGCGGCTCCAAGGCCGCGTCCGTTGACTTCACCAAAAGCGGTACGAACCTGATCGTCACGCTGGCGAACACGGGTACGGGCGATAACACGGCCCCCTCCGATATCCTCACCGCCGTCTTCTTCGACATCGTGGGTGCTCCGGCCCTCTCGGTGACCGGCGGCAGCGCGATCGCTGAACTGGTCGTCAACGATCCCACCGCGGCGAACAACGGTGCTAACAAGAACGTCGGCTCCGAGTGGGCCTACAGCGGGGCCATCGCCAGCGGCGTCGGCATCCCCGGCAACGCGACGCACGGCCTGAGCTCCACGGGCATCGGGCTCTTCGGCCCCGCGGACCGCTTCGACACCGTCGGCAACCTCCAAGGCCCCGATTCCCCCAACGGCGTGCAGTACGGCATCACCTCCGACGCTGACAACCTCGCCACCGCCAACGGCGGCCTCAGCGGCAACGGCCTCATCAGGAACCAGGTCGTGATGACCCTCACCGGCCTGCCCGCGGCCTTCGTCGTGGACAGCTCCACCATCTCCAACATCTACTTCCTCTACGGCACCGCGCTGCCTCCCGAAGGCGGCTTCCCCGGTGGCCCCTGCGAGCCCGGCACGCCCGGCTGCGGTGGCGGCGGCCCCGACCCCGATCCCAGCACCCCCGAGCCCGTCACCGCCTCGATGGGCCTGATGAGCCTCATCGGCCTGGGGTTCGCCACCCGCCGCCGTCGCGCCTGAGTCGGTCTTACAATCCATCAATCCACGACAAGCCCCGGTTCACCCCGGGGCTTGTTGCTTTATCGGATTTATAAAATTGGTTGAACCCCCGCAATTCGTGCGGTATGGTGAACATTGAGCCTTGGATGCTACGCCCAGCATCACGGGGTTCTGGAGCCAGAGGGGACGACAAACCGGGCGGATGACCGCGAAAATCCCCAACCCGGTTTTTCCAAAAAGAAAGGTATCCCGTGGAAACTTCTTTCAGCGCGACCCTGCGGAAGCGTCTGCTCAGCCGGATCGGTAAATCGCGGCGCGCCGCGCGCGGCGGGTGGGCGGCGATGGAGCCCCTGGAGGCGCGCAGCCTGCTGTCCATCAGCATCGGCAGCCTCGTCCTGGACAACCCGGTCGTGAACAACGCCGGCAGCGAGCTGACGATCACCGCGAGCAACATCACCGACAGCGACCCGGGCGCGACAATCAAGCGCGTGAAGTTCTACGCCGACGTCAACGGCGACAGCAACCCCGCCGGCGCCGACCCGCGGACGGACGACGACATCTGCCTGGGCTCGGCGCGGATCGACGCCGACGGCAACGCGGTGCTCAGCATCGAGAACACCCGCCCCAGGAAGTTTCCGCTGGGCGATTACAAGATCACCGCCGTCGTCGCCGACAGCGCCGGCGCCACCGGCTTCGCCGACGCCGACATCACGGTCAACCCCGCGCCGCCCACGATCGCGGACGTCCGGCTCCTGAGCCACCGCGGCACGATCATCATCGGCACGACCGACAACAAACTGACGGCTTGGGTGCTCGACCCGGGCAACGCCGTGCAGACCGTCGATTTCTTCGTGAACCAGACGCCCAGCGGCGTGGTCGATCCCGCCAGCGAGCCGATCACCGGCACGCTCGTGCACCGCGGCCGGACGTGGACGCTCAAGTCCGCGAGCATGCCGGGTGATCTCGTCGCCGGTACGACCGTCGAGATCATCGCGCGGGCCACCGACGTGAACGGCGCGACCTACACGCAGACGCTCGCCGGCGTCGAGGTCGTCGCACCCGAAGCCCCGACGGTCACGAAGGTCTTCCTCCTCAGCCACCACGGCACGGCCGTCCCCGGCACCACCGACAACTTCCTCATGGCCCACGTCACCGACCCCGACCGCACGGTGCAGACCGTCGATTTCTTCGTGAACCCGACGCCCAGCGGCGTGGTCGATTCCGCCAGCGAGGCGATCACCGGCACGCTCGCGCGCCACGGCCGTGTCTGGCACCTCAAGAACGCGACCATGCCCGGCGACCTGCTGATCGGTTCGACCGTCGAGATCATCGCGCGGGCGACCGACGTGAACGGCGTGACCTACACGCAGACGCTCGGCGACGTCGAGGTCCAGGGCCTCACCCCGCCCTCGATCACCGACGTTGAGCTCCGCAGCCACCAGGGCAACGCGATCCCCGGCACGACGGACAATCTCCTCGTCGCCTCGATCAAGGACCCCGACCATCTCGTGCAGACCGTCGCCTTCTTCGTGAACGCCACGCCCAGCGGCGTGGTCGATGCCAACAGCGAGGGGATCACCGGTACGCTCGTCCGGCGCGAATGCGACTGGGTGCTCAAGAACGCCACGATGCCCGGCGACCTGGTGATCGGCACCACCGTTGAGATCATCGCGCAGGCGACCGATGTCAACGGCGCGACCTATACGCAGACGCTCGCGGTTCAGGTCGTCGCTGTCACGCCCCCCTCGATCACGACCATCTTGGTCCCCGGGCACGAGGGCAAGCTCGTCATCGGGGGCGCACACAACACCTTGGCCGCGCTGGTCGCCGACCCGGACCGCACGGTACAGACCATCGCCTTCTTCGTGAACCAGACGCCCAGCGGTGTGGTCGATGCCAACAGCGAGGCGGTCACCGGCACGCTCGCCCACTTGGACAGCAAGTGGGTGCTCAAGGATGCGACGCTGCCCGGCGACCTCGTGGCGGGCACCACCGTCGAGATCATCGCGCAGGCGACCGATGTCAACGGCGCAACCTATACGCAGACGCTCGCGGTCCAGGTCGTCGCCGCCACCCCGCCCTCGATCACGTCCCTGCGGGTTCTCAACAGCAAGGGCGCGCTTATCGCCGGCTCCAGCCACAACACGCTGCTCGCGATGGTCTCGGACCCCGACTGTCTTGTCGAGAGCGTCGAGTTCTTCGTGAACCTCACGCCCAGCGGCGTGGTCGATTCCAACAGCGAGCCGTTCACCGGTACGGTGCTGCACTACGGCAACGCCTGGCTGCTCAAGGAAGCGGCCGCGCCCGCCGATCTGGCCGAAGGGATGATCGTTGAGGTCATCGCGCGGGCCAAGGACGTGAACGGCCAGACTTACACGCTGGCGCTGGAGGATGTCTCGGTCGTCGCATCGCCCAAGGACACGGGCCACCCGGATCACCCGGATCACCCGGACCACCCGAAGCATCCGGACCACCCGAACCACGGGGCTAACCAGGGGCTTCTCATCGTGATACGGTTGTGACTTGAAAGCCGCGCCACCGGCGCGTCCGGTCTGGCCGGAGTCGTCTCAGGCCGCGGCGTTGGCGCCGGGCTCAACCAGACCCTGCACGTCACACGCCTCGTCGAACTTGATGCCCACCTCGTGGATGAACGCCTTGATGTGGCGGCACTGAGCGACCTTGCCCATGACCCGCAGGCCGCTCTTGCGGTCGGGGGTGATCAGGACGATCTCGCACGCCGTGCCGGGGGCGAGGAACGCACCGTGGAAGAAGCCGATCCCGCTGCCGCTGATGTTGCGGGACTTCACGGCGAAGTGGGTGGGCGCGATGCTGTCCGGGTTGAGCTTGCAGAGCACGGTCACATCGCGGTGGAGCCGGACGCGCTCCTGCTGGCGCTGGACCTTGCGCGTCGGGGCCTTCTTCTGGGTATCGAGCGTCTCCAGCAGGCTCTCGTAGGCCTTGGCGGTGAGTGACCGGGTACTGACCGTTTTGCTGTCGATCGGCATGGGAAGAATCGCCTGGGGTGACGTGGAGAAGGGCCTGCCGCAGCCCTTCATATCGGCTGTTGAATCGACCCAAATAAGCATCCACTTTCCCGCCGATGACCCCCAATCCCCCGTTATTGACGGGGGAAAGCCAAGCCCGATGACGAGTCCGCGAGTCGAGGGGGTCTTATTTGAATATGGATTCACAACCGCCCCGGGCATTCACCAGGGGTCCAAGCCCAGCAGCTTCCGCCCCAGCGGCGTGAGCGGGGCGGGGTCTTGCGTCGGCGGCGGGGCGTCTTTCACCGCGACCTTGTTGGGGATGCTCCCGCGCCAGCGCTGGATGCGGTCCTCGATGGTTTCGGGCGAGAGCACCGCGGGGAGCATCGTGATGTACTGCGCGAAGCGTGGCCGGTTGGAGTGGTTCACGCCGTTGCCGTGCGGGAGCATGAAGTCCCAGATCACCATGTCGCCCGCTTTTCCCGGGATCGGGGTCGGCACGATGCCGGAGAAGTCCGGCGGCTTCTCGCTGCGCCGGTCCTTGGGCGTGCGGAGCCACTCCGTGTGTTTGCGGTGGAAGCCCGGCACGCAGTGGAAGCCGCCCATCGATTCGTCCGTGTCGGTGAGGTAAACGACGCCCTGCACGCCGTATTCCGTGGCCCAACGGGGGTCGGTCGGATCCGCGTCGAGGTGGACGAAGCTCTTTTCCGTCCAGTCCGGGTTGCTCTTCGACGAGACCGGCGGCTTCATGCTCACGCGGTCGAGCGTGACCACAAGCTTGTCCGTGCCCATGATCGCGCGGAAGACCTCGTACACCTCGGGGAGCTGACGGTTGACCCACATCGACGGGTGGTGGTACATCTCGACCATCCCGCCGTAGCCGGGCTTGAGCGCGGAGTTGTACCACTCGTCGGGCCGGTCGGGGCTGAGGTTGAGGAACTCGAAGATGGCGTCCACCACCGCGGCGCAGTTCTCGCGCGGGATCAGCCCCGGCACGTGGATGTAGCCCTGCTCGTGGAAGAACGCGATCTGCTCGGGGGTCAGCATGGGCGGCAATAAATACCCGCCCTCGCGGACATTTTCAAAACGTGCACCACGGACCACCCCCTAGATATTCGGGCCGCCGTCGCTGGGCGTCGCGTTGGAGCCCAGGTCGTTCTCGCCCAGCAGCGTGTAGAGCTTCTTGAGCAGGATGTGGGCGGTGAGCGTCAGGTCGTCGGTCTGCAGCGCGATGGCGGTGTTCCCGTGCGGGAGGAACATCAGCGGGTAGGCGTACTGGATGTTCAGCTCGGCCGAGAGGAGGAGCTGGCAGAGCTTGGAGAGGGTGTGTTCGGTGTTGAGCTCGACGACCAGGATGTCCGTCTCGCTGAACGCCATGCCGTGCCGCTCGAGCAGGCTGCGCGCCAGGTCGGCCTTGGAGGTGACCAGCCGCACCACCGCGTGGTCCGCCGAGTCCACCACGCAGAGCGCGGCGATGTGCGGCTCGCGCCCCTCGAAGATCTTCACCAGCGCGTGCAGCTTCCCGACCCGATTATCGAGGAACACGCTGAACTGCGTGTTGTGCGGCGGCTCGTACTTGCCGCCCAACTCACCCCTGACGGCGGCTTGGGACATATTCTTATTCTATGACCGGTCGGTGCGATCCCGCACGGAAAATCTCAGGCCTTGAGCACCTCTCGGTACCACGCCACCGTCGGCGCCAGCCCGGCGGAGAAGGGCACGATCGGGGCGTAGCCCAGCAGCTTCTTCGCCTGCGACAGGTCCGCCAGCGAGTGCTTCACGTCGCCGGCGCGGTCCTCCCTGTGCTCGGCCTTGAGGTCCGGTCGGCCGAACATCGACGCCATCTGCGCCGCCAGCTCGTTCACCGTCACCCGCTCGCCGCAGGCGATGTTGATCACCTCGCCGCCGATCTCCCTCTCCGCGCGGGCCGCCAGCAGGTTGGCGTGCACCGCGTTGTGGACGAAGGTGAAGTCGCGTGACTGCTCGCCATCGCCGAAGATCACCGGCGGCTTGCCCGCGACCAGCGCCTTGGCGAAGGCCGCGATGACGGCCGCGTAGGCGCTGTTGGCGTTCTGCCGGTAGCCGAAGATGTTGAAGTAACGCAGGCTCGCGGTGTCCAGCCCGTAGCTCGCCGCGTAGCAGCGCATGAGCGCCTCGCCCGCCAGCTTGCCGGCGGCGTAGGGGCTCTTGGGCAGCGGGGGCATGGTCTCGATCTTCGGGAGCGTCGGCGAATCGCCGTACGCGCTGGAGCTGGCGGCGAACATCACGCGCTTCACGCCCGCCTTCCGCGCCGCCTCCAGCACGGTCTGCGTGCCGATGATGTTCACCTGGGCGTAGAGCACCGGCTGCTCGACGCTGCGCGGCACGGAGCCCAGCGCCGCCTGGTGGAAGACGTAACGGCACCCCTCGGTGCAACGCGCGACGGCCTCGGCGTCGAGGATCGACGCTTTGACGAACCTGAGCCTGTCGCCGGCCGCGGCGCGGTAGTCGTTGAAGTTCGCCTCATCCCCGCCGCACAGGTCGTCGATGACCGTGACGCTCGCGCCCAGCTTGATGAGCGCCTCGGCCAGGTGGGAGCCGATGAACCCCGCCCCGCCGGTGACCAGCGCGCGGGCGCCCTCGAAGTGTTTGCCGTGGAGGCCTCGCCAATCGGTGTTCAGCATAAAAGCGCTCGTGGTGAGGGTATTCATCGACACAAAGGCGACGGAACTTGCACAGCTGCCTCTTCCCCTCTCCCGGGGGGAGAGGGAGTAAGCAGAGTCACGCCCCGCACTCGCCGGAGCCCGCGTTGGCCCACGCCTGGCGGAGGAACTTGGCGCAGGCGGCGGCGCCTTCTTGGAGCGAGGGCTGCCACTTGCACTCGACGCTGACGCGCTCGTCGTAGCCGATCTTGCGCAGGGCGCAGAAGAAGTCGTCGAAGTCGAAGGCGGGGGAATCCGCGCGGACCGGGCCGTGTGCCCCGGGCTGAATCCGGCCGGTCACCTCGGCGACGTGGACGTGCCTGAGCGTGCCCTCGAGGTCGAGGATGGCCTGGGGCTCCTCTTTTTCGAGCCCATAGTGGTAGCTGTCCACGAGCATGGCGACGTTGGGGTTGTCGGCCTGTTCGCAGACGTAGCGGCACTCGGCCAGGGAGTTGAGGGTGTTGGTCTCGCCCCGGTTGAGGTGCTCGATGACCAAGGTGATGCCGTGGTGCCCGCAGACGTCGCCGGTCATCTTGACGAACTCGATGAGGTGCTGGAGCGCCGTGTCGTTGTCGGTCCCGTCCGGGCGTTTGCGCGCCCCGCCGGAGCCGAAGACGAGGCGCTGGATGCCCAGCCGTTCGGCGCGCTTGGCGATGCGCTGGATGTAGTCCTGCAGCGCCACGCGGTCGCGGCTCGGGCCGACGATCGGCAGGCCGGGAGCCATGAGCGTGTTGACGGCCTCGATGGGGAGCGCGAGCTTCGCGGGGTCCGGCGCGGTGGCGTCCCAGGTCGAACTGGGCTCCAGCCCGCGCAGCACGCCCGTGACGGTCACTTCAAGGAAGTCGAACCCGGCCGCCTTCACCACCGCCACATCATCGATCCCGGCACAGCATCCAAGACGCATAACGCGCTCCGTTTCAGATTTGGTATTTCCGGTGGGGCAGGCGGGACGCCTGCCCCACGCTGTTGACGTGCCTCAGTATCGCTTCATTCCAGGCTCGATGTCCATCGCCCAGAGGTCGATGCCGCCGGCCATGGACTTTACGTCCTCGAACCCCTGCTGCCGCAGCGCCGCGGTCATGCGGAGCGAGCGCACGCCGTGGTGGCAGTTCACGACGATCTTCTGGTCGCGGTACTTTTCCAGTTCGGGCAGCCGCGCCGCCACCTCCTGCAACGGCACGAGCACCGAGCCCTCGACGCGGGTGACCTGGTATTCACCGGGCGTGCGGCAGTCGATGAGGACGAAGTCGTCGCCGGCGTCGAGCATCGCCTTGACCTGGCGCGGCGTCACCTCCCAGTCGGGCTGGAAGGGGTAGTTCGGGGGCAGGCCTTCTTGGGTGGACATGGAGTGAGGGTCCGGTGGGGCAGGCGTCCCGCCTGCCTCTGTATTGGTCTTGATCTGATGAAAAGAAGCAGGCGGGACGCCTGCCCCACCGGACTAAAGCCGCGTCACAGCGACGCCAGGGCCCGGTGCAGCGCCGCGGCGCTGGTTTCGAGCCGCAGCGCGCCCGAGACGTTCTGCGTGAAGTCCTCGATCATCAGCGGGACGTGCCGGCCGGCGTCGTGCAGCGCCTTGAGCCACGCGGGGATGTACAGGTCCGCTTCACCGATGGGCACCTGCACCGTCGCCGACTGCCGGCAACCGGCGGAGTCGTACAGCCCCTGCACGCGGCGCGAGCCGCCGATGTGCACGTGGTCGATGTACTGGTCCAGCACCGCCACCGCGAGGTTGGGGTTGTACGCACCCTCGATGTTGAAGTTGGCGATGTCGAAGATCGTGCCCAGATCCTCGGGTTTGAAGTTACGGCAGATGTTCAGCGCCAGCGCGGGCGAGGCGGCGATCGAGCCGCAGTGCGTCTCGATGACGACCTTCTGCTTGTACCCGCGCGCCAGCGTAACGACGCGCTGGTAACCCTCGACGTTTTTCTTCACCGTCTCGGCGTAGTTGATGACCTGGTTGTGCGGGTAGCCCGTCCAGTTCAGCGGCGAGACGCGCACGCGCCCCGCGCCGGTGATGGCCGCCCCCTCGAAGGCCTCCTTGAGCACGTCGTCGCTGTCTGAGAGCGTGACCGCCGGCACGGTGCCGAACGGCGTCAGCCCGGCGTCGAGCAGCTTCTTGCGGATCTCCTTGCCCTCCTTGACGAGGCGCGCGGGCGTGAGGTCGAACTTGTGGTTGCCCCAGTTGCCCCACGCCTTGCCACGCTCCCCCTCGGGGATGATGCGCGGGCGGATGGAGTAGTGCGTCACGCCGCACCGCTTGAGCAGGGCGATCTGCTCGTCGAAGTCCAGGTCGGGCAGCATGACGGCGGTGACACCCAGGGGCAGCGTGGTGATGGGCATGGTTGGTATCCGTGTTGCCGCGCGGCGTGGCGCGGGGGTGCGAAAAAATAGACGGGTTCAGGCCTCGGCGTCGGTCTTTTCGGTGGCGGGAGCGGCCGCGGCGGGCGGCTCGGCGAGAAGCTCGACGTGCGTGTAGGGGTCGAGGTTGCAGACGATGACCTCGCCGTCCTCCTTGCGGATCGTGAGCCGGTCGAGCCAGAGGTGGTCGTCCTTGGAGCCAGCGAACCACGAGCCGGTCTTCTTCTGCTCGGCCTTCACGACCGTCCCCTCGACGCGGATCGTCCACGTGCGCTCGCGCTGGGCAATCTGCTGGGTGACGGCGACCTTCTGGCCGGGTTTGAACTGGTCGATGGTGGAGCTCATGGCGTGTGTCCGTCGGGAGACCAAAACGATAGCCGAAACGGGGGGAAATCGAAAACCGGCGGGCGCGTGTCTTACCCCCTCTCCCTCCGGGAGAGGGCCGGGGTGAGGGGACCACCGGCCGCGTGGCCCATCCGAATTTCACACGACCCTTCCGGCCGCGGGTCCCCTCACCCGTCGGCGAAGACGCCGCCACCCTCTCCCGGGGGGAGAGGGGTCACCCCGAGACCTCCAGCCGCACCATGCGCACCGCCTCGACCGGTTTGGCGTTCCAGCTCTCCACATATTGATGCACGTCGTACATCACGATCAGCCCGCGCTCGCCGCTGGTCACGACGGCCAGGTAATCGCCCGAGTCGGTGTAACGGTTGCAGTAAACGTTCGGGTCATGGCCCACGATGCCGCGCAGCCGCTTCTCGGGGGGCACACCCATCGTCGCCTGCGTGTCGAGTTCCCAGGCGTGCAGGTCGAGGTGGGATTGCCACTGCGTGCCGGTGCCCGAGGGGTCGAGGACGAGGTGTTTGCCCGGCCGGCCGTAGACGAGAGCCAGGGTGCCGTCTTTCATCACCGTGCAGACGGGCCAGACGGTGCCGGGTATTTCTTTGGAGTCGATGAGGTTCAGCGGCGCGGGCGTCGTCCACGTCTTGCCCTCGTCGGAGGACCACATGTGCGTAAGCCGCGGGCCGAAGGTCCGCGCGACGGCGTAGAGCCGGCCGTCCCTGAGCCGGACAATCGTGGCCTCGTTGGCGCCCCTGGGGAGACTATCGGAGGGCCTGGCGACGACGGAGATTTCGCGCCAGTTGTGGCCGCGGTCGCGCGACTCGTAGAGCCAGACCCAGTCGCCCTTGATCGACTCATCTTTGGACGCGCCGTAACCGGTGGCGATCAGCCTGCCCCCGCCGGCGTCGAAGCCGCTGGTCATGTTCGGGCCGTTGAGAAATATCTCCGGGCCCTTGAGGTTGCTCGTGCCGTGCAAGCCGTTCCACAAATCCCACCAGTGGACGGTCGGGTAACCCGGGAGCGAGGCGAGCGGCGCCGCCCGCGTCGAGGGGCAATGCACGCGGATGAGTTCCCTCTTCACGGGTGAGTTGGGCTTCGCCGGGTCGCTCCACGCACCGTAGTGGCAGGCGTATTCGGTTTTTTTCGGGTCCTGCACGCCATAGGCGTCCATCTCGAGCAGCTCGTTGTCGGCGAAGCCCAGCGCCCAGGTGCAGCGCGGGACGTTGTCGCAAGGGTTGCTCCAGGTGCGCCCCTCGTCGCGGGACTCGATGCGGAAGAAGGGGGCGAAGTGCGCGTCGTGGCCATACTCGACGTACATGAGCAGCGTGCCGTCGGTGTGGCGGAAGAGCAGGGGAAACCAGCGCTCGCCGTAGCGGGTGCTGTCGATGGTGACGGGTCGTGTGGGGATGGCTCGCATCGTGGCGGCTCCGGGATTTGGGTGGGGGTGGTCGGGGGCGTCCATGCTACCCGCGGTTCCGAAACACGCTTGCGATATGCTCATATCCCTACATCGACGGAGTCTCGCCATGTCCACCGCACGCACCTCGGCCGCGAAAACCAAAGCCCGTCCCGTGTTGGAAACGCCCGAAGATACAACATTCGCGCTGGGTGGCGAGATCGGCCGCCGGCTCGACGCCGTCACGCTGCAATGGGTCCTCCCCGCGCCGCGCGCCAACCCGGCGATGCTCGAGATGTTCCGCAACCGCGAGCGTCGGCCGCTGCAGAACCAGGTGCCATGGGCGGGTGAGTTCGCGGGGAAATACCTGACGCACGCCGTGCAGGTCCACCGCCTGACGCGCAACCCGATGCTCGCCGCGCACATCGACTGGTTCGTCGGCGAGTTCACGCGGCTGCAGGACGCGGACGGCTACCTCGGCCCCTGGCCGCGCGAGTACCGCATGAAGAAGGGCTGCCCCACATGCAACGAGCCGTGGGACGCGTGGGGGCATTACCACGCGATGCTCGGCCTGCTCTTCTGGCACCACGACACCGGCGACACGCGCGCCCTCGATTGCGCCCGCCGCATCGGCGATTATTTCTGCGACCGCTTCCTCGACAACCCCAAGGAAAAACTCCACGACACCGGCGCGCACGAGATGAACCAGGCGCCCGCACACTCGCTGGCGATGCTCTACCGCGTCACGGGCGAGAAGCGATACCTCGCCATGGCGCGGCAGATCGTGCGCGAGTTCGCGCTGCCGCCGGCGGGGGATTACCTGCGCCAGGGCGCGGCCGGGAAAGAGTTCTGGGAAACCCCCAAGCCGCGATGGGAGAGCCTGCACCCGATCATGGCGCTCTCCGAGCTGCACTACGTCACCGGCGACGCCGCCCACAAAAAAGCGTTCGAGAACCTCTGGTGGAGCATGGCCAAGGGCGACCGCCACAACAACGGCGGGTTCACCTCCGGCGAGCAGGCGACCGGCAACCCCTACCACGCCGGCGCGATCGAAACCTGCTGCACCATCGCGTGGATGGCGATGAGCGTCGAGATGCTGAAGCTGACGGGGAACTCCGTCGTCGCCGACGAGATCGAGTTTTCGCTTCTGAACTCGGGGATCGGGATGATGTCGCCCTCGGGCCGGTGGGTGACGTACAACACGCCGATGGACGGCGCCCGCCGCGCCAGCGCCCACGACATCGTGTTCCAGGCCCGCCCGGGGAGCCCGGAGCTGAACTGCTGCTCGGTGAACGGCCCGCGGGCGCTGGGGATGGTCAGCGACTGGGCGGTGATGCGGCGCGGCGGCGCGGTGGTGCTGAACTATTACGGGCCGGGCGTGATCGAGACGGCGCTGCCCTCGGGCCGACGGGTGCGGCTGGCGCAGAACACGGGATACCCGGTCGAACCGCGGATCGACATCGTGGTCACGCCGGACGCGGCGGAGAGGTTCGCGCTCGCGCTGCGCATCCCGTACTGGTCGGCGAGGACGGCGGTGACGGTGAATGGACGCAAGGTCGGCGGCGTGAAGGCGGGGAAGTACCTCGATGTCACGCGCCTCTGGTCGCCCGGCGACCGCGTCACCGTCGAGTTGGATTTCTCGCCGCACTTCTGGGTGAAGCCCTACGGTCCCGTCGCCGACTTCGAGGCGGAGTGGACCGTTTTCGGATTTGTGCCGCCGACCGCGGCGGAGGCCGCGAATGTAAAGCTCCCGCCGACGCTGCGGCTGACGCCCGATCCCGCGGGGTTGAAGTCGGTCCCGCGTTCGCTGTCGATTAATGGCCGTGCGTATAAGCCCGTGAAGGTGCGCAGCGAGCGGGGGATCATCTCCGGCCGCAAGATCACCGACGGCCTGCCGGGGCGGATGTCGCTCGCCGCCTTCACGACGATCCGCAGCGCGACGGCCCGCACGATCGAGCTGCTGTTCACCGCCGACTGGTGGACCGCGTGGTACGTGAACGGCGAGAAGACGTTCGACAATTTCCAGGTTCCCACGGGGAACACCGGCTCGCTCGACGAGCGGTGCAACAAGGTCCAGCTCAAACTCAGGAAGGGCAATAATCTCGTCACGCTGGTGATCGGCGGCGGCGTCTCGCGCGGGGCGTGGGCGTCGATGGGCCTGGCGGGCGTTAAACCCAAGCGCGGCCCGGGGCTGCGCGACGCCAGCATCTACCGCGGGCCGCTGCTCATGACCTACGACCCGCGATACAACACGGTGGACCCGGACGCGCTCCCCACTCTCGACGCCCGCCGCGCCGCGGACTCCAAACCGATCCACGACGAGACCTGGCTCAAGCCGCAGGTGCTGCGCGAATACACCGCCACGGACGGCTCCACGCTCGCCCTCTGCGACTTCGGCTCAGCCGGCGCGGCGGGCAATGATTACATCACCTGGCTGCCGGTGCGGTTTGGCCGCGTGCCGGCGCGGGCGTTCAGCCGGACACACCCGTTGATGAGTTTCCGGGTGGGGAAATAGTCCAGAGTCCAGAGTCCAGAGTCCAGAGCCGAAGACCCCCGACGGTGTCTCCGACTCTGGATTTCCTGACTCTGGACTCGGGACTCTGGACTGTTTCTTTCTACAATGCCCGCCCCCAACGAACGAGGAGAGAACCCATGGCCAAGTCCGCCAAGAGCGTGAGCAACATCGATATCGAGATCGTCCCGATCATCCCGTTCGACGACGGCGTCGCGGAGGGCAAGAAGATCGGAGCGGCGGGCGTCAAGAAGCAGACCGCCGCGGCGCTCAAGAGCGTCGAGCTGCGCGACACGCTGGGGGCGATGAGCCGGCGGGCGCTGGAGGCGTATGTCGCGTCGCGGCTGGAGACGCCGCCGGATTACGCGCGCTACCCCGAGTTGGCGGACATCTACCCGGAGCGCGTGGACCGGCTGCACGGCGTGGCGCGTGGCGCGGGCTGCACGCTGCTCGAGGCGGCGGTGATGGAGTACGTGAAATACAAGGCGATGATCACGCGGTGGGACCGGAACTACAACCCGCCGATCGGCGTGGACGTTCCCCGGCCGCAGGACCAGGGGTGTTCCGGCGCGTTGATGGTCGGGCCGGACGGCGTGCTGGCGTCGCACAGCGCCGACTCGCTTCCGCTCTCGCCCATGCCGCGCGGGTACAGGTGGCGCAAGCCCGGCCCGTGGAAGCGGCCGAGGCAGAAGTGGTCCACGCCGGCGAGGCCTTACAAGCTGTTCAAGCCGCGCACGGGCTACATCGAGCAGTGGGGTGCGGGCAACGAGAAGGGCGTGGGGTGCTTCGCGGGTGTGTCGTGCTGGTGCTGGCTCGACGAACCGATCGAGGACACCTGGCCGATCTGCAATTTCCCGATCCTGCGCTTCGCCTCCAACATCGGGCAGGTGGTCGAGCTCTACACGCGCTACACGCTCTTCAACTGGAGCGGGGCGTCGCAGGTGTGGGCGGACGTGTCGGGTGACGGCGTGATCGCCGAGAAGAGCTTCCGCCGCGTCGCGTTCCGCCGGATGGACAAGTCGGGCGTGCTCTGGTGCACGGAGGGGCATTTCCAGACCGAGGAGATGGGGGCGTACATCCGCCACAAGCGGCTGGCGTACCTGGAGCGCGTGGGCAAGCACCTGGGTGCGGGGGACATGCAGTACTACACCGACTCGGCGGTGCGGTTCACGCACATGGGCGAGATATGCCACATGCCCTGGGGCCGTGGGTATGACCACATGCGGAAACTGCTGAGCGACCACGCGACGTTCCCACGCGCGGTCTGCCGCCACGGCGGGCCGGACACGGACCCGTACGACCAGACGGTGACGATGGCGCAGAGCTGGAGCGACCTGACGAACAACCGCACGTTCGGTCGCGGGTGGGTGCCGTGGAAGAGCTGAGTCCGCGAAGCCCACCGTCTTTGGTGCTCAAATACGCGGATGGTGGGCTTCGCGGACTCAGCACCACCCTACGGGAGCGTTGTGCGGTTTTACGCCACGCGCTGCTGCGGCGGCTGGGGTGTCGGCGTCGCGCCGGGGTTGGCGACGCGGGGGGCGAAGACGCGGACGCAGTTGCGGCCGGACTTCTTGGCGGCGTACACGGCCTGGTCGGCGGCCTTGACGACCTGCTCGGGGCGGGCGAAGAAGGCCCCCTCGTAGGCGGCGACGCCGATGCTCATGGTGACGTGGAGCGTCTGGCCGTCCTCGGAGCTGACGGGGTTGGACTGGATGAGGCCGCGGATTTTCTCCGCCAGGGCGGCGGCGTCCACGCGGGTCATGCGGGGGACGATGACGGAGAACTCCTCGCCGCCGTAGCGGGCGACCAGCGCGCCCTTGGGGGCTGCGCCCTTGAGGACGGAGGCGACCTCGACGAGCACGCGGTCGCCTGTCTGGTGGCCGTAGGTGTCGTTGAACTTCTTGAAGTGGTCCACGTCCATGAACAGGATGCTCAGGGGCTCGAGCTGGCTGGCCTTCTCGAATTGCTCGGCGATGAACTCGTTGAACCGGCCGCGGTTGGAGGCGCCGGTGAGCGAGTCGGTGGTCGCCTTCTGCGCCAGCTCCTGGTTCTCCTGCTGGAGCTGGGTGGTCTGGATGGACTGCTGCAGGCTGATGTTCTGGAGGGTCTCGTTGGCGCGGGAGAGGATCTCGTCGGGGTTTTCCAGGTCGCCGGTGGGCAGGTCGAAGAGTCGCTTCATCTCGACTGTGGTGGCGTGGATGGCGCGGAAGAGGCCCTCGGCCTGCTCGCGGGGGATGTTGAACCACTCCTGCGAGAGGTTGTAGTAGGTCTCCAGCGCCCCGCCGTTGGACTCGATGACGAAGACGTCCGCGAGGCGCGCGCCCAGGGCGACGCAGCGGATGAGCGGGAGGAGTTCCTCGGGCGCGCCGGTGATGTCCTCGTGGTGGAGGACGGGCTTGACCAGCAGCGGGGGGAGGTTCCAGCTCTCGGCGAGGGCGGCGCCGACCATGGCGTGGTCCATGCCGTCGAGCTTGGCGCGTTCCGCCTGCCAGAGGTTGCGGTGCTGGTCCTTGATCTGGGCGAGGATGGCGGGGTAGTCGTCGGGGAGGGTCTGGTACATGGCGAGCATGCCCAGGTCCTGGAGCAGGCCGCCGAAGAAGGCTTCCTCCTGCTGGACCAGGCCGATCTGTTTGGCCATGGTCTTGGCGGCGACGGCGGAGTAGAGGCTGCGGCGCCAGAAGCCGACGTGGTCGAAGCCCGCGCCGCCGCTGTCGCGGAGGTTGGGTACGAGGCTGAAGCCCAGGGCGAGCGTCTTGACGCTGTTGAGCCCCAGGACGACCAGCGCGTGGCTGATGGTGGCGATGGAGTGCGCCTGGCCGTAGAAGGAGGAGTTGACGGTCTTGAGGATCTTGCTGGAGAGCGCCGGGTCGTGGCTGATCGTGTGGGCGATCTGCTTGATGTTCACGTCCTTCTGCTGGACGAGATCGATCACCTCGATGGCGATGGCGGGGAGGCTCGGCAGCCTCGGGGATTTAAGCACTCGATCAAGGAGTTGCTGATTCATCAGTAGTCCCTCTCACCCGCGGTAAAAAAATGGAACCGCGCCCTGAACCCGAATTACGCCGGCAGCAGACTCACGGAAGTCTGTTTCTACAGGCCCGAATACGCATAGACGTGGTATCGACCCGAAATTGCGGCAACTTGACGCATCGGGAACGGCAAATCAATACGGTTTGGCGTCGGGTCTGGTAACGCGGCGCGGGGTCAAAAAAAGAGGCCCGCGTTCTGGAACGCGGGCCTCGGGGGGGATGGATTGTGTGTCGCGGAAACCGGAAGAGCGATCAGGTGGATTCCGCCCCGGCCTTGGCCAGGTCGGCGCCCTTGGCGGCCGCGGGGGCCACGTCCTCGGCGGTGATCTTCAGGGCCTCGGCGCCCTCCTCGCGGGTGACGCGGATCAACTGACCCGCCTTGACCTCGCTGCGGAGGATGGCCTCGGACATCGGGTCCTCGAGGAACTGCTCGATCGCCCGGCGGAGCGGCCGTGCGCCGAAGTCCGGGTTGTAGCCCTTCTCGATGAGGAAGTCCTTGGCCTTGTCGTCCAGCTCGAGGGTCATCTCGCGGTCCTTGAGCCGCTGGCGGACCTTCTTGAGCTCGTACTCGACGATGGAGATCAGGTTCTCGCGCGAGAGCGGGCGGAAGACGATCACGTCGTCGAGCCGGTTGATGAACTCGGGGCGGAAGTAGCGCTCGATCTCGGAGAGGAGCGTCTTCTTCATCTTCTGGTAGTCGGCCTCCTCGCTGCGCGGGGCGAAGCCGAAGCCCGCCTTGTTCTTGATCAATTCAGCGCCGATGTTGCTGGTCATGATCAGCACCGCGTTGCGGAAGTCCACGTGCCGGCCGAACGAGTCGGTGAGCTGCCCCTCCTCCATGATCTGGAGCAGCATGTTGAACACGTCCGGGTGCGCCTTCTCGATCTCGTCGAGCAGGACGACGGAGTAGGGCTTGCGGCGGATCTGCTCGGTGAGCTGGCCGCCCTCTTCGTAGCCGACGTAGCCCGGGGGCGCGCCGATCAGCCGGCTGACGTTGTGCTTCTCCATGTACTCGGACATGTCGATCCGCATTAGGGCGTCCTCGGAGCCGAACATGAACTCCGCCAGCGCCTTGGAGAGCAGGGTCTTACCCACGCCCGAGGGGCCGACGAAGATGAACGAGCCGGCGGGGCGCTTGGGGTCCTTGAGGCCCGAGCGGGCGCGGCGGATCGCCTTGGAGATCGACTTGACCGCCTCGTCCTGGCTGACGACGCGCTTGTGCAGCTCCTCTTCGAGCTTGAGCAGCCGCTCGCTCTCGGCCTTTTCGAGCCGGGTCAGCGGGATGCCCGTCATCTTGGAGACCACCTCCGCGATGACGTCCTCGTCCACCACGCCGTCGATCTCCTTGGCCTTGGAACGCCACTCGCGCTGGATGTCTTCCTTCTTCTTGCGCATCCCCTCGGCCTGGTCGCGCAGGTCGGCGGCGCGCTCGTAGTCGGCGTTGCGCACGGCCTCGTCCTTCTCGATCGACAAGCGCTCGATCTGCTCCTCGAGCTCCGCCATGTCGGGCGGCTTGCTCATGCTCTTCAAACGCACCCGCGCGCCCGACTCGTCGATCACGTCGATCGACTTGTCCGGCTGCACGCGGCTGGTGATGTACCGCGTGCTCAGCTCCACCGCGGCGCGGACCGCGCCGTCGGTGATCTGCACGCGGTGGTGGGCCTCGTAGCGGTCGCGCAGGCCCAGCAGGATCTGGACGGTCTCTTCCTTGTTGGGCGGCTCGACGACGATGGTCTGGAAGCGGCGCTCGAGCGCGCCGTCCTTCTCGATGTACTTGCGGTACTCGTCGAGCGTGGTCGCGCCGATGCACTGGATCTCGCCGCGGGAGAGCGCGGGCTTGAGCACGTTGGAGGCGTCGATCGCACCCTCCGCGCCGCCGGCGCCGACCAGCGTGTGCAGCTCGTCGATGAAGAGCAGCACGTTCTTGGCCTTGCGGACCTCGTTCATGACGGCCTTGATGCGCTCCTCGAACTGGCCGCGGTACTTGGTGCCGGCGACCATCATCGCCAGGTCGAGCACCACGATGCGGCGGTCCGCCAGCAGCTCGGGTACGTCCTTATTAATGATCTTCTGGGCCAACCCCTCGACGATCGCGGTCTTGCCCACGCCCGCCTCGCCCAGCAGGACGGGGTTGTTCTTGGTGCGGCGGCAGAGGATCTGGATGAGGCGTTCGATCTCGTTGGCGCGGCCGATGACGGGGTCGAGCGTGCCCTCGGAGGCGAGCTCGGTCAGGTCGCGGCCGAAGCTGTCGAGCGCCGGGGTGCGGCTCTTGGAGGTCTTGGCGGCGGCGGGGTCGCCCTGCGCGGCGGGGGCCTGGCCACCCTTGCCGGCGGATTCCTCGGGGTCGGCGCCGGCGCCCAGCAGGTTGAGCACCTCCTCGCGGACCTCTTCGAGCTTCAGGCCAAGGTTCATCAGGACCTGCGCGGCCACGCCCTCGTGCTCACGCAGCAGACCGAGCAGGAGGTGCTCGGTGCCGACGTAGTTGTGGTTGAGGTTGCGTGCCTCTTCGATGGCGTACTCGATGACCTTCTTGGCGCGCGGGGTCTGGGGCAGCTTGCCCATGGTGACCATGTCGGGCCCGGACTTGACGAGCTTCTCGACCTCGAGGCGGACCTTGCGGAGGTCCACGTCGAGGTTCTTGAGCACGTTGGCGCCGACGCCCGAGCCTTCCTTCACCAGGCCGAGCAGGATGTGCTCGGTGCCGATGTACTCGTGGTTGAAGCGCTGGGCCTCCTGGTTGGCCAAGGCCATAACTTTGCGGGCACGGTCTGTGAATCGTTCGAACATGGCATTCTCTTTCTCTTTGCGGGGCGGTCCCGCGGGTGGTGTCGCATTACATTGTAGCGCAGCGGTCAAATGACCCGCCCGCCGAGCCCTGTCCCTGCGGCGCGATTGTAGGAACCGCCGTGCTTTACGGCCAATGCCGAGAACTCGCTCAGTCGGTTTATCGGCCAGAAGGGCGGGTGGGTAAAAGAAAGGCGGGGGAAGGAAGAGCCGTGCCTATATCCCACGGTACACGTCTCGGCGGTGTCCGACCTTCACCACAACGATCAGAAGCCGAGCATCCTGAATCTGATAGATGATTCGGTACACGCCCGATCGGCAGCGCCAAAGCCCGGACTCTCCAGCAAGCCTGACGCAACCCGACGGGCGTGGGTTGTTGGCCAATGCCTCAATTTTGGAGATGATCCGGCGCTGATCTTGTCGAGGAAGTGCCTCTATTTCCCGCGCCGCTTTGGTGTCGATCACCACGGCGTATCGCATGGTCAGAGCCCCAACTTGGCCTTGAGTCGGGCCAGCGGGATGGTCTTGCGCCGGGGGTCTTTAAGTCGCCGTTCGGCTTGGGTCAGATCGGCAATATCCTGCCGAGCGAGTTGTTGTTGTGACCGCATGGCCGCGCGGAGCGTTCTGTACTCGTCCTCGGGGACAATGTGAAATTTTTGACCATCGATACGGAGTGTTCTGGATGTCATATCGCACCTCAACTGACAGCTAATCATATCCGCCGATTTGCCCTCGCACCACGCAATACACGTTCACCCGACAAACGTCACCCCCGCGCGGCCGCAGATTTCCGTCACCTTCGCCATGTCCGGCGGGCCTGGCGGGAGCTTGCCCAACTCAACGAGCATGTTCTCAAAGGCGGTGCCGGGGAGCGTGGCGATGAGGACCTTGCTGGGCTTGTCGCCGGCGAAGAACCATTCGTGGGGGATGCGGCGCGGGCCGTAGAGCGTGTCGCCCGGACCGGCGAGGGTCGCGGTCATGTTAGCGGCGAAGCGGACCTGGCCTTCGAGGACGCGGAAGAACTCGTCCTCGTGCTGGTGGACGTGCAGGGGGACGCCCTGGCCGGGGAGGCCGGACTGCTCGAAGAGGGTCATCGCACCGCCGGTCTGGGCGCGGGTGAGGATCATGCGCGTGAGCGTGCCCAGGACACGAAAGGTATTGCCCTCGTTGAAGCCGACGATTTGGGGTTGCGTGCGGGTTTCGGACGGTATCGCACAAGCGCCGCCGCCATTCGTGCCCGTGCCCAACAGGTCGATGATTCCTTTGCGTGTCGCATCGAGATCGACCCGGAGGTTGGCAAGGACGATGGCCGCAATACCCTCCGTCACACTCAGTAGCCCCAGCAGCACGTGTTCGGTGCCGACGTAGTTGTGGTTGAGCCCGCGCGCCTCCGCGATGGCCTGTTCGAGGGCCTTCTTGGCCAGCGGTGTCTGGGGCAGCATGCCCGAGGTGGGCGTGGCGCTGCCGGGCTTGACGACCTTCTCAACCTCGATGCGGACCTTGTCCATGCCTATGCCCAGGTTCTTGAGCACGTTGGCGCCGACGCCCGAGCCCTCCATCACGAGGCCGAGCAGGATGTGCTCGGTGCCGATGTGGTCGTGGTTGTAGCGCTGCGCCTTCTGGTTGGCGAAATCCATGACCTTACGGGCGCGGTCGGTGAATCGCTCGAACATGGCGAGGCTCCCGGGGCGGTGTAAATATCGTAACCCGCGCTCACCCGGCCAACCACAACGCAAAAGCGGGTAGGCTATTCCTCTTCCTAATAAGGAGCCTCTCCATGCCGCGCATCATCACCCGCCCCGACGGCCTCGACCTCGATTCCCCCGGCCGGCGCGACTACTGGGTCGCCCTCGAACACGACTCGCTCTGGGGCGACCACCTCATCCCCCTGACCGTCATGGTGGGCAAGAAGTGCAAGCCCGGCGAGGGGCTGGTGACCTTCGGCTCCAACCACGGCAACGAGTACGAGGGCCCGGTGGTGATCAAGCACCTGCTCAAGGAGATCGACCTCAAGGACGTGGTCGGCCGGATCATCCTCGTGCCGGTGCTCAACGCCTCCGCGTTCAAGTCCGGCACGCGCAGCAGCGTCAGGGACGACGACGTGAACCTGAACCGCGCTTTCGTAGACGGCGCGGGCACGACCACGTCGCTCAACGGCATCACGCACCGCATCGCGCGTTTCGTGCGCGAGTACATCTGGCCGCGCGTGCATATCGTCATCGACTTGCACTCGGGCGGTCCCAACTACCGCTTCGCGCAGTGCTCGAGCTTCCACCCCATCGACGACCCGGAGCAGAGCAAGGTGATCGAGGACACGGCCCGCTGGTTCGGCACGCCGCTGGTGATCACGTATCAGAACGTGACGCCCGGGCTGCTCCCCAGTGAGGCCGAGCGGCTCGGCAAGATCACGGTCGGCACCGAGCTGGGCTGGGGCGAGGCGGTGGACATCGACGGCGTGAAGTACGGCCGGCAGGGCGTGCTGGCGGCGGCGATCCACCTGGGCCAGTTGAAGGGCAGGATCAAACCGATCGGCCATCACGCCGCGAAGACGCAGCACCGCGTCGAGATGGTGGACCGCGCCTGCTTCACGGTCGCCCCGTTCACGGGGCACTACGAGCCGTTGATTCCCTGCGGCGCTAAGGTGAAGAAGGGCGACGTGGTCGGCCTGCTGCACGACTTCGAGCGCGTGGACGACGCGCCGCACCCGGCCCGCGCGGGTGTCACCGGCATCGTCATCGCGCAGGCGTACCGCTCCACCGTGCCGCAGGGGACGCACTACGTGGTGACGGGGAAGGTTGTTTGGTGAGCAACGGTGAGACCCCTCTCCCCCCGGGAGAGAGTGATGGAGCAAGACGCTAAGCCGCGCGCGGCCCGGGTCACACACGATCTTTCCCCGGCTTCACCCCACGGGACCATCGAGAAAAACGCACACACCCCTGTTCCCGATATCTGCATTGCATGGGGTGGAAATCACGCCGACCCTATTTGCCGCAATTCATTGACCGTCCGCTCCCGTGCAGCCATACTGGCCGCATGAGCCGTGGCGATAACCATGCCCTGGACGTGGCCGCGATGTTGGGCGTCCTGGACGTCTCGCGCCGGCTCGCCGGGCCCTTCGAGCTGACCGAGCTGCTCACGCAGATCATCGACGCCGGCCGTGAGATCCTCGCCGCCGAGCGCGGCAGCGTCTTCCTCTACGACCCCGCCACGCGCGAGCTTTTCTCCAAGGTCGCCACCGGGGCGCAGGAGATCCGCTTCAGCATCGACCGCGGCATCGCCGGCCAGTGCGCCCGCGACCGCGCCACCATCGCCGTCCCCGACTGCTACAAGGACCCGCGCTTCAACCCCGAGGTGGACCGCAAGACTGGCTTCCGAACCCGCTCGCTCATCACCGTGCCGCTCATCGGCCTGGACGACGAGCTGGTCGGCGTGATGCAACTGCTCAACCCCGCGCGCGACTGCGCCGCGTCGGCGGACCAGCGCATCGCCGAGGCGCTCGCCGGCCAGGCCGCCGTCGCCATCCAGCGCGTCCGCCTGCTCGACGAACGCATGGTCAAGCTCAAGCTCGAACGCGACCTCGCTCTTGCCAAGCAGATCCAGATGGCCGTGCTGCCCAAGTCGCTGCCCGTCATCAAGGGGTACGACCTGGCGACCTACGGCAAGCCGGCGGACGAGACCGGCGGGGACATCTACGACCTGATCCACCTCCACGGCAGCGCCGAGAAAACGCCCGGCCTGCTCCTGCTCCTGGCCGACGCCACCGGCCACGGCATCGGGCCGGCGCTCTCCGTCACCCAGGTCCGGGCCATGCTCCGTATCGGTGTCCGCCTTGGGGCGGGCATCAACGCCGCCGCGAAACACATCAACGAGCAGCTCACCGAAGACCTCGAGTCCGGCCGGTTCGTCACCGCTTTCCTCGGCAGGCTCGACCTGACCACCCACAGCCTCGAATACCACGCCGCCGGCCAGGGGCCGATCCTCCACTTCCGCGCCGCCGCCGGCCTCTGCGACTTCCACCCCGCGACCACCCTCCCGCTGGGCATCATGTCTGACCCACCCATGGACGAAGCGGCCATCCTCCGCCTCGCCCCCGGCGACATCGTCGCGCTCCTCACCGACGGCATCTACGAGTACCAGAACCCCGGCGGCGAGGAGATGGGCACCCAGCGCGTGAATGACGTGGTTTACGCCCACCGCGACGGCTCGGCGCAGCAGGTGCTCGACGCCGTGCTCGCCGCCCTTCAGCTCCACGCCGACGGCGCGCCCCAGCGCGACGACGTCACGGCGGTGGTCGTGAAGCGCACGGTGTGATACCGTCCCGCCTCATGACGTTCCACGTACTCATGGTCAACCGCGTCGCCGAAGACCAGCTCGAGCCGCTGCGCGGTTTGGCGCGGATCACCTACGGCCCGGACGACGGCACCTTCACCCCGCGCGACGAGGTGCTCCGCCTCGCGCCCACCCTCGACGGCATCATCTGCTACGCCGAGCTGAAGGTGGACCCCGAGCTGCTCGACGCCGCCCCGCGCCTGCGCATCATCGCCAACGCCGCCATCGGCACCGACAACCTCGACGGCCCGCTGATGGAGAAGTACGGCGTCTGGGCGACCAACACCCCCGACACCTACACCGACGCCACCGCCGACTGCGCCCTGGCGCTGATCCTCTCGGCGTCGCGCCACATCGCCAAGGGCGACCGCTTCATCCGCCGCGGCGAGTGGGTCGAGTTCCGCCCCAACCGCTGGGAGGGCACGCTGCTCTCGGGCAAGACGCTGGGGCTGGTCGGCTACGGCGCGATCGGCCGCGCGGTCCGCAAACGCGCCGAGTCGTTCGGCATGCGCGTGATCTTCCACCGCCGCTCGCCCGTCGCCGACCCGGCCTACCGCGCCGACCTGGGCGTGCTGCTCGCCGAGTCGGACTACGTCTCCCTGCACACGCCGTTGACGAAAGAGACGTTCCACATGATCGACGCGCGGCGGCTGGCGCAGATGAAGCAAGGGGCGGTGCTGGTCAATATGGCGCGCGGCCGGGTGGTCGATGAGCCGGCGTTGGTCGCGGCGCTGGAGAGCGGGCACCTTTCGTCAGCGGGGCTGGACGTGTTCGAGAACGAGCCAAGCGTCCACCCGGCCCTGATGAAGATGGAGAACGTCACGCTTACACCGCACGTGGGCGGCGCCACCCGCGAGAGCCGGCAGCAGGCCCGCCTGCTCAGCGCCCGCAACGTCGCCGCCGCCCTGCGCGGCGAACGCCCGCTCACGCCGATCAACAACCCACCGAACCCGCGGCGATAAAGCCGCTCGCGGCTTAGCGTCTTATCACCGTCCCGTACTGCCCGTTCTCCGCGTAGGCCTTCGTGCTGCCGAAGACGACCCCGCGCCGCGCCCCGGGCTCGCCCTTTTCCGAGGCCGTCGTCACCGCCGCCTCGAAGGTGAATTGGTTGCCGGCTGTCACCGCGAGCAGTTTCAGCGGGATCAACGCGGCCAACTCGTAGCCGCCGTCGATGGGTTTGGAGACGATCTTTATTTCCGGCGCGAGCCGTGCCTCGGGCCCGTCCTGGAAATGGCCCGTCGCGGGCTTGCCGTCGGCGGCGGGGAGGAGGAAGACCTGCCCGATCGGTTGGCCGTGCGCCGCCGCGCCGAACACCTCGATGCACGAGCCGGTCCAGAGCATGTCGGTGGTGACGACCTTCGTGTCCTTCACGCGGAAGAACACGGCGAGGTGGTCCCCCGCGAGGCCGAGGCGCAGCTCGGCGAAGGGTGATTGGCCCGGCTCGCGCTGCTTCGACCAATCGGCGAAGACAGGGTACGGCCGTTCATCGGCGAGGATCGCCGCGAGCGCCCCGGGTGCGGTGTCGGCGGGCAGTGCGGGGATGCTCCGCGTGATCGGCAGACTCAGGAGCGTTTTGGCCGTGGCGACGCCCTCGGCGGTCATCTCCACGAGCGGCGCGCCCATCGGCACGTCGGGCGTCAGGGTCAATTTGTATTCCACCGCTGTGCCCGTATGCGCCGCGGGGTTTGCGGCGATCGTCGTTTCCGCGCCGGAGAGCGTGACCCAGGGCGTCGGTCGCGCGGCGACCCGGATGGTATCGCGTGCCGTGCTGTCACCGGTGTTCTTGATGGTCAGCCGCACCAGGCCGGGCGGCGCACCGGCGTCGCCGGAGAGCGCCCGCACCATTTCAAGCGTTGTGCCCAGCGGGTAGATGAACGGCACACGCAGCCGCGCCGGGCGCGCGACCTTGCCGCGCGTGTCGATCTGCAGCAGGTCAAAATCCCGCGTCGAGCCGGGGGCGATCGTGACGGTGAACTCGCGCTCGACCGTTTGGCCGGGCTTCACGTCGAACGTCCATTCCCCGCCCCCCTCCACTGACGCAATCTTCGGCGGCGCGGCCTGGAGCGACATCCGCCCCGCGCCGATCGCCAGCCCGCCGACCGCCTGCACGCCCCCGCCCGGCCGGCCATCCATGAACCCCGCGGCCTCCACGCGGACGACGCCCTTGGCGGAGAGGAATTCCCCGCCGCGCACGGCGGTGTCGCCGGTGTTCCGCAGCGTGAGGCGGACGCGCCCGGTCGCCCCCGCGCCGGTGACGACGAACGGGTGCGTGAGATCGAGGCGTGACTCGACGCGCTCGATGGCGGGGCGGTAGGCGTCGTGTTGCAGCCCGATCGTCTTGGGATCGATCGGGGTGAACCCCGCCGCCAGCGCGGGCGAGTCGGGGCGGAGGCGGAAGTCGGACCACCCCTCGTTCACGAAGCGAGGATCGACGGCGACGAGGTTGTCGCCGATGTCGAGGATGGATTTGTCGGGCATCGCGACCCAGGGGGAGATCATCCACTTCTCGGGGCTGCGCCAGACGATGTTCTGCCGGAACGCGTTGTTGAGCGGCGGGGTGCCTTTCCCGTCGCGGTAGTTCCGCGCGATGATGGCCATGGAGGGGTACCGCTTGATCCATTGCGGTGAGTCGGCATGCACGGCGTCGAAGCGTTCGCGCATGAAACCGCCGACCATGGTGTCGGCCCCGATGTTGTTGCCCGAGATGCAGCGCTCGTCGATCCAGTAGGCGGGCGAGCAGTCCACGAGGATATTGTTCCGCGCCACGGTGTTGATGCCGCCGCCGGCGAAGACGGGCTTGGAGACATGCTGGAAGATGTTGCCCTCGATGAGCGTGCCGCCCGCGCCGTCGTCGTGGTAGAGGCCCATGGTGCCGTAAACGTCGTGTCGCCCGGAGGAGCCGGTGTGGTGCAGGTAGTTGTTGACGAAGGTGTTGCCCTGGAAGGTGAAGTCGCGGCCGGTGTAAACGGCGCCGGCGTCGTCGCTCTGGAGGACGACGTTGTAGATTTCGTTGCGTTCGATGCGGATGTCGTTGCCCCAGAAGAAGATCGCGGTGTGGTCCATGTCGTGGATGAGGTTGTTGGAGATGGTGACGCCCATGTACCCGCCATAGGCCCCGCCGACCGCGCCGCAGTAAACCCGAGAGACGCGGGCGGTGTTGAAGAAGTGGTTGTTGTGGATGGTGATGTTGGCGGGGATGAGGTTGACGCGGTCGCCGACGTTGCAGTACACGCCCGCCTCGCCGGTGTGGCTGATGTCGCAGGAAAGGATCACGTGGTCGGCACCGCGGTCGAGGTAAACGCCCTCGGTGCCGATGCCGCGGACCACGCAGCCCGCCAGCGCGACGCAGCGCCCGCCCTCGATCTGCACGCCCCGGCCGCGCGTCAGCTCGAAGCCGAGGCGCTCGAAGGTGATGTTCTCGGCGTTGTGCAGCCGCACCAGCGGGCCGGCGAGAAGCGTCACGGAGGTGTCGCCATCACGGACCGGCTCGGGGGGGAGGAAATAGATCAGGCCGTGGGCACGGTCGAGCAGGTATTCGCCCGGCGTATCGAGCTCTTCGAGGATATTGATGACGAAGAAGCGGTCGCCGACGCCGGCGTTGCTCTCGATGTGGATGTGCCTGCCGTCGGGATCGAAGGAGGTGATGGCCTGGGTGTTGAAGCTCCACTCGCTGCCCCAGTAGCCCATGGCGACGGCGTCGGGGTTGGGGCCTTTCCAGCGGGAGAAGGGCGGGTTGTCGCAGGTGAGGGCGGTCCCCCTGGCCGTGCTGACCGCGAAGCCATCGTTGGGCGCGGGGGTGGTGTTGGGCCAGCGCGCCCATTGGAGGGGCTGGTTTTTGTAGAAGAGTTCGAGGGGGAGCCGTGCGTTGTCGCGCGGCCGGTGGCCGCGTGGGGAGAGGCCGCCGAAGTCGGTGACGCCGTTGGCGCGGAGGTCGCAGACCACCACGCGGCCGCGCACGCCTGGCTGGAGCCTGTCGAGTACGGCGCGGTCGGTGACGGGTTTCCATCCGGTAACGGTCTTGCCGCCGATGATGCGGGCGTTGCCGCGCTCGCGGGATGCGCCGGCGTAAACGATCGGTGAGCGGACCGTGCCCGAGTCGTCGGCGGTGAACTCGAGGGTGGTGGTTCGCGGGTAGTCGCCGGGCTGGATGGCGACGAGGATGCCGCCCTCGGGCAGGCCGTGGGATTTCCGCAGGGCGCGGATGCGGTCGCGCGCGGCGTCGATGGAGGCGAGCGGGCCGTCGGTGCGCTGCGCGTTGGGTTGCGGTGATTGGCCGGACCAGCGGTCGTCGCCGGCGGTGGAGACGTGGAGCGTCAGGCCCGGCGCGGGGAGGGCGTCGGACCGCCAGGCGTGCGGGCGTGGGTCGGATGACGACGGGGAGGGGTGGGCACAGCTCATGAGGAGGCTCGTGAGGAGGGGCAGAAGGAGATGGGTGATGGGGGTCAACTGTGGCCGCATCGATGAATCTCTCGCCTTCGGGCGTGCCCGCCTTGTAACGCCAAGCCCGCCGCCGCTCAACACGGCGGGGGGGCATGCCAAGCCGTTTGGGGCCTGATGGGATACAATCCCGCCGTACCGGGCGCGACCCCGATGCCCCCGCCCAGCGCGAAAAACCGTCCGCGGCACGCGCGCTGCCAAGACATGCTCACCGAACGCGTGCCCATGCGACCCCGCCCAGAGATAACCCTATTCCTCCGCCTCGCCGCGCTGCTGGCGCTGCTGACCGTGAGCCCCGCGCTCGCCGACCAGGTCGAGCTCAACAACGGCGACGTGCTGCGCGGCACGGTGCTGGACCGCACGGGCGAGCGTCTCGTGCTCGAGCACGCGGTGCTCGGGAGGATCATCATCCCCAACGATCAGGTCCACTCGGTGATCATCACGCCGCGCGAGGTGCTGGAGGAGTACCCGCCCCGGGCGATCCCGCGCGACGTGGTGGTGGCCGACCCGCGCCCCGGCGCATCCACCGCGCCGCCCCCCGCGACGCCGGCCACCACCGCGCCGGCGACCGGCGCGGTGCGCGCACCGCTCATCGCCCCCACGCTCAACGAGCCGCTGCACGGGCCCAACGACCCGCTCGACTCGCTCATCCAGGACACCGGCCTGTTCGGCGGGAAGCTCCCCTGGCCCCTGCAATACCTCCGCAGCCAGGGCTTCAAATCCCAGTTCGAGTTCGGCTTCAGCGGCACGCAGGGCAAATCCGACACATCGACCGCCCGCGTCGGCTTCATCACGGACCGCAAGACCACTGACACCCGCTCCCACTTCGACGCCACCTACTACCTGGCCACCAGCCTGAACACGACCACGCGCAACGACCTGAGCGCCCGCGATCAGGAGGACTGGCTCTTCGTCGGCACCCCCTGGTACTGGTTCGTCGAGGGCACCTACGACTTCAACGAGTTCGCCGACTGGGACCACCGCATCGCCGGCGCCACCGGGCCGGGGTATCAGCTCATCCAGACCCCGAGCTTCGACCTGCGCATCCGCGGCGGCGGCGGCGCCTCCAAGGAGTTCGGCTCGGACCACGAGGAGATCGTCCCCGAGGGGCTGATCGGCGGGGAGTTCCTCTGGAGGCTCTCCGATCGTCAGAAGCTGGCAGCCTCATCCGCGTTCTACCCCGACCTGCTCGATCCGACGGACAACCGCTCCACCACCACCGCCGACTGGAGCTACCTGCTCGACCGTGTGCAGCGCCTGACCCTGAGGATGGGCGTCAAGCTCGAGTACCAGTCCGAGACCTCGGACAGCACCCCCAACGCCGACATGAAGTTTTTCGGCGCCCTGGTTTTTGGGTTCTGAGGGTTTGCTTTCGCCGCCACGCCCGATGCTGAGGTCTTCCGAAGCGTCGGGGTCCGTATTCTTTGCGGCGATCTCCAAAGACCCCGACCCTTCGCGGACTCAGGGATCGGGCGTGGCCGGAATTCACGGGGATATCCCCGCTGTTTTCCTGGGATACCGGACCGGCTGCCCCTAATCCGCCCCCGTGATCCTGCCGATGTTCCCGAATTGGAGGGACGCGCATGGTGCGGGAGGCGGAAGAAATCAATCAGGCGCGGTTTGGCGCGGAGGATCCGGCCGAGGCGCAGGCGACCGTGGACCTTGCCGAGGTCGCGGAACTGACCCGGCCCAGGCAGAGCGCCACGCACCGCCTGGTGGCCTGGGCGCTGATGCTGGTCATGCTGCCGGCGGCGGTCTGCGCCGTGGCGCTCGACGCGATCGCGCGGCAGGCGCTCTCCGACAACCACGCCCGCAACGCCCGTCTGATGGGCCAGACCACCGCCGCCGCGCTGGCGGGGCACGTCATGTCGGGCCAGGGGCGTGACTCGGCCCGCACCTTCGACACCCTGAGCCTCGACCCCCGCTTGGGCTTCGTCCTGCTCGAAGACAGGGTGACCCAACCGCTCTCGCTGCGTGTCGTCAGCAACAAGGCCTGGTCGCTCTACAACCTCTGGCTCACAACCGGCACGGCCGCCGGCCACACGTTCGACAGCCCGATCGTGCTGGGCGAGAGCGGTGAGCTGGTCGCCTTCCGCGTGCCGATCTGGAACCCGCCGATCACGGGCGATGCGCGGGACCGCGGCGTCGCGACCGCGGACGGCCGGACGCTCGAGGGCTACCTGATCGTGGGCCTGTGGGAGCCGTCGCTCGCCGCGACGGTGGCGCGGGTGCGGCTGACGGTGGCGCTGGTGATGCTGGCGGTGGTGGGGGTGATGCTGCCCGTGGTGATCCTGGCGGTGAGGCGGTGGACGTCGCCGCTGCGTCGGCTGAACGAGGCCACCATGCAGCTCGCCGCCGGCGAGGAGCCGCCGCCCGTCGATGCGCGATCGGGGGACGAGATCAGCATCCTCGCCGGGGCGTTCAACCGCATGGCCAAGCGGCTGCACACCACCCGCCGCGAGCTGCAGAGGACCAACGCCGACCTGGAGAGCAAGGTCGCCGATCGCACCGCCGAACTGGAAGACGCCAAGGCCCGCCTCGAGACCGAGATCCGCGACAAGAACGAGTTCCTCCGCACCGTCAGCCACGACCTCAACGCCCCGCTGCGGAACATCTCGGGCATGGCGAACATGCTGCTGCTCAAGTACCGCAACGTGCTGGCGGACGACGCGCTGAACAAGCTCGAGCGCATCAACGCCAACGTGAAGTCGCAGACCGACCTGATCCGTGATTTGCTGGACCTGTCGCGTCTGCGCACCACGCCGGGCCGGCGCCAGGCCGTGGATTTGGAAGCGCTGATCCGCCAGATCCGCGAGACCCTGGCGTTCGACCTGGAGAAACAGGAGATCGCCGTCGAGGTGACGACCGGCCTGCCCACCATCGTCGTGGACAAGAACCGCGCCCGGCAGCTCTTCCAGAACCTGCTCGACAACGCCGTGAAATACATGCTCGACGCCAAAGTGCGGCGCATCGAGGTGTCGTGCGTGGAGGACGAGGAGTTCTACACCTTCTGCGTGCAGGACACCGGCCGGGGGATCGCCGAGAAAGACCTGCCCAACATCTTCCAGCTCTACAAGCGGGCGCTGCACTCGGGGACGCACCAGGTCGCCGGGCGCGGCGTGGGGCTGGCGGGCTGCAAGACGATCGTCGAGGGCTACGGCGGCCACATCCGGGTCGAGAGCCGATTGGGCGAGGGGGCCGCGTTCTTCTTCACCCTGCAACGCGACCTTGTCGATCCCGCACGGGCCGAGGCGGTCGAAGATGAAGAATCGCGGGCGGAAGCGGCCAGAGCCGAAGGGCGGGCGTAAGAAACCGGGTAGTGGGTCGATTTGAAATATCAGGGTGGCTGGGGCAGAGTCTTCGATGCCCCGGCTCTTCGTGAGCCCCTCGCCGGGGCTGCGGAAGACCTTAGCCCCAGCTACCCATTTCAAATCGCCCCGCTACCAGAAATCCGCCGGTCTTTTCGTCGCTCGCCGGCCCGCATACATTGGCCGGATCGACACGCCCGAACACCAACCCGCCTGGCTCCGACCGACGATCACGGCCTATCGCGGAGCCACCCCCACGCTCGACGGCACGCTTGCGCCCGGCGAGTGGGACGACGCGACGCCCATCACCGGGGTGCGCGGCTGGTTCCACCAGTTCAAACCCGTCATCGACGACCGCGACCTCTCGCTGCGCGGCTTCGTCAAGCACGACGGCTCGCACCTCTACTTCGCCTTCGACGTCACAGACGACGTCCTCTACGGCCACACGGTCGAGCGCTGGCTGCCGACCGGTTTCCCCCGCGCCCACGAGTTGACGCCCGACGGCTTCCCCTGGTTCGGCGACGGGGTCGAGCTGCTCATCAACGCCTCCGACCCGATCAGCGCACAAGGCGCGTCGGGCACGGGCCGGTCGTGGCAGATGGTCTGCAGCACGCACAAGTCGCGGCTCGGCGGCGTCGGCGTGCCGGGCCTGCTCGAGGGGGAGCCGCGCACGGTGCCGGCCGCGTGGGCGGCGTACCAGCGCTGGATCGTGGACGGGGCGCAGCGGGCCGTCGTGCGCATCAAGGCGGACAAGACCGGATACGTGATCGAGTGGGCGGTGCGGTTCAATCCCTGCATCGAGCTCTCGCCGGGGGTGTGGTACGACGGCAGGAGCGAGGCGGGCGTCGGGCTCAACATCGCGGTGCAGGACCTGGACCGGATGGAGGATGGGGAGGGGATGTTCGCCAATATCCACCACGAGTCGTGGTGGTCCCACGGCACGGCCCGCGCGGGCCAGCGCCCGGATGAGCGGGATAGTTGGGGCACGCTGCGGCTGATGCCGGGGGTGAGGCCAAAGAGATGAGATGGACATGTTCGGCAAGTGTTCGGGTTTTGCGCCGCGCGGGCCGATGAACTTGCGCACGGGGAGGCCTCCCCTTACAATGTCCCGTCTATGAAACCCGACGAACGACAGGTGTTGATGGACATCTCCGAGCCCGACGAGGGGGTCATCCGCACCCTCTGGGCGATGCGCGGCGACCTGCTCCTGCTGGGCGCGGGCGGCAAGATCGGCCACGGGCTGGCGTTGATGGCCAAACGCGCCTTCGCCGACGGCGGTAAGAAGAACAAGGTGATCGCCGTGTCACGATTCACCTCGCCCAAGTCGCGTGAGGTGCTGGAAGCCGACGGCATCACGACCATCCCCTGCGACCTGCAGGACGCCGCCGCGGTCGCCAAGCTGCCCGATGCTACCGACGTGGTTTACCTGGCGGGGCAGAAGTTCGGCACGGCGGACGGCCCGGCGACCACATGGCTGCTCAACACGGTCGTCCCCGGCGTCGTCGCGCGGCGCTGGGCCAAGAGCCGTATCGCTGTTTACTCCAGCGGCAACGTGTACCCCTTCACGACCGTCGAGTCCGGCGGCCCGAAGGAAGACCACCCGGTCGGGCCGATCGGCGAGTACGCGATGAGCGTGCTCGGCCGTGAACGCATCTTCGAGTATTACTCCCGCTCGCTGGGGACGCCGGTGACGATCATCCGCCTCAACTACGCCAACGAGCCGCGATACGGCGTGCTGGTGGACCTGGCCAACCGCATCCTCGCCGGCGAGGAGATCGACCTGAGCCAGGGCTACGTCAACATCCTCTGGCAGGGCGACTGCAACCGCGTCACCCTCCGCTCTTTTGAGATATCCAACACGCCGCCGGCCATCCTCAACCTCGCCGGGCCGGAAATCCTCCCCGTCCGCGACGTCGCCACGCGGCTTGCCAAGGCGCTGGGGCAGAAGCTCAAAGTCACCGGCCGGCCCGCCAAGACCGCGCTGCTGAGCAACTCCAGCTTCTGTTGGGAGACCTTCGGCCCGCCCAAGACCACCGTCGATCAGATGATCGACCGCGTCGCCAAATGGATCGTCGCCGGCGGCGAAACCATGGGCAAACCCACCCACTTTGAGGCACGCGACGGCAAGTTCTGACGAACGCAGCCGCCCGCGGACCCGCACGACTTTAACCCCCGATCTCCCCAAGCCAATACTCCCATGACCACCCCGATGCCTCCCGCTTCCGTGCTCGCGCCGCTCCGCAGGGGCGTCTGCATCCCCGCGCTGCCCCTGGCGCTCAACGCCCAGCGTAAGTTCGACGAGCGCCGCGAGCGCGCCCTGGCGCGGTACTACCTGGCCGCCGGCTCGGGCGGTCTGGCCGTGGCGGTGCACTCGACGCAGTTCGAGATCCGCCTGCCGCAGCACGGCCTGCTCCGCCCCGTGCTCTCGCTGGCGATCGAAGAGCTCAAGCGCCACGAGCAGAAGAGCGGCAAGACGCTGGTGAAGGTCGGCGGTGTTGTCGGTCAGACCAAACAGGCCGTCGCCGAGGCGCAGCAGCTCATCGAGCTGGGCTACGACGTGGGCCTGCTCTCGCTGGGCGCGATGGCCAAGGCGAGCGACGACGAGCTGATCGCGCACTGCCGCGAGGTGTCGAAGCACGTCCCGATCGTGGGCTTCTACCTCCAGCCGAGCGTGGGGGGGCGGATTTTGCCGGCCAGCTTCTGGCGCAGGTTCGCGGAGATCGAGAACGTGGTGGCGATCAAGATGGCGCCGTTCAACCGGTACCAGACGATCGACGTGGTGCGTGCCGTCGCCGAGGCCGGCCGCGCCCTGGCGCTGCATTCCAAGCACGCGGGCGGCGCGGGCGGGCTGAAAACCGTGGAGTCCGGCGGGGTCGCCGGGGGCATCGCGCTTTATACCGGCAACGACGACAACATCGTCTGCGACCTCGTGGGCGACTGGGTCTTCGACGTCAACGGCAAGCGCATCACCCAGCGCATCGTCGGCGGCCTGCTGGGCCACTGGGCGTGCTGGACGAAATGCGCGGTCGAGCTTCTGGAGAAATGCCACTGGGCCAACACCTCGACGGCCGCGGCGAACGCGGGGATCAACGGCGGCATCCCCTACGACATGATGCTCCTCAACCGCCAGGTCACCGACATGAACGCGGCGATCTTCGACCCGGCGCACCACTTCCACGGCTGCATCCCCGGCATACACGAGGTGCTCCGCCGCCAGGGCCTGCTCGAGGGCACCTGGTGCCTGAACCCCGACGAGCAGCTCTCCCCCGGCCAGGCGGACGAAATCACCCGTGTCTGCAGGGCCTACCCGCACCTGGTGGACGACGATTTCATCGCCAAACACCGCGACGAATGGCTGCGCTGACCCCCGCCCCGACCCCCGCCCGACCCTCAAGCTTTCCCGCGATGTAGCCGATGTTAAAGGCTAGCGGGCCGTTCATGCGCCCACGGGGTTTCTGTCATGAGCGTGTTGGGTACAAGCATTGCCGCGGGGGTGGCCCAGGTCGGGCTGCAGTCGCAGTCCGTCGCCCGCCAGACCGACCGCGCGGGCAACCAATCGCGCGACATCCACCGCATGCGGGAACTGGTCGAGGCGCACATGCGCGGCCTGGACGAGAGCGAGTTCGAGTCGCCCGCCCAGCTCCACATCGACGGCCAGCTCCCCGAGCATCAATCCCCCAGCCAGGACGCGCGCGAGCGCGGACGCCGCGGCCCGCACCCCCAACCCGAAGACCCCACCACCCCCGCAACCCAACCCCAGACCAACGCGACGGCCCCGATCGAAGGTGACGCGCCGCTTTACCGCCACCTCGACGTCCAGGCCTGACCGTTATCATTTATCATTGCCCACGATGGCCGAGCCCGTCCGTACCGACGCGCCCAACATTCTCATCGTTCGCCCCTCCGCGCTGGGCGACGTGGCTCGCACTGTCCCCGCGCTGGTCTCCATCCGCCGGGCCTATCCCAACTCACGCATCGACTGGCTTGTCCAGGACAGCTACTCCGACGTCATCTGGTACCACCCCGACCTCACGGGCGTGGTCCTCTTTCCGCGCAGGCGCTTCGGCGCCATGTGGCGCAACCCCGCCGCCGCCAACCAGGCAAGGCTCTGGCTCAAAGAGGTCCGCAGGACGCACTACGACATGGTCTTCGACCTGCAGGGCCTGTCGCGCTCCGGCTGGATCACGCGTCTCACGGGGGCGCGCAGGCGCATCGGCTTCTCCGACGCGCGCGAGCTGGCGTGGCTCCACTACAACCGCCGCCACCGCATCAAGAAAGACGTGCGCCACACGGTGGACCGCATGCTCGCGCTGGTCGAGGCCGAGGGCATCCCGCCCGTGCGCGAGATGCGGCTCTACACCGCCGAGACCGACCGGCTCTGGGTGGACTCGCTGCTGACGCGTTACGGCGTGCAGGACTCGGGCTATTTCGTGATCGCCCCCACAGCGCGGTGGCGCAGCAAGTGCTGGCCGATCGACCGCTTCGCCCAGGTTGTCTTCCGCCTGCTCGACACCGGCCGCGCCGGGAAGTTCGGCATCATCCTGGCCGCGCCCGACGAAGAGGCGCAGCTCCAGCCCCTGCTCGACGCGCTCCGCCACGACAACCGCGTCATCTCCCCGACCACCACCGTGGGCCAGATGATGGCCATCCTCGAACGCACCCGCCTGCTCGTCTGCAACGACTCGGCGCCGCTCCACATCGCCGTGGGCTTCAACCGGCCTCTCATCACCGTGTTCGGCCCTACCGACCCGGCCGAGGTCGGCCCCTACAAGCGCGACACCTGCGTCATCCGCGCCCCGGGCACGGAGCACGGCGTCCCGGCGAAGTTCCGCCGCAACCGCGGCGACACCACGCTCATCTCGCGCATCGATTTTGAAACGGTCTGGCGGGCCATCGAACGCGAGACGCTCCGCCCCGTGCCTCCCGTGCTCCCGCCGCCGATGCTCTGATTTTATTTTTGATCGGTGGGGCAGGCGTCCCGCCTGCCGCCGGCCTTCCGAGGCCGGGTTGAATTCAAGTGGAACATCCAAGACGAAGCGACAGGCGGGACGCCTGCCCCACCAGATCAGACCAGATCAACTCACATCGTGTTGAACACGATCTCGTATTCCCCGATCCCCAATTTGTCGCCGTCTTTCAGGATGCGGGTCTGCACCTTCGCGCCGTTGACCTTCGTGCCGTTGTGGCTGTTGAG
Organism: Planctomycetota bacterium; assembly: GCA_021413865.1. Lineage (GTDB taxonomy): Bacteria > Planctomycetota > Phycisphaerae > Phycisphaerales > Phycisphaeraceae > JAIOPN01. Next base: position 358,689 of record JAIOPN010000014.1, on the reverse strand, counting down.
GTCCTCGATGCGCCAGAGGTTGGCCTCGCAGAGGAGTTGGGCGTGCGTCCGCGAGACGCCCGCGCCGGTCAGGACGAGGCGCTTGTCGTGGGTCTTGCCGATGTCGATCGCCCCCGGGCCGGTGATGAGGATTTGTTCGCCGATGCGGCCCGGGCCCTGGAGGATGGTGAGCTTGGCGGAGAAGGCGATACGCGAATCGAGGCTGCCGTCGGCCTTACACTGATCGGCCAGCAGCGTGGTGACGATCCGCCCGCAGCCGTCGCAGGGCAGTGACCTGCCGGCGCTCTCGTCCGGTCGCGCCGACCGGTGGCCGCACTGGCAAAAAATGTAAAGCATGACGATCTCCTCTCAGACTCAATCGGCGGAACCGCGCTCTGATTTTAGAGTGGAATTACCCCAAGCGTAGCATCTGGACGAGCCGCGACCGTGAGGGAGCGGTTTGGGTCATCGCGAAAAAGATAAGACCAAAGACCGCTTACTTACGTGCGCGGCTCGTTCGGCACCGGCCAGCCCACGCCGCAGGCCGGGCCGTTGATGCACATGGGCCGGCCGATCCAGACGTCGCGCACGCCGGGCGAATAGTGGGCCGCCGTCAGCTCCGCGTAGGCGAACCACTGCCGGTGCGTCGGGTGGAGCGCCAGAAGCGAGTGATCGGTCACCTCGGCCTGGGCCGGTGTGAGTTCCCATGGCCGGTGCCAGATGCGGAACCGGCGGCGGATAGAACGCTCCATCGTGTAGGCGGAGTAGCGCTCGACCACGAACTCGTCGAGCGAGCCCGGCGCGGCCGGGGCGCGCTGGCCGTCGGGATCGAACACCGCTTCGTAGTTGAACGCGCCTTGGCCCAGGACGGGGCGGACATCGGCGGCGAGCCGGCCCTCGCGCGGGCGGTGGCGCTCGTGGATCGTCCCCCAGTGGTAGGGCAGGCCGAACATCCGCGGCCCCAGCGCGACGCTCAGCGGGTTGTTCAGCCACTCGCTGAGAAAGTAAATGCCCGGCTCGCCGCGCTCGGTGACGTAGGTGCGGAGGTTGAGGAACGCGTGGCCCGAGAAGGGGGCGCCGGCCCAGCGGATCACGCGGTCGGCGATGCAGACCCGGCACTGCTCGAAACGGAAGGCGACGAGGCTCACGTACGCCCAGCCGTCACGCGTGTCGAGCTCGAACGGCACGTGCGGGCGCAAAGCGTCGGGATCGACGCGGTAGTGCAGGAACACGGCGCCGGTCCAGTCGGAGAGCAGGACCGGCCCGCCCTCGGCGAACTCGATGCGGTTGCGCGCGGCGTCGCTGAGCGACACCGGGGGCGCGGGGGATGTGAGCGGGCCGGGCGTGACGAGTGGTTGGGTGGTCATGGCGAGTTCCCATCGGAAGGTCGGGTTCAGGCGATGCCTAGGAGCTTGCGCACGCGGCCGCCCAGCCGCACGAACCGCATCATCGCCTGCGTCGGCAGGGCGCGGACCTGGGCGTACCAGTGGGCCATGGTCTCGAAGAAATCCAGCAGCCCCGCCAGGCGGTCGCGCGTGTGCCGCTCGGCGGCGCCGCCGCGCTCGGCCTCGGCGATGCAGTCGCGCAGCAGCGCCAGCGTAGGGTCGATCTCCCGCCTCTTCCGCTCGTCCAGCACCACGCGGAACATCTCCCAGGCGTCCTTCATCGACTCGAAGTGGTCGCGCCGGTCGCCCAGCACGTGCACCACCTTCACGATGCCCCAGGACTGCAGCTCGCGCAGGCTGGTGCTGACGTTGGACCGGGCGACCTCGAGCTCGGTGACGATCTCCTCGGCGTTGAGCGGGCGGGGGGAGATGTAGAGCAGGGCGTGCACCTGGGCGACCGTGCGGTTGATCCCCCAGCGCGCGCCCATCTCGCCCCAGTGCAGCACGAACTTGCGGGCGACGGGCGAGAGGGTCATGTGGATTACTCCCATTTCTGTCACTACAGAAATTATCGTCATATCAGGTATGGTGTCAATAGGGGGTCCGTCCCGTAGCCCCGGCTCCGCCGGGGGGTTCCGCGGGCGATCACCGGACATCGCACATGTGTCGCGCGTGCGGTGATCCAAACAAGAACCCCCCGGCGGAGCCGGGGGCTATGGGTGTGTAAGATGCCGGCCATGCGGACGGTCCTGATGCTGGTTGTGGCGGCCTACCTCTGCGGGTCGATCCCGTTCGCGCTGCTGATCGGGCTGGCGCGCGGGGTGGACGTGCGCAAGGCGGGCAGCGGGAACGTCGGGGCGACGAATGTGGGGCGGGTGCTGGGCCGCAGGTGGGGCGTCCTCTGTTTCGTGCTGGACGTGCTCAAGGGGTTCATCCCGGTGCTGGCGGGCGGGGTGGTGCTGGGTTACGCCGGCAACGTGAAGCTGTCGCCTACCGAGGCGTGGATATGGCTGTCGCTCGGCGTGGCGGCGGTGGTGGGGCACGTCTTCCCGGTCTGGCTGGGGTTCAAGGGGGGCAAGGGGGTGGCCACGAGCCTGGGGGTATTGCTCGGGTATTGGCCGATCCTCACGCTGCCGGGCCTGGGCGCGGCGGTGGTCTGGGTCGCGTTCGCGCTGGCGCTTAGATATGTGAGCCTGGCGAGCATCGCCGCGGCCGTCGTGCTGCCGGTGCTGGTGGTGATCCACAGCCACTTCACCGCGCCGCGGCTGGGCGACCGCGTGCCGTTCCTGGTCGTCTGCTCGGCGCTGGCGCTGCTGGTGGTGCTGCGTCACCGCACCAATATCTCACGGCTGATGGCGGGGACGGAGAGCAAGATCGGGCGGAAGCATTAGAGCGGGTTCTGCCCATAGCCCCCGGCTCGGCCGGGGGGTTCCGCGGGCGATCAGCGATAACTTTGGACGCACCGCATCCCGGTGATCGCACAAGAACCCCCCGGCCGAGCCGGGGACTATGGGATGAATGCGGGTTACTTCTGCGCGACGGTGGCGCCGGAGGCGACGAGGCGCGTCTTGAGGACGAGCAGCGCCGCCTGGAGCTGGGGGTCGAGTGATTTATCGAGCAGTTCGGACGCCTGGTGGACGGGGTTCTGCGGGTCCACCGGTGCGTCGGCGTTGCGGATCACGTCGGCGGACTGCCGCACCTCCAGGGCCTCAAGGACCTGCTTGTCGGTCATCTTCACGACGAGGTCGGGCTCGATGCCCCAGGCCTCCACGCCCGGGTCGCGGTGCCGGCTGCGGCCCGAGGGGAGCTTGTAGTGCTGCGTGGTGAGCTTGAGGTACGCCTTGCCCGACTCGATGGGGAAGACGTCCTGGACGGAGAACTTGCCGAAGGACCGGCTGCCGACGATGAGCGCCCGGCTGTAGTCCTGCAGCGCGCCGCTGACGATCTCGGAGGCGGAGGCGGAGCCCTGGTTCACCAGCACGACGACGGGGAACGTGGCGTGGGCGCGGTCGGGGCGGGCGCGGTATTCAGAGTTCTTGGAGTCGTCGGGCCCGACGGTGGAGACGATCGGCCCCTCGCGGACGAAGCGGTTGACGACCTCGACCGCCGAGGCGAGCAGGCCGCCGGGGTTGAAGCGCAGGTCGAGGATCAGGGCGTTGACGCCGCCGGCCTTCTCCATCTGGTTGATGGCGGCGTCCAGGTCGTCGGCGGACTGCGGGATGAACTGCGACAGCCTGACGTAGCCGATGCGGAGCGTCGGGTCGATGTAGTAGTCCCAGCCGCCGGTTTTGCTCAGGCTCCAGCCCTTGATGGACTCGATCTTGACCTCGTCGCGGACGAGCTTGAAGGGGAGGCGGTCCGGGGCGCCGCGGCGCTCGATGCCGAGCATGACGTCGGTGCCCTTTTCTCCCGTGATCGTGGCGACGGCCTTGTCGAGGGACCAGCCGGCGGTCTCCACGCCGTCCACAGCGGCGATGATGTCGCCCGCGCGGATGCCCGCCTTGATCGCCGGGCCGTCCTTGATGGGCGAGACCACCATGAGGCGCTGCTTGCCGGTCTCGGGCTCGGCGAACTCGGAGATCTGGATGCCCACGCCGTAGAACTTGCCCTTGAAGTTCCGGCCGAAGGCCTCGGTCTCGTGCGGCCAGATGATCGCGGAGAACTCGTCGAGCGTGTCCACCGCGCCGTCGGTCATCTCATAGACGATGACGGCCTCGGGCAGCTCGACGGTCTTGGCGCTGGCGGCGATGACCTGGTCGATGATGCCGGCGGCGTCGAGGTAGTTGAGGTCGGCGGCGTTGCGGTCCACGTCGGCGCGGGCGGTGGCGATGGCGTCGCGGAAGCCCTGCACGCGCTTGGGGTCCTTGAGCCCGGGGAACGATTCGGCCACCTCGGGCGAGTCGATCAGGACGGTCAGGGAATCCAGGGCCCCGCGCAGCAGGCCGGCGTAGCCGCGGTTGGTCAGGTGCTTGCGCGAGGCCTGCGCCAGGGTGGTCCGCAGCATCGTGGGATCGACGTCCTTGAGCCGCTCCTGCCAGGGTTCCTTGTCCACGTGGACGTCCTGCTCGTCGCGGTCGAGCTTCTTTTTCAGTTTGCTGGGGGCGGCCGGCTTGGCCTCCTCGTCCTTGTCTTTCTCGATGAGGGCGTCGGCGGCGCGGTCCTTCTTGAGCCGGGCGGCGCGCTTCTTGAGCAGCGTTTCGAGGTGGTCGGGGGCGTAGATGCGCAGCACGCGCACGTGAAGTGACGCCTGTTTGGCCAGGACGTGATAGGTCGCGTAATCGTCGAACAGCAGGTCCAGGGCGCGGTAGATGTTCAGGGCCTCGACCCAGTCGCCCTGCTTTTGCGCGGCGGTGGCGGCGGCCTCGGTCTTCTTGATCAGGTCCACGACGGGCGGGTCCTTGCGGAACTCCACGCTGCTGTCGGCCAGGGTGGAGGCCTCGACGGCGGAGAAGACGGCGTCCTCGAGCCGGCCGGCCTGGGCCTGGCGGTTCATGCGGGCGACGACCTTGTCGAAGTCCTTGCGGCGGACCTGCGCCTGGGCGGCGCGGGCGGTCTCGTAGGACTCGATGTCCTTGATGAGCGCCGGCACGCCGTTGGCGTTGGTCAGGTCCGGCGAGTCCTTGAGCCGGGCGAGCACCTGGTCGAACGTGCCGTGTTCCGCCAGGCGCGTCAGGTCGTCGGCGACCGACGAGCCCGAATCGGCGCGGGCCGCGGGCCGCGACGGCGCGATGACCAGCGTGAGCAGGAGCAGTGCCGAGAGCAGGGAGATGCGAGAGATGCGTCGCGTGGTCATGCCTTGGGCTTCCGGGTGTTCGGCGTCGAGGGGCGGTGGGGTGCTGCCGTATGCGGGCATTGATGGATACCCACATCGTAGCCCGCGCACGCGCGGGTGTCATACGCCCGAACGCGTGTCCGGACGCCCGGCGGCCGATGACGCGGCGTCACCCGGACCGGTCCTTCAGGCCGATTCCTTCCGGGGGGCACGCAGGTCGGCCAGCGGCTTGGGGTGATCGATCGCGCCGCCGTCGATCACGTAGCGGGCGCCCTCGACGGCGATCTCGGGCAGGTCGTACATGAGGTCGAGCATCACCTCTTCGAGCACGCTGCGGAGGGCGCGGGCGCCGGTGTCGCGCTTCAGGGCCCGCTTGGCGAGCTTGCTCAGCGCCGCCGGTGTGAACTCCAGTTGGGCGTTCTCCATGGCGAAGAAGTGCTGGTACTGGCGGATCAGGGCGTTCTTGGGCTCGGTGAGGATCTGGATGAGGACCTCCTCGCTGAGCGGCATGAGCGGCGCGGTGACGGGGAGGCGGCCGATGAGCTCGGGGATCATGCCGAACTCGATCAGGTCCTCGGAGGTCACCTGGGAGAGGAGGAAGCCCTTGTCGTTGGTGCGGTCGTCCACGCCGGACTGCTCCGACGCGAAGCCGATGGACTTCCGGCCCAGGCGCTTGCGGATGATGTCGTCCAGCCCGACGAAGGTGCCGCCGCAGATGAACAGGATGTGGCTGGTGTCCATCTGGATGTATTGCTGCTCGGGGTGCTTGCGGCCGCCCTGCGGGGGGACGTTGGCGACGGTGCCCTCGAGCATCTTGAGCAGGGCCTGCTGCACGCCCTCGCCCGACACGTCGCGGGTGATGGAGACGTTCTGCGAGGTCTTGCCGATCTTGTCGATCTCGTCGATGTAGATGATGCCGCGCTGCGCCGATTCGAGGTCGTAGTCGGCGGCCTGGAGGAGCTTGAGCAGGAGGTTCTCGACGTCTTCGCCGACGTAGCCGGCCTCGGTGAGGGTGGTGGCGTCGCCGATGGCGAAGGGGACGTTGAGGATGCGTGCCAGCGTGCGCGCCAGCAGCGTCTTGCCCGACCCGGTGGGGCCGATGAGCAGGATGTTGCTCTTGTCGATCTCGACGGCGTTGTCCTTGCTGTCGGTGGCGACGAGGCGCTTGTAGTGGTTGTGGACGCAGACGGAGAGCGACTTCTTGGCGCCGACCTGGCCGATCACGTACTGGTCCATGAACTCCTTGACCTGCCGGGGCGAGGGGATCGCGCCGAAGGAGGGCCGGCCGGTGTGGACGCGGCGGCGCTCCTGCTTGAAGATGTTCTGGCACAGGTCGGTGCAGTTGGCGCAGATGTAAACGTCGTTGGGCCCTTCGACCATCGGCCCGACCTCGCGCGAGGTCTTGCCGCAGAAGGAGCAGGTGGTGACGCGCTTGCCCTTGAAGCTGTCGTCGCCGCTGCCCGTGCCGCCACCGCCGCCACTGGAGCCGCCGGAAGTCTTGCCGCCGCGGCCACCCGAACGCCCGTTGGTCATATTGTCGTCCAGAACACACACTCCCGGCACATAGGCCTGGTTCGCGATCCCGCTCCGAAAGTCCCTGTCGCTATGGCTTGATCGTCCATCCGCGGGGGCGCCTTAATGCGATGCACGCCGCGGCGCAAATCATCTCCCTCGCCGCGCAGGCGCGGCACACTCATCTTATCTCACTTTTGCCCGTTCTCGACGTGTCCGGTGAGAACGTTTCACGCCCGCCTGTTCGCTTGTTTCCGGTCTTTGGCCGCGATTGGAGGGGACGCATCATGCGGGCGGGTTATCGTCCGGTCCATCGCCGGGGGCGTTATCGGAATCCCCGGCCGGGCCGGTTGCGTCGTCGGCGGGCGGCGGCGGCTCGGGCCTGGGCGCGCCCTTGGGTTTGGTCAGCTTGCGCTCGCCGATGGCGGCAAACTTGTCGCGCAGTTTTTCGTACTGCTCCTGCGTCAGCTCGCCGGCGTCGCGCAGGCGGCGCAGCTCGGTGAGCGACAGGACGCTGTCGGGTGCGCTGATGTTCTCCTCGTCGAGCTCGAGCGTCCGCCGGGCCAGCTTCACGACGACGATGAACAGGAGGAACGTCACGGCCAGGCCGGCGAGGAACGCCAGCAGCCACTTCCACCCCGCGAGCATGGTCTGGTCGTCCAGCGCCTGCGCCACCACCACCGGGGGTGACGGCATCCCCACCCGCATCCATTGCAGCGTGGCGAACATAGGGCGACCTCGGATCAGGCCTTGGCGGGAGCCTCGTCCACGTCAACGATCTTGGCTTTTTCCAGCACCTTGTCCAGCGTTTTCTGCTCGCGGACCTGGAGGTAGAGGTGCTCGATCTCGCCGTTGCGCTGGAGCTGCTGACGCAGCTTCTCGGGGCGGCGGCCCTCCTGCATGGCGAGCATGGCGATCCGGCCGTTGATCTCGGCTTCGCTCACCTCGACCTCGAGCAGCTTGGCGGCCTGGTCGAGGATGAAGAAGAGCTTGAGCTGCTTGCCCGCCTCTTCCTCGCTGGAGGCGCGCATCTCGGCGATCTTCTGCTTGACCTCTTCGTTGGCCATGCCTTGGTAGGCCAGCTCCATCGCGCGGCGGTGGAGGAGCCGCTCGGTCTGCCGGCCGGTCAGCCCCTTGGGCAGGGTCAGGTCAACCTTGGCCAGGAGGTGGTCGCAGACCTGGCGGTGCATCGCCGTCTGCTGCTCGCGCTGGCGGCGCGAGTCGAGCATCTTCTGGATGCGCTCGCGCATCTCGACGACGGTCTCCAGGCCCAGCCCCTTGACCAGGTCTTCGACCGGCGCCGCCGTGACGCGCTCGACCTTGTCGAGGCGGATGGCGATGGTGATCGGCTGGCCCTTGATCTTCTCGTTCTCGTGGGTCGCCGGGCCGGTCGTGGTGATGGTGACCGCGTCGCCGGCCTTCTTGCCGATGAGCAGCTTGCCCAGGTCGTCCACGACGATGCCCAGCACCTGGCCCTTGAACTTCTGGTCCTCGCCGGTGACGAAGATGTAGGTCGCGGCCTCGTGGTGCAGCGGCTCGGCGGCTGCGTCGGCGCCCTGGGGCAGGATTTTCACGTCCGCCTGAACGAAGTCCTTGGCCTCCACCACCGCGCCGGGCACGTCCTTCATCTGCCCGTGCTGCGTGCGGAGACGATCCACCTCCGTGTCGATGTCCGCGTCCGTCACCCCCTTGGCCGGCTTCTTGACCTCGATCCCCTCCAGCGGCGGCAACTCCACCTTCGGCGAGACCTCGACCTCGACCTGGTAGGTGAACGCGCCGGTCTCGGGGAGCTTGAGCTTGTCGGCGTCCTTCACGTCCGGGTCGCCGATCACGTCCAGCTTCTCATCCTCGACGGCCTGGGTGTAGCTCTCGGTGATCAACTGGCCACGCACCTCGTCGCGGATCGACGTCGCGAATCTTTTCTCCAGAAGCCTCTGCGGCGCGCGGCCGCGGCGGAAGCCGGGCAGCACGGCGTCGTCGCGCAGCTTGCCGTAGTTGCCCTCGATCTTCTTGGTGATCCGTTCGGCGGGGACCTCGATGGTCAGACGCTTGCGCGCCGGGCCGATGTCCTCGATGGTCACCTTCTGCTCGCCGCGCTCCGGTGCACCGGCGGCGGCGGTGGGGGCGTGCTCGTGGGCGTGCTCATGGACCACGGTCTCGGTCTTGGCGGTGGCGGCGTCCTTGGTGACGCGGGCCTTGTGCTTGGGGTCGGCCGCGCCGTGGTCGTGGGAGTGGTGGGTGTCGTGCGACTTCTGCGCGTCGGAGGCCTTCTTCTGGTTGGAGATAGCCTGATCTTCCGAGCGCGGGCCTTGTTTACGGACCATATGACACCTCTTTGGGGAGTGATTCGTCGTTGCAGGTTGTTGATCGTGGGGGGATTCCGGCCGCTTTAATCTCGGCCCGGCCCCTCCGACCCACGCCTGGCGACGCTCACGCGGCGTCGCCGGTATCTCGGGGGGAAGGGCGATTATGCCCGGATATGCCGCCCGGGTCAACCCTATCGTTTGCCCGCGCGACGCGTGCGGCTACGATGTGCCTCCTTATATATGGTCCCGGGATTGATCCCGGTCCCTGGAAAAGCGATGGCCGACGAACAAAACCAACCCGCCCCCCACGCCGGCGACCCGATCGCCGACCGCCGCAAGAAGCTCCATCGTCTGACCGAGGAGTTCGGCATCGACCCCTTCGGCCAGCGCATCGACGGCCTGGTCACCCTCGCCGACGCACGCGGGCTGTTCGACGCCAACGCCGACGCCGCCACCAAGGCGCCGGGCTTCGCCGCCGCCGCCGACCAGCGCCCGCTCGTCCGCGTCGCCGGCCGCATCGTCCTGCACCGCGACATCGGCAAGCTCGTCTTCCTGACGCTGCGCGACCACACCGGCGATATCCAGGTCGGCGTCAGCGCCAAGGCCGTGGACGAGAAGTCCATCAAGCTCGCCAAGATCGCCGACCTGGGCGACATCGCCGTCGCCTACGGCCGGCTGGGCACGACCAAGACCGGCGAGATCACGGTCTGGGCGGAAACCGCCAAAGGTGCCGAGCCCGGCGTCCCCGCCTTCACCATCGCCACCAAGTCCCTCGCCCCGCCGCCCGAGAAATGGCACGGCCTGCAGGACCCGGAGCTGCGCTACCGCAAGCGGTACGTCGATCTCTACGTCAACCCCGACGTGATGGCGACATTCGTGAAGCGGAGCCGGATCGTCAAGCGCATCCGTGATTTTCTGACCACGCCGCCCGCGGACCTGGGCGCGGGGTTCATCGAGGTCGAGACGCCGATGATGCAGCCCGTCGCCGGCGGCGCGGCGGCACGGCCGTTCACCACGCACCACAACGCGCTGGACATCGGGCTCTTCCTCCGCATCGCCCCCGAGCTCTACCTCAAGCGGCTGCTCGTGGGCGGCATCCCGCGCGTCTTCGAGATCAACCGCAACTTCCGCAACGAGGGGCTCAGCCAGCGGCACAACCCCGAGTTCACCATGCTCGAGCTCTACCAGGCCTTCGGCGATTACCACGCCATGATGGCCATCACCGAACGGCTCATCCACGCCGTCGCGATGGAGGTCGTCGGCGCGGCCACGCTGCCCTTCGGCGACCTGACCATCGACTACACGCTCCCCTTCCCGCGCGTGAAGTACCACGAGGTCTTCGAGGCCGTCAACGGTTTTGCGTCATCCGACCACGACCGCCTGCTCGCGCTGGCCAGGTCGCTGCACATCGAGAACGCGGCGGCGAAGGACCACGACGTGCTGCTGAGCGAGGTCTGGGAGCACACGGTGGAGCCGAAGCTCGACCCGTCCCGGCCGACGTTCGTGATCGACTACCCCGCTGCGATCTGCCCGCTGACCAAGCGGAAGGCGGACAACCCCGCGGTCGCCGAGCGGTTCGAGCTCTACGTCGCCGGCATGGAGCTCGCCAACGCCTACACGGAGCTGAACGACCCGGACACGCAGCTCGCCAACTTCCAGCAGCAGCTCGCCGGCCAGAAGGAAGAGGAGTCGATGGCCAAGATGGACATGGACTTCGTCGACGCCCTGCGCGTCGGCATGCCCCCCGCGGGCGGCCTGGGCGTGGGCATCGACCGGCTCGTCATGCTCATGACCAACTCACGGTCGATCCGCGACGTGATCCTGTTCCCGCTGATGCGCCCGGTGGAATGAGAAAGAGAAGAGTGCCCCTGCGGGGCGACCGCTAATCGGTGCAGACCGCCATGAGCACACGCATCGTCATCCGCGACCTCTGCAAGAAGTTCGGCAAGACCGTCGCGGTCGATCGCATCGACCTCGAGGTCCCCGCCGGCTCGCTCTTCTTCCTGCTGGGGCCGTCGGGCTGCGGCAAGACCACGCTCCTGCGCATGCTCGCGGGCTTCACCGATCCCGACTCGGGCTCCATCCGCTTCGGTGACTTCGACGTCACGCGCCTGCCCGCCAATCAGCGCAACTGCGGCATGGTCTTCCAGAGCTACGCCCTCTGGCCGCACATGACGGTCTTCGAGAACGTCGCCTTCGGCCTGCGCGTCCGCAAGGTCTCCGGCGACGACATCCGCAAACGCGTGGACGCCGCGCTGGCGAACGTGCAGATGACCCCCTACGCCCAGCGCAAGACCAACGAGCTCTCCGGCGGCCAGCAGCAGCGCGTCGCCCTCGCCCGCGCCCTGGTCATCGAGCCGACGCTCCTCCTGCTCGACGAGCCGCTCTCCAACCTCGACGCCAAGCTCCGCCTCGAGATGCGATCGCAGATCCGCCAGGTCTGCAAGCAGGCGAACATCACCGCCGTTTACGTCACGCACGACCAGAAGGAAGCGCTCTCGATGGCGGACGGGATGGCCGTGCTCCGCGAGGGCAAGGTCGTCCAGACCGGCGACCCCCGCGCCCTCTACGACCGCCCCAACAGCCGCTTCGTCGCCGACTTCCTGGGTGAGACGAATTTCATCACCGCGCAGGTCGTGGGGCGTGACGACGGCGCGGCCCTGCTCGAAACCCCGCTGGGCAAATTGCGATCCACCGCATTCCCGGAGAGCCTGCCGCACGGCGGGAACGTCACCTGCTCCATCCGGCCCGAGACGATCCACATCCTGCGTAACGCGGCGACCGGGCCGACGGGCAACGTGTTTTCCGCCCGCCGTGGCGAGACCATGTTCCTGGGCGAGATGGCGCAGCATCAGTTCAGCCTCGCCGACGACACGCGGATCAAGGTCTTTGAGCTCAACCCGCGCCAACCCGTCGGCGAACAGCCGATGCTGCAACTGGCGGTGGACCCGCGCGACGTGGTGATCCTGCAGGACTGATGCCGCAAACCTCGATTCTTCCGCGTACACTTACGGCTCACGCAAGGGAACACGCATGCAGCGCGACGTGGTTATCACCGGCCTCGGCCCCATCACCGCCCTGGGCGTCGGCATCGACGCCACGTGGTCGGCCCTTCTCGCGGGCAGGAGTGCTATCGCGCCGATCGCCGCGTTCGATCCCGCGGGTTTCACCAGCCGCATCGGCGCCGAGGTGCGCGACCTCAAGGTCAGCAGCTACGTCCCCAAGAGCTACCGCAAGGCCGTGAAGGTCATGGCCCGGGACATCGAGATCGCGGTGGCGGCGGCGGACCAGGCGGCGCGTGACGCCGGGCTGGTGACCAAGGGTACGGCCGCCGAGGGTTCCACGGTCGCCACGTCGTATCCCCCCGCGCGGGTCGGCGCGCACATCGGCGCGGGGCTCATCGCCGCCGAGCTTGATGAGCTGACCTTCGCCCTCGCCTCCTCCCGCGCCGAATCGGGGGCCGAGGCCACCGGCGGGCTCGACATGCACAAGTGGGGCTCCGAGGGCATCACGCAGCTCACGCCGCTCTGGCTGCTCAAGTACCTGCCCAACATGCTCGCCTGCCACGTCACCATCATCCACGACGCGCAGGGCCCGTCGAACACGATTACCTGCGGCGAGGCGTCGAGCGGCCTGTCGATCGGCGAGTCGTTCCGCGTCATCCAGCGCGGCTCCGCCGACGCCTGCTTCTGCGGCGGCGCGGAGAGCAAGTTCAACCCGATGGCCTTCCTCCGCCAGATCATCACCGGCCGGCTCAACACCATCGCCAACCCGCCCGACGGCGACCCCGCCTCGGCCGTGCGCCCCTTCTCGCGCTCCGCCGCCGGCAGCGTCATCGGCGAGGGCGGCGGCATCGTGGTCCTGGAATCACTCGAGGGCTTCAAGCGCCGCGGGGGCGCGAGGGCCTACGCCCGTGTGCTGGGCTTCGGCGCCTCGCAGACGATCCACCCCGAGTCGCGCAGCCTCCGGCCCGACCCCGCCGGTCGGGGCATCGCGCTGGCGATCAAGGCGGCGCTCCGCGACGCGAAGCTCACGCCCGACGCGATCGACCTGATCATCCCCATCGGCGCGGGCTTCGCCGAGAACGACGCCGCCGAGGCCAACGCGATGCGCACCGTCTTCGGCGATGCGCTGGCGAAAATCCCGCTCGTCTCCACCAAGCCTTATCTGGGCAGTTGCGGCGCGGGGGCGGGCGGTATCGACACCGCCGTCGCCGCCAAGGCGCTGGCCGAGCAGACGATCCCGCCGGTCATCAACTGCGACGACCCGCTCCCCGGCCTGAACGCGGCGACGGCCCCGGCGCGGCAGGCCGCGCTGCGCCACGTGCTCACCTTCAGCACCAGCATCGGCGGGCAGAACGCGGCGATGGTGCTGGGCAGGGCGTGAGCGGGATGATCGCCATCATTGATTGAGGTAATCGCATGCGACTAGGTGGTCCCGTCCTCGACAAACCGGCCGACCCCGAGGCGTGGGTGCAGTCCCACCTCCGCCAGGGCTACTCCGCCGCTTACGCACCGAACCTCGACGCCGCCGCGCCGGACGTGGTCCGTGCATACCGTGAGACGGCGGCGAAGCACAACCTGCTCATCGCCGAGGTCGGCGCGTGGTCCAACCCGATCTCGCCGGACAACGAGAAGCGCACCGCCGGCCTGGCGATCTGCAAGAAGCGTCTCGCCATCGCCGATGAGCTGGGCGCGCGGAGCTGCGTGAACATCGTCGGCTCGCGCAACCCCGCCAAGTGGGACGGCCCGCACCCGGAAAACCTCACCGAGGCGACGTTCGACATGATCGTGCAGTGCGTGCGTGAGATCGTCGATGCCGTGAAGCCGACGCGCACGTTCTACACACTCGAGACCATGCCCTGGATATGGCCCGACTCGCCCGACGCCTACCTGCGTCTGCTCAAGGCGATCGACCGCACGCGGGTGGCCGTCCATCTTGATCCGGTGAACATGGTGAACTGCCCGTCGCGTGCCTACGACACCGGCGGCTTCATCCGCGACTGTTTCGCCAAGCTCGGGCCGTACATCAAGAGCTGCCACGGCAAGGACATCGTCCTGCACCCCAAGCTCACCGTTCACCTGGACGAGTGCCGGCCGGGCACGGGTGTGCTGGATTACGCGGCCTTTTTGCGCGAGCTCGGCAGGCTCGACCCCGACACGCCGCTGATGCTCGAACACCTGCCGCCCGAGGAATCCGAGTACCGCGCCGCGGCGGACCACGTCCGCGCCGTCGCCGCGCGCGAAGGAGTAACGATCCGATGACCACCGCAACATCCACGACGATCCGCGCCGTCGCCTTCACCGCCGCTCAGCGCGCCGAGCTGGTCGAGCTGCCCGGAGACCCCGCGCCGCTGGCCGCCAACGAGGTCGAGGGCCCGACGCTCGCCTCGCTCACCAGCCCCGGCACGGAATTGAACTGGCAGTACCTGGGCGCGAATTTCCCCGCGTACCCGGGCTACGCCTGCATCTTCGAGGTCCAGCGGGCCGGCGCGGAGGTCACGGCCGTCAAGCCCGGCGACCGCGTCTTCACGATGGGGCCGCACCGCTCCTGGCAGCGGGTCCCGGTGACCTACGCCGTGAAGATGCCGGACGGATTGGACCCGCGCGTGGCCGTCTTCTCGCGGCTCATGGGCGTGAGCATGTCCACGCTCACCACCACTCTTGCCCGGCCGCCCGCCAACGTGCTGGTCACCGGCCTGGGGCCCGTGGGCAACCTCGCGGCGCAGATTTTCCAGTCCTGCGGCTACAGCGTCACCGCGGCCGACCCCGTGGAGTCGCGCCGCCAGCTCGCGTCGAAACTCGGCCTGAAGAGCGTTGTCGCCAACGTCCCGCCCACCGACCCGCTGGCGAAGAAGATATCGCTGCACGCCGAGTGCTCCGGCCACGAGCAGGCGGTGCTGGATGGTTTGAAGCTCGTCGCCAAGCGCGGCGAGGTGGTGATGATCGGCGTGCCGTGGAAGAAGCGGACCGACCTGAGCGCGTTCGACATTTTGCACGCCGTCTTCCACCGCTACGCGACGCTGCGTTCGGGCTGGGAGTGGGAGGTGCCGATCGAGCCGGCGGAGTTCCGCATGGGGAGCATGCTCGGCAGCTTCGCGGCCGCGATGCGCTGGCTCGCCGAGGGGCGTGTGCGCGTCGATGGGCTCTACCTGGCCGTCCCGCCGCGCGACCCGCAGCCCATTTACCAGGGGCTGCTCCACCAGACGCTCTCGCACCCCGCGGCGGTTTTCGACTGGTCGGCGCTGTAAGGGATAGAATCACGCCATGAAAACACGCGTCGTCATCACGGGCATCGGCTGGGTCACCCCCCTGGGCCACTCGATCGAGTCCGTCTGGTCCCGGCTCCTGCGCGGGGAGTGCGGCATCGCCAAGACCACGCACTTCGACGCCACCACGTTCCCCACTACCTTCTCCGCCGAGGTGAAGGACTACGACTACACACGCTTCGTGAAGAAGCCCGCGCTGCACGAGGGCGTCGGCCTCAACACCGCCTTCGCGCTGGGGGCGGCGTCGCAGGCGTGGACCTCCGCGGGCCTGGACAAGTTCGCCGGCCTCAACCCCGAGCGCATGGGCATCTACCTGGGCTCGGGCGAGGGTTCGCTGGATTTCGGGAATTACATCGCCGCGAACCTGGGCTCGTGGGACAACGAGCAGCGCAAGACCGACTCGGTTAGGTGGGCCGCCATCGCCTCGAAGCGCATGAACGCCATGCGTGAGACCGAGCAGGAGCCCAACATGCCGCTGACGCACCTGGCGCTGGAGTTCGGCGCCGAGGGCCCGGCGTACAACTGCCTGACCGCCTGCGCCGCCTCGACCCAGGCGATCGGCGAGGCGACCGAGGTCCTCCGCCGCGGCGACGCCGACGTGATGATCACCGGCGGCGCCCACACCATGATCCACCCCTTCGGCGTCACGGGTTTCAACCGCCTCACCGCGCTCTCCCGCCGCAATGACTCCTGCCTCACCGCCAGCCGGCCCTTCTCCGTGGACCGCGACGGCTTCGTGCTGGGCGAGGGGGCGGGCATGCTCATCATCGAGACCCTCGAACACGCCAGGGCGCGCAACGCGCCGATCCTGGCCGAGATCGTCGGCTATGGCTCGACCGCCGACGCCTACCGCATCACCGACATCCCGGAGGACGGCCACGGCGCCGTCGGCTCCATGCGCCTGGCCCTGGCGGACGCGGGCCTGACGCCCGCCGACATCCACTACATCTCCGCCCACGGCACGGGCACCAAGGAAAACGATTCCACCGAGACCGGCGCCGTCCGCACCGTCTTCGGCGACCACGCCAAGTCCGTCCCCATGAGCAGCGTCAAGTCGATGCTCGGCCACCTCATCGCCGCCGCCGGCGCGGTCGAACTCATCACCTGCGTCCTGGCGCTGCGCGACCAGACGGTCCCGCCGACGATCAATCTCAAGACGCCCGACCCCGCGTGCGATCTGGATTACGTCCCCAACGCGGCGCGGAAGACGAAGGTGGACGTTTGCTTGTCCAACTCGTTCGGGTTTGGTGGGCAGAACGACACGATCATCATCAAGAAGATGTGACGCTCGTTAGCCATCGGGCGCGCCCGACGGCTAACACGATTCAAATCCCCCACACCGCACAACCATCCGCCGCGCAAAATCTGCCTGCGCGTAAGCGCGGCGCGTGCGTCGTGAGATGCGCGGTCCGCGCGCACGGGCAAGCGCTTTGGAAAGTGGTGGAGCGTTTGAACGGTTGTTTCACCCGGGTTTGGCACCGCTGTTGCATTGAGCAGTGGTGAGCGCTCATGCGCTGTTTCCTACCCAGAGCGCGTTTTCCGAAAACCCGGCCCACGAACAACGAGGTGCGACTTGTACGGTTATCTGATTGACATGGACGGCGTGATCTACCGCGGCAGCCAGCTCATCGCCGGCGCCGACAGCTTCATCCACAGCCTGCGGGCGGACAACATCCCCTTCCGCTTCCTGACCAACAACAGCCAGCGCTCGCGCCGCGACATCGCCACCAAGCTGCAGCGCCTGGGCATCGAGGTCGAGGAGGAGCACGTCTTCGCCTGCGCGATGGCGACGGCGCGCTACCTGGCGAGCCAGAAGCCCAACGGCACCGCCTACGTCATCGGCGAGGGCGGGCTGCACACCGCGCTGCACAACAACGGCTACTCGATCGTGGACAAGGAGCCGGACTACGTCGTCGTCGGCGAGGGGCGCACGCTCAACTTCGAGATGGTCGAAGCGGCGCTGGGCATGATCCTGGGCGGGGCGAAGCTCATCGCCACCAACATGGACCCGAATTGCCCGACGCAGGCCGGCACGCGCCCGGGCTGCGGCGCGATCGCCGCCATGCTCGAGACCGCCGCGGGCGTGAAGGCGTTCAGTGTCGGCAAGCCCAGCCCGGTCATGCTCCGCGCCGCGCGGAAGGAGCTCGGGCTCACCACCGACCAGACGATCGTCATCGGCGACACCATGGAGACCGACATCCTCGGCGGTGTGCAACTGGGCTTCAAGACGATCCTCGTGCTCAGCGGCGGGACGCGCCACGCCGACCTGTCGCGCTACGCCTACCGCCCGGACATGGTGGTCGAGTCGATCGCCGACATCAGCCACGTGGAGATGCTGCACGGGTTTGGCGGCGCGGCCCCGAAAGCCGCCGGCCGCGCCGCGCCGTCGCTCGTGCCGACGCCGGTCTGATCGGCCTGCGCCATGCTAGGATGGTGGGAGCCCGCTGGGGGTCCTTTCATTCCGCGTGAGGCCGTAACATGAAAAAGGCGTTGAGCGTGTGGCCGCCGATCCGATGGATGGCGGCTGCGTTCGTGATTGCCCTGTTCCTCCCCGCGTGGGCCGTGATGGCGGACCAGGTGCGCCTGACCGACGGGTCGGTGCACAAGGGGAAGGTCGCGTCGCAGGACGAGTACGTCGTCGTCCTCGACGAGGGCGTTCCGCCGAACGTCACGCGCAAGACATTTGATCGCGGCACGGTGGAGGAGATCACCCTCGACGCGGTCGCTCCGGCGCCGGCCCCTGCCCCGGCCCCGAAGCCCGCCGGGGCCGCGGTAGCTGCCCCGGTCAAGCCCGCGTCCACCATGGGTGAAACGTCCTGGGCCGCCAAGCCGCCGGTACACCCTGAGACGCCGACCTACATCGTCGTGCCCCTCCAGGGGGAGTTCGGCGTCGAGATCATGGGCGACGTCACCGCCCGCTGCCTCGAAGTCGCCAAGAAGCAGAACCCGAGCGTGATCATCCTGGAGGTGAACAGCGGAGGCGGTCTGGTGGCCGAGCTGTTCAAGATGATCGACCTGGTCGTGGATTGGCAGGGCACGGAGGCGATCCCGCTGGTGGTGGTCGTGAAGGGCGAGGCGTATTCCGCGGCGGCGATCCTGAGCATGTGCATCAAGCAGGTCTATATGACGCACGGCTCGGCGATGGGCGCGGCGCTGGTGATCCAGATGGGCCCGGGCATGATCGACGCGGTCGCGGAAAAATTCTCCTCCGCGATCCGTGCCAAGGCGCGCACCGGCTGCGAGTTCGCCGGGCGCAACCCGCTGATCGTCGAGGGGATGATGGACCCGGACGTGGTCCTCTCGCTCGCCAGGGACAAGGCGGGCAAGCCGGTCATCCTCAAGGGCAGCCCGCACGAGTTCCGCTCGGAATCATCGCGGTTCGGCGTGCAACCCAAGATGTTCAAGCCGGAACATAAACTCCTGTCGCTCACCCCGGGCGAGGCGATCGACTGCGGCGCGATCGACGGCACGGTCGCCGGCTACGAGGACCTCGGCAAGACCCTGGGCCTGGCCGGGTGGACGGACCTGGGCCCCGCGGCCCGCAATGCGTTCAAGAGCCACACCGACGAGATCGCCGCTAACAAAAAGGCGTACCAGGCCATCGTGAAGCAGATCAAGACGGGCATCAGCAACGTGCGGCAGGCGAGCGGCACGCAGCTCACCGCGACCGAGTCGAGCGTCAATCAGATCAAGGCCGCCATCACGAGGCTCGAAAAGATGGTGGAGAAATACGATTACATGAAGATGACGATGGCGCAGGATTTCCCCATGGGCCTCGAGCGGCTCAAGGCCGAGTGCGACGTGATGCTGGGCCAGATCAAGAACGCCCGCGTCCAGATGCGTCAGAGGTAGCGGCGCGGCAGGTGCGCCTGAAGCCTGCAGAGGATTTCGTAGGCGCTCGTGTCCGCGAGCTTCGCCAGCGCGTGGACGCCGCAGGGCGAGCCCGGGCGGTCGCTGATGAGTTCCACGACCACGCCGGGGACCGCCTCGTCGCCGGCGAACGCCGCGATGTTGGTCAGGTCGATGACGATCTGGTCCATGTTCACCCGGCCCAGGATCGGCGCGATCGCGGTCGAGTCGCTCGGCCCCATGCCCGGCAGCGCGACGACGCCCCTGTTGCTCAGGGCGCGCGGGTAGCCGTCGGCGAAACCGACGGGGACAAGCCCCAGCACGCTGTCGCGCGTGAGCGTGTGCGTCCCGCCGTAGCCCACGCGCGCCCCGGCGGGCTGGTGGGTGACGTGGATGATGCGGCTGAGCCAGCGCAGCACGGGCTGGAGCGCGGGGGCGTCGGCGTGCGGCGCGGCGGGTGATGACGCGGGCAGGGTCTCGCCGCTCTCCGACACGGCCGGCGCGGGGGCGGGCGTGAGGTCTTCCGCGCCGTAGCCGAACAGCCCGAGCCCGACGCGCACCATCGAGCGGTGCAGGCGCGGGTCGCGCAGCGTGGCGTGCGTGTTGGCCAGGTGGACCATCATGTCGCGCGGCAGGCGGTCGCGGCGCTCGTGGAGCACGCGGTCCATGATGCCCATCTGCGCCGCGGTGAGCTGCGGGTCGGTGTCGGCGCTGGAGGGGTGCGTGTAAACGCCGGTGAGCTTCACATGCCGCAGGGCGGGCATCTCGTCGAGCAGGTCCGCGAGCTGGTCGGGCCGCAGGCCGCCGCGCGACATGCCCGTGTCGAGGTAGAGCTGGACGTGGACCTGCATGGCCTGCATCTGGCCGAGCTTGTTGAGCTCGAGCAGCTGCGGCCGGTCGTGGATGGTCAGGTGGAGCTTGCCGGTCAGGGCGTAGCGGTAGAGAGGGTCGTTGCGCGAGACCTCGGTCATCCGCATGAGCACGAGGATGGGGCAGTCCAGCGAGAGGGCGGCGAGGCGCTCGGCCTGGGTGGGGGAGAAGACCGCCAGCATGTCCACGCCGCGCTGCACCAGGCGGCGCGCGATCGGCTCCATGCCCAGCCCGTACGCGTCCGCCTTCACGACGGCGCAGAGCCTGGGCACCCGGCCCGGGGCGCGACCGTGCGACAGGACCGCGCGGAACGCCGCGAGGTTTTGCTCGAGTCGGTCGAGCCTGATCTCCAGCCAGCTTGTCGGGGCGGTGGGCATCGCGTTTGTGTCATCCCTGACAACGGCCTAAGATACTCGAACTCGGGGTGCGTGACGGCCTGTTCCTCAGGCGGCGCAACCCATGAACCCCGCGGGCATTGAGCCGTCGGGGGTTCTGAGTGATAAGAGCCCTGTGCTGCGGACCGCCTTCAGCACCAGGCCCTTCCCACTCAGTACCCCCGCGTCCAATCGACTCGCCCCGGCGATACGAACCCTGTTTTCAGGGCTTTCGCCGTTGCAATCGAGCGCCCACCCCCGTGGGCGGAAAAACCATGAGCGATATTTTTGATACGTCCTCCACCTTCGCCTCCCTGGGCATGAAGACAGAAGTGCTGCGCGGCGTCGAGGAGGCGGGTTTCATCCACCCCACCGACATCCAGGCCAAGCTGCTGCCCATCATCCTCACCGGCCGCGACGTCATCGGCCAGGCCAAGACCGGCACGGGCAAGACCGCGGCGTTCGGCCTGCCGCTGCTCCACCTGTGCGACCCGGCCGTCCAGATGCAGGCGCTGATCCTCGTCCCCACCCGCGAGCTGGCCGTGCAGGTCGCCGCCGAGATCAACGAGCTGGGCAAGCACACCGCGATCCGCGCCACCTGCATCATCGGCGGCGAGTCCATGCAACACCAGGCCCGCTCGCTCAAGAACAGCGGCCACATCATCGTCGGCACGCCCGGCCGCGTGATGGACATGGAGGGCCGCGGGCAGCTCCACTTCCACAACGTCCGCTGGGCCGTCCTCGACGAAGTGGACCGCATGCTCGACATCGGCTTCCGCGACGACATCCGCCGCATCCTTAAGAGCATCGACCACGAGCACCAGACCATCTTCTGCTCCGCCACCATCAGCGGCGAGATCGAGCGGCTGGCGCGCTCCTTCATGAAGCCCGACGCCGAGAAGATCACCACCGCCTCCGGCGCGCTAACCGTTGCGCTGGTCGATCAGAAGTACCTCTCGGTCGAGCCGTGGGACAAGCGTTCGCTCCTGCTCCACCTGCTCCGCCACGAGAAGCCCGAGACGACGATCGTGTTCTGCCGCACCAAGGCGACGGTCCACCGCGTGGCGACGTACCTGGCCGACAAGGGGCTCAACGCCCACGAGATCCACGGCGACCTGGCGCAGAACAAGCGCGTCCGCGTCATGGAATCCATGCGTGCCGGCAAGCTCGACGTGCTGGTCGCCTCCGACCTGGCGTCGCGCGGCATCGACGTGGAGCACATCACGCACGTCATCAACTACGACCTGCCCGAGGACCCGGACGTTTACGTCCACCGCATCGGCCGCACCGCCCGCGCCGGCCGCCGCGGCATCGCCTGGGCGTTCGTCACCTCCGACCAGGGCACGCTGCTCACCGAGATCGAGAAGCTCACCGGCGTCGAGATCGAGAAGATGGAATACCCCGACTTCAAGCCCGGGCCCGTCCCCGCCGACGCCCAGGTTTCACGCCGCCCCGGCCCCGTCGGCGCGCGCCCCGACACCGCCACCGCCCTGGCCGCCGCCAACAACGCCCGCGTCGCCACCACCACGATGGACGGCATCTCCGCCGAGGAGCTCGCCCGCCGCTTCCCCGACGGCGTCGTCCCCAGTGCGCCGCCCAAGCGCAACATCGGCTCGCGCTTCCGCTCCAAGCGCTGATCGTGCCCGCATCGAGTTCCCCTCTCCCCCTGGAGAGGGTGTCGGCGTCTTCGCCGACGGGTGAGGGGACCTTCAGCCGGAAGGGGCCCGCGTGCTCGCACGACCCAACCGGCCGGTGATCCCCTCACCCCGGCCCTCTCCCGGAGGGAGAGGGGGTGGACGCCAGTTTCACCGCCGCGGCGACGAGCGTCGCTTCCTCTTCATGGAACGGCATCGGCTGGTCGAACCAGACGTACGCCGACGGCTCGTAGCCGCCCTCGACGCGCTGCCGCTCGGTCACGAGGTAGCCCACCATGTCGTTGCTGTAGCCGACCGACCAGACGTCGTCGGCGTTGAGCATCGGCGCGAGCGCCTTCTCGACGGCGTGGCCGATCTCCTGCACCGGCTCTCCGCCGATGGCGTAGATCACGATCGGCCCGATGCGCAGGAGCTGCACCTGGCTGTCGAGGTGCGCGGGCATCGCGTTTTTCTCCATGAGCGCGAGCGTCTGCTTCGCCCAGGGCTTCATCGCGTCGTCGTCGCTCCCACGGGCGGCGGCCTCGACCTCTTTGCGGTCCTTGCCCGGCCCGAAGGCGAGTTTTACGCCCGCGGCGCGGCACCACAATTCATTCATTTCACGCGGTTGAACCCAGCGCGACGCCCGGCAGACCGCTTGTGCGAGTTCGCGGCCGCAGGCTTCGAGCTGCTCTTTCGTCGCCGACGCGAAGCCGCCGTTGGCGCCGGTGATGTTCGGCCGGATGTTGCCGAAGCAGCCGGGCACGAAGAGCGCCGTGCCGCCCAGCTCGCTCTCGATCGCGTCGCGCGCCACGCCAGGGTAGTCCGGCGAGACCAGCGCCTCGGTGCCGGCCTTGCTCGTCGGGTGGCAGGAGTAGTGGAACAGCGTCGTCAGCGTCGTGCCGTCGCCCCTCTGGACGCGCAGCACCCGCGCCCGCCGGTCCACCACGCCGCCGTAGTTGAGCATCATGCCCGTCCCGCCCGCGAGCGGGCGGCGGTTGATGTTGAAACTCGCCGCGCCGCACCCCAGGCCCAGCGTCACAGGCTCCAGGTGTCCGGCCGCCTCGGTCACGCAGTGCACCGACGCCTCCGCGACGCGCTGCATCCAGTCCCCGTCGGGGATGATGCCCAGCGCCGCCAGCGTCCCGGGGGCGCAGTGCGTGTGGCTGGCGCAGATCAGCACGTGGTCGGCCGGGATGGAGGTTGCCTTTTGAATCTCCGCGCGGACGCGGCGCGTGAAGTCCAGCGACACGCCGATCACGTCCAGCGCGATGATTGCCAGCGTGACGCCGCCCTCACGGAAGACGGCGGCGCGTGCGCCCAGCGGGAAGAGCACGCTCTTGGAGAGCGTGCCGCGCCCGTGGCCCTGCAGAAGGTGGCTGCGTGTCGGGGTGATGTCGGCGGCGGCGGTTCCTGCAAGCATGGCGGCACTCACGAGAGGGTTGCGGCAGGTTAGCAATATCCTTGCGCGGGGACATGCCGCCGGGGATTTGCTTCCCGGGGTGATATCATGGTTGTGACGAAACATTGATTCGGGGCCCCTTCTCTCATCGGAGCTGCACATGAATCGCGCATGGATCACACTCGCGGCGTTGTCGGCGGCGGCGTTCGCGCGGGTCGGGCTTGCGCAGCCGCTGGTGGACCGCGTGCCCGCCGATGCGGTGGCGTACGTCGGCTGGTCCGGCGCGACGGGCAAGGGTTACGAGGGCTCGAACTTCAAGGGGTTCGTCGAGGCGACGAAGCTGCCGGAGTTGATCGGGTCCATGATCGACACGGCCTCCGAATCGGGTGACGAAGAAACGAAGCAGGCGCTCGCGCTCCTGCGCGACGCCGGCTCGCAGGTGTGGAAGTACCCGTTCGCGATGTCGCTGCAACTGGAGGACCGGCCCGAGGCGAAGGAGCCGCACCTCCACGTCACGCTGATGCTGCGGGCCGGCGCCGACGGGCCGAAGCTGCTGGAAACGCTGACGAACTCGCGGTCACGCATGCACGCGGGGCGGGAGAATTTCGCGGTCTATTCGACCGCCGACGGCGTCACGGTCCTCGACGTGGACAACGAGGGGAAGCCCGCGCTCGACCTGGGCGTGGTGTTGAAGAACCCCCTCTCCGCCTCGGAGGCGTTCCGCGGCGCCGTGAAGCACGGGCACGCCAACCCCGACGCCGTGGTCTTCATCGACGCGGCGCGTCTCATTTCCATGATCGACACGGCCACCGCCCGTGAGGCGACGCAGGGTGCCCCGCACGAGGCGGAAGCCGCGGCGCAGTGGCAGAAATACAGCCGTCTGGTCGGCGTGCACGGGCTGGGGTCTTACCTGTGGACCGGCGTGTACCAAGGCAAGGAATGGGCGACGTCGATGCTGATCGGCGCGCCCGCGCCGCGGCCGGGGCTCCTGGCGATGCTCGACGCCGCGCCGCTGACGGACGAGACGCTCAAGCTCGTGCCCAGGAACGCGACAGCCTTTTACGCCTCCTCCTTCGACCCCACCAGGTTGATGGCCGACGTCCGCAAGATCGTCGCCGCCGGCGATGCCCGGGGCCGGGCCGATTTTGACAAGGGGTTGCAAGAGGCGAGCAATGAGATCGGCTTTGACCTGGAGAAGGACCTGATCGGCTCGCTGGGTTCGGAGTGGCTGGTCTATTCCGACCCGACGATCGCCGGTCCTCAGGGGCTGGGCCTGGTGGTCCAGAACAAGCTGCGCGACCCGGCGCGCGTGGAGCGCGTGCTGACGGCGATGCGCGACGTGATCAACACTAAGGCCACCCAACGGCTGGGCGCCGGCGGTTCCGGGCCGCGGTTCCAGGTCCAGACCTCGGTTCAGGAGGGCGTGACGATCCACTACCTGGCGTTCCCGATGTTCTCGCCGGCGGTGGCGGTGCACGGCGGGCGGCTGGTCGTTTCGGTCTCGCCGCAGGGCGTGCTCGCGGCGACGGCCTACCGTTCCATGCAGCCGGGCTCCATCCTCGACAACCCCAAGTTCCAGGACATCCAGAAACGCCTCGGCGGGCACAAGGCCAACAGCCTCAGCTACGCCGACCTCCCGCAGACCAGCGCGCAGGCGTACCAGATGATGCTGATGGCGACGCAGATGATCGGCGCCATCGCCCCGGGCACGGGCGGCAACATCGCCGCCATGCTCCCACCCTACGTGGCGATCCAGCCGTTCCTCTCGCCCTCCGGCTCGCTGGGCTGGACCGACGAGGCGGGGTACCACACCGCGTCGCTCTCCCCATTCCCCGGTGCCGACATCTTCAACCCCCAGGCCAGCCTCTCCAGCGCAGCCGGCCCCATGGCGCTGGGCATCCTCATGCCCGCGCTGGGCGCCGCCCGCAGCACCGCGCGGCAGATGCAGAGCATGACCCAGATGCGTGGCCTGCACCAGGGCTGCGTCATCTGGGCGCAGGGGAACAAGGAAAACTTCCCGCCGGACCTGGGCACGCTCCATGAAGGCAATTTTGTCGCCCCCTCGTACTTCATCTCGCCCCTGGACACGGCCAACAAGCTCCCCGCCGATTTCGCCACCCGCCCCGTCAAGGAGCAGAGCGCCTGGCTCAGCGCCCACTCTTCGTACGCCTACGTCACCGGCCTGAAAGACACCAACGACACGAACCAGATCGTGATTTTTGAAAAACTCCATACGCCGGGGCTGAAGATGATCGGGGTGGTGTTCAACGACAATCACACCCAGCAGTTGCCCATCGAAACGGCACGCCAGATGATCCTGAAGCAGACGGGCAAGACGCTGGAGCAGTGGAGCGGCGGGCCCGCGCCGGATGCCGACAAGCCGCCGCCCGCGCCGCGCTGATCCGTCGCGTCATTTGCAGCGATTCGGCGCAGGGTGCGTGGAACGCAGCACAAAGCACCAATACCGCCGGACATTTTGCGGGGAGGGTCGGGCGCGCGTGCTTGTTTTAGCGGGCCGGTGATGGGAGCGGTGCGTTGCGGTCCGCTCCCTACGCGATGGCCGCGGCGGCTTATTTCCGGTTGCGCCGGGCCAGGATGAGCGAACCGAGCGCCAGCAGCGAGAGGCTGGCGGGCTCGGGGACGTAGTCCTCGACCTCGCCGTGGGAGACGCCGTCGGCGTTGAGGTACTCGCCGAAGGGAAGGATGTCGGTGCCCAGGAACAGGCCGCCAGCAACATTGTCCAGCCAGGTCAGGCGGAACCGGCTGTAGTAGTCGTGGGGGTCGAAGCCCAGGTTGTCGAAGAGGAAGCTGTAATCACCCGGGCCGGAGCTCTGGAACTCGTTGTCCACGAAGAGCTCGGTGGCGTGGTCGAACTGGCCGTTGTTGTTGAGGTCCCACCAGCCGCGGATGCTGAACCACTCGGGGTTGATGCGGTCGGTGTAGAAGGAGATGGTGACGGAGTCGGTGCCGAAGAACACGCCGTCCTCGTCGTCCACGCCGCCGTAGCCCCAGAGGTTGGCATCGTCGCCGTTGGCGGCCCTGGTGGGCTGACCGTCGGGTTCGACGTCGAAGCGCGAGCCGAAGTGCTGGGAGGTGCCCTCGGTGTAGCGAGGGCCGTTGGAGGCGAGCAGGGTCTTGTAGCTGTCGGGCGCGTCGCCGAAGTCCTGCATGGGGGCGTTGCCCATGGGCCCGAAGGGGACGGCCCAGTCGTTGGCGCCGTTGAAGGTCAGGCCCTGGAGGTTGACGGGGAGCACGAAGTTGTCGGTCCGGCCGCCGCCGTTGACGTAAGCGAAGATCCGCCGCTCGGCGCTGAAGCTGCTGGTGACGCTCAGGACCAGGTTGCCGTTGAAGCCCGCCTGGTCCACGGTGAAGCGGTGGTAGTTGCCGCCCAGCGGGCTGGCGCTCTCGTTGACCGTCACGCCGGGGTATGACGTGGCGACGAAGCTCTGGTAGCCGGCGAAGTCCAGGTCCACGTAGGGCTTGCTCGTGCTGCTGTCGCTGGAGAAGGAGACGCGGTAGTCCCAGGTCTTGTTCTGTGCGCCGCCCTGGTCGCCGTGGTGGGGCGTCGAGCCCCGGCGGGCGGCCGCGTCGAAGGCGCCCAACTCGCCGGTGACGATCTGGTTGTACTTCGAGCCCCAGAGCCATGCGACGCCGGCGATCTCATCGTTGTCGATCGTCGTGATCGGCGCGTTGGCGTAGTTGTTGCCCTGGTTGATCTGGAACATCAGGTTGTCTTGCAGGCTGGCGTACTCGCGCTGCGGGTTGGTGGTCGGCGGGACCGTGTGGTCCACGAAGTCCTCAGGCAGGTTGGTGCGCGTCTCGGGGACGTAGGGGTACAAGTCGTCCAAACCCAGGACGTGGCCCATCTCGTGCCGCAGGGTCCACTCGAAGTTGGTCGCGTTCCAGGGTGTGCCGCCCGAGGCGGTGGCGGGGAAGTGGATCTCCGCCCACGTCTGCGCCGCGCCGGTGTGCTGGTAGCCCAGCGCGTAGGCGAAGGTGCCGGCCGTGTCGAACACCAGGCGGATGTTCCCCGCACCCGTGCCGTTGGCCACGGTGTTGTTGTTGACCGTGATGTTGATCCACTTCTCCCACTCGGAGGCGGCGGAGTTGAGCGCGGTGTTGACGTTGGCGGTGGAGAGGAACGCCGGGAAGTTCGCCTGCCCGCGGTCGGCGGCGGAGAAGTCCCACGCGCTGCCGAAGCTGAAATAGGTCGCGTTGGCCTGGCCCGCCCAGAGCGTGCCCGGCGCGTCGTAGCGGTTGGTGAAGTCCGCGCGCCCATTGCCGAACTGGTAGTACCCGTAGCCCAGCGCCGAGGGCGCGGCCACGCCGCCCAGGATCAGCACCGCGCCGGCCAAGCCGGCACGCACCGCCACGCCACGCCGAACCGTTCCCTTGATTTCAAATGGATACATCGACATGCCTCCTCCTTTACGACCCAAACACCACCACGGCCGCGCGATCGGCGACGCCCCTTGGATTCACTGAATCAAGCGTCACGGCTTGTTGTCGGGAGCACAACAGAAATGAACTCCCCTTCGCCAAATAATCTACCAAGGCCCGTTTTGCCTTGTCAATCCGCATTTGAATCGGTGGCCACGGGTGAGAAGAGACTACCAAAATCAAAGAAATACCCGTGCAACTCAAGTCGTGTAATCAGCATTGATTGAGACATATTCCTTCGACAGGTCGCAGCCTAACCACTCGGTCCGGGCCTCGCCCATGCCCAGGTCCAGCGTGAAGGTGATCTCGCGGGCCTTCATCAGGGCGTCGAGTTTTTTCTGCCGGGCGGGCGGGTGGACGAGCGCCTTGCCGTCCCTGCCGACGCAGACCCCACCAATATGGATCGTCAGCCGGTCCGGCCGAACCGCCGCGCCGCTCCGCCCGACCGCCGCGACGAGCCTGCCCCAGTTCGCGTCCCCGCCATGCACCGCGCACTTGATGAGCGGGCTGCCCGTGATGGTGTAACCCACCTTGTCTGCGTCCTTCTGCGATTTCGCCCCGCGCACGGCGACACGGAAAACCTTCGTCGCCCCCTCGCCGTCCTTCACGATCTGGTACGCCAGGTCGTGGCACAACCCCGTGAGTGCTTCCTGAAACGCCGCTCGCGGCTTAGCGTCTTCAATTCTTTTATTCCCCGCTCCTCCGCTGGCCAAGACCAGCACCGTGTCGCTCGTGCTCGTGTCGTGGTCGATGCTCAGCCGGTTGAAGCTCGCCTCCACCGCCGCCCTGAGCGCCGCCTTGAGCGCCGCCGATCCGATCGCCGCGTCGGTCGTGATGAAGGCGAACATGGTCGCCATGTTGGGCTGGATCATGCCCGAGCCCTTGGCGATGCCCGCCAGCCGCACCGTCTTGCCGCCGATCTTCACCGACCGCGAGGCCCACTTGGGTACGAGGTCCGTGGTCATAATCGCCCGCGCCGCCGCCGCGTCGAAGGCCTCACCACGGCCCAGCGCCGGCGAAAGCGCCGCGATGCCCGCGCGGATTTTCTCCATCGGCAGGTAGCGCCCGATCACGCCCGTCGAGCAGGGCAGCACCTCGTGCGGGTCGATCGGCACGCCGCCCGCGTGCTTCGACACGAGCTTGCACATCTCGATCGCGTCGCGGATGCCGCGCTCCCCGGTGCAGACGTTGGAGCAGCCCGAGTTGGCGACGATCGCCCGCGCCACGCCCGAGCGGATGTGCTTCTTGCCGACGATGACCGGCGCACCGGGCATCTTGTTCTTCGTGAACATGCCCGCCGCGGCGCAGGGCGCGTCGGCGACGATCATCGCCAGATCGGGCTTGCCTGACGCCTTGATGCCGCAGGTGGACCCGCCGGCGGAAAAACCCCTGGGCCAGGTGATGCCTGGGCCCGACGCGGAGGATGGCTTACGCTTCATGGCGGGGGATTATGCCACAGACGCGGGCGACGTTTTCGGCGCGGCCGCGTTGGGAATGGAAGTAGCCGGAGCGGCGGGGGAAGGGGCCTCCGCGAAAACCTCGGGAACCGGCGTCGCCGCGGCCTTGGCGGCCGGCTTGGGGTGCTTGCCGATCCCCTCGAAGCCCACGAGCTGGTGCTTGGTCGTGTCCCACAGCTTGAGCCGCAGGCAGGCGGCCACATCGCGGGCACGGAGCGACGTGGTGCCGGGGTCCTGCAGCTCGGGGATCGCCGCCATCGCCTCGGGCAGGCGGTAGAAGGGGATGTGGAAGTTCAGGTGGTGGACGTGGTGATAGCCGATGTTACCGCTGAACCAGTGCATGAGTTTGCTGCCGCGCAGGTAGCTCGACGACTCCAGCGCCGCGAAGGTGTAGTCCCACTCGGCACGGCTGCGGAGCTTCACGCCCGGGTAGTTGTGCTGGGCGTAGAAGAAGTACGCCCCGATCGCGGCCGCGATGATCGAGGGGATGATCACCGAGAGGATCAGCACGTCCACGCCGCCGAAATGCAGCGCGACGTAGATGGTGGCGATGTGCGCGACGATGGCGAACGCCGAATCGATGTGCAGCCGTGGGTTCACGAAGAGCGAGCGGATGCACATGCCGTAGAGGAAGATGGTGGCGTAACCCATCGCGATGGTCAGGGGGTGCCGCGCGACGCGGTACATGAGCCGGTCGCGCGGCGAGGCGGCGATGTAGGCCTCGACGGTCATCACGGGGTACGAGCCGATGTCGGCACCGTAGATCTTGGCGTTGTTCTTGTGGTGGTGGTTGTGGGAGCGGTTCCAGATGCTCGGCGGGTTGAGCGTCAGCAGGCCGTACACCGTCATCACGGCGTTGGCCAGGGGCGACCTCTTAAGGATCGTGCCGTGCTGGTAGTCGTGGTAGATGATGAACAGCCGCACCAGCACCAGCCCGGAGAGCACGCTCGCGGCGACCCGCACCGCCATGAAGACCTCGGGGATGCAGGCGATGGTGATCAGAGCGGAGAAAATGAATAGCGTGGACCAGAGATGCCACCAACTGGTCAAACGGTTCTCGCGTGCGAACCGTTTGGTCGCACGAAGCAGTTGCTTGGATTCACGCATCCAGTCGTCGTCCTGACCCCGAGCCAACCCCCATCAGTCCAACCGATTTACGTCCCCGTATCGGAGGTGCCGGGCGAGATCCCGCGGATACCTTCATGATACCCCGCGCCCGCCCCCGAAGCGAACACTATCTGTGCGGTCCTGTTGTCAGGTCCACTTGGTACGCCTCAGCCGCACGCGGGTTCACCGCGCCATTCACTAATATCGGATGGGGACCCACCGCGCCGAGAGCGACTTCTTGACGAGCCGTTTCTGGACGAGCCACGACCGTAAGGGAGTGGTCTTCATCCGGAGCCTTCTCCAGGAATCACACCCGTCACAAACCGCTCCCTCACGGTCGCGGCTCGTCCGGAGCCGCACGGGACTCCGACGCCACAATGTGTTACAATACCCCGTCTTTTCAGCCTCCCGCCTGATCCAGCCCCCACGATCACGATCAAGGAGCCACGCCATGCTTATGACCACCAAGCCCATGTTCGACCTCGCCTACACCGGCGGCTTCGGCGTCGGGGCGTTCAACGTCAACAACATGGAGATCACCCAGTCCATCATCGAGGCCTGCGCCGCCGAGAAGTCCCCCTGCATCCTGCAGATCTCCAAGGGGGCGCGCAAGTACGCCAACATCAAGATGCTCAAACACATCATCGACGCTTGCGTCGAGCTCTACCCCGACGTGCCCGTCGCCATCCACTGCGACCACGGCGACACCATCGACCTCATCAAGACCTGCATCGCCGACGGTTACACCAGCGTGATGATCGACGGCTCGCACCACCCTTATGAGGAGAACGTCCACCTCACCGCCGACGCGGTGAAGGTCGCGCACGCCTCGGGCGTGGTCGTCGAGGCGGAGCTGGGCATGCTCGGCGGCATCGAGGAAGACGTCGTGGGCATGGACGCGCACGAGTACGAGAAGAACGTCGAGAAGTTCCTCACCGACCCGGTGCAGGCGGCGGACTTCGCCCAGCGGACCGGCATCGACTCGCTGGCGGTCGCCATCGGCACCAGCCACGGCGCCTTCAAGTTCAAGCACGAGGCCAAGCTCGCCTTCGACCGTATCGAGCAGATCATGAAGACCTGCCCGGGCCTGCCGCTGGTGATGCATGGCTCGTCGAGCGTGCCGCAGGAGTTCATCGACCTGGTGAACAAGTACGGCGGGGCGATGCCCAACGCCAAGGGCGTCCCCGAAGACCAGATCGCCATGGCCGTCCGCAAGTACGGCGTGTGCAAGGTGAACATCGACACCGACCTCCGCCTGGCGATGACCGCCAAGATCCGTGAGGTCTTCGCCACCAAGCCCGCCGAGTTCGACCCCCGCAACTACCTGGGCCCGGCCCGCGAGGCGATCATCGGCATGGTCCGCCGTAAGCTCCAGATGCTCAACTCCGCCGGCAAGGCCGACGCCATCGTCGCCCACTGGAAGAAGCAGGGCGAGCCGATGCCCAGCACCTACGCGGCCGCCGCGCTGGCTTGAGGCGCCGTGCGTAGATCATCACGGACTTAACCCGCGGTAGTGTTTGCCCGCGAGCCTATTTGTGAAGCGAAAACTCGTCATAGCCTTAGCCGCGATGGCAGTAGCTGTAGTGGCTGTGATTACGTGGAACGTCCTGCGAAGCCAGGAGTACCCCAAGGGTGTAAGCCCGTTGCACATGGCCGCTTACGCGAACGCCAAGGAGGAGGCTGAACTGCTGATTGGCAAGGGGATGGATGTGAACGTCAAGGACTGGTGCGGCCGGACTCCGCTGGGCAACGCCGCTTTGCGTAACGCCAAGGACGTCGCTGACCTGCTGATCGCCAAGGGGGCGGATGTAAACGCCAAGACTTGGGACGGCGAGACGCCGCTATCCGAGGCCGCTGCTCAGAATGCAAAGGACGTTGCCAAACTGCTGATTGCCAACAGGGCGGATGTCAACGCCAAGACAAAGGGCAGCATGACGCCGCTGCACATGGCCGCCTTTAGGAACGCCAAGGAGATCGCCGAGCTGTTGATCGCCAAGGGAGCGGATGTAAACGCGAAGAACAAGGTAAGCGTCCTAGGGTTCACGGGAGGCGTGACGCCGCTGCATATGGCCGCCAAGGGGAACGCCAAGGAGACTGCCGAACTATTGATTGCCAAGGGGGCAGATGTGAACGCCAAGGACACGGATGGCTTGACTCCGCTGGCAGTGGCTGAGACAAGATATTTTACAGACATGGCCGCACTGCTCCGCAGCCATGGTGGGACCAAATAAGGTTTGGCCAGCTCAACAGGACGCATGATCGTCCTGTGTGCAGCGCTTGGTCCTGAAGGCCGCGACCCTCGAAAGAGAACAAGTTCCGCCCCCCACGCAATTCCCCTCCGCCTTCCTCCGTTACTCCTGTGCCATGACCCCACACCCGCACTCCATCCGTTTCCTCCTTCTCTTCTGCGCCCTGTCACTTTTCATCTGCGCCCCCGCCCGCTCCGCTGACAGCGTCAAAGCCAAAGACCCCGTTGCGCTCGCCCCCGGCACGCATAAAGTCTCCACCCTCGAGGCCGACTGGACCGACGCTGCGCGCCGCCGCGCCGTCCCCGTGAAAATCTACTACCCCGCCGACCTCACCCCCAAGACGCCCGCACCGTTGATCATTTTCTCCCACGGCCTGGGCGGCACGCGCGAAGGCTACGAATACCTCGGCCGGCACTGGGCGGAGCACGGCTACATCTGCGTCCACGTCCAGCACATCGGCAGCGACGACGCCGTCTGGCGCAACAACCCCGCCCCGATGGACTCCATGCGCCGCGCCGCCATCGACCCGGGCAACATCATCAACCGCCCCCTCGACGTGAGCTTCGCCATCGACCAGGCGCTGCGGCTGAACGGCGACGAAAAGTCCCCGCTGCACGGACTTATCGACGCCGAGCGCATCGGCGTCGCGGGCCACTCCTTCGGGGCCTACACCACACTGGCCGTCGCCGGCCAGGTCTTCACGCTCCCCGGCGGCAACCAGAAATCGCTCGGCGACAAGCGGGTCAAGGCCGCCATCGCCATGAGCTCCCCCGTCCCCGCGCGACGCGGCAATTTTGCCGAGTCATACGGCCCGATCACCGTCCCCTGTTTCCACATGACCGGCACCAAAGACATGAGCATCATCGGCACCACATTGGCCGAGAACCGCCGCGTCCCCTTCGACCACATGCACCTGGCGGACCAGTACCTGCTCACGTTCAAGGACGGCGACCACATGGTCTTCTCCGGCGTGACCCGCCGGCGCGGCGACGGCTCGCACGACGCCGCCTACCACGCCCTGATCCTCGATTCATCCACCGCCTTCTGGGACGCCTACCTGCGCGGCGATAAACCCTCCCGCGTCTGGCTCGGCGGGGACGGATTCAAAAGCGATCTCAAAGATCAGGGCACGTTCGAGATCAAACAGGGGGACGCGGGGCGCTAAACGCGCGCCGGCTCACTCCCACTCAATCGTCGCCGGCGGCTTGCTCGAGATGTCGTACACCACGCGGTTCACACCGCGCACCTCGTTGATGATCCGGTTGCTGATCGTCGCCAGCACCTCGTAGGGCAGGTGCGCCCAGTCCGCCGTCATGAAGTCCTGCGTCTCCACCGCGCGGATGGCGATCACCTGGTCGTATGTCCTTCCGTCCCCCATCACGCCCACGGCCCGCACCGGCAGCAGCACCGCGAAGACCTGCGAGGTCTTGCGGTACAGGTTGTTGATCTCGATCTCCTCCAGCAAAATCTCGTCCGCCTCGCGCAGCAGGTCCAGGTTCGCCCGTGACACCGCCCCGAGGACGCGCACCGCCAGACCAGGCCCGGGGAACGGGTGCCGCCACACCATCTTCTCCGGCAGCCCCAGCACCTCGCCGAGCTTCCGCACCTCGTCCTTGAAGAGCGAGCGCAGCGGCTCGACCAGCTCGAAGCCCAGTTCCGCCGGCAGCCCGCCGACGTTGTGGTGCAGCTTGATGTTCGCCGCCGTCCCCGCGTGCCCGTGGCCGGACTCGATCACGTCCGGGTAGAGCGTCCCCTGCGCCAGGAACCGCGCGTCGGGCAGGTCCGCCGACGCGCGCTTGAAGACGTCGATGAACCGGTGCCCGATCCGCCTGCGTTTTTCCTGCGGGTCCGCGATGTCCTTTAGATCACCCAGAAACTCGGCGCTCGCATCCACGACGCGCAGGTCGATGTTGAAGTGCCCGCGGAACGTGGACTCGACGAACTCGCGTTCCCCCTTGCGCAGCAGGCCGTTGTCCACGAAGATGCACGTGAGCTGCCGCCCGATCGCCCGTGCGAGCAGCGCGGCCACGACCGACGAATCCACGCCGCCGGAGAGCCCGCAGATGACGCGCGAGTTGCCGATCTTTTCCCGCAGCGCCGCGGTCTGCGCCTCCAGGTAATCGCTCATCCGCCAGGAGCCGTCGCACCCACAGACGCGGAGCAGGAAGTTGGAGAGGATGTCGAACCCGTGGGGCGTGTGCGTGACCTCCGGGTGGAACTGCACGCCGTAGAACGGCCGCGTCTTGTGCCGTACCGCCGCGTTGGGGCAGGTGGGCGTGGTCGCCAGCGGCACGAAGTGCTCCGACAGGTGCTGCACCTGGTCGCCGTGGCTCATCCAGACCGTCGTGTGCTCGGGCACGCCCGCCAGCAGGTCTGACCGATCGGTGATCTTGATTTGCGCCCGGCCGAACTCGCGCGAGTCGGCGGGCAGCACCTTCGCGCCCAGCAGGTGGCACCCGATCTGCATCCCGTAGCAAATCCCCAGCACCGGCACGCCCAGTTCAAAGAGCCGCGGGTCGCACGTCGGCGCCCCCTTTTCGTAAACACTCGCCGGCCCGCCCGACAGAATGATCCCCTTGGGCTTGAGCGCCCGCAGTTGGTCGATCGAGATGTCCGGGGCCACCAGCACGCTGAACACGCCCGCCTCGCGCACCCGGCGTGCGATGAGCTGCACGTACTGCGACCCGAAGTCCAGGATCGGCACGACATCGCCCGTGAACCCGACGGGCAGCTCAACCCCCGCGGGTAATTTCGACGGGGCAACGGAACCGGGGGAACCGGGAACGGTGGTCATGCGTCTGATCCGAACAGGGACATCGCGGCGAAACGCCGATCATACCGGATAAAGGAAAGTCCAGAGTCCAGAGTCCAGAGTCCAGAGTCCAGAGTCCAGAGTCCAGAGTCCAGAGTCCAGAGTCCAGAGTCCAGAGTCAAAGACCACCGCCGCGCTCTCCGTTTAGCGCCGCCCCGAACGGGGCGGGCTTCCCGCCTTCTCTTTCTCTTCGACTCTGGACTCTGGACCCCGGACTCTGGACTTCTTTCCCTAATGACTACAATCCAAAAATGCCCCCGCTGATCCCCGCCATCCTCCTCCTGATCCTTTCCGTGCCGCCGCTGACCGACGCTCAGCGGCGGCAGCTCGCCACCGCCAAGGATGGCCAGCCGGTCTTCGACGAGGCCGCGCTCTACCCCCTGCTCGAAAACGCCCAGACCTGGACCCCCGGCGAAGAAGCCGGCGCGATGGTCCCCGACCTGGCCGCCATCGAAAAAACCCCCGAGGCCTTCCGCGGCCAGTTTTTCCTCCTCGAAGGCGAGTTCGCCGGCCGCCCTTTATTGGAGGGCGACAAGTTCGGCACCCTCGCACGCCCCGGTCCCTGGTCCGGCAAGCTCCAGCAGTGGGTCCTCATCACCGACCGCAAAACCGACCAGGTCGTCGTCATCAACCTCGTCAACCCGCCGATGACGGTCAAAAACCCCTACTACACCGGCGCCAAAATCCGCACCGTCGGCCGCTTCTATAAAGTCTGGCTCAACACCGACCGCCACGGCAAGCCCGTCAGCTACCTCACCTTCGTCGGCAACAGCGCCAAGATCATCATGGACGAAGGCCCCGACCTGGGCTCCACCAAGCCCTACCTCGCCGTCCTCGGTTCCGTCCTCATCCTCGGCGTCGTCTTCATCTTCATCCGCACCCGCGGCAAGCGCGCCGCCACCCAACCCCTCTCCGATTTGTGGCAACGCCGCGAGGACCGCCGCATCACCGACGAGGCCGTCGCCGAGGAATCCGAACTCGTCCAACCCGCCCTGCCCGAAGACCCCACCCAGGCCCTCGCCGAACTCGAGCGCCGCCGCGCCAACGACGAGAACCCGTGACTCTGGACGAGTCACGACCGTAAGGAAGTGGTCTTCTCCGGGATTCCTGTTCATCACTCATCACGGAACCGCTCCCTTACGGTCGCGGCTCGTCCAGACTCTCGCCATCCCACCGTGCTAGAATCCCCGCTCCCCCGGAATTCCCCATGCCCGTCGTCGCCGTCACGCTGCCCCACCACCGCTACGAGGTCCGCATCGAGCCCGGCCTGCTCGACCGCCTGGGTGACGCCGTCAAATCCGCCGCCCCCCACGCGAGCTGCGCCCTCTTCACCGACTCCGTCATCGACGCCACGCATGGCCGCCGCGCCGCCGCTTCGCTCTCCCGCGCCGGCTTCCGCGTCACCCACAAGGCCGTCACCGGCGGCGAGGACCACAAAAACCTCGACACAGTCGCCTCCCTCTACCCCGCCCTCGTTAACGACCGCCTCGAACGCAAGAGCCCCGTCCTCGCCCTGGGCGGCGGCGTCATCGGCGACTCCGTCGGCTTCCTCGCCGCCACCTACCTCCGCGGCGTCCCCTTCATCCAGTGCCCCACCACCCTCCTCGCCATGGTGGACGCCTCCGTCGGCGGCAAGGTCGGCGTCAACCTCCCGCAGGGCAAAAACCTCGTCGGCGCGTTCCACCAGCCCCACCTGGTCGCCATCGACACCGACACGCTCACCACGCTCCCCCCGCGCGAGCTGCGCTGCGGTCTGGCGGAGTGCGTGAAGCACGGCGTCATCCGCGACGCCAAACTCTTCACCTGGATCGAAGACCACCTCGACAACATTATGCGGTTGGATTCAGCGACGATGGTCGAGCTTGTCCGCTGGAACGTGCAGATCAAGGCGAGCGTCGTGATGGCGGACGAAAAAGAGACCGGCGAGCGCGCCCACCTGAACTTCGGCCACACCTTCGCCCACGCCATCGAGGCCCTGAGCGGCTACGGCCACTACCACCACGGCGAGGCCGTCTCGCTCGGCATGGTTGCCGCCGCCCGCCTCGCCGCCGACACCGGCCGCTGCCCGGGCGACCTGCCCGCCCGCCTCGTTAAACTGCTGGACCGCATCGGCCTGCCCACCCGCGCGAGCGATCTACCCCCCGTTTCTCAACTCATGGACGCCATGCGCCTGGACAAAAAAGTCGCCGCCGGCCTCGTGCGTTTGATCTTGCCCGACAGGATGGGCGCGGTCTCGATCGTCAACGACACGCCGGAGAAGGCGATTCTCGCGGCGTGGGCGACGATCGAGGCGAAGTAAGGGCCAGCGGGAGCCTTGAATAAGCAAATTCTGTTCGTGAGTGTTTCAGGTTGTTGTCCCTAAAGATCGAGATGCGGCAATCATCTTTCATCTGCTTCCATATCGGTATGATGCAGGCTAGTGACAGGAAGGGGACGACACCAGAAAGTGACTTGTCATGGCGAAGAAAAAACTCACAGTCATTTCGTTGTTCAGCGGGGCAATGGGACTCGATATTGGCTTAGAACGCACGGACCGTTTCAGACATCTTGCCTGCGTTGAAAAGGAGCACGCGTTCTGCGACACCATCCGATCAAACCGGGACCATGGCCGGTTATCCAACAAGAACCTTCAAGTTTATGAAGGTGATATCACCGACTTGGACCCCTTGAAAGTGTTGGAGGCCGTAGGGTTGAAGCCTGGTGATCTGGACTTGTTGTGCGGTGGTCCACCCTGCCAAAGTTTCAGCACTGCCGGGAGTCGCGGAACCATTCAGGATATTCGAGGGACGTTACTTTGGCAGTTCCTTCGTTTTGTAGATGTTATGCGCCCGAAATTTTTTTTGATGGAGAATGTCCGTGGGCTATTGTCCGCGGCAATTCGTCACCGGCCAATTAAGGAACGCCCGGATCATGGTGGGAAGCCCTACGAACCTGACGAAGAACCCGGTTCTGTGGTCCGCCGCTTTGCCAAAGACCTCGGAGCGATCGCTGGGACGCCATACCGGATGGACTGTTTTGAAGTAAACGCCGTCAACTATGGCGCACCACAACTTCGGGAACGCGCGCTATTCATCGGCAACAGATACAACGCAGTGGTCAACTTTCCCGATCCGACCCACGGACCATCGAACGCGGAAATGGGTGAAACCCCGACCTTGTTCGACGCCGCTCCGAAAGCGATGCAGCCGTGGCGAACGCTCGGAGATGCCATTGGGCATCTACAAGAAAAGAACCCCGTGGTCATGGATTTCAGTGAAAGAAAGAAGAAATATCTGGCGATGGTTCCTCCCGGTTCCAATTGGCGAAGTCTGTCGGTGGAAGTCCAGAAGGAGTCTATGGGTGAGGTTTGGAAGGCCAAAGGCGGCAGATCGGGTTGGTGGCGGCGACTTAGCTTTGATCTTCCCTGTCCTACTCTGGTTACGATGCCTAACCATGCTGGGACAAGTCTGTGCCATCCCAGTGTTGTGCGGGCGTTGAGTATTAGAGAGTATAAGCTGATTCAGGAATTTCCCGAGGACTGGGAATTATGCGGTTCCACTGCCCAACAATACGCTCAAGTCGGGAACGCTGTTCCTGTGCGGCTAGGTGAAATTGCTGGCAACGTGATCGCCGAAGCAGTGGATTCATTGACGAAGGAAAAATGGAAGACATGGCCCGAACCGGCTGAGCGATACCGCATCATCTATGTGCAATCTCATATCCGGACCCGTCAGTGGTTCAAGGATGGGAAAACGGTAGTTTGGCAAGATGGCGACGAAAATGGCCATGCCAAGTACAGCAAGCCGAAGACGAAACGGCGCATCAAATCCATGCAACATTGAAAGATAAAGAAGTGGCCAAGCAAAGTAGCCGAGTATCGCACAACGAGAAGATTAGCAGTCGATCCTTCTACTCCATTTTGAAGTCGTCGTCGCACAAACTCGACGCCACGGAAGTTGTTGAACACTTCAAACAAGTGAATCAGAAGCGTGTTCAAGTGTTATCCGCTTTGCTTTCTAGTTACTTAACTACACATCTGCCCGCTGCGATCAACAAGCGCAATGGATTGGAGGACTACCGCAGTAACCCTTATGTGCTGCTCGCATCAGCGCACATCATGGACCTGGCGGACGCTCAAAGATTCGCCGATTTTTTGTTTAACACAAAGCTGTATATGGGTCTGGAAACCTCGTTTGGAAAGTCTATCGAGGCAGCTTTTGTAAGTCAGTACCCGCTCAATCCGACGACAGTTCAGATGTGGACAGATCCACCAGAGAAGGGCACGGAATCCAAGGCACTGGGGGGTCTGGCCCGGGAGGAGAAGGCAGCACAGCGGACGGAATCTGTCTGGCGCGAAATCGACAAGGCGTGTGTGGTTGCCGATAGGCGGTATATGACCAGCATCAAAAGTGGTCCGAACTGTATCAATGACACTCAGGTCGCCGGAATGACGGATGCTATCGCAAAACACCACCTCAGATGGTTCGAGCAGACAAAGAAGACCTATCCAAAAGTCAAAGAAATGGACCTTATCATCGGCCTGACGTACGGCACCGACAAAACAACAAATAACAAGGAAAACCAAATCCTTGTCAAACTGTTGACAAAGGGATTTGTGCAAGAAGACCCACATAACAAACCTGGCGTCCTAATTGATGCCGCCACCCGGACGATCCGTGTGTATCGTCGTGTCGGTAAGGATTTCTGGTCGATGATCGGCGATCCGGCTCAGCCCTCGGCGACGCAATTCGTCTTTCTTGAAATCTTATTGGCACTGGCGCATGCCCTTACCACGGTGGTAGCGGAAGCAGACCTAGAAACAAAAATCAACAGTCGAATTCAAGCCCTAATCATGGGTTTGAAAAAACTGATGTTTCCCCGGAAAAGCTTGCCGGAATGGGTCCGCAAGGACTTTAATGACGTTGAGTTATTTTGGTTCGCCACTGCTCTGACGTCGTTTTATGATGAAGGAATTTGACGGCCATTTGGAGTGCTGCGTGGAGCGAATCGCAACTCTCCGTTCCCGCCATTGACGCTTAACCCGGCAGTAAAGTCACAACCAGTTTCTGAGTCCGCGACGGGTCGTGGGGGTTGGTTCTCCATGACCTTCTGCTCGCTCTGTTGTCGCGCCGTTGTCACGCATGCCGCGTGATCGGGAGGCCGGGAATGGCGGTATAATGTGGAGATGCGCCGCATCCGCCGAACCGAGAACGCCCCCCGCGTCGAGATGACCGCGATGATCGACGTCGTCTTCCTGCTGCTGGTGTTTTTCATCTACAGCATGGTGATGATGATCCGCGCCGACGTGCTGCCGGTTCGGCTGACGACCATCGCCACCGGCAAGCAGGCCAAGCCCGAGGCGGTTGAGGCGATCACCATCGACAAGAACGGCGCGCTCTTCCTCAACCGCAAGCCGATCCAGTTCACCGAGCTGGACGCGGCGCTCGCGGCGCTCGCCGGCGCGCCCAACCACGCGAAGCTCTACGTCGCCATGGAGGCGCAGAGCAATTCCGACCGCGGCCCGCTGTTGATCAACCTCATCGAACGCATCCGCGCCGCGGGCATCGACGATTTCGCCATCGTCGGCCAGCACCAGGAGGGCAAGGCCCCCGAGCCGGCCTCATTGCGATGAGCACGCGTCCGCTCAACCCGGCCCCGATCGACGACACCCGATATGAGGATGTTGTCCGCATCGCCGTGGGCCTGGTTTTTGCGGTGCTCTTCAATGCGTTGATCGTGCCGTTCTCGATCATGCACTCCGCCGACGCATCGCAAGCCGAGCGGTGGCGGCTGAGCCACGGCGATGCGAGCGACCCGCAGTCGGCGGACGACCTGAAGCACGCGAAAGAGAACCCGCTGGACGCAGCTCGGCTCGCCGAGGAGCGCCGCAGGCAGGCGCAGGCCAAAGCGAACGCGCCGCCAGCGCCGCCGAAGATGCGCGTCGGGCAGGACGGCTCGAAGTCCACCTCGCTGGCGTGGATCGGCTACGACGACTTCCAGGAATTGATGGGGCCCAAGGGGGAGATCGAACAGCCCGCGTTGCAGAGCACGGTGACGCCGCAGCCCGGCGCTCCGCTCCGGCCCGATCCCACGCCGCCCCGTGGCGCAGGCCGCGCCACCATCGCACAGCAGGCGACCGCCGCCCAGCCCGCCCGCCCCGCGCAGCCCGCCACGCCCGCTATCCCCGCGGTCCTGCCCGCGCCGCAGGCGGGCCGCGCCGCCCAATCCCAAACCCCGCCGCAGCCCGGCATCGGCAGCGAACCGCTCGCCGGCACGCAGCAGCCGCAGAATCTCCCCTCCGCCGAGCCCGTTTCGCAGGGCCAGCTCGCCCTCGCCGCGCAGAGCGACAAGCTGCTCGCCGCCGCCCGGCCCGGTGAAGGCACGGGCGCCCTCGGCGCGACCCAGCCAAGCACGGAGGAGAAGCCCAACGAGAAGAGCGACGCCGTCGCCGAGAAGCCCGGGGTGAAGGGCGAGAAGTCCGATTCCCCGCCGCACCCCGCCGTGCCGGCCCAGCCCGCCACCCCCGCGACACCGGCGACGCCCGCCACACCGGCCGCCAGCGCCGGCGGCGAGGCGGTTGAAAAAGCAAGGCCGACCGGCGCGCCCAGGTCCGACCGCGAATCCGCCCCCGTCGCCCTCAACGACACGCCGCTGAACGTCCGCCCCGGAAGGGTCCTCGCCGGCGAGGGGCTCGAAATCAAAACCGTCCACCCGCGCTTCAGCACCGTCGCGCTCAGCAGCTCCATCCCCAACAACCCCGAGGCCCGCGTCGTCTTCGACAACAAGACCGGCGACGTCATCGAGGCCACGATCACCAAGTCCAGCACCTACCCGAACATCGACGGCCCGATCCTTGCCAGCCTCTACCGCTGGCACGCCGGCGGCTCGCGCCTCAAGGAGTTCGATCGGCCCTTCGCCATCAAGATCCACCTCATCCTCGTCGACGAAGAAAACTAACCCCTATGCAACGCACCGAAGACGGCGGCATCGTGATCAGTTGTGATTTCTGCGGCACCGACTGGGACGAGGTCAGACCCATGATCGAGGGGCACCACGGCTCGGTGATCTGCCTGGACTGCCTCAAACTCGCGGTGGTGCAGGCCGCGCCGGCGGAGGGGAAATACTCCTGCCCGCTCTGCCTGCGCGACAACATCCCCGCCACGCTGCCGCGCTGGAGCCACCCGTCACACCCGAACGCGATCGCGTGCGAGGAGTGCATCCATCAGGCCGCGCGGGCCTTTCACAAGGACCCGGACGTGGATTGGAAGTGGGAGCGGAAGAAGAAGTGAATGCTGTCACGCCGCGCGGCGCGTCGCGTTGATCTGGTGCGAGAGCCGTTTGGCCGCCTCGTAGCGCGGGTTGATCACCAGCGCATCGCAGAGCTG
The DNA here is from genome assembly GCA_021413865.1 of Planctomycetota bacterium. Lineage (GTDB taxonomy): Bacteria > Planctomycetota > Phycisphaerae > Phycisphaerales > Phycisphaeraceae > JAIOPN01. Next base: position 315,912 of record JAIOPN010000014.1, on the reverse strand, counting down.
CAGTTCGGCGGCGGCGTCGTCGCCGAGGGTCTTGCGGCAGACGGCCAGGTGATAGTGGGAGTCGGCGCGCTCGGGGAATTGCGCCAGGTGGCGCTCGAATACACCCGCCGACGCGGCCAGCAGGCGGTCGAGGTGGCCCTGGTGATGGACCGTGAGCGTGGGCTCGGTGCGCTGGGCGGCGCGGCGGATGGCGACACCCGATGACGCGTTGATCCACGCCTTGGCCAAAAGAATCTGCCGTTCGCTCCGGCTGGTCTGGATCGAGAGAGGCCGCAGTGCCCGCAGGGCGAGCGTCCAGCGGCCCATCGCCAGGGCGCAGACCGCCAGGCCCGCCCACGCCGCGTCCGCCTTCGCGTCGCGCCGCGTGAGCCGCCACCACCACCGGCCGGCGGTTGTGAAGTCGCCGCCCTGCATGCAGAGGCGGGCGAGCTCCGTCATCGATTCGGTGTCGGTCCCGCGTGAAGAGTCGATGGCGCGGGTCAGCCGTGCCGTCGCTGCGAGGATGTCGCCTTGGTCGGCGTAAACCCGCCCGGCCTCACGCCAGAGCGAGGGGTCCTCCATCTCCGGGCCGGTCAGCGCGTCGTACAGATCGGTCGCCTCACGCAGCCGGTTCACGCGGTAATACAGCCGCGCCAGCCAGCGGCGCGAGCCCTGGTCCTGCGCGGCGGGTTTGAGCGCGTCGATCGCGGCGTTGGGATCGTTGGCTTCTTCGAGGTTCGCCAGCGTCACGCGCAGCGCCCGGTCGGAGGGTTCGAGCTTGAGCACGCGACGCAGCGTCACCACGGCGTCGGCGACTTTTCCCAAGCGCTGCTGCACCTGGGCGAGCAGCCGGTGCGGGCGCGGGTCGTCGGGGAAATCCTCGGCGGCGCTGCGCAGCGCGGGCACGACGATGTCGTCCATGCCGGCGCGGGCCAGCGCTTCAAGGCGGAGGAAGCGGCGCTCCGGTTCGTCGCGGCGCGTCGGGTCGTAGAGGTCGAGCGCGTCGAGCGAGCGCATCGCGGCGCGGGGGTCGTCCATCGAGAGGTGGACCCGTGCCAGCAGCAGCCGGCCCTCGCGCGAAGAGGGGTCGGCCGCCAGAGCTACGCGCAGGCGGTCGAGCGCCTCGCGGGGCATGCCCGCCTCGAAGGCGGTCTTCGCCTGGGCGAGGGGGACGAGCGCGGCCTGGCGGGGGTTGGTCTTCACGCCGCGATCTCCTTGGCGAGCTTGTGGGCGTGGGGGTTGGCGGGGTCGTCGGCGATCCAGTCTTCGAGCTGGGCGCGGGCCGCGTCGGCGGCGCCCTGCGTGAAGAGCCGGCGGACCAGCGCGATGCGCAGGTCGTGGTAGCGGGGGTTGGCGGCAACGGCCCCTTGCAGGACGGTCGCGGCGGGCGGGCCGACGGCGATGTCGTCGGTGATCTTCGACAGCACCAGCGCCAGGGAGGAGTTGTACGGGTTGATACGCAGGCCGCGGTGCGCCCAGCGGCGGGCGTCGTCGGCGTCGCCGGCGAGCACGGCCAGCTCGGCGAGCGTGCGGCAGGCCTCGGTCATGCGGTGGTCGTCGGCGAGCCAGCCCCGCGCCGCGCGCTCGACGGCCTGGCGCAGCAGCGAGAGGTCGTTGCCCGTGGTCTGGATCTTCTGCGCCGCCAGCAGCGTGGGCAGCACGTCGGGTTTACGCTGCAGCTCCATCGCCAGGTCGCGGACCTGCGCCTCGGCGTGGGTGGGCAGCTCGTTGACGCCCGGCGCCTGCATGACCTCGAGCCAACGTTCGATGGACATGTCGTGGCCGTGCTTCTGGTGGAGCTGATGCACGAGGCGCGTCGCGGCCTCGCTCAGTTCAAGTGTGACGAGTGTGCAGACGAGCAAGCGGCTCACGTCGGCGTCGGAGGCGTGGACGCGGTCGTACCGGTGGAGCACGCGGCAGGCGTCCTCGGCCCCGCCGCGGCGGGCCATCAGCGAGGCGAGCAGAACGCAGGCGGCGGCGGGGCAGTCCGCGTGCCGGTGCCACTCGTGGAGTTCAAGCTCGGCTGCGGCGAGCCGGCCGGTCGTGCACCACTGCGCCAGCCGGCGCAGCTTCTGCGAGACCGATTCGGGCCCGGGCGGCGGCGGCGGCGGCGGCGTGAGCGCACCGTCATCGCCACGGCGGGTTGCCCCACTGAAACGATCGAGGAATTGGCGGAACACGGACATCGGCGTATCACCCCTGACGGATGGGCCGCGCAATGACGGCCATGACGCTCGTATCGGCTGTAACGGGGGCGCGGTTTAGAGGGGCGGTTCTATATAGAACATCAACCGGCGGCGGGGGCGAGGAGCACGAGGTTGTCGCGGTGGACGACCTCGGCGAAGGCGGTGCGTCCGAGAATACCCTCGAATTGCGAGGACTTACGGCCCATGATGAGCCGGGCCTCCTCGGCGCTGTAGTTGGTCAGGCCGCGGGCGACGTCGTTGCCGCCGGCGTCGCGGATGAGCACGATGGCGCCGCTCTCGAAGCGGCCGGTGACCTCTTTGATGCCGCTGGCCAGGAGCGACTTGCCGCGTTGGCGCAGGGCGGAGGAGGCCCCCTCATCGACGGTGATGACGCCGGCGGGGCGGCCGGTCATGCCGATCCAGCGGTCGCGGCTGGCGAGCTTGCGTGCGGCGGGGGCGAAGAGGGTGCCGACGGGCTGGGCGGTGAAGATGAGGTTGAGCACGTCGGCGGTCCGGCCGTGGGCGACGACGGCGGCCTCGCCGGCGTCGGTGACGAGCCGCGCGGCCTCGAGCTTGGTGGTCATGCCGCCCGAGCCGAGCTTGCTCTTTTCCTTGCGGTCCAGCGCGGTCGCGTTGCGGACATTTTCGACCACGTCGATCCGCTGACCGTCGGCGTCGAGCAGCCCATCCACCACGCTGAGGATCACCAGCGCGTCGGCGTGGACGGCGTTGCACATCAGCGCGGCGAGCAGGTCGTTGTCGCCGAAGCGGATCTCCTCGACGGCGACGGTGTCGTTCTCGTTGACGATGGGGACGCAGCCGATGGAGTGCAGGTGGCCGACGCAGTTGCGGATGTTGAGGAAGCGGGGGCGGTCGTCGAAGTCGCTGCGGGTGAGCAGGAGCTGGGCGACGCGCAGGCCGTGCTGCGCGAAGGCCTCGTGCCAGTGGGTCATGAGGCGGCGCTGGCCGACGGCGGCGACGGCCTGCTGCTCGGCGACGTCCCTGGGCCGCGACTTGAGGTTGAGCTCCGCGCAGCCCGCGCCGATCGCGCCGCTGGAGACGAGCGTGACCTCAACGCCGCGCCCGCGCAGGCGGGCGATCTGCCCGGCCATGTCGCTCATGAAGGCGGTGTCCAGCCCGCCCGCTTGGGCGGTGAGGAGCTGCGTGCCCAGCTTGACGACGACGCGTCGGGCCGGGGCGAGGGCGGTCTGTCGTAGTGCGGTGGAGGTCATCGCGTCTGCCTGCGGGTGGTGCGGCGTTTCAGGGCCTGTTTACCGGGGTTTTCAACAATCCGAGGATCAGGTCGGCGTGGCGGTCGGTGGCGCCGCGACGGGAAAGGATAACGCGCCGGGCGTTGGCGGCCAGTTCGGCGGCGCGGGGGCGGTCGCCGAGGAGGCGCGAGGCCTCGGCGCCGGGCTCGGCGGTGACGACGATGCCCCCGCCGGCGACGAGGGCTTCGACGGCGTCACGGAAGTCGGCGTGGCGCGGGCCGATGACGAGCGGGCGCGCCAGCGCGGCGGGCTCCATCGGGTCCGAGCCGTAGAGGCCCAGGAAGCTGCGGCCGACGATCACAACGTCGGCGAGCGCGTAGGCCTTGCGGAGGTCGCCGATGGTGTCGAGCAGGAAAAGGCGTGAGCCGTCGGGGGTACGCGTCGAGCCGTCCGGGCAGCGGGTGCGGCGGATGAAGGTGTCGGAAAGCGCCGCGACCTCGTGGAACCGTTCGGGCTTACGCGGCGCGATGAGCAGCTGCGCCGATTCCGGGCAGGTGCGGAGGAGGAGCGCTTCTTCGCCCGGCCCGGTGGAGCCGGCGACGATCAGGGGCTTGGTGCGATCGATGCCCAACGCGCGGGCAAGCTCATCAACACCGGGCAGTTTGTCCGCCTCGACGACATCGGCGGTGTCCCACTTCATGGAGTCGGTCACGCTGACCCGCGCCGGATCGACGCCCAGCGCGATAAAACGGTCGGCGTACTCCCGCGTCTGCACCGCGGCGGCGGCGAGTTTGGCGAAGGTCGGCCGCAGGACCGGCCGCACGAGCTTGTATCGGCCGAAGCTCCGGGCGCTGAGCCTGCCGTTGACCACACAGACCGGCACGCCGCGCCGCCCGCACTCGCGCACGAAGTTCGGCCACACCTCCAGCTCCGCCAGCGCGACGATGCCGGGCCTCACCGCGTCGAGGAATCGGCGGACGCACCGCGTGAAGTCCAGCGGGTAGCGCACGACGGCGTGGTCGGGCTCGAAGAGTTGTTTCGCGCGGGCCGTGCCCGTGTCGGTGGTGGTGCAGACGACGACGCGCACGCGGCCGTTCGAGCGCTCACTGATGCGGCGCACGAGGAGCCGACAGGCGTTGACCTCGCCGACGCTGACGGCGTGGATGAGCACGGTGGGGCGGTCGTCGGACGGGAGCGAGCACCGGCCCAGGCGCGACGCCCAGTCGGTGCGCCACTTGCCGGTCCGCCAGAGCCGCCAGCCCCAGAGCGGAGCCGACGCCACCGCCGCGATCGCGTAGGCGATGTCATACAGCAGTGACATGGCGGGCATTGTAGGGGAGGCGGCGTGGGAAGCCCACGGCCGTCACTTGCCGACGATGCGCTTGAGGTTCTTGAGGCTGAGCGCGACGGACTTGAGCGGGTCGCCGTCGATCCAGTTGCCGTCCTGCTCGATGATGAGGTATTCGACGCCGGCGCGCGGCGCGGCCTTGACCACCGACTCGATGTCCACGATGCCCGTGCCCACCTCGGTGAAGGAGCGGTCCGGCTTGGCGGACATGTCCTTGATGTGGAGCAGGGGGACGCGCTTGGCGAGTTTTTTCATCCAAGTGACCGGGCAGTCGTTGCCGTGCCACACCCAGAAGACGTCCAGCTCGGCGTTGACGGCCTTGCGGTCGGTGGTGTCGTAGATGATGTCCATCCCGCGCGCCCAGCCGGCCATGCGGTGGAACTCGAAGCTGTGGTTGTGGTACGCGAAGGAGAGGCCCGCCTTGGCGAGCGCCTTGCCCGCCTTGTTGAACCGCTTGGCGGTCAGCGCGTAACCCTTGGGGCTCCAGAACTCGTTGGGCAGGTAGGGCACGACGACGTGGCGGTAGCCGATGGTTTTCGCGGCGTCGATGACGCCCTTGAGGTCGGCTTCGATGCCGTCGATGCCGGTGTGCGAGGAGGTGGCGGTCAGGCCCAGGCCGTCGATCATCTTGCGGACGTCGGCGGGCTTGTGGTCGTAGAGGCCGGCGAACTCGACGTACTTGTAGCCCATCTTGGCGACGGCCTTGAGGCCGCCCTCGAAGTCCTTGGCCAGCACGTCGCGGATGGTGTAGAGCTGCAGGGCGATCGGTAATGCCACGGCGGTTCTCCCTTTTGAGTGAGGCGGACAGGCTAGCGGCGTGGGCGCGGGATGACAAGCCGATCCCGATGGTGTGCTCCGCCTACAATGCCGTCCCCCGGAAGGTTCAGGAGATGACCATGGTTCGTGCAGATCGCTGGGTCGGGCTGGTGCTGGTCGGCGTGCTGTCGCTGGCGGGTTGCGATGACTACACGTCGAAAAGTCATGTGACGACGGGCGGGTCGAGCCCAACACCACCGCCGCAGGATGTTGCGATTGCTAAACCCGCCACCGCTCCCGCGCCGACGGCCGCGCCGCCGGCGACCCAGCCCGCCGCCGCGGTGAGCAAAGGCAAGACGGCGCGTTCCACCCCGTGGGTCGAGCCGGATAAACGCCCCGAGATCAACCTCGACTTCCAAGCGACCAATCAGGATGGCCAGATGCTCAAACTCGCCGACCTGGTCGGCACGCCCGTGGCCGTCTCCTTTTTCTTCACCCGCTGCCCCAACCCCGAGATGTGCCCCCTGATCGCCTCGACCATGGCCATGCTCCAGCGTGGCGCGGCGAAGGCCGGCCTGGAGGAAAAACTCCGCTTCGCCCTCGTCAGCTACGACCCCGACTTCGACACCCCGCCGCGCATGCTGCAGTTCGGCAAGGACCACGGCTTTGATTTCAGCAACGGCGTCATGCTCCGCCCCGACCGCGACAAATATATGGCGATGCTGCGCGAGCTGGGCGTGGACATCGCCCCCGAGCCCGACGGGAACATCGGCCACTTCATCGACCTCATCCTCATCGACAAGAAGGGCCGGTTCGTGCGCAGCTACACGGGGGCGGTCTGGGACAACGAAACGGTGCTCGCGGACCTGCGCAAGCTCGCGGCGGAGACGGAGTGAGCGGGTTCTATTTTTGCTCGACACGGCCCGGCGTAGGTGATATGAGTGGAGTCACGCACGCCTGATTTGAGAAAGCCAGGGATGGCCGACGCGCCCAACCGATTTGTGCACCTGCACGTGCACAGCCAGTTCAGCCTGCTCGACGGCGCCTGCCGTATCGAGGACATGGTCAAGCGCGCCAAGGAGCTCGACCAGTCCGCGCTGGCGGTGACGGACCACGGCTGCCTGTTCGGCATCGTCGATTTCTACAACAAGGCCGTCGCCCACGGCGTCAAGCCGATCATGGGCATCGAGGCCTACATGGCCACCGGCAGCCGACACGACCGCCAGACCACGGGCGTGAAGGACGGCGGCCACCACCTGCTCCTGCTGGCGCAGAACCGCGTCGGTTACCGCAACCTCCTCAAGCTCTCCTCGATCGCCTACACCGAGGGCTTCTATTACAAGCCGCGCATCGACAAGGACGTGCTCAAGGCCCACTCCGAGGGGCTGATCTGCACCAGCGCCTGCCTGGGCGGTGAGATCCCCGCGGCGATCATGCAGGACAACCGCAAAAAAGCGAAAGAGATCGCGGAGATTTACCTGAGCGTGTTCGGCCCGGACCGGTTTTTCATCGAGGTGCAGAAGCACATCGTCGAGCAGGACAAGGTGAACCCCGAGTTGATGGACCTGGCCGATCGGTTGGGCGTTGGCGTGGTGGCGACGAATGACGTGCACTTCCTCCTGGCCGACGACCACGCGCCGCACGACGCGCTCTGCTGCATCTCGACGGGCAAGCTGGTGAGCGACGAATCGCGGATGCGTTACCCGACGCAGTTGTATCTCAAGTCGAACGCCGAGATGTACGCCGCGTGGGACCACCGGCGCTGGGGCGAGGCTTGCGCCAACACGGTGCGCATCGCCGACATGTGCGACGTGCAGCTCGACTTCAAAACCAGCTACGCCCCGGTGGTCAAGATTGAAAAGCTGCAAACGGAAGAGTCGAGAGTCCAGAGTCCAAAGTCCAGAGTCAAGAGAAATGCTCCCTCCGGAACTCCCGACTCTGGACTCGGGACTCTGGACTCTGGGCTTAGCACCGACCCCGTCGGCTCCACCGCCTGGTACCAATCCTTCTGCTCGCGCTTCAAGCTCCTCCCCTTCGATGAGCAGAACGACAAGGCGATCACCGCACCCGAGCTCAAATCGCAGTGCGACACCGCATTGAGCGAACTGGCCAACGCCGGGTTGATCTGGCGATACGGCGAGGCGGGCGTCACCGACGCCCACCGCGCCCGGCTCGAGCGCGAGCTGAAAGTCCTGGCCGACAAGACCATCTCGGCCTACTTCCTCATCGTCTGGGACTTCGTCAACGAGGCCCGCCGACGCGGCATCCCCGCCACCGCGCGCGGCTCGGGCGTCGGCACCATGGTCGGCTACTGCCTGGGCCTCTCCAACGCCTGCCCCATCACCTACGGCCTGCTCTTCGAGCGCTTCACCGACCCCGACCGCAGCGAATACCCCGACATCGATATCGACATCTGCCAGGACGGCCGGCAGGCGATCATCGACTACGTCCGGCAGAAGTACGGCCACGTCGCGCAGATCATCACCTTCGGCACCCTCAAGGCCCGCGCCGCCATCCGCGACGTCGGCCGCGTGCTCAATATCCCGCTGCCCGAGGTGGACAAGATCGCCAAGCTCATCCCCGAGGCGCTGGGCACCACGATCGGCGAGGCGCTCGACCAGGAGCCCGACCTCCGCAAGCTCTACGACGACAACCCCATCACGCGCCGCCTGCTCGACACCGCGCAGCGGCTCGAGGGGCTGACCCGGCACGCGGGCGTGCATGCCGCAGGCGTCGTCATCGCCACACAGCCTCTCGACAACATCATCCCGCTTTATCAGCCCGCGGGCAGCAACCAGCTCGTCACGCAGTGGGACGGCCCGACCGTCGAGAAGGTCGGCCTGCTCAAGATGGACTTCCTGGGCCTGCGCACGCTCTCGATCATCGAGAAGGCCAAGACGCTCATCCGCGCCTCGCTCTCGTCCGAGACGATCCGCGACACGGTCCTCGCGGGGCGGCAGGGCGGCGCGCCGAGCCCCGATCCTTTATTTGATCCGCTCGACCTCGACCGTCTCGCCTACGACGACCCGAAGGTGCTCGATCTTTTTCGGCGCGGCGAGACGGCGGGCGTGTTCCAGTTCGAGTCAGACGGCATGCGCGGGCTGCTCATGAGCATGAAGCCCGACCGGCTGGAGGACCTCATCGCCGCCAACGCCCTCTTCCGCCCCGGGCCGATGGACCTCATCCCCGACTACAACAACCGCAAGCACGGCCGGCAGGCGGTGCCCAGGGCGCACGCCATCGTCGAGCAGTACACCGCCGAGACGTATGGGGTGATGGTCTACCAGGAACAGGTCATGCAGATCGTGCACGGCCTGGGCGGCATCCCGCTCCGCGCGGCTTACACGCTGATCAAGAACATCTCCAAGAAGAAGCAGAAAGACATCGACGCGGTCCGGCCCAAGTTCATCGAGGGGGCGGAGAAGCAGGGCCTGACGCCCAAGGCCGCGGAAGACCTCTTCGAGCTGATCCTTAAGTTCGCCGGCTATGGCTTCAACAAGTCGCACTCGACGGGCTACGCGATCGTGGCGTACCAGACGGCATACCTCAAGACGTACTTCCCCGTGCAGTACATGGCGGCGGTGCTGACGTATGAATCCGTGGACCTGACGAAGGTGGTCGAGTACATCGGCGAGTGCCGCCGCGTGATGTCCCCCGACGGGCACCGCGGCGTCGAGGTGCGGCAGCCGGACATCAACCTGTCGGACGTGGGGTTCACCGTCGTGTTCGACAAGGGCCAGCCGCGCGACGCCAACCACGGGCACATCCGCTTCGGCCTGTCGGCGGTCAAGGGGGTGGGCGAGAAGGCGATCCGTGGGATCATCGAGGCGCGGGAGAAGGACGGGCCGTTCAAGAGCCTCTTCGATTTCTGCGAGCGGGCCCCGATGGGGCTGGTGAACCGGGCGACGATCGAGGCGCTGGTCAAGTGCGGCGCGTTCGACTCGGTGCACGGGATGGACCAGCGGGCCGCGATGGTGGAGGCGATCGACGCCGCGATGCAGTCCGGCCAGCGCGCCGCCGCGGACCGGGACTCGGGCCAGCTCAACTTCTTCGATTCCATCGCCGGCGACGCCGCCAAGGGCAGGCCCGCCGCCGACCACGCCGTCACCCTCCCGCGCACCACGCCCTGGGCCGGCAACGAGAAGCTCAAGCACGAGAAGAGCGTGCTGGGGTTCTACATTTCGAGCCACCCGCTGGACCAGCACCGCGAGACGCTGGAGCGGTTCGGCTCCGCGTGGACGGCGGACGTGCGGAAGCTCGCGGCCGACGTGCAGGTCACGATCGGCGGCATGCTCACCTCCGTCCGCCACACCTTCGTGAAGAACGGCCGCAGCGCCGGCCAGAAGATGGCGATGATCAGCATCGAGGACCCGACGGGGAAGATCGACGGCGTCTGCTTCGCCGACACCTTCGCAGTCGCCGCACCGCTGCTCCAGCAGGACTCGCTGGTGTTCATCAAGGGCAAGATCGACCGCCGCCGCGAGGAACCGAGCATCATCGTGGACCGCGTGATCCCCATCGAGCGCGCCGTCGCCGAGCTGACGCAGAGCGTTGACATCACGGTCACGGCCAACGGCGATGACGCGGCGCACGGCAATGGGAACGGCAACGGAAATGGGAATGGCCGCAAGCCCGTCGCCATCGACGCCGCACTCGCCGCCGACCTGGGGCGGCTGCGTGACCTGCTGAGGCAATCCACCGGCCAGCGCGGCGGGCCCATCGCGCAGGTCTTCGTCACCGTTGTGCAGAACGGCGTCGCGGCGCGGATGCGGCTTAACGGTGTCCGCGTGGCCGTCGATCCCGACCTGCCCGCACGCGTCGCCACCGTGCTGCACTCACCCGGCTGCTGCCGGTTGTCGGGCATGCCGCGCATCACCTCTTCCGCCGGCCCCGCCGTCGCGGCGGACCAGCAGGTCGTCAACCCGCTGCGCCGCTCGACCACGGACGAGGAGTTCTGCGAGAGCATCGACCGATATTAGGGGTGGTTTTCAGGCTGCCGTGCGCGATCAAGACCCCGGCGCTTCGGCGGGCCTCGGCATCGGGCTTGGCTGGTTGGTGCGCTGACCTATCTCAAGATTTTTCCGCGCGGGGGGTTGCCGAACAAAATTCGATTCGCCCGTGCTGTTATTGGCATTAACCCGCCGTCCGAACCGGTCGATGTCCTTTGTTGTTCCGAAGACCGACCTGCCCCGCCGGCGTGACGCATACAGGCGTCACACCCGTAAGCGGGGTTGGGTGAGCGGAGGCGAACTCGCATGGATATCGCAAGTCTCATTGGTTTGGTGATCGGCGGGCTCTGCCTGGGCATGGTCTTCTTCGAGGTGTCGCACGGCCACCTGGCGATGTTCTATTCGTTCGAGGGCGTGCTGATGGTCGGCGGCGGCAGCATGAGCGTGATCTTCATCGCCATGCCCATGGACAAGATCATGCACGCCGGCGGGTACATCAAGAAGTTCATGTTCTACAAGGCCAAGAGCCCGCTCGTGATCGTCAAGCTCCTGTCGCAGCTCGCGGACAAGGCCCGCCGCGACGGCATCCTGGCGCTGGAGTCCGACATCGCGGCGCTGCAGGACGAGAAGTTCCTCGCCGCCGGCCTCCGCATGGCGATCGACGGCATGGACCCGGGCAACATCGAGGCCCTGATGCGCATGGAGATCATGTCCATGCGCGAGCGTCACAAGGCGGGCAAGAAGTTCTTCGAGCTGATCAAGTCGTACGGCCCCGGCTGGGCGCTCGTCGGCACGCTCGTGGGCCAGATCGGCATGTTCGGCAACCTCGAGGGAGCCGAGATCGGCAAGCTGGGCCACATGCTCGCCATCGCCGTCTGCGCCACGATGTACGGCACCGTGGTGGCCAACGCGCTGGCCGGCCCCGTCGCCGACAAGCTCGGCATGCGCAGCGCCGAAGAGATCCTCAACCGCGAGATGATGATGCAGGGCGTGCTCTCCATCCAGATGGGCGACAACCCGCGCACCACGATGGACAAGATGCAGGCCTTCCTCCCCGGCGCCCAGCGCGAGGCTTTGCGTAAGGCGGCCTGACCCCGCGGCTCCAACAGAAACGGAACACAGGCCGTGAGCGAAGACGAACACAACAAATCCAAAGGCCACGCCGCCCCGCACGGCGGCGGTGGCGGTCACGGCCACGGCGCCGACGCGGGCCACGAAGAGGAGCACCCGGAAGGCGCGGCCGAATGGATCATCTCCTTCGCCGACAACACGGCGCTGATGATGGGCTTCTTCGTGATCCTCCTGGCGCTCAACATGGGCCCCAAGGGGGGCGGCGCCTCCGACGGCACGGGCACGGGCGGCTCGCCCAGCGCCGCGGAGCTGGACTGGGCGCTGAGCATCCGTGAAGGCTTCAACAACCCGGTCCGCATCGACTCGACCAACCCCGGCGAGGCGCTGCTGGCGCACCGGCTCCGGGAGCGCATGTCCCAGGCCCAGGCCGAGGACCACGGCCCGCGCGGCAACGCCAACAAGACACAGTCCATCCGACCGACGGATTACCACGGCATCGCGGCGGCGATCCCCTTCGCGGCGCGCTCGACGCAGTTGGGCGAGGAGGCCAGGGAGACCCTCGCCAGCGTCGCCGACCACGCCCGCGGCCTGAGGCTGATGGTCGAGGTGCGCGGCCACACCTCTCCCGCCGAGAGCCAGGCCTTCGACGACCACGGCATGTCGCTCTCCTTCAGCCGCGCGATGGTCATCGCCCGTGAGCTGGAAAACATGGGCGTCGAGTGGCAGCGGATGCGCATCATCGCCTCGGGCGACAACGAACGGCTGCGCCGCTCGGTTTACACCGGCCCCGGCCAGGAAACCAACCAGCGCGTCGAGGTGGTGCTGACCAATGAATTGATGCCCGGGGCCGTCGAGGACCAGCCCGTCCCCCCGGCCGACAAGCCCAAGACGCCCTGAGAGCGCGAGGGGCGCGGCCGTTTCAGCTCAACAACCGATCCAGCTCATCGCGGGTCAGCCCGGCGAGGATGTTCTGCTGCTCGCCCACGATGGCGTCGGCGAGCTTCTTCTTCTTGGCCTGCAGCTCGACGATGCGCTGCTCGACGGTGTCCTCGCAGATGAGGCGGTAGGCGAAGACGTGTCGCGTCTGGCCGATGCGGTGGATGCGGTCGATCGCCTGCGCCTCGACGGCCGGGTTCCACCAGGGGTCGAGGATGAAGACGTACTCGGCGGCGGTGAGGTTGAGGCCCAGGCCGCCCGCCTTGAGGCTGATGAGGAAGAGCGGGCAGGCCGGGTCGGTCTGGAACCGCTGCACGTGGGCGCGGCGGTGGCGTGTCTGGCCGTCGAGGTATTCGTAAACGATCCCGCGCTCGTCCAGCCGTCTGCGCACCAGGGCGAGCATCGAGGTGAACTGGCTGAAGACCAGGGCCTTGTGCCCCTCCTCGATGATGTCGCTCAGGCGATCGAGCAGGACGTCGAGCTTGGCCGAGGCCTCGTCGGCGTGGCGCGGGTCGATCAGGCCCGGGTGGCACGCGGCCTGCCGCAGGCGCAGCAGCGCCTCGAGCACCATCATGGGGGACTTGCTGTTGCGCGCGGGGACCGGCGCGCCCTCGCCGCGTCCCTGGTCGCCCAGCAGCGCCTGGCGGTAGTGCAGCCTGAGCTGGTCGTAGATCTTGCGCTGGTCGGGCTCGAGCTGGCACATGATGGTCTGCTCGGTCTTGTCGGGCAGCTCGGTGAGGACCTGTTTCTTGGTGCGGCGGAGGATGAAGGGCCGCATGGCGCGGGCGACCTGCGCGGCGGTGGCGGCGTCGGTGGCGGCGCGGGGGGCCTTGCCGTCGGCGCTGGGTTCGATGCCCCCGCGGACGAGGTTGCCGAACGTCGTGGCGCTGCCGAGCATGCCGGGGTTGAGGTACTCGAAGATCGACCAGAGGTCGCCCAGGTGGTTCTCCACCGGCGTGCCGGTCAGGGCGAGGCGGTGGCGTGAATCGAGCACGCGGGCGGCCTTGGCGGATTGCGAGGAGGGGTTCTTGATCGCTTGCGCCTCGTCGAGGATGACGTAGAGGAAGCGGTGCTTGCCCAGCTCGGCGATGTCGCGGCGCATCAGGCCGTACGACGTGACGATGACGTGGTGGTCGGCGAAAGCGCCACGGAGGGACTCGCGGTCGGCGCCGGTGTAGGCCTGCACGCGCAGGTGCGGGGCGAACTGGCGGGCCTCGTCGATCCAGTTGAAGACGACGGAGCGCGGGACGACGATGAGCGACGGCGGCTGTTTGCCCTCGCCGTTTCCATTCCCGTTTTTCTTCTCGTCGCCCGAACCCTCGCTGTTGTAGAGCCGGTCCAGCAGCGCCAGGACCTGCACGGTCTTGCCCAGGCCCATGTCGTCGGCGAGCACGCCGCCCATGCCGAACCAGCGGAGGAACTCGAGCCAGCCCAGCCCCTCGCGCTGATAGGTGCGGAGGGAGCCCTGGAATTGCGGCGACGGGTCCACCGGCCGCACGCCGTCGAACTGCCGCAGCCGCTGCCGTGCTTCCTCGAAGGCGTGATCGACCGAGTCGAGGGGGGTGTCGCGCAGGAGGGAATCGAGCAGCGCGGCCTGGGTGGACTTGAAGCGGAGGTGGTCGCCGAAGGCGGAGGCGACGTGGGCGAGCAGGCCGTGGTCGCGGAGCCATTCGTCGGGGAGCAGGCCCTCGGAGCCGTCGTCGAGGCTGACCATGCGCCGGCCGGATTTCGCGGCGGCGAGGATCTGCGGCAGGCCGACGACCTGTTCGCCGTTGGCGGTGTCGAAGCGGAACCCGCCGTGCAGCTCGAACCAGTCGATGCCGCTGGTGATGCTCAGGCGCGGGGCGCGGGGCGTGCGGAGGACGTGCTGGTCGGCGGAGACCTTCCACCCGCGGTGCAGGAGATCGGCGACGACGCCGGGCATCAGCTTCACCGCCAGGAACCCGGACCAGCCCTCGCGGCCGTTGTGCGGGTTGTGGCGGAAGCCCAGGGAGACGAGGTGGACCAGCGCGTCGCGCTCGGCCTTGAGGTCGCGGCGGATCAGCCCCGTCGCGGGCACGCTCAGGCTCTCGCCCGCCTCGCCGTCCGTGTTTTCTTCGTTGTTTTCATCGGCCGACTGCGGCTCAACGGGTTTCGCCGCCGCAACCGGGCCGGATTCGCTGACGAACCGCCCCGGCTGCCCGGGCGCGACGCGCTGGTCCTCGTACTCGAACCAGACGCGGGCCACCAACTGGTTGCGGGTTGCGCCGTCGCCCGGTGTAAGCGACTCGGACGTGCTGAACAATTCCACGTGCGGCACCGGCGCGACGCGGCGCTCGAGCCGGCCGATCCCCTCGGGCAGGTCGATCTCGGGCAGGTTCGACAGGCGGTAGAGCCGGTCGAAGAACCGCTCCAGGTCCACGGCCGGAACCTTGATCGGCGCGGAACGATTGCCGAAGCGCCAGTCGTCGCGGAACTGGCTCACCCATTTGCCGGCGCCGCGGTCGTCGAACGGCGCGACCTTGCCGTCGGAGACCACCAGCCCGTCGGAGCCGCTGAGGATCAGCTCGGGCTCGTCGATGGGCATGTATTGCTCGCCGCGCCGCAGCTCCGTGGTGATGAGCAGTTCATCCGCGCCGGAGGTGCCGACCATCCAGAGCACCCAGGGCTCGGGGCCGTCCCAGGTGAGCGGCTCGCGGTCGGCCTCGCTGTCGTCCAGGAAGCAGCGCTGGGTGGCGATCATGCGGTTGAGCAGGGTGGACCACGCCCCGCGCGGGAGGCGGAAGGAGTCGTGCAGGGCGCGGTTGCCGAAGCTGACGGAGCCGGTCTCGTCGTCCACGTAGGAAGCGCCCAGGAGCAGCGCGCAGAGCTCGCGGTCAACCGGGTCGTGCAGCTCGTCGAGTGAGCCGGCGGTGATCTTGAGACGGCGGGCCTTGCTCCAGCCGGTCTGGGTCGGGTCGCGCTGGCGGAGCATGATGACCAGGCCGTTGTGGCGGGCGGAGAGCTCGGAACTGATGCAGTAGCAGACCTGTCGGTCGCCGACGGCGATGGGCGGCGCGGCGGGGTCGGTGTTGACCACGGGCGGGCGGAGGAGGGTGAGTCGTCCGATCCACTCGGGCTCGCGGCTGCGCGTGGTGCTGGCGCCGTCGCCGCGTCGGCGCGCTTTGGGCGGGCGCGGGCCGTGGCCGGTCGAGGATTCCTCTTCATCGGAAGGGGAGGCGGCCGCGGCGCGGGCGGCATCGACGGGGTGGTGGTGCAGGTCGAGGATGGTCGCCCAGATGTGCTTGCAATAGGAGCCGCCGGCGGAGAAGGCGCAGGTGCACTGCGCCTCCATGCCCGTACCCTCGCCGCTGAGCGTGACGGTGTAGTTCTGCGTGCCGCGCACCTCGGCGCGGACCAGTTCGCCGGGCTGCGGGTCGATGCGGTGGACGCGTCCGGAAAGGAAATAGGCCCGGCCGCGCATCCGCACAGCGCTCTGAAACTGCGGAGCCCACGTCTTAATTAGCGACATCCCACACTCCGTCCACCGGCAGGCAGCGCCGAATCACCCAGCATAACACCGTGCGCTCTCTGACGCCATCCCGCCGACGCGATGCGCCAACGGAGGTAGTGTCCTGGTTTGAATATCAGGGTGGCTGGGGCAGAGTCTTCGATGCCCCAGCCTGCTGTAGGCGCCCGTGGCGGGTTGGACAAACACCCCGTTCCGCCCGACATTGCCCGCATGCAGGGGCTCCCCTCGTGGAACGAGATCGCGGTGCTGGGCGCGATCGGTCTGGCGTCGGTCACGCTGGCCTCGGCCCTCGGGTGGCTGCGCCCGGGCCTCTTCAGGGATTCGCCCGGGAGGGACCTGGGCTGGGGGGTGGAAGAGTTATTCGTCGGCATCGGGATCATGTTCGTCGGGATGGTCGCCGCGGGCGCGGCGGCGCGGCACCTCACGCCCGAGGGTGCAAATGCGGACAAGTCATCGGCCGCGTGGGCCCTGAAGACCCTGCTGCTGCAGGCGGGGATGCAGTTGCCCACGGTGCTGTACATGCTGGTGCTGGCGCAGCGGACCCGTGGGCGGGAGGGCTTGCGGGCGCTGGGGGTTCTGTCCGATCGGCCGCGGCGCGACGCGCTGGTCGGCGCGGGCGTCGCGGTGGTGGCGATGGGGCTTGTGATGGGCGCTCAGATGGTGGGGCTGAGCCTGGCCCGTCTGCTGCATCAGCAGGAGCCGGCGCAGGGGCACACCCTGCTCACGGCCATCGACAACGCCCGCTCGTGGCCGCCGATTGTTCTGATGGTCCTCTCGGCGGTGGTACTGACGCCGGTGATGGAGGAGTTGATCTTCCGCGGCCTGGTGCAGACCTGCCTGCTGGGCGTGCTGGGCCGGGAGCGGCGCTGGGCGGTGGTGCTGCTGGCCTCGACGCTCTTCACGGCGGTGCACATCGGCGCCGTCTGGCCGTTTCTGCTGCCGGGGATATTCGTGCTGGGCGTGGTGATGGGGTCGTTGTATGAGCGGCGGGGGTCGATCTGGTCGGCGGTGATGGTGCACCTGGTTTTCAATCTGGTGAATATTACGTGGGCGCTGCTGGCCGGTTAGCACGGAGTCGTCTTAATATATTAAACCTTTGATAATAAACGAGTTATTGCGAATCATCCTCTTTTTTGGTCCGTCGAAACTTGCGTGATTAAATCTTGGATTTCAATGATTTTGGTCTTGCACACTCCGACTCAGTTCGGGTAATTTCTTGTGTGTCACTGGGCTGCTTTGTAAGTGCCCGGTGTGAAGTTCGGTGTAAGCCTGCGGCACTCCATGTCGATCGCCGCCGGTTCTGGGTGGGAAGTCTACAGGTCTGAAATTCTAAACGGAGGCGGATCATGGTGTACCGATCGACGCTGGTTGTGGCACTTGGCGCATTGTTGTTTGCCGGGAGCGCTCATGCCGTGGTGCTCTCCAACGGTGGGTTTGAGGCCGGCACCGCAATCAACAATATCGACAACGCTACGGACTGGGACTGGACGCCCGACAACAACGGTGAGCGTGTGCAATCGCTCGACCTGAGCACCGGCTCGCCTGACATGTTGCCGTACGCCGGCTCGTGGTTCGGCTATGTCGAGAACAGCACCGGCGTGACCAACGCCAACGTCGCCCAGTACAACGTGGCGATCCCCTCCGATACCCCTGTCCTCCAGTTCTACTGGCGGTTCTTCACCAACGAGACCCCCGGCGACGCCACCCACAACGACCGCTTCAATGTCACCATTGAGGGGCCGAGCAGCACGACGACCTATCTCATCACCAACGTGGTCAACGCCACGTTCGTGACGACCAACGGCCCGTTGCTCACCCCGCTGGGCAGCCCCACCAGCAACCCCGGCCGCGGCCAGTCTTTCGCCAACTACACAGTAGGCCCCTACAACAACTGGGATCTGCAGAACCTCAACGTCGCGGGCTACGCCGGCCAGACCGTCAATGTTTACTTCAACGCCGTTGATGGCGGATCCCATAACCAGTCCTCCGGCCTGGCGCTTGATAACGTGGACTTCGTCATCCCTGAGCCCGCCAGCCTGAGCATGCTGGCCGGCGGCGGTCTTTTGCTGCTCCGCCGCCGCCGCGCCTGACGCAACGTCCATACAAATTGAGTCGATTCCCACAGCCCCCGGTCAACGCCGGGGGTTGTTGTTTGGCTGCGGAAGTTGTGGTCGTGATTTCGTCGCCGGTGGGCGTATGATTCGTTCCCACCCACCAACCCCAGCACGAGAGCCCCCATGCCCCGACGCCGCACGCCGAACGCCCCGACTCCTTGCCTCGAAGCCCTCGAGCCCCGAGCGCTCCTGTCCGCGCCGCCCGTCACCTTCACCGACGCACACGGAACAGCCGTCACGGTGAAGCTCACCGGCAACGGCGCGATCAACCTCGTACCCGTCGGCAACGACTTCAGCATCCAACTCACCGGCACCGATCAGGGCTCGAGCCTGAAGATCACCGGCAAGGGGGGCGACGGCCGCGTGCGGCTGGTCGATATCTCCACCGACGGGGCGATGAAATCCATCAGCGGTTCGAAGACCGACCTGGTGAACGACCTCACGGTCGGCGGCAACATCCGCACGCTCACGCTGGGCGACCTCCTCGCCGGCACCGAGCACACGCTGAGCATCGGAGGCACCGCCGCGGCCAAGTCCTCCACCATCACGCTCGGCCGCGTGACCGACCTCACGCTCACCTCCGGCGCGCCCGTCAAGACCCTTAAGGTCACCGACTGGGACGACACCGGCTCCGACGACCACATCACCGCGCCGGTGTTGCAGAGCGTCTCCTCCAAGGAAGACTTTGCCGCCGGCGCGACGCTCAGCGACCCGAACTACACCAAGGCCCTGCTCGGGGCGCTCTCCGTCAAGGGGGCGCTGAGCGGCACCTGGTCGATCGATAGCGACACCGGCAACCTCTCGGCTGGCTCGGTGAGCGACGGCTTCAGCATGAGCGCGGCGGGCCTGATCAAGAAGGTGACCATCAAGGGGGCCTTCTCCGGCGTCATGGCCGGGACGGACATCGGCGCCGTGAGCATCGGCGGTGACGTGACCGACGCCCGCCTCCTCGCCGGGGCCGACCTGGGCGACGACGCGAAACTCGGCGGAGCCGGCGACAACACGGACCTCTTCTTCGCCGGCACCCTCAAGAGCCTCTCCATCAAAGGCCAGGTCTTCGGCTCGGTCTTCGGCGTCGGGCTCGACCCGGTCAACGGCACCTTCAACGACGGCGACGACATCGTCACCGGCAAGTCGCGCAGCACCGCCGGCACCATCTCCGTCAAAGGCGCCGCCAACGGCACGAGCCTCTTCGCCGCGGGCCTCTTCAAGAAGAAGGTCACCGTCACCGGCACCCGCATCGAGCCCGCCGGCGACCCCCGCTTCCTCCTCGCCTCCATCGACCCCGATGACACCCCGCCCGTCATCGTCGCCCAACTCAAGAACGACACCGGCACCGACGGCGACGGCACGACCAGCGACCCGACCATGATCGGCCGCGTCACCGACCTGGGCACGATCACGTCGCTACGCCTGGGCATCGACGACGACGAACTGACCGACTTCGACAGCATCCTGTCGCTGCTGGAGCCCAACGGCACCTTCGAGCTGCTCCGCTCCCGCATCGAGCAGGTCAACGGCGGCCCGCTCACCGCCGGCGAGCACACGCTCAACTTCATCGCCAAAGACGACGCGGGCAACAGCTCGGCGTTCTACGCGGTGACGTTCACCTTCCAGCCGTGATGATTTATAGCGATCTCGTTCAGCGGCTTTGCGAGTGATGAGAAACCGCGCCCACCGCGGCGCGCACACCCGCCCATTCCAGCCAGATGTCCGTCATCACGTCCCAGCCGAAGGAGGCGTGCTCGGTGTGGTCGAGGCGGAAGAAGACGGCGTAGCGGATGTTCGGCGAGGTATTGGGCGCGACGCTGTGGCCGACCTGATAGTGGGCGAGCACCACGTCCCCCGCGCGGGCCAGGACCTGGTGCGGCTCGGGCATCTCGATCGTGGGCATGCCCTGGAGCAGCGACTGCGGCGTGTGTTGGCGGAAATGGGACTCGAAGAGCCTGTGCGTGCCGGGCCAGACGGTGAAGTTGCCGCTGTTGGGCGCGGTGACGTCGCTGAGGAACACCGCGGCGAGCATGGTGAAGTGGGAGATCGTGCCTTCTTTGACGCCGTTCTGCGGCGTGTACATGCCGTCGATGTGGGGGTGCGGCTTTCCGGCCGCGTCGCTCTTTGCCGGGAATCGCAGCGCGATCTGTGACCCTTCCGCCCGCCGCAGCTTGCCCGGTCCGACCGCCGATTCCAGGGCAGGGAACGCCGGCGATGCGTTCAGCAGGTTGAGGATCACGGGGTCACGGGTGAGCTCGCGGCAATACGACTGCGCCCGCATGGTGGGCAGCGCCTCCTTGTTCATCCCCTCCTCGCCCAGCGAGTGATTGATCGCCCGCCGCGCCGCCCGCACCATCTCCGGCGGGATGAGACGCGGGAGGCGGACAAACCCATCACGGTGGATTTTGCGCAACTGGGCCCTGGTGAGCATGGTGCTATTTTACGGGGAGCCCCGATAGATGGGCGGATGGGCGTCCGGCCAACTCCTCAAAACGGCCCAAAGCCGTTTCAACCACGGAAATCGGGGCCTGCCCATTGTTGCGGGAAATGTCCAAACCAACCAATGGGCCCGAGAGGATTCGAACCTCCGACCTCACCGTTATCAGCGGTGCGCTCTGACCAACTGAGCTACGAGCCCGCGGCGTCGCCCCGGTTGAGGGCAACGCGGCCAAGACCCTCAATTTAGAAGAGATATCCCGGTGGGTCAAGCGGCGCGGCCGGCGGTAGTGGTATACTTTGAAACCAAGTCGCCCTTCCCGCCCGCGTCGACGTGCCCGTAGAATGCGGGCATGAAAGACAAACAGCACAACCCCGAACGGCGGGCGTCTGACCGACTACAAGCCTGCCGCCTCAAAAAAGGCTTGATTCAAAGTATACCACTACCCGGCCGGCGGGTCGCTTGCCTCCACCCCCGGTGCCGTTACAGTGGTTGGGTCATTGGGCCGGGCCCGTGGGTGGCGGGGCTTGGCCGATGTGTCTTCACCTGCCCCCGAACCGTGCGATACCCCATATGGCCCTCCGCCAGCAGATCCT
The DNA here is from genome assembly GCA_021413865.1 of Planctomycetota bacterium. GTDB lineage: Bacteria > Planctomycetota > Phycisphaerae > Phycisphaerales > Phycisphaeraceae > JAIOPN01. Next base: position 294,848 of record JAIOPN010000014.1, on the reverse strand, counting down.
CATCCTTTATCTCTCCACCTCCGACCTGGCCAGCAACGTCTGTGCGTGGTCTATTTACGACGGCACGGGCAAGGAAACCCACACCTCGGGCGACAGCGACAAGCCCCCCTATGGTTCGGTGCTGGAGGCGATGAAGGACGGCTGGCGCGTCATCCAGTTGCCTCAGCAGTTCCCCGCCTACCCCGGCATGGAGTACACCACCAGTTTCCTCAAGTTCGAGTTCGCCCTGGAAAAGCTCGTCGAGGTCTGACCCGCCGCATTGTCTCTCGGAGCCACGCCATGACCGACAAGAAATACCTCCTGACCTCCAAGCAGATGGCCGCGTTCGCCGCCGACGGCTACCTGCGTTTCGACGCCCTGGTGCCCGACGCCATCAACCGCGCCACATTGAAGGAATACGACGAGAAGCCCTGGCCCCACGGCGGGGGGTACGTCGGCACTCCGTTGTCGAAGCAGTGGGTCGGTTCACCCGGCATCGGCGCGATGCTGAAGCTGCCGCAGGTCGCCGGCATTATCGACAGCCTCGTCGGCCCCGAGCCGCGCTACGACCACCACCAGGTGCACATCGTGCCCCCCAAGTCGCCGCACGGCCAGATCTGGCACGCCGACGCCATCATCGACACGCGGCTGGAGCATTTCGACCTCCAGTTCTTCTATTTCGCCCACGACACGCCGCGTGAGATGGGCGGCACGATGATCCTCCCCGGCAGCCACCTGCGGCGCGTGAACGAGACGGACATCGCCCGCTACCAAAACTTCCTGGGCCAACTGCCCAGCACCTGCAAGGCCGGCACGATCGTCTTCGTGCACCACGGCATCTGGCACTGCGCCCAGCCGAACCTCACCGACAACACGCGCTACATGTTCAAGCTCCGCCTCAACCCGACGGTCAAGCAGGTCCGGCTCTGGAACACCGACGACATCAACGACTCGGATATCCCCCGCATCCTGGGCCGAAACCACGGCTGGTATGGCTGGGGCGGCGAGGACCGCCTCGAGGTTGTCCAGCGCATCAAGTTCTGGCGCGCCCTCACCGGCGACGACAAGTTCGACACCGATTACTGGCTCGGCCGTCTCGAAAACGACCCCCAGCGCGTCCTCCAGCCGGCCTGATCTCCTCGCCGCTCACGGCTTAGCGTCCGTTCTCCACTTTACTTCCCAAATCGATCCGGAGCCCCGCCATGACCGACAAACAACACCTCCTGACGACCAAACAGATGGCCGAGTTCGCCGCCAATGGCGTGCTGGTGTTCGAGGGCCTCGTCCCCGACGAGGTCAACCAGCAGGCCATGCGCGAGATCGACGACAAGTCGTTCAATCTATGGACCGGTTACAGCAAGTCGGGCACGCCGCTCTCGCGGATGTGGGCCGAGTCCAACGGCCTGGGCGCGGTCTGGCGCCTGCCGCAGGTCCAGGGCATCATCCACAGCCTCGTCGGCCCCGACCCGCTCTACGACCACCACGCCGGCCACACCGTCGCCCCCAAAACGATCGGAGGCCAGCACCTCCACCAGGACTCGATCATCGACACCCGCGCCTGGGCGTTCGATGTCCAGTTCTACTACTTCCCCCACGACACGCCCAAGGAGATGGGCGGCACGCTCATCATCCCCGGCAGCCACTTCCGCCGCGTCAACACCTTCGAGATATCCCGCTACCAGAACCTGGTCGGCCAGACCGCCGCGATCTGCAAGGCGGGCACGCTCTTCGCCACCCACTGCGGCATCTGGCACTGCGCCAGGCCCAACCTCACCGACAAGATGCGGTACATGTTCAAGCTCCGCCTCAACCCGACGGTCAAGCAGGTCCGCCTCTGGAACACCGACGACATCGACAACCCGGAAGTCCACCACATCCTCGGCCGGGCGCAGGGCTGGATGGGCAACGAGTGGCGCATCGAGATGATCAACCGCATCAAGTTCTGGCGCTACGTCACCGGCAACGACAAGTTCGACCACTCCCTCTGGGCGGGCCGGCTCGAAAACATGCCGGAAAACCAGCTCCAGCCGGCGTAATAAAATAGCCAGAGTCCAGAGTCCAGAGTCCAGAGTCCAGAGTCCAGAGTCCAGAGTCCAGAGTCCAGAGTCGGAGGGGCGGTGGTTCTTCTCTGAATCCGCTCCGCGACTCTGGACTCTGGACTAACCGACCCTGGACTTTCTCTCCCATGCTCAGCGACGCACAGAAATCCTTCTTCGACGCCAACGGTTATCTCGTCCTCGAGGACGTGATCACCGGCGCGTTGCTCGACGACATCCGCGCCGCGGCGCTGGCGCTGGTCGCCGCCGATCCGGCCGACACGCAGGTTCGCGTCTGGCATGAGCGCGTGCTCTACCGCCGCGCCCCGTTCCGCCAGATATTCAAGCTCCCGAGGCTGGTCGAGTCCGCGCGCGACCTGATCGGGCCGGACGTGCAGCTCCTGGCGCTCGACCTGCTCTACACCGCCGCCGGGGCGGGCGGCGTGGGCTGGCACCGCGACGTCAGGTTCACGTGCGACAAAACGCTGTCGATGAACACGGGGATTTATCTCTACGACATGACGCCGGAGATGGGCCAGCTCCGCGTGATCCCCGGCAGCCACCGCAATGAACCGCCCGCGCCGCCCAACGACAAGCCCGCGCCCGGCGAGGTGCTCGCCCCCGTCCGCGCCGGCACCGCCGTCTTCTTCGACGCCGCGCTGCTCCACTCCGGGGCGCAGAACAATTCCAAACAGGCGCGCCTGGCGCTCTTCCCCTACTTCGGCCGGTATTTCATCAAGCGGATGGACAACTACTTCACCCAGCCGCTCCCCGCCGAGCTCGCCCAATCCACCGACCCGCTCACCCGCCAGCTCCTGGGCCTGGGCCTCACGCCCTGCGCGCCCAACTACCACGGCGACGACGAGGCCTACAACCGCGCCCGCGGCGAGGCGGGCATCGACTTCCCCGCGTAATCCCCTCCGCCCGCCAAGCCCGATGACGAGTCCGCGAGTCGCCGGGGTCTGAACACGGCGTTCACAAACGCTGCCGATAATGACCCCATGCGCATCGCGCTGGTCACCGAGACGTTCCCGCCTGAAATCAACGGCGTGGCGATGACGCTCGACCGCGTCATCAACGGCCTCTTATCTCGCGGGCACTCCATACAGGTCATCCGCCCCCGCCAGCACGCGGGCGATGGGGATTCGCGCACCGGAGACCTCGAACAACTGGTGGTGCCCGGCCTGCCGATGCCGCGCTACCAGGGCCTGCGCATGGGCCTGCCCTGCCGGGCGCGGCTCCTGAAGCTTTGGCGCGGCTCGCCGCCGGACGTCGTGCACGTCGCCACCGAGGGGCCGCTGGGTTTCTCCGCCCTCCGCGCGGCCGCCGCGCTGGGTGTTCCCATCAGCTCGAGCTTCCACACCAACTTCACGCAGTACGGCCGTCACTACGGCTACAACCTGGTGCGCGGCGGCGTCACCGCCTACCTCCGCTGGTTCCACAACCGCGCCGGCTGCACCATGGTCCCCAGCAACGACACGCGCGACGCGCTGGCCCGCGACGGCTTCCGTGACACCGTCGTCGTTTCCCGCGGCGTCGATGCGACGCTCTTCAACCCCGGACGTCGCAGCGAAGAGCTCCGCCGCGCGTGGGGCGCCGGGCCGGACGACCCGGTCGCGATGTACGTCGGCCGCATCGCGCTGGAGAAAAACATCCCGTTGACCCTGCGCGGCTTCGAGGCCCTGAGACAGGCCGAGCCCCGCGCCAAGCTGGTGCTGGTCGGCGACGGGCCCGCCGCGGCGGGGCTCCGGCGCGACCACCCCGGCGCGATCTTTGCCGGCAGGCAGGGGGTCCAATCATTGGCGGAGCATTACGCCTCGGCGGACCTTTTCCTCTTCGCCAGCACGACCGAGACGTTCGGCAACGTCGTGACCGAGGCGATGGCCAGCGGCCTGGTCGTGCTCACCTATGACTACGCCGCCGGCCGCCAGCACATCCGCACGGGGGAGAACGGCTTCCTCGTGCCCTTCGATCAACCCGCCCGCTTCATCGCGGCCGCCGCCGATCTGGTGCGCCGCCGCGTCGATTGGCCCGTCATCCGCTCGGCCGCCGCCGCCACCGCGCGGACGCTCTCATGGGGCGCGATCGTCGGCCAGTTTGAGGACGCCTTGCTCCAGGTGATTCACCGCGGCCAGCCCGCGATCGCGTGACCTCAATCCACGTCGCAGGCCCTATCATTGTTCACGGGAAACACCGGGACGTGCCGCGATGATCCAGCCTGAACGCATCCGTCGGCTCAACGCCCAGCCGGTCGTCCGTGGGCGTTACGTTCTTTACTGGATGCAGGCCTCGCAGCGGGCAGGGTGCAACCACGCGCTCGAATACGCCATCGCCCGCGCCAACGGACTGGGCGTGCCGGTGGTCGTCGCGTTCGGCGTCACCGGCGACTACCCCGAGGCCAACGAGCGGCACTACGCCTTCATGCTCGAGGGTCTGGCGTGCGTGGCGCGTGACCTGAAAAAACGCGGCATCCAGTTCGTCGTGCGGCACGGCTCACCGGAGCGCGTGGCGGTGGAGGCGGCGAAGGGGGCGAGCCTGCTCGTCACCGATCGGGGTTACCTGCGCCACCAGCACGCATGGCGAGAACACGTTGCCGGCCACGTGGGATGTGAGGCGATCCAGGTGGAGACCGACGCCGTGGTGCCGGCGGAGACGGTGTCACGCAAGGAGGAGTTCGCCGCCCGCACCATCCGGACGAAGATTCACGCGCACCTGAAAACATTCCTCGTCCCGCCGCGAGAAACGCGGCCCAAACAGGGCTCCCTCGCCATGCGGTTCAACGCGCCGGACCGGTTGGACATCGAAGACGTGGACGGCACGCTCGAGAGATTGAAGATCGACCGGTCCGTCCGCCGGGTGCGCGATTACGTCGGCGGGGCGGACGAGGCGGACAAGCTGTTTACGGCATTCCTCCACCGCAAGCTCGCCGACTACGCGACGCTCCGCAACGAGCCGAGCCTGGACTGCGTCTCGCACATGAGCCCCTATCTGCACTTCGGGCAGGTCTCACCTCTGGACCTGGCGCTGCGCGTGGAGGAATCCGCCGCGCCCCGCGCGGCGAAAGACGTGTTCCTCGAAGAGCTGATCGTCCGCCGCGAGCTGTCGATCAATTTCGTGCTCTACAACGAGCGGTACGACACCTATGGCTGCCTCCCCGCCTGGGCACGGGCGACGCTGCGCGACCAGGCCGGGGACCGCCGCGCCCATGTCTATTCACCCGACGAGTTCGAGAACGCGGAGACGCACGACCCCTACTGGAACGCGGCGCAGCGGGAGATGGTGCTCACCGGGAAGATGCACAACTACATGCGGATGTACTGGGGCAAGAAGATCATCGAGTGGAGCGCCACGCCCCAAGAGGCGTTCGCCACCGCGCTGCACCTGAACAACAAGTACGAGCTGGACGGCCGCGATCCCAACTCCTTCGCGGGCGTGGCGTGGTGCTTCGGCAAGCACGACCGCCCCTGGACCCGGCGGCCGGTCTTCGGCACCGTCCGCTGGATGAACGACAAGGGCCTGGAGCGCAAGTGCGACATCAAGGCCTATGTGACGAAGGTGGAGTCGATGGCGCGCCCGTGACTATGCGGGCCCCTATTTCACATGTTTCGCCAGCTCGGCGCGAGCGTCGCCGATCAGTTCGCGCAGCGCCGCGGGCATCGCCGCACCGGCCCAGGTCTCCTCGATCATCGCGGCGTGCTTGTCGATCAACACCTGCGCCCGGTCCAGCCCCAGCGCCCACTCGTCGGCGGGTAGCGATTCGATCTCACGCAGCGCGAACCAGACCGCCTGTAGCGTGATCACGTCCACCACGCACCGCCGCATCCGCCTCCCGGGGTCGTCGTCCGGCAGCGCCACCGCGCTCTTGGCGAACTCGATCCATCGCCCCAGCAGCACCGCCCACGTCAGTGGCGCGGTGTGATCGGGCGGGGGCTGGTTTGTATCACCGGTTGCGTTCACAAATCACTCAGTTTCACCGCGCGGCCCGTTGACGCCGAGGCGTGCACCGCTTCCACCTTGGTCATGTAACCTAATCCCTCGGCGAAGTCCGGGCTGACCGCCCACGCCTTACCCTCACGCACCGCGCGCACGGCCGAGATGAAATCCTCCTCGACCAGCCAGCCGCGCCGCTCGCCCCCCGGCACGTCGGCGGGGCGCAGCTCCTCGCCGGCGCGGGCGAAGTCGATCGTCTCGCCGAAGCAATAACGGATCGTGCCCGACGTCCCCCAGATCGTGAGCCGGTCGGTCGGCGTGCCGCGGTCGCAGGCCAGGCCCGTGTGCAGCTCGACCGCGTTCGCGCCGTTGGCGAGCCGGCCCGTGATCGTGACCACCTGCGGCACCTTGATCTCGACGGCCAAGCCCTGCGCGTCGCGCTTCACGGGCAGGGGGATGGAGGTCACGGCCGAGAGCGAGTCGTACGGCCCGACCCAGGCGTTGAGCGTCTCGGCATAAATGCCCATCGCCATCACCTGGTTCCCGCTCATCTCGCGCCGCTCGCGCCAGTGCACCGCGTTCGGATTCGTGTTGGCCGCGCCGACGCTGACAAGCTCGACGCAGGTGATGGTCCCCAGTTGCCCCTCCCGGATGACGCGCCGGACCCACGGCTCGAAGGGCATCCGCGTCGGCGGCGGGCAGATCATGTTCACCAACTCCGGTCGGGCGCGGGCGGCGTCGAGCATCCGCCGCGCGTCGGCCAGGTCCATCGCCATCCGCGCCTGGCAGAAGACGTGCTTGCCCGCCGCAAGCGCGGCGACCGATATCTCGCGGTGCATGTAGGGCCATGTGCCGATGAAGATGGCGTCGATGTCGCGCCGGTCGAGCAGGGCGTGCCAGTCGTCCTCGACATTGGGGATGTTGAACTCCCGCGCGACGGCCTCGCCGGATTGCCGCGAGCGGTTGCTCACGGCCGCGATCTTCACGCCCGGGATTTTGAGCAGGCCCGGGATGTGGCGGGCGCGGCAGATGGAGCCTGCGCCGATGAAGGCGACGTTGACGGGTGCGGGGGTGGCCATGGGCGTCTCCGGGCGGGTGGACGACAGCCATTTATAGCCGCCGGAGTGATAGCGTGATCGGTGGCGCCCGCCTATTTTATTTTTCGCCGCCCCGGCCGTCGCGATAGACTGGTGTGCATGGATACCGTCATCTCGCGGATTGTGTGCGGCCGCGTCGCCCGCCTTTTCACGGCTGGATTGCTCTGCGCGTCGGCTGTGGTGTTCGCGTCACGTCCGGCGCATGCCGACGGCGACGCCGCCCCGCCCGCCACGCAACCCGCCACGGACGCCGATCACCCCGCGAGCCTACCGCACATCCACGTCGATGTGGCCAACAAGGTGATCGACATCGAGGCGCGCGTGGCCACGCGCGAGGCCAAGTGGCTCGAGCTGCTCGCCTGCACGCCGGGCACGCGCGACTACGAGGCCATCCTCACCACCCCCGCACAGCCCAGCCACATCCACCTCGCGTTGGTCATGATCGGCCTCGAACCCGGCGCGCCGATGCGCTGGTGGCGCGACGGCGACGAGGTCAAATCCTCCCCCGCGCACGGCCCGTCGGTCATCGTCACCATCGTCACCCGCAGCGGCGCGGTCGAACGCGAGACACCCGCCAACGAGTGGATCGTCAACCAGAAGACCGGCGAGGTCCTGCCCGCGGGCCACTGGCTCTTCACCGGCTCGGAGTTCGCTGAGATCGAGGGCAGGCGCGCCTACCGCGCCGACCTCAACGGCACGGTCATCTCCCTGGTCAACTTCTCCGACGATCTGCTCACCCACGAGTCCGCCATGACCAACATGAGCGACGACTCCACCTGGGGCTGCCGCACCGCGGTGATCCCGCCCGTCGGCACCATCGTCCTCATCCGCCTCCGCCCCGGCCCCGCGCCCGCCTCCACGCAGCCGGCGACGCAACCGGCGGGGAAATAAGAAGGCGCGGACCATGACCACCGACCTGGCGCAGCACATCGAGGCCCTCCGAGTCGTCAACACCCACGAGCACCAGATCAAGGAGGATCCGTGGCGCGCCAGCGGCCCGACGGACATCCTCCAGGAGCTCTTCGCCCACTACGAGCGCGGCGACCTGGTCTCCGCGGGCCAGCCGGTCACGCTCGCCGACGAGTTGACCAACCCCGCCACCGCCAGCCTCAAAACCCGGTGGAACAAGCTCCGGCCGCATTGGGAACTGATCCAATACACCGGCTACGGCGAGGCGATCCGCATCCACGCCAAGCTGCTCTACGGCATCGATGAACTCGACCTCGCCTCCCTCACCGCCGCCCAGCCGCGCATCGCCGCCTACCGAAAACCAGGACAACGCCTCCACCTGCTCCGCGACGTGGCCAACCTCGACCACATCCAGACCGACGACTTCTGCTGGCCGTGTTTACCCGACGCCTCGGGCCCGGACTTCTTTTTCTACGACCTCTCCATGGCGGAGTTTGCCTACGGGAACATCGACGTGGAAGCGATCGCGCGGGAGACGGGCTACACCGTCACGAACCTGTCGCTGCTGCGCCAGGCGATCGCGGCGCTGTTCGCCAAGTACGCCCCGGTCGCGGTGGCCGTGAAATCCCAGCACGCCTACGGCCGGACGCTGGCGTGGCGCGAGCGCCCGCTGAACGAGGCCGTCGCCGCGCTGGAGGAGGTCCTGCGGCACGGCGACAAGGCCTCGGCCGACGCCCGCCTCTGCATCGGCGACTGGTGCATCGGTCAGGCCGCCGAGCAGTGCGCCAGGCATAACCTCCCCTTCAAAATCCACACCGGCTACTACGCGGGCACCGGCTACATGCGGCTCAACCGCATCCCCGCGGGCAACCTCTGCGAGTTGCTCATCAAATACCCGCGCACGCGGTTCGTCCTCATGCACATCGCCTACCCCTACAGCGACGAGATGCTGGCGATCGTCAAGCACTTCCCCAACGCCTTCGTGGACCTCTGCTGGGCGTGGTCGATCGACCCCTATTCGACGATGGATTTCGTGCGCCGCTTTTTGCACGCCGTGCCGGTGAACAAGATGTTCGGCTACGGCGGGGACACGTTCTGGCCGACGCGCGGCGTGGCGTACGCGGCGCAGATGCGGCGCTGGATGACGCGCGCCCTCCAGGCCGAAGTGGATGCCGGCGACCTGACCGAGCGCCGCGCCATCGCGGTCGCCGACCGGTTCCTGCGGCTCAACCAGCTCGACGTATTCGACATGGCCGCCAAGCGCCGCGCCGTCGCCGCCGCGATGAAGAAGAACGCCCCTGTGCCCGTAAAACGTGGCACGCCGCGAAAAACGGGTTCACGGCGATGACCCCGCGGCCGCGCCCGTTGCAATCACGAACCAAGCCCCAAGCCCCCGCGCGGCGCAAGGGGGCGCGCAGCCGTGCCGACATCCCGCCCGAGGTGCTCGCCGCGCTCAACGCCGGCGCCGAGGAAGCCCTCACGCTCGCCGAGAGCCTGGCGATCGACATGGGTGTGCTCCTGGCCAACGTCCTGCGTGACCTGGGGATGGAGGACGCCCTGGATTCGCTGCGGCCGATGATCGCCGGCCTGGCGGGGGTGGGCGTGATGCAGCGGATGGCCGTGATCGGTCAATCGCTGTGGGAGGCGCTCGACAAACTGCCCGCGCGCCGGCGCGGGGTGTTGTTCGAGTCTCTCGCGTCGCACCGATCCGACACCGTGCGCCAGTGGGCGTCGGTCGCGGCGATGGCCAACCCCTCGATCGACCTGGCTCGGCGGTTGGTGATTGCCCGTCGCTTCGCCGCCGACCCGCACATGGGCGTGCGCGAGATCGCCTGGTGGTCTGTCCGCCCCGCGGTGGCGCAGCACATCGAAGAAGCGATCGCGCTGCTGCAGGACTTCGTCGTGTCCGACGACCCCAACGTCCGCCGGTACGCCAGCGAGCTCACCCGCCCGCGCGGCGTCTGGTGCAAATCCATCCCCGAACTGCGGAGCAATCCCGAACTCGGCCTGCCGATCCTCGAGCCGCTGCGCGACGACCCGAGCCGTTACGTGCAGAACTCCGTCGCCAACTGGCTCAACGACGCGAGCAAGGACCGGCCAGAGTGGGTCGAGGCGGTGTGCAGACGCTGGCTGAAGGAATCCGACACGCCGCGCACGGCCTGGATCGTGGCCCGCGCCCGGAGAACCCTTCGCAAGCAATCCGACGCCGCAACAAGGCGACGCACACGCCGATAAATCCCGTCAGAACCGTTTGACACTGCTACCCCACAGGGTTTACCCTGCTATACAGTTCCATTTATCTCACTTTCACAAGGGGCTACAACATGTCAGCAAAACAGTGGATGCTCGGTCTGGCGTTGACGGGTGCAATGATTGTCGGTTGCGAGGACAAGTCCTCTACCCCACCCCTGCCCAAGCCGCCCAGCTCGTCGTCGATGGACGCAGCGAAGGACTCTGCCAAGAGCGCTGGCGAGAATCTCAAGGAAGCCGGTCACGACACCGTTGAAGCCGCCAAGGACCTCGGCGAAGCCGCCAAGAAGACCGGTGAGGCTGGTGTCGAGAAGGCCAAGGAACTGACCACCGACACCTCCGCCGCTCCCCACTAATCAGGCCCCTCCCTTCGACAGACCATCAAAACCACGGAACGCCGCGCACCCGCGCGGCGTTCTTTTTTTTGTCCATCTGAAGGGGACGCCCCGGGCCGATCACCCCGTGCGGATGCCCGCCGGGCCCGCCTGAAAAGGGGCTTAAACGCGTGGTCCCGCATACAGTATCCCGTATGTCCGCCGCCCCGCCCACCAAACCCGAACTCCTTGCCCCCGCCGGCGATGAAGAGGCCATGCGCGCCGCCGTCGTCAACGGCGCCGATGCGGTCTATTTCGGCCTCTCCAACTTCAACGCCCGCCACCGCGCCGCCAACTTCACCCTCGAAGACCTCCCGCACGTCATGGCCTATCTGCACGGCCACAACGTGCGCGGCTACGTCACCCTCAACACGCTCATCTTCAGCGACGAGCTAGCCGACGCCGCCCGTTTCATCACCGCCGCGGCGGCGGCGGGCGTTGACGCCCTCATCGTGCAGGACCTGGGCGTCGCGCGGCTCATCAAGCGCATCGCCCCGACCCTTCCCGTGCACGGCTCGACGCAGATGACCCTCACCGAGCCGCGCGGCATCGCCTTCGTGCAGTCACTCGGCGTCGAACGCGTCATCCTCGCCCGGGAGCTTTCCGTGAGCGACATCGACGCCATCGCGCGCGAGGCCGTGCTGCCCGTCGAGGTCTTCGTGCACGGGGCCTTGTGTATCTCCTACTCGGGCCAGTGCCTCACCAGTGAATCCATCGGCGGCCGCAGCGCCAACCGCGGACAGTGCGCCCAGGCCTGCCGCCTGCCGTATGACCTGATCGTGGATGGCGAGCACCGCGACATGGGGGACAGGGCCTACCTCCTCTCGCCGCAGGACCTGGCCGGCCACGACCAGATCGGCGAGCTTACCGGCCGCGGCGTGGTCAGCTTCAAGATCGAGGGCAGGCTCAAGAGCGCCCATTACGTCGCCGCCACCACGCAGGCCTACCGCGCCGCCATCGACGCCGCGATCGCTCATCGGCCGTTCACCCTCTCCACGCAGGCGCGCAACGACCTGCAACAGAGCTTCTCGCGCGGCTTCACCCCCGGCTTCCTCGACGGCATCAACCACCAGTCGCTCGTGCCCGCGCGGTTCCCCAAGAGCCGCGGTCTCCGCGTCGGCACCGTCACCGGCCGCACCGAGCGCGGCCTGTTGATGCAGATGTCGGACGCGAAGGCCGACCCGCTCCGCCCCGGCGACGGCGTCGTCTTCGACGAGGGCCACCCCGAGCAGGACGAGCAGGGCGGCCGTGTGTTCGAGGTCCGGCCGCGAACCGCCGCAATCGCGGAGATTATTTTCGGGCATGGCGACGTCAATCTCGCCGCCGTTGCGGCCGGGGCCCTGGTGTGGAAGACCGACGATCCGCGGATGCGCCGCCGCCTGGAGCAGAGCTTTTCGCGCGACACCGTGGCCCACCGTGAGCCGCTGGCCGTGCGCGTCGAGGCGGTCTTCGGCGCGCCGCTGCGCATCACACTCACCGACGCCGCCGGTCGATCCGCTTCCGCCACCGGCGACGCGCCGCTCGAACTGGCCAAGAAGCACCCGCTCACCGTCGCCCTGCTCCGCGAGCAGCTCAACCGATTGGGCGACACGCCCTTCGAGTTGGGTGAGGTCACGCTCACCGACGACACGGGCGAGGCGATCGAGGCCAGCCCCGTGATGGCCCCCAAAAGCGTTCTCAACGACCTGCGCCGCCGCGCGGTGGAGGCCCTGTTGGCCCAGCGCGCGGGAACCAAGTGTCACGGCATCGCCGATCCGGACGCGCTGCAGCACATGCGCGAGGAAATCGGATCATGCACCGCGGGTGACGTTGATGCCGCCCGGCTCTACGTCATGGCACGGTCGATCGAGCAGCTCGACGCCGTATTGGACTGGTCTCCGCCGGACAGCCTGGCAAGGCCCGCGATGGTGTACGTCGATTTCGAGGACGTGAAGCGGTACCGCGAGGCGGTGGGCCGCGCCCGCGCCGCCGCGATGCCGATCGCCGTCGCCACCACGCGCATCATCAAGCCCCACGAGGAGGGGCTGCTGCGTCACATCGCCGACTGCGGGCCCGACGGCGTGCTCGCCCGCAACCTCGCCGCCCTGGCGTTTTACCGCGAAGGCTTCGCCGGCCGTTTGTTCGCCGATTACTCGATGAACGTCGCCAACGAACTGACCGCGCAGGTGCTCCGCGATGCGGGCGTGGCGCGCATGACGCCCAGCTACGACCTGAACTGGACGCAGATGGCCGCGATGTTCGCCCGCTTCCCCGCCTCGATGTTCGAGGCGGTGATCCACCAGCACATGCCCATGTTCCACATGGAGCACTGCGTCTTCGCGGCGACGCTCTCCAACGGCAAGGACCACCGCGACTGCGGCAGGCCCTGCGACCGGCACAAGGTGGACCTGCGTGACCGCGTGGGCGAGGCGCACCCGCTGATCGCCGACGTGGGCTGCCGCAACACGGTGTACAACGCCCGCGCCCAGTCCGCCGCCGAATACGTGCCGAAGATGCTCGGCATGGGCCTGCGCCATTTCCGCGTCGAGCTGCTGCGTGATGATGTTGACCAGACGCACGCCGTGCTGGACCGTTATGCGGGGGTGATCGCCGGCCGGGAGGACCCGCGCCGCGCCCGCCTGTCGTTGCGGGTGCTCAACCAATTGGGCGTGACGCGCGGCACGATGGAGTTCGATTGAGTCAGTGTGGGGGCAGCATGGCCGAGCAGCGACCCGTCGGCGAAATCCGCGTCAACCGCATCAAGGAGATCACCTGCCCCAAGGGGCACGTGGTGGACATCTCCCGCGCCAAGCCCATGTCGCTGATGGACTGCCCGTCCTGCGGCACGCCCGTGCGCGTGCCCGCTCAGATCGGGCACTACCTGCTGGTGAAGCTGCTGGCCAGAGGGTCGAGCGGCGCGGTCTATCAGGCCTACGACGAGAAGCTCGCGCGGCAGGTGGCGTTCAAGGTCATCTACCAGGCGGCCGACGTGGGCAAGGACTGCACGCAGGAGGCGCTGCGCGAGGCGCGCGTGCTGGCGATGGTGAACCACCCCAACATTGCGCAGGTGTACGCCTTCGAAGAGGACATGGGGCAGCCCTACATCACGATGGAGCTGGTCGATGGCGGCCGGTGCGACAAGCTGATCGGTCAGGCCGAGCCGGTGACCGAGCGCCGCGCACTGGAGATCGGCTGGGGGGTGGCGTCGGCGCTCGGGGCGGTGAACGAGCTGGGCCGGATGCACGGCGACGTGAAGCCGGGGAACATCCTCCTCTCGCGGAACGGCACGCCCAAGCTGATCGACTTCGGCCTCGCCCAGCGGCTCAACGGCCGCGACACGAATGCGGGCAAGACTATCGGCACGCCGTACTACGTCGCCCCCGAGCTGGTGCGCGGCCTCGAGGCGGACGCCCGCGCCGACATGTTCAGCCTCGGCGCCACGCTCTACCACCTGCTCGCCCAGCGCCCGCCCTTCGAGGGCGAGACCCCGCGCGACGTCATGCTCGCCCGCCTCGAAGGCCCCTGCCCCGACCTCTCGTCATTTCGCTCCGACCTGCACGAGCCGACCACCGCGCTCATCCATCAACTGATGGCGACCGACCCGGCGGACCGCTTCGCCACGATGTTCGATGTCTATCACGCCTTCGCGGCGGCGATGGCGGTGTGTGCGGGGTGAGTTTGTCGTCTCGAATGAAAAAACGGCGTAAACAAACCGATATGCGGTCCGTCTCTCCGTCGGGCGGCGACGGCCATGCCATCAGATCACCGACCAACTCACCTTGCCGTCCTCGCGTGCGCGTTCGGGCTTGAACTTCTCGGCGATCTCGAACTCCCGGCCGAGCCAGAGGGGCCGCTTCTGTTTGGGCGTCAGCGCGTCGAGCAGCACCGGAGTCAGGTAGTTCTCCCAGCGGAAGCGGTGGTCGTCCGCCTCGTGCTCGCGGTAAACGAAGTGGCTCATCATCCGGCTGCGCGGGCCCAGGTTCGTATGCGTGGCGTGGTAGATGGCGGTGCTGCGGACGATCAACTGGTTCGGTTCGACTTCCAGCGAGACCTCGCCGGGGAGCACCGCGTCCACCTCGGCGGCGAAGGAGCGCGGCTCGCCCTTGATGCCCTGCTCCTGCCGCGCCTTGTCGATGACGACCTTCCACTGGTCGCGCGTGCCCCTGTGGCTGCCGGGGACGACGCGCAGGCAGCCGTTGGCGATCCGGCCGCCGGTGAAGTAGTGCATGACCTCGGTGCGGTCCCAGTCGTAGTCGCGGTGCCAGGCGACCGCGTGGCCGACGGCCATGTCGTTGATGCCGCCGTTGCGCATGTAGATGTCGTCGTCGGCGTTGACCTGGCGGAGCAGCTCGACGATCTCGTCGTGCAGGATGACGCGCAGGAAGGGGAGCGAGTGGTCGAGCTGCGACCAGTAGGACTCGGGCATCTGCGGCTTGAGCCGGGCGTGGTTGCCCATGCCGTCCTTGCCGCGCTGGTCGGGGGTGACCTCGACCTTGGCGACCGCCGCCAGGCAGTCGCGCGTCAGCGGCTCGAGCCAGGGGCAGGTGATGATGGCGTATCCATCACGGCGGTAGAGATCGAGTTGTTCAGTGGTGAAGAGCATGGTTTTGTCCCGGGTGGGAGGAAAAGGAGGGGAGGAGGAAGAGAAGACGCTAAGCCGCGAGCGGCTATTCCACGCGGCCGAGAAAGAACGAAACCACCAGCATGATAAGGACCACGGTGGTCAGGGCGATATAGATGCGGTCGCGCTCGGCGGTGAATAGGGCGACGGCGGCGACGACGCGGGCGACGGGGGTGGCGACCAGGACGAGGATGCCGAGCATGACCAGGCCCGGGCCGTGGAAGGCGGCGGCCTCGCGGAGGACGGAGGTGAGCGTGTGGGGGAAGCGTGTCTGGGTGAGGTGGAGGACGTCGAGCGAGGCGGCGTCGGGCCGGTCGCGGTCGCCGATGAAGGTGACGAGCGTGCCGAGGGTGACGAGCGTGAGGCTGACGATGACGCCCAGGCGGAGGAGGTTGCCGATGAGCAGTTCGATGCGGTGCGTGTTGGTGGCCTGGTCGGGGGTGGGGCTGCTCACTTGATTCCCTTCCTTAGCATCTCGAAGGCGACATAAACCATCAGAACGGTGAAGGCCCCACGGATCCAGGCGCTGTGGATGCGGGGGAGGAAGCGTGAGCCTGCGGTCGCGCCGATGAGCACGCCGGCGGCGACGGGGGCGGCGATGAGCGGCGCGACCTGCCCGCGTGCGAAGAAGACGCCCGCGCCGGCTGCGGCGGTGACGCCCATCATGAGGTTGCTGGTGGCGGTGCTGACCTTGATGGGCAGCCGCATGCCCAGGTGCATGGTGGGCACTTTGAGGATGCCCCCGCCGACGCCCAGCAGGCCGCTGATGAGGCCGGCGACGAGGCTGACGGAGAGGCCCAGCCAGGTGCGCGTGGCGCGGTAGTGAACATCCTTTCCGGTGGCCTTGTCGTGGTACATGCCCGAGAGGCGGAGGCGGTCGGCCAGGGCATCGTGCGGGACGGGCTTGTCGGTCTTGGCGCGGATTTGGGTGATGAACATCGCGGCGGAGGCGTAAACGAGCAGGCCGCCGAAGATCATGAAGAGGACGTGCTGGTCGAAGCGGTTGGCGAGCACGGCGCCGGCGAGGGCGCCGGCAACGGTGGCGACCTCGAGGAGCATGGCCAGGCGCAGGTTCGCCAGGCCGTCGCGGACGTAGGCCGCCGCCGCGCCGGTGGAGGTGGCGACGACGCCGACGAGCGAAGCGCCGATGGCGAGGTGGACGTCCACCCCCAGGAGGAGCGCGAGCCCCGGCACGACGACGATGCCCCCGCCGACGCCAAGCAGGGAGCCGATGAGGCCGGCGGTGAGCGCGATGCCGAAGACGGAGGCGGTGAACTCGACGGGGGACATGAGGGGGATTGTAGTGGGTGGTGCGTGGCGCGTGGCACGGTTTTGAGCCAAGCCCGATGCTGAGGTCTTCCGAAGCGTCGGGGTCTTTATATTCCCCACTACGCGCCACGCACGGCTCGTGCATAATGGTCCGCGATGCAGACACGGACGGATACCAGCGCGCCGCCGATCGGGCTGATCGCCGGGGGGGGGCGGTTACCGGTGCTGACGGCGCAGGGTGTGCGTGCTGCGGGGCGGCGCGTGGCCTGCGTGGGATTGAAAGACCAGTACGACGGCGACCTGCCGGGCGAGTGCGACCAGTTCGGCCACGCGGGGATCATCCGGTTGGGTAGGTGGGTCCGCCTGCTGCGGCGGTGGGGCGTGCGCGAGGCGGTGATGATTGGCGTGGTTCGGAAGGCGCGGATGTACGAACCGCTGCGGCTGGTGCGGCAGTTCCCCGACTGGCGCGCCGCGCGGCTGTGGTATCGTGTCCTGCGTCACGACCGGCGGAGCCACGCGCTGCTGGGCGCCGTCGCCGATGAGTTACAACGGAGCGGGATCACCTTGATCGACTCGACGCGGTACATCCCCGGCGCGCTGGCGGAATCGGGCGTGCTCACCCGGCGCGGCCCGACAGCCGAGCAGGCGGGCGACATCGACTTCGGATGGCCTCTGGCGGTGCGGCTGAACGAGCTGGACATCGGCCAGGCGGTGGCGGTGCGCGACCGGGCGGTGATCGCCGTCGAGGCGATCGAGGGGACGGACGCGATGATCCGCCGCGCCGGCGAGCTCTGCCGCATCGGCGGGTGGACGCTCATCAAGGCCGCCGGGCCGCGGCAGGACATGCGGTTCGACGTGCCGACCATCGGCCCGCAGACGATCGAGACGATGCATAGCGCGGGGGCGAAGTGCCTGGTCGTCGAGACCGGCCGGGTGATCATCGCCGACAAGCCCCGGGTGATCGAGCTGGCGGAACGCTACGGGATCGCGGTCGTCGGCAGGGAGCACGCCCCGGCCGCGGGGTGACGCCCCGCCGGATCGCGCCTAAACTAAGGGCGGAGAGATAAGGAGCGTCCCTATGAACGGCATGGCACTCTACAACTTCCACCGCGTGCTCATCTCGACGGCGGCCCTCTTTTTCCTCGCGTTTTCCATCTACGCGGGGATGCACTACGTGGACAACGGCAGCGCGACAAACCTCATCATGGCCGTCGTCTCCGGCCTCGTGGGCGTCGGGGCGCTGGCGTACCTGTTCTACTTCAACGCGCGCCTCCGCCGGCTCTCGGAAGAGCTGACGCAGCGGTGAGAACGCCCGCAGTCACGGCCCGCTGAAGCGCGCGCACCCTGCTGCGGCAATAACCGCTACCCTTTCACCATGACCCGACTCGCCCAACTCACCAAGCTGCACCAGCTTGAACCGACCGACCCGTTCTGCACCTACGGCATCGCCCTGGAGCACGCCAAGGCGCAGGAGTTCGACGCGGCGATCCAGTGGCTCGACAAAACACTGGAGATCGACGCCGACTACGCCTACGCCTATTTCCAGAAGGCCAAGATGTTGATCGAGAAGGGCGAGGATGAGCCCGCGAGGGAAGTTCTGCGCATCGGCATCGACCGCGCGAAAAAGAAGGGCACGCCCGATTCGCTCCACGGGGCGGAAGAGATGACGGCGCTATTGCAGTCGGTGGAATGAGTTTTCTGTATTTGTATAGCGCCGCCCCGAATGGGGGGCTTCTTCAATCTGTATGGTGGGGCAGGCGTCCCGCCTGTCGCCGGCCTTCCGAGGCCGGTTCTTGAATTGGAAGAGGCAGGCGGGACGCCTGCCCCACCAGAATAAACACCTCACCCCTCGATCACCTTCAGCGCCACCAAATCCTGCACGTCGATCAACCCCAGCGGTCGGCCCGCGTCGTCCACGACCGGAACCTCGTCGATGCGCAGCTCACGCACGAGCTGCACCGCGTCGCGCACCAGGGCGGCGTGCGTCAGGTGGCGCGGGTTTTTCGTCATGAACCCGGCGATCGGTTGAGCGAGCGCGGCCGCGCCGTGGTGGATGAGCGTCCGGCGGAAGTCGCCGTCCGTGAAGATGCCCGCCAGCTTGCCCGCGCCGTCCACGATGATGAGCGCCCCGGCCCGGCGGATGCCCCCGGCCGCGGCGCGCTCCGCGGTGTCGAACGCCTGCTGGACGGTGGCGTCGGTCTTGATCAGCGGCAGGTTCTGCCCGGCCCGGAACCGCATCGCCTCGACCACCGGCATGAGCTGCTTGCCTAACCCGCCGCCGGGGTGGACGCGCTTGAAATCCTCCACGGTGAAGTCGCGTCGCCGCGAGACGGTCAGCGCCAGCGCGTCGCCCAGCGCCAGCATCGCCGTCGTGCTCGCGGTGGGTGCGAGGTTGAGCGGGCAGGCCTCGGTAATATCGCCGATGTAGAGCGTCACGCTGGAGAGGCGAGAAAGGTCGGACTCCCGTTTGCCGGTGATGGCGATGACGGGCACGCCGTCCTGCCGCAGGATGGTCGCCAGCGAGACGACTTCTTCGGTGGCGCCGCTGTGGGAGAGGGCGAGGACGACGTCGGCCGCGCGGATGCGGCCCAGGTCGCCGTGCATCGCCTCGGTCGGGTGCAGGAAGTGGCTGGGCGTGCCGAGCGAGGCGAAGGTGGCGGAGATTTTCTGGGCGATGAAGTGGCTCTTGCCCAGGCCGGTGGTGACGACCGAGCCGTGCCGCTTGGGGTCGGTGGTGTGCAGGATGAGATCGACCGCCTTGTGGAACGAGGCGTCGATGGGCACCCGGGCGACGGCGTGGGCCTCGGCGTCCAGCACCCCCCGGGCAAAGGCGTCCCAATCTTCCGTCTGCTGCGTCACGGATTGATCCCTGGCGTCGCCCATGTCCGATCCAATGGTAGGAAAACCCGGGCATTTCCGGCGAGATTGGTATAAGCTACCTCTGTCGGCGATGGCCCGCCAGCCTCGCCCACGCGTCAGGGAGGACGCCCATGACCCACACCGCCGAAGATTACCGCGTCGAACTCGATTGCTACAGCGGCCCGCTGGACCTGCTGCTCTTCCTCGTTCGCAGGCACGAGATCGATCTCAACGACATCCTCGTCGCCAGGCTCACCGAGCAGTACCTCGAACACCTGAAGCTCATCCAGCAGATCGACTTCGACCTCGCCGGCGAATTCCTCGTCATGGCCGCTTCACTCCTGGAGGTCAAGAGCGCCATGCTCGTCCCCCGCCCCGAGGGTGAGGAGGCGGCGCTCGACCAGCCCACCGAGACCAACCCGCTCGACCCGCGCTACGAGCTGGTCCAGCAGCTCCTCGCCTATAAAAGGTTCAAGGACGCCGCCAACGGTTTGGAGGCCCGCCGACAGGAGTGGGAGCAGCGCTTCATGCGCGCCCCGGCCGCCCGCACCGACGCCCGGCCCGTGCTCACCGGCGAGGAGGAAGACATCGCGAGGCCCGTCGAGATCGACCTCGAGGACGTCCACGTGCTCGATCTCTGCGAGGCGTTCTCGCGCATCCTCGAGACGATCGGCGTCAACGCGGCCCACCAGGTGGTGTACGACGACACGCCCATCGCCCTACACGCCGAGGACATCCTCGACCGCCTCACCCGCGACGGGTCGATGACGCTCCAGCAGATCTTCGTCGGCCGGTCCAACCGCAGCGAGATGATCGGGCTTTTCCTGGCCACCCTCGAACTCGTCCGCCAGCGGAGGGTGAAGGTGACGCAGGACCGCGTGGCCGGCGAGATCTCCCTCCAGCTCCGCCCCGCCTCCGAGCAGACCACGTCCGGCGACGACAAGCCCGCCGACTGGCGCGACCCGGCGACCGGCCAGATGCAATACGACTGGCCCAGCGAGGAGGCCCGGCTGCGCGCCGAGCGCCGCGCCAAGCTCCGTGCGTCATGGATGGCCCGCCGCAAAGCGGGGGACACCACGCCGGTTCCGGAGGAGATTATTGATGTGGATGAGGTGGAGGCGGCGGGGGAAGACGAGAAGGACGGGGAAGAGGTGGAACGGAGCTAGCATCGTTCAGCGGCTGGTTCGCGCATATCGATGTCGATCCGGTGTGGTAGGATCACGTCGTATGCTCATTTGAGTGGCCCTTGGCACTCATGGGGCAGTGTTCAATCGACACAATCCCATCTAGGTTAGCTGTTTAGCCGTCGGGGTGGAGGCCACAACTCACGTCAGGAATCAGAACCATGGAAATGCCGACTGCGGTGCAAACGCCACACGTCAAGCAAGGGGCCGTTATCGGAGGTTGGCTCTGTTTCGCCTTGGGTATGGTGATCATGTGGTTCTCGCTCTGGCTGATCTTTATCTATGGCCCGTTGCTTGTTGTTGCGTTTATTCTGGCCATCGCCGCAATGGCACAAAGACGTATCGTGGGGGGGCTGGTATTGCTCCTCTGTTGTTTGATTGTTGCACCATTCACTTGGGTATCACTTAGTACGAGAGCCCTTGGAAACGCCAGCAAGTACCTCGCCGAACAATCTAGCCAACTCATACCGTCAACAACGCCGCATGAAGCTCCGCCGCGTCAGCCCCCAAGAGGAATCGACATCCCCGCCGGATTCGCCAATGCACGCGCCGAAGAAATAGTGGTAGGCGCCGTCGTAACGGTGGATCAAGACGGATGGACGCCGTCTCTCTCTTTCTCGTCCGACGGACGACAATTCGTATACGGCCCTAGAACGCTGATAGGGGATAGCAACAAAGGTTATTCGATTGCATTGACCATCAAAGACCTTCACACAATGAATACCGTGAAGAGGTTAGAGGTCGGATCGCATCTGAAATCAGAGTTGCGCGGCTGGGATCCTCCTGTTGAAAACACCGCCTGGTCGTCCGATGGGAAGAGAATTGTTTTTGTCAACGATCGCTATATAGCAATCGTTGAAATTGATAGCGGTAAGGTAATTGAACTTCCAGTGGCATATCCTGGTCCTCACGCCCGTGGGGATATCATTGACTGGTCTACCCCGACGAAGATTAACTTCGGAGGTCGTGTTCTTGATCTTGACACACTTACCTCGTCGTCGAATGACGATGCAGGCAATCAATTTATTTCGACGCGGCCATCACACCACAATATTTACCTTCGCCAAATTGGCAGCACGTTATGGGTCGAAAATCTTAATCACAGCTTCTCACGCTCACTGTGCAGGGTGGATGACTTGACGCAGCGACAGCATGTGGTTTCTGCTGATACGTCGCATATCGCGGTGCAAAGGTCCACAAGTATAGTAATGTATTATTTATCGACGCGGCAGATTCCGCAACTGAACTTTCGTCTGGTATGTGTCGAAGCGAACGCTCTTAACGCCAAGGAGCGGTCTTCGCTGGCAGACTTTTTGCGTAAGCAACGTGTGGTATGGGGCGAAGTTTACGCGCCGGCTATCAACCCTCTAAACGGCAAAGTCATTGGTCCTGACCGTAATGCTTACAAAGGGACCGTCCGCATCTTGGATATGAAAGAAGATTATTTATTTGTTCGTACTTTGCGGGAAGAGCAAATCGTCAATAAAGGAGACGTGGTCGCGGAGTTTCAATCCGCCCGCTGGTCGCCTGGGACACAGATTACGTGGAACCCGTATGACGTGCGATCATCGGTATGGGGGATATTAGTGCATGCTGAGCCGGCCGATTCTCAGGCAATTTCAGATCAGGCCTCGCCACCTCGCGAAATCGGAATAACGGGCGGTACCGCTCTGAATGAAAATAATGTGATTCAAGAGCAATCAAAACGAGTCATCAAAGCTGACTATGGCCGCACAGAGATCACACTGGCTGCGAGAGAAGTGGTGACGGTCGAATTTCCGCAGACTAGATTTTCCGTTTCATATACTGTTATGGGGCCAACCTACCGAACGTTTAAAATCAAACTTCCTGGATTCGCAGATGACAGCGCGGTAACTGTCGCTCCTGGCGCGAGGCTTCAGCTTGGGAACGAGTGGAATGGATGTACTGTAGAAGAGATAATTTCAGTGGATAATGAACCACTCACTGTGAGAATTGAACTAACACGACCATCCCCTTAAATGCGTATACTGTCAGTTTCTCCGCACACCGCATCGACAATAGAGGGATCGGCGTGATTCGCCGACCGCTGGAGATGCCGCCATGACCACCGCCGTCGCTCAGCCTTCTTCACGCCTCACGCCGGATCAACTCACCGCGTGGGAGCGGGACGGGTTTGTGGCCGTGTCCGGGCTGTACACCGCCGCCGAGATGTTGCGGTGGAAGGACGTGCTGCGGCAGCACATGGTGCAGGACGGGCCGGACGGGGTGCCGCACGGGGTGCGGGTGTGGAACAGCTCTAACTTTCCGCCCACGATGCTCGACGCGATGCGAGATGACCGCGTGACGCCGATTTTGCGGCAGATCATCGGGCCGGACGTGGAGTTCCTCAGCGCCAAGGCGGTGTTCAAGGACGGGAAGATCGACTTCCCCTCGCCCTGGCACCAGGACTGGTTCTACTGGGAGGGCCCGTCGAAGATGTCGGTCTGGATCGCGATGGACGACGCGACGGTGGCCAACGGCTGCCTGATGTTCATCCCCGGCTCGCACAAACGCGTCTTCCCCCGCAAGCACTTCCCCACCGAGGGGTTCAGCGTGCGCATCGAGGACAAGGAGCTCGAAGGCCTGCCCGTGGCGACGCTGGAGGTGAAGCGCGGCGACGCGGTCTTCTTCAGCGACCTGGCGGCGCACAGCTCGCACCCCAACACGATCAAGGCCGACCGCTGGTCGTTCATCACCACGTACCGCAACGCGGCGGTGCTCGACCCGTGCAACCTCTCGGGGAATTTGTGGAAGGAGCCGCTGCAGGTGTGCGGGCGGAGCGTGAACGGGGCGAAGGGACGTGAGACGTTCGGGGCGTGAGGGTTTTCGCAATGATTTCCCGGGGGCGAACCTCGGGTGCCACACTGCATCCCGAAGGGTGCGGTGTGCGGGGTACGATGGATCATCACTAAACGAACCAGCGCGACGGGTCGGGTCGTACCCGTGTTAGACATCTTCATCCGTGACGACAGACACACCGCACCCTACGGGATGCAGTGTGGCACCCATTGTTGCTCTCTTGTTTATTCGCCCGGGATGTAGCTGATCACGCCCGTCCACGGGCTTGAGGCCGTCGCGTACAACCGTTTGGGGATCCGCCCCGCGAGGTAGGCGAGGCGGCCGGCCTCGAGGCCGTGGCGCATGGCGTGGGCCATCTTCACGGGGTCGGCGGCGTGGGCGATGCCGGTGTTGAGCAGGACGCCGTCGGCGCCCAGCTCCATGGCGATGACGATGTCGCTCGCGGTGCCGACGCCGGCGTCCACGATGACGGGGAAGTCGGGCGAGCCGCCGTGCTCCTTGCTCTTCAAGAGTTCGAGGATGAGGCGGATGTTGTTGGGGTTGAGCACGCCCTGGCCAGAGCCGATCGGTGAGCCGGCGGGCATGACGCTGGCGGCGCCGGCGTCGCGGAGCCGCTGGGCCATGATCGGGTCGTCGCTGGTGTAGCAGAGCACCTTGAAGCCCTCCTTCACCAGTTGCCGGCAGGCGTCGAGCGTTCCGACGGGGTCGGGGAGCAGCGTTTTTTTGTCGCCCAGGACTTCGAGCTTGACCCACTCCTTGCCGGGGTTGTTGAGCTGGTCGAGGAGTTCACGGCCGAGCATGGAGACGCGCACCGCGTCGTCGGCGGTGAAGCAGCCGGCCGTGTTGGGCAGGATCGTGTAACGCTTGAGGTCGATGAAATCCAGCAGCGACTGCCCCTTGTCGTTGTAGAGCCGCTCACGGCGGACGGCGACGGTGACGACGCTCGCGCCGCTGGCGTCCAGCGCGGCCTGCATGGTGGGGAAGTCCTTGTACTTGCCCGTGCCGACGATGAGGCGGGAAGCGAGCGTGCGGCCGGCGACGACGAGCGGGGCGTCGAGCGGCTTAGCGGGTGACGCGGGGGTGGTCATGCCTGCGCTCCCGTGGAACCGGCGGCGGCCAGCATGCGGACCTCGCGCTGCGGGAAGGGGATCACAATGCGTTCGGCGCGGAAGCGCTCGGCGATCTGCTGGTAAAGCTCGGCGGTGATGGGGCCATACAGCGGGACGGGCACCCACGGGTGGACGAAGACGATAACGGCCGATTCTTCGAGCGAGCTGACACCGATCTGGGCGGCCGGGTTTTTGAGGACGGAGGGATGGGCATCGAGGATGCTCTTGATGACGGCGGTGACGCGGTCGAGGTCCGAGCCGTAGGCGATGGGGACGCTCAGGTCGAGCTGTCGGATGGTGCCGTAGTTGTGGAGGATCTCGCCGACGATCTTGCGGTTGGGGATGATGATTTTGGAGAGGTCGGCGTGCTGGAGGGTGGTGGAGAAGAGCTCGATTTGGACGACCTCGCCGTACTCGCCCTGGACGTCGATGTATTCGCCG
The DNA here is from genome assembly GCA_021413865.1 of Planctomycetota bacterium. GTDB lineage: Bacteria > Planctomycetota > Phycisphaerae > Phycisphaerales > Phycisphaeraceae > JAIOPN01. The sequence continues at coordinate 269,991 of JAIOPN010000014.1, read as the reverse complement.
AGGCGGAAGGGCTTGGTGAAGATGATGGTGAGGCCTGCGACGACGTTGGCCAGGACGCCCTGCATGGCCAGTCCGATGCCCACGCCGATGACGCCCATGCCCGCGATGATGGGGAGGACCTCGACGCCGAACTTCTGGAGCGCCATGACGCCGACGATGGCGAGCACGATGATGCGTGTGATGCGGACGGCGAGCGTGCGGAGGGGCTGCTCGATGTGTTTCTTGACCAGCCAGCCGTCGACCATGCGGCCGAGCCACGACGCGAGGATGAAGCCCACGACGGCGATGACGATCGCGCCGACGATCTGGAGGCCGTAGGTGATGGCGAACTCGATGAGGGTTTCCTGCCACTTGGCGATGGTGGCGGCGGGGGCGACGAGGAGGTCGGGTTGTGTGGTTGCGGGTGTGGCCATGGCGGACATGTTACATCAGGGCTTTTGTGTTTTTTTCGCTTAGTGACGGGTGGCTGGGGCAGAGTCTTCTCGATGCCCCGGTCTGCTTCGAGCGCCGAACTGGGGCTTCGCAAAGCCTCAGACCCAGCCACCCATCGGGGGTGGTAAGCAAATCACCCGCCGCCGACGAGGGTGACGACCTCGACGGCGTCGCCGTCGCGCAGGGCCGTGGTCTCGTGCTGTTTTTTGGGCACGACCTTGCGGTTGACCTCGACGGCGACGGCGCGGCCCTTGAAGCCCAGGTCCTCGATCATCTGGCGGACGGTTTTGCCGTCCGTCAGTTCGCACGGTTCGCCGTTGATGGTCAGTTTCATGCGGTCTGCCCGGCGGTGTGTCAGCGGGCCTCGATGGAGGTCTGGGTGCGGTAGATCGTTCGGCCCTGGACGCGGAGGACGGAGATGGGCACGCGCCTGCCCGCCTCGATGGTTTCGATGATCTCGCCGACCTCGTCGAGGCCGACGGTCGGCGCGCCGGCGAGGTGGTCGATGATATCGCCGCGGCGCATGCCCAGCGCCTTGGCGGGGCTGTTGGGCTCGACGTCGCGGACCTCGAGCCCGCGCAGGCCGCGCAGACCCAGCGCGTCGATGGTGCGCTGGGAGAGCGGGTCGGCGGTGATGCCGAACTTGTCGCGCAGGAGCGCATCGCCGTCGGGCTTGGGCCGGCCGGCGAGGACCATGTCGGTGGAGATGTTGGCCCGGCCGTCGCGCGTGAGGGTGAGCCGGAGGCTCTCGCCGCGCTTGCGGCCGATGAGGGCGATGCTGTAGTCGATGGCGTTGCCGATCGGCTGGCTGTTGACGGAGGTGATGACGTCGCCGGGCTGCAGGCCGGCGAGGAACGCGGGCGAGTCGCTGATAACGGAGAGCACCTTGGCGGGGCCCTCCTTGCCGATGCGCATACCGGTGATGATGCGGTAGCGGCGCTCGACGGCGAGCATGTCGGGCAGCACCTGGCGGAGGTGATCGACGGGGATGGCGAAGCCGATGTTCTGCGCGTCGCCGCGGATGGCGGTGTTGATGCCGATGAGCTCGCCCAGCACGTTGAGCAGCGGGCCGCCGGAGTTGCCGGGGTTGATCGAGGCGTCGGTCTGGATGAGGCCTTTGAACTCGACGCCCTCGCCCACGGCGATGGAGCGGTCCAGCGCGCTGACCACGCCGGAGGTCACCGTGTGCTGGTAGCCCAGCGGGTTGCCGATGGCGATCACGGTCTCACCCACCATCAGGTCGGCGCTCCGGCCGAGTTTGAGGGTGTGCAGCGGCTGTTTGGCTTCGATCTTGAGCACGGCCAGGTCGCGATCGGCGTCGATGGCGACCACCTGCGCGTCGTACTCGGTCTTGTCGGGGAAGATCACCTTGCGTTCGACGGTGCGGGAGACGACGTGGGCGTTGGTGACGACATAGCCCGAGGAGTGGATGACAAACCCGCTGCCGACGCTGGTGCGTTTGACTTGTCGCGTCAGCGGGTCGCGCTGGCCGATGTTGGGCAGCTCGAAGAGTTCATCAAAGAGGGTGCCGACACCCAGCGGGGACTGCACCTGGATGACCTGGGTCGAGGAGATGTTGACGACGGCGTCCTTGCACTCCTCGAAGACCTGCACGACAGGGGTGCGGCGGAGGCGTAGGGCGTCGCTGGGCGGGGCGGGGGGTTGGGCTGGGGCGGAAGTGGGGGACTCGGCCGGCGGGATGGCGGGGGTTTGTGCGTGGGCCTGCGAGCCGGGGTGGGCGTGGGCCATGTAGAGGGCGGCGGCTAGCACGGCGGAGGCGAGGAGGAAGAGGCTAAGCCGCGAGCGGCTGGGGAGAGGCGGGTAGGGGGTTAGAGGTGCCATGATCGTTGGGGGTTTGGGGTCTATGATCTGGTTGATCCATCACCCTGATGGATCGCCGGTTAGGGAGCTACAACGTTGAAAACGCGGCAATGGTGCGTCGGGTTCGCGATTTTGATTCTAGCCGGGGGTTTGGCTGGCTGCGATGAGAGCGGTGCACCGGCCGGGGGGCAGGCCGTGACCCCCGCGCCACAGGAGGCGCTATTGCCGCGGACGGACCTGGAGGGGTTGAAGAAGGTCATCGCCGAGACTGCCGCGCAGCGCAAGGTGCTGGTGCTGGACTTCTGGGCGACGTGGTGCCCTCCCTGCGTGGCGCTGTTCGACCCGTTGCACAGGGAGCTTGGGGCGATGAGCGACCGGGTCCGGCTGGTCTCGGTGACCCTGGATGCGGATGAGACGGAGCCCGCGGCTTTTCGGTACCTGCGGGAGCACGGGGCGATGAAAGACGCCTTTTTGCTGGTGCCGGACACGAACAAACGCCTGGCGGTGGTGCGGGGTCTGGCCAATACCTGGTCGGACCTAGTTGTTCCGACGCTCTTGGTTTACGATACTGAGGGGAAGTTGGCGGCGGAGATTTTCCCGCAGGATGAGCGGGTCGAGCCGATTGTGGAAAAGGTCAAAGCGGTCTTGGCCGGGCCGGCGACAGCGCCGACGGAGAAACCACGATGAACATGAAAGAGCCGACCACGCGGAAGATGTACGACCTGTGGGCGTGGTTCTACGACTACACCTTCGGCGCCTGCGTGCGCGCCCGCCAGCTCCGCGCCACCCAGCAACTGCACCTCAAGCCCGGGGACCTGGTGCTCGACCTGGGCGTGGGCACGGGCATGACGCTGAGGCACTATCCGAAAAACGTGACGATCGTCGGCGTCGATCTCTCCGACGGCATGCTCGCCAAGGCCGCCGGCAAGTGCCGCGACCTGGGCATGGATCACTGCAGGCTCATCTGCGGCGACGCGATGCACCCCCCCTTCGCCGAGCAGTCCTTCGACCACATCATGATCACCCACGTGATCAGCGTGGTCAGCGACCCGGCCCGCCTCATCGCCCACGCCACACGCCTGCTCAAGCCCAACGGCCGCATCGTCCTGCTCAACCATTTCCAGTCCACCAACCCCGTCATGGCGTGGCTCGAGCGCGTCTTCAACCCGATGTTCATCAAGATCGGCTGGCGCAGCGACCTGCCCTTGGACGAGTGCCTCCGCGGGGTCGATCTGCGGGTCGAGTACCGCTTCAAGATGAGCGTCATCGACCTCTGGCAGATCGTCGTGCTCACGCACCCCTGCGCGGAGGCCGCCGTTGCACCCACGCAACCGCTCGTCCCCGAGGTTCCCGCAACGGGGATGGGAAGACGCCTGGCGGTCGAGGGGCATTGAGAAGATTTTAGTTCTGTTAGCGGCCGGGCTCGCCCGGCGTTCTCTTCTCGCGCAAACGCCGGGCGAGCCCGGCCGCTAACGCGCTCGGTTGCCCCCTCGTCGCGTGCCTCTATAATCGCCGCCTGACCCGCATCAGGCCGGAGTTTATGAGGCGAACCCATCACGATCTGCCGCACGACGGCACAAGGACGCGATATGCCCAGAGGGTGTACAGGCGCGTCCTGAGCGTTGCGGCCGTGGCGGGTGCGCTCACGCTGGGGCTGGTTTCACCTGATCGGTTCGCGCTGCTCGCCCAGGACCCCGCGCCGATCACCCCGCCTGTCACAACGCCGACCGTCAACCGCTCCGAACTCCCGTTGGCGGACCCGGTCATCGACTCGGCGGTCGAGCTCAAGTGCCGCCGCGCCACCTCGTGGACAGACGGCGACGCCAAGCTGCTCTATCTCGATGGTGACTGCTCGCTTGCGGTGGGGACGTACGGCTTCCGCGCCGAGAAGATGGTGGTCCGGCTCGATAAAGAGCAGCGCCCCGGCAAAGTGATCCGCCACGTCTCGATGTTCCTGGACGACGCCCGGCCGCTGCGCGGCCGTGGGCCCGTGCAGGCGCAGTCGCCGCGCCTCCTGGTGACGGTCTCGACCACCGGCGACATCGACCTGCTGACGGACCTGCTGCGCAAGCAGTCGGCGGAGAGCGAACCGCTGGTCGCGCAGGCGAAGACGCGTTTCGCCGAGTACCTGGCGAAGCTCAACGCACCGGCGCTGGACGTGCCGGCGGGCTCGCCGATCATGACCCCGGAGATGCTCGCGCAGCGCGACGCGATGCGTGAGCAGATCACCCATGACACGGCGGACCGCGCACAGGCGGCGCTGGCCGCACGCGCCAAGGCCAAACACCCCGAGAAGCCCTCCACGCAGCCCGCCCCGGGCGAAGAGGGCGCCGTCGCCGCGACCGCGCCGGCGACGCAGCACGTCGCGCAGGCGCCGCAGACGCAGCCGACCACGGCCACGCAGCCCGGCACGACAAGTGTTGCCGCCGTTGCCCCGACGCAGACGAATCCCCCCGCGACGCAGCCCAAGGCCGTCGCCGACAAGAAGCACGGCAAGAGCAAGGCGAAGCCTGAGCCCGAGCCCCCCGCGCAGGCCGCGGCCCCGGGCAAGACCATCGCCCCGACCGACGCCTCGCCCAAGAAGACCGCGATCACCCCCGCCGATCAGATCTTCGCCCAGAAGGGCACGGTGATCTTCGGCGCCGACCGCGTCGTCTTCCAGCAGGGCAACGAGGGGGAGAACCTCCTGCTGCTGATGGGCAACGTCCGTGTGCTCTACAAGGGCAGCGACAAGAAGACCCCCGACGCGACTCTGACGGCCCAGAACGCCGTGATCTTCCTCTCGGGCGGGAACCAGTTGGCGCAGCTCACCGAGCGTCAGGCCGGCGTGGAGGACGTCAGGGGCATCTACCTCGAGGACAACGTCGTCGCGACGTACGACCAGTACACGGTGCGCGCCCCGCGCGTGTTCTACGACCTGACGCGCAACCGCGCGATCGTGCTGGACGCGGTGATGTTCGGCTGGGACGTGAAGAAGCAGATCCCGCTCTATGTGCGGGCCCAGAAGATGCGTCAGGAATCCGCCAACACCTGGACCGCCAAGAACGCGGCGCTGACCAACAGCGAGTTCGGCGTGCCGCACTTCTCGATCGCGGCGCGGACGATCACGTTCAAGCAGGAGCGCCGCGAGGACGGCTCGATGGCCGGGCCTTTCACCGCCCAGAACATCACCGCCAAGTTCGGCACGACGCCGATCTTCTACTGGCCCTTCCTCGCCGGCGACGCCTCCCAGAGCATCCCGCTCCAGAAGGCCTCGTTCGGCTACAGCAGCAACGACGGGGCGAAGATTAAGACGACCTGGGACCTCTTCGCGCTGGCGGGCCAGCCCAAGCCCTCGGGCGTCGAGCTGAGCGGCGACCTGGACTACAACGGCCGCCACGGCGCGGGCATGGGCGTCAACCTCGACTACGACCTGCCCCGCCAGTTCGGTTTCTTCGACGGCTACTTCGCCCCCCACGACAGCGGCACCGACGAGATCGGCGGCCGCGATAACGTCGAGCTCAACGGCGACGCCCGCGGCTTCGCCCTCTGGCGACACCGTCAGCTCCTGCCCCGCCACTGGGAGCTCTCCCTCGAGTTCGCCTACGTCTCCGACCCGACCTTCCTCGAGGAGTACTTCCGCTCCCGCGCCGAGACCAGCAAGCCCTACGAAACCTCCGTCTATCTCAAGAAACAGCAGGAGGACTGGGCCTTCACCCTGCTGGCGAAATACGACCTCAACGACTTCGTCGCCCAGACGCCCAACCTCCAGTCCCCGGGCTACAACGTGGACAAGCTCCCGGAGCTGGGCTACTACCGCGTCGCCACTAGCCTGTGGAACGACCGGCTCACCTACTACACCGAGAACCGCGCCGGCCTGATGCGCATCAGGCCGGGCACGGACAGCCCGCACGACCTGGGCTTCAACGACCGGCTCAGCATGATGCTCTTTGGCATCCCCTCCGCGCGGACGCCCTTCGACCAGGCCGCCGAGGACGCGGGGCTCCCCGATTCCTACCGCTCCCGCCTCGACAGCCGGCATGAAATCCAGGCGCCGATGAAGCTGAGCATCTTCGACGTGGTCCCCTACGTCTCGGGCCGGTTCACGGGCTACGACGAAGACTTCGACGACTTTAACGACGACAGCGAACCGATCCGCCTCTGGGGCGCCGGCGGCGTGCGCCTGGCGACGCAGTTCTCCCGGACCTACGACAACGTGGACAACCGCATCCTCGACCTGCACCGGATGCGCCACATCATCGAGCCCAGCGCCGACCTCTTCCTGATGGGATCCTCGGTCAACCCGGAGGACTACCCCGTTTACGACCCGGACGTCGAGGGCATCCAGGAGGGCGCCGGCGCCAGGTTCGGGCTGCGCAACACCCTGCAGACCCAGCGCGGCGGCCCGGGCCGGTGGCGCGACACCGACTGGCTGGTCGTCAACACCGACGTGGTGCTCCGGGGCGACGACGCCCAGGATGAGACCTCGATCTCGCGGTTCATCTCCTACAGGCCCGAGTACAGCCTCGGCGGGGACCACTTCCACGCCGACGTCATGTGGATGGTCTCCGACTCCCTGGCCGTCGTCGGCGAGGCGATCCAGAATCTCGAGGACGACGTGCTGGCGCAGTGGCGCGCCGGCGCCCAGCTCCAGAACTCCCCCGAGCTGGCGACCTTCGTCGATTACACCGAGATCCACGACCTGGACGAGAAGCTCTTCACCTACGGCTTCACCTACGACCTCTCCCGCAAATACTCCCTCACGTTCACCCACACGCTGGACTTCTCCCGCAACGAGTCGCGGAGCATGAGCGTCCGCGTCACCCGCCGGCTCCCGCGCTGGACCCTCATCGTCTTCAGCTCCTACGACCAGATCGACGACGACACGACCGTGGGGATGATGATCGTCCCCGACGGGCTGTTCCACGTCCGCGCCCCCAACCTGTTCACCACCGACCGCCAGCGCGACTGACCCCCCGCGCCATCGGCTATACTCGCGTGTTTCGCCGGAGCCCCCAGGCATGATGAAGTTTTTCCGTCTCTACCAGAATTACATCCTCGCCATCGGCGGGGCGGCGTTGATGGTCATCTTCCTGATCGAGCCGGCGTTCCAAAAGCTCAGCGGCCCCTCGGACAACCCGGTGATCGGGACGGTGGACGGCCAGTCGATCAGGCGTGCAGACGAGATCGCAGCCGAGTACGACCTCCGCGCGCTGAACCAGTTGTCGCCGCTGATGGGCGCGCTGGCGCCGCAGGACGCCACGGGTTGGGCGCTGGCGCTGTTTGACGCCCAGCGGATGGGCCTCTCCGCCAGCGAGGCAGAGATCGACCAGGCCCAGGAAGCCGTGGGCATTACCACGCCCGAGGCGCTGGCCGACCGCGGCCGGGTCCTGGGCTACCAGCCGCAGACCCTCCGCAGGGCTTTGCGGGACTGGCTCGTGCTCATGCGCTACCGCGAGCTGGTGCAGGGCGTGGGCCACGTGAAGTTGTCCGATCGCGTGGGCTATCTGGGCCTGGCCGGCAACATGTACCAGGCCAATAACCGCCAGGCCGCCATGCTCATGCTCGACGTGGCTGGCGGTGCGCCGCTGCTGAGCACCCCCGTACTCGAACGGTTCCTCTACGACCTTTCCGCGCGGGCGAAAATCACCGCCGTGTCCCTCAGCCTCAGCGCCAACGCCCTGATCGATCCCAAGTCCGCACCCGACGAGGCGCTGATCAAGGAGCTCTTCGAGCAGTACAAGGACGCGCTGCCCGGCGAGGGCAGGCCATACGGCCTGGGGTACCGCACGCCCGACCGGCTCAAGCTCGAATACCTGTCGCTCCCCCAGGCGCGGGTCGCCGCCTCCGTGCAGATCGATGAGGCCGACGCGCTGGCGTATTACGAGGCCCACCCCGAGGAGTTCAGGCCCAAGCCCCCCGCCGGCGCCCAGACCCAGCCCTTCGCCTTCAAGGCCGCCGCCAAGCCCTACAGCCAGGTGCGCGACGAGCTGGTCAAGAAGCTCCAGGACGAGAAGGCCCAGGAGCTCACCGACCGGATCATCCGCGCCGCGCAAACCATGCTCAACGAGCAGTTGACCGGCCTGACCGAGGCGGACGGCTACCGCAGGCTGAGCGATGATTTCAAGCCCCTGACGCTGGCGGAAGTCGCCAAGCACGTGCAGGAGAAGTTCGGCGTGCTGCCGGACGTCGTGCGCGAGGACCGCTGGCTCTCCGGCGCGGACCTAGCTGCGATACAGAATCTCACCTTCCTCCAGGTGCGCACGCCGATGGGCGACCTGCCGCTGGTGCCCTACCTGTTCAGCGCCAGGGAGTTCAAGCCCGACGCGGCGACCAACCCGGCGGCGTCGCTGCACCTCCAGGTCGGCGTGCCAACGCTTCCCGCGTTCAACCTCTTCGGCGACAGGACGCTGGTCCGCCTCACCGCCGCCCAGCCCTCCGCCAGCCCCGCGTCGCTCGACGAGGTGCGCGACCGTGTCGTCACCGACGCCCGCCGCGTCGCCGCTTTCCGCAAGCTCGTCGCCCAGAAGGGTCAGTGGACCACCGTGATGCACGGCAAGTCGATGGAAGACCTCGCCAAGGCGCAGAGCGCTTCCGTCCTCAAGCCCGACGCCTTCTCACGCCGCACCCTGGGCCGCACCCGCGTGCTCGAAGCGCCGCGGATCGAGGGGCTGGGCGCCGATGAGAAGTTCGTGGACGGCGTGTTCGGCCTGGCCGAGGGCATCGCCAAGTCGGGCCTCGCCATCGTGCCCGAGGACGCCCGCCGCGCCGCGATCCCGATGGAGCAGACGATGACGCTCTACCTGGTCCGTCTCGAAGACTACACGCCCATCACGCTGTCGGAGTTCAACCAGCGGTCCGTCAGCCCCGGGCTGGCATCGGGGATATACCAGTCGCTCCTCGCCATGAGCGGCACGAAGGCGCCGAACGTTTTCTCCACCGAGGCGATCAAGCTGCGTCTGGGCTACACCGAGCGGAAGAACTGACGCCGCCGGGCGCGCCTCAGCTCACCGTGGAGCCGGGCGGGACGTTCTTGGAGGGCTCGAGCACGACCACGTCGCGGACCTCGTCGCCGTCCTTGGCGGTGGCGGCGAGCAGCATGCCGTTGGAGACCTCGCCGCGCAGGGAGCGCGGCGCGAGATTGGCGACGATGATCACCTGCTTGCCGATCAGGGTCGCCGGGTCGTAGTACTGCTTGATCCCGGCGCAGATCTGCCGCTTCTCGTGGCCCAGGTCCACCTGGAGCTTGAGCAACCGGTCGGCGTTGGGGTGCGGCTCGGCGGCGAGGATGGTCGCGACGCGCAGGTCGATCTTGGCGAAGTCGTCGTAGGTGATCGTGGGCTTGAGTTCCATGGTCGTCTCCCTGGGCCGCTGTGTTTGACGTGACAGGATACCCGCCCGCCGCCGTTGCTGCGCCCCCGACGCTCCTTTGAGCCTGCGCACGGATCGGTTACGCTCTGCAAGCACCGGACCACGACGCGGCACCTCGCATGGCCAGAGAACACAACAATTTCAAAGCCGGCCTCTTCGTCCTCACCGCATTGGCGCTGGGGGTCGCGGCCGTCTTCATCCTCTCCGACTTCGAGCGGCTCTTCCTGCCCCGGCAGAAGGTGCTGGTCCACTACTTCCTGGCCGACGGCCTGCAGGGCCTCAAGGGCGGCGCCGCTGTCACCCTGGGCGATCAGCCCATCGGTGAGGTCATCAAGATCATCGACGAACTGGACGCCGGCAAGGCCCGTGTCACCGGCAAGATCGTGACCGTCTCCATCCCCGCCCGTTACCAGATCTATCAGAACGCCGTCGTCGAGCTCAACGCCCCGCCCCTGGGCTCGGGCACCAAGCTCAACTTCCGCAGCGTGGGCGAGGGCGCGGCCTACGACGGCAAGACGCCGCTCGAGGGCACGCTCGCCGGCAGTTCATTGGCCAAGAACTTCATCCGCGAGGCGGGCATCGGCGAGGAGCAGCGCGAGCAGATCCGCACCATCATCGCCAACGTCGCCAACATCACCACGAATGTCCGCAAGGACCTGCCCGACCTGACGCAGCGCATCCGCGTCATCCTCGACAAGGCCGGCCCCGTGATGGACAAGGTGGACGCCTCGCTGGACAACCTCAAGGCCGCCTCCGCCGACCTCAAGACGATCCTCGCCGACGCGAAGGACCGACGCACCGTCTGGTTCGACCGCGTGGACAGCATCACCGGCAAGGCGGACAAGGCGGTGGGCACCGTGCAGGGCATCGTCTCGGACAAGGAGCCGGCCATCCGCAACTCGATCGACAACCTCGAGTCGATCACCAAGACCGCCCGCGAGAAGACGATGGTGCAGATCAGCGACGCGCTGGACAAGGCGATCGCCTCGCTGGAGAACTTCAAGAAGCTCTCCGAGGACGCGCGGGGCTTTGTCACCGCGCAGCGGCCCGTGCTCGAGCGCGCCCTGGCCAACGCGCAGATCACCACCGACCAGCTCAAGCTCACCGCCATCGAGCTCCGCCGCTCGCCCTGGCGGCTGCTCTACGCACCCGGCGACAACGAGATCGCCAACGACAACCTGTATGACGCGGCCCGTTCCTTCGCCCAAGCCGCCGGCGCGCTGGACGCGGCCGTCGAGAGCCTGCGCGCCATCTCCAACGACAAGACGGCCAACCCCGAGCAGGTCAAGCTGATGCTCGACCACCTCGAGTCGCTCTACAAGAAGTATGGAGAGGCTGAGGCACGCTTCTGGGAAACGCTCAAGGCCCCGCCTGGGCCGGGTTCACCGAAGAAGTAAGACCCCGGGGACTCGCGGACTCGTCCCTGGGCGTGGCCCGCGCGGAGGAGAAACGAACCTCCCGTTTTATTTCGCCATCTTCCGCAGCACGGTGTGCAGGATGCCGCCGTTGCGGTAGTAGTCCACCTCGACGGGCGTGTCGATGCGGCAGAGGGTGTCGAAGGAAACCTTCGAGCCGTCGGGCCGCGTCGCGGTCACCTTGATCGCCTGCCGCGGTCTGACCTTGTCATCCACGGCCACGTCGAAGGTCTCGTCACCCTTGAGGCCCAGCGATGCGGCACTCTCGCCCGTCTTGAAGCAGAGCGGGAGCACGCCCATGCCCACCAGGTTCGACCGATGGATGCGCTCGAAGCTCTCGGCGATGACCGCCTTGACGCCCAGCAGGAACGTCCCCTTGGCGGCCCAGTCGCGCGACGAGCCCATGCCGTAGTCCTTGCCCGCGAGCACGACGAGCGGCACGTGTTTGGCCTTGTAGTTGAGCGAGGCGTCGTAGATGAACTTCACCTTGCCGTCGGTGTAGTCGGTGGTCCAGCCGCCCTCGGTGCCGGGGGCGACCTGGTTCTTCACGCGGATGTTGGCGAAGGTGCCGCGGGTCATGACCCGGTCGTTGCCGCGCCGCGCGCCGTAGCTGTTGAAGAGGCTCACGGGCACGCCGTTCTCGATCAGGTACTTGCCCGCGGGGGTGTCCTTCTTGATGTTGCCCGCCGGGCTGATGTGGTCGGTGGTGACCGAGTCGCCGAACTTGCCCAGCACCCGCGCCCCGGTGATCGGCTTGATCGGCGAGGGCTCGGGGGCGAGGTTTTCGAAGAAGGGCGGCTCCTGGATGTAGGTGGACTTCGCGTCCCACTGGTAGAGGTCGCCCGTCGTGGTCGGGATCGCCTGCCACTCGCCCGAGCCCTTGAAGACGTCGGCGTATTCCTTGATGAACTGCTCACGCGTCACGCAGCGTGAAACGGTGTCGATGATCTCCTGCTGCGTCGGCCAGATGTCCTTGAGGAAGACGGGCTGACCTGCCTTCGGCCCCTTGGTCGCGGTGCCGATCGGGTCCTTGCTCACGTCGATGTTCACATTGCCGGCGATCGCGTAGGCGACGACAAGCGGCGGCGAGGCGAGGTAGTTCGCCTTCACCGACTGGTGCACACGCCCCTCGAAATTGCGGTTGCCCGAGAGCACGGAGGCGACGACCAATTCGCCCTTGGCGATGGCGGCGTCGATGGCGTCGGGCAGCGGGCCCGAGTTGCCGATGCAGGTCGTGCAGCCGTAGCCCACGAGGTTGAAACCCAGCGCATTGAGATCACCGGTGAGGCCCGCCTTCTCGTAATACTCGGTGACGACCTTCGACCCCGGCGCCAACGAGGTCTTCACCCACGGCTTGCGCGTCAGGCCCAGCGCCGCCGCCTTGCGCGCGACCAATCCAGCGCCGAGCATCACCTCGGGGTTCGAGGTGTTGGTGCAGGAGGTGATCGCTGCGATCACGACCGCGCCGTGCGCGAGCTTGAACTTCTGCCCGTCGTACTCGACATCGACGGAGCGCAGCAGGTCCTCCTCGGTGACGGCCTTGGCCGCAGCGGTCGCGACGGCGGCCTTGCCCCCGCCCTCGTCGTCGCCGCCACCCTTGCCGCCGCCCTGGAGGAATTTCGGCAGCTCTTTCTGCCACGACGCCTTCACATTGGTCAGCGCGATGCGGTCCTGCGGGCGCTTGGGCCCGGCGAGCGAGGGGACCACCGTGGACATATCGAGCTCGAGCGTGGAGGAGTAGGCGATCTCCGCCTTGTCGTCGCGCCAGAAGCCGTTGGCCTTGCAGTACTGCTCGATGGTGGCGATGAGTTTCTCGTCGCGGCCCGAGAGGTGGAGGTACTTGAGCGTCTGCTCATCGACGGGGAAGAAGCCGCAGGTCGCGCCGTACTCGGGGGCCATGTTGGCGATTGTGGCGCGGTTGGCCAGCGGCATCTCCGCCAGGCCCGGGCCGAAGAACTCGACGAACTTGTTAACCACCCCGTGCTTGCGGAGCATCTCGGTGACGGTGAGGACCAGGTCGGTGGCGTTGGCGCCCTCGCGGAGCTTGCCGGTGAGCTTGAAGCCGACCACTTCGGGGATGAGCATGTAGATCGGCTGGCCGAGCATGACGGCCTCGGCCTCGATGCCGCCCACGCCCCAGCCCAGCACGCCCAGCCCGTTGATCATCGTCGTGTGCGAGTCCGTGCCGACCAGCGAATCCGGGAAGAGCGTGCCCTCTTTCTCCCAGACCACCTTCGCCAGGTTTTCCAGGTTCACCTGGTGCACGATCCCCGTCGCGGGGGGGACGACGCTGAAATTGTTGAACGCCTTCTGGCCCCACTTGAGGAACTTGTAACGCTCGTTGTTGCGCTCGAACTCGTGCTGCGAGTTGATGGTCAGCGCCTGCGCTGAGCCGAACGCGTCCACCTGCACGGAGTGGTCGATCACCAGGTCACAGGGAACGAGCGGGTTCACTTTTTTCGGGTCGCCGCCCATGCGGACCATCGCGGCGCGCATGGCGGCGAGATCGACGACGCAGGGCACGCCGGTGAAGTCCTGGAGCACCACCCGGCCGGGCATGAAGGGGATTTCGATTTCACCGACGCTCTTGGCGTTGTAATTCGCCAGGGCCTTCACCGCTTCTTCGGTGACGATGTAGCCGTCGCAGTTGCGGAGCGCCGCTTCGAGCAGCACGCGGATGGAATAGGGGAGCTTGCGCACGGAGTCACCCGCGGCGTCGAGGCGGAAGTAATGTTTCTCACCCAGCGCGGTGGTGAGCTTGGTGCGGGCGTTGAAGGGGTTGTTGGCGGGGGAGGCCATGCGATTTCTCCGGGGTCTGTCTTCCGGGTGCGTGGAATCGAGCCCGTTATGGTAGCGATTTCGGGGTACTCTTTCCGCAGTCATGGACGAGCCCGTCACCCAACCCGCGCGGCCCATTGTGATCCTAGGCCCGACGGCCGGAGGCAAGAGCGAATTCGCGGTGTCGCTGGCGCTGCGGTTGGCCCGGCCGGGCGAGGTGGTCAACGCGGACTCGATGCAGGTCTATCGCCGGATGGAGGCCGGCACCGCCAAACCGCCAGCCCACCTGCGTGAGCGCGTGTCGCACCACCTGATCGACATCGCCGAGCCGACCGAGCGGTTCACCGTGGCTGATTGGCTGACGCGCGCCGACGCGCTGATCGCCGAGATCGCGGGTCGCGGGCGCACGCCGATCGTCGTCGGCGGGACGAATCTGTACATCCGTGCGCTGCTCGAGGGGCTGTTCGACGGCCCGTCCATCGACCCGGAGCTGCGCGACCGGTTGACGCAGCTCTCGAACCGTGAGCTGCACGATCGGCTCGGTGCGGTGGACCCGCCCTCCGCGCAGCGCATCCACGTGAATGACACGCGCAAGCTCGTCCGTGCCCTGGAGGTGTACGAGCTGACCGGAAAACCGATCAGCGCCCAGCAGCAACAGTGGACGGAGTGGGGCAGCGCGGAATCACGCGGCCAGGCACCGGGTTCAGAATCCGCGCCGCAGGGGTACCGCCACAGCCCGATCCTCATCGGCCTCCAGTGGCCCGCCGAGCTGATCAACCCGCGCATCAACGCGCGAGTCAAAGAGATGTTCTTCCCCGCCACTTGCGGCTTGGCGTCCGAATCCCTCCCCGATGAAACGGCTCGTCTCGAAAATGACCACCAGCTCGGCCCGCAGGCGCGCGAGGCCCTGGGCTACAAACAGGTCCTCGCCCACCTCCACGACGAGATGACGCTCGACGAGGCGTTCGAGAAAACCAAGATCCTCACCCGCCGTTTCGCCAAGTCGCAGCGCACCTGGCTCAAGCGGTTCCGGGGAGTGCATTGGCTGCCCGCCTCGACGCTGACGCCCGATGAACTGGCCCGGCGGGCGTCGGAGATCATCTCTTCGTAGGGTGGTGCTGAGTCCGCGAAGCCCACCATCCGCGCATTTGATCGTCTCACAAGATGGTGGGCTTCGCGGACTCAGCGCCACCCTACGGTGCGGACCAGCGTCGGACGAGCCCGACGGCTAACGGGCGGTTTTCGTGGAAACCCCATAAGTGCCGTAATTACGGGACCTTGTACCCTTAGGCTTGACAAGGTTCCCTACGATTGCTCAAGTGACACGCCCTTTTTGGGCGAATGAAGCGCACGGCATCCTTATATGGAGGCGGACGACCCGCCCTCGCGAACGTATGGCCAAAGGCGTCAAAACAACCCGCAAGCCCGGTGGCAAGACCTCCGGCCGAGCCCGCGCCGCCGAACCGGCGATCGACGCGGTTGACGCCGTCGATGCGCCCGAAGCCCCCGCCGCCGGCGGCAAGCGCGGCAAGTCCGCCGCGGGCAAGCACCTGGTCATCGTCGAGTCGCCCACCAAGGCCAAGACGATCAACAAGTACCTGGGCTCCGACTACATCGTGATGGCCAGCGTGGGCCACGTGCGTGACCTCCCCGCCCGGTCGCCCAAGGGGACCAAGCGCGAGGACAACCCGGTGCCGGGCGTGGACCTCAAGAACAATTTTGCCCCGACCTACGAGGTGATGGCGGAGAAGAAGAAGACCGTCACCGACCTGCGCCGCGCCGCCAAGAGCGCCGCGGATATCTGGTTCGCGACCGACTTGGACCGCGAGGGCGAGGCGATCGCCTGGCACCTGGCGCAGGCGCTGGATGTGCCGGTGAGCGAGTCGAAGCGCGTGGTGTTCAACGCCATCACCAAGGCGGAGATCCAGAACGCCTTTTCCAAGCCGCGGCCGATCGACGAGAACCGCGTCAACGCCCAGCAGGCGCGGCGCATCCTCGACCGTATCGTGGGCTACCAGGTCTCGCCGCTGCTCTGGAAGAAGGTCGCCGGCGGCCTGAGCGCGGGGCGCGTGCAGTCGGTGGCGACGCGCCTCGTGGTCGAGCGCGAGCAGGAGATCGACGCGTTTCTGCCCGAGGAATACTGGAAGATTTCCGGCATTTTCGCGACCGATCTGGCGAAGGCGGACGGCCTGGCCAAGGCGTGGCGCGAGTTCCTCGTGGCCCTGCCCGCGAAGGTCGAGGTCAGCAATTCACGCTTCGACGGCCCGTCGCTCAAAGACCGGTTGATCTGGCTCTCGCAGCGGGCCTGCCTGCGCGGCGAGCTGATGGAGGTGGATGGCAAGCCGTTCGAGGCGGAGCACCGCGAGCAGGCGATCGCCGTCGCCAAGGCGCTGGGCTACGTCGTCGAAAAAGAAGAGGAGACGCAGGACCCCAAGGGCCGCGGCCCCGCGAAGTTTCTGGTGGTTTTCCGCGGCGCGGTCGGGCGTCGGCCCGAGGCGAAGGTGCGCTCGATCCAGGTGCGCCGCACCAGCCGCCGCGCCCCGGCGCCCTTCATTACCAGCACGTTGCAGCAGACGGCCTCCACACGCATGGGCTTCGGCCTGCAGCGCACCATGCGCATCGCCCAGCAGTTGTATGAAGGTATCGACCTCAAGACCCTCGGCGGGCCGACCGGTCTGATCACCTACATGCGCACCGACTCGACGCACCTGTCGGCCGAGGCGCTGACGATGGCGCGCGGGTACATCACCAAGACCTTCGGCGACAAGTACCTGCCCGAGAAGCCCAACTTCTTCACCAGCTCCAACAAGGCGGCGCAGGAGGCCCACGAGGCGATCCGCCCGACCGACGCCGACCTCACCCCCGACCGCGTGCACAAGTACCTCAGCGAGGAGCAGAACAAGATCTACCGTCTCATCTGGGAGCGGTTCATCGCCTGCCAGATGGTCAACGCCGAGGTCGATTCGACGACCGTGCTGATCGAGGTCAAGGGGAGCGCGCCGGTCGGCCATGCGGTGTTCAAGTCCACCGGCTCGATGATCGCGTTCGACGGTTTCTACCGCGTCTCGGGCACTCCCGGCGGTGACGAGGCGATCCTGCCGAAGCTGCAGGAAAACCAGCCGCTGGCCGCGCTCGACGTGGACCCGACGCAGCACTTCACCAGCCCGCCGCCGCGCTACACCGAGGCGTCGCTGCAGAAGAAGCTCGAAGAGGAAGGCATCGGCCGGCCCAGCACATACGCGGCGATCATCCAGACCATCCAGGACCGCAAGTACGTCTCGCCGATGTCACGCAACGACCGCCGTCTCTACGCGACCGACCTGGGCAGGGTCGTCACCGCGAAACTGTGCGAGGCGTTCCCGCAGATCATGGACGTGGCCTACACCCGCGCGATGGAGCTCGAGCTCGACAAGATCGAGGAGGAGCACCACGACTGGGTGACGATGCTGAAGGATTTTTACGGCCCGTTCAAGAAGAACCTGGACGACGCGCACGAGTCGATGGTTCACGCCAAGGCGGAGATGGAGCCCGCGCCGTTCAAGTGCGGCAAGTGCGGCGCGCCCACGGTCTATCGCTTCGGGCGCAATGGGCGGTTTCTGTCGTGCGGCCGATACCCGGACTGCGACTACGCCGCGCCGATCGACCGCGAGGGCAACCCGCAGGAGCCGGAGCTGTCGGACATCGCCTGCCCGCTGTGCGGCGATGGGATGACGCGGCGCGTGGGCCGGTTCGGGCCGTTCCTGGGCTGCAAGAACTACCCCAAGTGCAAGGGCATCGTGAAGCTAGATGCGAAGAAGGGGATCGTGGTTTCGCCCAAGCCGCCGCCGCTGGTGACGGACCTGGTATGCACGAAGTGCGGCAGCCCGATGAACCTGCGGCGCTCGGCGCGCGGGCCTTGGCTGAGCTGCTCGGCGTTCCCCAAGTGCCGGGGCCGCATGGGCTGGACGAGCATCGACGAGAAGAAGCAGGCGGACCTGGAGACGGCGCTGGCGGCGCACGAGGCGGCGCACCCGCAGCCGGTGATCAAGACCGTCGAGGGCCGGCCGGTGGGTGATGATTACGTGCCGCGCATCGTCTCGGCCGATGGCGATGCGGCCGCAAGCCCCGCCGCCGTGACCCCCGAGTCCGAGGAAGCGGCGGACGACGCGACGGTGTAACGAATTACGGTTTTTGTCGTGTGTTTCACGCCGCCCGGATGCGGCGGGCGCCCTGTTTTCGTGCGCCAACAATAAACAATTCGCCAGCCGGTGCGGCGTTGAACTGCTCAGCGGTTGACACGTTTGAAGGCCAGTTGTGCGGGCCGCTGGTCGGCGAGGACGAAGTCGCCGCGCCACGATCCGTCGTCCAGCGGGTAGAGCTTGAAGGGCGTGTTGAGCTGTTCGAGGCGCAGGCCGGTGAGCTTGTCGCCCTTGAAGTCCACCAGTTCCGAGGGTTTTTCCACTCGGATCGCCGCCGGTGAGGTTTGGATGGAGAGTCTGAGAGTCTGGTTGACCAGGCGGATGGTTTCGCCGTCGGCGACCAGTTGGATGGCGCCCAGGTCAAGGTCGGTCATGGGGATGTCCGTGGGAGCCGGGGCGGCGGTCGCACGGGTGCCGGGTTCGGCGACGCGGAGGATGACTTGGTAATTGCCCACGGCACGCTGCACCCGTCGGATCACGGCGGCGCGCTCGATCGCCGGCCATTGCTTGCGCAGGCTGGGCGTATTCTGATCGGGGAGTTTACGGAGTTGGGCGAGGGCCTCGGGGACGTCGGTGTCTTCGCCGCCGGCGGCGGCGATCATCGCGGCAACCGCGGCGCGGGCGAGGTCCTGGTCGTTGGAGACGGTCAGGTCAAGAAGGGTGTCCTTGTTGGTGTACTGCGCCGCCCAGACCGTCGGGGCGGGCAGCCGCCCGGCGGCCAGTTCCCTGCCGAACCAGGCGGCGACGGGGTTGGCCTCGACGCGCTGGCGCAGCAGGTCGGTGACGTAGGGGGCGGTGCCCTGGACATTGGCGTACACGCGTGCGGCGAAGGCCGCCTTGTCGCCGAAGCTCAGGGCGAGCACGGCGCGGTCGATGGGCCACTTGGCACCCGCCTGCATGAGCACCGTGGTGCCGCGGGCGGAGGTCTTGTCGCTGGCGCGGAGGATGAGGCGGATGACCGAGGAGGCGGCGCGGTAAGGGTTGCTCTGCGCGGTGAGCGGGACGATGACCTGCGGGGGGGTGGGGCTCTGCGCCAGGGCGGCGTCAAGCAGGGCGGCGTGCAGCTCGGAGGGGGCATTGGCGTTGGCCGCCACGGCCGGTGCGGGCTTGCCGGCTCCGGGCTTGATGGCCTCCGACGGGTCGATGAACGCGAAGTGCGGGACGCTCTGCCACGCCAGGTCGCGGGTCTGGCTGTTCCCGGATTGCATGGCGCGGAAGAGCGCGTGCGTGGGCGAATCGATGGGGATCAGCTTGGTGAGCTTGGCGACGGGCACCGCGGACTGCTTCTCCTCGGGCTTGTCGGTCTTGCCGAAGAGGCCGGTGACAACCTTGTCCATGACCGATCCGGAGACGACCGGGGCGGCGGCGTCGCCGGCGGCGGCGAGGATTTGGAGCGTCCGGAGCACCAGGCGGGGATCCGTCGCGCCCAGGAGGCGGGTGTTGAGCAGGGTCTGCGCGAGCGTGTTGTCCGGGGCGGCCTCGATGATGCTCACGGCGGCGCCGTCAAAACGGTCGGGGGGCAGGTTGTCCAGGCGGACCTGCTGGGAGAGGAGGTTGATGACCGTGGGCTGTCCCTTGGCGGCATCGAGCATGGTGCGGGCGACGTCCCTGGCGGGCGGACCGGTCGGGTCGGCCAGCAGACGGTTAACCTCGCCGGCGGTCTCACCCATGCGTGCGGCGTCGGCCTCGCGGTCGATCTTGAGGATGCCCGCCAGCGAGAGCAACTGCGTCGAGGGGTCCATGTCGCGCACGACCTTCTTGCTGAGCGTCAGCGAGGCGGCCGTGGGCGGGATGGTGCGGATCAACTGCTTGAAGACGATCTGCCGCGACGTCATGTCGCTGGATTGGAGGATCATCTCCATGAGCTTGTAGAGCGTGTCGTCCGGCTGCGCCAAGGGGACGATCCTGGACTCCGCCAGTGCGTAGGAGACCAGGCGGAGGTTGTAGGGGTGCTTGTCCGCCGCGATGGAGTTCATGCGGGCGACGGCGTCGATCACCGGCTTGGGGAGTATGGGCTTGGCGACCTTGTCCACGCCCAGGCCGGCCTTGGGCTGCAATTCGGTGATCACGGTGACGGGTGTGTAGAAGCGCTGCAGCTCGATGAACTCGTGGGCGACGATGCGCCAGGGCAGCGGGGGCGCGCCCTCGAATCGCATCTCGGACTGCGCGGCGCTGAGCTCGAAGACCGCCCAGATGCGCGTCGGGAGCGGCGCCTCGAACTCGTCGGGCAGGTCACGCACCTGCTTGGAGAGCTCGCTGTAATACTGGGTCGCCTTGCGGTAGTTCTCGGCCAGCGTCGCCCGGCGCGCCTGGAACGTCCTGGGGTCTTCGTTGGCGGCGCGGCGGACCGGCGGCTGGGGTGGGGGGTTCAGTGCCTGGAGGAGCTTGGGATCGAGTTTGTAGGAATAGAGCCGTTTGGTCGGCTTGACGTATCCGTTGGGGATGAAGCGGTCCAGTTTCCACTTGACCTTGCCATCGGGGGTGATGGTGATCTTGCGCGCCAGGGTCGGGGCGCCGTCGGGGATGGCGGCCTGCAGTTCCGCCTCGAGTGAGCTGTTTTTTTCTGAACGCCCGATGGTCTCATTGAGCTTCCATGTCAGGAACCGCCCGCCGCGCAGCTTGAGGTTGCTTGATTCGAGTTCGCCTTCGGCCTTGCCCGGCTTGACGTTGACGGGGACCTGCACGAGGCGGAAGCCGGGCGTGGGCCTGACCTCCCAGATGGCATCCGCGGCGACCGGGCTGATCGCGGTCGTCTTGTCGGAGAGGTAATCGAGCAGGTCGATCTCGAGGCTGGGCTTGCTGGGGTCGAATTCGGGCTCGGTGTTTTCCGATTTGGGCAAGGTTGCGGCGGGGCGCGCCTTGGGCTGGGTTTCCGGTTGAGTCGCGGGTTGCTCGTCGGGCGTGGTCTGCGCCACCGCGGTCGCGAGGCTCGCGGCCACGAGGGCGAGGGTCAAAAACACGTTAGGCAGGCGGAGGTGGCGTAATCGATTGGGAAACCCGCATTGGCCTAAGTACAGCATGTCGCGGTTCTCTCTACCCGGAGGGTCTGGCCGATGCGGTGACCGGGCGCATCAGGCGCTCTAGTTGCGTAGTGCATGTTATACAGCGCCGGCACTTCCGTGGATCGGTGGGGGATCGACATATTTATTCCGCGAGGCCAACCGGCGGCGGTGCGTAGTTTGAAATGGGTGGCTGGGGCTGAGGCTTTGCGAAGGCCCAGTTTGGCGTTTAGAGCAGGCTGGGGCATCGAAGACTCTGCCCCAGCCACCCCTGAGATTCAAATTAGGACACTGCCGACCCGGCTGTGCTTCGCGGGCCCGGCGCGCTGCTTTGTGGCGGGCGTGGGCCGAACTGTTCGTTTTTCCCGCTGCCCACATTTTGGGCACGCGTGGCCGGGGTGCATGTCGTCTCAGCGTGACGGAGGTCTCCGGGCCCCATATTGGGGTCTCAAACCGTGGTTATGACGTTTATGCAAAGGCTTAGATCGCTGCGATGCCTCTCTCAACTGGATTGGCACTGACCTTGCCAAGGTACAGGTTGTGGAGGTCTGTGGTGGGAGGCAGGAGACGATGCGGGGCTTGGCGTCACGATGGATGTTCCCCGCTGTTCGCAAACGGAAGAAAGGAGTCGCCATGGCAGCGACTTTGAAGGACATCGCCCACAAGACGGGCCTGTCCGTGCCAAGCGTATGCCTGATCCTTAATGGTCATGGCCACAAGTTCAGGCCCGAGTCCGTCCAGGCGGTGCAGCAGGCCGCCAAGGACCTGCGCTATCGGCCGGACATGATCATGCGCCGCAAGGGCCAGGCCTCGTCACGCCACGACGCGATCGGCGTGATGGTCGTCTCCGACGGAGCGGGGCGGACGCCGGGCCCGGCGGTGCATGAGGCGCTCTGGGGCGTCAACCATTACCTGCTCGAACGCGACCAACTGATGGTGTTCGTCGGGCTCGACGGCCGACACGCCAACGGCAAGACGCCCAGGCTCTTGGCCGAACGCTTCATCGACGGGCTGATCGTCGTGGGCACGGGCACGCCGGTGGAGTTGACGCAGATGGTCGATCACTTTCAGATCCCGTGCGTCTGGCTCAACACGGACCGCCGAGGCAGGCACGACTGCGTTTACGCCGACGACGAGCAGGCCGCCCGTGATTCCACGCTCATGGGCATGTGGGCGGCGCAGATGATGCTCGACAAGATCAAGGCGGGCGGCGCGCCGCAGCCGTCGCGCGTTTACCGCGGTGAGCTTGTCGAGGGCGCGACGACCTGATCCTTCTCGCGGCGAAGGTGCGGAGATCACAGCGCCGCCATCGGCGGCAGCAGCGGCTCGATCTCTTCCAGCCGAAGCGGGCCAGCCTTCTTGAGCCGTCGGCTCAGACGGTACACATCCATCGCCACCGGGTCGCGCTCGCCCCAGCGTGAGATGCAGCAGCCCCAGCCCGCGGCGATGCCCTTGACCATGTGCCAGGGCCGGCGGATGCGGAACCCAAGCCGCAGGCCGTTGATCGTCGTGCCCACCATGTGCGGCGCGAGCGCCCCGAGCGGCACGTTGCACCAGGCGTTGAGCAGGTCGTTGCGCCGGCCGTAGTAGTCCATGCGGCGGAAGTCGCGGCGCGGGGATTCGAAGTGATGAATCGGGTCGGACGATCCCAGGCGGGTGATGTAGCCCGCGTTGAGCATGCGGATGCAATAATCGCCTTCCTCCCCTTGGTGGACCAGAAAGGCGCGATAGCCGCCGAGCATCTCAAACAGGTCGCGACGCAGGGCGTGCGCGGTGCCGATATAGCTCTCGGCGGCATAGACTCGGGAGGGGTCAGGTGTCTGTTGTCGGACTTTATTGTCCTGCTTGACGTTGATGAAGGGGATCGCCACCGCGCCAACCCGCGGGTGGTTGAACTCCGCCAGCGTTTGCGCCACCACGTTCGGCGTTGAGAAGACCGCGTCGTCATCCATCGAGAACACATAGGCCGCGCGAGCCAACCTTGCACCGTAATTGCGCTGGTGGATATACCCTTTGGAAGCCTCCTCGTGATGGAGGCGGACATCTGGGAATTCACGGCGGACCATCTCACTGGTGCCGTCGGATGAGCCATCATCGATGACGAGGACCTCAACCGGCAGTGTCTGGCTGAGCGCGGAACGGATCGCGTTGTACAGCTCATCCTTGCGGTTTTTGGAGGTGATCAACACTGTGGCCGGCGGTATCGGCGGCGGGTTGATGGGCGTGTTGGGCATAGGTCTGTTTATCGGCTCCGCGCGGCCCGGGGGCTTGGCATCACTTGCGCATGAGCGGGCGGACGGCGGATTCCAGGGTGTCGGCATAGCGTTCGAGCGTGAATTGCCGGGATTTTTCGATCGCCCGGCGGGACATTTCCGAGAGCAAGGCGCGGTCTTGGTCGAGCCCCGCCACCGCGCGGGCCAGGGACTCCGCGTCGCCCGCCGGCACGATCAGGCCATCCACCCCGTCCTCCACCACGCGGCCGCAATTGGGCGTGGCGATCACCGGCAGCCCCTGCGCCATCGCCTCGAGCTGAGTGATCGCAAAGCCGTCCGACAGCGTCGGCAGCACGAAGACGTCGGCGGCGCGGTACACCGCCTCGATGCGGTCGCGCGTCACCCGGCCGATGAACTCCATGTTGTTCGGGGCGTCGCCCACCACTTTCTGTGCGATCTGCACCGGGCCGGCGACGACGAAGCGCACCTTTGTGTCCGTCAGGCGTCGCGCCGCCTCGATCAGGTACTGGATGCCCTTGCGGAGGATCACGCTGCCCAGCCAGAGCACGGTGATCGGTCGGTCGCTGTTTTTTCGCACGGGCGGCTCGGCGGCCGAGGGCTCGTACGCCAGCGGCACGACGATGATCTTCCCCATCGGCACGCCCTGTTTCACCAGGGCATCGCGGGACCAGTCGGAATTGACCAGCACGAGGCTTGCCAGGTCCCACTCGGCGGAGAGCCGCTGGTAGTAATCGTCGGGGATGCGGCCGGGGACCGCCTGCCAGCCGGGCCAGCGCTGCGACTCCTCGAAGACAAGTTGTTCCTCGGTTCGCGCGGGGTCGATCTGGTCCACGACGCTGACGACGGAGCGTTCGCGGAGGAGTTGGAGGGTTTCGAGGCAGCCGGTGTCGTAACCGAAGTAGGCGTCGAGGGCCGGGTCGAGCGTGGAGTGTTCGAGGCGTCGCCGCACGTCGGCGGCGAACCGTTCGCCGGTGCGGAGGTAGGCCCGGAACTGCTCGGGGGTGGAGGTTGGTTTACGCAGGGCGAAGGTCGCGCCGGTGAGCATGGCGCGGAAAGTCAGGGCGCAGACAAGGCGTGAGGGGATTTCGGGGTGGTGCCTGCCCGCCAGGCCGCGCAGCCGCTTCGGGCCGCGGCGGAGGAGACCCGCGCCCGCGCCGATCCATGCGTCGGTGTAGAGCGTATGGAGGTGTCCTCTGCGGTGGAACGCGCGGGGCACGGCGTAGTGCTCGCGGGAGCCGATCTGGGCGACTATCCAGCGTGGTGCGGGAGTGGGTGTCGTCATCCGTGGCCGTGGTGAGAGATCAGGTGTTGTTGGAACGGGGGGCCGGCTGGCCCGAAGTGTATTCGGTGAGGCGTACGAGCCCGTAGATGCAGATGGCGCCGACGATCAGGGGGTAGAGGTCGTGGAACATGAAGTTCCGGTAGGTGCGGAAGAGCCAGGTTGTCAAACCCAGGCTGAGCAGGATGACCATCGGGCGTCCCTCGGCGGTCTGGAGGCCTTTTTCGGCCATGCGCGCCAGCCAGCCAAAGAGCAGACCGCCCTGCACTACGCCCATCCATCCGTATCGGAAATACCACTCGCCCACCAGGCCCGTCGAGATGGTGGCTTGGAAGTTGCCGCCGCTGGCGGCGTCGTAGTACCACTCCTCCATGGGGTCCAACGGCTTACTGTTCCACAGGGCACGGGGGATGAACTTCACCACGAACCAGAAGGCGGTCTCCGGGATCGGACGGATCAGGCCCTCGCCTGGCCAATTGTTCGAGAAGAACGGCGTTTGATCAGGAACCGCCCGCCAGCCGGGCAGGCCTTCTGTGAACATGCTGTTGCCTTGAAGTTTGAGGACGTTGATCTCGGAGAAGTCCACGTCGCGGTAACCGATCGTGCGGTACTGGCCCTGGATCTGCACCAGCACGACCAGCACGAAGAGCACGATGCCGCCCGCTAAATAGGCTTGGGCGATCTTCGCCTTCTTGAGCTGGTTCGAGGCGGCGTCGGACTGGAACTTGAGGAACACCAGCGCCAGGACGGGGAGCACCATGAACGCGACGATGCCGCGAGTCCCCGTGCCGAAGCAGATCAACACCCAGAAAATCCACACCAGCCAACAGAATACTTTCTGGGCTGTGCTGCGGCTGATCAGCAGAGCGTAGAACACGGCGAACTGCCCGCCGACTTGGCCCATCTGCATGAGCTGTGCGATATAAGCACCGAAGTTATAGTTGAGCCGGCCACCGCTGCTCCCTATCGTCCAACGCGCGCCGCCGGCGCCCCGTGCGGCGATCATACTGTTATATATCGCAATGTACCAAGGCTCGGCGGTAAAGAGGAAATAGGGGCTGACGCCGATCATGAAGGCGATAATGATGATGCCGAAGTAGAGGCTGGGGGTGCGTGGCTCAGGCACCAGGTGAAGCACGCGGTAGGGCTTGCCCATGGGCAGCAGCAAACCACACAGCGCGCTGATCAGGAACATCACATGGAAGTACGCGGCCTTGGCGATGACGGCCTTTGGGAAGGGGGCGTCGTAATCGGTGAAGCCCCAACCGTACCAGTTGTTGAAGTAGTCGTGGCACCACCAGGTGAGATAGCCCCCGAAGATCAGCAGCCCGCCGATACCGAACCGGCGCGGGAAGCTGATGAACTCTATGGCTAGGAATACGAACCCCAGGATCACCAGGACAACAAATCCCAAGTCGGTGAGATTCGGAACGCCGCCGGCCACCCACGACACCCCCGTCAGCATGAGGGGGACGAGGTACAGCAACGGCATCCACGTGGGACGCTTGCTGTAAGCCGCCTCCGCCCAGAGTGACTGGGACAGGGCCGCCGATCCATATCCGCTGTAAGCGACCGTCATACGTCAGACCGTGGAATAACCCGGGACAAGGCCTTCCCTGGCCGGTATCTCAACCCTTACGCATCTCTGCATCGACCAGCACACGGCGCGTCTTGAACAGGACCGGATAACCCCGCCCGGATCGCGTTAAATCACGCCCATCTGCCCGCGGATGAGATTTACTATAGCACCGATTTTTGACCGGCCAAATGGATGGCCTGTCAGAGTACGGTTATCCAGACCATGACCGGAAACGCTCATTTTCAGCCCGCCGCACCCTCCAGCGCGTCCCCCAACTGCCCCAGCAGTTTCGACCGGCTGTACCGCTCGGTCAGCATGGCCTTGGCGCGACCGCCCATCGTTTCCAGCTCGGCCGCAGGCAGCGTCGCGATCTCACGGATGACCCTTGTCGCCGTCTCGGTATCCCCGTGGCTCACGCGCCAGCCGATCCGCCCCGAGTCGATCAGTTCCGACAGGTGGCTGGGCGCCGGGCCAAACATCAGCACAGGCCGCGCCACCGCCATCGCGCCGTAGATCTTGCAGGGATGGATCACGCCAACCATCGCATCGCCAAGCGCGACCAGGTGCACGTCCGCCGCCGAGAGCGAGTTCTTGAGCTGATCGATCGGTTGATAAGGCAGCAGGCGCGCATTGGTCAGCCCCTTGTCGCGGATCGCCGCCTCGACCACTTTTTTTCCTAACCCGCCGCCGATGAACATGAAGACGATGCGCGGGTCGTCGCGCAATTTTTCCGCCGCCGCCAGCACCGTGGTGAGCGGCGAGGCGATGCTCATGTTTCCGCTGTACATGAACACAAACTTGTCTTCGAGCTTATGCGCCTTGCGGAAGGGGTTGTCCGCGTGCCGCACCACCGCCAGGTGATCCTCGTGCGCCCAGGGCGGGAAGACCGCCATCCTGTTGCCCACGGGGACCTTGTCGTTGAGCCGCTGGGCCATGAAGCGGTCCAGGGTGATGACGGCCTTGGCGTTCCGCAGGATGATGCGGTTGAACAGGTTAAACACCCGCGCCGGCAGGGAATCCTTCGTGATCGCGCCCAGCATGATCATCTGGTCGGGGTTGAGGTCCATCGCCCAGTACACCACGGGCACGCGACGGAGCTTGCCGATCAACACCGCGACCGGCGGGCACATCGGTGGAGAGGTGCTCACGAATATCTCGCTCAGGCCCGGCGTGAACAGCCCGCGCAGGAACGCCTGCAGCAGGAACATCACCCCGCCGATCAGCCGTACGGGGATCGATTTTTTGCCGAACGATGAGAGCGGCAGGCGGACGATCTCGACACCGTTGATCACATCGCGCGGGGCGTAGCGCACCGAGGGGTCGTCGTACCCCCGTCGCGACGTGATGACGACGACGCGCCAGCCGCGCGACACCATCTCGGCGGCGCTGTCGGCGAGGTGTTGCCCCACCGACGCGGGGTCGGGCACATACACCTGGCTGATGATCAGGAGCGTCTTGGGCTTCATAGAGGTATGGTGCGTACGGGATTGTATGCCGACATCTTCCCGGTCTCACGACCGACACAACCGTTATACACGGCGACGCCCGCCGGGCTGTTCATTCATCGGGTAATTCCCACGCGATCTTCTGGCGGCGTCCCTGCTTTGGCGTATGATTCCAGCCATCCGCACGCCACCGCGACCCCGTGCGTATTTCCAGTCGCCACCGCGAGGCCCGTGATGCCCCTCCCCCTGACCATCGGCGTGTACACCCAATCTCTCGTCCACTTCCACGAGGCGTTGACCTACCTCATGTCACGCACGCCCGGCTGGCGCTGTTTCGTCATTACGCAGACCGACCTCTCCAAATCACCCCGTGGGTCGGAGCACCCGATGAGCTTCGCCCGCATCAAGAAATTGGGCTACGCGGACCTCATCCCTCTCGATTACCGCGCCATGCCGCTGGACTGGCTCATCATTGACCAGCAGAACATCAGGCCCACGCGCACGCCAGACTTGGACCGCTGGTGCGGCACGGCGGGGAAAATCTGCTGCATGACGGACTGGCACCGCTACGTTTCGCTCCGCTGCGTAGCGCGCGATTTGGTGCGAGGCTACCCTTACTACCTCAAGGCCTGCCGCATGATCTTCCAGACCGCCCAAGGCACCTGGAGCCCGTACGTCACCGTGCGCCGAAAAATCTACTTCAGTCCAATGCCCCACCCGCAGTTCATGCTCGTCCCCGAGGGCCGTGAGCGGATGTACTCGCCCATGCCCGATCCCGAGGACGACCGCGCCTACGCGCTGGGTTTTGTCGGCTCCCGCTTGCCCCCCGAGCGCGAGGTGGTGATGCGGCAGGCGCAGGCGGAGATCGGGCGTCACCCGGATTTGCAGATAATCGACGAGCCAGACGCCCCCGTTGCGCCGGGCAAGAGGCCGGTGTTCTGGTCCGAGTACGGCGACAACGACGTGAAGCGCGGCGTGGGGAAAGAGGCGTACGTCCCGGTGCTGGACCGCATGGAGTTCTGCATCTCCCCGCTGGGCTACGGTGGGCTGTGGACGCACCGCGTGGTCGAGGCCGTCATGCGCGGGGCCATCCCGATCACGCAGGACGAGAAGCGCTACAACATCGGGCTGGCGGACATGGAGACCTGTATATCGGCAGACAAGGGGGGCTGGGAAGACGCCGTCCGCCGGGCGCTTGCGATGCCGCGCGAGGAGCGCGTGCGGATGCGGCGCAACCTGGCGGAGACGCGACGCCGCTACCTGGAGATCGACGCCGCCGCCGCGCGTCTCCGCAAACAGTTGGCGTTCGATTGATATGTATTCACGCCCCACGCGTCGGCTGCACCGACGGATGGGGCCGCAGGTGGCGGGGCACCTCGCCCAGCAGGTCGTCGGCGTAGCCCGTCGAGAGCTTGCGGCGCGTGATCGGCCCTTCCGGGTCGCCGCGCAGGAACTGGCGGATCAAGCCCGAGGTGTCGTCCAATTCACCTTTCGCGTCGCGCAGCGTCTCAAAGCCGGCGCGGGTATCGATGAGGAGCATGCGCCCCTTGTCGAGCATCGCCATGCGGTCGGCGATGCGAAAGGCGGAGTCCATCTCGTGCGTGACCACGACGCTGGTGACGCCCAGTTGCCGCGACAGGTTCATGATGAGGATGTCGATCTCGGCGCTGGTGACGGGGTCGAGGCCGGCGGAGGGCTCGTCGTAGAAAAGGATTTTCGGGTCCAGCGCCAGCGCCCGCGCCAAGCCGGCGCGCTTCTTCATGCCGCCCGAAATCTGCGCAGGGAACTTGTCGGCGTGCTCGCGCAGGCCCACCAGCTCGAGCTTGATCTTCACGATGATGTCGATCGTGTCGCCGTCGAGCGTCGTGTGCTCCTGCAGCGGCAGGGCGACATTCTGCCGCAGCGTCATGGAGTTGAAGAGCGCCCCGGACTGGAACAGGATGCCGAACTGCTTGCGGATCTCGTTCATCCCCTCTTCTTCGAGGGTCGTGATCTCCTCGCCCAGCAGCTTGATCGACCCGCGGTCGGGCTTGATGGAGCCGACCATGTGGCGCAGCAGCGTGCTCTTGCCGCAGCCCGAGCCGCCCATGACGACGAGTGTTTCACCCGAGAGGACGTCGAGGTTGATGCCGTCCAGCACGGTCCGGCCGTCGAAGGTCTTGACCAGGTCACGGACCTGGATCACGTGTTCGGGTTGTGGTGTTTCGTCGGGCATGAGATGTCCGTGAATGATACCCGGCGGCCGGTGACAATCACTTGGGCTTGGGCGGCCAGACGGTGGTTTTCAGGTCTTCAACATATTTCTGTCGTTTGATCATCTGCTCCTCCTCGACGGCGGGCGGCTCACGGTACGGCCCGTTGTGGGCGAGGCTGCGTTCCCACGGGCTGAGGTTGGGTTTGGCCGGGTCGATCTCGCGCAGCCAATTCGTGCGGAACGCCTCGCCGTGGAGGGCGACGCGCGGCAGGCGGTTCTGCGAATACGAATCGTTGCCCGAGTGCAGCACGATGTGGTGCATGAAGCAGACGTCGCCCGCCCGGCCGACGAATTCGAACGGCGGCGGCTGCACCCCCTCGTACAGCCCGCTCTTGAACTGGTGCTCCGGCTCCGCCATCACGACCTTCTGCACCGTCCGGTGCGAGCCCGGGTGCAGCGTCAGGTTGCCGCTGAGCGGTTCGTTGTCATGCAGCAGCGCCTGGAACGTGAACCCGCGGTAGAGCGGCGGCACGCGCTGGTTGCCGAAGTCGATGTGCCCCTGCTTCGTCAGCGTCGCGCGACCTTTGGGGTTGTGCGGCTTGAGGAAGAGGTAGTAGTTCTTCATCCCGTCCCAGTGGCCCGGCCCGCCGTACAAGATCTCGATCGCCGCGCGCAGCCGCGGCTGCTCGAACACGCGCTCCAGCACCGGCTCAGGGGCATTGCCACCCTCGAAGAACGGGTGGTGCAGCACGGGCGTGTTGTCGTTGGTCCACTGGCTCGCGGGCAGGTTGTGCCCGATCAGCGCGGCGATGTGGCGGATGCATTCACCACAAAACTCCCGGTCGAGCAGCCCCGGCACGACGGCGAAACCATAACGCGCAAAGTGCTCCGTCCAGTGGATGTCGGGTTCCACGGCGATCGGGGCGGGCATGGGTTTCCTGTCCTCAGTCACGGTACATCGCCTTGTAATACGGCTCGCGTTTCTGTTCGCGGCGGATGGTCTTGATGAAGGCCATGTCGGGCAGCGTCGTCCGGCCGGTGGTCGCGTGGTTCGGCAGGAGGTATTTCTTCGGTGTGCCGGGCTTGCAGGAGTAGCGGTCGCTCTCCCATTTCTTGCGGACGGATTCCTTGCGGAGATCGGGGATGTCCATCCACGCGCTGCCGGCGAGCACGGAGCGCCAGCCCATCGCGCCCACGAGCGTCATATCCAGCCCCATGTAAACGTCGATGTCCGGTTTTTCGCCGGTCCGCGCCGCGTGGGCGAAGCGTTCGAGCGTGAAGAGGTCCGCGCCCCAGTGCTGCGTCTTCGCGGCCTGTTTGGCGAGGCGGGTGAACTTCGCGGTGTAGGAACGAGGGTGTTTCTCACGGTCGAGATAGCGCGTGACGAGGTTGGGGCTGGGCCAGCGGTTGCTCTCGATGCACCCCTTTGAGCCGGCGATGCTGAACCAGGGCTGCCACGGCTCACGCGGCCCGGGCCCGCCGTGCAGGCTCTTGACGATCGCGCCGTTGGCGAGTCGCACGATCTCGACGGCGGGCGTCTGCACGGGCGGGTGCTTCGTCCCCGGCAGCGCGATCACGCCCACCGAGGCCGACACCGCGACCGGCCGCTCGCCCGTGATGCGCAGGAGCGGCCCGACCGAGTGCGTGCAGTAAAACGTCGGCGGGACCCAGAGCCGCCAGTGGTTGGGGATGTCCAGGTCCACCAGCATGTGCATCACGCCCTGCGCCCAGTGGACGTACTCCCCCTCGGCGTAGCGCACCTCGCCCAGCGCGCCGCTCTCGTACAGCCGCCGCATCTCCTGCACGAACGCCATGTAGCAGAAGTTCTCGCCGAAGAAATAGATTTTGCCGGTTTTCTCGACCGTGCGCGCCAGCTCGACGCCCTGCGCGATGGTGTCGAAGGCGACGACCTCGCTGAGCACGTGCTTACCGGCGCGGAGCGCGGCCAGCGCGGGCGGGGCGTGCTCGTCGGCGTAGTTGGCGACGACCACGGCGTCGATCGCGTCGTCATCGAGCATCTGCTCGTAGCTGTCGTAGATGCGGGCCTTGGGGAACAGACGGCGGATCACGCCGGCGCGTTTGGCGTCCCGCCCGACAAAGCCGGTGACGCGGGCGAGGCCGGGCAACTGGTCGGCCGCCTCGGCGAACGCGATGCCGCGCCGCGTGCCCAGCACGCCGATGCGGAGGGGTGGGGGTTGGGGCATGGGGAATCTCCGTGGTGACGCATCGTACACCGGGGATGCGTCACATTGACGCCCCGCGTGATCGCGTTTCCAATGTCGCTCCCCTAATCACCCGGAGATACGCCCATGGGCGCGTTGGAGAAGATCAACATCGGCATCGTCGGCGCGGTCGGCCGTGGCGGCAGCTTCCGCCGCTCGGTCGAGGTCATCCCTCGTTTGCGTCTGCACGCGGTGTGCGACCTCAATAAGGACGGCCTCGACAAGGCGGCCGCCGAACTGGGCGTCACCGGCAAGTACACCGACTACACCGAGATGCTCGACAAGGGGGGCGTCGATGCCGTCATCATCGGCACGCCCATGCCGCTGCACATCCCGCAGTCGATTGAGGCGCTCAAGCGGAACATCCACGCCATCAGCGAGGTGCCCGCGGGTGTGAACCTCGAGGAGTGCCGCGACCTGGTGATGGCGTGCAAGAAGAGCAAGGCCCTCTACATGATGGCCGAGAACTACACCTACATGGAGTCCAACCAGGTCATCAAGGAGATGGTCCGCCGCGGCGAGTTCGGCAAGACCTACTACGCCGAGGGCGAATACATCCACGAGCTCAAGGGGCTCAACGAGGTGACCAAGTGGCGGCGCAAGTGGCAGACGGGCGTGAACGGCGTTACCTACGGCACGCACAGCCTCGGGCCGATTTTGCAGTGGTTCCCCGGTGAGCGCGTGGTCAGCGTATGCGGCGCCGGCTCGGGCCATCATTACAAGGACCCGCGCGGGAATTACTACGAGAACGAGGAGTCCTGCGTCATGCTCGGCAAGACGACGTGGGGCGGGCTGATTAAGGTCCGCGTGGACATGCTCAGCGACCGGCCGCACTCGATGACCAACTACCAGTTGCAGGGCGTGGACGGCTGCTACGAATCGGCGCGCGGCGGTCCGGGCGACATCAACAAGATCTGGCTGCGCTCCAAGGGGGCGGTGCACGAGTGGAAGAACCTGGCGGACATCGCCGGCGACTACACGCCGGAGAACTGGGTGAAGTTCCGCGAGCTGGCACAGAAGGCGGGCCACGGCGGCGGCGACCTGCTGGAGCTGATGGACTTCGTGGACGCCATCGAGGGCGTGCGCCCCTGCCCGATCGGCGTGCACGAGGCGATGGACATGACGCTGCCGGGCCTGGTGAGCCAGCAGTCCATCATGTGCGGCGGGCAGTGGCTGCCGGTGCCGGACTCGCGTTTCTGGTGATGGATGAGTCGGGCGAAATAAAACATGGCCGTACTCGAATCCATCAACCTTGGGATCGTCGGCCTGCGACGCGGTGCGTTCGCGGGGCTGCGGCTCGATGGTTTGCGGCTGCACGCGTTGTGCGACGCCGATCCGGCGCGGCTCGACAAGGCGGTCGCGCAACACCCGGGCGTCGAGCGCTGGACCGATTTTAACGAGATGATCGAGCGCTCCAAGCTGGACGCGGTGCTCATCGCCACGCCCATGCCGCTGCACGCGCCGCAGTCGATCGCGGCGCTCAACCGCGGGCTGCACGTGATGAGCGAGGTGCCCGGCGGGGTGAGCATCGAGGAGTGCCGTGATCTTGTCCTGGCCTGCCGTTCGGCGCGCGGGCTCTACATGATGATGGAGAACATGAACTATTTCCGCCACGTGCAGATCGTGACGGAGATGGTGAAGCGGGGGATGTTCGGCCAGACGTATTACGCCCAGGGGGAGTACCTGCACGAACTGAAGTCGCTGATCGTCAAGACGCCGTGGCGGCGCAAGTGGGCGGTGGGGGTCAACGGCATCACCTACGGTACGCACAGCCTGGGCCCCGCGCTGGCGTGGATGCCCGGCGACCGCGTGGAGAGCGTGAGCTGCGCCGGGTCGGGCCACCGCCACGCCGACCACGAGGGCAGGGCGTATGAGATCGAGAGCACGTGCGTCATGCTCGCCAAAACAACGCGCGGCTCGCTCATCAAGATCAGGCAGGATTTCTTGTCCGACCGGCCGAGCTGCCACAAGTTCGTGCTGCAGGGGACGGACGGCGCGTTCGAGACGAGCGGCATCGACGGCGCGACGAGCAAGGTCTGGCTGCGCGGCCGATCGGGTGGGAAGATGGAGTGGCGGACGCTCGATGAGATGGCGGACGAGTTCCTCCCCGACCTCTGGCGCCGCCACGGCCCGACCGCCGCCGGCGCGGGCCACGGCGGGTCGGACTTCATCCAGCTTGCCGACTTCGTTGACGCCATCCGTCAGAATAAGCCCAGTCCGATCGGTATCGACGCGGCGATGGACATGACGCTCCCGGGCCTGGTGAGCCAGCGATCCATCGCGTGCGGCGGGATATGGCTGTCCGTGCCCGATTCGCGGTTGTGGTAGAGATATCCGCCCAGATCGCGACAATAATCAGTCCCACGCCTCACGGAGCACCCGCCATGTACACGGCCCAGATCGATCAGCTCGACGCGGAAGGCTACACGGTCTTCCGTGATTTTCTGCCGCTGGCCTTCACCGCGCGGCTGCGGGCACACATGGACAGTCTGCTCCCGCCGATCGATCCCCCGCAGATGCACCCCCATCCCGTGACCCGCACGCTGCGCCACCCGATCCCCGGCGCGATCATGGCCGAAGCGCTCACGCCCCGCCTCGTGGCCCTGGCGCAGGAGATCCTGGGCAGCACGCGCCTCCGCCTGCTCGAACAGGTTCTGATCCGATCCGACCCCTGCAGCGCCCCGCGCGGCGCGGGCGGCTGGCACGTGGACCAGGTGTTCCACCCCAGCCAGTACTTCACGCGTCCCCGGCTGACCTATTACCACTTCGTCCACGCCCTCAACACGGTTCCCGCCGGCGGGGCGGCGTTCACCATCGTGCCCGGCTCGCACAAGAAAAACTACGAGCGCACCGCCAACCTCACGACCAAGGAAGAGCTACGCAGGTTCCACGGCAACGTTACCGCCATCGCCGCCGACGAGCTCAAGAACGGCATCGAGGTGCTGGCCCGCGACGGCGACCTGATCGTCTTCAACCCCATGGCCCTGCACTCGGGTTCGAATAACGTCACGCTCCAGCCGCGCTACGTCTATTTCGCATCGTTCGCCGACGTCAACGCGGAGTACCTCTGGGCGGGCATCCGCGAGTCGAACTACGGGCCGTATTTTTCCGACGACCTGAAGAACAACATCCGCCCCGAGTGGCGCGACATGCTCGAGGGGCAGCGCGTCAGCGCGCCGGGCGTAAAGTCGTCGATGTCGTGAGCGTCAGCGCAGCGCGTGGAGCCCCGCGGCCGCGCGGCGGGCATTGAGCGAGGCCAGTGCACGTGGCTCGCGGCCGATGAACTTGACGAACTGCGTCGGTGACACGCCCAGTGATTGCGAGGCGGCGGCGGGGTCGTCCGCGTGAATTGCGAGCGTGTCCAGCGCCTCGGCGAGCAGTGACGGGAAATCATCGTGGCGGGGGTTGCAGGCGATACGGCCGCCGACGGCGCGGGACCGCCACAGGGCGCTGGGCGGATCGGTCGGCCGGCGCGGTTCACGCACTTCCAGCGCGAGGTTGATGCGCAGGCGGAACAGGGCCTCGCGCAGATTTTCCGCCTGGCTGCGCCGTTCGGAGGCCTGCCCCGTGACGCCTGTGCGCGTGTGATGCAGAACGACGGCCGTCTCGACCTTGTTGCGGTTCTGCCCGCCCGGGCCGGAGCGCTTGGTGCGCTCGACGGCACACTGTTTCATCAACGCATCCGTGGGCAGCGAGGCGGGGTGCATGGCCCAATCGTATGTCGCACGGGGTCGGTTTGCGGTGATGAAGCGATAAGATACAGCCACGACTCTGCCGATCTCTTCCCTGTCGCACCCGAGACGCCGCCCACTTGAGCCAGGCTAAATCACCGCCGCTGACCACGCCCCCGAAGCGCTCCCCGCTCGCGTCCCTCGACGCGTTCATGGCGTCGCACCCGTTCAACCCCAGGCTCACCCCCTTCGCGGTGTACCTCGTGCTGCTCTCGGTGCTGAGCCTTACGAAGGACCTGTCGGCGTACGTTTACCCGACGGTGTACGCGCTGCAGTGCGCGGTGGTGGCGTGGCTGCTCTGGCGCTACCGCAAACTGACGCCGGAGTTGACTGTAAGTTTTCACTGGTCGGCCGTGCCCTCGGGCGTGTTCGTGCTGGTTGCGTGGATCGCGATCGGGATGGGGATGGAGCGGCTGTTCCCGTCGCTGGGCCAGACGGAGCCGCACTTCTTCGAGAAGATGCGGGGCGCGACGCCGTGGGTTTACCGCGTGTCGATCGGGATGCGGCTGCTGGGCATGTCGCTGCTGGTGCCGTTGTTCGAGGAGATGTTCACGCGGTCGCTGATGCTGCGCTGCTTGCACTCGGCGCGGGCGACGTGGGTTGGCCTGTTACAGGTGTTGCAGGACGTGCCGGTGGTGGGCGACTGGATCATGGAGACCGGGCCCGCGCGGCGGGCGGCGGTGCTGCCGGGGCAGTTCACGTCCCAGTTCGAGGCGACGGGATTAGGCGTGCTGAGCCTGTTCGGCGTGGCGGCCTCGACGGCGGTCTTCACGCTGAGCCACGCGCCGCGCGACTGGCCGGCCTGCGTGGTGACGGGCGTGACGTGGTGCCTGCTGCTGGCGTGGACGCGGCGCAGGGGGCTCGGCCCGATCGCCTGGTCCCACGGGATCACCAACGCGCTCCTGTGGGGTTGGACGCTCTACACCAACGACTGGCGATTTATGTGATTCAGCGGCGCCGGCGCGAGAGCATGAGCAGGCCGCCCATGGCGATCAGCGAGAGCGATGCCGGCTCGGGGATGACCAGGTCGAAGTTCAGGCCGAAGGACTCGGTGGCGTCCGCCGTGGTCAGCCCGGTGGCGGTGCCCTTGAAGCCGTAGCGGTTGTAGGTCGCGCCTTTGTAGGTGGCTTGGAAGACCTCGCTGGCCTGGATGTCGATCAGGTCCACGATGCCATCGCTGGGGTTCACGGGGTTGCCGATCAGCGCGAGCTTCTGGGTGGGGGTGAGATTCGCGGAGCCTGCGATGTAGGCGACGATGAAGGTCTTGATGTACGACTGGCTGCCCGCCAGGCCGACGTGGACGTACGTCGTGAGGCTGTCCATGTTGACGTAGGAGATGTTGGGGTCGGAGATGCGGGCGAACTGGCCCGCGGCAGCGAAGTTGTTGTAGAGGTTGGTCTTCTCGGTGGCGATCGTCCCCGCGGAGACGCCCACGCCGGCCAGGACGGCATCGAACTGGTAGTAGTCGAAGAAATCCTTGAACCACTGCCGCGCCAAGGTGTTGGGCGTGGCGGAATAGGTAGGGTCATAGACCGGCGAGCCGCCGTAGGTGGTGAACCAGTCGTTGCCGTTCACGCTGTTGACCGTGATGGGGTTGGTGTTGACGGTGCCCGAGATGCCGATCCGGGCGGTCGTCCGGAAGGCGCCCACGGGGCTGACGGAGTTGAACGTGCCGTTCTCGCTGTTGGCGAAGAGTTCGGCGTTGCCGCCGGGTGCGGCGGCGTTGCCGGCGAGGATGTTGGCCAGGGGTTCGGCGTTGTTGACGGCCAGGACTCCGGCGGTCTCTTTCCAGAGGTCGTAATTGGTCCCGGCGGTGGTGGAGCCCGAGGGGTTGCTGACGATCGTGCTCCCGGTCATGGGGATGTCCGCGGCCAGGGCGGCGGTGGTGATCGTGAGGGCGGCGGACAGGGCTGTAACGATAGATTGGGTGCGCATCGCTTTTTCTCCAATGTTATAGGTACCCCCGGTTGGGGCCGTTGCAATCGGTTCAGGCGGTTTTTCTGGCCCTGGTGCGGATTAAAACAACCGAGGCCGTCGGGGTTGCCGACGGCCTCGGGGTATGCACGGGTTGTTCAGAGGTCGGTGATTAGCGGCTGCGGCGGCCGAAGGCCTTGGCACCCAGACCCGCGAGGGCGAGGGTCAGCAGGCCGGCTGAGAGGGGCTCGGGGACCGGCGTCTCGCCGGGCTGGCCGGGAACCTGGATGGGGATGTCGAAGTTCTGGGTGTAGGAGCGGGTGTTGTCATCGGTGGCCAGGCCCGAGGCGGTGTGGGCGAAGCCGTAGATGAGCTGGGGCGAGATACCGGTGTAGGAGAACATGGCGACTTCGGAGGCGGCCAGGTCGCTGGGGATTTTGGCCAGAGTGGCGGTGCGCTGAGCCTCGATGGCGGCGATCTGGGCGGCAGCGGCGGCCTGAGCCTGGGCGATGAGGGCCGCCTTTTGCTGCGGGGTGAGCGCGCCGTTCGCGTTGATCGCGGCGATCTGCGCGGCCAGGGCGGCGTTGACCTGAGCGACCAAGCCATCAAAGTATGCGTTGACCGCACCGGTGGCGATAGTGCTCATGTTGGGCGAGTCGGGGCCGCTGCCGCCGCCGGCCAGGCCGACGTGGACGACGCTGGGGTCGGTGTCGATGTTGGAATCACGCAGAACGTAAGAGACGTTGGGGTCGGAGAGGCGGAAGAAGCCGTCCTGGGCGACGAAGGCGTTGAAGACCAGCGCCTTTTCGGCGGCGGTGGTCGTGCCGTCGAGATTGTAGTAGGTCAGCAGGCTGCCGAACCAAGCGTTGGCGGCGTCGCCGTCACCGTAGGCGGTGACGCCGTCGGCGCCGAACCAATCGACCGCAGTGACGGTGCGGAGGCTCACGTCGGCGGAGCCGAGCTTGCCCGAGAGGGTGTCGATGAGGCTGGCGTCACCGGCGTGCCAGGCGGTGGACTGCGCACCTGAGTCCAGGATGCCCAGCTCGACGTTGCCGCCGGGGGAGCCGGCGTTGCCGCCGGCGGTCTCGTCGCTGTTCTTGAGCACGCGGCCGGCGAGGCTGGCGGGCGTGCCGTTGTCCAGGCTCAGCAGGCCCGGCGAGTTCACGACCCAGCGGTTTTCGTTGGTGCCCGGCGTGCCGGTGGAGCTGACAGCTCCGGCGTTATCGATGATGTTGACCACCGCGGAAGCGGGGGCAACCATGGAGGCGACAATGCCCGTCGCCATCAGAGCGGTCAGAAGTTTGCCAGTGGAGCGGACCATACAAGATCTCCCTTCGTGAAGTGAAGCGATCCCCGCACAAGCCTCACTGGGGAGCTCTTTCTCCTCCCAGCGGGCGAACTGTCCAAATTTACTTCAACAAAGCAACACGGGCAAGCAAAAAGATGAGAATGGGACGGGAGTGAACTTTGCTCATCTGCCAGACTGTTCAGCGGCATCAAAGCGTGTCAGGCAAAGGCAGACGCGACTCAATAATGGATTATTAGTTCATATTTTATAATATCTTACAATTGTTTGTCGGTGCGGAGTGTTAGTGATCGGCTGTCGGTCATCCGCTCAATCCCGGCCCGGCCGGCGTCGCCCACCATGGTTCTCGGTCCCAAAGAAGTCCGATATCTAACGCAAATACCATAGAAGCAAGGCGTTACAGATTGCCTGTTTTCACATCCCATCGGGACTAAAAAAAGAACCGCCTTCGGGTGAAGGCGGTTCTCTTTGGTTGGCAAACCTGATGTCCCGGCTCGTGGGGCATGGTTGCTCAAGCGACCATGCCCGGTCGGGGCGGGTTACTTCGCGAGGACAACGTAATCCGCCTCGGTCAGGTCGATGGTGAAGGTCGCCACGCCGTCGGCGTAGGTGACATCCACCGACTTCTGGCCCTGGACGGAGCGTGCGGACTTGGGCTTGAAGGGGACGCGGACGCTGATCGTCGCACCCTTGACCGGCTCCTTGTTCCAGTTGATGAGGGTGACGAGGGTGCCCTTTTCGTTGTCGATCAGGAGACCTTCGACGCCGGTGGCGGAAGAGACGACCTCGCGTTCGAGGCCGGGCTTGGCGTCGACGCCCAGGTTGATGAGCTTGTTCTTGTCCGGGTCGCTGGTCATCAGCGAGTAGACCATGTGGCGGCCGCCGCGTGCCCAGGGGGTGACCTTGGCGGCGCTGTGGATGTAACCCGTGCCGGGGAGGGTGCCGACGGCGATGGCCTTGCCCTTGCCGTAGTCACGCACGGTGACGGCGGCCGACCCGTCGCTCCAGGTGCCGATCACCTTGGTGTCGGCGGGGGTGAGGACCTGCTTCATCGCAACTGCGGGGATCTTGACGCCGTCAAGGGTGATGGTGTCGATCGGCTTGATCAACGCCGTCTCCAGCAGCGGGCGGGGGTTCAGCGCGTTCTTCTGGGTCGTGACGGACTTGAGGCCCAGGAGCTTGAGCAGGGCGGTCTCGGGCTCGCCGTACTGGTTGAGGTGACCCACGCCGGCACAGGCGTAGAGCACGCCGCCGTCCTTCACCCACGCGTCGAGGCGTTTGGCGGCGTGGTCTTCGACCCACTCGCCGGAAAAGTAGATGACGTCGTAGTTGGCGAGGATGTCCTTGCCGTTCACGCCGTCCTTGATGTCGTCCTCGGTGATCAGGTCCACGCCGTGCTGAGAGTTACGCAGCGAAAGCCAGACGCCCTGGGCGTCCTTGCGGCACAGTGTCTGCTGGAGCCAGCCGAAATCCATCTGGCACTGGCTGGTGAAGGGGTCGTCCTTGGGGTCAACCTTGAGGGAGCGTTCGTTGAAGTCGGTCGCCTTGGAGAGGACGACGGCGACGCGGGCCTTGCGGAACTTCCCGCCCACGGCGATGTTCTCGACCTCGCCCGAGTCGTAGATGGACTCGGCGATGGCCTTGAAGCTGTCGGGGTAGGCCCAGGCCACGGAGTTCTCGGTGTAGTTCTCGGCCGGGGCGACCCAGAAGCTGTCGATCTGCGTGGCGCCGCCGCCGATGGCGTAGACCATGTTGCGGCGGAGGTTGTCCGCGGTCTGGCCCGGGGCGTGCGGCATGACGTAGAAGTGGATGGGCAGGGTGTGGTACTTCACCGCGCAGCGGGCCGTGGCGAGCATCCAGCCGATCATCTGCGGGGGCTCGGCGACGGAGAAGATGTAGTCCTCGGTCCAGTAGGCGGACATGCCGCGGAACTTGAAGATGTCGATCCACTGGAAGATCGGGCCGTAGTACATCGCCGCACCGTGCGGCGAGTAGTTGGCGCCGGTGAGGACGTCCTTGTTGAGCTCGGTCTCGGCCTTCTTGGTCATGGCGGCGAACTCACCGAACTTGGTCTCCTCGTTGAAGATGTTGGAGTACCAGCGGAGGCGGGGCTGGGCCGTGTCCTTGGTGAGCTTGGCCTCGGAGGGCTCGACGCCCAGGTCGGCCTTGGTCAGGTTGTGGGCCTTGAGCCATGCACGGAAGGGCTCGACGTACTGCGGGGAGTTGAAGTCGATCTCACCGACGCTGATCTCGTCACCGAAGGAGAGGATGCGGAAGTTGGCCTTCTGCTCGGGGGTGAGCTGCGCGACTAAGGCATCCATCTCGCCCGGGGTGTGGGTGTGCTGGTGGTAGCCGTCGCGCTTGAGGTGGACGTAGTTGCCCGGGAGCTGGGTGTTGTAACCCAGGGCGTCCTTGAAGTCGTTGACCCAGGGCTTGCCGCCGGTGTTGAACGCGCCGTAGTAGGCGATCTGCTCGGGCTTCTTGCCGCCGTTGGCGCGGCGCCACTTGGTCTTGGCCAGCGCGGTCAGTTCCTCGGCGTTCTGCCTGGAGGTCTTGATCTTGGCGTCGAGGTTCCAGGCGACGTCGATGGGGAGGATCAGCGTGTCGCCGCTGGTGACCGTGACGGCGCCGATCTTGTCGGAACCGTTCTGGCTACGTGCAACTTCGAGGTCGAAGGAAGCGCCGGCGGGGATCGTAAGGAAGACGCCCTCTTCGTGGGCCAGGCGGCAGATGGAGGCGATGTTGAACCACTCGCTCCACTGGCCGGGTGCGACGGGGACGGCGGGGAAGGTGGCGTTCTGACCGCCGTACTGCGGCTGCAGGTGGCCGGCGGTCGAGGCGGCGAGCTGCGCGGGGGCGCCGGAGTTGTTCTTGAAGCGGGCCCAGACCTGCGAGTTGCGGATCGCCTCCATGATGAACGGGCTGCCCGAGCCGTAGGGCTTGTAGCCCTTGTAGGTGTCGGTCGGCTCGGTGGTGAGGATGACGGTGTCAACGAAGCGGTCGCCGGCGGGGGCGGGGTTCTTGAGCGTGGTCAGGCGGATCTCCGCCGGGCCGGCCGCCAGGTGGGCGAACTTGCCCTTGGGGGCCTCGGCGGCATCGTGGTCAACGCCCCAGAACCACCACTGCTGCTTGATCTGCGGGGCGCCGTAAGCGCCGGCAAAGCTGTAGAACCGCTCGTGGTCCACCGAGCCGTAGTCGTAGGTGTAAACGACGCTGCCGTTCTGCAGCACCTCGACGCGGTGGTTGTAGTTGAAGTAGGGGGGGGACTGATACTTGCTCCAGACGCGGTAGTCGCCGGCCGTGGCGACGTTGATCTTGCGGACGGCGACGGAGCCCTCGCTCGCCGCCGGCGCGCCCAGCAGGCCGCCGTTCATCTCCCACATGCCGCCGTAGGTGTGGCTGGCGTAGCTGTCGTCCTGGTGGACGACCTGCCAGCCCTTCTTGTCCTGCACGCGGAAGAACTCGCCCTCGGCGACGATCAACGCGGGCTCCTTGTCGGTCGTCGCGACGGGCTGGACCACGTCGGGCCCGGCGTAAACGCGCACGGGCTGCGGGTTCCACGCCGACGCGGGCTTGGATTCCTCGGTGACGGCAACGGAGGCCTGCGCCACGGCGACCGTGGCCTTCGCGGGCGTCGTGACCTCGGCGGCGGTCGCCTGCTCGGCCTTCGGGGAGGTCTGGGCGCAGGCGAACAGCCCGGCCAAAGCCAGGGCCGACGTCCACGCGACAATGGTCCGATTCTGCATGCGGTATCTCCTGGATCGGTTTGACTCAAAGCCCTTGGAACTGATCGAAGGGCAATCACCTAGCGACGCCGGCCGGCGTTTCGTACCGCCGGGGTCGGAAATCGCATTGTGATGCAATCGGGGGGAAACCGCCAGCGGTCGGCGGGGGGGGGACAGAGCATTCCCGTCCCTATTTCTTGTCCCTACGCTGAAGCCCGAACATCGCGATATGCTGTGCAGCCTAGGCGATTCCCGCGGCATCCGGCCGTCATCGCATCCGAAGGAACGTGTCGCATGACCGATGGGACAAGCCCCACCACGCCACAGGTCCGTGCGTCGAGGCGGCGGCATCTGACCCGGTGGCTCTGCATCGTCGCCGCGGTGTTGCCGTTCCTGAGCCTGTATGCGGCCCATTACGTCGCGCAGGAGGGGGCGACGGGTTTCATCCAGGAAGACCAGCCCAAATATACCGCCCATGGTCGCGCGATCTTCGAGCGAGGGAACGGCCTGTCATATCCGAACCCCTACGATCCATCGCCAGAAGCACCCGCGATCTATTTCCACTGGTTCCTCTGGCTGTTGGGATTCGGGGTGGTCAAGCTTGGATTCGATCCCGGGCTGCAGTATGTCACGCTCGGCGTCATCGCGGCCCTGTGGTGTGGGTGGGCCACCCTGCGCTTGGTGGAAACAGTCCTTCCGGACCCGAGGTATCGGTCGTTGCTGTTCTTCGTTGCGATGTGGGGCGGGGGGGTGCTGTGCGTTGCCGCGGTCGTAGCCAACGTGTTTGAACATCGCCCGATGACCGAAAATATTCTGGCTTTTGATCCCGGGGACGGGTTGTGGTTCTTGTCTTGGGGTCGGAATGTTATTTTCACGACCGAGGCTCTCTATCACGCGATCATGGCGTCGGTCTGGCTTGCGGTTCTCAGGAATCGACCGGGCTTGGCGCTGTTGGGTGGCGCACTGCTCGCCGCGACACATCCATTCTCGGGCTTGCAGGTACTGCTCATCCTCTTCGTGTGGTTCGGGTACCGCACGCTGGCCGACCGGAACCGGTCATCCCTGACGCATTGGCTTACCACCGTTGCGCTACTGGCGTGCTTTCTGGGTTACAACGTCCTCTTCCTCGAATCGTTCGCGCAGCACCGTGCCATGCTCCCCATCTGGACGACCGCTGATTATCTGATACCCGTCTCCTTCCTGCTGCTCGCGCAACTACCGATTGGGTTGTGCGCAGTCTGGCCGAGGCGCCACGCCCACACGCCGCCCAACCGCACCATCGTGTTCCTGGTCATCTGCTGCGTGGTCTCGCTCCTGCTCGCCAAGCACGAGTGGTTCGTTCGACCCCATCAGCCCATCCATTTCACTCGCGGATACTTTTGGATGTCGTTGTGCCTTCTCGCGCTCCCAACTCTCCAGGCGATACTCGTCGCGCTGCGTCGGCGCATCTCCCGTGTCGGCGTGGCGATCGTCGTCGCCGCCGTTATGCCGTTCGCTGTCCTCGACAACGCGGCTTTCATCGCCTGGCAGTGGCGGGGTGAACCATTGGGTGTATATCTGAGCCCCGCCAGCCGGGATATGTTCCGCTGGATCAACGACCGGCATCTTGCCGGCGTCCTGCTTACGATGAACGGGGGCGAGATCTTTCTTTCCGCAACCTACACCGCAATGCGTCCTTATATAGCTATAATAGTTAATACGCCGGACTTTTTGAGCCGTGGTGAACGC
The DNA here is from genome assembly GCA_021413865.1 of Planctomycetota bacterium. Lineage (GTDB taxonomy): Bacteria > Planctomycetota > Phycisphaerae > Phycisphaerales > Phycisphaeraceae > JAIOPN01. The sequence continues at coordinate 225,661 of JAIOPN010000014.1, read as the reverse complement.
GCAAGTGTCTGGCTTAAGTCCATCCTCGCCGGTTATCCATCGGAAGATATACCGGAGATTGATTACCTGATCCTCCCAAACAACACCGCCATGGCTATGGCGAGGCAGCCCGATTGGATGGTTCTTTACAAAAACGACCAGTTGGCTCTCTGGAAGCGCATCGCACGGTCGTCCGGTGCTAACCTCGTCAAGTAGCCAATCTCAGATTCGCTTGCCGGTCTCGGGGTCCCGCAGCTGCGCGATAAAGATATCGTTGAACGTCATGGTGGCCATCAGGAACCACCGCCGCACACGTGCTGTTGCGATCAAAGCCGTCTGAGACGCCGATCATCCGCTTCGACAAGCGTTCCATGAGCTTGGCGAGGCGGCTGGGTGGTGTACATGAAGGACGGCAAGCCGCACCACGAGTACAACTTCTTCGTGCTGGAGCGCACCAATATCGGCGGCGACACCGCGCTGGCGGCGGGCAAGCATACGATCAGCTACGAGTTTATCCCGACACCGCCAAGCCCGGCACCGGCGGGAAAGAAAAGGGGATTAGTACATATTTTTGGCCGCGGCCGATGAAATGTCGCGCGGTTCCATCGCCCATGTGGCCGGTGATCCCCTCACCCCGGCCCTCTCCCGGGGGGAGAGGGGGCTACCGCTTGATCTCGTAAATATGCACCGACGTCGGCCCATACTTGTAGCCGTAGCCCGAGGGGAGCATCCGGCCTAATTCGCGGTTGGGGTCTTTCACGAAGCCGAAGACGTCGCCCTCGATGGCCCAGCCTTCGTAGCCGTAGGTCTCCACGCCCTCAAAGTTGTCGGTGAAGGCGCCGTCGTCGGCGGTGATCTCGCGGTTCTCGAAGAGGGCCTTGACCTTGTCGCCCTTCTTGAGGCCCGGCACGCCGATCTTCACGCTCTTGAGCAGGGCGCGGTCGATGCCGGTGGTGTCCTCGCAGAAGACGCGGACGGGCTTGCCGTCGCGTTCGAGGGCGGAGTAGTCCCAGAGCGCCCGGCCGTTCTGGGTGAGGTAGGCGAAGCCGTCCACGAGCTTGCCGACCAGGCCGTATTGCTCGGCGTCCATCTCGATGCGGACCCACTGGCCCGCCGCCGGCCTGTCGCCTGCGTTGTGGAAGTGCTCGGGCTTGTAGGTGGCGGCGTCCACGGCGGCGCGGCCGGCGTCGGCAATCTTCTTGGTCCGGTCCGCCCACGCCTTGCCCACGTACTTGAGCGCCAGGTTGTACGTCTCATCGTCGCAGACCCAGTTGATCAGGTGCCACGCCGAGTGGTCCAGCTCGGAGTACATGATGACGTTGCCGTACTGCTCGCGGAACTTTTCGTACTCGAACTTGCCCAGCACGGCATTGTGGGCGAAGCGGCCGTCGCCGCGCACCGCGACCATGACCCAGTCCGGCGTTTCTTTCGGATCGAGCCAGACGTACTGCACGATCTTGTCGCCCTTCTGGATCAGCTCGGGCATGGAGAGGCCGCGGAAGCCGTGGATGCGGATGCCGCTGGGGCGGAACCAGGAGGTGTTGACGGTGTCGCCCTCGTGGCTGGCGGCGCCGCTCTGTTTGGTGGTCGTGTCCCACTTCCAGTTGCCCATGATGATCGGGCCGGAGTTGGTGGCGAGGATGTAGGTCTTGTCCTTGTACTCGGTGACCTTGTGGGAGATGTAGGGGTCGAACGTGACCTCCGGCGCTTTCTCGAGGCTGTTGAGGGGTTTTTCCAGGTAGCGCAGCTCGCCGTCCAGGCCGCGGTTGAAGGAGGGATCGCCGATGCCCTGGATCATCTCGACGCCCGCCGAGCCGCGGATGATGTTTTCGTAGGTCTCGAAGCGGTAGCGCTCGTGGGGGGTGTTGTCGTAGAGCTGTGGGAGATAGACCCAGGCGGTGGGGGTTTTCTTCTCGCGCTTCATGTAGGGGGTGAAGATGACGTTGAAGTCCATCGGGCCCCACATCTCGGTCTCGGCGTGGTCGATGTCGTAGTACTTGGCCTCGGGGAGCCACCAGGCGGTGTAGGCGCCGCCGGTGCTGATGGCGACGGGGCGCTTGGTGGTCTGGCGGATGAAGTCATTGGTCTCAATGTGCTTGGCGACGGTGGCGGGGTCGTTGAAGTTGATCGTGCCCTCCCAGCCGCCGGTGTTGTAGGAGACGATGCCGTCCTGCGAACCGGGCTTGGCGACGAAGGCGGTCAGCGCGGCCTTTTGCTCGTCGGTGAGGGTGACGACGGGCTGGGTGCTTCCCTGCTTGTCGGCGGGCTTGGCCTGGATGAGGTAGCGGCCGTACTGCGAATACATGCTGGCCATCTGTTCGAGCGTCATGCCGCTCTCGAGGCGCAGGCCCATGAAGCCCAGTTGCTCCATGAGCGCCGGCGAGTGGCTGGTGCGGTTGTTCTGGTGGGAGGCGCCGAAGAGGTAACGCGGCTCGCCGTTGATGAGGATCGCGCCGTCCTCGCGCACCTCGACGCTCTTGATCGGGTCCTGCTTGGGGGTCTGCTCCATCCGGCCGAAGGGGTCGCTCTTGTCCTCGAAGAGCACCTGGCCGGAGGAATCCACGCCGCGGGCGACGAGCACGGTGTCGCGCACGGGGTAGTCGTGCGGCCACACCTTGAGCTTGCTCAGGTCGAGCTTGAGCATGATGAGGTTGGTGCGGTCCACGCTCGTGGCGGGCGTGGGCATGTTGAACTCTTTGTCGGGGTACGTCTTGTCCGCGATGCCCTTGAGCGTCTCGGCGTAGGCCTGTTTCAGGTCGGTGTAGGTGGTGACGGGCTGCACGACCTTCGAGGTGTCGCGCGCGTCGGCGAGGAAGAGATCGAGTTTGGCGACTTTTGCGAGTGTGCCCGAGGCGACGCCAAGATTCAGTGAAGTGGTGACCGGGTTCTCCGTCGGCAGGCTGTAGCTGCGCGACACGTCGAAGTCGATCACGACCGGCCAGGTGTTGAACGAATAGGTGGCGTCGGCGATCGCTTCCTTCTTGCTGTCGCGGAGCAGCTCCACGCGGAGCTTGCCCTGGTCTTTGAGGTCACCCACGAGCTGGGTGATGTTGTAGTCCGCCTTGAGGTCGATCTGCTCACCCTTCTTGGCCTTGACCTTTTCGGATTCGGTGACGACGGGGGATGCGCCGGGCAGCGTCGTGGTGACGCGGATGCGGTAGGAGCCTTCTTTCGCCGCGGTGAAACCCAGCCCGAGCGTGTTGGTCCCGTAGAGCCGCTCGCCCAGGTCGAGGTCGGCGTCGGCGGCCGCGCCCTCCTGATCGAAGGCGGGGTCGGGCTGGACCTTGGCGCCGCGCGCCTGCATGGCCGCCGCGTTCGCGCCGCGCTCGGTAACGGTCAGGTTGTCCCACCAGACCGTGCCGGTCTGGCAGCAGTAGCTGCGCGTGCCGGCGTCGTCGAGGGTGTGGGCGTTGAAGCCGCGGGCGGCGAGGCGGACGCGGAACGCCTTGACGGCGTTGGCGTTGAGCGGGGTGGCGAAAAACTTGCGGATGTAGCGCCAGCCGAACGTGCCGTTGCCATACATGGAGGAACCGCCGCCGCCGTTTTCGGGGGAGATGGGATAGACGCCCAGCATCGGCGCGCCCTCGTTATCGACGAGGCGGATGTCGAAGATCATGATGCGGTCGGCACGGACCCAGACGCCGACCTCGATCATGCCGGGCGCGGCCTGGTTCACATTGATGAGGTCGCTCTCGACGTATTTTTCGTCGCCGGGGTAAACGTCGAAGCGGAGGGATTGTTTGCCTGCAAAGGAGATGAGCGGATCGACGCGCACCTCGCCGCGGGTCTCGCGGAACCAGTGGTTCCAATCGGTCCAGACGTAGTAGGTCGGGCCGATGGCGCGGTACTTGCGTTGGGTGGACCAGCCGGTGGGGCGGCCATCCTTGTCGGATTCCTCAAAGCCGGAGTTGGGCATGAGGTTGGCGTCGTCGGCCTTCTGCTCCTGGACGACGACGTCGTCGAACTCGCCGGGGCCGGTGAGGGTCACGCCCATGTTCAGGCCGTGCGGCGCCTTCTCAGCGGGGAGTTCGACGGTGAGGAGTTGCCACTCGGGCGAGGCGACGGCTGTGGCCTTGACGCCGCCGATCGAGATAGAGCCCGCGCCGCCGCGCACCCAGATCGAGGCGCGCCAGGCGCGCTTGATTTTGGTGTTGTCCGCCTTGATGGCGACGTTCGTGGCGCCCGCCCAGGCGGAGCCGCCATCCTGGTACACCGCGCCGGGGTAGTTCTGCAGCACCGTGGCTCCCTCGGCGAGCATCAGGCAGCGGCGGCCCGAGTGCGGTGACTTCTCCACCACCGACCAGCCCCCCTTGTAAGCCCAGTAGTCGGGCACGAGGTCTTTCTGGTTGTAGTACCAGTCCCCTTTGAAGGAGAGGACGTGGCCCTCACCCCGGCCGTTGACGAAGTCCTCCTCGAAGCCGGGATTCTTGACGACGTTTCCGGTCCAGCCGGCCTCACGCCCGACGGGCGGCTTGGGCGCGGCCTCCGCGCCGAAGGCGTTGAGCGTGAGACCCAGACAGAGCATCGCCGCGGTGCGCATCGTTGAGCCGGTCATTCGTATTCCTCTGTTCAATGAAGATTGCGGGCTGTTCGCCCGGGGGGGGGCGTACCTATATACAGCGGCAGGGCCGCCGCGGTTCGTACGGGGTTAGCCGGTCAGCGTTCGATGAAGACCAGCCGGCCGAAGCTCCATGGCCTGTGGAACCAGGTGAGGGAGGGGTTCCATGCGGTGTACTCTTCGGAGGCGGGCTCGTTGCCGCGCTTGGGGTTGACGTCGTTGCGGAAGAGACCGACGCGCCACACGTCGCCGTCGCGCGGCGGGGCGTGCTGGGTGTTGGTGCCGCGGGCGATGTCGCTCCAGGGGATGGCGATCTCGCAGGTCCAGCCGCGGTCGTCGCCCTCGGGGTCGTTGATCTTGCCGTCAACCTTGATGCCGGTCTTCAGGCCGTGCGCGCGGAAGGTGTGGATCGTCGCGTCGATGTCGAAGTTCAAGCGGTCGATCCGCCACTGCGATTCGGGCCTGTAGTCGGCGATCGAGCCGTCGTACGTCGTGCCCAGCGCGTTGACCTCCAGCTCGATGTAGCTGGCCTCGTCGTTGTTGGCGTCGAGGAAGACCTCGGCCACGTCTTCTTTCCACAGGTCGTCATCGTGCTTGGTCAGAGTGGCGGCGACCTGCTTGTCATCCAGATCGAAGGCGAAATAGAGGTAGTTCGAGTCCCACACCGCCTTCACCCGTGCCTCGGTTTTGCTGGGCGACCCGGTGCGGCTGTCGCGCGCGATCACGGCCACGGGGGCGTCGCGCCACGCCGCCTCGCCCAGGTCGCCGTCGAGCTTGACGCTCCCGTCGGCGACGCGCGGGCAGACGAGCGTGGGCGGGGGGAACTTGGCGATCGCCTCGGCGCGCAGGCGGAGGGCCTCTTCGATCTGCTTGAGGCGGCCCTCGTAGGAGTCACGCTTGGAGCGGGCGCGGATGGTGGGGGCGACGCGGCCGTCGATGCGCGCGGGGGTGTCGGAGTCCAATGACCCCGCCTGCGTCGCGGCCGGAGTGTGTTGGGAGGGCAGCGGGGGCCGGGGCTTTTCCGCCGTGCAGCCGATCGCCCAGGCCGCCACCGATGCCAGCATTAGTCGTCGTAGCATGCGATAACTCCCACGGGGACCACCAGCATACCGGAGATCAGTCGGCGACGGGTGAAAAAACGCCCCGCCGCCACGCACGCTATCCTTCACCGGTTGCAGCCCGCAGGGAGCACGCCGCGATGAATCCGCTGGTCTGGCTGGTGCTCGACAGTTGCCGTTACGACAGCTTCGTCCGCGCCGCCAAGCCCAATCTCGACGCCTTCGCCGCCGCCAACCGCGCCCCGGTCGAGCGGCGCTGGAGCTACGCCTCCTTCACCGCGCCGTCGCACTACGCCTTCCTCATGGGCCTGACGCCGCACGCCAGCCCGGCTGGCGTCGTCGCCTCCGAGGTCTATCGCGCCGAGTTTTCGCGCTGGTCGGCGCGGTTGGGTGTGGAGAACATCGACTTCACCAGCTTCCTCCCGCACCTCTCGCTGCCGCGCGTGCTGAAGGGGCTGGGTTACCGCACCGTGGGGCGTGTGTCATTGCCCGTGCTCAACCAGGCGACGCTCCTCTCGACGCACTTCGACGACTACCGCCTCATGGAGCACCACGCCGACTTCGCCGGCATGATCCGCGACATGACCTTCACGGCCGGCCAACCCTCGTTCCATTTCTTCAACCTCGGCGAGACGCACTATCCTTATCTCCTGGGCGACGACCTGCCGCGGCTGTCGGGTGTCCACGGCACGCTCAAGCACATGGGCGACGCCGCCCGCGCCGCGCCCGCCGGCCTGCCGTTTGATGTGCAGACGATGGCCAAGCTGCACTCCCAGCAGTCGCGCTGCGTCGAGCGTGTCGATGCCCTCTTCGCCGACCTGCTCGCCCGCTGCCCGCGCGGCACGCACATCATCGTCACCGCCGATCACGGCGAGCTGTTCGGCGAGAACAACCACTTCGGCCACGGGCCGGTCATGCACGAAAAGGTCTTCGAGGTTCCGTTCCTCGAAGGCCGTATCCTCTAACCGCCGCCGCTCGCGGCTTAGCATCTTCTCCTCAATCCCATGCTCTTCCCACGCCGCACCATTAAACTCCCCCCCGACCTGTACGAACAGGCCGCACAACGCGCCAAGGAACTGGGGCTCCCCTCCGCGGACGCCTACGTCGCCTCGCTGGTCGAGCGCGAGGTGACGGCCGCCAAGGAAAAGGCCCTGCGCGACCAGGTGCTCAAACAGATGAAGTCGCTGGGATACATGGAGTGACGGTGGTGACCACGCTCATGTACGTCGACCCCACCGGTGGACTTCCGCCCCCGGTGTGGGGGATGATGCTCGCCGCCCTGCTCGGCGGGCTGGCCGCGCTGGGAACTGCGATCAGGCTGTGGGGCGCTCGGCTCTTTGCCGCGCTGCGGACCCACGCCGTGCGGTTCGTCGTTGTGCTGCTGGTCACACTCGTCGCGGGGTCGATCATGGGTTTCCTCTGGTTCCGGCGCCCCACGAGCACGAACACCGGCGCGACCTCGCCGCGCGTCCTCGTCCTCGCGTTCGACGGCCTCGATCCGCAGCTCGTCGAGCGTTACCTCGCCGACGGCCGGCTCCCCAATTTCGCCCGCCTGAAATCACACGGCCTCTACCACCCGCTCGCCACCAGCGAGCCCCCGCAGAGCCCCGTCGCATGGTCCACCTTCATCACCGGCGAGCCGCCCGCGTCGCACGGCGTGTTCGACTTCGTCAAACGCGACCCCAAGACCTACCTGCCCGACCTGAGCATCGCCGACCGCCGCAACATGACCCTCCCCTGGACCGGCACGCCGATCTGGGAGCGCCCCGCCGTCGCGCGGCTCGGCTTCGTCGCCCACCGGTTGCCGATGGTCTTCCCGCCGCCGAAGGTGAACGGCCGCGTCCTCGCGGGCATGGGCGTCTGGGACATGCGCGGCACCGAGGGGACGTACATCTACTTCACCACGGCCAGCGAGAAAATCCCCGGTGCGCGGGGCATGGTCATGCCGCTCACGGCTGATGGCAGAATGCTGCGCGGCGGCCTGCCCGGGCCTTACCGGGCCGGCGAGGCGGACACGCTTCGCGAGCCCTTCGAGCTTGAGCTTTCCCCCGACCGCGCCGCCGCTACGCTGCGTTTGCAGGATGTTTCCTACCCGCTCACGCCCGGCCGGTGGAGCGACTGGGTGAGCGTCGAGTTCCGCATGGGTGCATTGGCGTTGCAGAAGGCCAAGGGGATCACACGCGTGCTCCTCACCGTCGACGACAAAAACATCTCGCTCTATGTTTCGCCGCTGCAGTTCGACCCCCGCGCCTCGATGTACCCGCTGAGCCACCCGCGCTCCTGGTCGGCGGACCTGGTTGACGCCATCGGCCTCTACGCCACGCGCGGCATGCCCTTCGACACGCAGGCGGTGAACGACGGCGTCCTTTCCGACGACGCCTTCCTCACCCAGGTCGAGGCCATCACCGACGAGAGCGAACGCATGCTGATGCACGACCTGCCCGGTTTCAGCTCGGGCGTGCTCTTCTCCTATTTCCTGGGGAGCGACGTGGTGCAGCACATGTTCTGGCGCGGGATCGACCCGGAGAGCCCGCTCTACGGCGACGCCGAGACGCGCCGCCACGCCGACGCCATCCCGCGCTACTACGAGCGCTGCGACGCCATCCTCGGCCGCGCCGTCGCCGCCATGAACAACCGCGGCGCGGTCGTCGTCATCTCCGACCACGGCTTCGCCCCCTTCCGCCGCTCCGCGCACCTCAACGCCATCCTGCGCGACACCGGCTGGCTCGCGCTCAAGGAGGGCAAGAGCACGTCGGGCGAGTTGATGGCCGACGTCGATTGGTCGAAGACGCGCGCTTACGCCGTGGGGCTTAACGCGGTGTACCTCAACCTCGCCGGCCGCGAGCAGCACGGCATCGTCAAGGCTTCCGACGCCGCGTCGCAGGCCGATGCCCTCGCCGACGCGCTCGAGCAGTGGACCGATCCGGAGACCAACGCGCGTCCTATCGTGCGTGTGCACCGGCAGGCGGGCGGCGCGCTGGCACCGGACCTGATCGTCGGATATGTACGCGGCTACCGCGCCTCGTGGGAGACCGCACTGGGGGCCGTGCCCGAAAAAACCTCCGAGTCGAACACGAAGAAGTGGAGCGGCGACCACTGCATCGAGGCCACCGAGGTGCCGGGTGTCTTCTTCTCCAGCGATAAGTCGCTCGACGCCGCGTCGCTCGCCAACGTCGGCGCGGCGATCGATCACTACCTGGCGAAGCGGATGACGGGAGACAGGCCGTGAACGGGCGATCGGTCGTCGTGGGCATCGTCGCGCTGGGTGTGCTGGGGCTGGCCATCCTCGTCTGGTGGATGCGCACGCACCCCGAGCCCCTGCCGATCGCGAGCCTCACGCCCGCGCCGAGCATGACCGGGCTCGCCACGCAGCCCGCGAAGAAACCCAACATCGTCCTCATCTCGATCGACGCCGTGCGCCCGGACCACCTCTCCTGCTACGGCTACGCCAAGCCGACCAGCCCGAACATCGACCGCGTCGCCGCCGCCGGCGTGCTCTTCCAACAGTGCCGGTCGCAGGCGCCCTGGACGCTGCCGTCGCACATGTCGCTCTTCACGTCGATGCTCCCGACCGACAATGGGGTGGACAACCTTAATAAAGTTCTCGCGCCGGAGCTGACCACGCTCGCGCAGGTGCTGCGCGATGAGGGGTACGAGACGGCGGCCATCGTGAACAACGGCCAGATGCGTGCCCACTGGGGCTTCGACCGCGGCTTCAACTCCTGGCGTGAGTTCGAGGCCGACACGCCGCCCGGGGCCTGCGACCAACTCACGGATCGGGCGATGGAGTGGCTGAAAGCCCCGTCGAAAAACGGTGAACCTTATTTCCTCTTCCTCCACTACTACGACGCCCACGATCCTTATAAGTCCCCGCCCGCGTGGAGGGAGAAATTCCACACCACGCTCGACGAGCGCGGCGCCCGTGATCTCGCCTTCGCCAACCGCACCCCCGAGCACAACATCACCGACCCCGCCGCGCTGGAGAACCTCAAATCCGCCTACGACGCGGGGATCGCATGGATGGACCACGAGCTCGGCCGGCTGTTCGAGACGCTCCCGCCCGACACCCTGATCGTGATCTTTTCCGACCACGGCGAGTGTTTCGAGGAGCACGGCTGGACGCTCCACGGCGCCACGCTCGACGAGCCCGACATCCGCACCGCGCTGATCGTCCGCCCGCCGGCGTCGTCGAACGTGAAGCCGGCGCGTATCGAAACGCCCGTCATGCTCATGGACGCCGCGCCGACGGTCCTCGCGCTGGCGGGCGTCCGGTCGCACCCGCAGTTCCAGGGGGTGGACCTTTCGCCGGCGTGGCGAGGCGGGAAGATCGCGCCGCGCCTGATCCCGTCCGAGACCAAGGCCGTGCTCGAGGGACGCTACCTGCTGGGCGTCACAGCGGGCGGTGTGAAGGCGGTCTATTCGCTCTTCGATGGCCGGTTCGAGCTGCGGAAATTGCCCGACGAAGACCGCGACGCGAGCGCGAGCGACCACGCCGCCGAGGCCCTGTTCGCCCCGCTCCGCCAATGGGTGCGTGGCGAGCGGTTCTGGACGTTTCGCGCGGTGGGCAAGGGCGATCACGAGATGGTGCTGCACAGCCCGGACTCGCCGCTGGCGATGTTCATCCCCGCGGGGCTCGACGAGGAGCGCGACAACCTGGAGGTGTCGCCCGACGGCCGAACGATCACATGGCATGTATACCCCGGCGCTCCGGGCACGCCGGGGGCGAAGCGGAAAATGCTGCTCGTGCAGACCGCAAACCCCGACGCGGCGATCGAGGTGGACTACAAGCACGACGGCGAGCGCGGGCTTGGCGAGGTACACATGGGCGACGCCGCTGCGCACCCCGGCGCTCTGCCGGTGAAGCTCGACACCACGCTCGCACCCTCCGACCCGCTGATCCTCGCGCCCTTCGACGAGTCGCGGCCGGGGCTTTACATCAAGCGCCACGCCGACCCGCGCCACGCCGCCCGCGCCAGCCGCGTCGCCCCGATGGATGATGAAACGCTCCGGCAGCTTCGCTCGCTGGGGTATATCCAGTAAGGGATTTTTTTCGCCCCATAGCCGAGGGCTATGGGAAGAAGCAGACAATTCAAACCGGCATCCGCCCGATTCCGCGCCCCCGCTGTCGCAAGCCCCGTGGGCGTTCTAGAATCCGGGGTATGCGATGGCCGATCGCTTTTGCCTGGGTCGCTGTGACGGTGTGCACGCTCGCCGGGGCGTCGGCGCAGCTCCGTCAGACGATGCCCGCTTATGTCGAGGACTCGCAGGAGGCGCAGGACCAGATCGCCCAGGCGCAGGACATGCGCCGCGCCGGGCGATTGGGCGACGCGGCCGAGCGCTACCAGCGCATCATCGAGACCTACCCCCACAAACTGGTCGAGCGCACCCCGGGTGTTTATGGCGACATCACCGCGGTGCTCTCGGCGCGGCTGATGGAGGACGCGGAGCTGCTGGCGGAGTACCAGCGCCGCTTCGAGCCCACGGCGGCGGGCCGGTTGGCGCAGGCGGGCGACCGGGCGGCGCTGGAGTCGGTCTTCACGCTTTATTTCGCGACGCCCTCGGGCCTGGAGGCGGGGCTGCGGCTGTCGGGCATATCGCTGGAAGAGGGCCGGCCGAACGACGCCTCGGCGCTGCTGGGGCGGCTGGGTTCGCACCCGGCGCTGGCCGCGCGGGCGGCGCGGTGGAACCAGTTGCGTGCGGCGGCGGCGGTCTTCACGGGCGACAAGGCGGGCGCGGAGGCCGCGGTCGCCGAGCTTCGCCGCCTGGGCGACGGGCCCGCCGCGGCGCAGGCGCAGGCGTTGGCGGCGGTGCGGCCGGCGCAGTCGATGGTCTGGGACCCGGCGCGGCAGTCGCCGGCGGTGACGCTGCCGGCGAAGCTGGGCCGCCCGATGTGGGAGGTGGCCGTCGCCGATCCCGCGCCGGTCACCCCGGGCCAGCGCATCCTCGGGCGGGAGATCGCCTCATTTGAGCCTTCGCCGGTGGGCGAGGGGGAGCGGCTGTTCCTCAACCGCGGCCGTGAGGTCCTTGCCCTGGACCGCACGTCGGGCCGGCCGTTGTGGAAGTACGCCAGCCCGCCGCAGGAGCAGCCGGATTACAACCCGTGGCTGCGCATGGCCAGCGCCGAGCGCCGCGGGGTGACGGTGGAGGGGGGCCGGGTGGTGAGCGTGATGGACGCGCCGCCGGGCAACGTGCAGCAGTACAACCCGGGCCCGTCGCCGGGGGTGTGGCTGGTCTGCCTCTCGGCGCGGGACGGCAAGGAGATATGGAGGGTCACCCCGCGCGATCTGGACGATTCGCTGGGGAGCGCGTCGTTCAGCGGGACGCCCATCGCCGTGGACGGGCGTGTGTACGTCGTGCTGCGGCGCACGCAGATGGCCGGGTTCCAGATCGTGTTCGTGCAGGCGTTGGACGCGGCGACGGGCAAGCCGCTCTGGCGGCGGTACCTGTCGAGCGCGCCGATCTCGCAGCGGCGGACGGTGCGGCCGATGGCGCAGATGACGCTCCAGGGCTGGCGGCTGCTGGTCGCCGACCAGTTGGCGGCGGTGACCTGCCTGGACGCGCGGGACGGGGCGGTGCTCTGGCTGCACCTGCTCCCGGCGGTGGACGAGATCGACGCGCGGAACGGCGTGATGGCGCGGCCCGGGCGTGACATGCTGCAGTCGCCGCCGGTGGCGACGGCCGCCGGGGTGATCGCGGGGCAGCTCGACAGCTCGCTCCCGCCCAGGCTGATCGACCTGGAGACGGGCCGGTTCATCCGTGCGCTGGAGGGCCCGGGGTGGGGCAACGCCGATTATTTCCTGCCCGCCGGGCCGGACGTGCTGAGCATCGGCGCGCAGGTGCGGCTGCTGGACGGCGCGACGCTGGCGGAGAAATGGTCGCTCCAACTCGGCTCGCCGCGGGGCCGGGCGGCGGTGCTTGATGACCAGGTCGTCCTCCCGCTGGGCGACAAGGTGGTGTCGCTGGCGCTGGCGGACGGCAAGGCGTTGTGGCAACAGCCCGTGGAGCGCGCCGGCAGCGTGCTGGCGATGCCGGATCAGATCGTCTTCTCCGACGGCACCTCGGTGCGCGGGCACATGACCTGGGAGCGCGCCTATGCACGGCTCAAGGCGGACGTGACGGCGGCGCCGGGCGACGCGAACCCGGGGCTGGCGCTGGCGCACCTGGCGATGGTCTCGCGGCAGCCCGAGGCGGCGCTGGAGGGGGTGGACGCGGCGCTGGCGGCGGTGGCGGCGCTGCCGCAGGGCAACGATGGCTCGGTGAGGTCGCAGGTGTTCCGCCAGGTGCTGGGCTTCGCCGAGTCCGAGGGGAACGACTCGGCGCTGAGGTACAGCCTGTATGACCGGCTGGCGCGCGTGACGTCGTGGCCGTCGGAGGAGGTGCTGTTCCAGCTCTCGCGGGGGGTGTTCCTGGCGTCGATGGGCAACGCGGCGGGGGCGGTGGACCATTTCCAGGCGGTGCTCGCGGACCCGACGCTGGCGCAGCAGTTGTACCGGCGCGGGGGGGCGGAGCGGCGGGCGGAGATCGAGGCCCGCACGCAGTTGGCGGCCGTGATCAAGCAGTCCGGGGCGAAGGTGTACCTCCGGTACGAGGCCCTGGCGGCGCAGCGGTTGTCGGAGCTGGCGCCGCGGGGGCTGGACTCAGTAGCTCCGATTAACGCGGCGGCGCTGATGGAGCTGGCGCGGCAATACCCGATGGCGACCAGCGCCCCGACGGCGGTCGCCGCCTCGGGCGAGGCGCTGGCGGCCGGGGGCGACCGGGCGGGGGCGCTGGCGCGGCTGTCGTCGGCGTACGGAATGTCGCGCGACCCGGCGCAGATCGCGCGCATCGTCGGCCGCATCGTCGAGCTCCAGCAGGCGCTCGGCCGCAACCGCGCGGCGCGGCGCTGGCTCGAGGCGGTGCGGCGCGAGCACCCGGACGTCCAGCCGATGCGGGGCGGCAAACCGGTCACGCCCGACGCATGGATCGCCGAGCTGGCGGTGATGCCCGGCGGGAAGATCGACCGCCCCGGGTTCGTAGGTCCTATTACGCGCGTCGATGTCATTCAGGGCCGCCTGCTGACGCCCGAGGCGCAGGATGAGGACGGCTGGCCCCGGGACCGCATCGTGCTCTGGCAGCCCGGGCAGATCGAGATGCGCTCCGGGTCGGACCTGTCGCTCAAGTGGAGCGCCGCGCTTCAGGACAACGGGCCCGTGAGCCTGCTGAGGCTGAGCGAGGAGCAGGTGCTTGTGTGGCTGGTGAATGCCAGCCGCGTCGTGGCCTATGAAGCGGCGACGGGCAAGGAGATGTGGCAGCGCACGCTGACGCACGAGGAGATGAAGGCGGTCGCCGCCCCCGAGCGCGGGCGCGAGGCCGAGCCCGCGGGCGCCGCCGAGGGCCAGGACCCCGCCGGGCCGCCCGCCGAGGTGCGGATCAACGTCCCCGCGCGAGCGGTGCGGCAGCAGGCGCTGGTGGTGAACGGGGGGCGGTTGATCGTCATCAACGGCAGGGTCATCGCGCAGCCGGGGATGGGCGGCCTGCGCGTGCCCCAGGCGCAGCTCGACTTCACGGATTCCGGGTCGCGCGTGGTGCGTACGAATGACCAGGTCGTCTGCGTCGCCGAGGCCGGCGGCCTGATGGCGGGCGTGGACCGGCTGACCGGCAAGCTGCTCTGGCGCACGAAGGCGCCGGTCGATCAACTCGCGGTGATGGAGATGGGCGAGGAGTGGATCGCGGTGACGGGCATGGCGGGGCTGCAGGGCGAAGCGCCCAGCCCGGTCACGCTCGTGCTCGACCCGGCGACGGGGGATGTCCGGCGGCAGATCGCCGAGGAGACGCAGCCGCCTTTCTGGGTCGGCGTGACCCCCGACGGCGGCCTGGTGGTGCGCGTCGCGATGGGCCAGGCCACCGCGCACCGCATCTCCGACGGCGGCCTGGCGTGGCGCGTGCCGCTGGTCGCGCCCGAGGGCGGCGGCGTGGTCTGCGTGGAGATGCTCGACTCATTGCTACTGGTGCAGGAATCACAGACCTCCATCGTCGCCGTCGAGGCCTCGACGGGGCAGGTGCTCAGCCGGGTCAGCGTGCCGCCGCTGGAGATGACCGGCCGGGTGCGGATGCGGCTGGTGGACCGCCTGGTGCACGTGCTGTCGCCCACGAGCGTCACGGCCGTGGGGCTGGACGGCTCGCTCAAGTGGCGTGACGCGCTGGGGGCGCAGGACAAACTATTCCTCCTCCAGCAGGCGGGCGAGCGGACGCTGGCCGTCCTGGCGCTCGTGCCGCCGCCTGCCGGCGAGGCCGCCGAACGAAACAACCAGCTCCAGGTCATGAGGATGTACATCCAGCAGATGGACTCGAGGCAGCAACTCCGCCGGGCGATGTCGCAGCGGCACATGGAACGCGACCAGGCGGCCGCGATGTTGAACCAGATGGCCGTGCTCCAGCCGCCCACCCGCGAGGGGTGGTACTACCGCGTGTACCTCTTCGACCGCGACACGGGCCTGCTGACGCAGAGCCGCACGCTGGGCCCCGTCCGCGACGCGCTGGACATCGACACGTCCGTCATGCTCGACGGCCGATTCGTCCTCACCACGGAGACGGCGACGATCGTGCTCCACGGGGAGGCGAAATAATTTCGCCATTCAGGGCGGCGCTAAACAACCCGCGTCACCAAAGCGGGGCGCCTCACACCGGCTCTTGCTGCGACAGGCAGTGGAACGAACCCAATCCGACAACCAAATGTTCCGCACGGATGCCGACGACGCGGTGTTTGGGCATCGCCTCTGCGAGCGTGCGCAGCGCGGTGTCGTCGGTCTTCTGGCCGAAGATGGGGACGAGGACCGAGCCGTTGGCGATGAGGAAATTGGCGTAGCTGGCGGGGACGGGGTTCACGCCGCCGGGGCCGAAGCGGTCGGGCGGGAAGTCGTAGAGGATCGGGTCGGGGACGGGCAGGGGGATGACGGTGAGTTTTTTGCCGTCCTGGTCGCGCGCGGTCTGCAGCGCCTTCCAGTTGCGGTTGAGCATCTCGTAATCCTGGTGGCCTTTTGGCGCGCGGATGCCGACGACGGTGGTGGGGTTGACGAAGCGGGCGATGTCGTCGATGTGGCCGTCGGTGTCGTCGCCGATGATGCCGCCGGGGAGCCAGATGGCGTGGCGGGTGCCCAGGGCGCGGTGGAGCTCGTTGATGATCTGCGAGCGGGAGAGGCGGGGGTTCCGGTTCTTGTTGAGCAGGCACTGCGCGGTGGTCATGACGCTGCCCACGCCGTTGACGTCGATGGAGCCGCCCTCGAGGACGAGGTCGTGAATCCAGAGCGGCACACCGACGCGGCGGGCGATGTGCTGGGGGACGACGTCGTCCTTGTCGCGCACCTCGTACTTGCCGCCCCAGCCGTTGAATCGGAAATCGTGCGCGGCCTTGGCGGGCAATGCCTTCGTCTTCTTCCCGACTCTGGACTCTGGACTCTGGACTCTGGACTTTTTGTTTTCGCCTTGTCTGTTTTGAACAACGAAGATCGGCCCGTAGTCGCGGATCCAGGAGTCGTTGGTCGGGGCCTTGATGGATTGGGTCGTGACGATGGTGACGCTCTTACGCAGCTCGGCCATGAATCGGCGGAACTGCGCCTGCGCTTTGCCGAGGCAGCCGGGCCAGGTCTCGGGGTTGTAGGGGGGCGTGAGCCAGACGCGGGCCATCGGCTCCCACTCGGCGGGCATGCGGTAGCCCAGGGCGGTTGCGGTCCCGCGCGGGCGGGGGATGGAACGGGCGAAGGGTGTGCGTGGGTGGGGCATGGGCGGGCATCATAAATGATCCGGTGGGGCAGGCGTCCCGCCTGCCTCTTTTCTTCTTCTTTGTGAAAAGTTAGACCGGCCTCGGAAGGCCGGCGGCAGGCGGGACGCCTGCCCCACCGGGCAAGATTGCCCCTTGCGGGCGGGGAGGGGATGATGGGGGACTAACGGAGAAACAGGCGATGGGTTTGATCAGCGACAAAGAGGCGGCGCAGTTCCACGAACTGGGTTATTTCGTCACCGAGCCGATGTGGGGCGACGCGGAGCTTGGCGAGGTGTCGCGCGAGTTCGACCGGCTGCACGCCGAGGCGATCGTGGCGGCCGAGAAGGGCGGGGACGCCAACGCGATCCGGCTGGCGAAGCTCCGGCCGTTCATCGGCCAGGCGCACACCAAGAGCGACGCGCTCAAGCGCTTCGTGAAGTCCGACATCTACGTCGAGGCATGCGCGAAGTTCATCGGCCCGGACGCGGACCTTTATTACAACCAGGTCGTCATCAAGCCGCCCGAGGAGGGCATGAGCTTCGCCTGGCACCAGGACTCGGGCTACGCCCAGACCAGGCCGCTTGAGTACCTCACCTGCTGGACCGCGATCAGCCGGACGTTCGTGGACAATGGCTGCATCTGGGTGCTGCCCAAATCGCACAAGCTTGGGTTGATCGAGCACCGCCGCGACGAAAAAATCCAATCCATGGTGCCGGTGAAATACGACGAGTCCACCGCGATCCCGGTGGAGATGAAGCCCGGGCAGGTGGCGGTTTTCAGTTCGCTGACGATGCACAAGAGCGGGCCAAATATTTCCAAAGAGGTTCGCAAGGGGTACGTGCCGCAGTACCACGTGCCGCAGGTGATCCGCACCGACACGGGCAAGCCGTGGGGGGATCTGTTTCCGGTGTTGCGCGGGGGCAAGCCCGTGCCGCGCGAGTGATGAGGTGGGAAGGCGCATGCAAATCTGCATGCGCGTCTTGATCTGCATTTACAGGCGGCATCCCATCGCGCTATGGGCGCAAAAACGCGCACGCGGTTTGCGTGCGGCTTGGCGGATTCATTTCGTTGCCTGCGTGTTTTGAAGATCAGAAGGGAGAATGCGGTCGAGAGGAATCGAACCTCCACGGGGAGTGGGTACCCCACCAGGACCTGAACCTGGCGCGTCTGCCAATTCCGCCACGACCGCAAGTCGGGCCAAGAGGGACTAGTTTAGAAAGATACGTCGCTGAATCAAGTCGCCCGATCGCTCGCCATCGGGTGGCTGGGGCAGGGTCTTCGATGCCCCGGTCTTCTGGGCGTCTCGGGTGCCGGGCCGGGGCTTCGCAAAGCCTCAGCCCCAGCCACCCATTCACCTGCCGGTCGTCAGGACCGCATCGCCAGGAGCTGGAAGAGGCGGACCCAGAAGCCGGTGCGTGTCTCGAAGACCTCGGCGCGGCCGCGGTGGGCGGTGGTGTTGGACCAGGAGCGGGCGGCGGCGGCGGGGATCTCGGACTCGGGGACGACGACGTTTTTCGCCAGGCCGATGAGCGCCAGGAAGCGGATGGTCAGCCAGGTCATGTCGAACTCCCACCAGCGCAGGCCGTGCGCCGCGGAGCGCTGGTAGGCGTGGTGGTTGTTGTGCCAGCCCTCGCCGAAGGAGAGCATGGCGACCCACCAGTTGTTGCGGGAGTCGTCGGTGGTCTTGAAGTTGCGGTAGCCCCAGAGGTGGGAGGCGGAGTTGACGGCCCAGGTGCCGTGCCACACCACGACGGTGCGGAGGCAGGAGACCCAGATGAACCAGGAGATCGCCAGGGCGTGGCCGCCGATGGACCAGGCGATGGCGTACAGGATGATCGCCAGGGCGAACTGTGGGATGAAGAACCAGCGGTCGATGGCGGCTAGAACCGGGTCGCGGGTGAGGTCCTTGGCGGCGTCGTAGGGCTTGAAGTCTTTGCCGTCCTTGAAGCAGGTCCACTTGATGTGGGCCCAGAGCGTGCCGTGGCGGGGGGAGTGCGGGTCGGCGGGCTGGTCGGACTCGGCGTGGTGCAGGCGGTGCGTGCCGACCCAGTGGATCGGGCCGCCCTGCCAGTTGAGCGTGCCGATGATGGTCAGGGTGTACTCGAGCCACTTGGGCACCGTGAAGGAGCGGTGCGTGAGCAGGCGGTGGTAGCAGAGGGTGATGCCCAGGCAGGCGGTGAACCACATGAAGAAGAGCGCCAGCGCAAGCCCCGACCACGTGAACGTGAAGGGGGCCGCCAGCGCGAGCAGGTGGATGATGGTGAAGGCGATGATGACGGGCCAGTCGAGGCGACGCAGGCGTGGATCGACCGTCGGGTCGATCGTCTGGGGGCTGGTGCTCAAAGGTGGCTCCGTGGGGCGGGGTGAAACGGGCGCAGACAGGGGAATGCCTCCCCATGGGGGTTTTTGACTATAGCTGAATTATCGGTCGATTGCGCTGAGCGTCATGCGATTATTTCCGCCGCTCGCGCCGCACGTCATTCGATCAAAAGTTTGTTGATCGTTTTTCAAAACGCGATCCACGGCGACCAAACGCGCTTTACCCAGCCGATCGGCGTCATGTGTACAACCACTCCACGCTGAAGACCGCCGCCTTGAGGTGGTTGTTGACGATGGTCATGCACCAGCGGTCGTTGTAGTCCAGCTCGGTGTAGGAAAGGATCGCCGAGCCGCGCGAGGTGAAGAAGAGGACGGGGTTGTAGTAGCCTTTCTTGGGGTTGGATTCGATGTCCTTGGGGTTGAGCCACGTCCGGCCGTCGTCGCGTGAGAGGGTGAGGGTCAGGGGTGAGCGTTTGCCGAAGTGGCTGCCGAAGGCGGGGTCGTAGGGGGCGTTGTTCCAGGCGAGGCAGAGGTCGCCGGTGCGCGGGACCGTCTGGAGTTCGGGGCAGGACTCGGGGGCGTGCAGGCCGGTGGTCTGCGGCTTGGACCACGTCGCGCCGCCGTCGGTTGAGATGGAGTGGAAGACCGAGCCGAGTTGGGTGCGGAGGACCATGAGGACCGAGCCGTCGCGGCGCTGGGCGACGTGGCCCTCCATCGCGCCGCGCATGGGGACGTCGATGCGGTTGTCGCTCTCGCGCCAGGTCTTGCCCTCGTCGTCGCTGTAGAGGCTGGCGAGCATGGAGTGATCGCCCGCGCCCCAGGCGGCGCCCGTGGAGAGATCAAGCGGCAGGATCAGCCTGCCGTTGGCGAGGCGCTTGAGCACGTGGCTGGCGAAGCCCTGCGAGAGGCGCGACCAGATCGTCGTCGGGGCGCTGAAGGTCTTGCCGTCGTCGGTGGAACGGCAGAAGTAGCCCGAGGTGAGTGTCGGCTTGCCGTGGCCGAGCTGGTGGTAGCGGAAGTAGGTGAAGAGGATCGAGCCGTCCGGGTGGCGGAGGAAGGAGGGCGAATAGACGTTCACGTCGCCCGGCGCGGTCTCGACGAGCACGCGGTGCTCGCCCCATGTGAGCCCGCCGTCGTGGGAGACCATGGAGGCGAGGCGGTTGTTGCCGTCGTCCTCCCCGCCGGCGGGGCCGGGCAGGTACTCCTGCCAGCAGACGAGGATCGAGCCGTCGCCGCGTTCGACGAAGGTCGCCTCGCTGTGGCGCGGGTGGGCGTCGGAGGCGTGGGCGATGGTGACGATGAGTGGGTGGGTCATGATTTGTTAGCCGTCGGGCTCGGCCGACGCTCCTCGGTCTACACCGCCCAGTACTTCCAGAGATTCGTCGGTATCTCGTAACGGAACTTCGTCTGCTGGTCCTTGTGGTGGTACCGCCCGAAGAAGCCGACGCGCGGGACGTTGCGGATGTTCGTGCTGCCTGTGTGGACCATGTAGGCGTGCCAGAAGATGACGTCGCCGGCGGTGCCGGTGAACTCCTCCTGCGGGCGCGGGGCGAGGCGGGTGAAGATGTTGTCCTCGCCCCAGTTGAAGTTGGGGACGTCGCGGAACCGGCCGTCCACCTGCTCGGGGTTTTCGAGGAAGTAGCGGTGCGTGGTGAGGTGGCTGCCGGGCCAGTAGATGAAGCCGCCGCCCATGGGCTCGACGTCGTAGGCGCAGGCGGTGCATGCGACCATGAAGGGGGACCAGTCGCCGGGGTAGTAGCCGTCGAGGTGGCCGTGCGGCGTGATGGCCCAGTTGGTTGAGGCATTGGGCCAGTGGACGAGCGGGCGGCCCGTGCCGCCGCCGGTGAAGTTCCCGCCGCCGAGCTGGTGGATGACGGCCCGGACCTTCGGGTGGCTTTCCAACATCAGCTCGTACGGGAGGGAGAAGTTGTCCATCACATAGGGCTTGTCGCGCCAGGAGGCGGGGTCGCCCTCGACGCCGCCGATGGATCGCCAGAAGGCGCGGCGCCAGGCGTCGATGTACACCGGCTCGATCGCGCCGCGCAGGACGACGTAGCCGTGCAGCTTGAAGTGGGAAATTTGTTCGGGCGTGAGCATGGCGGGGGCGTCGCGCAGGGGATGCGACATGGTACCGCGCGGAATTGATGGTTTAGCGCGGTGCGGAGAGGAGGGGACTCACGCCGCGTCGTTCGTGTCCAGGCCGTACTGCTTGATTTTTTTGTAGAGCGTGGTGCGGTTGATGTCGAGCTGCCGCGCGGTCTCCTGGCGGTTCCAGGCGTTGGCGCGGAGGGCGGCGAGGATGATCTGCTTCTCGGGCTCCTCCATGGCGCGCTCGAGCGGCATGGGCGTCCAGCCGTTGGAGAGCGCGGGGATGAGCACGCCCGACGCGCCCGCGCCGCCGACCACGGAGAGCCCGCGCGTCCCGCCCGGCTCACCCGCCTGGCGCACGTTGTCCGGCAGGTCCTCCGCCTCGATCGTCGGACGCCGGCTGAGCACCACGGCCCGCTCGATCGCGTTCTCCAGCTCGCGCACGTTGCCCGGCCAGGTGTGGCGCTGCAGCGATTGCATCGCCGTGTCGGAGAGCACGCGGTCCTTGCCCGCCTCGCGGCAGAACTTGGCCAGGAACGTCTCGACCAGCAGCGGCACGTCCCCCATGCGCTCGCGCAGCGGGGGCAGGCGGATGCTCACCACGTTGATGCGGTAATACAGGTCTTCGCGGAACGAGCCGTTGGCGACGAGCGTGGTGAGCGACTGGTTGGTCGCCAGCACGAAGCGGACGTCCACGCTGACGGTCTTGGAGGAGCCGACGGGCTCGAACTGTTTTTCCTGGAGGACGCGCAGGAGCTTGAGCTGGAGCGCGGGGGTGGCGGAGTTGATCTCGTCGATGAAGAGCGTGCCGCCGTGCGCGGCGAGGATCTTGCCGGGCTTGTCGGCGTCCGCGCCGGTGAAGGCGCCCTTCACGTGGCCGAACAGCTCGGACTCCAGCAGCGTCTCGGGGATCGCGCCGCAGGCGAAGACGGCGAAGGGCCCGGCGCGGCGCGGGCTACGCGTGTGCACGGCCCGGGCCACCATCGTCTTGCCCGTCCCGCTCTCGCCCTCGATCAGCACCGTCGTCTTGCTCTCCGCGACGGCCTCGATCAGGTCGTACACCTTCTGCATCCGGTAATCCGCGCCGACGATGTTCCCCAACCCGTAACGCTCCGCGAGCTGGTCCTTGAGCGTCTGGTTCTCCGCCAGCAGGGCGTGCTGTTGCATCGCCTTGTTCACGGCGATCCGCAGCTCGTCGTCCACCACCGGCTTGGTCAGGTAGTCCACCGCGCCCAGCTTGATCGCCTCCACCGCCGACTCGATCTTGCCGAACCCGGTGACGACGATGGACGCGATCGACGGGTGCTGCTTACGCAGCGCGCGGAGCAGCTCCATGCCGCCGGTGCGGGGCATGTTGACGTCCGTGATGACCAGGCCGACGGGCGCGGCACGCACCGCGCCGCTCTGCGCGCTGTCGAGCAGGCTCAGTGCCTCGGCGCCGTCGCCGGTGAGGACCGTGTCGTAGCCCTCGCGCTTGAGGAACTCCCCAAGGCTCTCGGCGACGATCGGGTCGTCGTCCACGATCAGGATGCGCGGGGTTTCCGCCATGCGTTTAGCCCTTCACCGCCTGCACGCTGCGCAGGGGGTACATCAGCACCAGCTCGGCGCCGCGCGGGCGCCGGGGCAGGAGCGTGAGGGTTCCGTGGAGGGCGCGGGCGATGTCCTGTGCAAGGCTCAGCCCCAGGCCGTGCCCGTCGGGCTTGGTCGTCACGCCGGGGCGGATGTGGCCGAACTCGTCGAAGATGATCGGCTCGATGCCCGAGCCGTCGTCGCGGACGCGCAGCTCGACGCGCTCGCCGGTGAGCACGGCCGACACTTCGATGCGGTGGCGTTCATCGGACCCATCCGCCGGGAGCGCCGCGATCGCCTCGACGGCGTTGCGTAATGCGTTGAGCAGCACGGGTGCCACGGGGCCGGCGGGCAGCGGCGCGGCCTGCTCGGTCACATACACGCGCACGTCCGTCGCGTGGCAGGCAGCCAGCGGCGCGATCATCGCGACCGCCTCGTCGATCACGGCCTGCAGCGTCGCGTCGCTCCGGTGCAGCTCGGCGACCGAGACGGGGCGTTTCATGAAGCGCTGCACGAGCGTCGCCATCTGCTGCATGGCGCGGTTGGCGGCGTCGAGGCGCTGGATCAGGTCGTCGGGTTTGCCGTTCGCGGGGCGCGGCTCGTCGGGCGGGGCGTGGCGTAGAGAGGACATCGCCATGCCGAGGTTGCGCAGGCCCCCGTCGAGCAGGTTGGCCAGCTCATGCGCCAGCCGTGCCGGGTCGGGGCCGCGGTCGTGGTCCTCGGGCTGCGGGGGGGTGTTGTTGCCGCGTGACGACATTCCTCGTTGGTTATCGACACAACCGCGATGCCGGTTAAGGACATGTGGCGTGGCGGCAACGTCTCGATAAAACCACGCTGCGGCGGGGGGACAACGCGGCCCTGCCTGGACGAGCCACGACCGTGAGGGAGTGGTCTGTAATACGTTGACCTGTTGGAAGAACCGCTCCCTCACGGTCGCGGCTCGTCCGGAAAATCTCAGTGATGCCCCGTGTCCGGCGTCCCCAGCTTCGGCGTCAACTCCGCGAGCAGTTTCGCCAGCGTCGCTTTGTCCTTCGCCTCGGCGTTGAGGCGGAGCAGCGGCTCGGTGTTGCTGGCCCGCACGTTGAACCACCAGCCGAGCTTCTCCCACGCGTCCACGCTCACGCCGTCCAGCTCCTCGACCTTGCCCGACGCGCCGTACTGCGTCTTGAGCCCCGCCATGATGCCCGCCTTGTCCTCGGCCCGGAAATTAATCTCGCCGCTCTGCGGGTAGCGCTTGAACGGCGCGACCAGCTCGCTCATCGGCTTGCCCATGCGGGTCAGCACCGAGAGCGCCGCCGCGAAGGCGATCGCGCCCGAGTCGGTGCAGAAGTTGTCCCGGAAATAGAAGTGCCCCGAGAGCTCCCCGCCGAAGATGCCGCTGGTCTCGCGGAGCAGCGCCTTCATGAAGACGTGGCCGACCCGACTCTTGACCGGCACGCCGCCCGCGCCGCGCACCGCCTCCTCCACCGCCTTGCTGGAGCGCAGGTCGTAGATCACCACCGACCCGCGCGACGCGCCCAGGAAATAGCCCGCCAGCAGCGCCGTCAGGTGGTCGCAGCCGATGATCTCTCCCTTTTCATCCGTGAGGATGCAGCGGTCCGCGTCGCCGTCGAAGCAGACACCCAGGTCCGCCTTGTGCTTGAGTACGCCCTCCTGCGTCGGCTTCATGTTCTCGGCGACCAGCGGGTTGGGCTCGTGCGCCCACTTGGCGTTGAAGTCGAAATTGATCGGGATGATCTCGAGGTTCGGGATGCCCTCGAACACCTTGGGCACGAGCTTGCCCGCCATGCCGTTGGAGGCGTCGATGAAGACTTTGAGCGGGCGCGCGGCGGCGGGGGGTGGGTTCAGGAACTTGTGGATGTGGGCGCGGTACTCGCGCCACAGGTCCATCGTCTGGAGCGTGCCGGTGGCGGGTTTGGAGCCGCGCTCGCCCAGCGTGTTGGCGATCTTTTCGATCTCCTTGAGGCCGGTGTCCGCACCGATCGGGCGCGCCTGCGGGCCGGAGATCTTGAATCCGTTGTAGTTGATCGGGTTGTGGCTGGCGGTGACCTGCACGCCGCCGCTCGTGCCCAGGAAGTTGATGGCGAAGTACTGGAACGACGTGTCGCACATGCCCAGGTCGATCACGCCCAGGCCCGAGGCGCGGAGGCCCTCGATGAGCGCCTCGGCCAGCGGCGGGGAGTGCGGACGCATGTCGCGGGTGACGACGACGCTGCCGGCATTCTTGCCCGCGGGGCGGTTCGGCTGCGTCGCGAGGAACGTGCCGGTGGCCAGACCCACCTTCCACGCGGCGGCCTCGTTGAGCTTGTCGGGGTAGGTGGCGCGGACGTCGTACGCTTTGAAGATGGGCGGCATCATGTCGGTGATCCTGAATCCGGGTTCGGGTGTGCATTATGTGTCGGCGCGGGGGGGATGTCTTGTTTAGAGACTGCTTCACAACCCCGTCCCCTCTCCCCTCGGGAGGGAGAGAGGGTTGTGAAACAGTCGCTTCGCGCCGCAAAACGAATCACGGCGGATCAGGCTACACTGACGGGATGCTCAAGCGTTTCGTGGTGATCGGGTCGGCGACGGCGTTGGCGGCGCTGGTGTTGTTTCTCACCATGCTTGCCGAGCCCACGCAGCCCGGCGGCGCCGGCGCGGGCGGCGGCAAACTCACGCCCCAGGACACCCCGCCGCCCGTCCCGCACATCGGCCACGGCGAGAACGGCTCGCCGCTCCAGCGGCCCTTCGCCAACGTCAACCAGTACCGCTACAGCCGCGTCAACAAGCAGGGACAGCTCATCCAGGTTTTCGGCAAGACGCTCACGCCCAAGCCCCAGGGCGTTTCCGAGGTCGAGCTGCCCGGCGCCCGCATCCACCTGACACCCTCGCGCGTGATCGAGATCCGCGCCGAGCGCGGCACCTTCGTCGCCCCCGACAACCAGCCGCGCAACGGCGACTTCAAGGGCCGCGTCGTGCTCACGCTCTTCGAGGGCCCCGCCGACCGCGCCGTGGACCTCACCCCCAACTCGCCCGACGTGGCCATGCGCGTCTTCCTGCTCGACGCCAAGTTCGACATGGAGCTGGGCCAGATCGAGTCGCGCGGCCCGGTGCACCTGACCGGCCCCCGGATCGACTTCCGCGGCCGCGACCTGACGATGATCTACAGCGAGGCCCGCGGCCGGATCGAGCACCTCGAGGTGATCGAGGGCCGGCAGTTGCGGCTCAAGCCCGGCGACGCACAGCCGGCGGCGACACAGAGCGCCGCGGGCGCCGCGCAGAACGGCCCCCAGAACAGCACGGGCAAAACAACCACCGCCCACGCAAAGAGCGAGCC
Source organism: Planctomycetota bacterium (assembly GCA_021413865.1). Lineage (GTDB taxonomy): Bacteria > Planctomycetota > Phycisphaerae > Phycisphaerales > Phycisphaeraceae > JAIOPN01. Next base: position 200,036 of record JAIOPN010000014.1, on the reverse strand, counting down.
GGCGACCAAGCGGACCGGCACGGGGCAGGCGCAGTATTACACGGGCCGCCTCGATAAGCGTGTGGCGATCTCCAGCCGCGACATCGAGGCCGAGGCCGACCGGCTCAATGTCTGGTTCTGCCTCAGCCGGCGTGAGGCGGGCAAACTCGGCGGCTCGCCGCAATCGCCGCCGTCACCCGTGGCCCCCGCACCCGCGGCGACCAGGCCGTCGGCCCCCGCGCCCGCCAAACCGGCCACGCCCGCCCCCGCGCCCAAGCCCGCACCGCTTGCGCCCACCATCGCCAATCACGCCAACGGCGCGGACTTCGGCACCGACGCGCCGCTCCCTATCGATGAATCCATGGCCCCCCCGGGCGTGGACGACGTGAACATCACCTGGGCCGGCCCGCTCGTCGTCGATCCGCTCGACGCCATGCCCGACCGCGTCACCGGCCCGGACGATTACGCCCTCGAACTCGTCGGCCAGCCCGTCCGCATCACCACCGCTAATAAAGACGTCATCACCGCCGCCACCTTCGATTACCTGGGCAGCACAGGCCGCATCCGCCTGATCGGCGACGAGGCCAACCCGCTCGTGCTCGACTCGCCGAGCCTGGGCGTGCTGCGCGGCCCGCAACTGGTGATCGATCAGAGCACCGGCATGGGTCAGGTGCCCGGCGCCGGCACGCTCAAGGCGCGCGGCGAGCCGGGTCTGGCCGACGCCGTCGATCCCCGCGGAACCCTCAAGGCCCAGGGGGCGCAGATGCCCCGCGGCATGAGCGTCAAGTGGAACGACCGCCTCGACCTCTCCTTCTACCTCCGCCCCCGGCACGCCGACGCGAAAAACTCCGACGTCAACCGCCTGCGCGGCCTCAAGGACGTGATGTTCCGCGGCGCGGTCGTCGTGCAGCACCCCGACTTTGACGTGCATTCCGATCGGCTCAACCTCTCGCTCGACGACCCCGACAAGGGCTCGCAGTCGGTGCAGGCGATCAACGCCAGCGGCGGCGTGGTGGTCAACGGCCGGGGCGAGCGCGAGGGGGCGCTCTCGATCAAATCCGACCAGTTGGTCATCGAGCTGGAGCGCGGCAAGGACGGCCAGATGGAGCCGCACCGGCTGCTGGCGCGGGGTTCGGTCGTGGCGGACCAGCCCGGCCGGAAGATGACCACCGGTTCGCTCGACGTCGGCCTGGGGATGGCGGCGGCCAAGCCGGCGGCGGGCGTCACGGCCACGCGGCCTGCGCCGGAGAAAGAGCAGGGCCTCATGCCCCTGGACGCCGGCGCGACCGGCGAGCGGCGCATCGTGGTGCGCAACATGCACGCCGACCAGGGCGTGACCATCGTGACGCAGGACCCGCCGATGAACCTTGTCGCCATGCGCCTCGATGCGGACGCCGAGGCGGACCAGATCGAGCTGTTCGGCCTGCCCGACAAGCCGGCGCGCGTCGAGCGCGGCGAGTCCGTGCTCTCGGGCGAGCACATCGTCATGGGCCAGGCCAGCCGCTCGGTGCACGTCATCGGCCCGGGGCGGTTCGCCTTCATGAGCCTCTCCTCCAAGGTGCCCGGCGCCAACGCCGCGGACGCCGCCGACCCCAAGCGCGTGCTGGCCATCGTCAACTGGGACGAGGCCATGCACTTCGCCGACGACGTGGGCCTGGCGCAGTTCACCGGCAGGGTCCGCACCCAGGCGCGCACCGATACGCAGGCCTCGCGCCTGCTGTGCGACGACCTTCGGCTCAAGTTCACGCACGTCGATAAGCTCGCCGGCGCTCCGGCCGGCAAGCCCGCCGCCGGTGACGGCCTCAGGGACCGCATGGACAACTCCGACCGCGCCATCCAGTCCGTCACCGCGCGGGGCAACGTCTTCTTCGAGGCCGAGCGCTGGGAGGACAAAGCCCAGACCCAGCTCGTCACGCGCCTGACCCTCACCGGCGATCACATGCACTTCGAGGAGCCGCGCGAAGAGGTGCAGGTGCTCAGCCCCGGGCAGATGCTCTTCGAGGACTACCGCCCCGACGGCAAGCCCGCCGCCGCGGGCGCCGCCGCCGCCGCCGCCGCCGGCGGGGCTTCACCGGTCCACTTCTCCGGCCGCGGCGCGACGCTCTTCAAGTGGAAGGGCCGGCTCGTCCTCGACGCCTACCACAACGACATGCTCATGCAGGACCGCGTGCAGATGATCCACCGCGAGCCCAACAAGCAGGAGGTCGTGCAGCTCGACTGCCAGAACCTGCTGGCCGACCTGGAGGCCACCGGCGGCCTGGGCGTCTGGTTCTCCGCCAGCTCACCCCAGCCCAAGATCAAGTCCATCCTCGCGGACCGCTCCGTCCGCCTGCTCGCCGACCACCGCACCATCAACACCGACCACATGAAGTACACCGGCGACGACCAGACGATCATCCTCCAGGCCGACCCGGGCAAGATGGTCGAGATCATCGACGACCGCGACCCGACGGCCCGGTACGTCCGCGAGATCCGCTGGGACCTCTTGAAGAACCAGGCGTCGTTCGAGCAGCCCTCGCCGGCGGTGATCCCGCTGAATAGGTGATTACAGGGCTAAGTCGGAGCGTCGAGGACTCGGCCCAGCTTGCATTAGTTCTCCTCCAGCCCAACGGGCTGAAACACACCAGCCCGGGGCAACGCTCCGGGAGCCGGTCGTGGTTGTGTTTTCAAGCCCTGAAAGGGCGATACCCGCGCACCACACGGGCGGGCGAGAAGAAAAAGTGTCAGCCATGTCCCGGTCTGAAGTGTCAGTCATGTGCCGGGTTGCACGCTCGTGTTGCATTTTTTTCGCCCCGGCGGGGCGGCGGGTTGTAGCCACGGGTGGAGCGGCGTCTTCGCCGCGCAACCCGTGGAGAGCGAGCGGTTAGTTTTTTCTTCCGCCCCGGAGGTGGCGGAGGAACGAGCGTCAACAGGCGCACGTCCTTCGCCCCTGCCGGGGCGAGAAGATATTTTCGAGATCACTTCCCACGGGTTGCGCTGCGCCCGCGGGGATGCGGGCTGCGCTCCACCCGTGGCTACAACCCTGCGCCCCTCCGGGGCGGAGAGAGGCCGTTGGTTTTTGAGGAAGCCTTTTGGAATTGGGGCGACGCCCACCCGGGCAGCGCGGCCGCCTGCTTCACCCACTTCGCCATCTGCGCCTCGTCGAGGTCGTCTTCGTGGATGTCGATCCAGCGCGCTTCCTTGCCCGTGCCGCCGGGCGGGGCCGGCCGCAGCGATGTGCCGCGGAAGAAGGTCACCTTGACGTAGTGCGTGAAGGTGTGGAACCCCAGGAACCAGCCCCGGCCCTCGATGCCGTAAAACGGCGAGTTCCACTTCACGGCCTTGCGCACATTGGGCACGCTGCGCACGATGATCGCGTCGAGGCGTTTTCCGATGTCGCTCTTCCAGCCGGGCATCGCCGCGATGTAGGCCCGCACCGGCGCGTCGCCATCGGCCTTGGCGATCTGCGGGTTGCCGCCCGCAAGGAGTTTCACCGGCCTGGCCTTCGCGCCTGCTTTCGGTGTGGACTTGGAAGCAGATGGGGGTCGTTTCTTCATAAAGCGGTTTTGGCGCCTAACGGTAAATAATAGTAACTCCCGTCCCTATTTCTTCTCTCCCATGCTCTCCAAGAATGCGTCGCTGAAATTTTGCGCAACCGCGCGAGCAGAGTCGGTCTGGCTGGCGTCCACAAACTCTTTGAGAGCCTCCCGAATGGCTGTAACCTCCTCGGGAGATGCAGCGTGTAACGTATGGGCAATGCTTTCCAGTGCTCTCACAGCATCGTCGGGATCGACGGAGTCGCTGCCGGAAAACTCAAGAAACACAGCTGTCTCAATCAATGCTTTGGCGAGTGTTCTCATAGTGCAAACCTGCGCAGTGGTCTAACACCGTTTATGTGAGGGGAAGATTCACCTCGCCGCCGGCCGTTGATAAAGGTGCACCGACATCGACCCGTAGTTGTACGTCGCCGGGCCTTCCCAGCCCTCGACCGTCGGCGGGGTGACGCCGTCCTTGGTGCGGAGGACGAGCACGCCCTCGGGGTGCGTGTGTTCGGCGAGGCGGGCGATCAGGGCCTCGATCTTTTTCACCTCCGCCTCGTCGGCCATCATCGCGTAGGGGGGGTCGAGGAAGATCAGGTTCGCCGGCTTGTGCGGGAGCTGCGCGACCCAGACGCCCAGGAGCACGTCAGAGCTCATCACCACCGCGCGGTCGGCGAAGCCGAGCGTCTTGATGTTGTCGTCCAGCACCTTGCGGGTGTCGCGGTCGCGCTCGATGAAGGTGCAGTGCTCGCTGCCGCGCGAGAGCGCCTCGAGCCCGAGGCTGCCCGTGCCTGCAAAGAGGTCCACGGCCGCGCCGTCGAAGACCGCCATCATGGTCAGCCGGTCGAAGAGCGCCTGCTTCACCCGGTCGGTGATCGGCCGGGTGGTCTCCTGGTCGCGCGGGGGCTTGATCAGACGGCTGCGGTGGGTGCCTGCGATGATTCTCATGGGGAATTTCGGATTCGGGATTCCGGGTCTGGCCCCCTCCCCCTCCGGGGGAGGGTTGGGGTGAGGGCGTTTTTCTTCGGCGGTTGTCCGCAATCACGCGCGATCACCGGCCGGCGGACGCCCTCACCCCTGCCCTCTCCCGGAGGGAGAGGGGGTGGATTATGATGCCGACGCCTAACGCCCACAAACCTTATCCTACATCCATCCGACGGCCATTATCCCGGACCCGAAATCCAAAATGAAATTCCAAGCTCCCAAGGGCACGCGTGACTTTTTCCCCCGCGAGATGGCCTGGCGCAACCACCTGATCGACGCCTGGCGGCGGGTGTCGATCCGCAACGGCTTCGAGCAGGTGGACGGCCCGATCTTCGAGTCGCTCGACCTCTACAAGGTCAAGAGCGGCGAGGGCATCGTCAACGAGCTGTTCCACTTCGAGGACCGGGGCGAGCGCGAGCTGGCGATCCGGCCGGAGTTCACGCCCACGCTGGCGCGCATGGTCGCCGAGCGCGCCGGGGCGCTGCCCAAGCCGATCAAGTGGTTCTGCACGCCCAACCTCTGCCGCGCCGAGCGCCCGCAGCGCGGCCGGCTGCGCGAGTTCTGGCAGTGGAACGTGGACATCCTCGGCCTGGAGACGCCCGTCGCCGACGCCGAGTGCATCTTCACGGCCGTCGATCTGCTCTCGGAGCTTGGCCTGCGGCCCGAGCACGTGCGCGTGAAGATCAGCCACCGCCGCACGGTCCGCCACATCCTCGCCAAGATGGGCGTGCCCGAGGAGGGCATGACCGGCGCGTTCGACCTGCTCGATCGGCGCGACAAGCTGACGACCGAGGAGTTCACCACCGGCGCGACGAAGCTGGGGCTGGACGCGGACCGCGTGGCGCGGTTCGACCAGATCTGCCGGCTGAAATACGGCGTGGGCAAGCTCGACCAGATGCGCGACCAGATCGGGGTCGATGAAGAGATGGCCGACCTGGCGGCGCTGGACGCCGAGCTGCGCGCCTTCGGCATCGCGCCCTGGTGCGAGTACGACCTGGGCATCGTGCGCGGCCTGGCGTACTACACCGGCACGGTCTTCGAGGTGCACGAGACCTCCGGCGCGCTCCGCGCCCTGGCGGGCGGCGGGCGGTACGACCAGTTGATCGAGATTTTCGGCGGGCCTTCGACGCCGGCGGTCGGGTTCGGCATGGGGGACGTGGTGCTCTCGAACGTGCTGATGGACAAGGGGCTGATGCCCGAGGACGTCTCGCCCCGGCCGGATGTTTACGTCTTCGCCGCCACCGAGGGCGGGGCGGCGGGCCTGTCCGCCACCGTCGCCGACCTCCGCCGCGCGGGGCTGCACACGCGCTTCTCCTACAAGGCGTCGCGCAGCGTGGGCAAGCTTATTAAGGAAGCATCCGCCAGCCGGGCGCGCTTCGCCGTCATCCTCGACGACCACTCCGCGCACGGCCGGGTGAGCCTGAAGAACCTCGACTCCGGCGAGCAGCACGTCGTCTCGGTGGAGGAGCTGCTCAAGCTCGTTGCGGCGAAGTGAATGTGTTTTTTGGTAGTGTCCTGGTTTGAAATATTTCGGGTGGCTGGGGCAGAGTCTTCGATGCCCCGGCTCTGCTTGAGCTCTCGCCGGGGCTGCGGAAGACATTAGCCCCAGCCACCCATTTCAAACCAGGAGATTCGGAATTTTCTCCGGGAGCGTCCCATGGCCCAGCGGCGGTTCCATTACGAGCAGGCTTTCGAGCACTACCTCCGCGCCCGGTCCATTGCCTACGTCGCCGTCGATGAGGCGCGGCGGGCGCTGACGGCCTCGGGCGGGCGCGCGGCGGCGCTGCCGATCAAGAGTTTTGATTTCGTCGTTTACAGCAAGCGCGGCGCGAACCTGTTGGTCGAGATCAAGGGCCGCAAGCACTCGGGCAAGACGGGCAAGGCGTTGCAGAACTGGGTGAGCAAGGAGGACCTCGCGGGGCTGCCCGAGTGGGGGCGGCTGTTCGGCGGCGGGTTTGAGCCTGCGTTCGTCTTCATGTTCTGGTGCGACACGGAGCCGCCCGATGCGCTGTTCCAGGACATGTTCGAGTTCAACGGCCGGTGGTACGCCGTGCTGGCGGTGCGGCTGAGCGGTTACGCACCGGTCGCCCGGCCACGCAGCCCGAAGTGGGGCACGGTGAGCGTGCCGGCCAAGGCGTTCCACGCCGCGGCGCGGCCGTTGACGGAGATGCTGTGATGGCTGGGCGGTTCTCATTCCCATAGCCGGGGGCAATGGGGCGGAACAGTTTCCGATCGGATTCTCTATCATCCCCGCATGCCCAGCCCGCGAAACATCGAATGGATCGGCCCGGCCGCGACGGGGCACCTGCGGCTGCTCGACCAGACGCGCCTGCCCAACGAGGTGGTCTATCTGGATTGCCGTGACGTCGCCGCGCTCTGGAGCGCGATCCGCCGCTTGGTCGTGCGCGGCGCGCCGGCGATCGGCGTCGCCGCTGCGTACGGCTGCGTGCTCGGAGCGCAGCGCAACGAGTTCGACCGCGCCGCGGATTACCTGGCCACCAGCAGGCCCACGGCCGTCAACCTCTTCTGGGCGATCGACCGCATGCGGCGCGTGCAGCCCTGCACGCCGCAAGCGCTGCTCGACGAGGCGGTGAAAATCCACGAGGAAGATGCCGCGATGTGCGTCGCCATCGGTAAACACGCGCTGCCGCTATTGCAGCGACGCGCCGGCGCGTCCCCCGCGCCGCGCCCCATCGGCGTCCTCACCCACTGCAATGCCGGCGCGCTGGCGACCGGCGGCATCGGCACCGCCACCGCGCCGATGTACCTCGCCCACGAACAGGGCGTGAGGCTCGCCGTCTTCGCCGACGAGACTCGCCCGCTCCTCCAGGGCGCGCGCCTCACCGCCTTCGAGCTCCAGGCCGCCGGTATCGACGTGACGCTCATCTGTGACAACATGGCGGGGCAGGTCCTCCGCGAGGGCCGCATCGACCTGGTTATCACCGGCGCCGACCGCATCGCCGCCAACGGCGACGCCGCCAACAAGATCGGCACCTACGCCCTGGCCGTCGTGGCGAAGCACCACGGCGTGCCGTTCTACGTCGCCGCGCCCAGCTCCACCTTCGACATGGCCATCCCCGAGGGCTCGCACATCCCCATCGAGCAGCGCGCCGCCGAGGAGATCACCGAGGGCTTCGGCACCCGCACCGCGCCGCAGGGCGTCAAGACCTACAGCCCCGCGTTCGACGTGACGCCGCACGGCCTGATCACCGCGATCATCACGGAGAAGGGCGTTATCCAGCCCGTGGACGCGGCCCGGGTCAAGGCCGTCCTGGGTTGATTGGCGATCCATACAGCCGCCCGTGCGTATAGAATCGTGGGTCACCCTTTTACTCCTCTCAGGCGGTGGAACATGCTGCAATCGCGCGTCATCGTGGGGTTCTTGGCCGGGCTGATGGCGGCGGTCGCGGCAGCGCCAGCTCTGGCGGCGGTCGTCGCCAACGAGGGGCAGAAGCCCGAGATCAACTGGAAGACCATCGACCGCAAGGAGGTCAACGAGGAGACGCTCAAGGGCCGGGTGCGCCTGGTGGTTTTCTGGGAGGACGAGGACCAGTGGACCTCGCGCGAGGGCGCCAAGCTCAAGGCGGAGACGGATTCGTTCACCCGGCGCGGCGTGCAGGTGATCGGCTACAACCTGGACAAGAGCTCGGACACGGCCCGGCGTGTGACGCGCGATCAGCGACTGGGCTGGTGGGTCGTCGCCGACGGCAAGGGGTGGAAGGTCCCGATCGTCGCGGACTGGGGCGTCGAAAAATTGCCGTTCGCGGTGCTGATGTCGCCCGACGGCGTGGTGCGGTGGCGCGGCCACCCGCAGGCGATGGCGGGCTCCGTGGACCGCGTGCTCAAGGAGCACCCGCCCGAGCTGACGCACGACCAGTGGGTCGCGCTAACGGTGCGGATCATCCAGGACTCCACGAAGGAAATTGAGGAGGACATGCGCAAGGGCGCGGTGGATTACCGCTCCGCGCTGCAGGTGCTCAGCGAGATCAACCCCGAGATGCTCAAGGAGCCGTCGGTGCTCGCGGCGGCCAAGAAGATGATGCCGCTCTTCGAGCCCAAGCGTGACCAGGAGCGGCTGTCGCTGGAGGGCTACATGGACTCCTACCCGCAGGCCAAGGCGGCGCTGGCGACGCTGAAGGCGGCGCTGACGGCCAAGCCGGCGACGCGCCCCGCCGCGGAAACCGCCGCCGATCAGGCGAAGAAGCGCGAGGTGCTCGCCCAGCAGAAGCTCGACGCGGCCCTGGAGCACAAGAAGGCCGGCCGCGACGTGCCGGCGTACAAGGGTTTCAAGCAGGTCGCCGACCGCTTCGCCGGCACCCCCGCGGCGGCGCTCGCCGCCGACAGCGTTAAGGAATACGAAGCCAACGCCGCCTTCATGGAGCAATACAAGAAGGCGCAGCAGGACGAGGAGGCGGGCGAGCTGATGCGCCTGGCCGGCAACTACCGCTCGTCCGGCAAGGATGAGGAGGCCCTCAACACCTTCCAGAAGATCATCGACCGCTTCCCCGGCACCGAGTGGGCGAAGAAGGCCAAGGAAGAGATGAACAAGTGATCACCGGTCTGGCCCAAGGAGATTTCCAGTGACACGATGGATCGCCGCGGCGTGGCTCGCCCTGTTTTTCAGTTTTGTCTCGTACCGCCCCGCGCTGGCGCAGGTGAACGTGGGCGACAGGCCCGCCATCAACCTCCGCACGACCGACGGCAAGGTGGTGACGTCGCAGGCGCTCAAGGGGCGGATCGTCGTGCTCGACTTCTGGGCGACATGGTGCGGGCCGTGCATGCAGATGGCCCCCCACATGGTCAAGCTCAACAAGGAATACCGCGAGAAGGGCGTCGCCATCATCGGCATCAGCCTCGACAACAACCTGGCCGCGCTCGAGCAGGTGGTGAAGCAAAAGGGGTTCTCCTGGCCGCAGGCCTGCGACCTGCAGGGGTGGAAGGGGGCGGCCGTCCAGCAGTTCGGGGTTCGGGGGATCCCGCAAACGGTCATCCTCACGCCCGAGGGAAAGGTCGCGTGGCAGGGCCACCCCGCGCAGCTCGAGGAGCAGCTCGCCGAAGCGGTGAAAAAATACCCGGTCAGCATCACCCCGGAGCAGAAGATCGAGGAGGCGGTCAAGCGCGTGCATGAGGCGGGTGAGGCGGCCGGCGGGGAGAAGATGGATCACGCGGGCGCTTTGAAGATGATCGAGGAAATCCCGGCGGCGACGCTGCGGGAGAGCGCCGTGCTCGCCGTCGCCGAGCCGCTGGTCGCGGCCTTCCGCATCCCGAGCGACCCGGAGAAGGCCAAGGCCGTGCGCGAGGCGCTCAAGGCCAACCGCGAGGGCGCCAAGGCGATTGACACGCTGACCCGTGCGGTGGCCGCCGCCAAGCGCCGCGCCGAAAACGCAGCCAAGGCCGCCGCCATCGCCGCCACCCGGCCCGCGACCACGCGCCCCGCCGCGACGCAGCCGTCGCACGAGACGGACGAAAAGCCCGCGCCGTGAGCCGCTGTTACGCCTTCGCCTGCAGCTTGCAGCGCCCGGCCACGTCGGACCAGTTCACCACGTCCCACCACGCCTTGACGTAATCGGCCCGGCGGTTCTGGTATTTCAGGTAGTACGCGTGCTCCCACACGTCCAGGCATAGCAGCGGCGTGACACCCCAGACGACGAGGTCCTGGTGCTTCTCGGCCTGGAGGATCAAGAGGCCGCGCGACACCGGCTCGCAGGCGAGGATCGCCCAGCCGCCGCCCTCGACGGCCGCCGCCGCCGCGCTGAACTGGGCGCGCATCGCCGCGACCGAGCCGAAGCTCTTCTTGATCGTCTCGGCAAACTCGCCGCCGGGCTCGCCGCCGCCCCCCTTGCCCGCCGGGGCCATGTTGCTCCAGAAGACCGTGTGCAGCAGGTGGCCCGAGCCGTTGAAAGCGACCTCGCGGCTCAGGTGCTTGACCAGCGCGAACGCCGCCGGGTCCGTTGACGCCCGCGCGTCGGCGAGCTGCTTGAGCGCCTTGTTCAGCCCGGTCACGTAGCCCGCGTGGTGCTTGTCGTGGTGCAGCTTCATCGTCTCTTTGTCGATGCTCGGCTCCAGCGCGTCATAGTCGTAGGGCAGTGGGGGCAGGACGTACTCGCCCTTGCCGGCGTCGTAGCCCGGCAGCCCCGTGTGCGCCGCCGCGCTGTCCGCCGCCATCGCCCCGGGCACCGCGCCCGCCAGCATCAGACCCGCCGTCGTCGCGCCCATCGCCAATATCTCTCGTCGGTTCATGTGTGGTCCTCCTGGATCGTGTTGGTGATTGCCCGCGCCCACTATACGCACGCGCTCCCCACGCGGGAAGAAAACTTTCTTTGCTCGTTGAAGGGGTAGGGTGCGTGGAGCGGAGCGCAACGCACCATTCCCGTCTCCGGCACGCGGGGCGTCCTCGTCAATCGGTCGATTGTTATCCATATCTCTCCGTGCGAACGTGGTCGCCAATGGTGCGTTGCGCTGCGCCCACGAAGACGCGGGCTACGCTCCACACACCCTACGCACTTCACACCGTCACGCCCGCGAGCGGCACGATCGCCTTGACCAGGGCGGCGCGGTCGTAGTCGCGTGAGAGGTCGATCGGCAGCGCCACGCCGTGCTCGTGGTTGGAGGCGAGGATGAGCATTGTCTCGCCCTCCTCCTCGAACCCCATGTCGGCGGGCTGATGCCCCACGACGAACAGCCGCGTCCCCCACGCCGCGCCGAGTTTGTCCGCCACCTCCTGCGTGTGACGCCGGCCCCAGACCATCTCGAAGGCCGCGCCGCCCATCTTGATGTCCGTGTCCGTCGGCACGCGGCCGAGCACGCCCGCGTCAAACGCCGGCAGCAGGCGCGGCGCCGGCAGGCTGTGCGAGCAGAGGATGCCGTTCGCACAGCGCACCGCCAGTGGCTCGCTGCGGATGAAGGCGTGCACCGCGTCGCGGACGGTCGGCGCGCTGTCGCCGTAGATGTAGTCGATGCCGTCGTCGAAGGCCTGCGTGACGGACTTGCCGTTCTTGGCGATGCCCTCGCCGCCGAGCTGCGCCAGGTCGTGGTTGGCCATGAGGAAGTGGACGCGGCCGGGGTACTGCAGCTTGAGGGCCGCGGCGCGGGCGAGGAGGCGGACGGAGAGGTCCGCGCCGTTGACGGTGGAGGGGCCGTGGATGAGCTCGTGGAGGATCAGGTGTCGGTCCGGCGCGCGGTGGAGGGCGGCGAGCTTGAGGAGCTTCATGAAGTTGAAGAAGTGGTCGTGCAGGTCGCCTGACATGAGCAGGTGGCCGGCGCGCGGCAGGTCGACGCAGGCGCCGCTCCGCTGCGGGTCGCTGAGGTTGGCGTCGGCGGCGCGGCGGAAGAGGTCGGCCGCCACGGCGGGGTCCTGCAGGTTCATGTCAGAACCCGGCGGCGATGTCGGCGACTCGGAGGCCATGCGGGGTATTATGGTGAGTGGCGGGGGCGCAAGCCATCGCCGAGTGGATCGATTTGGAATGGGTGGCTGGGGTTGAGGCTTTGCGAAGCCCCGGTTGGATACTCGAAACAGACCGGGGCATCGAAGACTCTGCCCCAGCCACCCGGTTGCTCCGATATTCTTGCGGTTTACAGCGATTCCCGACCTGCAATAACCGCCCCGCGCACCGCGTTTGACCCTCAGCGAGTCGTGCATGGCTGAACAACCGGCCGAACAAACACCTCAGGTGTGGCTCGCGGGGGCGTCCCGTGGAGACGCCCAGTCCTGGCAGAGCCTCGTCGAGGCGTACTCACCACGCGTGTACGCCCTGATCGTCCGTCAGACGGGCGATCCGGAGTTGGCCGAGGAAATCACGCAGGCGACGTTCGTCAGCTTGGTCGAGAATCTCAAGGGCTACGACGAGAGCGGACGGTTCGATCCTTGGCTCTTCCGTATCGCGATGAACCGCCTCCGCGACGAGATGCGGCGGCGTAAGAGGCAGGCGCGGACAATGGACATGTCCGCCGACAACAGTCAGGAGGACAGCGAGTGGGCGGGCGTGCAGACGCGGGTGGTGGACCTCACCGGCAGCCGTGCACAGCCGACCCCGATCGACGGGCTGGCGCACAAGGAGCAGGTCGAAAAGGTCCGCGCGGCGGTGGCGAAGCTCAACGAGGCGGACCGTGAGATCATCATGCTCCGCCACACCGCCGGGCTGAGTTTCGCGGAGATCGCCGAGTCGCTCGGTCAGCCGCTGGGCACCGTGCTGGCACGCGGACACCGGGCGCTGGGAAAACTGCGAAAGCTGCTGCAAGACGAGATGGAAGCGAACACGAAAACGGAACCGAAAAAGGCGTAGATGAGATGAACGGGCGACAGGAACAAGATCGACGCGACGGCTGGACGCCGGACGACTCGCTGGAGCCGCTGCTGGACGAGGCGCTGGACGCGAGCTCGCTCCCCGGCGGGGTGCCGGCGGGCCTGGGAGACCGCGTGCTCGCGGCGACGGCGCACCGGCTGGATAAGCCCGGCGTGCTGGCGCGCATCGGCCCGCGCGGCTGGTCCGCGGTCGCGGCCTGCGTGGCGATGGCGCTGAGCCTGGGCATCTGGGTCAACGTCCCGCTCAACACGGCCACGCCCGGCGGTGGAACCCCGACCACTCTCGCCCACAACGACGAAGCGACTCTCAAGCGCGAGATCAACGCGCTCGCCGAGTACAACGGCCCGTCGGATGCCATCGACCACGACCTGACGCTGCTGGCGATGAAGTTCGACCGCCACGACCTGCCGGAAACGACCGACACCTACTGGACAGGCGACGACGATGCCGAGGCGGACTCGGTGGACCCGTCCGGCGGCGCGCTGTTTTGACCCGGTTTTGCCACGATTTTTTCAGGGATTTGCAACCATGATGAAGAATGACGTACGACGGAATGTGCTGGCATTGGCGGGTTTAACCGTGCTCCTGAGCGCGTCGATCGTATCGGCGCAGCCCGCGAAGGAAGACGGCGATGGCCCGCCTCCGCCTCCACCCCCCCAGCACCGTGACCAGCTCAAGCTCGACGACCCGATGATGGACGACGACCGCCCGATGCCGCCTCCCCCCCGTGACGATCAGGGCCCGGACGGCCCCGGCGGGATGGAGCGCAAAGAGGACCGCGGCGGCCCGCGCGGGGAGCGGCCTCGCTCTTTTGAAGGCGGGATGCGCGAGCGGCGCGGCGGTGGTGGTGAGGGACAGCGCGGCCCCGGCGGGCCCGGAGGCGGCCCGCCCCTGACCGACGCACAGGTCAAGGAGGCGATGGACCTGCTCCGCGAGTTCAGGCCCGAGATGGCCAAGCGGATCGAGGAATACAAGGCCAAGAACCCCGACAAGGCGCAGGACATGATGCGGCCGATGATGGGCCGGCTGCTCGAGATGGCGCACCTCAAGCGGACCGACCCGGAGCTCTTCAAGCTGCGAGTCGATGACTTCAAGCTCGAGCGCGGCGTCGATGAGCTGGCCGGGCAGGTGCGCGACGCCCGCCGCGCCGGCGACACGAAGAAGGCCGACGACCTGACGGCGCAGTTGAAGACGAAGTTGTCCGAGCAGTTCGACCTGCGTCAGAAGCTGCGCGAGCGCGAGCTGGCGAACATGGAGAAGCACCTGGCGGAGATGCGCCAGCGGATCGAGACACGGAAGAACTCCCGCGATGAGTTGATTAAGTCACGCCTCGACGAAGTGACGGGCGCCTCGACGAAGCCGGAGTGGTGATCTTTCCCTTATCCCCTTGTGGTGCTCAGTTGAAGTCCTCCCCGTGATTTGAGCCACGCCCGATGACGCGTCCGCGAGTCGTCGGGGTCTTTGGCGCCCGTGTGTGGAAATACAGACCCCGACGCTTCGGAAGACCTCAGCATCGGGCTTGGCTTGGCATCGATTGTGAGGGAGTTCTCACCGCCGCGCCGCCGCGGTCGTGAGCTTCTCGACCGGGTCGATGACGCCCGCCGCCTCGAAGGCCGCGTGGCGTCGCCGGCAGACGGGGCACATCCGGCAGGGGACCTCGCCGGGGATCATGCAGGACCACGCCAGTTGCCACGGCGCGCCCAGGCTCCCGCCCAGTTCCACCACCTGCACGTCCGTGTGCTCCAGCAGCGGTGTCTCGATCGGAGGCGGATCGGGGTGCTCGAGCTGGATCATGTGCTGGAGGAGCACGATTTGTTCGGTGACGCGGGCGACGGTGGCGTAATCGCCGTTGACCTGGCAGGGCCAGATGATGCGTTCGGCGTCGAGCTCGACCGCCTGCGCCACCGCCATGACCAGCACCTGCGGCCGGACGAGGCGCGACGCCTGCGTGCCCTCGCGCTGGCGGGGGGCGTCCTGCGTGGCGAGGTTGGGCATCTCGACGTCGATCACCTGCGTGACGTGGTAGTGCGCCGCCTGGCGGATGACGTGCTCGCGGCGGATCGCGCCGGTGGGGCGGTTGTCGCGCAGGTGCACGAGGATGAGCGGCGGGCGTTCGGGGGCGGACAGCGTCACCGCCATCGCCACGAGGCTGCGCATCCCGCCGCTGGTGAGCAGTACGGTCGGCCGTGTGGGCATTCCTTATTTATCGGCATGTCGGCGGTTCGGGGTGAAACGGCGGAGTCCGGCGCGTTTGCCCATTTGACACCCATGCCCCACGCCGACAGACTTGTGGCCCGCCGATCCCCCAAGGATTTCCCGCATGAGCCTGGTTGTTTTCCAGCACGAGAAGCACGAGACCGCCGGCCGCCTGGGTGACATCCTGCGCGACTACGGCCACAAGCTCCGCGTCGTCGAGCTCTACGCAGGCCAACCCGTGCCCGCCGACCTCGACAACGTGGACGGCGTCATCAGCATGGGCGGCACGCCCAACGTCGAGGACGCCGACAAGTTCGCCTGGATGCCCAAAGAGATGGCCTACCTCAAGGCGGCGCACGAGGCGGGCAAGCCCGTCGTCGGCATCTGCCTGGGCGCCCAGCTCATCGCCGCCACGCTCGGCGGAAAGGTCGCCGCCATGGCCGCCCCCGAGGTCGGCTGGGCGGGCGTCAAGCTCGGCTTCCCCGGCACCGTCGAGACGCTCTATCAGGGGCTCCCCTGGGACTCCGTGCAGTTCCACCTCCACGGCCAGGAGGTCACGACGCTCCCACCCGGCGGCACGCCGCTCGCCGGCTCCAAGGGGTGCAAGATTCAATCCTTCAAGGTCGGCCTGCGCACCTACGGCTTCCAATACCACTTCGAGTCCACGCGCGAGGACATCAAAGCCATGGCCGCCGACGGCCTGGTCACCAAGGCGGGCGTCGCCTCCGCTTCCATCCTTCAGCAGACCGACGCGCACTACGACACCTACCGCCGCCTGGGCGACCGCCTCTGCGAGACCATCGCGATGACGCTCTTCCCGATCGACAAGCGGCACTGATGGTGACGCGGGGTTTCGCGTAACGATCCGGGACCCGTGCGGCCGTCGCCGTCATTTCGGTGCGGAGTTGGCCAGGAAATCCATCCGCAGCTTGGCCTTGGAGACCTGCGCCGCCTCGGGGAAGGACGTGATGAACTCCTTGTACGCCGCCTGCGCTTCGCTCACCCGATCCATCTGGTCGTAGGCCCACGCGATGCGGTACATCGCGTCCGGGGCGCTGTTGTTGTTGGGGTCGGCGGCCAGGGCCGCCTTGTAGTGGCTGATGCAGTCGCCCCACTCGTCCTTGGAATACGCGAGTGCGCCCTTGGCGTATTCGCTCATCTCGGTGGCGGATTGCAGCGCCTGGCTGTCCATCTGCACCCCGTTGGGGTCGAACTTCAGCACGCCCATGTACGACAGCACCCCGGCGGCAATCCCCGCCATCACGACCAGGATCAGCAGCAACTTTCCGATGGACATGGTTCGGCTCCGAATTAAGAGAGAGGATGGACGACCGCCGCATTGTACCCGCCGCCGCGTTTTTGACTCACCCCCTCGCCCTCCCCAGGGCCTTGCACAAAAAGCTTCGATGGGTGCCACACTGCATCCTTCTTAGGTGCGGCGTGTCTTGATCACCTTGTTTTTTTAGTGAAATCGAAGACACACATCACGAAGACGATGATGTGTGGCACCCGGAAAGAGGCTTTTCCGCAAAACCCCCGGAGAGCGGTTCACCCCCGCCCGCCGATCACGCGGCGCAGCATCTCTACCGTTCGGTCGTCCCACGCCTGCGATTTCCCGAACCCCGGCAGCGCCCCGGCCTCCCGCGCTGACTCCTGCGCGTCGGCATAGTTCGAGATCAGCATCGCCGCCGGCGCGTCGGGCCGGGAGCGGACGCGGCGGATCAACGCCACCCCGTCGGCGTCCGTGAACCGCCCGTCCAACACACGGTTGACCAGCAGCAGCGTGCCGGGCTTCGCGAGCCGGTCGAGCGCCGCCCCGTCATTGACCCCGGCAACCGCTACCCCCGCGGCCGCGCGGGAGAGGACATGCGAAAGCGTGCCGGTGTCGGCCCCGCAGTGGCCGACGAGGAGGATTTGTTTGATGGGGGGCGTGTGCATGAACGAATCTTAGCGGGCGGTACGGCTAGAAGAGTTTTGACAGCCCTTGAGACTTTTGGTCCGATTGAGCCACTATGGCGCTAGATGCTATTCCGGCAGATGTTCTCGCTCGTTATCGCTTCAAAGAGTGGAACCATGCCGCCGCGATCTTGGCGACGGACTTCCCCGATCAATGGGCTGATATCTTGGGCTGCCTGAGAGGGTTTCGCCTAAAGAAGAGTGACATTGTGGTTGGGGGTGGCGGTCGTTCCCAAGTACCCATCCGGCTTGACGGTTATCTGGCCGCTCGTGGTTGGGCCGAACATCAATTCGATATCGGCATCAAAGTCGATGCGAAGGAAATTGAAGTACCGACCCACAAAATCGATAATTTCAAAGCGGGAATTGGGGTTGAGGTGGAATGGAACAACAAAACGGAATTCTACGACCGCGACCTCAATAACTTTCGACTCCTGCATCAACTCCGGGTGGTGTCGGTAGGCGTCATCATCACCCGCGTCTCTGAACTGCAAGACTTATTCGATAAGTTGGGCATCGGGACGAAGTACGGCAATTCAACGACGCACTGGAACAAACTTCTTCCGAAGATTGATGGTGGCGGCGCTGGGGGATGTCCGGTACTGGCGATAGGCATCACGCCTGAGTGTTACGACGCGAAGGCGTAATCGCTCTTTTCGTTGCTGTCGTACATCGGGTGCACCTTGCGGTCTTCGGCATAGCTATCCACTTCAAGACCCCACTGCGTCCACCCGATGATGCGCTCACGGGCAAAGAGTTCGAGTCGCGGACCGGGGCTGCACCGCTCGATAATTCCGTAAGCAGCAGACGGTTTGCGGGAGTGTTCCCGCTTCCGCGTGGCCATGATGTTGACCTGTCGCCGACCGGGTGCAAGCGTCCGCATTTTGCCCCGCATGCCGAAGAGAAGAATCTCGGTGACATTGCGGAAGTAGAAGCCCACGCCGCGCCCGTCTGGCCCGCCATCTTTGCGAACCTTGTACCAGACGATATTGGCTTTGTAAGTGAATCCCCAGGCTTGCATGACTTGCAGACCCCAGGGCAAAAGTGCGTTGGGCACCCACAAGTACAGATGCGACGGGTTGGCGGCATGCGCTGCCACCGGCAACGCACAGATTTCTTCGATGCTCATCGTCTCGTACCGACGAAGCCGAGTGTGCTCGGGAGCGACCTTGCCCGTCCGGTTTTGAAACCGCCACGGCGGATCGGCAAGAATTGTCGAATACTCTCCGCTAAGGCCGGGCAGGCATTTCATAGGTCATTCCTCGTGAGACTACGCCATGATTGGATCGAATCCCAAAACAATCAAGTCAGTTGACTTATCCACCTGCGGGTAAGCGGGACATCGCCCGCATAATCAGCACAGCGGCGTCTCACCGTATCCGGTAATGATACTTCTCCACCGCCTCCTTCTTAATCGCCTCCATGATCTTCGGGAAATCCTTGTACGGCTGGACGTCGCTCTCCCGGCCCGCCAGACGTTTAAGCGTGCCGTCTTCGAGGTAGATCGACGTGATCGAGTAGGTCGCCTTGAAGCCCGTGGAGGAGAGGGCGTCGAGGGTGGGCATGGGGTAAGTGATCGGCGGGTCGGTGGAGAAGCCGGGGATGAGGCAGGGGACGAGCCGGCCGGTGTCGAAGCCGGTGTCCATGTTGCGCTGGAGGATGTGGCCTTCCTTGTACCACGTGCCCTCGACGGTGCGGGTGATCTTCTGGGCGCGGCTCGCGGGGACGACGCCCAGGCGCTTGAGCTCGTCGTTGATGAGGCCGGTCATGGCGCGGTTGTAGGCTTTGTCATCGGTGTGGGCGCGCTCGAGGGCCTGGATGGAGAGGTTTGCGCCCAGGAGGTCGGAGTAGAGGTCCTCCCATGAGAAGGCGGACTCGTGCTCGACCGGGCCGTCGATCAGGGCGAAGGCGGTGCCCTCCCAGGTGAGCATCTCGTGCCAGACGGTGGACTGGTATCCCACCGCCGGGGCGAGGATCAGGGCGACCCGGCGGGCGACCGCCTCCCGCTCGGCGATGGTGCGCGTGCCCCAGTCCGGCGGGTACTCCAACGCGACAGTGTTGGTCGTCATCTCCATGTCCGGGCCGACGGAGAACTCCGGCTCGTGCTCGATGATCGCGTCGTAGGCGGCCCGGTAGGCGGCCTTGGTGAGGTCGGCCGCGCCGCGCAGGTGGCCCAGGTCGATGGTCCCGCCGCGCAGGCTGTAGTAGGTCCCGTCCATCTCGGAGCCGATGTCGAAGCCGTAGGAGTGCGTGCCCAGGTGCGCCGGGTCGCCGAAGTCGGCGTAGGGCAGATACCCGAACCGTCCGCGCGGCCCGCCGCCAATACCGCAGCCGGGGAGCGCGAACAGCATCGCGAGCAACAGCGCGATGGCGACGAGCGCCGGCAGAGTGGTGCGGGTGCGTTTGAGAAACATGCGGATCACGTTAGCCCCGGGACCATTGTAGGCGGCGCGGGCGGGAAGCAAGGCGCAATTTTTGGCGTGAAGTAGAATGGCCGGACGCTAAGCCGCGAGCGGCTGGGAAGAAGAAAATAGACAGGGAGCGATCATGACTCAGACGGAACTGGTGGCGCACTGGCCGTTGGCGGGGGACGCGACGGACGCCGTGGGCAAGCGGCACGGGTACGCGAAGAACGTGACGTTCGCCGGCGACGGCCCGCGCAGCGGAGGCTCCGGCGGCGGGGCGGCGGTGTTCAACGGGTTGGACAGCGTGATCCAAGTGCCGGACTCCCCCGGGCTGCGGCTGGGGAACCAGGACTTCACGCTGGCGGCGCGGGTGCGCTGCGCGCTGCCGATGCGGAGCGTGCACGGCGACATCCTCTCGAAGTTCGATCCCGCGTCGCGCTGCGGCGTGAACCTCTGGGTCGCCGGCAGCGCGCCGGGCTACAACGCGATGTCGGATGCGCGGCACGTCTATTTCGGGATCGACGACGGCTACACGAGCGGCTGGGAGGATCACGGCCGGCTCTGGCCGAGCAACCCGCTCGTGCCCTGCCTCGTGGTTTACAAGGGCGAGTTGTACGGCGGGCTGGCGGACGCGGACCGGCCGGAGGACGCGGCCCGGGTCTTCCGCTGGAAGGGCGGGCAGGCGTGGGAGGACTGCGGGCGGATCGGGAACAACCCGGAGCACCTGAGCGTGATGTCGATGCTGGTGCACGACGGGGCGCTGTACGCGGGCACAGGCATCTGGGACTGGGGCCGGGCGTCGGATGCGGACAAGACCCACACCGCTCTGACGCACGTATTCAAATACGAGGGCGGGAAGCAGTGGCGCGACTTGGGCCAGGTCGGTCAGGCCAACCGCGTGCTCTGCATGGCGAGCTTCAACGGCGAGCTGTACGCCGGCCTGGACCGCGGCGGGGGCGGGGGGTGCTTCAAGCTCGCGGGCGACAAGTGGGTGAGCTGCGGCGGGTTCGAGGCGAAAGACAACTTCGAGTGCCTCCAGCCGATGGGCGGCGTGCTCTATGGGGCGTCGCACTTTGCGATCTATAAGTACGAGGGCGGCACGAAGTGGACCTGCATCGGCCGCACGCCGTTCAACATCAACCAGATCCACTCGATGCACGTCTTCAACGGCCGGCTGGTGATCGGCACCTGGCCGCAGGGGTACGTGCTGCGGTTGGAGGAGGACGGGCGGTGGACGAACATGGGCCGGCTTGGCATCCCCGACGGGCCGGACATGGCGTTGATCAACGAGGTCAACGCGCTGGTGACGCACAACGGCAAGCTCTACGCTGGCGTGCTGCCCAAGGCTCAGGTGTATCGGTATGAGTGCGACGGGCAATGGACGCTCATGGGCAGCCTGGCGAGCAACCCGAAATACGACCAGGCGGTCTGCCCGAGTTGGAACCGTGTCGTGAGCCTGACGACGCACAAGGGGATGCTCTTCGCCGCGACCGGTGCGAGCCAGGCGCGGGCGATCGACATTGATCCGGAGAAGACGAACGGCCGCGTGATGGCGTGCCGCGCCGGCCACGTCGTCGGCCACGAACAGGACATCGGCGGCGCGTGGACGCACGTCGCCGCGGTGCGCGCGGGGAACATGCTGCGGCTGTACATCAATGGAACGCTGTCGAGCGAATCGCCGGCGCCGGCGGGGCAGGCGTTCGACCTCGCGAACCCGCAGCCGCTGCGGATCGGCTTCGGCGGCACGGGGTCGTTCGCGGGGTCGATCGCGGACGTAAGGCTGTATCGTGGGGCGATGGAAGCGGGCGCGGTGGCGCGGCTGCGCGACGGGGTGTGAATAAAGACACAGAGGGCACAAAGCTCGGAGGAGGAGATTCTCTGTGCGCCTCTGTGTTTTTCTCCGCTATGTCGTGATAGCGGTGTTTCGCGGACCCCGCATACCCCGGGGACTCGCGGACCCGTTCCCGGGCTTGGCTCGGGAGATTTTCATTTCAGCGCGTTCAGCGCAGCGGGTGGCCGTGGCCGTCGTGCGGCATGAGGCCTGCGAGGATCATCGCCCCCTCGACAGCGCCCCAGAGCCAGAAGAGCGCGGAGGCGAAGGTGGCGATGATGAGCGTGGAGGTCATGGGCATCGCCGTCGCCACGCCGTAGGCGGTCACGGCCCCGAAGACGATCACGAAGAGCGCGAGCTGGAAGAAGGCGACCTTGAAGTACGCGAGGTAGAAGCGGTGGACGCCCGCGACGCCGAAGAGGATGCCCAGCACGCCGGCGAGGATGTGCGATTTTTCCGGCGTCCCGCTGGTGGGCCACTCGGCGGCCTCGCTCTCGGGTTCGAGCATCACCTCGACGAGCTGGTCCGGGTGCTCCTGCGTGCCGACGAGCGGGTCGTTGCAGGCGTCGGCGTGGTAGGGCTTGTGGGGAAGCTCCGTGCGTGCGGGCGGGATGGGGATCGCTTCCATGGCTGTTCCTCCGAGGGTTTCAGGTGGAGCGGGGCGGAACCTATCTACGGCAGCGGTGGATTGAAGTGAGGGGCGGGTCGGCCATCGTGACTGGGGCTCGTTCTCGGGTGGCAAAGAGACAAGCCCCGCGAGGACGCCGACCCGTGGCACCCTCGAAGCAACCGCTGCCGATGTTTGGATGTCAGATGATCTATACTAACCATAGCGCGGAAGAACGGCGGGTCCAGTACGAGGGCGGAGGGGAAAGGATTAGTTTTGATACGTAATTTTCGGCCGCGGTTTAGTGTGCGGGGGTGTATTGCAATGCCTTTTCACTCGCCGCGTCAACGGCGGCCTTCTGCTCCGTGGCGGTACCGGTTTCCATGACGTGCACGAAGGTGCGGAGTTCGTCGTCGCTGGACGCGGCGATGAAGTCATCGAGCATTTCGCGCAGGTAGTAGATCGGCGGGGCCATGGCACACGCCCTGGCGTTGCGCCGCCTGAAGAGATCAAACTTCGTGGAGCTCAAGTATTGCCAGCGCGGCGTCCGCCGCACGCCGATTTTGGGGAGGTGGGTTTCGAGAGGCGAGACCTCAACCTTCGGTCCGGAGGTGATGCCGAAGAGCCAGATGGTTTCCCGCTGCATCGAGCCGGTTACGGGGTCGATGCGCATCACCGCCTGTCCGACGTTGAGGAGGGGCGATAGCCCGTAAAGGATGAAGAGCATAAACGGCGCCACGACAAGCCATCAGGACCAGTCTTCGAGATCGCGGGAAACCTTCGGCGACACATCGGGGGGTGCGGGCGTGATTGTCATGATTTGAGTGGGGCCAAATGAAGGTGCGGCGACCGGTTACCGGGAGTATTTCTCCCACGCTTCGTTGACGGCGTCCTTCTGTTGCGCCTCGGTACCGAACTCCATGACGTGGACGAAGGCACGCACCTCGTCATCGGTTGCGTCGGCGGCGAATGTGACCTCGTCGCGCAGCAGGTCACTAATCGGCGGGGCCGATCCGCATCCTCGGCCCAGCATCCCGCCGAAGAAATTGAAATACCCGCTGCTCACGGATTTCCAGCGTGGCGTCCATGGGACACCAATCTTCCGCAGACGGATTTCGAGCGGCGAGGGTGTGAAGGTGGGCGCGGGGGCGGGCCAGAAAGTCCAGCTTCGCTCATGCTTCAGCGAGCCGGTCACAATGTCCATGCTTAGCCTGGCCCGGCGGACGGTGACGGTCAATGACAGCCCAGTCAGCAGTAAAACCAACACTCCAATCGCGAACCACCAAAAACAATGCTGGAGTGCAGTGCGATCGTCGGCTGTCATTGCAGTACTCAGAAGTGTCAACCAATGGCGGGGAGTGCGTCCGCCCGCACATTTGAATTACGCATGGCCCCACACGGCGGTTCATCGCTCGAAAGCGGCTGCGACGAGCCGTAATCCATTCTCTCCCCCACCCCGCTGTGATATAGTCCCCCGCATGACGCGACGGCTCCTCGGTTCCATCACCACCACGCTTGCGTTGGCGGCGCTCGCCCTCTGGCCGGCGGGGTGCGCCAGCCCGCTGGAGCGGTCCACCGAGCGGGAGCTGCGCGACGAGCTGATCAACTCGCACCGGGCGTTCATCAAGGCGCTGGCGGCCTCGCCGGTGGTCGAGATCAAGCGGCAGCCCAGCGCGGTGGAGGCGGACCTGCGCAAACAGCCCGACCGGATGGAGCAGCTCAACAAGATGGGCGGGCCGGCGGCCTACGAGGGGAAGAAGCTCGAGCTCGAAAAAGACCTGATGGGCCGGGACGACACCCCCTCGGTCTCGATGACGCTGCGTCACGCGATCGAGCTGACGGTGAGGCACAACCTGGAGATCAACGGCGGCCGGCTGGCGCCGGCGGTGACCGAGACGCAGGTGACGCAGGCCGAGGCGGTCTTCGACGCCGTGTTCTACGCGACCATGGATTGGCAGAAGCTGGACACGCCCCGGCCGCCGTCGCAGCTCTCGGTGTTCGGCCCGCAGCAGAGCGAGACGCTGAACTACACGACGGGGATACGCAAGCTGCTGAGCAGCGGCGGCGAGATCAAGGCCGAGGCCGCGAGCGGCCGCAACTGGGCGGACCCGTCGAACTTCGGCACGTCCACCGTGCCCTCATTCACCTATTACGACGCCTCGGTGCTGCTGGGCATCACGCAGCCGCTGCTGCGGAACTTCGGCAGCGACGTGAGCCGGGCGCAGATCGAGCTGTCGAAGAACGCGCGGCGGCAGTCGGTGTACGACCTGCACAAAACGATCCAGGACACGATCCTTAATACGGAGCGCGCCTACTGGGCGCTGGTGTTCACGCAGCGTCGGCTTCTGATCCAGCAGCGTCTCTTGGAGCGGACGATCGCGGACCGCGAGGTGATCCGCCAGCGTCTGCCCTTCGACGCCAGCCCGGTGCGGATGACCGAGGCCAACAGCTTCGTGGAGATCCGCCGCTCGGAGGTGATCCGCGACCGCCAGGAGGTCCGCCGGGCGACCGACGCGCTCAAGCGGCTGATCAACGACCCGGAGCTGCCGCTGGCGGGGGAGACGATGATCCTCCCGCTGGACAACCCGGCGGAGGCGCCGCTGACCTACAGCCTGATCGACGCGGTGACGACCGCGCTGCGACACCGGCCGGAGCTGCGCCGGGCGCTGTCGGAGATCGAGGACGCCTCGATCCGCCAGCGCGTGGCGGACAACCAGCGGCTGCCCCAGCTCGACCTGGGCGCGACGATGCGCTACAACGGCGTGGCGGACAAGACCGGCGCGGCGATCGGCAATGTCAGCGATGCGGACTACATCGACTACATCGTGGGGGCGAAGTTCGAGGTTCCCATCGGCAACCGCGCGGCCGAGGCGCTCTTCCGCCAGCGGCAGATCGAGCGGCAGTACACCGTCATCCGCTACCGGCAGCTCGCCCAGGACGCGGTGCTGGACGTGAAGGACTCGCTGCGGCAGGTGATCTCGGCGTGGGAGATCATCGACTCGGCGCGGGCCGCGCGGCTGGCGGCCACCGACAACCTCCGCGCCCTCGAAGAGCAGGAGCGCGTCGGCAACGTGGCGCTCACCCCCGAGTTCCTTCTGGACCTCAAGCTCTCGACGCAGCAACGCCTGGCGGACACGGAGACGGCCGAGGTCTCGGCGCTCACGGAATACAACTCGGCGATCGCGCGGTTCTACCAGGTCATGGGCACGCTGCTGGAACGCAACGGTATCCGCTTCGAGGACCCGGAGAACGACGCGGACAAGCGGTGAGGTGCTGAAAGTGCGTGGTGCATGGTGCGTGGTGTGTGGTGCCGAGGGGAGGTCTTCCCCCGCGCACGACGCACCATGAACTACGCACCACTTCTTGAGACCGCCCCGGTTGCGGGGTATGATCGGTCCCCTTGAGGCTTTAGGAGCTTTCGCGTGGATTCGCTTGTTTCGATCGCCATCTTCGTCGGCTTCGGCATGGGCTTCGTGCTGCTCAACCTCCTGGTGGGCAAGCTGGTCCGGCCAAGCATCCCCAACTCCGAGAAGAGTGCCATCTACGAGTGCGGCGAGCCGACCATCGGCTCGAGCTGGGTGCAGTTCGACCTGCGGTTCTACATCGTCGCGCTGTTTTACCTCGTGTTTGACGTCGAAGTGGCGCTGATCTACCCCTGGGCGGTGGTGTTCCGTGATTTCCCGCTGCCGGCCGTGGTCCTGGGCGCGCCGTTCATCGGCATCCTGGTGATCGGCTACGCCTACGAGTGGTACACCGGCAGCCTCGACTGGGTGCGCAGCTCGATCAACACCTCGGTCAAGGGCACGGCGGGGATCGACATGGCCTCGCTGGCGCGCCGCGACCCGGGCGCGCTGGAAGAGGAAGCCTCCATCGTCCGCGCCGGCCACTGAGCCGTTCGTTTTACCCGTCTTTCCGTCTTCTTTTTTCCGCGCCGTTCATCAGTCACGCGCCCGACGCCTCGCCGCACGGGTCCGCCGTCGATCGGAGCCTCAACATGGATAACCGCTATAAAACCGTCCTGCTCTTTGGCGCCCCCGGCGCCGGCAAGGGCACGCAGGGGAAAATCCTGGGCACCATCCCGGGCTTCTTCCACTTCTCCTGCGGCGACGTCTTCCGCTCCATCGACATCCACAGCGAGCTGGGCAAGGTGTTCTACGAATACTCCTCGCGCGGCGAGCTCGTCCCCGACGAGGTGACCGTCAAGATGTGGGCCCAGAACATCTCCGCCCGCACCGTGATCGGCGACTACAAGCGGACCAAGGACCTGCTCATCCTCGACGGCATCCCGCGCACCACCGCGCAGGCGAAGATGATGGACACGCACATCGACGTGCTCAAGATCGTCCACCTGGTCTGCAAGGACCAGAGCGCGATGATCGAGCGCCTCCGCCGCCGGGCCCTGAAGGAGAACCGCTTCGACGACGCGGACGAAAAGGTGATCCGCCGCCGCTGGGCGGTGTACGAGAAGGAGACCTTCCCCGTGCTGGAGCACTACACGAAGGACAAGGTGCTGGAGGTCAACTCCGAGGGCTCACCCGCGGTGGTGCTGTCGGAGATTTTGAGGGCGATCGCGCCGATCCAGAGCGCGCACTTCAAGGGGTTCGGGGATTGAGGCGTAGGGTGCGTGGAGCGGAGCGCAACGCACCATTCCCGTCGCTGTTGATTGAAACAATTCACGCCACACGGCAGTCGGCCATTCACGGTCCCGCGAGCGAACAGACGTCGAGTGGTACCGGTGCGCTCCATGCACCTTGCGCGTTACGTGTTTTTCGCAAAGCGTAGCAAAACCGCGCGGCATGCTTCTTTCGCGGCCGGCCGGTAGTCGCGTTCAAAATCGAGGAGTTCCCGATCGCGCTCTGCGAGCACGTCTTTGTTCCAATATTGACGTTCTGTGCCGTGTGGATAGACGTCTGCTTCCGAGTCGATCAGAATGAAAGCCTTGAAATCCCGGTCTGCGCGCAGACCAAGTTCATCAAGAGGACGTTGGATGTTTCGGCATGCGTCGATAAGCGAGATATCGCCATCGAGCAATTGTTGAGCGATCTCACATGCGTGCTCTTGGGGCGTCATGTGCAGTTCACTGTGTATGCATGCGCTGAAGAGCGGTGGGCTTCACGGACTCAGCACCACCCTACGTTTTTCTCTCACACCGCCCTTGGCATCACATACGCCGACGGGCCCTTTTTGATCAGCGCCTTGGAGATGTCCGTGCGTTCCAGGCGGAGGAAGATGCCCCACGCCTTGGCCTCGTTGGACGCCAGGGCGACGACGATCTCGTGCGTGCCCGCCTTGACGTTGCAC
Source organism: Planctomycetota bacterium (assembly GCA_021413865.1). Classification (GTDB taxonomy): domain Bacteria; phylum Planctomycetota; class Phycisphaerae; order Phycisphaerales; family Phycisphaeraceae; genus JAIOPN01. The sequence goes on along the minus strand of JAIOPN010000014.1, from coordinate 172,956 downwards.
GGGGCCTTGGCGCGGTCTTCCCACGCGGGGTTGGTGCCGTGCGGGTCGTGCCAGAGCTCCTTGCCGTCCACCCAGAGCTTGACCGGGCCGTCGTAGCCGAGCACGACGCTGAGCTTCATTTCTTCGGGGGCCTCGAATCGGCAGCGGAAGTAGGTGATGAAATCACGGGGCTTGAGGCCGTCGTACTCGGTGTGCAGGTCGATCATGGGGCCGGGGAAGGTGCGATTTTTCCACGGCAGGGTGTCGAGGTTCGGGGGCAGCTTCAACCCGTTGAGCACGCGGTCGCAGCCGGACTCGGCGTCCATGTCGATGGGGAAGGCGACGTCGAGCGTGGTCATCGGCGGGGTGATGGCGCGCTGCTCGCCGATGGTGACGGGGCCCATGACGGGGATGAGGCGGTCGGCCGCGTCGGTGATGTTGCAGACCGGGTCGGTGCCGTGGCCGTAGTGGAGGGACTTGTTGCTCAGCGCGGCGCGGGCGAAGTTGGTGTGGAGGTGGACCTCGTCGCCCTTGAGCTCGATGTCCCAGATGACCTTGACGGGGTTGGGGTCGCAGATGACGAAGCCGGCGGGCCGGATGCCCGGGGCGGTGCGGAGCTTGCCGACGACGTTGTCGAACTCGACGACGATGCTGAGCGTGGCCATGCGCGGGTGGGTCTCGAGGCGGAACTTGCGGAAGGTGATGGGGGGGATGCCGCCCTTCTTGCCGCGGACGAGCGCATCCATCGCATAGGCGAGCCGCAGGCCCAGGCGCTGCTGGTCCTCGCCGCTGATGTGGATGGTGTCGTCCAGCCGCAGGTCGATCGCCGGCGTGATGGAGAAGTTGGTGACGATCTCGGCCAGACGGCGCTGCGCCTCCTGCACGGCGTTCCAGCTCCCGTCCTCCCACCCCGCGACGCGGCCGAGCTGCACGGCGACGAAGGGCAGCGTCTTATCGCCAGCGTCACGGCGGTAGCAGTTCACCAGCTCGATCATGCGCTCGGTGTAGAGCGGCGCGGCGGCGGCGGAGCAGTCGCTCTCGCCCTGGTACCAGATGATGCCCGCGGTCTTGCCGCCGTTTTTGCGCAGCCGGCGGATGGAGGCGCCGTAGAGCGAGCCACCGCCCTGGTTGAGGAGCTTGGGGTCCCATTGCGACATGCTGGTCCCGCCGTGGGCGCAGGCGAGTATGCCCTGGGGCACGCCGGTGCGGCGGTGCATGTCTTTCGCGAACATGACCGCCGGGCCCACGCCGGCCGTGCCGATCACAGGCCGGTCCACGCGGTTGCCGCCGTTGTGCACGGGGTCCACCGCGATCTCCAGGTTGTGGATCGGGTCCTCGGCGACGGCCCAGTGGTCGTCCATATAGAACGCGCGCACGAGCGGGTGCTTCTTGGCGCGGTTCTTATAAAGCCCGCAGCCCTGCATGTTGGATTGCCCGCCGGCGATCCAGACGTCGCCCACGAGCACATCCTTGACGGCGATCTTGTCTGCGGCCTTGCCGTCCGCGCCGAGGATGGCGAGCTCGACGAGGTAGGGCCCGCCGGTGGGCAGGCCGGCGAGGCGCGCCTCGAACTTTCCGCGGGAGGCATCGCCGACGCGTTTGTTGTTGAACCCCTTGACCGTGGCGGAGCCGCGCTTGACCCGGGCGACGACCGCGCCGCTGGCGTCGGTCTCGCCGGTGACGGGGGCATCGCTGACGTTGCGATTGGTGCGCTGGAGCACGCCGTGGTCGAACAGGCCGGTGAGGATGTGCATGGGTTTGCCCTTATATATGGATAGATGGAGGGGATATGGTAGCGGATTGTGATTTGGATAGCGGGGCCGGGACGGCCCGGCTCGCTTACCATCACTATCCCCGCAGGAGTCCCCGCGTGTACCGATTTCTCGTTGCCGTGCTGATGTCTGTTTTCGGTTTCACCGCCGCCGCCCGCGCGGCCGACGATATGGACGCGCGGCGGGAAGCGTACCTGAAAGGCTTCGCCGCCCGCGACCTGCCGCAGGGGCACAATCCGCTCTCCTGGGTGGACACCGAGCGGTGGTGCGTTGCACACGCCTGTATGACGCGTAATGTCCGGCTCGACGAGGCCAATCGGTATTTTACGAGCGTTGAACCCGTCTCGCTCTCGCGCGGGCTTATCGCCGACACCGACGTGCAGGTGACGGACCTTCTGCGGACCTACCTCCAATTCCACGACGACAAGCGGCTCGCGCCCGCCGCGCGCAAGCACCTCGAAACTTTTTTGCGCGACTGGCACGCCCCCAACACCGACCGCAATCGCGACGCGGAGCAGTCTTACGAGTGGCCCGCTGAGTACACGGAAAACCACTCACTCAACATCCTCACCGCCGCCTACCTGATCGACCACGCGCTCACGCGCGATCGCATCGCTCACCGCACGCTGCTCGAACGCTTCCTGGGCGACCGCGCGGCGATGGGGTGGAGTGAGATGTGCTCGCCGCAGTACGGGTTGGTGACCGCCAAGGCCCTCTCGCTGCTGGCCGATTTCGCGCCGGACAAGAACATCGCCGACGCGGCGCGCATGCACCTGGACATTTTGTTGATCGAGTTCGCCAACCACGGCGTGGGCCGTTGGCGTGGCGTGCCCTTCGTACGCGGCGCGGGGCGCGAGACCGACAACACGCAGAACTCCTACTTCGAGCCCATGCGCTTCTGGTTCGGCGACCCGAGGAACCCGGTATACACCGGCGGCGACCCCTTCCTTGTCCACCTGCTCACGAGCAAATACCGCCCGCCGGAGGTGGCGGCGCAGATGATCGCGAACCCGGAGAAACGCGGCCGATTCGTCATGCTTGAAACCGGCACCACCGGCGCGGCGCGGTTGCGCGTCCCCGTCACGGTCTGGATCACGCCCGTCGCCACCATGGCTTCCGCGCAGGGCTACGGCGGCTACTACCAGGGGTGCTACTGGTCGATCTCCTTCGCCTCCGACCCGCGCAACGTCGTCACCGGGAATTACGGCAACCGCCGCAACATCCTCCAGGCCCGCAACGTCATGGCGACCTTCGGCACGGTCACGTGGCACGGCGGGCTGAATCCCAAGACCGAGGGCAACATCACCATCGGTTCCGACGGCAACGCCTTCGTCGGGCAGATCGAAGTCGCGCCGCAGTGCCACCTGCTCATGGTCGCCGACAAGGGCGAATGCCCGGACGAGATGGCGTTCCGCGCCGCGCTCGATGCGCTCAAGCCGGCGTTCGCCGACGGCGTGCTGACCTGGACGATGCGCGAGGGCCGGGTGATGCGCATGGTCAACGAGCGCGACGGCCAGCGCTGGCGCATGACGGCGGCGTTCGAGAACGACCGGCGGCTGCGGATCGATTCGGGGATGCGATTCGCGTCCCCCTATTTGCAGAGCGCGGGCGGGAGCCGGTTGATCGAGGTCTGGTGGAACGGCCGGAAGACGATCTACAACTTCGCCGACATGACCCGGCCCACCGTGACCGAAGGCGTGCCCGTCGCGCCCGCGCCGATCCCGCCCGACCAGATCACCGGCGCGCTGGACGGCATGGAGCTGCTCTACATCCCACCCGGTGAGTTCCCCATGGGCAGCCCGCCGGGCGAGGGACGGAGCGACGAACGGCCGATGCGCTGGGTGGACGTGGACGGGTTCTACATGTCCAAAACCGAGGTCACCGTGGGCCAGTGGAAGCAATACCTCGCGGCGAACCCGAACGCCCCCAAACCGCCCGACTGGTTCGAGCGTGAGTGGGGCAAGACGGACAACTACCCGATGACCTGGGTCTCCTGGGACGAGGCGAGGGCGTTCTGCGACTGGCTCACGAAGAAGAGCGGCAAGCGTTACACCCTGCCCACCGAGGCGCAGTGGGAAAAAGCGGCCAAGGGATATTCCCACCGCGTTTACCCCTGGGGCGACAGCTACGACGGCACGCAATCCGGCACGCCCAACGAGACCTACGCCCCGGTCGGCGCGAAGCCGAGCGACGTCAGCCCGTTCGGCGTGATGGACATGGCGGGGAATGCGTGGGAGTGGTGCCTTGATGGCTACGACGCGCGGGCGTACGACACCCCCGCGATGCGCAACCCGGTGGTGGCTGGCAAGGGGGACCTGAAGGTGCTGCGCGGCTGCGGGTGGAACTTTGACCCCGAGACGTTCCGCTGTTCCGTGCGCTCGCGGCTGGAGATGGGTCAGCGCTCGGTGCACATCGGCTTCCGCGTGGCGTGCGAGCGGTGATGAATGACTTTCCGGGAAATTCACGGCCCCCGGCGAGGTTGGCCGATTCCACCGGTTGCATCCTACGATGACCATCAGGAGCGATCGGAATGACCGCCGCCCAGACGCCGCCACGCCAAAAGACCATGGACGCCGCCGCACCGTCAACCCGACCCGCCACGCCCGACCTGGCGGGCAAACACCTGCACTTCGTCGGCATCGGCGGGTGCGGGATGTCCGGCCTGGCGCGTATCGCCCGCAAGTCCGGCGCCCTCTGCACCGGCAGCGACATGTCCGCCTCGCCCACCGTCCTCTCCCTCCAGCGTGAGGGCTTCGAGGTCGCCACCGAGCAGACCGCCAGGAGCGTCCCGGGTGCGTGCGACATCCTGGTCATCTCCGCCGCCATCAAGGCGGACCACCCGGAGGTCCTCGAGGCCCAGCGCCGCGGGGTCACGGTCCTTAAATACGCCCAGATGCTCGGCCGGCTGATGATCGGGCGGACCGGTGTCGCCGTCTCGGGCACGCACGGCAAGTCCTCCACCACCTCGATGCTTAGCCACATTCTCATCGAGTGCGGGCTGGACCCGTCGTTCATCGTCGGGGCGACGTGCCGACAGATCGGCGGGGGGTCGCGCACCGGCGCCAGCGAGGTGCTCGTCGCCGAGGCGTGCGAGTTCGACCGCTCGTTCCACAGCTTCTATCCGACCCTGTCGGTGATCCTCAACGTCGAGGAAGACCACATGGAGATTTACGGCACGCTCGACGCCGTCGTCGAATCATTCCGGGTATTCGCCCAGCGCCTCCCCGACGCGGCGCAGGGCGGATTTTTACTCATCAACCACGACATGCCCCACCGGTTGACGATCACCGCCGGGCTGAATTGCGCGATCGAGACGATCGGCCTCTCGTCGCAGGCGGACTGGCACGTCGAGCTGGGTCGCCAACGCGCCGCGGACCGCATCCCGGGCATCGCCGACGCGCTCTCCAACGCGCCGGTCGTCCGGCTGTACCACAAAGATGAACTGGTCGCCCGGTGGGTCAGCCCGATGCCCGGTGAGCACATGGCCTACAACGCCGCCGCCGCCGCTATCCTCGCCAATCGCCTGGGCGCGAAGTGGGAAGAGATCGCCGCCGCGCTGGCGCGCTTCCAGGGGCTCGACCGCCGCATGCAGTTGCTCGGCAAGCGCAAGGTCGGCCGCGGGTTTGTCACCGTCGTCGATGACTACGGCCACCACCCGACCGAGGTGGACACCACCCTCCGCGCCCTGCGGAGGCACTACAAGCCGCACCGCCTGATCTGCGTCTTCCAGCCGCACCAGCACAGCCGGACGCGGTTCCTCATGGAGCAGTTCGCGCAGAGCTTCTCGGAGGCGGACATCACGATCGTGCCGGATATTTATTTCGTGCGTGACTCGGAGAAGGAGCGCCACGCCGTCTCTGCGGGCGACCTGGTGGACCGCATCCGCCAGCGCGGCAAGCAGGCGATGCACCTTTACCCGTTCGATGCGATCGTGGAGCAGTTGCAGGTGATCGCCCGGCCGGGCGACCTGGTGGTGTCGATGGGCGCGGGCGACGTGCACAAGATCGCCGAGGCGTTTTTGGCGCTGTAAATCCCTCCCCCCCCCCCCCGGGAGAGGGTGGCGGCGTCTTCGCCGCCGGGTGAAGGGGATCACCGGCCGGATGGGTTTCGCGCGACCGTGTCGACGAATCGGTGGCAACCGATGAAACGACGATTTCTCAACGCCGCAATCTGGAGTTTGTTGCTGTTGTGCGCTGGTGTCTCCGCCACCGGCCTAACCGCCATCGCGGCCACGCATCGCTGGATGGTGAGCTTCGACGCGAACACCGAAAGGCATGGATTCTGTGCTTATGTGGACCGGCCCGGCCTGTGCCTCCGCTACTCGCGGCTGATATCTGGCGACCCGTGGCGAGCCAGCGTGGACATGCATGCCTACAACTGGTCATCTATGTCTGGTCCCCCGCGGAATCCTGAAGATCTGGCGGTGCTCTACCGGCCGCACGTCGAGGCAAGCGACCGCGTTTTGGGGTTCGGCTTTACCCCCGATCATGATGGTGGGTATGTCCACCGCTGGAACCTGCTGCTTCCCTACCCGGCGATCGCGCTGGTGTTCTCAATCCCGCCCGCCCTTTGGTTCATTGCACGTTTGCGGCGACGGTACTCGCGGAGCGTGAGCCTCTGCGCATCCTGCGGTTACAATCTGCGCGCCAGCAAAGGCGGGTGCCCCGAATGCGGCGCCGCGATTCCGGCAGAATCACCCACCCATCCGCTTAAATTGTGAAGCCCTCGGAGGCGGCCGCCAAGCATCAATGCGGATACGGGCTTGCCGCGTAAACGGGGCCCTAACTGCCCGCGTTTCGCTGTCGTTTTTCGTTTTACGGCCATTTCCATTACACTCCCGTGGCTATGGCCGCCATGAAAAAATTACTTGTTGCCAACCGCGGTGAGATCGCGATCCGGGTGTTCCGCGCCGCCACGGAGCTGGGCATCCGCACCGTCGCCATCTACAGCCACGAGGACCGCTTCTCGCTGCACCGCTTCAAGTCCGACGAGTCCTACCAGGTCGGCGCCGGCAAGGGCCCGGTCGCGGCCTACCTCGATATCCAGGGCGTGATCGAGATCGCCAAGGCCACGGGCGTGGACGCGATCCACCCGGGCTACGGCTTCATGTCGGAGAACCCCGCCTTCGCCAAGGCGTGCCGCGACGCGGGCATCACCTTCATCGGCCCCACGCCCGAGATGCTCGATGCCTTCGGTGACAAGGTCGCCGCCAAGGAACTCGCGAAAAAGGCGAACGTCCCCACCGTGCCCGGCAGCGACGGCCCGGTGAAAGCCGGCCCGGGTCTCAAGAAAGAAGCCAAGCGCGTCGGCTACCCGCTGATCTTGAAGGCGTCGTTCGGCGGCGGCGGGCGCGGCATGCGCGTCGTCACCACCGAGGATGAGCTCGAGCCGCGCCTCGAGGACGCCGCGCGCGAGGCCGGCGGCGCCTTCGGCAACGCCGCCGTCTTCATCGAACGCTTCATCCCCCGCGCACGCCACATCGAGGTGCAGGTCATCGGCGACCAGCACGGGCACATCCTCCACCTCTGGGAGCGCGACTGCTCCGTGCAGCGCCGCCACCAGAAGGTCGTCGAGATCGCCCCCGCGCCCAACCTCGACCCGGCGGTGCGCAAGGCGCTCTGCGAGGCCGCCGTCCGGCTCGTCTCGCAGATCGGCTACGTCAACGCGGGCACCGTCGAGTTCCTCGTCGATGCCGACACCAACGAGTTCTTCTTCATCGAGGTCAACCCGCGCGTCCAGGTCGAGCACACCGTCACCGAGATGGTCAGCGGCATCGACATCGTCCGCACGCAGATCCTCGTCGCCCAGGGCGTGAGCCTGCACGACCCGCTCATCGGCATCCCGCAGCAGAGCGAGGTCCGCACCAACGGTTTCGCGCTGCAGTGCCGCGTGACCACCGAGGACCCCGAGAACCGCTTCATCCCCGACTACGGCCGGATCACGAACTACCGCTCGCCCGCCGGCTTCGGCATCCGGCTCGACGGCGGCACCGCCTACTCCGGCGCCTCCATCACGCCCTTCTACGACTCCATGCTCGTGAAGGTCACCGCCTGGGCGCCGACGTTCGACCAGGCGATCCAGCGCATGGACCGGGCCCTGCGCGAGTTCCGCATCCGCGGCGTGAAGACGAACATCCCCTTCCTCGACAACCTGATCCTGCACAAGACCTTCAAGGCCGGGCAGGTCACGACGACCTTCATCGATAAATCGCCCGAGCTCTTCAACTGGGTGCCGCGCCGCGACCGGGCGTCGAAGATCCTGCTCTATGTCGGCGACCTGGCCGTGAACGGCAACGCGCAGGTGAAGGGCCGCACAGACGCCCGCGAGCTGCCCGAGCCCGTCGCGCCGGTCATCCGCCCCGGCGCGCCCTTCCCCCCCGGCACGCGCGACAAGCTGCTGGAGCTGGGCCCCGAGAAGTTCAGCCAGTGGGTCCGCAAGCAGAAGCGTCTGCTGATGACGGACACGACCTTCCGCGACGCGCACCAGTCGCTGCTGGCGACGCGCGTCCGCAGCTACGACATGCTCAAGGTCGCGCCCTACGTGGCGCAGAACATGTCGGGCCTGTTCAGCCTGGAGATGTGGGGCGGGGCGACCTTCGACTCGGCGATGCGGTTCCTCAAGGAAGACCCGTGGGAGCGGCTGACCACGCTGCGGCAGGCGATCCCCAACGTGCTCTTCCAGATGCTGCTCCGCGCCGGCAATGCGGTGGGCTACACGAATTACGCCGACGACATCGTGCGTGAGTTCGTCAAGATGTCGGCCTCGCAGGGCATCGACGTCTTCCGCATCTTCGACGCCCTGAACTGGATGCCCAACATCCTGCCCGCGATGGAGGCGGTCCGCGAGGAGACCAAGGCCCTCTGCGAGCCGGCGATCTGCTACACCGGCGACATCCTCGACCCGCGCCGCGACAAGTACTCGCTCAAGTATTACGTGAAGATGGCCAAGGAGCTGGAGAAGGCCGGGGCGCACATCCTGGCGATCAAGGACATGGCCGGCCTCTGCAAGCCCTACGCGGCGCACGCGCTGGTCAAGGCGCTGCGTGACGAGATCGGGGTCCCGATCCACTTCCACACGCACGACACCGCCGCCGTGCAGTCCGGGGCGATCCTCAAGGCCGCCGAGGCCGGCGTGAACATCGCCGACGCCGCCGCCGCCTCGATGTCGGGTCTTACGAGCCAGCCGAACCTCAATTCCATCGTCGCCGCGCTGGCCCATACGCCGCGTGACACCGGGCTGGATTTGGATGCGCTGAACTCGTACTCGAACTACTGGCAGGACGTGCGCAAGGTGTACTACCCCTTCGAGTCCGGCATGGTCGCGGGCACGGCCGAGGTCTATAAGCACGAGATGCCCGGCGGCCAGGTGACGAACCTGCAGGAGCAGGCCAAGAGCCTGGGCCTGGGCCCGCGCTGGCACGAGGTCGCCAAGGCCTACGCCGACGTCAACCAGCTCTTCGGCGACATCATCAAGGTCACACCCACGAGCAAGGTCGTCGGCGACATGGCGCTCTTCCTGGTCACCAACAACCTCACGGCCAATGACGTGCTCGACGAGTCACGAGACCTCTCGTTCCCCGAGTCCGTCATCGAACTGTTCGAGGGCAAGCTCGGCCAGCCCGTCGGCGGCTGGCCCGCGAAGGTCCAGAAGATCATCCTCCGCGACCGCAAGCCCCTGAAGGGCCGACCCGGCGAGCTGCTCCCCGCCACCGACTTCGCCGCCACGCGTAAAGAGGTCGAGGCCAAGGTCCGCCACACGATCTCCGACACCGACCTCATGAGCTACCTCATGTACCCCAAGGTGTTTGTCGAGTTCGACGCGCACCGCAGGCAGTACGGCGAGACCTCCGTGCTCCCCACCGAGGCGTTTTTCTACGGGCTCAAGTCCGGGCGTGAAGCGCCGGTCGATATCGAGCCGGGCAAGACGCTCATCATCAAGTTCCTGACCGTCGGTGATGCGGATGTGGACGGTGAGCGCGAGGTCTTCTTCGAGCTCAACGGCCAGCCGCGCTCCGTGCGCGTGCTCGACCGCTCGCTCAAGGCGACCGGCCCGACGCACGTCAAGGCCGACCCCGACAAGCCCGAGCAGATCGCCGCCCCCATGCCCGGCAAGGTCGCCACCGTCGTCGTCTCCGCCGGCCACACCGTGGGCAAGGGCGAGAAGCTTTTGTCCCTCGAGGCGATGAAGATGGAGACCTCCGTCTTCGCCCCCATGGCCGCGAAGGTGAAAGAGGTCCACGTCCGACCGGGCTCGACGGTGCAGACCCGAGACCTACTGGTGACGCTCGAACCGATCAAGGGCTGAGCCGCTCTTCTCCGCCGCTCGCGGCTCTTACCCCCTCTCCCTCCGGGAGAGGGCTGGGGTGAGGGCGTCCGCGACCGGTTGGGTGTTGCGAGCGCGCGAGACCCATCCAGCCGCAGGTCCCCTCACCCGGCGGTGAGGACACCGCCACCCTCTCCCGTGGGGAGAGGGAAAATCCTCCCGCTTCTCTTATCCTGTCTCCGTGAACCCCACCGCCGCGCAACTCGCCGCCCTCACCGGCCTCACGCGCGTGTTCCGTTACGGCACGCTGCGCTCGACCAACTCCCGCGCCGCCGCGATCGCCGCCCAAAAGAAGCTCCCCGGCTCATGGGCCGTGCTCGCCACGCGCCAGACCGCCGGCCGCGGGCGCGGGGCCAATCAGTGGTTCTCCGGCAGCGGCTCACTCACGGCCACATTCGCGCTGCCGGCGCATGAAGAACGCTCTCCCGGCGAGCTGACGCTGCGCTCCGGGCTGGCGGTCCGACGTGCGCTGTCGCAATACATCGACGCCGACCGGCTCACGATCAAGTGGCCCAACGACGTATTAGCCGACGGGAAAAAACTCTGCGGCATACTCTGTGAGCGCGTCGGGCAGACGGACCTCGTCGGGGTGGGCGTGAACATCGCGGGAGATTTCACCATGGCCCCGGCGGAGGTGAAACGGCGGGCAACATCGCTGGCGACGCTCATCGGAAAACCAAGACGCGAAAATCCGACGGCGATCGACGTGTTCATCGGCGTCGCGCTGGCGCTGCGCGACGTGTGGGAGTCCGGCGATTGGCACGCGGAACTCTCGCGCGTTCATGCCCTCACCGGCAAACGGATCGGCGTCAGCGTGCCCGGCGGCGATGTTCTGCGCGGCGTCTGCACCGGCATCGATCGCGCGGGCAGGCTGCTGCTCGAAGAAGGTGGCACAATCCACCGCATCGACGCGGGGTCGGTGGTCGAGCAGGCGTGATCACCGCACAAACCACCGGCACGCCAATCGCGTCGGCGTGTCGCTCCATGCGCGTGTGTAGGGATCGAGCCGGCGTACCACCGCCCGGCCATCCGTGGCGAGATAGACCCACGCGGCGTCCCAACTACCCGATCGATATTGCAAGGGAATGGCGGGCGCGATGCGCACCAGCGGGTGGGTGATCGCGTTGTAGAGCCCCGGTTTTTCATGCAGGAAACCCGAGCCGATGTGCGCGAAGACCTCGTGCTGTAATCCGGTGTCTCCACTCATCCCGGTGCAGAGCCCGCGCATGGCGACCTTGAATTCACGGGCCTCGATCTGCGCTTTTTTCAGCGCGTCGAACGAGCCGGAAATCACCCGCCCATTCTCGTTGTGCGAAAGCACCTCGCGCCACTCGTCGCGGACGAAGAAGCGATACACATCGAAGTCGTAGATGAAATTACGCGACTGCCCAAGCGTGCCCTCGTCAAAGATGGTCTCGGGGCCCATCTTGGGCATCGCTGCGGGTGTGGGCATCTCGCGGCGCCCGCCGGGTTGCGCGGTGGGCGCGCTCCCATCGAGGATGACGTTCGCGCACCCCTGGTGGCCGGTCATGTTGTAGAGGAAGAAGGAGGTGCGAGGCTGCGTGCCGTTGAAACCGAAGGGCGGGTGGACGGGCTGGCGGAGCGTGGTGACGGCGGCGGCGTGGCGGTCGTCGACGAGGTAAGTCTGGCGGAAGTCGATGACCTCGCGGATCAGGCCGTCGTGGGACGTGTCGCCGTCGCCGCCGGGGACGATGTGCTCCTCGAAAATGAACTCGGTGTAGATGCGCAGGTCCGCGCCGCGGCGCAGGGCATCGACCAGGGCGCGCTCGCTCCCCGCGGCGATGGAACGGTCGGGGCGGAGCTCGAGGGCGCAGGTCCAGTCGGCGGGCATGGTGGAGAACTCCGTGGGGAGGGCGATTCTACACAGTAGGAAGATCGCCCCCTCTTTCGGGGGAGAGGGGATATGCGTCAACGTGATGACGGCGCGACCGATCCCGCCACCGAATTATCCGCCGGAGCGACCGGGATGCGGATGGTGAACGTGCTGCCGGCGCCGGGGGTGGATTGCACGGAGACGCCGCCGCGGTGCGCCTGGGCGATGTGCTTGACGATCGCCAGGCCCAGCCCCGTGCCGCCCTGTTTCCGGCTCCGCGCCTTGTCCACGCGGTAGAAGCGCTCGAACAAGCGTGGCAGGTGCTCGGCGGGGATGCCGCAGCCGCGGTCGCGCACCTGGATGACGGCCTCGGCGTTCTCTTGCCGGGCGGCCAGCTCGATCACGCCGCCGTTCTCCGTGTACTTGATGGCGTTGTCCAGCAGGTTCACCACCGCCTGCTCGATGAGCGGGGCGTTGATGCGCGGCTCCAGGTCGTGCGGGCAGTCGAGCGTGACGCTAAGCCCGCGGTCGCCCGCCGCCGCCGCGGTGTCGTTGATCGCCGATTGCAGCACGTCGATCAGCCGGTGCGGGGAGAGCTCGATCTGCGAGCGCTCCGCGTCCTGCTCGATGCGCGAGAGCTTCAGCAGGTCCTCGATGATCGAATTAAGCCGATCCGCCTGGCGGCTGATGATGGCGAGGAACTGGTCGGCGTTGTCCGGCTCGCGCATCGCGCCGTCGCGGAGGGTCTCGATGAAGCCCTTGATGGAGGTAACGGGGGTTTTAAGCTCGTGGGAGACGTTGGCGACGAAATCACGGCGCAGGTTTTCGAGCCTCCGCATGCGGGTGACATCGTTGATGACGACCAGGGCGCCGATGCTCTTGCCCGAGGCGTCGCGGAGCACGGTACCGTGCGTCTGGAGGTAGCGTTCCTCGCCGGCGTCGCTGCCGGGCGAGGCGGGGAGGACGACGTCGGCCTCGACGGGCTCGTGGCTGGAGAGGGCGCGTGCAACAAAGCGCTGGAGCTGCGTGTTGCGGACCACCTCCTGGATGCGTCGGCCGATCACGCGCCCCGGGTCGGCGCCGATCAGCTCGACCGCCGCGTGGTTGAGGCTGAGGATGCGCTCGTCGTTATCGACGGCCAGTACGCCCTCGATCATGCTGGAGAGCACCGCCTGCTGCTCGTGGCTCTGCCGCGTGATGGTGCGGATCTTCTCGTCGAGCAGCGCGGCCATGCGGTTGAGCGACTCGGCCAGCCCGCCCAGCTCGTCGGAGCCCGGCTCGGTGATCTTGTGCACCAGGTCGCCGGCGGCGAAGCGCTCCGCGCCGGTGCGGATGTTCATGAGGTCACGGCCGATGTGCCAGGAGATGATGAACCCGACGGCGGCGACGGTCGCGCAGAGCACGATGGCCGTGAGCCACGCGGCTTGGCTCACATCTTCGGCGCCGCCGCCCCGCGCCGCGCGGGCGGCGAAATAGGCCGTGCCCGCGCAGCAGATCACGGTGGAGACCAGCGAGGCCGCGTAGAGCCTCCAGATGATGCGCCGCTTGCCGGGCAATGCTTATGCGTCCTTGAACCGGTAGCCGACGCCGCGGACGGTTTCGATGAGCTCGGCGTAGGCACCGAGCTTGCGCCGCAGCGAGACGATGTGTACGTCCACCGACCGGTCGGTGACCGCCACGTCCTGCCCCTGCACGCCGTCCACGATCTGGCCCCGCGTGTAAACCCAGCCGGGCCGGCGGGCGAGCATGTGCAGGATCTTGAACTCCGTGAAGGTGAGCACCACGCCCTCGCCGTCCACCAGCACCTCGTGGCGGCCGGGGTTGATCACCAGGCCGCTGATCCGCAACGAGGCGTCATCGGACGTAGGCTCGATCTCCTTGCGGCGCAACACCGCCTTGACGCGGGCGACCAGCACCTTGGGGCTGAAGGGCTTGGTCACATAATCGTCCGCACCCATCTCCAGCCCGGCGACGATGTCCTGCTCCTCGCCCTTGGCGGTGAGCATCACGATGGGAATCATCTTGGTCTTGGCATCCGCCTTGAGGGCGCGGCAGACCTCCAGGCCGTCCGTGCCCGGGAGCATGAGGTCCAGCACGACGGTGTCGGGCGACTGGGCGCGGGCGGTCTTGATGGCGTCTTCGCCGGTGGCGACGCAGGTGACCTGGAAGCCGTTCTTGGCGAGGTTGTATTCGACCAGCTCGAGGATGTCCTCCTCGTCGTCCACAACCAGTATTTTCTGTCTCGCCACGGTCGGTCCTTTCGGTAGAGAAGGTTCCCTCGTCGGGGAGGGCGGTGCGCTAGTTCCTCAGGCACGTGAATCTCTACCATGGTCGTGACAGCGTTGTATGTGGTTCACGTTAGGATTTGGTGTGTTTCGTGTCTCGGGCCGGATCGGGGCTGCCCTCAACCCCCAGACACGCGGAACGGCGGTTGTTGGCGTGACGGGCTTGCACGATTATAGGGTTGACCGACCGGGCGGTATTTGCCTCAAGCCTCCCATGCTCGACATCCACCTCGCCGACAACCTCGCCCTGCTGCCCGCGCTGGCGGAGGGGTCGTTCGAACTGATCTACATTGACCCGCCGTTCAACACCGGTCGCAAGCAGAAGCGCCGCCGCATGAAGATCATCCGCGACCCGGCGGGGGACCGCACGGGGTTCCACGGGCAGCGCTACCGCACCGTCAAGCTCGCAGCGGCGACCGCCGGGAGCTACGCCGACCTGTTCGACGACTATATTGCCTTCATCGAGCCGCGGCTGCGCCAGGCGCACCGTCTGCTCAAGCCCGATGGCAGCCTGTTCCTCCACCTCGACTGCCGCGAGGTGCACTACGCCAAGGTGCTTCTCGACACGATCTTCGACCGGGCGTCGTTCATGAACGAGATCATCTGGGCATACGACTATGGGGCACGCTCGCGCCGCCGCTGGCCCGCCAAGCATGACAACATCCTCTGGTACGCCAAAAACCCCCAGCGGTACACCTACAACTACGACGCCATCGACCGCGTGCCCTACATGGCCCCCAAACTCGTCACGCCCGAGAAGGCGGCGCGCGGCAAGACGCCCACCGACACCTGGTGGCACACCATCGTCAGCCCGACCGGCAAGGAAAAAACCGGATACCCCACGCAGAAACCCATCGCCATCCTCGAACGCATCATCAAGGTGCACACGAACCCGGGCGACACGGTGCTGGATTTTTTCGCCGGCTCGGGCACCACCGGCCACGCCGCGCACAAGCTCGGCCGCCACGCCGTGCTCATCGACAACAACCCCCAGGCCCTGCGCGTCATGGCCAAACGCCTCGCCGCCGCCAACCCCACCATCCACCGCTGACTCCGCTCGCGGCTTAGCGATTTCTATTCTTCCGCCTCACACCCGCGCCTTCATCCACCCCCCGTGCAGAAACCGCCCCGCGAACAGGCAGCCGCGCAAAACCAGCTCCGCGCAGAGCGCCACCCACACGCCCGGCAACCCATAACCCATCACGATCCCGACGATGTAGGCCAGGGGCAAGCGCACGAGGTAGGTCGAGCTGTACGTCATGATCATCGCGGTGCGCGTGTCGCCCGCGCCGCGCATCGCCTGGGCGAGCACGGCATACGACGCGAAGAAGACCTGGATCGGCCCGCAGATCATCAGCAGCGTCGGCACGGCCGCCAGGTGCTCCGGCGCGTCGCTGATCAGCGCCACCAGCGGACGCGGGATCACGATGAAGAGCAGACCGATGCCCCCCATCAGCACCGCGCCGGTCGCCCAGCAGAGCGCCACGGCGCGGCGGGCGCGGGCGGGGTCGCCCAACCCCAGGTATTGCCCGGCCAGCGTCGCGGCGGCGATGCCCACCGCGAAGCCGGGTAGGTAGCTCATGCCCTCGATCCGCGCGGTGATTATGTGCGCCCCGATCGCGCCGTGCGTCTGGTTCAGGCCGATCTCGCCGACGACCTTGAGGACGAGGAAGTTGCCGATCCACATGCCCGAGGTTTCCAGGAGGTTGGGCACGCCGACGCGGACCAGGCGGATCAGGGTGTGGAGGTGCGGCCGCAGGCGGTGGAGGTGGAGCCGGATGCCGCCGCGGCCCGAGAGGAGCCGGCCGATGATGAGCATCATGCCCAGCACCCAGGCGACGGCGGTGCCCGCCGCGATGCCCGCCCAGCGGCGCGGGGCCGAACGTGAAGAGCACGGTCGTGCCGGCGTTCACCACGTTCACGATGATCATGATGAAGAAGGGTGATCGCGTGTCGCCCGAGGCCCGCAGCGCCGCGGCGCTGACGAAGAGCACCGCGCTGAACGGCGCCGCCAGCGCCATCACGCGCAGGTAGGTGATGCAGAGCGGGAGCGATTCGGCGTCGAGTCCCGCGAACCGCCCGATCATCGGCGTGGACACGTACACCACAACCCCGACGACCACGCCGCAGCACAGGCCCAGGATCATCGACTGCCCCAGCGCGGCATTAGCCAGCCCGCGGTGCCTGCCGCCGATGGCGCGCGCCACCAATGCCCCGGTCCCGACGCCGATCGCCGATTCGATCATGCCCATGAGCCACGCGACGTAGCCGCCCACGCCCAGGGCGTCCGTCGCCGACACCGCCAGCGCGTGGGGCGTCAGCCGAGCCGCCACCGTCAGGTCCACCGTCCCGACCATGAAGTTGAGCACCTGCTCGAGTAGCGGCCAGATCGCCAGCACGAAGACCTGCCGCGGGAGCGACAGGCCCGCCAATCGACCGGACAATTCCTTGCGTACCGCCGCGCCGCCGGGGTTCACGTCCGCCGCCCGCGACGGTGGCATCACGTCCAGTTCCTCGCCGTCGCCCAGCCTCGGCTTCTCGCGCGTCATCGTGCGAGGATCATAGCGGGGGCGCTCCCCGCTCCCTCCGGGCGAGGGGCAGAGCCCCGGCCCGCGCGGGGTGATATCATCGCTCTCACGCAGGAGGAATCGCATGCCGTCACGCCGCGCGGGTGAATCTGTGGTCCGATTGGGTCTGGTGCAGCACGCCTCGCCGGGCGTGGACAAGGCTAAGAATCTCGCGAAGGCGACGGCCCTGATCCGTGACGCGGCGCGCAAGGGGGCGCAGGTCGTCGCCACGCAGGAGCTGTTCCTGACGCACTATTTCTGCCAGGTGGAGAGCGACGAACTGTTCAAGCTCGCCGAGCCGATCCCCGGGCCTTCGTCGCAGAAGCTCTGCGACCTGGCGAAAAAACTCCGCATCCACCTCACCGCGTCGCTCTTCGAGAAGCGCGCCCCGGGTGTGTTCCACAACACGTCGCTCATGATCAACCCGGCGGGCAAGATCATCGGCAAGTATCGCAAGATGCACATCCCCGACGACCCGCGCTTCTTCGAGAAGTACTACTTCACCCCCGGCGACGCCCCGGGCAAGGGCGAGTTCGCCGGCTGGCAGACGCAGACGCTGGAGCTCGGTAAGTCGGCGCCGCGCGTCACCACCGGCATGCTCATCTGCTGGGACCAGTGGTACCCCGAGGCCGCCCGGCTCACCGCGCTGCGCGGGGCGAAGATCATCTTCTACCCCACGGCCATCGGCTGGTACCACAAGGAAACCCCCTTCGACCGCAAGCAGCAGCGCGAGGCGTGGCACACCGTCCAGCGCGCCCACGCCATCGCCAACGGCGTCTTTGTCGCGGCGATCAACCGTGTCGGCACCGAGAATGACCTGGAATTCTGGGGCGGCTCGTTCATCGCCGACCCCGGCGGCGTCATCATTGCCGAGGCGCCGCAGAAGGAGGAGTGCACCCTCGTCGCCGACTGCGACCTCAAGCGCGTGGACGAGATCCGCCTGGGCTGGCCCTTCTTCCGCGACCGCCGGATCGACGCCTACGAGCAGATCACGCGGCGCATCATCGATTAGGCGGTGACTCATGACCGCTCGTCTGGGCATGATCGGCTGCGGCACCATGGCTGGCGCGTACCTCGCGGGCCTGCGCGAGCTCGAACCGCGCCTCAAGATCACCGCCCTGTGCGACATCGATCCCGCGAAGCTCGACCGGGCGTCGAAGAGCGCTCCGGGCGCGAAGCTCTTCACCGATTACCACGCGATGTTTTCCGAATGCGATGCCGTGGTCATCGCGCTGCCGCACGACCTGCACCGTGACGCGGCGCGGGACTGCATGCGGGCCGGGCTGCACGTGCTGCTCGAAAAGCCCATGGCCATCACCGAGCGGCAGTGCCTCGATCTGATCCGCCTGCAGCGCGAGACCGGCCGGGTGCTCGCCGTCGGCTACGTCCTGCGGCACGACCCGCTCTGGTCGAAGATGGGCGAACTGATCACCGGCGGGTCGTTCGGCGAGGTGTTCCACGTCTCCATCTGGACGGAGCAGTTCACCGACCTGTCGCGTGGGGCGTGGGTCGGCGATCCCAGGCGGGTGGGCGGCGGGCAACTGCTCAGCCACGGATGCCACTACATCGACCTCATGCTGCTCTGGCTCGGCAGGCCCGTGAGCGGCACGCACGTGGGCACCAACCGCGGCACGCCCTGGATGAAAATGGAGGGCACGAGCAACGTCGCCATCCGCTTCGAGAGCGGCGCGCTGGGCTATCACTTCGGCACGTGGGGCGCGCGGGGCACACGGCTCGGCTATTCCGTCCACGCCCACACCACAGAGGGCATGCTCGATCTCGACCACGCGCAGGGGACGATCACCCTGCACCGCGACCGCTCGGGGGGCGACCTGCCCGCGCTGCAGGCGGCGCTGGCGGCGGGGGCGAAGGTGGACGGCCCGACACGCACCGTGGTTTACCGCCGACCGGTGGAGGGCAAGCACACCAACGCCGAGGTGAGCGAGTTCCTCGACTGCATCGAGACCGGCCGGGAGCCCGTGGCCAACCCGCGCGTCTCGCTCCAGAGCCTGCGCGTGATCTGGCGGCTCTACGACGCCGAGCACCACGGCGTGGTCGCCGACCTGCGCGGATTGGGTTTGGATCAGTTCACCGAGAAGCCTATCGTGGGCACGGCGGGCCAGCCGGACGTGGACGGGGCGTGATTTGGCGGGCGTATCATTTCCTGGGGATCAGGAGCAACGCCATGCAGAGATCAAACTACCGCATCGTGTCGGGTGTGGTCTTCGCCATCATCGCGGCGGCGCAGGTGCTCCGCGCGGCCATGGCGGTGCATGTCCAGGCGGGCGATTTCACGGTGCCGGTCTGGCTCTCGTGGATCGCGGCGCTCGCCGCGGCGGCGATGAGCTTCTGGGCGCTGCGGGGGCGGTCGTGAATCAGCACGTCGCGATAAATGGGCTCGATATCGGCCGCCCGCATCGCGTATGCTGGGTCGTCGGGCGCCGGGGCTCGGTCGCTTATGATCGATCCCTCTCCCATCAGGGGAAACACGCATGCCGCCATCCGCCCACATGGAGAGACACTTCAAGTCGTCGGAGACCGTGCGCGACATCGTGATCGGCATGTCGGACGGCCTGACCGTGCCCTTCGCGCTGGCGGCGGGGCTCTCGGGCGCGGTGGACGAGACGAGCCTGATCATCATGGCCGGTCTGGCGGAGGTGGCAGCGGGCGCGATCGCGATGGGCCTGGGCGGGTACCTGGCCGCACGGACCGACGCGGAGCACTACATCTCCGAGCGCGGCCGGGAGGTGCGCGAGACGCACGAGCTGCCCGAGGTCGAAACGGCCGAGGTCGCGCAGGTCTTCCGCGGGCTGGGCCTGCCCGAGGAGACCGTTCAGAGCGTCACCACGGCCATCTGCTCCGACCGCGACCGCTGGGTGGACTTCATGATGCGGTTCGAGCTCGACATGACCGAGCCCAATCCGCACCGCGCCAGCCGCAGCGCCCTGACCATCGCCCTGTCGTACATCGTCGGCGGGCTCGTGCCGCTCGCCCCCTATTTCCTTCTCCGATCGGTCAAAGAGGGGCTGATCACCTCCGTCGTCGTCACGCTCGTGGCCCTCTTCGTCTTCGGCTACATCAAGGGGCGGTTCACGACGCCGCGCCCCCTGCGCAGCGCGTGGCAGACCGTGCTCGTCGGCGGCATCGCGGCGGCGGCGGCGTTCGGCATCGCCAAGCTCATCGGCGCATGATCGGTTCACGTCGTTCACGGGATATCCCCATGCTCATGGATCAGGCCCTCGTCGAGCAGTACCAGCGTGACGGGTTTGTGATTCTGGAAAACGTGTTCAGCGCCGAGGAGGTCGCGGCGATGCTCGACGCCGTCGTGCATGGCGACCGCGTGGCGACCACCACCGTCGAGGCCAAGGACGCCAAGGGCATGCCCTCGCGGCTGGCGATCTGGTTCGACCTGGGCGAGGACATCTGGTCGGCCGTCTCGACCTGCCCCCGCCTGGTCAACCCCGTGCGCATCCTGCTCGGCGAGGAGGCCGCCTTCTTCCACGGCAAGGTGATCCTCAAGGAGGCGAAAAAGGGCGGCGCGTGGGAGTGGCACCAGGACTACGGCTACTGGTACGACCAGGGCTTCGCCTTCCCACGCCTGGCCAGCGCCTCGATCGCGCTCGACCCCGCCACGCGGGAGAACGGCTGCCTGCAGGTGCTGCGCGGCTCGCACATGCTCGGCCGGGTCACGCACGGCCGGTTCGGCACGCAGACCGGCATCGACCCCGAACGCATGAAGCTCATCGAGCCGCTCTTCGAGCGCGTTTATTGCGAGATGAAGCCCGGCTCCGTGCTCTTCTTCCACTGCAACCTGCTGCACGCCTCGGGCCAGAACACGTCGGACCACCACCGCCGCTCGGTGATCATGTGCTACAACGCGCTCTCCAACCCGCAGCTCGCGGTCGGCTACCGCGACAACCTAGGGCTGAACATCTGCGCGGAGAAGCGCCCGGTGCCGGTTGGGGCGGATGATGCGATCCTCAAGGCGGCGGCGCGGGTGACGAAATAGGCGTCGCTAATAAATGTGCTTATCTTGCTCTAGGAGGCTACTTCTGGCGACTGCGACACGGTCTTATACTGCCGAATCATGATCCAGTCGATGACAACAACCGCGATGGGAACGTGAACCAAAATCTGAAAATGGTAACCGAGGAAATACCGGCCAACTTCATTCAGGCACACGATCAGGCCAAGCAACGCCAACGATAAAGACCAACCGCGCAGTTTGGGATTTGCGGTGCGCCACTGCATCCCGGTTCCTACTAAACTGAACACGTAACCAATAACGACACTGCTGATGACGATGTGATCCGCGCTGGACGCAATCGAAAAATTGCAAAAGACGGACAGGAACGAATATCCCCACGCCTGACTGGTTGGTGAGACGGTATAGGTAACAACCACACCGACCAGGAAGATGGTCTCAAGAAACCGTAATGCAACGAGTGTCGGCTTCATGCAGTTCCTTCACGATGGAGTTCAGCGATCACTGCCAGAGATGCTCGGTCGACCCCATGAGTTTCTAACAAATAACCCAAACTATCCGACGGGCTCTTCAGGACGGCGGTTCACCGCATCGCCCCGATCAAGGCACAATATAGATTGTCATCAAGCTGACCTCCAGCCCGACCATGAAAAACAGTAGACCGCGGCGTCCTTCTTCGTTTCTGGTGTGCCATCAGTGTGGCCCCAACCGGACCTCAATCCCGTACCGGGCAACGACGGACGCGAGTTTCTCCAGCTCGGCTTTTGTTGGCGGTGGGGCGACCTGAGTTCCGTCGGCAACCGGTACCCCAACCTCAAGGAACATTTTCTCCAGACCCGCCGGGGCTATGAGGGCCAGCATCTTGGCCGGTCGATTGGATTCGTTTTTGAAGGTGTGCGGCGTGCCGACCGGCGTATTCGCAAACGTCCCCGGCGTCGCTACCGCTCGCTTATCGCCGATCGTCAATGTGATCTCGCCTTCCAGCACATAAAAACCCTCTTCCTCCCGGCTGTGGACATGCAGAGGAGGCCCCGCGCCCGGGGGCACGGTGGCTTCTACAAGAGCGTACTTGCCATTGGTGTCGTCGCCGGTCGCCAGGATGCGGTAAACGTCGCCGACGAAAGCGATCGTCCGGCCTTCAGATGGTTTTCGCAGCATTGGAGGGGGCGTCATCGAGTTTTCTCGCTTCATCGGGGGTGACCGGGCGTGACGTACTCCGGAGGTTTGCGGCAGAGCAGGATAACTCCATTTAGTCTAATCGAGCGAACGCATCGCAATCACAAGTCCGAGGTTGATGCCGGCTGTGCGGAGAGGTGCGATCCCATCCAGAGTGATCCGTTTGGTGGCCCGGGTATGATGCCCGTCTCGGCCCCCGGCCCCGGTCGTCGCGCGCCGCGCGGCGGCCATCCAACCACCCCTGTTTGGGAAAGACGGTTTTACCGATGTCGATGCTGTTGAGCTGCCAATCGTTGAGCAAGACCTTCGGCAGCCGGCCGTTGTTCTCGGATGTCTCCATGGGCGTGGCCCAGGGCGAGCGGGTCGGCATGATCGGGCCCAACGGCTCGGGCAAATCCACGCTCCTCAAACTCCTCGCGGGCCTTGAATCGGCAGACACCGGCGGGCTCACGCAGCGCCGCGACCTGCACGTCGGCTACGTCCCGCAGGCGGACACGTTCCCCGAGGGGGCGACGGTTTCGAGCGTGGTGACGGCCGCGGTGCTGCCATCCTGCCACGACGAGCACGAGGCGGAGGTGCGGGCGTCGGTGGTGCTGAGCCGGGTGGGTTTCACGCGCTTCGACCAGCCGGCGGTGGAGCTGTCGGGCGGGTGGCGGAAGCGGCTCTCGATTGCGCGGGAAATGGCGCGCGGGCCGGACCTGCTGTTCCTCGACGAGCCGACGAACCATTTGGATTTAGAGGGGATTCTGTGGTTGGAGGGGTTGCTGCGCGATGCGCCGTTCGCGGTGATCTGCGTGACGCACGACCGTTATTTCCTGGAGGCGACGGCGACGCGCGTGCTGGAGCTGAGCTCCGCCTACCCGCAGGGGACGTTCACGGTGGAGGGGCGGTACAGCGAGTTTCTCCGCCGACGCGGCGAGTTCCTCGAGGCGCAGGCGCGCGAAGAGCAGGCGCTGGCGGGGAAGGTGCGGCAGGATTTGCTGTGGCTGGGGCGCGGCGCCCAGGCGCGGCGGACCAAGGCGAAGGGCCGCATCGAGGACGCCGGCGAGCGCATGGCGGAATTGAAGGACCTCCGCCAGCGCAACGCGCCCAACAAGGCCGCGGGGATCGACTTCACCTCGACCGGCCGGCAGACGCGGAACCTGTTGGTCGCCAAGGGGATCGCCAAATCACTCGGCGACAAGCCGCTCTTCAGCGGGCTGGACCTCACACTCTCGCCCGGCTCGTGCGTCGGCCTGCTCGGACCCAACGGCAGCGGGAAGACCACGCTCATCCGCGTGCTCACCGGCGAACTTGAACCCGACGCGGGGAGCATCAAACGCGCCGACGGCCTGCGCGTCGTCACCTTCACGCAGCACCGCGAGGCGCTCGACCCGCGCATGTCCCTGCGCGAGGCGCTCTGCCCGATCAGCGACCGGCTCTTCTACCGCGGCGGCGAGATGCACATCAACACCTGGGCCAACCGATTTCTCTTCACCACCGAGCAGCTCAGCGTCTCGGTCGGCGACCTCTCGGGCGGCGAGCAGGCGCGCATCCTCATCGCGCAGCTCATGCTCCAGCCGGCGGACCTGCTCATCCTCGACGAGCCGACCAACGACCTGGATATTCCCTCGCTGGAGATCCTCGAGGAGAGTCTTTCTGATTTTCCGGGGGCGATCCTGCTGGTGACGCACGACCGCTTCATGTTGGATCGGCTCTCGACGCAGGTGCTTTACCTCGACGGCCGGGGCGGCACGGCGGAGTACCCGAACTATTCCCAGTGGGAATCCACCCGCGCCCGCCGCGAGGCGGAGACCCAGAAGGCGGAGACCGCCCGCGCGACGCCGACGGTGACGGCTGAGAGCGCCGCCTCGCCCGCCAAGTCCAAACGCCTCTCCTACAACGAGCAGCGCGAGTGGGGCAAGATCGAGGCCCAGATCATGGCCGCCGAGGAAGAGGTGAAACGCCTCGAAGTGAAGATGAACGACCCGGCGGTGCTGGGTGATCGGAAGAAATTGGAGGAGTCCTGCCGCGTCCTGGATGTGGCGCACGCGAAGGTGAAGCAGCTCTACGATCGCTGGGCGGAACTGGAAGCGAAGCAGAAGTAAGCGAACGACGCTAAACCAATCCGCGCTATACAACCGATCGCTATCTTTTTTTGTGCGGTTTTTCTTCGCGGTCTTCGGTCTGCAGGTGGAAGTGGTGCATGAGCCTGTGGAGCGGCGCGGCGAGGAGCAGGCCCGAGGTCGAGATAAAAATCACGCCGCTGAGCAGGGCGTAGAACGAGGCGAAGAGCTTGGCTGCGTCGGTCATGAGCACATCCACCGGGCCCATGCCCGAGAGGATCATGGAGGCGTTGAGCAGTGCGTCGATCCAGGCAAGCCCGCCGATGAAGTGATACCCCGCGACGCCCAGGGCGAGGCAGCCGCCCATGAGGGCCGCCGCGGCGCCGAGGCTCCAGGCCATGCGTATGTAAAAATCGCGGCGTGGGAGCAGGGGTGCGGTGCGGTGTTCAAGCATCACGGGCACTCCACGGTAAAAGCCCGTCCGGGTCAAACCTCTTCCCCCTCTCCCCCCGGGAGAGGGTGGCGGCGTCTTCGCCGGCGGGTGAGGGGACCTTCGGCCGGAAGGGTCTCGCGCACCCGCACCGCCATCCGCGGTCGGTGATCCCCTCACCCTAACCCTCTCCCGGGGGGAGAGGGGATCGGGGTCAGCGCATCAGCTTCCGCAGCACGTTGTGCGTGATCTGGTTGACTGTCGCGTCGTGGCCCAGGGCGTGGGACCAGTCGGTGGTGCCGGCGGTGAAGACGGTGGAGCCCTTAGGCGAGGTCCACGCGCCGAGCGTGGCGCGGCCGTCGGGGCTGACCTTCGCCTCGTGGTGGACGGGGAAGACGCAGCCGGTCCAGACGGCGGGCGCCTGGGCGAGGATGATGAAGGTCTTGGGCGTGCCGTCCTTGTGGGTGGGGACGGGCTTGCCGTTGACCTCGGTGAACTCGCAGCCGTCGCACTCGTAGCCGACGATGGTCTGCGCGCCGCCGAACTCGTCGCCCTCGCGCAGGCCGGTGTTCTCGAAGACCCAGTGGTCGACGCGGCGGACGGTGTAGGCGCCCGAGCCGTCCATGTAGGCGTCGTGGCTGCGGTGGTAGCCGCCCATGGGGAAGCCCACGCCGGTGAGATGGTTTTCCGGGCGGTTGATGAGCGGGTGGGACCAGAGCGTGGTGAGGTTGGCGAAATCCTTGGCGGCGTAGGCGGGGTCGCGCTCGGGGTATTCCTTGTAGGTCACCATGGTGCGGCGGTTGTCCTCGTAGCGCACCTGCCAGCAGACGGAGTTGCCGGAGAAGAAGGCGGCGTTGCCGCCGTTGGCGATGAAGCGTTCGAGGTTGTCGCGCATGCCGCGCGACCAGTACTCGTCGTGGCCGACGGAGAGGATGAGGCGGTAGCCGTCAAAGCCGGCGGGCCAGGTGTCCAGGTCGTCGTTGATGGCGTATTCGAGCACGTAGCCCTCGCGCTCGGCCCACTGGACGAAGGCGCGTTCCCATATGGGGAAGCAGGTGCCGTGGTACCCGTGGCCGGGGCGGAGCAGCGAGGCACGGGGCGACTGGATGTTGTCGCTGGAGTTGTAGGCGTAGGTGCTCTTGCCGCCCCAGTTGTTGTAGGCGGCGTAGGTGTTGGTGCTGAGCTGGAGGAGGATGGAGCTGGTCGAGGCGGGCCTGGCGGCGCGGACGACGAGCAGAACGGCGTGGTCGGCGGTGACGTAGCTCCAGCGGTCAAACTGGCTGCGATCGCGCGGGGTGTTGGCCTTGAGCTCGAGGCGATAAACGCCCGAGGTCCAGTCGTGTGGGACGGTGAACTCGTGCGCGACCGGCCA
Source organism: Planctomycetota bacterium (assembly GCA_021413865.1). Classification (GTDB taxonomy): domain Bacteria; phylum Planctomycetota; class Phycisphaerae; order Phycisphaerales; family Phycisphaeraceae; genus JAIOPN01. The sequence continues at coordinate 147,189 of JAIOPN010000014.1, read as the reverse complement.
GCCCGCGCCGTTGGCCCAGGGCTCGGCGGCCGGGGGCGGCGTGTCCTCCGTCACCACGCGCTCCGGCCAGCCCTCGCGCACGATGCGCAGCGAGGCGTGGGTCATGTCGGTGGAGACGTGCAGGCGGATGGTCTGGCCGGGGACGGCGCTCAGGGGGTCGCAGTAGCCTTCGATGAAGGGCATGATCGGGCTCGCGGTCCGGCGGGGGGTGCCGGGTCGGGGTATCATGATCGGTTCGTCCAGCCGGAGTGCAACCATGGCCATCGCCGAACGGGTCGCCGAGTTTGTCTGTTCCAACGCCGACGTGGACGACGCCGCGAAGCTGCGGGCGTCGCTGGCGGAGAACGGGTACCTCTATTTCCGTGGGCTGGGCCCGAAGGAGAAGGTGCTGGGGCTGCGGCGGGTGTTCCTGGAGTACGCCAAGGAGGCGGGCTGGCTGGAGGCCGGGTCGGACGTGATGGAGGCGCGGTGGAACGGGAGGGCCGGGCCTTACGCGGAGGGGGACAAGGAATACCTCGAGGTTTACAAGAAGATCGTGAACCACCCGCTGTTCAACGAGCTGCCCGCCGATCCGTTTTACATGGAACTCGTGCAGCGGATCGTGGGCGCGCCGGTGATGCTGCACCGGATGCACATCGGCCGGATGAGCTTCCCGAAAAATATCGAGCAGACGACCCCGCCGCACCAGGACTGGCACTACATCCGCGGCACGGCCGACACGTTCACCATCTGGACGCCGCTGGGTGACACGCCGCTGGAAGTAGGCGGGCTCAAGGTGCTGCGCGGGTCGCACAGGCACGGCTTCCGCGAGCACGCGCTCGACCCGGTGCAGAAGTTCGCCGGCTGGGGCCTCAAGGGTGAAAACCTCGACGCCACCGGCGGCGACGAGTGGCACACCACCGCCTACACCTCCGGCGACCTGGTGCTCTTCCACTCCCACACCGTGCACAGCGCCATGCCCAATCTCACCGAGCGGACGATCCGGCTCTCCATCGACAACCGCTACCAGCGACAGGGCGACGAGTTCGGCGCCAACGCGACGCGGACGCACTGGAACCTGTGAGAGGTGATCCGCCTTCCGGGTTCCGCGTTTGAATGAGTCCGCACCCACCCCGCCCGTGAGGCCCTGGATGTCGCCACATTGTGATTCGCGTTCCCGCTGCAAGGACGGGCTGTTCCTGGTGGTCTGCGCGGCGCTGCTCTGGATCGGGCTGGGCGGTCATCCCATTTATGACCGCTCCGAGGGGCGATACGCGACGGCCAGCCGGAACATGGCCGAGTCGCACGACCTGCGCGGCTGGCTCATTCCGCGGTTCAAGAACCGCGACCACCTGACCAAGCCGCCATTCACCTACTGGCTCCAGGCCGGGTCGATGCGGCTGCTGGGCCCCAGCGAGTGGGCGGTGCGCATGCCCTCGGCGGTGGCGGGGACGCTCACGCTGCTGCTGGTCTTTTTCACGGCCAAGAAACTCTACGGCCGGCGGAGGGCGCTGCTGACCACCGGCCTGCTCTCGGTCATACCCATGCAGGTGATGCTCGGGCGGATCGCGCTGACGGACGGATTCCTCGGGCTGTTCTGGTTCGGCGCGCTGGCGTCGGGGCTGTTCGCGGTGCAGGAGCCGCAGCGGCGCGGGCGGTGGGTGACGCTCTTCTGGCTCAGCATGGCGGGGGCTCTCTTCACCAAGGGGCCGCCGGCGTTCCTGCCGCTGCTGGCGGTGGCGGCGTGGTTGGCGCTGTCGGGGCGGTGGCGCGACATGCTGGCGTTCAAGCCCTGGTTCGGTCTGCCGCTGGCATTGATCCCATTGTTGGCCTGGGCCGGCACGATCCTGATGCGCGAGCCGCAGGCGTGGCAGACGTGGCACAAGGAGATCGTTGACCGCGCCACCGGCCAGGGCGACCACCTCGAACCGATCTGGTATTTCGTGCCCATCTTTCTCGGGGGCCTCTTCCCCGCCACGGCGATGATGAGCCTGCCGGGGATCAACTACCCGGTCTCTCGCCTTCGCGAGATGGCGAGGAAGGGGGACACGATGCTTTTCTGGGGCGTCGCGGTCGTGTTGCCGTTCATCGTTTTCTCGATCAACAAGGGGAAACTCCCCAGCTACATGCTGCCGCTCTGCCCGCCTATGGCGATGCTCTGCGGCGGGGTGTTGGAGCGGTGGCTGAGTGGTGACTTCGATCGGGAGAAAGAGGGGCGATGGGTCCCCGACTTCTCCGGACCACTCATGGTTATCGCGGTGGGCGCCCTCGTGGCCACCCCCATCACGGTGGGGCTGTTTCTCCATTGGCAGATCGCGTGGGTGGCGGTGATCGTGGTGCCGACGGCGGCGGCGGCGGTCTGGCTGTGGCGCGTGTGGCGTGACCAGCCCTACATGCGTGGGCGGGCGCTGCTGGCTTTATGGTTGTCTTTGATCTGGCTCTGGTCCTCGGGTTTCATTATTGAGAACACCCTGCCCGACACGTCGAGCACGCCGCTCATGCTGGCCCATGCGAAGGAGGCCGTCGGTTCGGATCAGCCGACGATCGTGATGTACGACTACCTGGATTCCTCGCTGGCGTTTTATTACCGGGGACCATCGGGCAGCAAGACCAGTGCCGCCGAATTGGTGGAACTCGCCGAGAAAGACCCCAACCTCGTTGTCTTTGTAAGCGAAGAGGATTGGGGCCGCGCCACGGCGAAGCGCCCCGAGGCGACCGCCCGTTTCCGTCTGGTGACGGTGTACGGCAAGTTCGGCCCGCGCAGCAGCCACAAGTTCCTGCTCGTCCCCGAGCCGCGTGCGGCCCCGTCCACGCAGCCCGGGTCGGTCGGGCCATCCGACGACGAACCGATGAACGGCCAATGAAAAAGGGTCGTGCCGCCGTTGTGCGACACGACCCTCGTCTTCGTCTCTCGGCGGGGCACTCCTCCGGCCCCGCCTCCCTCAGACTGAATCATTGAATCAGTAGATCAGCGCGGTGGCGTCCTCGATGGATTCGATCACCTGGCGGACGTGGAAGGGCTTCTTGAGGTAGCCGTCGAAGCCGTTCTGCATCAGCGCCTGCGCCTGGCCGTCGGTGAGCTTGCCGCTCATGGCGATGATCTTGGTGAGCTGCAGGTCCGCGTTGCCGCGGACGAGCTTGACGACCTGTTCGCCGGGCACGTCACCCAGGTGCAGGTCGAGCAGGATGACGTGGGGGCGGAACTTCTCGCACTCCACGCCCGCCGCGAAACCGCCGTGCGCGGTGTGCACCTCGTAGTTGGCCTGTTCACTCAGGACCTTCTCGAGCACCTGCACGATCTCGGATTCGTCGTCCACGATCAGCACGCGGGTCTTGCCCGTCTGCAGCCCGTCGAGCGGGATGTTGTGCTGCTTCATGAACCGGATCAGCGAGTTCAGCGGGATGCGCCGGTCCTTCGAACCTGGGATGCGGTACCCGCGCAGCTGGCCCGAATCGAACCATTTGCTGACCGTGCGGGGCGCGACATTGCACACCTTGGCCACTTCACCAGTGGTCAATATATCTTTGTAACGGGACATGGGCACCTTTCTCCGTAAATGCTCCTACCGAGCGAAACGAATCTCTCGGCAGTGCATTCATCGTCCAACGGCGTGCCCGGGTTAATCGTTACCAAACGAAAAATCCGCCTCCACGGTCGCGGGAAACAGGCGGTAAACGAGCTGTATTACGGGTCCGGAAATACCACGCGGGGATTAAGAGATTTGTGGAATGGTGATCGCGGGTTTAGGTTTTCCCTTTCCTCTCCCTGGAAGGGAGGGGAGAAGAGCTACCCCCCCGACACCGGCGGGATCAGCGCGAGCTCGTCGCCGTCGCGCAGGACATGGGCCCGGCCGACGTACGCCATGTTCACCGCCATCGACAGACCCTTGCCCATCTCGCCCACCGCCGGGTGCGCCGCCTCTAATGCCGCCAGCGCATCGCGCACCGTCGCCCCGTCGGGCAGCTCGATGGCCGTCTCTTTCACACCGGTTTTTTCCGCCAGCGCGGCGAACAGGAGGATCCGGGTCTTCATCCCGCGATTGTAGCCCGGCAGCCCCCGCGTTACGCTCGTGCCCCGTCGCCGCAACCGCAGACTCACCGGAGTCCTCCATGGACAGCCTGAAGATCAAAGACATCCGCCTCCTGCCCCTCATCGGCCACACGCCCGACGGCGGCTGGGACCAGAAGTTCAACGACCCCGATCGAAACCTCCACACGCTCGTCGAGGTCGTCACCGACGGCGGCGTCACCGGGATCGGCTCGATCTACACCTCGACCACGCTCGTGCAGGGCTCGCTGGCGCTGGTGAAGTCCTTCCTCATCGGCGCCGAGGCGCTCGACCCGGCGGCGACCAGCGAGACGCTCCACCAACAGACCTTCTGGCAGGGCCGCGGCGGCGCGGTCACCCACATGGTCTCGGGCATCGACATCGCCCTCTGGGACATCCTGGGCAAGGTCACCAAGCAGCCAATCTGGCGTTTGCTCGGCGGCAAGCACCGCGACCACATCAAGCCTTACGGCTCGATGCTCATGACCGAGCCCGATCGCATGGGCGCGCCATTGAAAAAAGGCATGGCCCGCGGCTTCCGCGCCTTCAAGATCGGCTGGGGCCCCTTCGGCCGGCGCGACGACAAGACCGACGAGGCGATCGTGAAGGCGGCCCGCAAGGCGGTGGGCGATGACGTCGAGCTCATGGTCGATGCCGGAGGGTCCGACGCCTACTGGCCCCACGGCTACAAGTGGGCCATCCGCACCGCCCACATGCTCAACGACTATGGCGTCACCTGGTTCGAGGAGGCGCTGCGGCCCGACGACATCGATGGCTTCGTGAAGCTCACCGAGCACGCGCCGCTGCCGATCACCTCCTGCGAGGTGCTCACGCGGCGGCAGAGCTTCATCGAGTGGATCGAGCGGCGTGCGGTGGACTACATCCAGCCCGACGTGACCAAGGTCGGCGGCCTCACCGAGGAACACCGTATCGCGCAGTACGCCGACGACCACTCGATTCTTTTCGTCCCCCACGGCTGGAATACCGCGATCGGCCTGGCGGCGGACCTGCATCTGGTCGCCGCCGCCGGCAACGCGCGCTGGGTCGAGTACATCACGCCCGCGCCGTACGTCGAGGACCTCTTCGACAAACCGCTGGTCATGGACAAGCAGGGCATGCTCCCCATCCCCACCGCCCCGGGCCTGGGTTTCAAGTGGAACCACGACGGCATCGCCAAACACACCGGCGGGATGAAACTGACCAAATCCGTCTTATGAGCCACGCCCGATGACGAGTCCCCGAGTCGTCGGGGTCCGCTCTTTATTCTCCTCACCTGAATCAACAAACAAGGACCCCATCATGGACAAGCGTGAACCCTGGCGTTACGAAAAACTCACCTGGCCCGAGATCAACGACGCGGTCAAGAAGAAGCTCCCCGTCGTCGTCCCCATCGGCTCCATCGAGCAGCACGGGCCGCACCTGCCGCTCGACGTGGACATGCTCGAGGTCACCGGCATCGCCCACGCAGCCGCGCGGCTCATCCCCAACAACGTCCTGGTCCTGCCCACCCAGGTCAACGGCTACACCGGCCACGTCATGGACTTCCCCGGCACCATCAACATCCACTACGAACACCTCATCCACTTCATGGTCGACATCGGCAAGAGCCTCGCCTACCACGGCTTCAAGAAGATCATCTTCATCAACGGCCACGGCTCCAACGCCCCCAACATGGACCTGGCCTCCCGCCGGGTGAACCTCGAGACCGATGCCCAGTCCATCGCCATCAACTGGTGGTCGATGCTCACCGTCGATCCGAGCTTCATGAAGGGCTGGCGAGAGAGCGTCTTCCCCGGCGGCTGCGCCCACGCGTGCGAGCTCGAGACCTCCGTCTATCTCTACCTCAACGAAGAAAACGTCAAGAAAGAAGAAATCCGCAACGGCTACCTGACCTTCCACGAGGACAAGTCCGACTTCCAGTGGGTCGATCTTTTCTCCGCCGGTCCGGGCTGCGCGGTGTCATGGACATCGAGCTATTCGGATTCCGGCGTGCTCGGTGAAGCGGAACTTGCGACGAAGGAAAAGGGCAAGCGCGCGGTGGACGAGGCCGCCAAACAGTTCGCCCGGCTCATCACCGAGTTCGGCAACCGCCCCAAGCCCCCGCGCGGCGAACATCATGCGACACCGCCGACCTTCCCCATGCCCTGGGGCCAGGAGTTCTCCAGGCCTACGGGCAAGGGCGACGTGCATGGCGAGTTCGTGAGGACCGGCGGGAAGAAGCAGCGCAAAGTTGCGAAGAAGTAAAAATCGAGGAAGTGTGGGAGGAGTTATGCCCATCACGCCCCGTGTCCTTTTCGTCTGCACCGGCAACGCGGGGCGGAGCCAGATGGCGCAGGCGATACTGCGCGCGGCGGCGGGGGATTCCGTCGAGATCGAGTCGGCGGGCGTCCAGCCGTGGGCGGCGCTGCACCCGGTCGCGCAGCGTGTTATGGCGGCGCGGGGCCTGGACATGGCGGGGCAGTTCCCCAAGTCCGCGAAGTCGCTCGCGGGCCGGCGGTTTGACGTCATCGTCACCTTGGGTGATCCGGCGCTGCGAGAGCTGCCGCACGACCTGACCACAATGGCGTTGTGGGAGCACTGGGATATCGCCGACCCCGCCGACGCGGATGGGAAGCCGGAGTCGCAGGCCGTGTTCGAGCGCACCGCTGATGCAATCGCCGCGCGTCTGCCGGCGCTGCGCACGCTCCTGGGAACCATCGCATCGCGGTCGCGCCGCGGGGGGCGGATCGGGGCGAGCAGCGGCATGTGGTACAGCGAACGCTTCGGGCTGACGACGCACCTCAAGCAGATCGCCGACATCGGCTACGACGGCCTGGAATTGTGCATCTACCAGGGCCCGCACCATTTTGATCCGACCGACGATTCCGCCCTGCGCGACCTCAAGCACGCCGCGGATGATCTTGGCGTCGCCATCTGGTCGATCCACTCCCGCGACCCGGGCAGCCTCGGCTCGCCCGACCCGGCGGAGCGGCAACGGCAGATCGACGAGCTGCACTTCTGCCTCGATCTGTGCGAGCGGTTGGGCGCGAAGATCGTGGTGTCGCACGGGTTGATCACCGGGCGGTGGGCCGACGATCGGGCTGAGGCGGATCGCCTCCTCAAAGAGTCGCTCGACCGCCTGCTCCCGCGCTCACTGGCGAGCCCGGCATCGATCGCGTTCGAGAACGACACGGTCACGATCCCCGGCCGGATGGGGGCGGACGTGCTGAGCCGTCTGGAGCCATACCCCCGCGCGGCGTTCGGCTTCGTGCTCGACCCCGGCCACGCCAACATCGCCGGTGACACGCCCCTCATCGCCCAGCGCGTCGGCCAGCGCCTCATCAGCACGCACCTCAACGACAACGACGGCGTGAACGACATCCACTTCGCCCCGACCGAGGGTACCGCCGACTGGGCGCTTATACAGGCGATCCTGCGCGACTCGCGCTACGGCGGGTGCGTGATGTATGAGGCGCAGCCCAACGGCGACGACCCGGGGAACGTGCTCCGCCGCACGATGGACCACCACCGGCGGTTGTGGCCGCAGGTTGTGCCGGATTGAGGATGTTGAAGAATTCGGAAAGACCAAAGCCCAGGGATGGCCATGCCTGGGCTTTCTTCATCACTCGACCGTGTGATTGAGCGTGCCGATGGGCGGGACGGTGATGGCGATATGGTCGGCGTGGTCGAGTGTGAACGCGTCGGGCGGGATGACGCCGGTGCCGGTGAGCAGGAAGCAGCCGTGGGGGAACGTGTTGTCGCGGAAGAGCCAGTCGGCCAGTTCGGCGGGTTTGCGTTTCATCTGCGAAAGCGTGGTGGCCCCCTGGAAGGCCGGCTTGCCGCCGCGCGTGATGGTGAGTTGGATGGGCGTCTCGGGGGCGAGCGGGTCGTTGGTGAGCAGGACGCACGGCCCGAGGCCGCAGGAGCGGGCATAGACCTTGGCCTGCGGGAGGTAGAGGGGGTTTTCGCCCTCGATATCGCGGGAGCTCATGTCGTTGCCGATGGTGTAGCCGACGATCCGGCCGCGTGAATTGATGACGAGGGTGAACTCGGGCTCGGGGACGTTCCACTTGGAATCGGAGCGGATGCGGACGGTCCCGCCGGGCGCGGCCACGCGGTGGGGCGAGGCCTTGTAGAAAAGCTCGGGGCGGTCGGCGGAATAAACGCGGTCATAGAAGCTCCCGCCGCCGGCCTTCTTGGCCTCCTCCATCCGCGCGTCCCGGCTGCGGAAATAGGTCACGCCCGCCGCCCAGACCTCCTGCGAACCGATCGGCGCGGCAAGGTTTTCCTTCGCGATGTCGAGCGCCGCCGGTTTGAGCAAGGCGAGCAACAAGGAAACGTGGGTGAAGGGATCATCTTGCGTGAGCAGCGTGTCCCACGTCTCGGCCGCGGGGAGGCGGTACCAGGCGTTGGCGTGTTCGACGATGAGGGAGGAGGGGGTTTGGTAGAGCTTCATGCGGGAAATGATAACGGACGACACGGGGAGAGATGGCTAAACTGTGGGGAATTCCCCGCGGGCGTGGCGGAATTGGCAGACGCGCCAGACTTAGGATCTGGTCCCGAAAGGGGTGGAGGTTCGACTCCTCTCGCCCGCATTGACAGAGCTTTTACGGTGATCCGCAAAGCCCGGGCATGGCCATGCCCGGGCTTTTCACGCCAGGACGATGTGGTCGCGCCTGCCCGTGACGCCACGCGTGGCGTTGCGCGTGTCGATGATCAGCTTCGCGTGGTCGGCGACGAGCTGCCAGTCATACGCCGCGTGGTGCGTGGCGATGAGCACGCAGTCGTACCCGGCGAGCATCTGCGGCGAGAGCGCGACGCTCGTCATCTTCAGGTCATGGTGGCGCATCGCGTGCGTGGCGGGCACGTGCGGGTCGTTGTAATCGACCTTGGCGCCCAGGTGTTCGAGCTTTTCGATCAGCTCGAAAGAGGGGCTCTCGCGGACGTCGTCCACGTCCGGCTTGTACGCCAGGCCCAGCACGAGGATGCGCGAGTTCTTCACGGACTTGGCGCGTTCGTTGAGGGCGAGCGTGGTGCGCTCGACGACGTAATCGGGCATGGCCCGATTGACCTCGCCGGCCAGCTCGATGAAGCGCGTGGGCAGGCCGACCTCGCGGGCTTTCCAGGTGAGGTAGTAGGGGTCGATCGGGATGCAGTGCCCGCCGAGCCCGGGCCCGGGGTAGAACGCCTGGTAGCCGAAGGGCTTGGTCTTAGCGGCGTCGATCACCTCGAAGACGTCGATACCCATGCGGGTGAGCACGATCTTCATCTCATTCACCAGCGCGATGTTCACGGCGCGGTAGATGTTTTCCAGGAGCTTGGCTGCCTCGGCGACCTCGGCGGTGGAGACGGGGACGACCTTCTGGATGGCCTTGGAGTAGAGGGAGGTGGCGATCCGGCCGGATTCCGGGTCGATGCCGCCCACGAGCTTGGGGATCGACTGCGTGTTGTGGTCCTTGCGGCCCGGGTCCTCGCGCTCGGGGGAGAAGGCGAGGAAGAAGTCCTTGCCGCAGGACATCTTCTTCGCCTCGAAGCGGGGAAGCATGATCTCGCGCGTGGTGCGCGGGTAGGTCGTCGATTCCAGCACGACGAGCTGGCCGGGGCGCAGGACCTTGGCGATGTCGTCGGCGGTGCGCTCGATGTAGGAGAGGTCGGGCTCGAGGTGGCTGCCCAGGGGGGTGGGGACGCAGACGATGATGGCGTCGGGCTCGCCCAGCCGTTGGAAGTCGGCGGTGGCGGTGAAGCGCGGGCCGGAGGCGGCCATCTCCCGGACGAAGTTGTCGCCCAGGTGCTTGAGGTAGGCGTCGCCACGCTTGAGCTTCTCGATCTTGGAGGGGTCGATGTCGAAGCCGATGACCGGGAACCCCGCCTGCCAGAAGGCGCGGAGCAGGGGGAGGCCGACGTAACCCAGGCCGATGACGCCCACGAGTGCGGATTTGTTTTCGATCTTGTCGGCGAGTGACACGATGGGCAACTCCTGATTGGCGGGGATTATATCGGCATAAGAGGGGCGGGGATGGAATAGGGTAAATGCGATTCCGGCGGGGGCGGAACGGTTGATGAATCCCGCACCCCCGCCTAAGATCGACTTGGTAGCCAAGATGCGAACCTCAACGGCGTCCCTTTGGGCGCCAAGGAGAATGAAGATGGCCGGTCCCGGTGTACTGGAACTGACAGACGACAACTTCGATACCGAAGTCATCAAGTCCGACAAGCCCGTGCTGGTCGATTTCTGGGCCGAATGGTGCATGCCCTGCCGCATGCTCGCCCCGACGATCGACGAGCTGGCCAAGGACTTCGCCGGCAAGGTGAAGATCGGCAAGGTCGATACCGACTCCAACCGCGAGACCGCGGTGAAGTTCGGCATCAGCGCGATCCCCACCGTCATCCTCTTCAAGAACGGCCAGGTGGTCCATAAGTTCGTCGGCGTCTCCCCTAAGAAGGACTTCGCCGCCAAGCTCGACCAGGTCGTCGCCGGCTGATCGACCCGCAACACCATCGCCCGACGCGCGGGAACCCCCGTGCCCGGGCGATCTTTTTTTTCATATGGCAATCACCTTCCACCACCGGCAACTGCCCAACGGGCTGACCGTCTTGGCCGAGATCGATCCCGACGCCCACACGTCCGCGGTCGGGTTCTTCGTCAAGACCGGCGCGCGCGACGAGGAGAAGCCCGTCATGGGCGTCTCGCACTTCCTAGAGCACATGATGTTCAAGGGCTCCGCCCGCCGCACGGCCGACGACGTCAACCGCGAGTTCGACGAGATGGGCGCGCAGTACAACGCCTTTACCAGCCACGAGCAGACCGTCTATTACGCCCACATCCTCCCCGAGTTCCTCCCCCGCGCCGTGGACCTGCTGGGCGACATGCTCCGCCCCGCGCTCCGCGAGGAGGACTTCACCGTCGAGAAGAAGGTGATCCTCGAAGAGATCGGGATGTACGAGGACAGCCCGCAGTGGCGGCTACAGGACGACCTGGTGGAGACGCACTTCGCCGGCCACCCGCTGGGCTACCGCGTGCTGGGCACCAAGGACTCCATCGCCGCACTCTCCAGCGAGCAGATGCGCGGGTATTTCAGCAAGCGCTACAGCCCGGACAACATGATCCTCGCCGCCGCCGGGCGCCTGGAGATCGACCGCCTCCTGGAAGACGCCGCCCGCGTCACCGCGCAGTGGAAGCCCACCGGCACGGCCCGCGCCTACTCCGAGCCGGGCCGCTCCACCGTTGACCGGAACGTCGTCGATCCCAAGCTCACCCGCCACTACGCCGCCGCCATGTGGGCCGGCCCCTCGGCGCAGGACCCGCGGCGCTACGCCGCCCGGGTGCTCACGGATGTCATCGGCGCTCCCGAGGGCAGCCGCCTGTATTGGGCGATGATCGACCCGGGCATCGCCGACGAGGCGGATTGCTCCTTCCTCCCCAGCGACCGCACCGGCAGCTTCGTCGCCTTCCTCAGTTGCGATCCCGACAAGCGGGAATCCATCGAGCGCCTGTTCCTCCACACCGTGGACCACGCCTTGGACGCACTGGACCCCGACGAGGTCGAACGCGCCAAGAACAAGCTCGCCACCCAGGCAATGCTCAAGAGCGAGAACCCCGCCGGCCGCATGCACGACCTGGGGATGCTCTGGACCTATCTCCCCGAGTACAGCCCCCTGACGGTGCAGCTCGAACGGCTCATGGCCGTCACCCCGCAGGCGGTCAAGGACCTGATGCGCGATTTCCCCACCACACCGCGCACGGTCGCCCGCCTGGGCCCCAAGTGACCCCTCCCCTCCGTACGCCGCTCGCGGCTTAGCATCTTTCTACTCCTCCCCTCATGCACCTCATCCCCGCCATCCTCGACGACCTCCGCGCCGGCAAAATGGTCGTCCTCATCGACGACGAGAAGCGCGAGAACGAGGGCGACCTGGTCTGCGCCGCCGAGCACCTTACCCCGCAGATCGTCAACTTCATGATCCGCGAGGCGCGCGGCGTCCTCTGCCTGGCCCTCACCGGCGAGCGCTGCGACAAGCTCGAGCTCCATCCCCAGGGCCCGGTCAACACCTCGCAGCGCGGCACCGCCTTCACCGTCACCATCGACGCCCACCCGCGCTTCGGCGTCACCACCGGTGTCAGCGCCAACGACCGCGCCGCCACCGTCCGCATCGCCATCGACGACGCCACCCGCCCGCAAGACCTCAACCGCCCCGGCCACATCAACCCGCTCCGCGCCCGCGACGGCGGCGTCCTGGTCCGCGCCGGGCAGACCGAGGGCTCCGTCGATCTCTGCCGCCTCGCGGGCCTCAAGCCCGCAGCCGTCATCATCGAGATCATGAACGAGGATGGCTCGATGGCGCGCCTGCCCGACCTGCAGAAGCTCTGTGAGCGGCACCAGATCAAGATGTGCGCCGTCGCCGACATCATCCACTACCGGCTCGAACGCGAGAAACAAGTCCAGCGCGTGGACACCGTCCCCTTCGAGACGGACGATGGGAAGTTCTCCCTCATCGCCTACCGCTCGGCCGTGGACCCGATGCCGCACGTCGCGCTGGTTTGCGGCGACGTCGGCCGGCTCGACGACAACGGCGCGCCGATTGAAATCCCGCGACCCATCCTGGTCCGCATGCACAGCCAGAACCTGCTCGGCGACGTGTTCGGCGACAGCCATCAGCCCTCGGGGAAAACCCTCCACGCCGCCATGCGCATGATCCAACGCGACGGCCACGGGGCGATCGTTTACCTCCGCCACGAGGGCATGGGCACCGGCCTGCTCAAGCGGCTGCAGACCCTGCACACCCCCGACACGTCCCCCGACGCAGACCGACCCGCGATGGGCCAGTCGCAATCCCTCCCCGGCCTCGCCCCGCCCACCGACAAGCGGGACTACGGCATCGGCTCCCAGATCCTCCGCGACCTGGGCATCCGCAAGCTCCGGCTCATCACCAACCACCCCTTCACGCCCACCGCCCTCGACGGCTTCGGCCTCGAGATCGCCGAGTTTGTGCCGGTGGCTCGGTAGAGGCCGTGAATCTTGAGCCACGCCCGATGCTGAGGTCTTCCGAAGCGTCGGGGTCTGTATTCCCGCATGCGCACCCGCCGCGCCTGCTAAAATCCCCCCGCGATGAAACTCCAGGTCCTCCCCGGACAACATTTCACCTGCCGATCGTGCACCAACTGCTGCCGCGACTGGCACGTCGAGTTGCTTGCGGACGAAACCGAATCCATCCCCAAACTCGCCTGGCCCGAGGGTGACCCGCTGCGTGGCGCATCGCCGCTCCTGCGCATCGGCGGGCGGACCTTCCTCGCCCATAAGCCCGGCGGGGCGTGCCTTTTTCTCGACGAAACCTCCGGCCTCTGCCGCATCCACGAGCGCTTCGGTGCGCAGGCCAAGCCGCTGGGCTGCCGCGTGTTTCCGTTCCAGATCGCCGCCACCTTCGAGGGCGAGGCATCGGTCACCGGCCGGTATGACTGCCCGACCATCCGCAAAAACGACGGCCAACCCTTCGAGGCCCAGCGCGGCGAGATCGAGCGCTACACAGCCGCGATGGAGTTGGGGAGTGGCTTCGACGACCTGACCCGCTGCGCCCTGGACCGTGACCAGATCGCCGGCATCACGCAGTTCGTGGGCGTATTGCTCAATGCCTTCGCCGACGATGAACGGCGGGCGCTCTTCCTGATCCACTTCGCCGACTGGCTCAGCGCCCAGCAGGTTGGTGAGCTGGACCGCGCATCGCTCGGCGCGGCGTTCGAGGAATTGCGAGACGGGGTGGAGCGGGAGATGAACCGGTCGGTCGTGCGCCCCGGTGCGGCGCACCGCCTGGCGTTCCGCTCGTTGCTCGCCATGCACCTGCGCCGGGACGAGGACGTGCTCAACGGCCGCGCGGGTCGTGTGCGGCGGCTCATCGCGTTGACCGCCTTCACCGCGGGCGGTTCATCGCCCCGCTCGCTTAATCTCTCGCAGCCCCACGTCCGCATGCGTCGCGTGCGACTCTTCGACGGCAAGCGGCGCACGGCAGCGCCCGACACATTCGCCATCCTCTGGCGGCTCGTGCGCACGCGTCTCGAGTCGTTCCAGTTCATGGGCGGCTCCAACGGCGGGCGCAACGTGATCGAGGGCCTGCGTTCACTGGCGCTGCTGCACCCCCTGTCCGTCGCGGCGGCGCGCTGGCACGCCGCCGCGCGCAAATCAGATGTGATCGAACCCGCCGACGCGGAGAACGGCGTCGCCCTGATCGAGCACGCCTTCGGCCGCTCCCCGCTCCTCCAGGCCCCCACGGCCCGCCGCCTCGAAGCCACGCTCGTCGAACGTGAAACAATGGCCCGCCTCATCCGCACGGTATGATCGCCCCTCACGTCCTCGGAGGAACCCACCATGGCCGGCAAAAAACGTGACACCCTCCGCGCCGGCGCGGCGACGGCGGACATCACCCCCGAATTGGGCATCCAACTCGCCGGCGACATCGGCCGGCTCAGGCCGGTCGAGGAAATCCGTGAGAAGCTCTACGCCCGCGCCCTCGTGCTTGAGTCCGGCAAGACACGCTGCTGCCTGGTCGTGATGGACCTGTGTGTCTTCGCGAACAACTGGTCGGACGAGATCCGCCGCCGCGCGAGCGAGCGGACCGGCATCCCTGTCGAGGCGATCGCCCTGATGGCGACGCAGACCCACTCCGCCCCATCGCTGGGCAACAATTTCATCCGTGATTCCTGCGAACTCATGCCGCAGGGCTGGCTGCGCGGCGGTGACGACCGCTACAACGAGCCTACGGTCACCGCCATCGTGGACGCCATCGCCCGTGCCGCGGCGGCCTGCGTGCCCGTGAGCGTCAGCGTCGGCCGCGCGATGGACGGCCGTGTTGCCTTCAACCGCCGCTTCGTCATGCGCGACGGCACCGCCGTCTGCCACCCGGCCTCGTGCGACCCGCGCATCCTCCACGTCGAGGGCCCGACCGATCCCGAGGTCGGCGTGCTCACGCTCTCGCCCGGGTCCGGCCCGCCGCTGGCCGCGCTCCTGCACCACACCTGCCACCCCTGCCACGGCTACCCCGAGCGATTCACGCTCGCCGACTGGCCCGGCGTCTGGAGCGACGAGTTCCGCCAGCGCCACGGACAATCTATCGTGCCCCTGGTCGTCAACGGCTGCTGCGGCAACATCCACCACGCCCAGCACGTCAACCCCGACTACAAACGCGATCACGTCCAGATGGCGCGGATGCTCGCCGACACCTCGGACCGTGTGATGAAGAGCATGACGGCGGTCACGGGCACGCCGCTGGCTTTCAGGCGGGGCGTGCTCAAGCTCCCCATGCGCTCCGTGCCCGCCAAGGAATTGGCGGCGGCGAAAAAACTGATCCGGAAACACCCCGACCCGGTCTGGCTCGACGAGGAGCGCACGCGCGTCTCGTGGGACTGGGTCTATGCCGTCTCCACGATCGATCTGGATCGGTGGGTGCGGGAAGAGAAGACGTTCGATTACGAGATACAGACGTTCCGGATCGGTGACGCGGCGTTTGTGACGGTGATGGGCGAGCCGTTCGTTGAGTGCCAGCTCGACATCAAGCTCCGCTCCCCCGCGCCCTTCACGTTCGTGGGCCACATGGCCAACGGCTACGCGGGCTACATCCCGACGCCCGGCGCGATCAAACGCGGCGGCTACGAGACGCGCACGTCTCAGTGGTCCAAGTTCCGCCCCGAGGCGCTGCAGCAGATTTCCGACCGCGCGGTGAAACTCCTGCGGGATTTGTTCTAAAATACCCGTGGATTCCTTTTGGGAGCGAGCACGCCATGGCCTTCAAGATCGATACGTCAATGAGTTACGCCGACCACTTCGTGGAGCACGGCTTCTGCGTGGTCAAGGGGGCGCTCTCGCCCGAGTATTGCCGGCGCGGGATCGAGGAGTACAAGAAGGCCCTGGGCACTGACCTGCCGCCGAACAAGTGGGATTCCAAGCTGTTCGGGCTGGAGAAGAGCGGCGGCCGGGTCGGGGCGCTGCCGGCGCTGCAGCCGTTCATCGACACGGTGTACGATCAGCCGGGCATCCGGTCGATCATGGAGACGATGCTCGGGCCCGGCGAGTGGAGCGGGAAACGCCACGCCGCGCCGTTCATCTGCGTGTACCACGAGGGGAACAAGCGCGAGGTCGCCGAATGGGGGCACGTCGATTTCGTGCGCGTGCGCATCCCGGTGATCGGCAACGCTTTCGTGCTGCAGGCGTCGCTGATCGACACCGAGCCGTACAGCGGCAACATCACGATCTACCCCGGTTGGCACAAGATTTTGCAGAAGGTGCTGCTGGAGCAGCCGGACTACTGGTACGCCGACGACGGCGACGCGAACAACCTCTGGCGGCGCACCGTGCCGAAGGTCGAGCCTTACGAGTTTGTCGCCGAGGCGGGCGATGCGCTATTGATGCACCACCTGGTGGGCCACGCCGGCAACGCCAACGCCGCGGCAAACCGCACGCCGCGCGTCGCCATCCACTGCCAGGTCATCGCCAAGCAGTGGCCCAACGAGATCGACGCCACGCGCAAAGACCTGAGCCCCTACCTCCGCAGCCTCGCCCACAACGGCTCGTTCAAGCTCGGCTTCAACGAGGAGGAGGCGCAGGCCGCCGCCTACAAGGAGCGCCGCGAGCGACGATCCGACGAGATCCCCAAGCGCGCCGCCGACGAGGGCGTGAAAGCCGCCGCAAAGTGACCACACGACGCACCGACACCCCGCTCATCCGCTTCGCGTTCGCCCCGACCGACGCGGGGCGCATGCTCGTCGCCGCCTCCGAGCGCGGCGTCTGCTCCATCATGCTCGGCAATGACAACGAAGCACTCCTGGCGGAACTCCGCGGGCGATTCCCCGGTGCGGCGTTCGAGTGCGACGACGAGTCACTCGCCCCGTGGGTCGCGATGATCCGGGCCCACATGGAGGAGGGCGACGACCCGCCCGTGCCGCCGCTCGACATGGAGGGCAGCGCGTTTCAGATCAGCGTCTGGTCGGCGTTGATGGATATCCCGCGCGGGGAAACCCGCTCGTACGCCCAGATCGCGCGGGCCATTGAGAACCCGTCGGCCGTGCGCGCGGTGGGGCGGGCCTGCGCGATGAACAGGATCGCGATCCTCGTGCCCTGCCACCGGGCGGTGCGCTCCGACGGCACACTCGCGGGCTTCCGCTGGGGCGTCGAGCGGAAGCGGAGGCTTCTGGAGATTGAACACCGGGGCCTCGTACCGCTGTCTGTATAGAGAGCGAGTGAGGGCGTGCCGGACTTCATCTCGTATTTCTCATTGTGATCGCGCCCAGACGCTTGAATCACGGGTAATTCAGAGGCCGCGCGTCTCGAAATGCCGGTGACAGGAATCGAACCTGCACGTCCTTTAAGGGGACAAGGGATTTTGAGTCCCTCGCGTCTGCCAGTTCCGCCACACCGGCGTGGGGTGGATCGGTGATTCTCGCAGCGCCCCGCTGGGCGGTCAATCGTCGCGCCGGGTGTCGTCTCCCGCGGTTTGCGGGTCTGTTTGAAGTCCCTCTCCCAAGGGGAGTCAGAAACGGTCACTTGAACCGCTCGTCCCGCGTGGGGTGGTCTTTGCGGAACTTCTCCACCTCCGCCTGGGTGAGCTGGCGGACATACACGCTGTCGAACGCCGCCTCGCCCGCGAAGTTGTAGCAGTAGAGGTTGACCAGCATGTAGTCGAACTCGGACCGCTTGGGGGGCACGCCCTGTTCTTTCACGCCGGTCCATTCGCCGGGCGTCTGCATGTTGATGTCGATGCGGAAGACGCGCTTGATGCGGCCGGGGAGCTTGTAGGGGTTGGATTCAGGCGGGAGGGTCTTGAGGAACTCCTTGGCGGCGGCGTCCTCTTCCTCGTAGCGGAACCCCTCGAGGAACGCGCGGACCAGCACGCCGCTGGTCGCCCGTGCTTCGAGGCCCATCTCGTACCCGCCGCCGCGCTGGGCCTTCATCAGCCCGCTGAGCACGCGCACTCCCTGGTGGCCCGCGACCTCGCCGTCCATCTTCACGCCCGCCGCCTTGCCGCGCCCGTGATCGACCAGCGACACGCTCTCGAAGTTCTTCGCGTAATATCCGGCGTTCTCCCCCAACCCGGTTTCCATCTGTTTGCACTGCGGGCAGACCAGTCCGGCCCACGGCCTGACCGTGCCCCACTCGTACCCGCAGGCGCAGCGGAAATGCACCACGCCGGTCCGCCCCTGCTTGTTCGCGGGGTCCTTGTATTCGGGCACGGAGGTGTAGCTCGTGATGTGCGTGTGCCAGCCGACGGGCTCGTCGGCCTTGTTCGCCCCACGCTCGAAGTCGCCGTTGGTCACGAGGTTTTTTGCCCCGGAACCGGCGCCGCAGAGCAGGGCCAGCATCACCAGCAATCCCGCCGCGCGCAGCGTCGTGTGTTTTTTCAGACCCATCGGCTCTTCCTCCTGACGTACCACTCGCCGCTCATCAGCCCCACGAAGAGCGCCATCAGCCACCAGCGGTCCCACGCCGACACCGCATCTTTCTCCGCGTTGGGCTGGATTTCCAGTTCGCGCGGCTCCAGGTGTGCGAGCACCGCGATCTGCGGCAGCTCGTCGGGCTTGAGCAGTTGCCCGCCGCTGAGGTTCGCCAGCTCGCGCAGCAGCCCCGGGTCCGGCCGTGTGTCGGTGAATTCAATGACCGGCTGGGAGACAGGGACGTTCGCCTCGTCCGTGCCGATCACCGAGCCGTTCACGGAGGCGACGGCCTTGATGCCGTACTGCCCCTCGTGGGCGGCGTCGAAGCTCGCGGTGAACGCCGAGCCCTCGGGCTTGCCCGTGCGTTTGATCGGCCGGCCGTCCGGCGCGTCGATGGTGAACTCGACGCTCGCCTTGTCGATCACGGCCCCGTCCGTGCCGCGCACCGACGCCATCACCACGACGCTGTCGTTCACCTCGTACTCCGTGCGGTCGGTCATGACCTGCAGCTGCGAGGTGGAGGCGGTCTCCTGGTCGAGGTTGGGGAGCATCCAGTCGATGATCTGACGCCAGAAGACGGCGTGCTCGGACTCGCCGCCGCGCGCGGCGGGGTCGAAGCCCAGTTGCCAGCGCCAGGTGGAATCGGTCAGCACGATGGCGACCTTGCCGTGGCCGTAGTTCTGGCTGACGACGATCGGCTCGGCCTTGCCGCGCGAGGCCATGAGCACGGTCGCCGCCGGCTTGACGGAGCCTACGCCGAAACGGCTGAGCAGCGGGGCGGCGCTGGCCCAGCGCGCCTTCACCTTCTGGAAGGCCGGGTGCGCCGCCCCCTCGGGCGTCAGCTCGACACTGAGCTCGCTCTCGACGTAGCCGTCGCTGTCGCCACTGACTGTCACCGGCAATACGTCCGCCAGCGGCGTGGAGGCGAACCCCTTGGGCCCCATGCTCGACGGCCCGGCCAGCAGCAGCAGGGCGCCGCCGCGGTCCACCCAGGATTTGAGCGAGGCGATCTGTTCATTGTTGAGCGCCGCGGCGGGCAGATCGCCCAGGATCACCGCCTTGACCCCCGCGAGCTGCGCAGCGCTGAGGTTGCCGGCTTCCTTCTTCATCTGCGCATCGTTGCCGTCCACCATCACGCGTTTGGCGTCCTGCTGCACCACGGCGGTGTAGCGGAGGTTGCGGTGGGCCTCAAGCATCGGTTTGAGGAAGCGGCGCTCGTTGCGGAGGCGGTCGAGGTAAACCAGGCGGTTGATCGGGTCCACGACGTCGATGGTGAACTCGGACGTGTTGTTGGCGGGGTCGGCGTCGCCGGGTTCCAGAGGCACGCGCACGGTGTAGCGGTGCTGGCCGAGCGTCGCGGGTTTCACGGAGAGCAGCGCCTGCCGCCGCTGGCGGTCCGGGCTCACCGCGACGGCGGTGGTGGTGACGACCGTGGAGCCTTCAAGGATTTCCACGCCGACCTCGCGCGACCCCTGGCCTACGGCCCTGATCGTCACCGCGACCTGCGCGGCGCGCCCCGCGATCACCCTCGGCTCGGCCGTCACGGACTCGACCGCCAGGTCTTTCGTTTCGCCCTTCACCGCCGTGGCGGTCTGCGGGTCTTCGATCGGCACGGCGTAGATCGGCAGGCCCAGACGCTTGACGGCCTCGCGCGGGTCGCCGCCCTGCGTGTTGCGGCCGTCGCTGATGAGCAGGATGCCCGCCACGTCGTCCCCCTGGTGCAGCTTGACCGCCTGGTCGAGCACGGCGGCGAGGTCGGTCATCTTTCCGGTGGCCGCGGCCTTGGGCAGCGTGTCGGCTTTGAGCGGCGTGACCTGGCCGTCGAAACCGTAGAGTGCGAGGTTGGCAGTCGCGTCCACCTGCTCAACGAGGCGGCCGGTCTTGATGGCTTCACGTGCGCGGTCGAGGCGTGAGGGCGTGTCGGCCGAGGGCCGTTTGGACATGCTGCCCGAGGTGTCGATCAGCGTGATGAGCGTGCGCTTGACGGTGATGTGCTGCGGGGCCGGGAGGCTCGAGGGCTGGAGGAAGAAGAAGAGGAGCAGGAGGAACCCCAGCCCGCGCAGCGCGAGGGAGAGCATGCCGCGCGGCGAGGCCGGGTCGAGGTGCCTGCGCGACCAGGCGTAGCTGGCGACGGCGACGACGAGCACGGCGACGACCAGCAGCGTGACGGCCAGGGTGTTGAGGGGCGGGTTCCAGATCACAAGGCGGCCCTCCGGGTCGCGTCGAGGTACTGGGTGGCGGGGGCGGGGACGGCGCGGCGGCGGGTGAAGATGTTGGCCAGCGCGGTCTCGGCCATGAACACGAGGAAGGCGGCGAGCAGGAGCCAGGGCCAGTACTCGGTGCGCTGCTCGGCGGCGCGGGCCTCATCGCTCCGCGCCCAGTCGCCCGCGGCGGCGCCGGCGGCGAGCACGCGCGCCTTGACGGCGCCGAATGCGCGGAGGACCTCGGCAGGCTCGCTCCGGGTGAGGAGGGATTCACGTGTGTCCAGGTTCACGGTGAACGCCCCGCCGACACCGAACCCCTCGTCTGCCTGGACGCGGTACACGCCCGGGAGCGTGGTCTGGCGGTACTCGGCAACGGCGTGGCCGCTCTTGCCGTCCAGCGCGGCGGTGAGCGTCTGCGTCGTGCCGTCGGGTGCGGTGACGACGAGCGTCTTGCGGTCGAGCGTGCCCGGCCCGGTGAAGCGCATCGGCCGGCCCAGGGCGACACTGCGCGAGGTGAGCCGCTGCCGCGTCATGTAGGCGACGACCTGGTCGATGAAGGGGAGGAACGCGCGGCGGTAGGGAAAGTTGGAGGCGTCGGCGTCGATCGCGCCGGTGAGCAGGAGCACGCGGCCGGTGGCGGCGGTGTTGTCCGGGTCGTTGCCGTCACCGCCGAACGCCCCCTCGACGAGCATCGGCGATTCATTGGAGAACCGCGCCAGGACGCGGGCATTGCTCTTGAGTGTTGTCGGGTCGGAGCCGGTGAAGGTGAAGTAGCGCGTCGCGGAGAGGTCGAGCCCGCCGAGGAAGATCGGGTGCTGGTCGGCGGAGACGACGGCGGAGTAGGCGCGGGTGCGGGCGGGGTCGCCCATGGGCTTGTCGAGCTTGAGGGGCAGGAAGAGCCAGTCGCGGTTGTAGTGGCCGATGTCAACCTGGTCCCCGAGGCTGATGAACACACTGCCGCCGGCGCGGAGGAAGTTCTCGACGCGGTTGAGCGCCGAGCCGTCGAGACGGGCGACGTTGCAGAGGATGAGGCAGCCGCCCGAGCCCAGGTCGCTGGAGGCGAGGTCGGTGAGGGAGAGGCGCTGAATAGTCGGCGCGTTGACGCGGGACTGGAGTTGTGAAAGCGCGGAGTTGAGAAAGAAGGTCTCGGAGAGCGCCGGCACGGACGACGGGTTGCCGTCCACGACCAGCAGGCGTGACCCGCCGGTGAGGCGGATGGAGAAGTGGGCGCGGTCGTCGGCGGGGAGGCGGTCTTCCTCGACTTCAATGGAGCAGGCGTGAACGCCCGGCGCGGGCATCGGGGCGAGGAGGGTGATCTTATCCAACCCGGGCGGCACGGGCGTGGGGGCGCCAGCCTTTTTGCCGTCGATCCAGAGCGTCACGTCCACGCCGCCGGCGGTGGAGGGACCCGTCCGGCCCACCTCGACCTCGACGTGGAGCTGGTCGTCGAGCGTGCCGTCCTGCACGGTGGTCTGCCGCACGTAGCGGTTGGTGGAGTCGGGTGAGCCCAGGTCGTACACGGTGACGGGCACGGGGTCGGCGACGCGCTCGATGAGCTTGTCGTTGATGAAGGAGGCCCAGCCCGCCTGCTGCAGATCGGTGAAAACGGCGAGCTGCCGCCAGGCGTTGCGACCGGTGGCGCCGGCGGGCGCTGTGGTGGCGGAAGGGGTGCTGTCGCCCGGCGCGGGGGTGACTACGGCATCGAGCCGCGCGACGGCGAAGGCCGTGACGAGGGCGGAGCCCAGGTCCGTCCCGCGTGAGGAAAGCTTGGCCTCCTGGATGAGCTTGCGGACCTGCTCGTGGTCGCGCGTCGGGCGGTCGAGCAGCACGACGGCCTGCTCGTTGGCGAGCACGAGCGCGGCCTCGTCCTCGAGCTTGAGCGCGGCGAGCTGCTCGAGCGCCATGGCCTTGGCGCGGTCGAAGCGCGTCCCGCCTGTGGTGCCGCCCTCGCGGTAGCCCATGCTGTAGGAGTTGTCGAGAACAAAGACGACGGTGGTGGGCAGGTCGAGGGGCTTGGTCCACTCCTGGTGGGTGGTGTAGGGCTTGGCCATGGCCAGGGCGACCAGCGCGAGCATGAGGCAGCGGGCGATGAGCACGAGGACGTTCTTGAGCTTGGAGCGGCGGTTGGATTCGCGCCGCGCTGCCTGCAAGAACCGCAGCGCGGGCCAGTCGAGTGTCTTGCTGCGAGAGCGGTCCAGCAGGTGGATGACGACCGGCGCCGCGACGGCGAGCAGACCCAGCAGCATGAGCGGCGCGGTAAAAATCATGGGCTATCGCTTGCGGCGGGAGAGCAGGGCGGTGAGCAGCGCGTCGTAGGGGGTGGCGGTGCTGGCCAGGACGTAGTCGAAGTTGTGCTCGAAACAGCTCTTCTTATAGCGTTCCAGGAACTCGTTGAGCTTCGCGGTGTAGTCGGCGGCGATCTCGGCGCCGTCCACGGTGACCAGCGAACCGGACTCCATGTCGCGGAGCGTGACGGTGTCGGTGTGTGGGAAGTGGAGCTCGGATTCGTCGAGGACCTGGATGACGATGGCGTCGTGGCCACGCTGCCGGAAGTGGGCGAGGGACTGCACGATGCGCTCGGGGTCGTCCATGAGGTCGCTGATGATGAGTAGGAGGCCGCGGCGCTTGAGGCGGCGGGCGACGGTGTTGAGTGCCTTGCCCGAGTCGGTCCGGCTGGAGGGGTGGGTCTGGTCGATGAGGGTGAGCATCTTGCGGAGGTGCGAGAGCGAGCGCATGGCCGGCGCCTCGGCGACGATGTCGTCGTTGAACAGGAAGAGGCCCACCGGGTCCTGCTGGCGGACGAGGACGTACGCCAGCCCGGCGGCGAGGCGGGAGGCGTATTCGTACTTGGTCATGCGCCCCGGCGCGGGCTTGGCGGGGAAGCGCATCGAGGCGGAGCAGTCGAGCAGGATGTAGCCGCGGAGGTTGGTGTTCTCCTCGTAGCGTTTGATGTAGTAGCGCTCGGTGCGGGCGAGCACCTTCCAGTCCAGGTGGCGCAGGTCGTCGCCGCGGACGTAGGTGCGGTGGTCGGCGAACTCGGTGGAGAACCCCTTGAACGGGCTGCGGTGCGAGCCGACCATTGCCCCCTCGACGACGCGCCGGCTCATCAGCGGCATCCGCGCCAGCGCGCGGAGCAGGCGCGGCTCGAGGAAGCGGTCGATGGTGGAGCGGTCGATCTTCATGGTTGGCGGCGGTGAACAGCGGGGAGAAGGTTATTCCTTGGTCATCACCCGCGGCAGCCCGTGCCAGCCGGCGATGAGGTATTTGTCGTACACGGCCCAGAGCGTCATCTCGTCAACGGTCAACCCCAGTGTCCAGCGCTGCGCCGGGCTGGGCAGGCCATCTTTGCGGTTGCGGCGGATGAACGCCTGATTGTCGGCGGGGGTGAGGCTGGTGATGGAGTGCGTCGTGACACGCTGCGACACGGCGTCGAGCACTTGGCCCAGCGGGGCGTGCTCGGTCTCCGTCGTGACGCAGCGGAGGGTGTACGCCTGCCGCGCCACGCCGGGCATCTTGCGGCGGGCGCGGGTCTCGTAGCCGTAGGGCTTGCCGAAGGGGTCGATGATGTCGGCGGCTTTGGCGAGCTTGGCGGCGACCAGGTCGTCGAGCGTTGCGGGGTATTCGACGTGCTGGGCGTAGTAGGACTTGAGCCTGTCGGCGAGCTTCGCCATCGCCAGCCGCGCGAGCATCGCCTTGCCCGCCTCGCCGACCCGGCGGCGCAGCTCGGACGCCTTCGCCCCCTCGCGCGGCTCGGGGACCTCGAACAACTCGCGGACGGAATCGGGCTCCGCGCCGTCGCGCAGTCTGGTGATCCCCAGCATCACGCGGGCGAGCATGCCCAGTTCGTGCTCTTTGTGCGAGGAGGCGAGTGAATCCCACGCCGCGGCGGCCTGCGCCGGGTTCTGCGTCGTGGCCGTCCACGCCGCGAGGAACTGCGCCGGTGCGCCGGCCTCCTGCGCCGCCAGCGGCGCGGCGGCGGCGGTGCAGCCCAGGAACACGCATAGTCGCAGCAGGTATCGGGTCATGGTCGTGTCGTCGGGGTCGCCGCGTTCACTGGCTCAGCGCGTACATCACCGTGTTCACGCCCAGTTCGAGCGAGCTTTTCGGGTCGTAGCCCACGGCATAGGGCACGGCCTTGACGCGCCAGCCGACGTTCAGGGCGAACGGGCTGTACACCACGGCCAGACGGTTGCGGATGGAGATCGCCTCGAGCTTGGGCTGGTCGCCCCGGCCGGCGCCGCCGCGCGCCACCGCCGCCTCGGTGAAGCGCACGGTCTTGATGTCGTTCTGCAGGTGGTAGAGCGGGTGGGTCGCCGGGACGGTCTGGAACCGCGCCGGGCCGCCGTCGCCGGCAAAGACCTTGCCCATCTCGCGGCGGAAGGCGGCGTCGAACTTCTGCCGGCCGCAGCAGGCGTCGGCGAAGAGGAACCCGCCGTTGTCCAGGTAACGCTTCATCGCGGCGACCTGGGCGTCGTTCCAGATGAAGTCGTCGTGGCCGGTCATGTAAACGAAGGGGAACTTGCTGAGCGACGCGGCATCGACCTGCACGGGTTCGGTGGCGAAGCTGAGCTTGATGGAGGTGGTCTGGCCGACGGTGTCGAGCAGGTTCTGCAGGCCCACGGGGTCGGGGTTCCAGTCGCCGTCGTGGACGATCTGGCCGACGCGGAACTTGTCGGCCCTGGTCTTCTCGGCGTCGGTGTAGGCCTTGGCCTGGGTGAGGCCGACGGAGAGGTCGCGCGTCGCGGTGGCGTAGGCGATGTAGTTGGCGCCGATCTTCAGGCCGTCCTCGCTCTCGATGTAGGTGTTGCCCTGGATCAGGTGCGTGTGCATGTCCCAGCCGCAGGAGAGGTCGTGCGGCGAGAAAACCATGAGCATGCGGCAGCCGACCTCGACGCCCTCGATGCCCGACGGCCCGGGACTGGGCAGGTTGGAGATGGGCGTGAAGTGGACGACGCCCGCGTTCTGGTAGTAGCAGTTGAAGATCGGGTGGTCGATGGGGACGGGCTTGAGCTTTCGCTCGGGCATGATGGCGGCGATCTCGAGCCGCGCCGAGTCGGCGAAGGCTTTTTTGCCGCAGCAGGCGTCGAAGATGATCATCCCGCCGCGCAGCAGGTACTCGCGGAGGCGGCGGCGCTCGTCGCTGGAGAAGCTGAACTCGGTGTGCCCGGTGCGGTAGAGCACGGGGACGTTGCCGGACTCCAGGTCGATCTCGCCCAGGGGCTTTTCGTCGTAGGTGAAATTGATGCCGAGGTTGGCCTTCATCCAGATGAGGAGGTTGTTCAGGTCGTTGGGGTCGGTGCCCCAGTCCTGGACCTTCTCGGTGCGGATCTTGACGGCGATGACGGGCGGGCGCGGCGGGTTTTTCTTTTCGGTGCGGCGCTGCGGCGTGGCGGGCATGGGCAGCGGCGGCAGCCCCTCGGCGGCGGAGGCCTGGGCGGGTTTTTCCGGAGGGGGCAGGCCGCAGGGCCCGGCGTCGGCGACGGCTCTGGCCCAGCGCGGCAGGGCGAGCACGAGGAACGCGGAGAGCCCCAGGAAACGCCGGCGCGTCGCCGTCGTCGCCCAGCGCACCCAGCGGTCCAGCGTGGCAGGCCGCGTGTGCTCGGCGTCGCAGCAGCCTTGGTGCTCGTTTTGGTCGTGTGGAGTCGTCACGGCGTCTCCTCCGTTTCGGGTTCGGCGGCGTGGGAGCCCCCGGGCGCCTCGACGGGGAACACGTGCTTGCAGTTGGGGCACTTGGCGTTGCGGCCCACGGCGCGGCGGCTGAGCTTGAGCGTCTTGCCGCACTTGGAGCAGGTCACCGTGAACGCGTCCGCCTGACGGATCGCCGACTCGCTCTCCGCCTCGGGCTCACGCTCGCGCTCCGCCGGCTCCATCTTCGGCTCGGTCACCGTCTTGAGCAGTTTCTTCACCAGCGACTCGGCGGTCACGCCCTCGGCGTCGGCGCTGAAGTTCGTGAAGATGCGGTGCCGCAGCACGGGGATCGCCACCGCCTTGATGTCCGCCACCGACACGTTGGGCCTGCCCTGCATCACCGCGCGGGCCTTGGCGCCCAGGATGAGGTTCTGTGCCGCGCGGGGTCCCGCGCCGCAGTGCACGAACTCGGTCACGAACGCCGGGCAGCCCTTGGTCTCGGGCCGGGTCATCCGCGCCAGCGTCGTCGCGTAGGTCAGCACATGCTTGGAGACCGGCACCAGTCGCACGATCTCCTGCAGCCGCATGATCTCCTCGCCGCCGATCACCTTGCCCGGCGGCCGGCCCTGCGAGCCGGTCGTGCGGTCCACGATCACCGTCTCCTCGTCGGAGCTTGGATAGTCGAGGTGGATGTTGAACATGAAACGGTCGAGCTGTGCCTCGGGGAGCGGGTAGGTGCCCTCCTGCTCCAGCGGGTTCTGCGTGGCGAGCACGAAAAAGGGCGGCTTGAGCGGGTAGGTCGTGTTGCCCGAGGTGACCGACATCTCCTGCATCGCCTCGAGCAGCGCGGCCTGGGTCTTGGGCGGCGTGCGGTTGATCTCGTCGGCCAGCAGCATGTTGGTGAAGATCGGCCCGGGGAGGAAGCGGAAGACGCGCCTGCCGTCGGTGTCGTTGATCTCCATCACGTCCGTGCCGGTGATGTCGGTGGGCATAAGGTCGGGCGTGAACTGCACACGCTTGAAGTCCAGGTCCAGCACGGAGGCGAGCGTCTGCACGAGCGTGGTCTTGGCCAAGCCCGGCACGCCCACCAGCAGGCAGTGCCCGCCGGCGAGCAGCGCGGTGATGACCAGGTCGATCACATCCGCCTGGCCCACGATCATCTGGCCCACCTCGTCGCGCACCCGCTGCGTGATCGCCTTCATGTCGCGGATGATCGCCACCGCGTCCGTCCCGGCGGAGAGCTTCACCGCCGGCTGCGCGCTGGTGTCCGGCACGGCGTGGACGATCCGCCCACCCTCGCCCTCGCGCGTCTCGTGCACCAGCTTCTTCACCAGCTCGTCGGTCGTGATGTCCTCCGACAGCGCGGTGAAGTTGGTAAACACCCGGTGCCGCAGCACGCCCTGAGCCGAGGCCTTCACGTCGTCGATCGTCGTGTCCGTCCGCCCGGCGAGCACGGCGCGGCTCTTGGCGGCCAGCACCAGGAACTGCCCGGCGCGGGGCCCCGCGCCGCAATCGACGTATTTCTTGATGAACTCCGGCGACGAGTCGCCCGGCCGGGTCGCCCGCGCCAGCGCCACGGCGTAACGCACCACCTTCGGGTCCACCGGCAGCTCGCGCACCAGCCGCTGCATCGCCCGCACCTGCTCGACGCCCAGCACCTTCGTCAGCACCGGACGGCGGCGCTCCGTCGTCGCCGAGACGATCTGGTTCTCTTCCATGTGGGACGGGTAGGTCACCAGCACGCTGAGCATGAAGCGATCGAGCTGCGCCTCGGGGAGCGGGTAGGTGCCCTCCTGTTCGAGCGGGTTCTGCGTGGCCAGGACGATGAAGGGGTCCGGAAGCGGGCGCTGCTCACCGCCGAAGGTGACGCGGCGCTCCTGCATCGCCTCGAGGAGCGAGGCCTGCGTCTTGGGGGGCGTGCGGTTGATCTCGTCGGCGAGCAGGACGTTGGTGAAGACCGGACCGGGCATGAACTGGAAGCTCTTGCGACCGGTGTCGGGGTCTTCCTGGAGGACGTTGGTGCCCGTGATGTCGGAGGGCATGAGGTCGGGGGTGAACTGGACGCGTTTGAACTGCATCTCCAGCGCGTCTGCCAGCGCCTTGGCCATGACGGTCTTGGCCAGGCCGGGCACGCCGATGAGCAGGCAGTGCCCGCGCGAGATGAGGGCGAGCATCATCTGCTCGATGACCGAGTGCTGGCCGATGACGACCTTGCCGACCTCCTCGCGCAGCCGTTTGATGGACTCGGCGGTCGCGGCGAGATCGAACGATGCGTCCGCGGTGGAGGCGCTGGTCGTCATGCGGGGTTTTCCGGCGGCGGGCGGGGGGGAATCGGGCGGGGCAACCGGGTGGATTCTAAGGCTCAAGTTACGGGCGGGCAATCGAAGCGACGGATTCGCGTCAGTGCGGGGCCTTGAGGTCCGCCGACGGGTATTCGCCCGCCGTGCTTTTGAGGAGCTTGGCCAGGTCCAGCGTGCCCATGTCGCGCACCTCTTCGCCGACCAGGATCGCGCCCAGCGCGGCGCTGTGGGTGAAATCGCATTTCTCGTCGGCGTCGCCGTAGGGGATTTCCTGCCGCAGCACGTGGCGGTCGGTGTCGATCTGCCACGTCTTGCCGTTCTTGATGAGGGTGACGAAGTCGAAGCGGCGGATGGTGGCGCGGATCGGCGCGCCGGAGGGGTCGGTCGTCGGCAGGGTGCGGCGGTGCATGAGCAGGACGCGTGCCTGCTCTGGTGTGCCGTCGAGGCGGATGACGTGCTTGAGGTTGAAGAAGTCCTCCATCTCGGCGAGCAGCGGCTTGACCGCGTCGAGCAGCTTCTCACGCTCCTTGGGCTTGGAGCCTGTCTCCGGGTCCGCCTGGAGGGTGACGCCTTCGTACACCTTGCCGGTCAGCTTGATGAACAGGTCGTACTCGCCCGGCGGCAGGCCGCGCAATTCAAACTTCCCCGTCTCTTTGTCCACCGCGGCCTGGTAGGCCTTGATCTCCGTGGGCTCGATGGCGATTACCGCCTGCAAGCCCTCCGCCGGCTGCACCACGCCTACGATCGCGCCGGACTGTGACGGGTCGAGCGGGGTGTGGTACGGATCGGCGTGCAGCGGTGATGCGATCAACAGCGCGATGAGGACGAGGATGATGAAATATGCGCGGCGCATCATCTCTCCACGTCCCGCGCCGCGGCACGGGCGGCGAAGGGGCTGTTGGGGAATTCCTTGGCGACCTTGTCGTACATCGCGGTCGCCTCCTCCGTGCGGTTGAGCCGCATGAGGCTCTGCGCCAGGCGGAAGGTGATCTCGGGCGTGCCGGGGTGCATCGGGTTGAGGGCGAGGATGGTGCGCAGCTCCGCCTCGGCGCGGGCGTCATCGCCGATCACCTGGAAGTACCGCCCGCGCAGCACGGGCAGGTCGCCGCCGAGCTTGGCGATGGGGAAATCGGCCTCCCACTCCAGCAGCGCCCGGTGCAGCTCCGGGTAGCGCTTCTGCTCGAAGAGCGAGAGCGCCTTTTCACGGCAGGCGCGCTCCTGCACGGCGGCCTTGTTGGCCTCAAGCTTGCGCAACGACTCGGGCTGCGCGTCGCGGTAAACCTTTTCGGCATCGTCGAGCTTGCCCGCCACGCGGAGCGAATCGCCCAGCCGCGCCTGCAGGAGTGCCTTCTCGCGCGGGCCCTTGCCCGCCGAGAGCTTGGCGACCATGGCGGGGACCTCCTTCGCCCGGCCGAGGCGGAAGATCATCAGGTCCATCTCCTCCGCCGACGCCGTCGCCGATTGCCAGGGGTCGCTCGTTGTGGTGCTCAGCTCCTCGAACAGCTTGGCGGCGCGCTGCGGATCGGAGCCCGAGACGTGCAGGGCCAGGAGCTCCTTCATCTGGTCCACGACCTTGCCCTGCCGCTCGCCGAAGCGGGCGACGAAGGCCTCGGCCAGTGGGGCGGTCAGCTCGATGCGGTTGAGCGTGTCCACCAGTTGGAAGAGGGCCACGAGCAGCTCGGGCTTGGCGTTGGAGTAGCTGGCCGCTGTGATCGCCGCGGCGTACTGCTCCACGCGGGCCGTATCGCCGATCGTGCCGGTGTCGTCGAACATCTGCGTGCGGAGCGACGAGGCGCATTTGCCCAATGACTTGCCCTCTTTGGTGACCAGCTCCATTGAGACGCGGAAGGTCGGCCACTCCGCCGCGCCGCCCACGAACACACGCTCGACCCACGCCGGCTCGGCCGACCCGTCGGACTCGGGCAGCGACAGGTTCGTGCCGTCGGTGAAGTCGAAGCGGTAGTGCGTGCCCGGCGGCGCGGGGGCGATGGGGCGGAGCTTGAAACGGGTGAACGTGTACTCCTCGTGCGCGATCTGATCGACCTGGGCGGCGTCGAAGCCCACGGCGGGGTGCTCGCCGCGCGCCGTCGCCGGCTCGGGGATGAGCTCGGGGTCGTGGACGAACCGCTCGGCGGGCACGGCGACGACGGTGCTGTCGTTGTCCGGCGGCCGCATCGCCAGCACGGCGGTCGATCCGCCGTCGGTCTGGGCGTGGAGGAAACGCAGCGTGTGCGTGCCGGCGTCGAGGGTGATCTTATCCGCCTGCCGGGCGACGCGCTCGGAGTCGAAGCCGGTGTTGGCGGTCAAGCGGGAATAGACGTTTTTGCCGTCGATCTCGACGACCGCCGCGTCGTCGTGGATGGGGGCGAACCAGTACTCCCCCGCGGTCTCGATGGTGAGCCTGCCCTGGATGAGCGTGATGAAGTCGGTCTGCGGGCCGAAGGGGTTGCTGCCCATGAAGATGCTGTTGATCTGCGCGGTGCCCATCGGCTTGGCCTGGGCGATCATGTTGACCAGCTCGCCCCCGTCCTTGAATGCGCGGCGCGCCAGGGGGAATGTCTGCACGACGAGGCTGGGGATGAGGGACGGGTCCTGTCTGGACTGGGTGCTGGGCTGCGTGCCGTAGGTCAGGCTCAGCGGGCGCGGCGCGGTGCGGACGTCCACGGCCAGGACGGTCTCGCCGTCGGGGTCGTGGGAGATCAGGCGGCAGGCCACCCCCTTGCCGTCGGAGTCGAGCACGGCGATGCCGCGCCCGGCGCGGTCGCTCTCGCCGCAGGTGCGGAAGCGCAGGAGGACGATGTCTTCATGGGCGGAGGTGAGGGCGAGCGGGCGCGTGACGACATCCGTCGCCGACGCGACGCCGAGCGTCAGCAGCACCACGGCCAGACAAGCGCTGATGGTCGGGATTCGCCGGGTCACCGCGGCTCCTGCGCGATTGTCCGCATGTATTCCGCCACGGCGTCCTCATACTGCTTGGGCAACGGCTCGCCGGTGGCGCCGGCGAGGTTCGGGTCCGCGTGCGGCGTGACGGTCGGCGCGGCGGTGACGTTGCCGCCGGCGAGCCGGGTCTGGGTCTGCTTGAGGGAGCGCACCACCTGCTGCTGCGCCTTGGCGAAGCCCTCGGCGTCGCCGGCGCTCAGGCGGCGCGTCGCGGCGTCGAGCTCGAGGACGGCCCGGTCCAGCTCGCCGGTGGGCAGGCGGAGCAGGCGGGCCTTGGAATAGACGGTCTCGGCGTCGCGCTTCAGTTGGTGCGCCTGGCGTGCCATGTCGCGGTACTTCAGCTCGTTCCGCGCCGGGGCGTCGCCGGCGAAGCCCTCACCCGAGCTCGTGCCCGCCAGCTTCCCCCCGCCGGTCGCCTTCACGTCCATCTTGGAATCTTTTTCTTCCTTGAGCTCGCCCGCCTGGAAGCCCTCGTTCGTGCGGCGGGCCTTGACCTCGCCGCCCTCGAGGGACTTCACCGTGTCGCCGACGATCTCGCCCGAGCTCGCGCCCTGCCGGCCCGAGCCGCTGCGGCCGGTCTGCTCGTTGGAGTTGGGCCTGTCGTTGCCGCTCTTGCCCTTGGCCGCCCAGCTCGGCATCGGCCCGTCGCCGATGTCCCAGCCCATCTCGCCGTCGGGCACCGCCTGGTTGCTCGCCGAGTCCTGCGCGTCCTTCTCGAGCTTCTCGGATTTCTTCACCAGGTCGCCGACGATGTCCTCCAGCGAGTCGGGCAGGTCGCCCAGGGGGATCTTCCCCAACTCCTGCTTGTCGAAGCTCTCGTTCTTGGTGCGCGTGGAGTCGGGCTTGTCCATCAGCCACATCTCAAGGTCGCCGATGCGCTCGCCCATGCCTTTCTGCATGGCCTTGAGCGCCTGGAGCAGCGCCTCGTCGCGGTCCACCGCCAGCTCGCCCGCCGGGTTGTCCTCGCTGCCCTTCTGCTGCTTGATCTGCTCGTACACCTCGGAGACCTCTTCGAGCAGGTCGTTGCTGGCGACGGCGTCGGGCAGGACGTGCATGTCCTTGACCATCTGCTCGATCACGTCCTGAACGTTCTTGCGGGACTCGACCAGGTCCTTGAGGTCGCCGTCCATCGATTTGCCGTCGCTGATGTCCTTGTTCTTCTTAAGCTCCTTGGACATCTCGGTGATGGACTGCTGGAGCTTCTCGAGCTTGCCGACCTTTTCCTTGGCCTTGGCGAGTTCGCTCTTGGTCTCCTCGATCTGCTCCTTCGCCGCCGCCAGCGCCGGGGCGCGGAGCAGCTTGAGCAGCTCGGTCAGGTCGGCGATCACGCGGTCCTGCTTGGGCACGGCCTCTTTGATAGCGTCCTTCGACAGGTCCTCGGCGGCGACGAGCATGGTCTGGCGGATGGCGCGGGACTCGAAGCCCGCGGCGACCTTCTCGTACTGGGCCGCCAGGTCCGCGTTGCCCCCCGCGCCGGTCGCGGCCTGCAGCTTCACCAGCGCCTGCACCCGCACGGCCTCGCGCGCCAGCACGCTCTGCCTCGCCGAGAGCGATTTGCCGCTCTCCTTGGCGCCCTGCGTGTCGTTCCGCAGCGCCTGCTCCCTGGCGATCAGCTCCGCCAGCGCCTCGGAGATTTCTCGCTGCTTCCGCTCGGCCAGCTCCTGCTCCTGCCGCACCTCGCTGACGGAGAGCGCGGCGAGGATGGCGCGCTGGGTGTCGAGCGCCTTGGGTAGGCCCGCGGTGCGCGCCGCCGCATCGGGGGCGATGGAGCGCAACTGCTCGACGGCCACGAGCATCAGCGTCTGCCCCAGGTTTTCGAGTTTCTTCTGGATCACTGGGTTGGTTGCGCTGGCCGCCAGGCCGGAGGCGATCTGCATCGCCTCGGCGCGGATGTCCTCCTGCCGGGCGGTGATCGCGGGCAGGTCTTCGAGGCGCGGCCCGGCGCCGGTCTTGGCGTCGGGCTTTGCCTGCGCCAAGAGCGCGTCGCCGGCGGCGATGTTGGTCCGCTGCTTGGTGATCAGGGAGGCGAGGGAGACGCGCGAGACCGCCGCGGGCGTCGCCTCGCGTTCCGACGAGGTGGATCGCAGGCGGATGGTCAGCGTCGGCGACGTGCCGGGCGGGGAGTCGGGGCGGTGGTCCCACGCCGCGGCGCGGATCGTCAGCGGTGATTTAGCGGTCAGGCCCAGCTCGGCGACGTTGACCGTCGCGTTGCGGGTCAGGCGGAGCGTCTGCTTGTTCTCCACCGGCCAGGCCTGGAGCGTCGCGGGCGTGCCGATGGCCCCGTCGCCGCCGGTCACGCGCTCCAGCCGCATCTCACGCATGGCGTGGTCGTCCGACGCGGTGAGCGCCAGCGTCAGCTTCGCATCCAGATCGACCTCGATCTCGCTGGTCACGGCCGTCTTCGACCCGCCCGGCTGCGCCATGCCCAGCTCGACCTGCGGGGTGCGGTCCTCGATCGGTGCGATGTCGTACACCGCCGGCTCGTTCTCGAAGCCCTGCTCGCTCACGAGCTGGATGTGGTACGTCTCGGCTTTTGCGACGGTGAGCCGCGTCATTACGGCGGAGGCGACCACGCCGCCCTGCGAGATCGGCTCGATCTTCACAATGTTCGGCTTGCCCTCGGCGACGATCACGCGCGCCTCGCGCACGGGCTCGGCGGTCTCGAAACGGATGTCCACCCTGGAGCCCGCCACCGCGGCGATGTTGCCGCCGGTCTGCTGCGTCGGCGTGCCCTGGAGGTAATCGGGCGGGGTGACGGTCTGCGTGATTTTGCGGATCGTCGGCCGGTGGCGGGCGTTGAGCGTGAAGCGCGCGGAGGCCGCGTCGCCGGCGATCACCTGGTATTCGAGGTCTTCTTCCACGCGATCGATCGCGGCGGTGAACCGGCCGGGCGTGGCTAGCGCCGGGGCGAGCATCGCCACCTTGTCGCGGCGGCCGTCGGGGTGGAACACGACGAGCTGCGCTTGTGTCGGGATGCGGCGCGTGACCGTGGCGATCACCTGCACGGGGGAGTTGAGCAGCACGTCGGCGTTGCCGGGCAGCACCTTCTCGATCCGCGTCAGGCTGGTGTCGCCCAGGGGCAGGAGCATGCGCGCCAGCCCGGTGCGCAGGCCGTGGCCGCTGATGAGCGCGAAGACGGTGAACACCGCCAGCGAGCCGGCGGCGATGGTCGTCGCCAGGGAGAGGTCGCGGGTCGGCACCGCCTTGGAGGCGTGGATGGAGCCCAGCGCGGCGCCGGCCTCCTGCGTCACCGCGGCGACGATGGACTCGGCGCCCGGGTGGTCCGAGCCCGCCAGTTGCAGGCTGTTGATCAGGCCGTTGTCCAGTTCGGGGTAACGCTCCTCGATCAGCAGGGCGATCTCCTCGGGCGTCTTGGCGGGCTTACGGGCGAAGGCCCGGCGGAAGGCGATCACCGGCGCGGCCAGGACGACGCAGAGCATGAGCAGCCGGACCGCCCCGGGCAGGCCCCAGTAGTGGTCCATGAGCAGGGCGATGGTGATGGCGGCGGCGAAGGCGCCGAGCGTGGAGAGCAGAACGGTCGCCAGCCACACGCGCCGGGCGTGCGTCTGCACGGCGCGGAGCACGCGTATCAATCGCTCAACCGTGGCGGCGCCGTCGATGGTTTGCGTCTGGGTCATGTCGGGTCCGGGTGGTGGGGGGGGCGGTTCACCCGTGGGATCGTCGTGCGGCACCATGATGGTCCGCAGAGCGGGGGGGCAAGTCAAGGAGGAGATGCTAAGCCGCGAGCGGCGGGAGGGGTTACTTCCAGTCGGGGGTAGTGTAGATGAAGCACATGCGTTCGGGCGAGAGATCGAATTGGTGGCGGACCTCGAGCCAGCCGGCGTCGCGGACCATGCGGTCCAGGCGCGAGGGTCCCGGACGGGGGACGTAGAGGACGACGGCCATGGGCCGCGGGGCGCGGTCGAGGGACTCCTTCATGCGCGCCAGTGCGCCGGTGAATATCTCGCCGTGAAAAGGGTTGTTGAAATAGACGACGGTGACGTCGTCGGGGACGGGCCAGGTGGTGGCGTCGCCGACCAGGGGCTGGATGTCTTTACAGGTGAGGCGGTCCCGGGCTATGGCGACGTTGTCGAGGGCGACCTTGTGGAGTTGCTCGGCGTACTCGATGCCGAGGACACGCTTGAAAGGATACTGCCCCGCGAGGATGAGGACGCGGCCCATGCCCGAGCCGTAGTCGAGGAATACATGCCGTCCCGGGGGGATGGGCAGTTGCTTGAAGATCGCGGTGAAGTGGCCGAACTCGGTCGGGGTGTAGCTGTGGGCGTTGGGGTTGGAGATGCCCACCTCGTGGGGTTGGACGATCTGCGCACTGTGGATGCCCAGGCGGCGTTCGTGGTACTTCTCAGAACAGCGTTGGATGACGGCCTGCCAGGCGTGGGCGACGCCTTTCTCGCGGGCCATGACGAGATAGTTTTTGAGGGCACGGAACGACATCTTCAGGTCTCCTCCGGCGTGGAGGCGGGTTTGTCCTTGCGGTGCTTCCAACGGCGGAGGAGCTGCGCCGGGGGCGAGCCGCGCGCCCAGCGGGACAGCCCGCGCCACGACCCGCGGCACATGGTCACCCACGAAGGCCTCTCGACCCGTCCGTCCGCCAGCGGCAGGGAGCCATTCATGAACCGCTCCTTGTAAAACGAGTCGCCCTTGCCCAGGTCGATGCGCTTGAGACCCAGTTTGGGCGCGTGCTCGATGATGTGCAAGAGCAGGAGCAGGCCGGGTGAGTAGGGGTGGAACTTTTCATCGTAAGCAGGGAACCAGTAGTGCCAGGCGGTGCGGGACCGCATGCCGGCGTGCGTGGCGATGAGCTGGTCGCCGGCGTGCAGCGTCGAGATCATGCCCGCGAAAGAATCCTCCTGCGTTTGCTGCAAACGAGCGAGAAGCTCGCCGGCCCAGGGGTGCAGCCGGAAGAGGTCCAGCACGCCGGTCGAGCGGTACTGCGCGGACTTCCACCGCAGCGTAGTATCGAGGGCATCGGCCGAGGTGGTGTGGGCCTCGAACCGCAGCGGGCCGATCTCTCGTTCGATCTTCCGCCAGAGCGTGCCGAGCTTCTGGATGTGCTTTGAGCCCGCCTTGCGTCGCTCTTCTTTGTACGCCTCGAAGCCGTTGGTGACATTAATCAACGGCGAACCGTAGTGATGCGCATGGAACGGGGTGAAGGGCGCCTGCGAAACGAGCATATGATCAAAGTCCCAAGCGTTGAGGCAGCACCCGAGGAGCAGTTCGCGGGGGTCGAACACCAAGTCCGGTTCGGCGATAACGCCCTGGAAATCCGAAACGATCCCGCCGACGGGTTTGGCGATACCCAGGCGACCTCGCTGGAACGGGAAGAAGCCGACGATTGTGCCGGCCTCCTCCATCACGCCGACCTCGACGTCGCGGCGCACGGCGGCGACGGCCTGGGTGAACGCGGGGTGGAAGTAGGCGCTGGCCAGCGTGGGGTTATCGGCGTGCAGCCGCGCCCATGACGCGATATGTTCGGGAGTCAGTTGATCAGCGGGCAGGACGTTGAGCTTCATGCGCCACTAATCCTAACAAGCCACTCCGGTTAGCTGTCGGCTGTAGGGTGCGTGGAGCGGAGCGTAACGCACCCTACGTCGCTCGCCCGACAGCCAACCCTGCTGTTATCTCCCGTTTCCGGCCGCCGCTTTAGGAGTACACCACTTTGGGGCCGACCATGCCCTGGTGGAGCATGCGTCGGACGAACCAGGAGGGCTTCCACTCAAGATGGCAGCTCTCGCACTGGGCGACGATGGAGCGGGTGTTGAAGATGGAGAAGCGTGGCAGGCGCATCGCCAAGTCGCTGTTGAGGCGCAGGGGCAGGCCGATCTTGGCGTGGTTGCCGGCGAAGCCGAGTTTGAAGCCCATGCGCCGGGAGACGGAGAGCACGGCTGGATCCTGCAGGCCGTAGGGGTACACGACAGTTTGGGGCGCAAACCCAGTGATGTTTTGCAGCTCCTCCTGGGTGCGGGTGAGATCGGCCTCGATGTCGCGTTCGGACATGCCTTGGAGGATACGGTGCCCCCAGGAGTGGTTGGCGATGGTGATCAGGGGGTGGTTGGCGATGCGGCGGATCTCGTCAGTCTTCATCGGCCGGTCGATGTCGCCGGCAGGCCTGAGGGAGTGCTCCCCGAAGCGCTGTACGACCTTGGCCTCGATCTCGGGGAGGGGCGTGAGACTCAGGGAGTCGCGGCTCTCCAAGGGGTTGTCCGGGTCGATGGGGCCGGTGCGGTTCAGGACGTCCCACCAGAAGGCGTGGCCGGTGCGGACGGCGTGGCCGATCAGCGCGAACTGGGCGGGGACGTTGAGCCGTTCCAAGAGGGGTAGCATCAACAGGTTGTTGTAGTACCCGTCGTCGAAGGTGAGCATGAAGTGGTACTTCATGGGGTCAAGGCCGGCGAGCACCTGTTCCACACCCACGGGGATGAAGCCGTCTTCCAGAAAGTAGTTGATGATGGCTTCGATCTGATCCATCGCCAGAACAAAGCTGGGGTCAATGGCCCCACTGCGGAGGTAGGTGGCGTCGGGCACGATGCCGTGCAGCCCCAGCACGATCAGGCAGTGGTGCTCCCCCATCAGGTTGCGACGGCGACGCGCAAACCAACGATCCACGGACGCCGCGGAACGAGAAAGCCTATTCGTCATGGAGCGGAACTCGTCGGCAACAGGGTACTACTTCGATGAGAAGTGCTCACTGGTCTCACTTCATTAATCGTCGGATTGGCCCCGAATGTCAAGAACACGGAACAGATTTTTGGTGCGACCGGGTGTTTTTCGTGGGGGTTGACGGACCGGGAGGATCGCCCGACAATCGTCCCCGGATTCCTGCATTACCGCCATGATCCGCTCACCATCGCGGCGTCCACACTCGATGCGATTCTCGGTCATTATCGCCTGTCACAACGCCGGTCGGTGGGTGGCGGAATGTCTGCG
This sequence comes from Planctomycetota bacterium, assembly GCA_021413865.1. Taxonomy (GTDB): domain Bacteria; phylum Planctomycetota; class Phycisphaerae; order Phycisphaerales; family Phycisphaeraceae; genus JAIOPN01. Next base: position 108,753 of record JAIOPN010000014.1, on the reverse strand, counting down.
CAGCGTCCAGGCGCAAACGTATCCCGCCCACGAGATCATCGTCATCGATGACAAATCGAAGGACGACTCGATCACCCAGGTTCAGAACAGCGGCATCCCTGTCAGGCTCCTGCGGGTCGCATACGGCAACGCCGCCGCCACACGCAATGCCGGCATCGAGGTGGCCACCGGCGACCATATCGCCATCCTCGACGCCGACGACATCTGGTACCCCAATCACCTCGAACGCGCCGTCGACCTGTTATCCAAGAACGACGACGTGGCTTTCATGTCCAATCACGACTGGATCGATCTGGAAAGCAAACCCACCCCGATCCCCCCGGGTTTCAAGATCCCGCACACCGAACCTATGTTCGGCCTGACCCACCACGATTTCCTGCCCATCATCCGCCGGGGCTTTCACTTTGGGCATCTGACCTGTATTTACCGCATCGACCGCGTCCGTGAAGTCGGTATGTTCGAGGTCTCCCAGCTCCGCAGGCACGATATGGACCTCTGGATGCGCGTCATCTGCGGCCGCACCTGGTCCTACGACACCGTCAAGTCTGCCGGATACCGCATCGACACCCCCGGCTCGATCTCCAGCAAGCTCGCCAGCGCCGAGTACTACTACCTGCGCTCGTTCATCCGCAACAAACAGGGGTACGACGGCCCGGCCCTCGACGCCCTCTTAAGGATGTCCGCCACACGCGGCATGGGGCTGGCGTTCGTCAATGATCCCTCCGAGTTCGAGCCGATGAAGGAACTGGCCTGGCCCTACCTGGGGTTCAAGCACAGGCTGTTCTATTCCCTCGCCCCCATCGTGCCCTCGCCGATCCGCACCGCCATGAACATCAAGCGCCGGATTTTCAACCGGCCGAGTAAGGCCTGACCTTGCCGCCCCTCTTCTCCGTCGTCGTTCCGTCCTACAACCGCGCCGGCCTGATCGGTGCGACGTTGCGGTCCGTCCTCGCCCAGCGCATGACGGACTGGGAAATCATCGTCGCCGACGACGGCTCGACCGATGGCACCCCGGACATCGCAGCCGCCATGGACCCACGCGTCCGCGTGGTCCGCCAGCCCAACAAGGGGCCCGGCGCCGCCCGCAACCTGGGTGTCGCCCACGCCACCGGGAAGTACGTCGCGCTGCTCGATTCAGACGACCTCTGGTTCCCCTGGACCCTGGAGGTCTTCGCACGCATCATCCGTGAAGCCGGCGAGCCCTCGCTCATCTCCGGCAAGATGGCGGTGTTCACGGACGAGCGGTCGGTGGCGGATGTCCGGCAGGCCGAGCCGCGCTGGCTGCGGTCGGATGATTTCTACGCCTCGCACCCGCGCATCGTGCTGGTGGGGTCAGGTATGGTCGTCATCCGGCGCGACGCCTACCTGGCGGCGGGTGGCTTCGTCGAGGGCCACATCAATTACGAGGACCTGGACTTCGGCATGCGGTTGGGTGTGTCGCCCGGGTTTGTTGAGGTGCTCGACCCGCCGACGGTGGCGGTGCGGCAGCACGCCGGATCGGTCACGAAGATCGTCGGCCGCACGCTTGAAGGCGCGCTCTACCTGATCGACCAGGAAAATGCTGGTAAGTACCCCGGCGGAGCTGCGCGGGAGCACGAGCGGCGGGTCATCCTCAGTCGACTGGTCAGGCCCGCCAGCTTTTCCGGCCTTACCGCCAACGCCGACGAACGCCGCATGGCCTGGGAGATTTATCGCCGCACATTCCGGTGGAGTCTGCACCTGCGACGTTGGCGATACCTCGCGGGCTTCCCCGTCAGGGGAATGTTGGGGCGGTAAGCCAACCTCGCTGCTGCGGGCCCTTATCGTCAGGACCATTCCAACCGATTATGATGTCACACCCCGGCTGTCGGGTCGTTATTCCCAGCAAAGGACGGGTGCGCGGACCCTATCGGACCTCATTTTATGAAGACAGACCTGATCCTCGTCGCGGGCGCTGGCGGCTTCATCGGCGGGCACCTGGTGGCGGACCTCCGTCGCAAGGGGTTCACGCGCATCCGCGCCGTGGACTGCAAGCCCTTCGACGAGTGGTACCAGCGCTTCGAGGGCGTCGAGAACCTCGTCCTGGACCTCTCGGTCCGCGAACACTGCAACACCGCGACCGCCGGCGCGTCCGAGGTTTACAACCTCGCCGCCGACATGGGCGGCATGGGCTTCATCGAGAAGAACAAAGCGCTCTGCATGCTCACCGTGCTCATCAACACGCACATGCTCATGGCGGCCAAGGAGCACGGCGTCAAGCGGTTCTTCTACGCCTCCTCCGCCTGCGTTTACAACGCCGACAAACAGCGCGACCCCAACGTTACCGCCCTCAAGGAAGCGGACGCCTACCCCGCCATGCCCGAGGACGGCTACGGCTGGGAGAAGCTCTTCTCCGAACGCATGTGCCGCCACTTCCGCGAGGACTTCGGCGTGCAGGCGCGCGTGGCACGCTTCCACAACGTTTACGGCCCGCACGGCACGTGGGACGGCGGCCGCGAAAAGGCGCCCGCCGCCGTCTGCCGCAAGGTCATCCACGCCAAGGCCACCAACGACCTGACCATCAACATCTGGGGCGACGGCAACCAGACTCGCTCTTTCATGTACATCGACGACTGCCTCTTCGGCATCGACCGCATCCTCCACTCCGATATCGTCGAGCCCCTCAACCTGGGCTCCAGCGAACTGGTCTCGATCAACCAGCTCGTGGACATCGTTTCCGATATCGCCGGCGTGAAGCTCCGCCGCAGCTACGACCTGACCGCCCCCAAGGGCGTCAACGGCCGCAACAGCGACAACACGCAGATCAAGAAGCTCCTCAACTGGGAGCCCTCTATCCGCCTGCGCGACGGCCTGGAACGCACCTACGCCTGGATCCACGACCAGTACGTCGCCCGCCAGAAGGGCCAGCGCCAGCACGCCAAGTCCTGACCTGTTTTCATCCGAGCAATCCGGTTCTCCGCGAACGGCATCCGCACTAAGATGGATGCGGGCGCGATACCACATTGAGGAGAGCAGCCATGAAACAAGCGATCCTGTCCGCGTTGGCGGTGTTGCTGCTGGCCGCGTCAGTGCATGCCGAGGTGTTGACCAAAGAAGTCGAGTACCACGAGGGCGACACGGTTCTCAAGGGATACCTGGCCTACGACACGGCGCGGGACCACGTGGACGGCAAAATTGCGCACCGCCCGGCGGTGATCGTCGTGCCCGAGTGGTGGGGGCTCAGCGACTACCCCAAGCGCCGCGCGGTGATGCTCGCCGAATTGGGCTACGTCGCCTTCGCCGCCGACATCTACGGCGGCGGCCGGTCCGTGAACACACCCGAAGAGGCCGGCAAGCTCGCGACCCAATACAAGAACGACCGCCCCCTGCTCCGCAAACGCATCGCCGCCGCGCTCGACACCGTGCGCAAGATGGACAACGTGGACCCCAATCGCATCGCCGCCATCGGTTACTGCTTCGGCGGCACCACGGTGCTGGAACTGGCACGCTCGGGCGCGAAGGTCGCCGGCGTGGTCAGTTTCCACGGGGGGCTCGACACACCCACGCCCGAGGACGCCAAAAACATCCACGCCAAGATCCTCGTCCTCCACGGCGCGGACGACCCCTACGAGCCGCCCGCCCAGGTCGCCGCGTTCCTCGACGAGATGCGCGGCGGGAAGGTGGACTTCCAGTTCATCCAATACAGCAACGCGGTGCACGGCTTCACCAACCCCAACAATAAGACCCTGAAGCTCGACGGCGTGGGCTACAACGAGGAGGCCGACCGCAGGTCGTGGCAGCACATGCGCAACTTCTTCGATGAAATCTTCGCCACCCCGTCAACCAGATAACCCCCGGCGCTCCTCCGAGCCGCTCGCGGCTTAGCGTCTTCTCTTATTTTTCTTATGCCCCAGCCCGCCGTCATCATCGTGGACCACGGCTCCCGCCGCGCCGAGTCCAACGACATGCTCCTCCAGGTCGTCGAGCTGTTCCGCGGCCACGGCGGCGCGAAGTTCCCGATCGTCGAGCCCGCCCACATGGAGCTGGCCGAGCCCTCCATCGCCACCGCGTTCGACCGCTGCGTCGAGCGCGGCGCCGGCCGCGTGGTCGTGATGCCCTATTTCCTCCTGCCCGGCCGTCACTGGGACCAGGACATCCCCCGCCTCACCGCGCAGGCGGCGCAGAAACACCCCGGCGTCGAGTTCCTCGTCGCCGCGCCGCTCGGCCTGCACCCATTGATCGCCGATGTCATCGGCTCGCGCATCGACCACTGCCTCGCCCACGTCGCGGGCAACGTCCCCGAATGCGACGTCTGCACCGGCACCGGCCGCTGCGTCCTGCACGGCAATCCAAGCCAAGCCCGATGACGAATCCGCGAATCGTCGGGGGGCCGGATTCTCTTATCTCTTCACGTCAACCACCGCCCGCCATCGAGCCGGATCACCTGCCCCGTGCAGTAGTGCGCATCGTGCACGAGGAAGAGCACCGCCGCCGCCGCGTCCGCCGGCGTGCCCGGCCGGGCCAGCGGGACGCGGCGCATGTACGCCTCACGCTGCGCCGCCGTGTACGACTCCGCCCACGCCACCACGCCGGGCGCGATCGCGTTGACCGTGATCGACGGCGCCAACTCCAGCGCCAGCGTCATCGTGACCTCGTGCAGCGCCGCCTTGCTGGCGTTGTAAGCGACGTAACCCTTGAGCGGCTGGCCCAGCACGTGGATGTCGATGAAGTTCACCACCCGCCCGGTGCTCGCCGGGTCGGCGGGGTCATAGTGGGCCCGCAGCATCGGGGCGAACTTCTGGATGAGCATCAGCGGCGCCACCGCGTTCACCGCCATGTTGGCGTCGAAATCCCGGCGCTCCACGCTCGCGAGCGGGGAGGGGGCGAACGTGCTCGCGTTGTTCACCAGGGCGTCGAGCCGGTCGAACCGCCGCGTGAACGCCCGGTACACCGCCTCCGCGCAGCCCGCCTTCGCGAAATCCACCCGGATCGCCAGCGCCCGTCTCCCCAGCGCCTCGATCGCCCGCACGACCTTCGCCGCCTCCGCCGCGCTGCTGTTGTACGTGATCGCCACGTCGTATCCGGCTTCCGCCAGCCGCAGCGCGATCGCCGCCCCCACGCGCTTCGCCCCGCCCGTCACCAGCGCCACCTTCGCGCCCGGTTCGGCGCGGTCACTGGTAGGGCGGCGGGTCGGTTTCGTCGTCTTCGTTTTCTTCGGTGTCATCGGGGGGTGTTTCGAGCCGTTGGCCGGCGATCGTCCACGCGTCGGCCGGCGGTTCGTTCTTGCGGGACGTGGTGAGCCGCTCGTTATACCTCCGCCAGGCGCGGATCAGCAGGCCGATCACCACCGAGCCGATCACCGCTCCCAGCAGGATCAGCGAGAGCAGCATCACCGCCTGCGCGTGTCGTGTGGTCTTGTCCACCGGCCCGATTGTAACCGCGGCACGGGAGGGTGGTTCTTTTTGAAACGCAAGGGGTGGATGGGGCATAGTCTTCGATGCCCCGGTCTGCTTCGAGCGCCAAGCCGGGTCTTCGCAAAGCCTCAGCCCCAGCCACCCATTTCAAAAGAGACCATTACTCGCCTCAGGATACAATGCCCGCTCGCCTTTCGACCCTCACCTCCAGGGCCTATCGCCATGACAACCTCCACGACCACCACGCCCGCGCAGCCCGCCGCCGACGCCGCCTCCGTCCTAAAACCCTCCGCCCTGGCGACCGTCGCCGACGCCCGCGCCTACAAGGTCGAGCCCGCCGACCGTGAGCTGTTCGACCGCCTCCTGCGCAGCTTCGTCCCGCCCGATTCCTTCGACGCCCACGCCCACTGGTACGACCTCCGCCACCTCAGCCCCGGCACGCCCGCCGACGCCTTCACCGGCAACCCCGTCATCGGCTACGACGTCACCAAAGAGCACACCGACCAGTGGATGGGCGACCGCGCCCTGCGCGACGGCCTCTACTTCCCCTTCCCCTTCCGCCAGCTCGACCCCGGCCCCGCCAACCAATTCCTAGTCGATGAGCTCTCCCGCCCCGAAACCGCCGGCTCGCGCGGGTTGATGATGATCCGCCCCAGCGACGACCCCGCCCAAGTCGAGGCCTTCATCAAGAAGCACCGCGCCCGCATCTGCGGCTTCAAGGTCTACCACGTCTTCTCCCAGCGCACCGACACCATGAACGCCGACCAGTCCGAGTTCATGCCCGAGTGGGGCTGGGAGCTGGCGGACCGCTACGGCCTCTGGATCACCATGCACATGGTGCTCAACCGCGCCATCGCCGACCCGCAGAACCAGCGCTACATCCGCGAGCACTGCACCCGCTTCCCCAACGCACGCTACGTCCTCGCCCACGCCGCCCGCGGCTTCAGCGCCTACCACACCGTCGAGGGCGTCGGCTCCCTCCGCGGGCTGGACAATATCTACTTCGACTCCTCCGCCGTCTGCGAGGCCGCCGCCTACGAGGCGATCATCCGCGAGTTCGGCACCACGCGCCTCATGTACGGCAGCGACTTCCCCGTCTCGGGCATGCGCGGCCGGGCCATCTCCATCGCCGACGGCTTCTTCTGGCTCTACGACAACAACGCCCAGTGGGACAACTGGAAGCTCGGCCGGCACACCCTCGTCGGCAACGAGTCGCTCCTCGCCCTCAAGCAGGCGGCGCTCACCATGCACCTGACCGACACGGACATCGAGCGCATCTTCTCCAGCAACGCCCGGCAGTTGCTGGGCATCACCCCCAAGCCCACCGGCGAAAAAGTGCAGGCGCTCTACCGCGAGGCGAAAAAACTGATCCCCGGCGGCACGCAGCTCCTCTCCAAGCGGCCCGAGATGTTCGCCCCCGACCAGTGGCCCGCCTATTACGAGCAGGCGATCGGCTGCGAGGTGATCGACACCGAGGGCCGAAAGTTCATCGACATGAGCTACAACTCAGTGGGCGCCTGCCTGCTGGGCTACGCCGACCCGGACGTGAACGCGGCGGTGATCCGCCGTGTGCAGTTGGGCTCCGTGAGCGTGCTCAACTCGCCGGATGAGGTGGAGCTGGCGAAGCTGCTCACGACGATCCACCCCTGGGCGCAGCAGGTGCGCTACACCCGCGCCGGCGGCGAGGCGCTGGCGGTGGCGGCGCGCATCGCCCGCGCCGCCACCGGCCGCGAGACCCTGGCCGTCTGCGGCTACCACGGCTGGTCGGACTGGTACCTCGCCGCCAACCTGGGCTCGACCGAGTCTCTCAACGGCCACCTGCTCCCGGGCCTGAGCCCCACCGGCGTCCCCGCCTCCCTCTCGGGCTCCTGCCTCACCTTCAACTACAACAAGCTCGACGAGATCAAACGCATCTTCGACCAGCACGGCCCGAAGCTCGCCGCCGTCATCATGGAACCGACGCGCTCGGTCGATCCCGCCCCCGGCTTCCTCGAGGGCATCCGTGAGATGTGCGACAAACACGGCGCGAAGCTCGTCTTCGACGAGGTGTCGATCGGCTGGCGGATGCGGTTAGGTGGGGCGCACCTGCTGTATGGCGTGACGCCCGACGTGGCCGTCTTCGCCAAGGCGCTGGGCAACGGCTTCCCGATCGCGGCCGTCCTCGGCAAGGCTGCGACCATGGAGGCGGCGCAGGCGTCGTTCATCTCCAGCTCGTTCTGGACCGAGGGCGTGGGCCCCGCAGCGGGCGTGGCGGCGGTGAAAAAGATGATGCGCATCGACGTCCCCGCCCACGTGAAGCGCATCGGCGAGCGCGTCCGCGCCGGCTGGCTCGACCTGGCCAAGCGCCACAGCCTCCCGCTCACCTCCACCGGCCACGTCTGCTGGGCCGGCTTCGCCTTCACCCACCCCGACGCCGCCGCGCTGACGACGCTCTTCACCGTCCGCATGCTCACCCACGGCTTCCTCGCCGGCTCGGGCTTCTACCCCATGCTCACCCATGAGGACCGCCACGCGGACGCCTACCTCGCCGCCTGCGACACCGTCTTCGCTGAGCTAGCCGCCGCGATCCGCGCGGGTGATGTGCGTCAACGCATCGGCGGCCCGGTGAAGCACACGGGGTTTGCGAGGCTGGCGTGAGGGGTCTTCGTGCCCGGGTATTATGTCTCTAGCATGGGGTAGCCGGTCAGCGGCGGCTGAAGCTTTTTCGTTGTTGGAATTAGTGGTGTCGCATCCTTGAGGACGCATGCATGACAACTCGTTTAGGTTCAATCGCATTCTCGGTTGTTGTACTCACGCTTGCGTTGGTTTCTTCATCAACGACATATGCACAAGTAGAATGCGCATGGGCGCAGCCCGACGATAACCTCTTTCCATCACTTGTAATTGCGGCATCAACGATTCGACCCGAAAGAATCAAGGCGCTGCAAGCAGCATCGGTACAGCAGGACCGAATCCGGTCACAGAAAGATAATTCGAGCGCCCAGATCGAGAAACTTCTTCAGGAATTTCTCGGCGTCACCATCAAAACAAGCAAGCCGCACACACGAGTGCGACTGATCATCGCAGCAACCCGGTTCTTCGACGAGAGCAGTTGTGACGAAGTACTTACGGAGAACGGCCGATCCTACCAAGTCTATCCCACTATGAAATGGAACTACAAAATACTAGGTGAAAATGATCAACAGATTCCATTGAGCGTTGTATTCAAGGTGAGGATCGATGACGATGCGGAGAAGGAAATCGTCAAGACGATTACGGTTCGGTCAATACGCGACTGCCCGCTCGGGTGGTCCAATCAGTTCTCGGGATCAGGACCTGAAAATGTACAGTGGATGGTAGCGGCTTATGTCAATGAGGATCATCCGTGGATTGATTTGCTGCTCCGCGAGTCGCTAGAACAAGGAATCGTCGACAGCTTCAATGGACAGCACTCTGGCCCCGAACACACAATGCAACAGGTCTTTGCCATATGGCAAACCCTTCAGCGGCGCGGATTTCGTTACAGCAGCATTGAAGTTACGCCGGGTGCTGGTGGGAAAGTGTTCAGCCAAACTGTGCGACCTTTTGAGGACTCTTTGTCCACTGCGCAGGGGAATTGCATTGATGGAACCGCTGTATTCGCATCGCTTCTGAGAAAAATTAATATAGAGCCCTACATTGCGATTGTTCCGGGCCACGCATTCCTCGCGTTTCGTGTGGAAAACGGCAACGAGTTCAAGATCTACGGACTCGAGACCACCATGATCGGACACACGGATATCCGTTCGGAGCCCGACCAGGCCAAAATGAACTACATGTCCGCTACATCTTTCTGCGCTGCGATTCAGGCAGGCTCAAAAGAATTTGCTGATGCGGCAAAAATTACCGGCGACGGAAAGCCACATCCGGATTATTTGTTGTTACCGTTGAGTGCAATGCGGAGCTTGGGAATTGCGCCGCTCCCGAGCCGAGTCACTCGGGAATTAGGCCTTCCTACTATACCCGACAAGATTGCCCGGAAGAAGAACCCAAACGCGATTCCGAAGATCGGTGTGACTGGCGGCATCAAGTTTTCGGTAGTAGCATCGCATCGGGCTGCAATGACTGGGCCCGGGCTGGTATTGTCGCTTCGCAACGGGGCTCCGTTGGACATTCAAGCCACGGTATTGAAACTCGACGCCGAGGGTCACCCGATAAAGTCAGCGACTATTGTTCTGCCTGCTAATGGAATCGGCGAAATCGGTCACCTACAGGGAATCGTGTGGGCATTGGGCGATCAGGTTGCGGTGGTAGCTCCCGGATTCGAGCCGTTGCGCCTCAACATCGGCCAATGAACTTGAACGTGTCCCCGAGGCACGGGTCCGGCGGGTACGCCCGACCCGTGACTCCCGCTTCGGATCAGCCTTGTCTCTTTCAGCTCAACGGGCTGGCACTTACAAGCCCGGGGCAACGCCCCGGGTTGGGTCGCCGTGAAACGCGTCAGTCCTGTAAGGGCGACACACGATGGGCGTGCCGCCCTTTCAGGGCTTGAAAATTAAGGGGGGTGATCGGTTCCCGGGGCGTTGCCCCGGGCTGGTGGGTTTCAGCCCGTTGGGCTGGAAGATCGAGACACGCCGCACCCTGGCGGGATGCGGTGTGGCATCAATTGCGGATTGGCGGGTGAAATGAGGTCCGACATGCGCTGCCGCCGGTGGGGTGAGAGGTTACAAATCTTCCGTGCGCAGCCCGCTTTTTCGGGCGATACGCGCCAGCATACGGGGGCCGATTTCCACGCCGTCGTGGAACGCCCAGACATAATCCGGCCATCCTTCGCGTGTCAGTGTGTGATGCGAGCCGCTTGTGCGCTTGATCCGCCAACCGATCCGCAGCAGCGCGGCAAGAACGCGTTTGGCTTTATGGGAGCCCCACCGGCTCACGCCGCCTCCACGAAATGTTTGGCGATGGAGGGGATCTTCTCGCCGTGCTCGATGCGATCCGCGAGCACCCGCAGGGCCAACGCCTGGACTTTCAACACGGCCTGTTTGCGCGTGGTGCCGTAGGCCATGACGCCCGGTAGGTCGGTCACTTCCGCGATCCATCGCTTGTCGGTTTCGCGTTCAACTTCCACGGTAAAATGCATGATTCACCTCCGTGACCATGATAGCCTTGGGATGATTTCCAATCCAATTTGATCCCCTATCGGCAAACACGCCCCCGTGGCCGTGCGTACCCGCTCGATTCCCCGCCCTGTTACAATGGTCCGCCTCCCTTTCACAAGGCTTTCACAAGGATTCCCCATGACCACCGCGACGCTCACCGCACAGACTTTGGCGATCAAGGGCGGCCCCAAGGCCGTCGAGAAGGTCGATCCGACCCTGTTCGCCTGGCCGATCGTGACCAAGGAAGATGAAGAGGCGGTGCTCGACGTGGTCCGGCGCGGGGCGATGTCGAGCAACGACATCAGCAAGCTGTTCGAGGCGGATTTCGCCAAGTGGATGGGCACGAAGTACTGCCTTTCTTATCCCAGCGGCACCAGCGCGCTGCAGGGGGCGTTCTGGGCGTGCGGCATCGGGGCGGGCGACGAGGTGATCTGCGCGGGCATGACCTACTGGGCGTCGTGCACGAGCATCCTGCACCTGGGGGCGGCGGTGAACTTCGCCGACGTCGAGTTCAACTCGCTCTGCATCGACCCGAACGACATCGAGCACCGCATCGGGCCCAAGACGCGGGCGATCATCGTGGTCCACTACGCCGGCTACCCGGCGGACATGGACCGCATCATGGCCATCGCCCGCAAGCACAACGTCAAGGTGATCGAGGACTGCAGCCACGCGCACGGCACGCTCTACAAGGGGCGGAAGGTCGGCACGATCGGCGACATCGCGGCCATGAGCTGCATGTCGGGCAAGAGCTTCGCCATCGGCGAGGCGGGCGTGATGGTGACAAACAACGAGGAGTTGTACGAGCGGTGCATCGCGTACGGCTTCTACGAGCGGACCGGCGGGCCGAGCATCTACGCGAAGGGCGAGGGGGCGGTCAGCAACGTGGACCTGTCGCGTTTCAAGGGGGTTCCGGTCGGCGGGCAGAAGCACCGGATGAACCAGACCTGCGCCGCGATGGGTCGGGTGCAGCTCAAGTCGTACGACCAGCGCGCGGCGGAGATCCAGAAGGCGCTCAACCGGTTCTGGGACCTGCTCGAGGGCGTGCCGGGCCTGCGGGCGCACCGGCCGGCGAAGGGGTCGGGCTCGACGATGGGCGGGTGGTACGCCTCGCGCGGGCTTTATGTGGCGAAGGAGCTTGGCGGGCTGCCGATCGCGAAGTTCTGCGAGGCGGTGAGCGCGGAGGGCGTGCCGGGCTGCGGGCCGGGGGCGAACTTCCCACTGCACACGCACGCGGTGTTCCATGATCTGGACCTGTTCCACCAGGGCAAGCCGACGATGATTGCGTTTGGCCAGCGCGACGTGCGCCAGGGCAAGGGGACGCTGCCGGTGACGGAGAGCATCCACGAGATCGCGTTCGGCGTGCCGTGGTTCAAGCACGATCGGCCGGAGGAGATCGAGCGCTACGCGGCGGCGTACCGGAAGGTGGCGCAGCGCGCGGAGGATTTGAAGTAGTTCCATTTTTCAAAACGGTGGGGCAGGCGTCCCGCCTGCCTCCGCGCAACCCAAGAGGCAGGCGGGACGCCTGCCCCACCACCATTTAGATAGATAGATTCCACCCATGTTCATCGACTCCCACCAGCACGTGTTCTGGCACGGCCGCGACGACAAGGGCCTCATCGCCGACATGGACGCGCACGGCATCGACGTGTCGTGGCTCCTCTCCTGGGAGATCCCGCCGAGCGAGGACAGCCCCGGGTACCACGGCGTGCTCAACCCGCAGCACTTCCGCGGCGACGGCACGCACGCGGGCATCCCGCTCTCCGACCTCATCCTCACGCGCGACCGCTACCCGGACCGCTTCGTCGTCGGCTTCTGCCCGCACCCCTGCATGGGCAACGCGCCGGCGGCTTTCGAGGCGGCGTACAAGATCCTGGGCGTGCGCGTCTGCGGCGAGTGGAAGTTCCGCATCCCCTTCGACGACCCGCGCTCGATCAACCTCTTCCGCAAGGCGGGCGAGCTGAAATGCCCGGTGGTGCTCCACCTGGACATCCCCTACATGCCCGACGAGAAGGGGGTGTTGAGGTACGAGCCCCACTGGTACGGCGGAACGGTGGCGAACCTCGAACGCGCGCTCAAGGCCTGCCCGGAGACGATCTTCATCGGCCACGCGCCGGGCTTCTGGCGCGAGATCAGCGGCGACGCCGACAAGGCGGTGGGGAGCTACCCGAGCGGGCCCGTTGCGCCCGGCGGCCGGCTGTATGAGCTGTTCGACAACAACCCGAACCTCTACGCCGACCTCTCCGCGGGCTCGGCGCGTTTTGCGCTGTCGCGCGACCCTGGGCACGCGTTGAAGTTCCTCACGCGTTACGCCGACCGGCTGCTGTTCGGCCGGGACTACTACGGCACCGAGCTGCACGACTTCCTTAAGACCCTCGGCCTGCCCGAGGAGGCGCGGAAGAAGATCTACGGCGAGAACGCGCTGCGCCTCGTGCCGCAGACGCCGATGCGGAAGTAGCCGTCGTGCCCGCCCGATGCGGGGGGCCGGGGATAGCTGGGTGATCTGATCGCCTCGTGGCCGTCGGCGAGTGTCGGCGGGCCTCATCCCCGCTCAACCCACGCCCCCTTGCATAAACGCCATACTCCATAAACAACAAGCCGTGCGGGCGAGGTGTTCCGGGGGGGCTGGAAGATCAAATGAAGAGCGGCAAACGATCGTGACCGCAGGTCACGCGTCGCTAGCGGCTGCGGGGTTCCGGTATTACCAACTGAGCAGGCTCACGGGAACCTTCGAGCGGCTCTTCGGGTCATACCGCTGGTTGATCACATCCACGTAGATCGCGGCCCACTTGCGGATCACGTCCTTGTCCGAGTCGTACCAGGACTTCATGTTCTGCAGGTCAACAACCGCGATGTTGGGCTGGTCTCGGAAGGCGAAGGTGGCGACAACCTTGTTCTCGTGCGTGTCGCGCACGCGCCCCTCGAAGCCGACGCTGGGCTGGTTCGCCAGCGACGTGCCGGGGACGACCCATCCGGCCGCCACCAATTCAGGCGCCGCCGGGACCAGTTCCACCAGCGACAGTTCGAGCACAATCTCCGCCTTGTCCCTGGAGTCAACGACCGGGTACTGATTACCCGCGTCCTCACGGAAGGCCTTGATGACCGTCTCGCGCGTGAACGCGGCGATGTCCGCCAGGTCACGCTTGTAATCCGGCATGGCGTAGCGGGTGTTGACGCTGGTGTACCAGGGGTTGTTGACTTGGTGGCTGGTGTCCACCGGCGCGATGTATATCTTGCGCGGATGGATGTCGCGCGCCGGGTCGATCCAGATAAGCTGGAACGGGAACCGCTCGTCCTTTTTCATCCGCTCGTGATCTTCGACGTAGCCCGCGGGCTTGGGGTTGGCGACGAAGGGCGACGGGCCCGAGGACTTGGTCGAGCCGCACCCGGTTAGGGCCGAAGCCAAAAACAGTGCTATCAGCAACCAACCGGCGATGTACTTGCTCACGGCCAATCTCCTTAGGTGTTCGATGCGAGGCATGCCTTGCTCCGGAAACAGCGGCGCCGGCACCACGCCGATCAGCACCGCCTTGATGAAGGACCGTTCAGATACCATCGCCTTCTCCTTATCGTGATGCGCCTTGCGCGAGGGACGCCTGCGCCGCACACCGTCAATCAAAACGAGAGCTGCAGCCTGCCGCCCAGGACGACCGCGGTGTCACGATCGGGAAACGGTGGATCGACGACCTGCAGGTCGAAGGTGAGGTGCATCGCGGGGGTCAGAGCAATGTTATAGAAACCCTCGAAGCCCTGGGAGTTGTCGTCCACGGCCAGGGCGGAGGTGAGGCGCGACGTCCCCAGGCTCGCATAGCTGTAGCCCACACCCCAGAGGTCGTTGGGCCGGCCGGGGACGAGGCCCTTGCCGCCGACGCCGCCGCTGAGCGTCCAGCGGATGGGGTTGGTGTCGTGGTCCGCTTCACCGAATCGCCAGAAGATGCCCACGCCCTGACGGTCCGGTGCGCCATTGGCCATTTTCACCGGGCCCTTGACGTCTTCGGGGGTGTAGAAATACTGCCAGCCGCTCCAGTACGCCGCCCACGTGTTGTCCTGGGTCGGCACGACGAGGCCCTCGCCGCGCTGAAAGGTAAATCGGCCGCCGAACTCGGTGTAATCGCGGTCCGCCGCGTAGACGAACCCGAAGTTCATGCCGCCGGGGAGCTTGCCGAGGCGGTATTGGATGTCGGCCTCCGAGCCCGATGTCCAGCCGTTACCGAACTCGCCGAAGCCCGAGGTCGTCGAGGAGTCGGCGGTGTTCATCATGGCGCTGGTGAGCGTGATGTTGGGCGTGGGCATGGCTACGAAGCCGGCGGCGAGCGTGCTGTAGGGCACCATCAGCAGGGTTTGGACGGGGATGACGTAATTGGCGTTCATGAACTGCGAGACGCCGCGGCCGGAGGCGAAGGGATTCGGGTCGCCGTTGAGCGTGTCGATCTTGCCCAGGAAGACGCCGAACTTTTCGGAGAGGAACTGGTAGTAGGCCAGGTCGGTCAGAGCGATGGGCACATCGGCCGCCCCGTTGCTGTCGTTGATCGGGACGGCACCGTCCATATTAACGGGGATGATCGAGCCCGATTTGTCATTGGCAAATTCGCCGTAGCGCGTCTCGGCGCGGACCTTGATCAGCGCGCCGGGCAGCAACCCCATGCGGTAGAGGTCGAGGTTCAGCATGTAATCCAGGTTCCCGCCGTACTGCGTCGCGGTGTCGGCGCCGCCATCGACCACGGATTGCAGGTGCTGCGTCCAGTCCACCTGGAACTGGATGCCCTTGTTCGCCAGGTCGGTGCGTGTGCCGCCCCAGTCGCCGGTGAGGTGGGACCGCTCGAACAGATCACCGCTGTAGTCGGGCACCGGGAGGATGCCCTTGGCCTCGGCCGGGGCCTCCGCGCTGACCGGAGCCTTCGTCTCGGGCTCGGCGGCGATCGATACGGCGTGGTGCGGCACCAGCGAAACGGCCACGATGGAAGTGAACAGCAAGTGCGTGCGGAGAGATGATTTCATCGCGGGTGGTTTCCTTTTCATGCGTTCAACACAAATTGACACGGCGTGCTTACAACAAACACTAACGGCTCTGTTGTTTTCCACTATATCATGGTCGCGCATCTCGGCTGCCGCGGCGAGCACAAACGGGTTTTACACAACAAGGATTGACCTGTACATCGGCGGGTCTGGTGAAACATCGGTTCTTTCATTTGCCACGCAACAGAGCACGCGGGAGCGTTTCCATGAGCATCAACCTGTTTCGCAAGCCCGCCGCGCCCCTCATGGCCACGCTGTTCTTGTGCGCCCTCTGCCTGACCGGCTGCGAAGACCTGGGCCGGATGGCCAAGCTCGTCAAGGAGAACGAGGCCGCCATCGGCGCGAGCACCGAGGCGATCCGCGCCAACGGCAAGGCGATCGGCGAATCGACGGAGGCGATCAACGCCAACAGGGAGGCCGTCGCCCGCAGCACCTCCGCCATCGATGCGAACGAGAAAACCGTGCGCGGTAGCACCGAAGCGATCGCGGGCAATGAGAAGGGCGTGCGTGCCAGCACCGACGCGGTGGCTCAAAACGAGACCGGTGTCCGCAAAAGCATGGAGGCGATCGACGGCAACACCAGAGGCGTGAACGCGAGCACGGCGGCCATCGGTGCGAATGAGAAGAGCGTTCGCGCGAGCACCGACGCGGTCGCTCAGAACGAGGCCGGCGTCCGCAAGAGCACTCAGGCCGTCGCCACCAACGAGAAAGGCGTGCTCGCCTCCGCCGAATCGGTCGCGCGCAACCAGCAGGCCGTGGACAAGAGCACGGCCGCGGTCGCCGCGAACGAGCGTGGGGTCGTCGCGAGCACCGCCGCCATCGACGAAAACCAGAAGCAGCTCGCGGCGCTGAACAGGCTCATGGAGGGCATGTCGCCGCAATCCACCGGCGGCAAGCTGGTGATCGCCGCGCTGGGTGGTGTCGTCATCCTCCTGGTCTTCGCGGTGGTTTACCTGCTCGTCACGCTCTCTCGCATCAACAGGACATTGGCTGCGATGCTGTCTCAACGTGCGCCCGGCGCGAACTAGCGCCCCGGATCGCGGTGCGTGGAGCACAAAACAACTTCCAAATACCGCACGCGGGGTGTACCATCGGTTGTCAGAGAAAGAGCCGGCCTGATCATCGAATGCCATTCCGCCCGCGAACGTCTCGCGGCGCTTTGAAAATGGAACCCGCTACCGGTGCCAAGACGCACTCGAGTTGCACCACTTCATGCTCTCATAAGAAGAATTACCTGCGTGGGATTCCTCATTGTCGGGAATTTCGGGGTCACTTAGCCTCTGCCTCACGGTCATTTGACCGGCGGCGGAGCAACGAGGCGGCACTCCATGACGAGCGCGACACATCTTGTAACATTTAGGGCAGTCAGCCTCATCATCGCGGTCGGCGGGATCATCTCAACCAGTAGCTGGGCTCAGGAGAGCAATTCCGGCCGCGCCGCGCCTCAGGCGAAGACCGACGCGGCAACGAAACCTAACGCATTCGGCCCCACGATCCCCAATGCCGCGCCCGCGCCAACGCCTGCGGTCGAGGGCATGGTCTGGATTCCCGGCGGCGAGTTCTCCATGGGCTCGCTCGACGCCGACGCCGCGCTCTGCGACATGCACGGCTCGATGCCCGACGCACAGCCGATCCACCGCGTCTATGTGGACGGCTACTGGATGGACAAGACCGAGGTCACCAACGAGCAGTTCGAGAAGTTCGTGAAGGCGACCGGCTACGTCACCATCGCCGAGCAGACGCCCAGGGCGGAGGACTTCCCCGGCGCCCCGCCGGAAAACCTCGTCGCCGGTTCGACGGTCTTCACGCCCACGCCCGGCCCGGTGCCGCTCGACAATCATTACCAGTGGTGGCGGTACCAGAGAGGCGCGAACTGGCGTCACCCCGAAGGCCCGGAGAGCGACCTCAAGGGCAAAGAGAAATACCCGGTTGTGCACATCGCCTACGACGACGCGGCGGCCTACGCGAAGTGGGCGGGCAAGCGGCTGCCGACCGAGGCGGAGTTCGAGTTCGCCGCGCGGGGCGGCGCGGCGGGGAAGACTTTCGCCTGGGGCGATGAGTTCAAGCCCAACGGCAAGTTCATGGCCAACACGTTCCAGGGCACGTTCCCGGTGAAGGACACCGGCGAGGATGGCTTTATCGGCGTCGCGCCGGTCGCCCAGTTCCCGCCCAACGCCTACGGCCTCTACGACGTGGCCGGCAACGTCTGGGAGTGGTGCAGCGACTGGTACCGCGTTGACACCTACACCCGGCAGATGCTCGCCGGCAAGATCACCCGCAACCCGCAAGGCCCCAACTCCCCCTACGACCCCGCCGAGCCCAACGAGAAGAAACGCGTGCAGCGCGGCGGCTCATTTCTCTGCACCGACCAGTACTGCACCCGCTACATGGTCGGCACGCGCGGCAAGGGCGAGATCAGCACCGGCAGCAACCACGTCGGCTTCCGCTGTGTGAAGCCGGCGACAGCGACGGATCGGGTACCCGATCCGTCGAAGTAGTTCCTTTTCCCACGTCTGCGAAAGGAGTCGATCCACATGAGAAGAATCAGTCCATTTCTTAGGGCGCTGACCCTCGGGTTGGCATTGATCGGAGCCCCGTTCCTCGTGCCCGCGGCGCGGGCGGCTGACGCGAAGAAGCCCAACATCCTGATCATCTGGGGTGACGACATCGGCATCTGGAACATCAGCGCCTACAACATGGGCATGATGGGCTACAAGACGCCGAACATCGACAGCATCGCCAAAAACGGCGCGATCTTCACCGACTGGTATGGTCAACAGAGTTGCACCGCCGGACGTTCCGCCTTCATCACGGGCCAGGTCGGCCTCCGCACCGGCAACCTCAAGGTCGGCCTGCCCGGCGCGAAGGAAGGCTTGCAGGCGCGCGACGTCACCCTCGCCCAGTTGCTCAAGGCGCGGGGCTACGCGACCGCACAGTTCGGCAAGAACCATCTCGGCGATGCCGACGATACGCTGCCCACCGCACACGGCTTCGACGAGTTCTACGGCCCGCTTTATCACCTCAACGCCAGCCAGGAACCCGAGCATCCCGACTACTTCAAGGATCCGGCGATGATCAAAAAGTTCGCCCCGCGCGGCGTGATCCACTCGTTCGCCAACCCGGACGGAACCCAGAAGATCGAGGACACCGGCCCGCTCACCATCAAGCGTATGGAGACCGTGGACGAGGAGTTCACCAAGCTCTCGATGGACTACATGCAAAAGCGCAAGGAGGACGGCAAACCGTTCTTCCTCTGGTGGAACGCCACCCGCATGCACATCTGGACGCACCTCAAGAAGGAAAGCGAGGGCAAGACCGGCCTCGGCGTCTATCCCGACGGCATGGTCGAGCACGACGGCCACGTCGGCCAGCTCCTCGCCAAGCTCAAGGAGCTCGGCCTCGATGACAACACCATCGTCATGTATTCCACCGACAACGGCGCGGAAAAAGGCATGTGGCCCGACGGCGGCGCCTCACCCTTTCGCGCCGAGAAAGTCACCCAATGGGAAGGCGGATTCCGCGTCCCTTGCCTGATTAGCTGGCCCGGCGTCATCAAGCCCGGCACGGTGCTCAACGACATCTTCTCCCATGAAGACATGCTGCCCACGCTCATGGCCGCCGCGGGCGATCCGGACGTGAAGACCAAGCTGCTCACCGGCATGAAAGTCGGCGACAAGACTTTCAAGGTCCATCTCGACGGCTACGACCTCACCGACGCCCTCGCCGGCAAGACGCCCAGCCCGCGCCACGAGTTCTTCTACTTCAACGACCGGGGCGACCTGGCCGCGGTCCGTTACAACCAATACAAGATCACCTTTCTGGAACAGCGCGCCCACGGCCTTGAAGCCTGGCAGGAGGAGTATTCGAAGCTGAGTATTCCCAAACTCTACAACCTCCGCTCGGATCCCTTCGAGGAGGCCGACCATTCCGCCGATTACTGGCGCTGGCGGGTGGACCACATGTTCATCATGGTGCCCGTGCAGGAACTCATCGGGAAGTTCATGGCCACGTTCAAGGAATACCCGCCGAGCCAGAAGGTGGGCAGTTGGACGGAGTGATGGCGAAACTCTCCTCCGGCTCAGCCGGCGCGAAGTAAGCGAGGGCGATCAACAAAACGCCTATTCACTAAACCCGGCCGCACTCGCGGAAACGCGCGTGCGGCCATTCGGGCTGTATCCACCCTAATTGGGAAGAAACCCTCGTGAAAATCAGGGCATTCGCCGCATTCGCCGTTCTTTGCGTATTCAGTTTCGTGCTGCCAGCGCTCGCCGCTGACCCACTGCCGTCCTGGAACGCCGGCCCGGTCAGACAATCCATCATCACTTTCGTCGAGAAGGTGACCAAACCCGGCTCGCCCGACTTCGTGCCCGCCCCCGAGCGCATCGCCGTCTTCGACAACGACGGCACGCTCTGGTGCGAGAAGCCGATGCCGGTTCAGCTCTACTTTGCGATTGACCGCGTGAAGGCGCTCGCGCCGCAGCATCCCGAATGGCAGACCAGGGAGCCGTTCGCCTCGATCCTCAGGGGCGACATGAAGACCGCCGCCGGCGGCGGTGAACACGCGATCGTGGAACTCATGATGGCCACGCACACGGGCAACACCACCGTCGAATTCGAGCAGATCGTGAAGGAGTGGATCGCCACCACCAGGCACCCCAAGACCGGCAGGCTCTACACGGAGATGGTGTATCAGCCGATGCTCGAAGTGCTCGCCTACCTGCGCACGAACGGATTCAAGACCTACATCGTCTCGGGCGGCGGCATCGAGTTCATGCGCCCGTGGGCGGAGAAGGCCTACGGCATCCCGCCGGAACAGGTCATCGGCAGCAGCGTGAAGACGAAGTTTGAGCTGCGCGACGGCCAGCCGGTGCTCGTGCGCCTGCCCGAATTGAACTTCAATGACGACAAGGGCGGCAAGCCCGTCGGCATCAACCAGCACATCGGCCGCCGCCCCATCGCGGCGTTCGGCAATTCCGACGGCGACCTGCAGATGCTCCAATACACCGGCGCTGGCAGCGGCGCACGTTTCTGCCTGTACGTCCACCACGACGACGCCGACCGCGAATACGCCTACGACCGCACGGACCATCTGGCCAAGTTCGACAAGGGGCTCGACGAGGCCGCCGCCAAGGGCTGGACCGTCGCCAGCATGAAGAGCGACTGGAAGGCCGTCTTCGCTCCCGAGCCACCCGCGGTGACGGCCATTGACATCCTGCTCGAACCGGACGCCGTGATGCTCAAGCACGCCGAAGCCAGCAACGCCCGCCTGCTGGCGGTCTTCCCGAAGGGTTTCGCGTTGGACGCGGCGCACCGCCCGCACATCACGATGCTCCAGTGCTTCGTCCGCACGGCGAATTTGGACAAGCTCTACGCCGCCGAGGAAAAGGTGCTCGCGGCCACCAACGTGAACGCGATGAAGCTGGAGGCCTTCAAGTATTACTACGCACCGGCGGGCGCGACGGGTGTTGCGGGCATCTGTGCGAAGCCGACCCCGCAGATTCTCAAACTCCAGGCGGACATCATCGCCGCCGCGAAGCCGTTCATGGTGGAGACCGGCCCCATCGGCGCGTTCACCGCTCCGCACGATGACCCCGCGATCGACGCGGCCATCATCCAGTACGTCTCGACCTTTGTGCCCAAGATGTCCGGCGAGAACTTCAATCCGCACGTCAGCACCGGCGTCGCCCCCAAAGACTACCTCGACAAGATGCTGGCCGAACCGTTCGAGTCGTTCACCTTCTCGCCCGCGGGCGCGGCCGTTTATCAGCTCGGCCCGTTCGGCACTGCGGCGAAGAAACTCAAGGAATGGGATTTGAATCGCTAAGACAAGCAGCCAAACCGCCAGAACAAACAACAAAGAGCCAGAACAATAAAAACCGCCTGCAACAAAGGCCTCTTCTTCGCCGCGGTCGTCGGGGCGCGGTTCTGCCTGCTCGTTCATCACACCGACACCGAGCGTGAGTGGGGGTATGACCGCAAGTCCCACATCGGCACGCTCGACAAAGCGTGGGACGAGCCCGTGGCCAAAGGCTGAACGGTGGTGGACATGAAGAACAACTGGAAAACCGTCTTAGCGGCCGAGAGCAAGTAAAGCCGCGCGTCACTAATATGTCCATTCGAAACTGCCCATCCATG
This sequence comes from Planctomycetota bacterium, assembly GCA_021413865.1. GTDB lineage: Bacteria > Planctomycetota > Phycisphaerae > Phycisphaerales > Phycisphaeraceae > JAIOPN01. Next base: position 87,113 of record JAIOPN010000014.1, on the reverse strand, counting down.
AACCCACGAGGACCTGACCGATGACTAACCCAACACGTCTGATGGTATGGATTGGTTTGTGCTTCGCGATCGCATTGACCGGGTTGTGTGCCTATGCCGCGGAGCCGGCGGCAATGGACCGCACGATCCTCCCGATCGCCCAACCGGATTACCCGCACAGCACCGTGCTCGACGCCCGTGACGCCAAGGTCCCGCCGCGCTTCGACATCAAGGCCCCCGCCGGCGCACCCAACGTGCTGATCGTGCTCGTGGACGACATGGGCTTTGGCATGCCCAGCGCCTTCGGCGGGCCGGTGCGCATGCCGAGCGCCGACCGCCTCGCCAGCAAGGGGCTGCGTTACAACCAGTTCCACACCACGGCGCTCTGCTCGCCCACGCGCACGGCCCTGCTCTCGGGCCGCAACCACCACACGAACAACATGGGCAGCATCACTGAAACCGCAACGGGATTTCCGGGAAACACCGGGCAGCGTCCCAACAACGTCGCGCCGTTGGCGGAGATGCTGCGGCTGAACGGGTACAGCACCGCGTTCTTCGGCAAGAACCATGAGACGGCACCGTGGGAAGTGAGCGTCTCCGGGCCGACCGACCGTTGGCCGTCGCGCTCGGGCTTCGACAAGTTCTACGGGTTCTTCGGCGGCGAGACCGACCAGTGGAATCCGACGCTCTACGACGGGATGACCCGCGTGCCCACCCCGCACTATCCGGGCTACAACTTCATGACCGACATGGCTGACAAGGCGATCTCGTGGATGAAGTTCCAGAAGGCGCTGACGCCGGACAAGCCGTTTTTCATCTATTTCGCGCCGGGCGCAACCCACGCTCCGCATCACGTGCCCAGGGAATGGATCGAGAAGTACAAGGGCCGCTTTGATGGCGGTTGGGACAAGCTGCGCGAAGAAACCCTGGCCAGGCAGATCGCCCTGGGCGTGGTGCCGGCGGGCACCAAACTGGCCGCGAAGCCCAAGGACATCAAGGACTGGGACCAGCTCACGGCGGATGAGAAAAAGCTCTTCGCCCGCCAAATGGAGGTGTACGCGGGCTTTGGGGAATACTGCGACCATGAGATTGGTCGGTTGTTCGACGCCATCGCCGAAACCGGGCAGCTCGACAACACGCTGATCATTTACATCCTCGGGGACAACGGAACAAGCGCCGAGGGCGGCATGTTCGGCATGTTCTGCGAGATGACCTTTTTCAATAACGTGCAGGAGACCGTGCAGGACATGCTCAGGCACTACGACGAGTGGGGCGGGCCTTCGACCTATCCGCACATGGCCGCCGGTTGGGCAGTGGCGGGCGATACCCCGTTCATGTGGACCAAGCAGATACCCTCCAACTACGGCGGCACGCGCAACGGCATGATCATCTCATGGCCCAAGGGCATCAAAGCGGCTAATCAGGTGCGCTCGCAGTGGCACCATGTCATCGACGTGGCCCCGACCGTGCTCGAAGCCGCAAAGCTGCCCGAACCCAAGAGCGTCAACGGCACCGTCCAGACGCCGATCGAGGGCGTGAGCATGGTTTACTCCTTCGACAAGCCCGGCGCTGCGAGCACGCACACGACCCAGTATTTCGAGATATTCGGCAACCGCGCCATCTACCACGACGGCTGGTTTGCCGGCACGATCCACCGCGCGCCGTGGGAGAAGGTGTCCAGGCGAAAGCTGCAAGACGACGTGTGGGAACTCTATGACACGCGCGCCGACTTCAGCCTGTCGAACGATCTCGCCGCGACCAATCCCGCGAAGCTCAAGGAACTGCAGAGCCTCTTCATCAAGGATGCGACCAAGTATCGCGTGCTACCCATTGATGATCGGCTGCTCGAACGCCTCGTCCCGGCGACCGCGGGCCGACCCGACCTGATGGGCGAGCGAGCGTCCCTCACCCTCTCCGAGGGCATGGACTCGATGAGCGAGAACGTCTTCATCAACGTCAAGAATCGCTCGTTGTCACTCACGGCGGACGTGGAGATCCCAGAGGGTGGCGCGAATGGCGTGATCCTCGCCCAGGGCGGCCGCTTCGGCGGCTGGAGCCTGTATCTCAAGGACGGCAAGCCGACGTACTGCTACAACTTCCTCGGGCTCGAGGAATTCAAAGTCTCCGCGCCGCGGCCACTGGCGGCGGGCAAGGCCACGATCCGCTTGAACTTCGACTATGACGGCGGCGGGGTCGGCAAGGGCGGCACGGCCACCCTCCTCGTCAACAACGAGAAGGTCGCCAGCGGCCGGATCGGGCGCACGCAAATGGCGATCTTCTCAGCCGACGAGACGGCGGGCGTGGGGCTGGACGACGCCACGCCTGTCACGACTGATTACAAGGAACGCGACAATGCCTTCACCGGCAAGATCATCAAGGTCACGGTGGACGTCAAACCGATCGGCGAGGCGGTCAAGGCAGAGGCGGATGCCGCCAGAAACGAAGCGGTTGTGAGAAAGGCGATAGCCGACTAAATACGTCGATTCACGCGGCGAGCGTCGAGGTGGTTGGGCAGCATCGAACACAAAGGAGCCACAGCATGTTTACTCTACGAATGGCGTCCGTGGGATCGGCGGCCCTCCTGGCCCTGGTGGTGGCGTCCGGCTGCACGGACTCGGCCGGCACCAGCAACACATTCACCGCCGAGCGCACGAGCGTGCACGGGCTGCCCCACGTGGTGCTCACGGAAACCGCCGCCGCGGACGTGAAGGTCGAGTCCATCGACTACGACAACCGGGCGATCGCCCTGGCAGGTAGCGACGGTAAAACGCAGATATTCACGGTCGGCCGTGAGGTCCGGAACTTCACCCAGATCAAAAAGGGCGACACGGTCAGGGCGCAGTATCTTCAGAAGATCACCGCCTCGGTGAGCCGATCAGACGAACCCCATAGCGCGATGCTGGCCGGGCAGATCGACCTGGCGCCGCTGGGCGCCAAGCCCGGGATCGTGGCCACGCGGACCGCCGAGATTTCGGGCACCGTCTCGGCCATCGACCATAAGGCCCGATCGGTCACGATCCGCACGCTCGGGGGTGACGTCGCGCTCGATCATGTGGACCCGAAGGTGAAGAGCTTCGAGAAGGTTCAAAAGGGCGATCGTGTCGTCATCAACTACACCGAGGCTGTTTCGATCACCGTGATCTCGCCCTGAAACCGCACCCGTCAGCAACGACGCGCGGAGAATGAAGGTGCCGGTACGACTTCCTCAAGACACTCGGCCTGCCGGAGGATGCGTGGAAGGAGATATACGGCGAGAACGCGCTGCGCCTCGTGCCGCAGACGCCGATGCGGAAGGGTTAGGGCACGATCAACGCGCCGAGTTCATCGCCCGCCGTCTGTGCCCAGGTGCGCAGCTGTTGCCGGTGATCTTTCAATAGCGCCGCGTGGCGCGGCTCGACCGCGAGGTTCACCATCTCGCCCGGGTCCTGCGATAATTCGAAGAGCTGTTCGCGGTGCTGCCCCCAGCTATACACCGCGTATTTGTGGCACCGCGTGACGATCATGCGGCCGACCGTGCTCAGGTAGCGCGGCGGGGCGAAACAGGTCTGCACGGTGAGCGAGTCGCGCCATGTGTTGGACGCGCCTTCGAGCAGCGGCCGCAGGCTCAGGCCGGTCGGTGGTGTGATGCCCGCGTAGTCGCAGAACGTCGGCAATATGTCCAGGCCGTTGGAGACCAGGTGCGAATGGTCCGTGCGCGGCGCACCGCCGCCCGGCGGGCTGACGATCATCGGGACGCGGACGGCTTCCTCGTAAAGAGCGGATTTCTGGTTCCAGTGGTGGGCGGCGTTGCCGTCGCCGTGGTCGGAGGTGAAGAGGATGAGCGTATCCTTGTCGCGGTCGGCGTCGCGCAGCGCGTTGAGGATGCGGCCGATTTGGGCGTCCACCTTCTCGATGAGCCGGAAGTACGCCTGCCGGTAGTGACGCCACCAGTCATCGGCGACGGTGAGCGTGGGGTGGACCTGCTCGTTGGCGGCGCGCTCGCGCTCCAGCGCGAGGGGTGAGAATGGCGCGACGGCGAAATTGGCTGGCAGTTGCGGGCAGGCCTCCGTCGGCGCGTCGGGTACTTCACCGTGCGGCAGGGCTTGCTGCCGGGCCCACTCGCAGATGTTGTGCGGGTTGTCGAACGAGGTGACGAGGAGGAAGGGCCTGTCGCGCTTGCGCTGGAGGAAGCCGATGGCCGCGTCGTCGAGGCCGACATCATTGAAGCCATGCACGCGCTCGAAGCCCCACCCCTCGGAGACCGCGCCCGGGCCGACGTGCCACTTGCCTGCATAGCCGCACTCGTACCCCGCGGCGCTCAGCAGCGCGCCCATGCTCTGGGGGATCATGCCCGGCGGCACGTTGACCGAATTCCCCGCGCAGCCGACCTCGTGCGGCCACCGCCCGGTCATCAGGCTGAAGCGAGACGGCGTGCAGAGCGGGAACGTGCAGTAGGCCCGGTCGAACCGCACCCCGCGCGTCGCGATGCGGTCCATGCCCGGCGTGCGCAGGTCGCCGTGCCCGGCGCAGCTCATAGCGCCGGCGGTCTGCTGGTCCGTCATAATGAAGAGGATGTTGGGGCGTGCGGGCATGACATGTTTTTACCGCACGGTTTGCGGGAGGCACGGAGCGCCCCTCCGGGGCGGCCGCTAAACAGGGAGAACCTTCGTTGTCGTATCGCCGCGGTAGGTGCAGACGGTCTTGCCCGTCTCCCACACGCTGACCTCGTCGAGCTCCACGCCGATCTCACGCACCGCTTTTTCCAGCATCCCCCAGACGACCACGGCGATGTTCTCCACCGAGGTGTTGAGCCCGCGGAACTCGGGCACGTCCACGCTCAGGTGCTTGTGGTCCAGCCGCTGGATCACCACGCGGTCCACCAGCCCGTCGAGTTTCTCGACCGGGGCGACGCGCCCGCCGGTGTCGATCGGGGCGCGGACGGCCACCTCGAGCCGGTAGTTGTGCCCGTGGCCCGAGGGGTTGTTGCACTTGCCGAAGACCTCGCGGTTCTCGTCGTCGCTCAGGCGGTCCACGTGGAGCCGGTGGGCCGCGGAAAACTCGAACTGCTGCCGCACGATGACGTGAGCCATGTCGTTGCTCCGGATTTCCAGGCGGTGGTAGGGCGTGAGTTCGAGCGTGAGGCCCGCGACGGAACGGTTCAGCGGGGAGCGCAGCCGGTCGAGCATGCGCTGCATGAGCGAGCCCATCGGGATGGCGGCGCTGTCGGGCTGCGCGGCGAGCACGTCGTTGAGGAGCGGCAGCACGTGGCCGCGCACCGCTTGGTCGATGTCGCGGATGTTGATGAAATAGCCGGTGACCGGGTCCGCTTCGCCGGCGCAGCGGACGTGGAGCTGGTAGTACCTTCCCAGTCCGCGCATCGGGGGCCAGGCGGCGAAGGTGTTGTTTTTGGGCGTGTCGCGCCCGTCGTCCGGGCCGTTGAGGCAGAAGCGTATTGTCCGGCTGAGCTCGAGCATGGGCGGGATTATAGGCTGAACCCAGGGGTGTCCCGAGCGGCGTGTCCGTCGGTGTGTCGGTAGTGGTCCCTTTTGAAATAGGAGGGGTGGCTGGGGCAGAGTCTTCGATGCCCCGGTCTGCTTTCGGTGCCGAACCGGGGCTTCGCAAAGCCTCAGCCCCAGCCACCCATTTCAAAAAGGATCACCCCGGTGCGTCCGCGCCGCGCGTGACGTTTGTAGGGGCGTCCGTCGCGCGATGGTGGCGGGTATCGGCTTGTTTTTGCGCCGGCGTTTTGAATAGTTGTGGAGACACGGCATCGCGACACCCGCGCGGCGGGCGTGCGGCCGTCACGGGGTTTTGCCTGATTCATTGACAGGGGAAGGCATGGCGAGTTGGGTGCGTTACAGCGTCGCGGTGTATTTGGGGCTTTTATTCGCCGGCTCGTTGCTGGCCCCATGGCCTCAGGCGTCCGCGCACTCGGAATGGGTGCCGTGCGCCACGGCGTGGATCGCGGAGAACCCGAGGCTCCTCCCGGATCGAAAGAGAGCACAAACCCGGCCCATACCCGTCCGTCAAAGCGACGCGGCGGATACAACGCCGGAGCCCGTTGTGACCCGGTGATGTCCTGATTTGATTGTCAGGGTGGCTGGGGCAGAGTCTTCGATGCCCCAGTCTGTTTGGGATACCGCACTGGGGCTTCGCAAAGCCTCAGCCCCAGCCACCCATTTCAAGCCAAGACACCACCCATGGACGTGCCGCGCGGCGGGGAGCGTTGCGGACGCTGACGCATCGGTTACGCTGGCGCGCATGACGCGATCTCGAAAAAGCGGCGCGGTCTCGCGCGGCACGCTGGTTGTGGCGGTCATGCTGCTGCTGGCCGTGGCCGCCGGATTGATCGCCAGGAATTACTGGTCGGGCGTCGTGGCCCGGACGTTCCCCGCGACCCAGCCCGGCGCCGGCTCCGTGAAGTGGGACCCGCGCAAGGCGCGCGACGAGCTCGAGGCGCTGCAGAAGCACCTCGCCTCCGCCGCAGACACGGGGAACACCGCCGGCATTCGCGAGGACGCGAGGCAACTGGTCGAACGCTACCCGCGCTTCGCCCCGGCGCACACACTTTTGGCGCAGGTCCTCATGCTCGAGGGCAGGCTGCCCGAGGCATACGAGCAGCTCAAGACGAGCATCGACCTCGACAAGCAGCAGCCCGAGGTGCACCTGTTCGCGGGGACGACGGCCCGGCAGTTGGGCAAGACGGACGAGGCGGCGCGGTACTACGCCAACGCCGTCCAGCTCGCGCCGCAGGAACCAAACTACAAGCTCTTTCTGGCGGATGTGTACATCAAGCGCAACGACCTGGACCGCGCGCAGATGATGATCCTCGACGCGCTGGCGATCGACTCATCCTCCTATTCGGCCTACGCCCTGATGAGCGAGCTGTGCGCCAAGCGGAACCAGTTGGACCAGGCGCTGACGAACATCCAGCGTGCGATCGAGAACACGCCGGTCGCCAGGCGGCCGCTGCAGGTTCAGTACATCTGCCGCAAGGCGGGGCTGCTCCGCCGCGCCAACAAACCCGACGGGGCGCTGCAGGTGCTCGGCACGCTGTCGGCCGCGGAGCGCGCGGACGAATCGGTGCTGGGCGAGACGGCCGTCTGCTGGGCGATGCTCGGCAAGCCCGCGAAGGCGGCGGAGGTGTACGAGTCGGCGTTCAGGAATGACCCGACGAATGCAAAACTCGCGGTGGCCGCGGCGCGGTGGCGGGTCAAAGCGGGCGACAAGGCCGGCGCCAAGGCGATGATCGACCGTGTGCGCTCGCTCAGCCCGCGCCTGCCGGTGCTCGTCGAGCTTGAGGGCGATCTGGCGAAGATGAAGTGACCGCGGATTATTTAGTTTAGCGCCGCGATTGCTTGGCGATGCGGCGGATGATGTTCGTCGTGCTCCGGCCCTTGACGAGCGAGACGAGCATGACGCTTCCGCCGTTCCGCTCGACCCACGAGCCGCCGACGACCTGGTCCTTGCGGTAGTCGGCCCCCTTGACCAGCACGTCCGGGCGCACGGACTTGATCAGGCGGATCGGCGTCTGTTCGCCGAAGACGACGATGTAGTCCACGCTCTCAAGCTCGCTGAGCACCATGACGCGGTCGGCCTCGTGGTTGACGGGGCGGCCCTCGCCCTTGAGGCGGCGGATCGAGCGGTCGGAGTTCAGGCCGACGACGAGCAGGTCGCCGCCGCGGCGGGCCTCGCGCAGGAACTGCACGTGGCCGGCGTGGAGGATGTCGAAGCAGCCGTTGGTGAAGACGATCTTCCGTCCGCGCCGGCGGTGCGCGGCCAGTTCGGTGGTGATCTGCTCGGCGGTGCGCAGCTTGCCGAGCGACTCGTGCCGCCGCTCCAGGAGCGCCAGCAGCACCTCGTCGAGCTCGATGGGGACGACGCCGAACTTCTCGACCTCCAGGCCCGCTGCGGTGTTGGCCAGATCGACGGACGCGGGCCAGTCCGCGCCGTTGGCGCGCGAGGCGGCGAGCATCGCCAGCACCATGTCGCCCGCGCCGGTCACGTCGTACACCTGCCGCGCCACGGTGGGCACCATGATCGGCCGGCCGCCTTTTTCAAGGAGCATCGCCCCCTGCTTGTCGAGCGTGAGCACGACGGCGTCGAGGGAAAGCTCCCTGAGCAGCCGCTGCGCCATGCGGGCGAGGGTGGCCGGGCTCTGCGGCTGGCCGTTGGCGCCGGTCGCCAGCGCGGCCTCGGTGCGGTTGGGGGTGATGCAGGTCGCGCCGCGGTACTTGCGGTAGTCGGTGATGGCGGCGGGATCGACGTAAACCGGCACGCGCATTTTTTTCGCCAACTCGATCAACCGCCGGCAGACGGCCTCGCTGAGCACGCCCTTGTTGTAGTCCTCGAGGCAGAGTGCGTCGGCACCGCGGAGGAGTTTCTTCGCCGTCGCCACCAGGCGGTCGGCGGAATCGGCCGAGAGCGGGTCGCGCGTCTCGACATCGACGCGGAACATTTTCTGCGGGTGGCGGTGCTGCGCCAGGCCGACGAGGTTTTGCTTCACGGTGGTGGGGCGGGCGCGATCGATGAGCAGGCCCTTGACGTCGCAGCCGGCCTTGCGGAGGGCGGAGCGGAGCTGTGTGCCTGCGGAGTCGGCGCCGATGACGCCCAGGCAGGCGACGTCGGAATGGAGGGCGCGGAGGTCGAGGCAGACGTTGGCGGAGCCGCCGGGCTTGTGCTCCTCGCGCACGACGGCGAGCACCGGCACGGGGGCGTCGGGGCTGAGCCGGTCGGCGTTGCCGTAGATGTAGTGGTCGAGCATGAAGTCCCCGGCGACGACGATGCGTCGCCGACGCCAGCGGTCGAGGAAACGGATCAGGTCGTCACTGCCGGGGAGAGTGGTGGTCATGCGTATTAGAGGATAGCGGATGCGTGGCGGAGGAGGTTATCGACCGCCACCTCGCCGTCGAGGTAGCGGATGCCCAGCACCGGGCGGTACACGGGCAGCGGCGTCTTCGCGCCGGCGATGCGAGGCTTCCATTTCACCCAGTCTTTTTCGGTGGTGACCAGGATGTCGTCCGTGGAGGCGGTGCGGCAGATGGCGGGGAGGATGGAATTGAGGTCGGCGTAATTATGGTGGTCGTCGAGTTTCGCGTGGTGGATGACGGCTGCGGCGTGTTGGCGGAGGGTGGTCTCGAAGGCGTCGGGGTTGCCGATGCCGGTGACGGCGATGACGCGGCGGGCGCGCAGCGCGTCGATGGGCAGCAATTGGTCTTTGGCGTCGAGGAAGCCGGTCCAGACATGGGCGGCGTGGGCGATGGGCGGCCGGCCGGCGCGCTCGGCGATGGTCCGGTCGAGGGCCCACAAGGCGTCGGGGGTGATGAGGTCGGCGCGGGTGACGATGATGCCCCGCGCCCGGCGGAGGCCGGAGAGCGGTTCGCGGAGCAGGCCGCGCGGCAGCAGGTGGCCGTGGCCGAAGGGGTTGGTGGCGTCGATGAGGACCAGGTCGAGGTCGCGGTGGACCTGGCGGCGCTGGAAGCCGTCGTCGAGGAGGAAAACGGTGACGGCCGGGTTGTGCTGGAGGGCGATGCGGGCCCCGAGGCGGCGGTCGGGCTTGGCGATGACGGGCACGGATGATCCCAGTTCACGGATGAGCACGTCCGCTTCGTCGCTGCGACCGTCGTCGTCGAGGTAGCCGCGGAGGAGCACGGCCGGCCGGGCGTTCATGGCGATGAGCCGGCGCGCCAGGTCGGCGACGACTGGGGTCTTGCCCGTCCCGCCGGTGGTGATGTTGCCGACGCTGATCGTCGTTCGCCCCAGTTTGTGGCCGCGGCGGAGTCGGCAGTTGAAGAGGAGGTTGCGGGCGTGGATCGCCAAGCCGTAGAACGGCTCGGCGCAGAGCAGCAGGACGCGCATGACGGCGGCGCGGATGGAGCGGTCCTCGCCGGAGAGAATCGGGATCCAGCGGCGTGCGTTCATGCCTGGAACAGTTCGTGATGGGGAGTGGGTTTGCGCGTCGGGCGGACGCCGCGGGCTTCGAGGCGTGGGACGAGCAGCCGCATGGGCAGGCCGACCACGGTGGTGGGGTCGCCGTGAACGTCGATCACCCAGCCGGCGGCCTGGCGGTCGAAGAGGTTGTAGGCACCCGCCTTGCCGCGCCACTGCTGGGTGTCGAGGTAGGTCTCGAGTTCGGCGTCGGCGATGGGGTGCATGAACACTTGGGTGCTATCGGTCAGTGTCTCGGGCTGACGATCGTTCATTGCAAGGAGGGCGACTCCGGTGATCACGGCGTGGGTCACGCCCATGAAGGCGCGGAGGATGCGGCGGGCGTCGTCGCGGTCGGCGGGCTGACCGATGAGCCGGCCGGCGGCGTCGAGGCAGAGGGTGTCGGCGGCGAGGATCAGGGAATTGGGCAGGGGGGAGGCGTCGCGCAGGCTCAGGGCCTTCATGGCCGCGAGGGAGCGGGCCAGTTCGAGGGGGTCGCGGGCCTGCTCGGGTTGGGGTGGGTCGTGGAAGGGAGGGTCTTTCTGGATGAAGTCGTAACCGGCCTCGCGCAGCACCGCGGCGCGGCGGGGGGACCGGCTGGCCAGGAGCAGCGTTGGAGGCGTGATCGGGGTGGTCACGGGGGTCATTGTAAGGTTAGCGGGAGGTCCGGAGGGTCCCCCTTGGATTCACGAAATCCCCGTTTTCAGTATTGCTATTCAAGGTTTTTGGTTATGAACCCCGATAACTCCATAACAATGGACCGTGCCATATCCGGTCCGTGAGGTGAGATGCGTTCCCGTGCCAGGACGGCGCGGGGCGGAGCACGACGGGTTTGGGGACTCACATCAGCCCCGACCTTACTTAGACCCCTGACTCTTTCACGGACGAAAGGGCGGCTCTTGCGAACGATCGCGGTCATCAATCAAAAGGGCGGTTGCGGCAAGACCACCGTGTCCATCAATCTCGCCGCGGTGCTGGCCTCGATGGGCCGTAAGACATTGCTGGTGGACATGGACCCGCAGTCGCACTGTTCGCTCGGTCTGGCCGTGCCCGAGTCGCAGGTGGACCGCTCCATCGGCGACGCGCTGCTCGCCGGCCTCAGCGGCACGATGGTCTTCAGCGACGTCGTCTGGCAGGTCTCGCGCAACCTCGACCTCGCCCCCAGCACGATGGCGCTCGCGGGCGTCGAGGTCGAGCTCGCCGCGGCGCACGACAAGGACCGCCGGCTCTCGCAGATCCTCTCCACGGTCGCCGACCATTACGACTTCTGCATCATCGACTGCCCGCCCTCGATCGGCCTGCTCACGTTCAACGCCCTCCGCGCCAGCGACGAGGTGGTGATCCCCGTCGAGACCGGCTACTTCGCCCTCCAGGGGGCCGTGCGGCAGGAGGCCACCATCGAGATGCTCGCCCGGCGCGCCAACCACAAGTCGCGCTTCAAGGTGCTGGCGACCATGTACGACGTGCGCACCAAGCTGGCGCGCGAGATTCTCTCCGAGCTCAAGCGGCACTTCGGCGACAAGCTCATGCCCGTCGTCGTCAACTTCAACTCCAAGCTCAAGGAGGCCGCCAGCTTCGGCCAGCCGATCACTGAGTACGACCCGGCCAGCCGCGGCATGGCGGACTTCGACAAGCTGGCGACTTGGCTGATCGCCAATCCGCCCGCCCCGCCCGAAGCGCCCGGCGACCGCAACGCCACGACCAACCCCGCGATCAGCCGCGCCGCCGAGCTCGTCGAGCGAGCCCGCGCCCTGGCGGCCCGCACCGCCGCGCTCTCCTCCAAGCTTTCGAGCGACCCGGACATCGTCACCGAGCGCGACATCGAAACCGCCCGCGTCGCGCCGGCGTTCGGCCTGCCCACCGTTCCCGTCCCGCCCGCGCCGTCGCGTCACACCGTGATGCCCGAGCCGGTCATGGCCGTCGGCGCGTCGCCCGACAGCGTCGGCATGAAGCCGCCGGCGCCCACGCCGCCCGGCTCGGCGCTCTCTCACTCTGAAATCTCCCCCCGGCCGTTCGCACCCATCCCCCCCGCGGCACGGGCGCCCCATCACGCATCAAACGACTCCGCCGTCGCCGTCGCCGACGCCGTGGAGGCGACAACGACGCTCGTGCCCATCGCCGAGCCGGTCCGCACCGCGCCGGTCAAGCCCGTCGCCACGCCCGCTCTCTCGCAGAAGCTCGCCAAGCTCTACGGCGCTCACCAGACCAGCCAGGGGTTGCTCTTCGTCCAGCCCGCGTCGAAGGCGGCGAGCATGCACATCGCCGGCGACTTCAACAACTGGTCCGCCGTCGCCACGCCGCTCACCCGCGACGACCGCCTGGGCGTGTGGCAGGCCTGCATCAACCTGCCCCCCGGCCGGTACCGCTACCGGCTCGTCGTCGATGGCCTGTGGCTGCACGACCCGCACAACACCTACGTCGAGGCCAACCCGTTCGGCGAGCTCAACAACGTCGTCGAAATCCACGCCGATCCAAGGCCGTAGAACGCGCAGCCCATGAGCGACGACAAGCACACCCGCGACACACTCGACGCCCTGGCCGAGCTCTACCTCACCGGCACCACGCCCGGCAAGAAGCCCCCGACCCCGCCGGGATCAGACCCCGGCAAGCCCGACCCGCTCAGCGGCCCGCGGCCCATCCGCATGGCCCCGCGCCTCCGCCCCACGCCGCCCGCCACGAGGCTCGCGCCGCAAACCCCGGCCACCATGCGTCTCCCCGGCGCCCGCCTCTTCAACCCGCCGCCCCCCAAAGAGACCGCCAGCGAGGGCGACGACAGCCCCGCGACCGTCGGCTCGATCAACACACACACGCCCGCCGCGCCGCCGCTGCGCCTGCACCGCGAAGAAGCCGAAACCGTCTCCATGTTCACCACCGCCCCGGCCCCGCGCCGCGGGCGGAACCACGACGCCACCCTCACGCCCCAGGCCGTCTTCATGGGCAACCTGCCCGGCTTCGGCGGGCCCTGGCTCGCGCAGTACGCCCATTACCTCGCAAGGCAGGGCGAGGCGGCCGTCATCCTCCACCTCGAACCCGACGAGGCCGACGTCGAACTCATCACCGCCCACGCCGCCGGCGCAGGCACCGGGCACGGCCCGTCCGACAACGTCCTGCTCGCCCAGTGGGCCTCCGACAGCGTGCGGCTCGATCTCGTCGAGCTGCTCGACAGCCTGCTGCACGAGGCCCCCGTGCAGGTGCACGACTGGCTGTTCCACTTCACCGCCGGTGAAAACGAGGAGATCGCCCTCCGCGCCGCCGCGCTGGGGCACTGGACCTGGCTCTGCGGGGCGGATGAGGCCGCCGTCGCCGCCGCGGCACGGCAGATGACCGCCATGCTCGGCGTGCTGGACCCCGCCGATCGCCCGACGCTGGGCGTGATGGTCATGGGGTCGGACGACGACTCGGCCGTGCGCGCCGCGCAGCAACTCGACCAGGCCGTGCGTTTGGCGACAGGCGTGCCCGTGCAGTTGATCGGATCGCAGCGACAGATGGGCCCGGTCACGCTGCACCGGTTGGGCACGTTCGAGGAGGCCGCCGCATCGGACGCGGCGGTCAGCTTCGCCATCGATCACCTCGCGGTGCCCGTGGCGGTGGCGGACGCGCCGCTCGCCGAGCCGGCGACGCCCACCCCGGCCGCTCCGGGGACTCCGGGGGCGACGCACATCAACGACATCCACGACCCGCCCGCGGTTGCAGCGGTGCCGGTGCCCGACATCGTCACCTTTTTGAAGGCCCCGCAGCCTGCCACCCCCATGAGCGCAGCCCCCGTCCATCCCGCCGCACCGCCCGCATCCACCCCCGCATTCAGCGCGCCGCACCCGCAGCGCCCGCAACAACCCGCACAGCCCGCGCCCCAGGACGCCGCCGCAACGAGGCCCGCACCTGCGCCGCGACCCAAGGCCCCGCCCGTCACGCCGCCGCCCATTGCCGCGCGTCCCTCGCCCTCACCACGCCCGGCAGCGCCCGCCACGCCGGTTCCACCGCCCGTGCCGGAGCCCGTTGCCTCGCACACTGTGGAGGCCGACGCCGACGCGCCGGAACTGGTCGAGTTCATGCTCTCGCAATTGCCCGGCGCGATCGCGCTGGACGCCGTCTGCCCACGCCACCCCGACACGCGACTCGTGCTGGACCAGGACGGCCGGCTCCATTTGCTCTGTCAGCACACCACGCCCGGCGATCTCTCCGCCGCGCTGGTCGTCATGCTCGAGTCCCGCGCCTGGGCGCGGGAGCACCTCGCGCTGCTCCGCCTCACCCAGCGTCAGCTCCGCTTCAGCGACGACGCCGAGCCCGCCATGCACCTGTTCACCGACCAGTCCCGCGCCGCCACCGCCCTCATCACCCGCCTGGGCGACATGGTCCATGTTCACCTGTTGCAGGAAGTCCAGCTCGGCGACGAGACCGCCTTCCTCTGCACCCCGCTGAACTGACAATGTGCGGCTGTCGCGGAGCGACGCTCCTGCTTGGCTCGCCCCCCGCTTTGACATAACGTGTTCGGCTCCCCGGAACTCCCCCGGAAATCACCGGAAGCCGAACATGACCACACGCCAGACCATCCACATCCACAGCCGCGTTCACCGCGACATGCCCGCGCAGCCCGTGACCTACGGGGTCCCCTGGCCCAAGGGCGCGATCAAGAGCGAGGCCGAACTCGTCCTCCGCGATGAAGCGGGTGAGACGATTCCCGCCGCGTTCACCACGCTCAACCGCTGGGAAGATGGCAGCGCGCAGTGGACGCTGCTCGACACCTCACTCGACCTCGCCCCCTCCGCCCACGTGGCGCTCATCATCGAATCCGCCAAGGCGAAGGCCGTGAAGCCGCGAAACCCCGTCACGATCGCCATCGACGGCGACACGGCGCGCATCGGGAATGGGCTGGTGGAACTGGTCGTCTCCTCCAAGCGCGGCGAACTCGTCCGCTCATGGAAGGCGAACGGTAAGCCGTTCGTGAAGGATGAGGGGTTCGACATCACGTTCGACGACGCGGACGGCCGCACGTTCTCGCTCCGCGCCGGCACGCACAAGCTCACCATCGAGCACGCCAACGGTTGCCGCGCCGTGCTGCGGCTGGACGGCAGGCACGGCCGCGCCGACGGGTCGCGCGGCGACTGGCTGGATTACTTCCTGCGCATCGAGATTTTTGCCGGGCGTGACGACGTGAAGGTCACGCACTGTTTCCGCAACCGCGAGGAGGCCACGCCGGGCATCGCGATCCGGAATTTCGTCGCGCGGTTCGACACCGCCGTCTCGCCCACCGCTAAACGCTGCTTCACCGCCAACACGCGGACGCGGCACTACCTCACCGAGCCGATGCGCGTGAGCGAGGACCCGGAGATCGTCGCCTCCGACACCGGCGACCTGGACAACTACGCCGCAGCCCACAAGGACCGCGCCAACGCCGATTGCTTCGTGCGCAACCCCGAGGTGCTGCACGACCCGATGGAGGCCAAGCCGTGGTGGCTGCGCGATATTAAATTTCGGTTGCAGGCCGGCGGCAGCAAGTGCGTCTGGCCGTATCTGGCGATCGTGGATGAGAAACTCGGCGCCGTGGCGTCGATCGACCGGATGACCTGCCTGCACCCCAAGAGCCTGACGGTGCGCGGCTCGGTGTTCGAGCTGGCGCTCTATCCCGACTGGGCCGGCCCGCTGAAGATCACGCAGGGTGCGGGGCGGTCGCACGTCATGCGCATCGGCCCCGTTGATCCCAAGGCGACCGACGTCGATATCCAGGACCGCTACCTGAGCTGGGAATATGGCGGCATCCACACGCACGTCCCCAGCGGCACGCCGGTGGAGATCAAGCCCGACCTGGATCATGTGCGTGCCTGCGCGGTGTTTCAAATCCACAAGCTCCCCGCCTACGAGCCCGTCCGCAACTTCGCCTTCGAGCGCAAGGTCATGGACGCCTGGATCGGCGTCTCCTACGGCCAGCTCGGCGCGGTGGACCAGGTCAATCACTGGCCCGCCGCCGGCCTCTGGCACTTCGGCGACCAGGGCGGCGGCAACAACGAGGAGATGCACAACCTCGTCTATTTCCAGAACTACTTCCGCTCCGGCAACTGGGGCTGCGCCGAGTTCGCCCTGACCGGCTCCTACCACATGATGGAGGTGGACCACTGCGCCTACAGCACCGACCGCCTCCAGACCGGCGGGCAGGTCGCCCACACCACCGACCACAACAACGGCACCGCCTACCCCTCGCACGAGTGGTTCACGGAATACCTCTTCGCCTACGTCCTGACCGGCGACCGCGAGTTCCTGGAGGCGGGCAAGCGCACCTGCGAGCACCTGCTTTATTGGATCAACACACCCGAGGGCTTCCAGATCATCGCCGCCGACCAGCGCGAGGCCGGGCAGCCGATGATCAACCTCACCTGGTTCTACGAGTTCACGCGCGACCAGCGATACCTCGACGGCTGCTGGACGATCGTGCGCGACTACCTGATGGCGAACACGGAAAAATACGGCCGGATGCTCGACGCCAAGCCGTTCGTGAATCCCGTGAAGGTCTGCAGCTACGGCGACTACGCCGCGTGGGAGGGCATGTACTGGCTCTGGGAGATCACGCGCGACGAGGGGCTCAAGAGCTTCATGCTCTCGCAGCTCGAGTGGCGCGTCGCCCCGGAGTTCTGCGGCGTACACGGCTTCCACCGCACCACCGACTACAACCCCGCCGCCTACGCCTTCTACCTCACCGGCGACCGCAAGTGGCTCGAACGCGTCGCGTACCCGTTCTGGCACGCCTTCCGCGCCGCCCGCTGGCCCCTGGGCTGGGTCCACGCCATGTACTTCACGAAGCTCGCGTTCGACCACCACATGGTCAGCGACACGGACGTGCTGGTGCAGTGACGATTACGGCCATATCCCCGCCTGCCAATCCGGCACCGTCGCACCTGTCACGCTGCGCCTTTGTCAGACTAAACCCTCCGATACCCTGTAAAATGGGGTGAGAATCGCGGCGCACGGATTGCAACACTTCAACGCGGGGACCGTGACCACACGGCCGGTCCTCGGGGGACGGGCTGTCTATGGCGGTCAAATATCAGGACTACTACGAGACCCTCGGGGTGCCGCGCTCGGCGTCGCAGGATGAGATCCAGCGCGCCTACCGCAAGTTGGCGAGGCAGTTCCACCCGGACGTGAACAAGACAAAGGAGGCCGAGTCCAAGTTCAAGCTTATCGGCGAGGCGTACGAGGTTTTGAAGGACCCCGAGAAGCGGAAGAAATACGACGAGCTGGGCGCCGATTGGAAGGCGGGGCAGGAGTTCCGCCCGCCGCCAGGTTGGGAAGGCCGGCGTCAGAGCGGCCCGCAGGGCGGGTTCAACTTTTCCAGCGACGGCGGCGACTTCACGGACTTCTTCGAGTCGTTCTTCGGCCGCGGCGGGGCGGGCGGGCAGGGCTTTGGCCGGCGCACCGGCAACCGCGACGGGCAGGATGTTGAGGCCGATATCACGATCTCTCTCGAAGAGGCGATCCACGGCTCGACGCGCCAGCTCACGCTGCAATCGCCCGACGACGGCTCGACGCGCACGCTGAGCGTGAAGATCCCCCAGGGCGTGGTCGAGTCCTCCACCATCCGCCTCAACGGCCAGGGTGGCCCGGGCATGGGCGAGGGCGAGCCGGGCGACCTGCTGCTCCGCGTCCACCTGGCCAAGCACCCACAATACGAGGTGGACGGCCACGACCTGATCACCACGCTCGACGTCACGCCCTGGGACGCCGCGCTGGGTGCGAAGGTTGCCGTACCCACGCCGTACGGCGAGGTCACGATGACCGTCCCGCCCGGCACCAGCTCGGGGCAGAAGCTCCGGCTGAAGTTCAAGGGCCTGCCGCACCGTGGCGGCAGCGACGCGGGAGATTTATTCGTGCGCCTCCGGATCGTGGTGCCCAAGGAACTCTCCTCGCGTGAGCGCGAGCTGTTCGAGCAGTTGCAGAAGGAGTCGAGGTTCAAAGCCAACGGGAAGTGAACTGGTACGGGATTTGCAAATTAGGAAACAGCCACGCCCGACCCCGAGTCCGCGAAGGGTCGGGGTCTTGAACGGCTGTTTACCTCTACAAGGATCAACCCATGGACCCCAACAAGCTGACCCAGAAATGCCAGGAAGCCCTGCAGGACGCCCAGAACGAGGCGGTGCGTCGCGGGCATCAGGCGGTGGATGTGGAGCATGTCCTGCTGGCGCTCTGCCGTCAGGCGGACGGCCTGATCCCGCGCCTGCTCCAGAAGCTCAACCGCCCGGCGGACGTGGTCGCCGGCGAGGTCGGGCGCGAGCTCGACCGCAGGCCCAGCGTCTCGGGGGGAACCGAGCCGGGGAAAATCTACCTCACGCCGCAGCTCAACCAGGTGCTCGTCGATGCCGAGGACCAGGCCAAACGGCTCAAGGACGAGTACGTCTCGGTCGAGCACCTCGTGCTCGCCATGCTGCAGCAGTCCGCCACCCCCGCGGGAAAAATCCTCAAGACGCTGGGCGTCACCCGCGACACGTTCCTCAACGCCCTCACGCAGGTGCGCGGCAACCAGCGCGTGCAGAGCGCCAACCCCGAGGCCACCTACGAGGCGCTGGAGCGCTACGGCCGCGACCTCGTGAAGGCGGCGAAGGACGGGAAGATCGACCCCGTGATCGGGCGCGACGCGGAGATCCGCCGCGTTATCCGCATCCTCTCGCGCAAGACCAAGAACAACCCCGTGCTGATCGGCGAGCCGGGCGTGGGCAAGACCGCCATCGTCGAGGGCCTCGCGCAGCGCATCGTGCGCGGCGACGTGCCCGAGGGCCTGAAGGACAAGACCGTTTTCTCGCTCGACATGGGCGCGCTGATCGCCGGTGCGAAGTTTCGCGGCGAGTTCGAGGAACGGTTGAAGGCCGTGCTGAACGAGATCAAGTCGAGCGAGGGCCGCATCCTGCTCTTCATCGATGAGCTGCACACGATCGTCGGCGCCGGCAAGGCCGAGGGGGCGATGGACGCGGGCAACATGCTCAAGCCCATGCTCGCCCGCGGCGAGCTGCACTGCATCGGCGCCACCACGCTCGACGAGTACCGCCAGCACATCGAGAAGGACGCCGCGCTGGAGCGCCGCTTCCAGCCCGTGCTGGTCGAGCCGCCCAGCGTCGAAGACGCCATCTCCATCCTGCGCGGGCTCAAGGAGCGCTACGAGGTGCACCACGGCGTGAAGATCCAGGATAACGCCCTAGTCGCCGCCGCCACGCTCAGCGACCGCTACATCACCGACCGCTTCCTGCCCGACAAGGCGATCGACCTGATCGACGAGGCCTGCGCCATGATCCGCACGGACATGGACTCCATGCCCACTGAACTGGACGAGGTGACGCGCCGCGTGATGCAGTTGGAGATCGAGGAGGCGGCGCTGAAGAAAGAAAAAGACAAGGCGAGCATGGACCGGCTGGCCGTGCTCCAGAAGGAATTGGCCGACCTGCGCGACCGCGCCAAGACCATGCGGGCGCAATGGGAGAACGAGAAGAACAGCCTGGGCGCGGTGCGCACGCTTCGCGAACAGATCGAGCAGGTGCGCCAGCAGATCGAGCAGGCGCAGCTCGACCACAACCTCGATAAGGCGGCGGAGTTGAAATACGGCCGCCTGCCCACGCTGCAGAAGCAGCTCGACGACGCCGAGAAGAAGGAGGGCGCCAAGCCGCAGGCGGTGCTGCTCCGCGAGCAGGTCACGGAGGAGGAGATCGCGCAGATCGTCTCGCGTTGGACCGGCATCCCCGTCTCGCGCCTCGTCGAGGGCGAGCGCGAGAAGCTGCTCAAGCTCGACGGCATCCTGCACGAGCGGGTGATCGGCCAGAACGAGGCGGTGCAGCTCGTCGCCGACGCCGTCATCCGCGCCCGCGCCGGCATCAAGGACCCGCGCCGCCCGATCGGCTCGTTCATCTTCCTGGGCCCCACCGGCGTCGGGAAGACCGAGCTCGCCAAGGCGCTCGCCCAGGCGCTCTTCGACAGCGAAGACAACCTGGTCCGCATCGACATGAGCGAGTACATGGAGCGGCACAACGTCTCGCGCCTGATCGGCGCCCCCCCGGGCTACGTCGGCTACGAAGAGGGCGGCCAGCTCACCGAGGCCGTCCGCCGCAAGCCGTATTGCGTCATCCTCTTCGACGAGGTCGAGAAGGCGCACAACGACGTGTTCAACGTGCTTCTGCAGATCCTCGACGACGGCCGGGTGACCGACGCCCAGGGCCGGACCGTGAGCTTCAAGAACTGCGTCATCATCATGACGAGCAACATCGGCTCGCAGTACATGCTCGAGGATTCGATGTCGCGCGGGGAGCTCTCCTCGCAGACGCGCAACAGCGTGATGAGCGCCCTGCGCCAGCACTTCCGCCCCGAGTTCCTCAACCGGGTGGACGACGTGGTGCTCTTCAAACCGCTCACGCTGCCGGAGATCACGCGGATCGTTGACCTGCAGGCGCAGGACATCCGCAGCCGGCTGCGCGACCGCGGCGTGAAGCTCGAGCTGACGGACGAGGCGAAGGCGAAGATCGCCGAGGCCGGGTTCGACCCCGTGTACGGGGCGAGGCCGCTCAAGCGGTATCTCCAGCACGAGGTGGAGACGAAGATCGGCCGGGCGATCATCGGCGGCGACGTGCCCGAGGGCTCAACGATCCGTGTCACGGCGCCCGACGGCGAGCTAAAGGTCGAGGTGCTCAAGCCCCAGCCCGCCGGGGCGTGACCTTGGCCGGTGGGCGGCCATCGGCGCGGCAACGCCGTGGATCCCATTGGGGGGGGGCAACCCGTTCCTGCGGCAGTGAGCGTGTGGCGTGGGGTTTCCTATTTCCGCGCGCCAAAACCGGCTTATTGCAGCGCAGTCGCGCCACTGCTTCTCCAATCCCTCCAGCCCCTACAGGTGCCCGTTTTTAGCCCTGATCTGGCTCTATTTTTTTGCAGCTTTTGGTTGCCCCGGCGGTTTTGGGTGTTAGGTTTAGTTGTCGGATGGGGGGAGCCTTTCTGGAAGTGGAGTCGGGCTCTCAAAAGTGAGACGCGGTGCGAAAACGCCACGGTAGCGTTCGCTGTGTCGTCGCCATTGGAGGAGCGGGAGATCATGAATCCTACGTTTGCAATTGATCGGCGCGGTAACCCCCAGTCGCACCGGGCGCGGCTATTGGGCGGCATCGCCGGGTTGGCCCTGTTCGGCGGGGTGTTGTCCCCCGCGTCGGCGGCGACGTGGACCTGGGACGGCAGCCCGTCTTCGGGCTCCAAGCAGTGGAACAACGCCAACATGTGGAACCCCAACACTGTGCCCGCCAGCGATGGCACGGCGGACCTGATCGCCACCTCGACCCAGTTCTGGCCCGTGGTCATGGGGGCCAACTACAACATCAACACCCTCACATTCGGCGCGGCGGGGCACACGCTCAACAGCGGTAATACCCTCACCTTCTCCAACTCCGGTGCGGGCGTCACCAGCACCGGCGACAACACCATCGCCCCTTCCATCGTCCTGGCCGCCGCGTCCACGTTTGCATCCAGCTCCGGTCTGCTCACGGTTTCGGGCACCATCAACAACGGCGGATTCGGCCTCACCCTGGACGGCGCCGGCAACGTCACCCTCTCCAACGCCATCTCGGGCGCCGGCGGCCTGACCATGGACGGCGACGGCACGCTCAACCTCTCGGGCACCAACACCTACGGCGGCATGACCACCGTCAACTCCGGCACGCTCGTCATCACCAACGGCGGCCTGCCCAACGCGCTCAACCTGGTCGTCAACGGCGGCAGCGTGGATTTTTCCGGCGGCGCACCGAGTTCCGTTGCCGCGCTCTCGGGTTCCGGCATTGTCACCAACACGGGCGGCACCCAGCGCGAGTTCAAGGTCAACAACTCCTCCGCCAATTCCTTCAGCGGCCAGCTCAACGGTAACCTCAAGCTCACCAAGACCGGGGCGGGCAAGCTCACGCTCTCGGGCAACAACAATTTCTCCGGCGATGTGGATATCTCCGATGGCACCGTGGCGGTCGCGGGCTCTTCCTCGATGGGCAGCGGCAAGACGGTCACCTTCGGCAACTCGTCCGGCGTGCTCGATGTCACCGGGCAGGATGTCTCCATCAACGGCGTCAGCGGCTCGGGCACGGTCACCAACTCCGGCGGCACGGCGCGCACGCTGACGGTCAACAACGCCTCCGCCAACTCCTTCGGCGGCCAGGTCAACGGCAATCTCGGCCTGACCAAAACCGGGGCTGGCAAGCTCACGCTTTCGGGGAGCAACGGCTTCAGCGGCAACGTGAGCATCTCCGACGGCACCGTAGAGGTCGCTGGTTCCTCTTCGATGGGCAGCGGCAAGACGGTCACCTTCGGCAACTCGTCCGGCGTGTTCGATGTCACCGGCCAGGATGTCTCCATCAACGGCGTCAGCGGCTCGGGTGTGTTGACCAACTCCGGCGGCACGGCGCGCACGCTGACGGTCAACAACGCCTCCGCCAACTCCTTCGGCGGCCAGGTCAACGGCAACCTGGGCCTGACCAAGACCGGCGCGGGCAAGCTCACGCTTTCGGGGAGCAACGGCTTCAGCGGCAACATCAACATCTCCGACGGCACCGTAGAGGTCGCGGGCTCCTCTTCGATGCCCGGCGGCAAGACGGTCACCTTCGGCAACAGCAGCGGTGTGCTCGACCTGACGGGCCAGAGCGCATCGATCAACGGCATCAACGGCGGCGGCTCGGTGACCAACTCCGGCGGCACGGCGCGCACGCTGACGGTCAACAACGCCTCCGCCAACTCCTTCGGCGGTCAGGTCAACGGCAATCTGGGCCTGACCAAGACCGGGGCTGGCAAGCTCACGCTTTCGGGGAGCAACGGCTTCAGCGGCAACGTCAACATCTCCGACGGCACCGTGGAGGTCGCGGGCTCCGCTTCGATGCCCAGTGGCAAGACGGTGGCGTTCGGTAACAGCAGCGGCGTGCTCGACCTGACGGGCCAGAGCGCATCCATCAACGGCATCAGCGGCTCGGGCGCGGTCACCAACTCCGGCGGCACGGCACGCACGCTGACGGTCAACAATGCCTCCGCCAACTCCTTCGGCGGTCAGGTCAACGGCAATCTCGGCCTGACCAAGACCGGCGCGGGCAAACTCACGCTCTCGGGGAGCAACAGCTTCAGCGGTAACGTCAACATCTCCGACGGCACCGTGGAGGTCGTGGGTTCTTCTTCGATGCCCGGCGGCAAGACCTTCACCTTCGGCAACTCCTCCGGCGTGCTCGATGTCACCGGGCAGAATGTATCGGCCTCCGGCATCAGCGGCGGCGGCACGGTGACCAACTCCGGCGGGGTACAACACGCCTTCACCCTCAGCAGCAGCTCGGCGCAGGCATTCACCGGGGCGTTCACGGGCAACCTTACGGTGAATAAGTCCGGCTCAGGGTCACTGACGCTTCCGGGCTCATCCAGCCACAGCGGCGGCACCAACGTCCAGCAGGGCAAGCTCATCGTCAACGGCTCGATCACCGGCACCACCACGGTGAGCAGCGGCGCGGACCTGGGCGGTTCGGGTTCGGTCGGCCGCCTCGTGGGCGGTGGATCGATCTCCCCCGGCAACAGCCCCGGCGTGATGACCGGCACCTCCACCAACGCCTCGGGTGGCCTGGACTACAACTTTGAGTTCACCGCGACCGGCAGCCCCAACTACACCAATGCCACCGCGAGCATCAACGACGTTCTCCGACTGACCGAGACTTCGGGCTCGGGCCCCTTCGAGGGCGTCGCCCTGGGCAGCGGGAACACCGTCAACATCTACCTCAACGTCGCTTCGCTCCCGCACATGAGCACGTTCCGCGGCGGGTTCTATACCGACCTGCCGACGGATTTCCTCTCCCTCGTCATGGGCGCCGACTTCCAGTATTACATGCAGGACGCGGGCGGCGGCACCAGCTACAACGGCAACACGTATTCCCCGCTCTCCAACGCGTACTATCCCAAGCTCCGCACGGTGGCGGATATCGCCGACTTCGACGGCGCCGGAGGCAACCCCGCGGTCAACGGCCGGGTCATGCAGCTCCGCTTCGATATCCCCGAGCCTTCTTCGCTGCTCCTGCTCACCGCCGGGGCGGGTCTGCTGGCCCGTCGTCGTCGCCGCTGACCGGAACGAAATCATTGCATTTCATGGCGGCGTTCGGGCATAATGCCGTGGCCGGGGGTCGTAACCCGGCGCGCATTTCTCAAGCCCGGGACCCGCCGATCATGTCCGGATTCTGTTCCGTCCAGGGGGCCTGTCATTCGCGCTGTGGCTGCGCGCGGGCGGGTTTCACGCTCGTCGAGCTGATCGTGTCCGTCTCCGTGATCGCCGTCCTGCTCGCGCTGCTGCTGCCGGTCCTGGGCAGCGCGCGGGTGGCGGTGAACAGCAGCATCTGCCTCTCGAACATGCGGCAGATGGGGCTGGCGGTCACCGCCTACACGCAGGATTACAAGGGCATCTTCCCGCAGCCCGGGTACGACGAGGACATCCGCGCCCGCGGTTACGAGGGGCTTGGCAGCGGCCACCCGATGAACCAGGCCGCCGCCGGCTCCGCCATCTGGTTCAACGCTGTGGATGACTACCTCAACAAGAACCGGCTCAACTACCAGGGCTCCGGCGCTTCGGCGGTGGGCAACCGCCACTACGAGAAATACAAGCAGGACCCGGTGTGGGAGCGGCTACCCGCCGACGGCCAGCTCTCCGCCATGGCCACGACCTACGACTGCAAGCAATCCAACAACCGCACCATCAAGATGAACTACCGCTTCGGCAAGCTCCTCAACGACCCGACCGACGAAATCCTGGTGTACTGGATCAGGGAGACGCGCATCTTCCAGACCAGCGGCACGGTCCTCCTGGGCGACGGCCGGGCCCAGGACCTCTACCCCATGGACGCCCCGGCCGGCGGCACGGCGTCGCACTTCCACCTGCTGGAAGCCACGATCGGACTGCGGCACAACGGCGGGGCGAACATCGTCTTCGTCGATGGCTCGGGCCGCCACGAAACCCAGCGCTACAAGCTGAGCGTCACGGGGGCGAACCCGTCGGGCTACGCGCAGTGGTATCGCGACCCCGATGTGGACCAGAAGCTCACATGGCGGATACTGCGCCCCGGTGATGACCCGCACCCGGATTGATTTCTCTGGCCCATAGCCCCCGGCTCCGCCGGGGGGTTCTTGTACGATCATGGGATATCGCAAAACTCCCGCGCGCGTGGTGATCCAACGAACCCCCCCCGGCGGAGCCGGGGGCTAGCTATGGGAGCGCGTGGTTCGTGGTGATGATTTACCGCTTCGCCGCGACCGAGCCTTCGAGCGTGCGGTGGGCCGAGAGCAGCAGTTCCTCGGTCTCTTCCCAGCCGATGCAGGCGTCGGTGATGGAGACACCCTGCTTGAGTTTTGCGAGGTCGGCGGTGAGCTTCTGCGCGCCCTCGTGGAGATTGCTCTCGAGCATGAGGCCCTCGATCGCGTCATTGCCGCGGGCGGCCTGCGCGACGACGCTGTTCCACACCTGCGCCTGCTTGCGGTGGTCCTTCTCCGAGTTGCCGTGGCTGCAATCGACGACGAAGCGCGGGGAGACCTTCGCGGCCCGCAGCGTGTCGGAGGCGGCGCGGAGCTGGTCCTCGGAATAGTTCGGCCCCGCGCGGCCGCCGCGCAGGATCATGAAGCCCCACGGGTTGCCCTTGGTGTTCACGATACAGGTCTGCCCGTCGGAGTCGATGCCCAGGAAGCTGTGCGGCGTCCGCGCCGCGTGCATGGCGTCGATCGCCACCTGCAGGCTGCCGTCCGTCCCGTTCTTGTAGCCCACCGGCATCGAGAGCCCGCTGGCCATCTGGCGGTGCGTGGGCGACTCGGTCGTCCGCGCACCGATCGACGCCACGCTGATCAGGTCGGCGATGTACTGCGGCGTGATGGGCTCGAGCATCTCCGTCGCCGCGGGCAGGCCCATCTGCGCGATCTCGATGAGCAGCCGCCGCGCGATCGCCAGGCCCTCGGAGATGTCGAACGTGTCGTTGAGGTGCGGGTCGTTGATCAGCCCCTTCCAGCCGACGGTTGTGCGCGGCTTCTCGAAATAGACGCGCATGAAAACGATGATGCGCTCCTCGACCTTCTTGGCCAGCCCCGCCAGACGGCGGGCGTACTCGGCGGCGGCGGCCGGGTCGTGGATCGAGCAGGGGCCGACGAACACCATCAGCCGGCGGTCCTCATTGCGGAGCACCGCCTTGACCAGCTCGCGTCCGCGCACGACCGTCTCCAGCGCCGACCCGCTCGCCGGGAACTGTGACATGAGGTCGCTCGGCGAGGTCAGGCGAACGGTGTTGCGGACATTGACGTCCTGGATCTGTGTCATGGTGTGGCCGCGGGGGGAAACATGTCAATTTACGGCCATTTCGCCGCTGCGGCAAATGACGCGGGCACCAATTTTCACGGCGTTTCGTGCATGGATTGTTTGACAACCCCCGAAACGCGTGCAATAGTTTGCCTGTCATGAGCACGCGTCCCGCTTATTTTGCGTATTTCTGGTTTACCCGGCACACCGCCGCAACGGGCTCGATGTAACTCCACACGACATGGATTGACACACGAACCCCGATGCGGCGACGCACCGGGGTTTTTTCTTTCCCATCCCAAACCCCCGCAGGAGCGAACACGATGATCGTCGTCATGCGACCCGAAGCGACCAAGAAGGAGATCGAGCACGTGGCCAATGTTGTAAAGGAGATGGGGCTCAAGCCGCACGTCATCACCGGCACGGACCTGTCGGTCGTGGCCGTGATCGGCGACGACCGCAAGAAGGACAAGGGCGCTCTTGAGCAGGCACCGGGCGTGGACCGTGTGGTGCCGATCCTCGCCCCGTACAAGATGGCGGCGCGGGAGAGCAAGAAGGAACGCACGACGGTGAAGCTCGGCGCGGGCTGCGTCTTCGGCGGCAAGCAGGTGCCCGTCATCGCCGGGCCGTGCAGCGTCGAGAACGAGAAGCAGATCATCGACGCCGCGAAAAAGGTGAAGGCCGCGGGGGCGCACGCGCTGCGCGGCGGGGCGTTCAAGCCGCGCACCAGCCCGTACGCCTTCCAGGGCCTGGGCGAAGAGGGGCTGAAGCTGCTCGCCAAGGCGCGCGCCGAGACGGGCCTGACGGTCGTCACCGAGGTGCTCACCCCCAGCGACGTGGAGCTGGTCGCGGAGTACGCCGACTGCCTGCAGATCGGCACGCGCAACAGCCAGAACTACAAGCTGCTCGAGGCCGCCGGGAAATCCGGCAAGGCCGTGCTCTACAAGCGCGGCATGTCGATGACGATCGACGAGTTCCTCCAGGGCTCCGAGTACGTTCTCTCGCAGGGCAACCCGAACCTCATCCTCTGCGAGCGCGGCATCCGCACCTTCGAGGACCACACGCGCAACACGCTCTCGCTCTCGGCGATCCCCGAGCTGCACTACCGCTCGCACCTGCCCGTGGTGATTGATCCCTCACAGGGCACGGGTCACGCCCGTCTGGTGCCGGACATGTGCCGCGCCGCCGTCGCCGCCGGAGCGGATGGCCTGATCATTGAGGTCCACCCCGACCCCGAGCACGCCATGACCGACGGCGCCCAATCCATCACGCCCGAGACGCTCAAGGAATTGATCGCGTCGCTCAAGCGGATCGCCCACGCGGTGGACCGGGAGGTGTGAGAATGGGGGCCATGGCCCGGACGCCCCTTTTTTCGCAGATTGCCCAGGTTTCGCAGGATGGCGTATTCCCGCCCATCAAAGCGTGTTTTGATGCGCGATTCCCAGCACATTATCCACCCTGCGTGCTTGGAAAAAGGTGGAATGACGGTAATTTTACGGGTCAAGTCTCGGTAGTGCGGATCGCAAGGAGAGGGAAGATGTCGCGAAGGCAGTGGACGCGATTTGTTGGTGGATTGGCCCTTAGCGCTGGTCTGGTCGTCGGCGCCGCCCCCGCAGGCGCATTGACGTTCAATTTCACTTCGACCGGCGACGCCACCGCCGACGCCGCCTTCGCAGCCGCCGGCGCACGCTGGTCGGCCATCCTCAAAGACCCGATCACGGTGAACATCACCGCGGGCTACTCGGCGCTGGACCCGAACGTACTCGGCTCGACGACGCCCTCGCAGAATCCCTACACATACTCGAACACACGCGTCGCGCTGATCAGCGACACTACCAGTGCCGATGACGCGACGGCGACGGCCAACCTACAGGCTGGCTCGGGCCTGCGCCTCTACCTCAACCGCACCTCCAACAGCCCCAACGGCTCAGGCAGCGCCACGCCGTTTGTAGACAACGATGGCGACGCCAACAACACCACCATCCGCATGAACACCGCCAATGCCAAAGCACTTGGCCTGCTGTCTGCCGCCGCGCCGGGGGTGGATGCCTCTATCACCTTCAGCACCGGCTTCTCCTTCGACTTCGACCCCTCCAACGGCATCGACGCTGGCAAATACGACTTCGTCGGCGTCGCCACCCATGAGATCGGTCACGCCCTGGGCTTCATCAGCGGCGTGGACATCCTTGACTGGTATGCTCAGGGGGTTCACGGTGGCCCCTTCACCGACTCCGCCTTCACCTACGTCAGCCCCCTGGACCTCTACCGCTACTCCGCCGCCAGCGTGACCAACACCTCCCTCGACTGGACCGCCGACACCCGCACCAAGTTTTTCTCCATCAACGGCGGGGCGACCTCGCTCACCACGTTTTCCACCGGCCTGTTCTACGGCGACGGCCGGCAGGACAGCCATTGGAAAGACAACCTGGGCATCGGCATCATGGACCCGACCTCCGCCCCGGGCGAGCTACTCTCCATCAGCGCCCTGGACATCCGCGCCTTCGACGTGATCGGCTACGACATCCCCGAGCCCGCGAGCCTCGCCCTGCTGGCGATCGGCGGCCTGCTCATCGCCCCGCGCCGCGCCCGCCGGTGAGTTGAGTCTTTTTCAATTTTCGTCGCTTCCGGCCACGCCCGATCCTGAGTCCGCGAAGGATCGGGGTCTTCGTCCCTCATAACGAACGGATCACGTCGATGATCCCCAGCCCGCCCAGCAGCAGGCTGATGACGCCGTTGACGGTGAAGAAGGCCATGTTGATGCGGTGCGTCTTCGAGCCCCAAACCAGGGCGTGCTCGAGGACGAGCAGGGCGGCGACGAGGCCCACGCCGACGGCGAAGAGGATGTGCAGGTGCGGGCTGGTGCGGGCCAGGACGACCAGCGCCGCGAGGCTGCCCGCGTGCAGCAAACGGCTGACCCAGAGCGCCGGCTCGACACCGAGCCGCGAGGGCATCGAGTGAAGCCCCTGTTTGCGGTCCATCTCGACGTCCTGCAGGGCGTAGATCACGTCGAAGCCGGCGACCCAGCAGGCGACCATCAGCGCGAGCAGGTAGGGCTCTTTGCTGGCGAGAAATTCCGGCGTGATCGCGAGCGTGGCCGCCAGCGGCGAGAGCGCCAACGCCACGCCGAGCACCAGGTGGCAGAACCACGTGAACCGCTTGGTGAAGCTATAGAGCGCCAGCCACCCCAGCACGAGCGGGGAGGCGATCACGGGCCAGGGGTTGTCGTGGATGACCCAGAACCCGGAGGCGGCGACCACGGTGCCCGCCGCGCAGACGATCGCGGCCGTGAGCACAAACGAGGCGCTCACCCGGCCGGCGGGGATGGCACGCCCGGCGGTGCGCGGGTTCTCGCGGTCGATGCGTGCGTCGGCCCAGCGGTTGACCGACATGGCGAACGTGCGCGCCAGCACCATGCAGGCCACGATCAATACAACCGAGTCCCATCCAGGCAGACCGCCGCCGTGCGCCGCGGCGAGGAACGTCGCCAACAGCGCAAACGGCAGGGCGAAGATGCTGTGGCTGAGCTTGATGTCTCGCGCCAGCGCGACGACCGGGGAGGCAGTGGAGTGCATGGCGTGGAGTTTAGCGGGCGTGCAGGGTTGCGGTGGGGCGTTACGCCTTCTCGCCGGGATTCCACCGGATGTTCAGGTCGTGCTCCACGCCGACCAGGTCCAGCACGCGGCCGGCGACGAAACCCACCAGATCGTCGATCGTGCGGGGGAGCATGTAGAACCCGGGGTTCGCGGGGGCGACGATCGCGCCGGCCTCGGTGGCGGCGGCCATGTTGCGGATGTCGATCAGCGTCAGCGGCGACTCGCGGTGCACAAGCACAAGCCGGCGGCGCTCCTTGAGCGTGACATGTGCGGCGCGGTGCAGGAGGTTCTGCGCCGAGCCGGTGGCGACCGCGGAGAGCGTGTTGGAGGAGCAGGGGATCACCACCATGCCGTCGTGCCTGAAGGAGCCCGAGGCGATCGGCGCGCCGACGTCGCGGTAGTTGTGGAGCGTGACGGCCGGGGCGTTGCCGCCGGTGAGCGCGTCGAGGTTGACGCCCTCCATGCCCAGCTCATCGTGCAGCAGCCGTTGCCCCAGCGGCGAGACGACCAGGTGCGTCTCCGCGCCGGAGGCGACGAGCAGGCGGATGAACCGCTGGGCATAAACCGCCCCGCTGGCGCCCGTGATGCCGACGACGATGCGTTTGCTCATGGCGGGTTTCCCGTGACGGGGCATTGTAGGCTTATTTCCCGCCGTTTTTCGGCGGGCACGCTGCTATGAATTGGGGCGCCACTGGTCGCGTCTTCGAGACCAGTGTCTTACGCATGAAACCGCACTGGTCTGCCGAAGACGGCCGACCAGTGGCACCCACACTTCAGCCAAGTTTTTCAAAGCAGCCCAGCACTCATTTTTTCGGCGGGCGTGGCTCGCTGCGGAGGGTCGCCTCGATGCCCTGGGGTGTCAGGCGGTAGCCGCGCAGGCGGACTTGGCGGGTCTGGTCGATGGGCGTGACGGGGTCGAAGGTGTAGCCGGCGAAGAGGGATTCCATGACGTTCTTCGCGCCGGGGCGGCCGAGCGCCGCATCACCCTTGGGGTGCGCCAGGGCCGTGCCGGTGATCGCCACCGGCACGGGCAGCCGCCCGACGCGGCCGGCGTCGAGCTTCACCGTGGCACGGCCATCCTCGTGCATCACCACGGTGAACATCGCGCTGACCACCTGGTCCACGCGCTCCGTCTGGTAGCGGAACGCCAGCACGAGCCGGTCGTTCTCGACGGCGATCATCGGCTCGCTCACCTCTTTGGGCATGGCGAGATTTTGATTCGCCAGCAATGTACCGAGCTTGATGTGGAGCCAGGCATTCACTTCATCGGCGGACATGGCCACCGCGCGGTCCTCGGATTCACTGCCCGTGCTGCTCGGGTCGGTGACGGTGGCGAGGATGCGCTGCTCCAGCGCGGTCGCCATCAGGAGGAGCGTCTCGTTGTCGTGCGTGGCGAGGAATTGCTGGTTGGCCAACCAATAGGCCGGCTTGGAAGACCAGAGATGATACGCCCACATACCCCCGCCCAGGAGAAGTGCGATGAACACGAGCAGCGCGACCTGGCAGCCCAACCTCCGCCGCTTGGCGGGCGCTGGGTTTGTGGGCGTGGTGCTCGCGGGGCTGTTCATGCCCCGTTTTCCGGGATGGGGGGTGTGCCCAGGCTCAGCGATCGGGCTGCGTCGCCCAGGCGCTGGTGGATGATCTCGTGATCGGTGACGACCTCGAGGCAGGCTTCCAGGGCCTCGAGGCGTTGCTCGGGGGCGAGGGTTTTACCGTCGATGCACACCAGCGCGGCATCGCCCAGCGCCTCGGTGGCATCGATGAACCAGTCGGCGGGGGTGCGGGCGTTGCCCGGCGTGGTTTTCCCCGGCTTGATCCAGCGGTCACGCCACTCCGGCGGCGGGGCGGGAACCTCACGGGTCACGGCCGGCCCGCGGAAGGAGCGCAGCCTCCACGTCGCCGCGGCGTCGCTGTCGGC
Organism: Planctomycetota bacterium; assembly: GCA_021413865.1. Lineage (GTDB taxonomy): Bacteria > Planctomycetota > Phycisphaerae > Phycisphaerales > Phycisphaeraceae > JAIOPN01. Next base: position 55,432 of record JAIOPN010000014.1, on the reverse strand, counting down.
GAAGAGCACCTCGACATGCAGGCGCTGCGCGCGGGCGAGTTCATCCAGTGCGCGGGCGGTGTCGGCCGTGTGCGGGTGGGTGACGACGGTCGCGCCGCTGGGCGTCTCGCGGAGCCAGTCGGCCGGCGCGCCGGTGAGCGTCGCCGTACCCAGTCGGATGACGCCCTCGGCCGCGATCATGCGGCGCTGCCGGCGGGCCTCCTGCAGCGGGAGCAAAATGCGTGTGTAATAGGCCCAGCCGCGCTCCCTCCGCGCCCGGGCCAGCGCCTCGAGGCAGAGCGATTCGCAGCCGAGGTAATCCATCTTCACCAGCGCCGCGCTGGCGTTTTCCATGATGTCGTCGAGCGTCGCGGGCATGGGGGGATTGTAATCACATCCGGGCATCGCAATGGGTTCACGCCGCTCCATCCCATAGCCCCCGGCTCTGCGGGGGGGGTTCTTGGGCGATCACCGAACACCGCAAAATTTCCGCGCGTGCGGACATCCAACGAAGAACCCGCCCCCGCGGAGCCGGGGGCTATGGGACGGAACCGTCACATCGTGAGATAAAGGATGATCGGCAGCGGAACGAGCAGGAAGAGCGCGGTGTTCACGACCCAGATGATGCTCGCCAGCCGGGCGTCCAGGTGATAGAGGTTGGCGAGGATGACGACGGAGGTGCCCGCGGGGATGAGCGACTCGATGAGGAAGGCCTTTTCGAGCAGGGGCGGAAAAGGAGCGGGCGTGAGGCGGAGCAGGAGGACGATGCCGTAGCCGATGAGGGGGAGGATGGCGAACTTGAGGACGGCCATCAGGGCGTGGTGGGGGACGTGCTTACCGGAGTCGCCCAGGCGGAGCCGCAGGCCGATGCCGAAGTACCCGCCCGCGGCGCAGATGTAAACGATGGCGTCGAGGATGTGGTAATCGATGACGAAGTGCGGGTAGGGGACGTGCATCGCCGAGAGCGCGATGCCGAACGCCCCGGCGAAGAGGCCCAGCGAGCGGATGTCCCAGATGCTCGAAAGGATGAAGGGGATGATCGGGCGCTCGTGGTCGGAGGGCTCCTCGCTGAAGTGGACGGCGATGGGGTAGATGAGCGGCACGGCGAGGATGAGCTGGAGGGAGGCGAAGAGGTTGCCGTACGCCAGGGCGGGCTCGGAGGGCTTGAGCATGCAGTAGCAGAGGTAGGCCCCGAGGGTGACGCCGCTGTTGGAGATGCCCGCACCGATCGCCATGACACCGATCTGCGGCCGGGTGCAGCCGATCCATTTGGCGAGCGGGATCATGCCGTACGCCGACAGCGCCACGGTGAAAGTCATCGCCCCCAGCAGCCAGCCCAGCTCGCGGGTGACGGGCAGGAGCCAGAGCGAGAAGATGCCGCCGAGCGTCCAGAACCAGGTGATGGTGTGGAAGTGGATGCGCTTGGAGAGGTCTTCGCGGACCCAGCCGCGCTTGCGCGAGAGATAGCCGGCCCCGAGGCTGAGGATGCAGAAGGCCGTGAAAACGAGGAACTTTGCGGTGCGGGGGTCCATGGTGGGTCGGCGCGGGCGTGGTTGCCCCGCGCGGCGTTACTTCACGAACGCCTCGTAGACCGCACGCATGGCGTTCTCGAAATCCTTCGTGCCCACGCCGACGATAATGTTGATCTCGCTCGACCCCTGGTCGATCATGCGGACGTTCACCTGCGCCGCCGCCAGCGCGCCGAAGAGCCGCGCCGCCATGCCGGGGGTGGAGGCCATGCCCCGGCCCACCGTGGCGACCAGCGCCATGTGCGGCTCGACGTCGATCGCGTCGGGTTTGCACTCGGCGCGCAGCTCGTCGAGCACTTTGTCCAGCCGGCCCTCGATCGCCTTGTCGGCGACCACCACGCTCATGGTGTCGATGCCGCTGGGCATGTGCTCGAAGCTGATGCCGTTGACCTCCAGCACGCTGAGCATTCGTCGGCCGAAGCCGACCTCCTGGTTCATCAGCGCCTTCTCGACGGTGATGACGGTGAAGTCCTTCCGCCCCGCGATGCCGGTGATCGAGCCGGTGTGCGCGATCGGCGCGGTGTTGGCGACGATCATCGTGCCCTTGTCGTCGGGCCGGTTGGTGTTGCGGATGTTGACGGGGATGCCCGCGATGCGGACGGGGAAGATCGCCTCGTCGTGCAGCACGGTCGCGCCCATGTACGCCAGCTCGCGCAGCTCGCGGTAGGTTACGACGTCGATGGGCCTGGGGTTCTTCACGATGCGCGGGTCCGCCATCAGCAGGCCGGACACGTCCGTCCAGTTCTCGTACACCTCGGCGAAGGCCGCCCGCGCGACGATCGCGCCGGTGATGTCCGACCCGCCGCGTGAGAAGGTCTTCACCCGCCCCGCGTGGTCCGTGCCGTAGAAGCCGGGCACCACCGCGCGGGTGGATTTCGCCAGCCGGGCGCTGAGCGCCTGCTGCGTCCGCTCGGCGTCGAAGAGGCCCCGGGCATCGAAGAAGATCACCTCCGCCGCGTCGATGAACTCGTAGCCGAGCAGCTCGGCGACGATCAGGCTGTTGAGGTATTCGCCCCGGCTGGCGGCGTAGTCGGCCGTCCCCCCGGCCCGCGCGCCCTCGGCGGCGATCTTCTTCTTCACCTCGTCCAGGTGCGGCCGCATGTCCAGCTTGATCTTCAGGTCCGCGGCGATCTGCAAGTAGCGGTCGCTGATGAGCTTCCAGGTCTCGTCGAAGGGCACCTGCTGCGCCGCCGAGGCGTGGCAGAGGTAAAGCAGGTCGGTGATCTTGCGGTCGTCGCTCGTGCGCTTGCCGGGGGCGGAGGGGACGACGAACCGCCGCGCCGGGTCGGCGCGGATGATGGCTTCGACCTTGCGGACCTGTGCGGCGTCCGCGAGGGATGTTCCGCCGAATTTCGCGACCTTCACGCCCATGGGGCGACCTCCTCAACGTGAACCCGGGCCGAGCGAGCCGCGTAATATAGCTGGAATCCGCCGTGGCATCACCTCTCACGCCACCCGCCCGGGAACCCCACCATGGACTATCTGGGGATCAGGCTCCGCCGCACGGCCTCGATGGCCTCGCTCTTCGTCGCCCTCTGGTTCACGATCCTCTGGGGGCGCGGATATTCGTATGACGAAGGCATTTCCTGGGGAACCGGTTCACATCGTTGGATGTCCATCAGCAACGAACCGGGACATATCCGTTTCGGCTGGGGGCATTTCTCCGGAATGCGATCGGGGTTTCCGAAGCTCTACAGTGGTGAAAACGTCGACCCGCATGTGCCCTCGCAATTTCTGGGCTTTTACCTTGATAGCGGTCTTGGTTCCGGGCGTTTTGACGTGCCTCTTTGGGCGATCATCCTGCCGGCCGCAGGGTCCTTCTTTTTCTGGGAGTGGCGACGCATCGAGGCGAAGAAAAAAATCCGCGGCCATTGCACGACCTGCGGCTACAACCTGCGCTCCATCACCACGGCCTCCTGCCCCGAGTGCGGGGCCGCGGTGCCGGCAACAGTGACCGTTGCCTCACTCGTCGGCACCCCCTCGGACGGCCCTCCGACGGCCTCCGCACCCCGCGATGGCGACGGGGCCGCAAGACCTGTATAATCCCCGGCTCGATTCTTCGCCCGGGTGGCGGAATTGGCAGACGCGCCGCTTTGAGGTGGCGGTGGGCTCACACCCTTGCAGGTTCGACTCCTGTCCCGGGCATTCGCGGGTTTTGGTCCAACATTTCCTCCGCTGTTTAGCGGGAGGCCCGGAGGGCCCCTCCGGGGCACCCGCTAATCGCGTCATACAACTCTGCGCTTCCGCGGTTCGTGTTAGATTACGCGCACGCCCCGCGACCCGAGATTCCCCGTGCTCCGCGAACTGCACATCTCCAACCTGGCCGTCATCGAGGACGTCACCGTCGAGCTCGGGCCGGGCCTCAACTGCTTCACCGGCCAAACCGGCGCGGGCAAGAGCCTCGTGCTCGGCGCGTTTGAAGTCCTGCTGGGCCTCAGGAGCGGCGGGGCGGCGGACATGATTCGCCCCGGCGCGGACGAGGCCCGCATCGCCGGCCTCTTCGAGGTGCACGACCCCGCCGCCGCGGCCGCCGTCGCCGCCATCCTCGACGACGCCTTCGCCCCCGGCGAGCAACTGCTCATCACCCGCCGCTACCTCGCCTCCGGACGGTCCAGCGTGAACGTCAACGGCCGGCCCGCCACCTCGCCCATGGTCCGCGCCATCGGCGAATTGCTCGTCGACATCCACGGCCAACACGACCACCAGTACCTCCTCAAGCCCGCGAACCAGCTCTCCATCCTCGACGCCTTCGCCCGCTGCACCGACGTGCGCGGGCGCTTCGCCGACGCCCACGGCCGGCTGCGCGACCTGGTCCGCCGGCACGACGAACTCAAATCCTCCAGCCGGCTCCGCCGCCAGCAGCTCGATCTCTACGAGTTCCAGGCCAACGAGATCGACGAGGCCCGCCCGGTGGAGGGGGAGTTCGAGGAGCTGCGGCAGCGCAACGCGCTGCTGTCGAACCTGGAGAAGGTGAAACGCGACGCGGGCCAGGCGCAGACCGCGCTCTACGACAGCGACGGTTCGGTCGTCGAACGGCTGCAGATGATCGTCCACATCCTCGGCGGGTTGGCTGAGCTCGACCCCGCGCTGGCGGCGATCTGCGACCAGGTGAAAAACGGCACCGCCGTGTTGCAGGACGCCGCGTTTGAGCTGGGGCGTTACGTCGAGAAGGTGGACCTTGACCCCGCCGAACTCGTCGAGATCAACGATCGGCTCAACACGCTCAACCGCCTCGCCTCCAAGTACGCCTCGCACCTGCCCGTCGGCGACGACCTGACCGCCAAGCTGCTCGCCTTCCGCGCCGAGCTGGGCGGGCAGATCGCGGAGTTGCGGGGGGAGGACGAGAGCTCCGACCGTATTGAGATAGACATCGCCGCGGCGCGGGCCGAGATGGAAAAGGCCGGCGCGGAATTATCGAAGGCGAGGCGTGCCGCGGCGGCGAAGCTCCGGCCGCTGGTTGAGGCGCAGATGCGCGAGCTGGGCATGACGGAAGCGGGCTTTGAGGTCGAGTTCGTCCCCGTGGTGGTCACGGAGGAGGGGGCCGGCGCGTCGGCGTCCGGGCTGGAGACTGTCGAGATGCTGGTGCGCACCAACCCCGGCCAGCCCGCGCGGCCGCTCCGCAAGATCGCCTCGGGCGGTGAGATGTCCCGCATCATGCTCGCCCTCAAATCCATCCTCGCCCAGAGCGACCGCATCAGCGTGCTGGTCTTCGACGAGATCGACGCCAACATCGGCGGCCGGATGGGCACCGTCATCGGCGACAAGCTGCGACGCCTCGCCTCCACGCCGGCGCAGGGCGAAAAAACCGGCACGAAGGGCAAGCGATCCAACGGGGGTGCATCCACGAAAACCGCCGCGTCCCCCGCGCCGGGCCAGCAGGTCATCTGCATCACCCACCTGCCGCAGATCGCCGCCTACGCCGATCGCCACCTGCGCATCGCCAAGAGCGTCGAGGGCAAAGGCAAGGAGAAGCAGACGCGCACCACGGTGACGCTCCTGGAGGGGGACGCGCGGATCGAGGAGCTGGCCGAGATGCTCGCGGGCAAGTCGGTGACGGCCACGACGCGGAAGCAGGTCGGGGAAATGCTCGCGTCGGTGGGGTGATCAAAAAAAGGAAGATCGCAAAGCCGCGAGCGGCCGGCCGCTCGCGGCTTATCGTTCCCTCTTCTTACTTCCCAAACCCCGCGACAAACTCCGCTTTCCCCTTCACCCCCGGCACCGTGTGGTAGAGCGCGCCGCCGATATTGGTCGCCTTGTAGTCATACCCCGGCGGGGCCAACTCGCTCTCGAAATTCTCCGCCGCGCTGGTGATATAGAGGTCCGCGTACTCCTTCCCGCCGAAGGCCACGCTCGATACCTGCCGCACCGGCATCTCGATGCGGCGATCGACTTTCCCTTCCGGGCTGTAGCGCACAACCTGCGAGCCCCACCACTGCGCGGACCATACATACCCCTGTGCATCTACGGTCAGGCCGTCGGGCAGCCCCTCGCCGCGCGGGACCTGCACGAAGACCCGTTTGTCGGAGAGCGTGCCGGTTTTTTGGTCAACGCGGTAGGCGTAGACGCGCCGCGCGGCGGAGTCGGTGAAGTAGAGCGTGCGGTTGTCCGGCGACAGCCCCAGGCCGTTCGCCAGTTCGATACCCTCGTCGAGCACGCGCGCCGAGCCGTCGGGCTCGAAGAGGTAGAGCTTGCCGGTTTTCTCCATCCCCTTGGCGCCCCAATAGACGGTGCCCGCGTAAACACGCCCGCGCGGGTCGGCGAGGATGTCGTTGAAGTAGAGCGTCTCTCCCCCGTGCTTGTCGGCGATGAGCGAGTGCTCCTTGTCGCCCTTCCACACATAAAGCCCCGTAGCCCCGGCAACGACGAGCGTGCCGCCCTTGTTCAGCGCGGCGGCGGCGATCATGAGGTCGCGCCCGATGACACGCTTCTCGCGCGTCGCCGGGGTGTAGTCGTAGAGCAGCGTGCGGGTCATGTCGTTCCAGATCAGCCGTTGGCCGGCGGGGTCCCAGAGCGGGCCCTCGCCGCAGAGGTTCTGGTCGTCGGCGATGACGGTGAGCGTGTTCATGGGGTGAATCCAGTGGCGTGATGTGTCCGGCCTCGTGGCGCCACGCCACGATACCATGTCCCGGTGGGCAATCCCTTTGAAACCCTCGGCCTCCCTGCGCGGTTCGACCTCGACGAGGCCGATCTGCACAAGCGGTTCATCCGCCTCTCCTCCGATCACCACCCGGATCGCTACACCGACGCACTGGACCAGGCGGACGCCGCCGAGCGGTCGGCGGTTGTGAACGAGGCCTACCGCGCCCTGCGCGACCCCGAGTCGCGTGCCAACGCCCTGCTGGCCGTGATGGGCGGCCCCGCCATCGGTGACGACAAGGAGCTCCCGGAGGGCTTCCTGCTTGAGGTGATGGAGGTCCGCGAGCGCATGGACGAGGTGCTGGCGGAGGGGGACCACGCGGCGGTCGATGAGCTGACGCGCTGGGTGGAGGCAGAGCGCGGCGCAAGGCTCAAAGCGGTAGGGGAACTGTTCATCAAAGCGGGGGGGCAGGGCGGTGAAACCCGCGCCGCCGCGCTGCGCGACATCCGGCGTGAACTCAACGCGCTACGCTATTTCGAACGCATGGCCGAACGCCTGCGGGCGTGAGGTTCTCCAGCAATCTGCGACCAGCTCTGGACGAGCCGCGACCGTAAGGGAGCGGCCTTTCCGGCAACTACGGTCGTCACAGAACCGCTCCCTTACGGTCGCGGCTCGTCCAAACTCGCCTTCACCGCCCGTATCGCCATGAACATCGGTATCTCTTTCCGCGTCCGGTTCTCCGCCCCGGCGCGCGGGCCGCTTGTGCTTACCTTGTGGCTCGTCCACTCCTCGATGCGGTCGATGAGCAGGCCCGACTCACCCAGCGCGGCCGCGTACGACTGCACCGGGCGGTGGAACGTCCAGGTGTAGCCCGTCGGGTCCTTGCCCGGGTGGGTGACGATCGGCTCGCGGCGCGGCAGCAGGTAGCGGTCCACGCGGCGGTACTGCACACCCTTGCTCTCGTCCCAGCCCCAGTGCGTCTGCTTGGGCCCGCGGAAGCAGGGGTGCATCATCGCCATCACGAACCGCCCTCCGGGCCGTAGGAGTTTCGCCACGCCCTCGAAGACCGGCTTCATCGGGTCGATGTTCTGGATCGCCAGCACGCAGGCGGCGGCATCGAAACCGGGCGTCAGGGCGGGCAGGGCACCGAGCGATCGCGCATCGCCGACGGAATATCGCACCGCCTTGTCGCTGCGCTCGCGGGCCAGCTTGATCAACGGCTCGGCCGCGTCCACGCCTGTGACCTTCACCCCCGCCGCGTGCAGCAGCCGGCAGAGCACGCCCTGCCCGCAGGCGACGTCCAGCACGCGCTCCCCCGCACGGCAGGCCAGCAGCCGCAGCACGCCCGGCAGCACGACCTCGCGCTGGTACTCGCTGCCCTCCTCGCCCACGAGGTTGTCGTACCACGCCGCGACGGCGGACCAGTCGGTGGTGGCGGCGTGGGGCTTTTTCGGGTGCCTGTCGGCGGGCTTGCGGGGTGCGGTCATGCGGGCATTGTAAGGAGGGCCCGCTCACGCGGCGTCGCGGGCCGCGTCGGTGTCGTTGACCAGCCGCGCCACGAGCATCCCGCCAGCCACGCCGAGCGTGCCCAGGAAGGCGTCGGTGGAATCAGCGACGCGGTCGGCGATGCCGAGCTGGGCGGATTCGATGAGCAACATCCAGCAGGCGCAGGCCGCGAGGCCGATCGGCTGGAGGCGGCGGCGCCGGCCGGCGTTGTGGTCGGCCTGCGCGATCAAAAGACCCAGCGGCAGCCCGAGCAGTGTCTTGCGGAGAATCTGGTCCAGTGCCACCCACGAGGAGCCGGCGTGTAGCCCAGTGAAGGGGATGACCAGCAGGTGGTCGCGGATGTTGCCCGCCGAGTAGGCCGACGCGCTGAAGTTCCACGGTGCTGTGTAGCCGACCCATAGCGCCAGGGCGTACACCGCCGCCGCCGCGCGGTACCAGCCCGTCGGCCGGCCGAGCCACCATTCTTTGCGTTTCCTCGCCGCTGCCACGCCCAGCGCCACGCCGATCATGCCCATGAGGATGTGCGTCACGTCCACCACGCGCGACATCGGCGGCAGATGCGACAGCTCGATCCCGGCCAGGATCGCCAGACCGATCAGCAGCGGGCGTCCCGTCGCGACGCGGAACCAGCGCCCCAGCAGCGCGCCGACCGGGATGGCCAGCAGCACGTCGCCGCCCAGCACCCACGCCGCCTCGCCCGCAGATTTCCACTGAAAACCAAACGGGCGCAGCACGATCAGCCCGCCGTCCCATTTGGAGCGCAGCTCCGTCGCGCTCACGGCCAGGTCGAGCGGCATGACGGCGTAGAGCACGTAACCGGCCAGATAGAGCAGGAGCACGTCGCTCAACGGGTCGCGCGCCTGGTGTGCGATGAGCCGCCGCAGCGGGGCGGTCCACGACCGGCCGAACAGGGCGAAAAGCCCGATCGCAGCCGCCGCGCCGACCGCCTGCGCCGCCACGTCACCGGGGCTGGTGATGCGGTCGGCGGTGAAGAGCTGCATGAACTCCAGCAGCGTGCCCATGACGACCACGCCGGTCCACGCCGCCGCGCCGGCCAGCAGCAGCCCGGCCGCGCTCCACCGCTCACCGGCCAGCGCCGCCATCCAGAGAAACGCCGCCGCGCCGAAGAGGAGCGCGTTGGTCACCCAGTCGTAACGGTCGCTCGCCCCGATCCGGCTGAATTGCATGATGGTGTTGAATTTTTCGACCGCCGAGGCGAGCGGCATGGGCCGCAGCGCCAGCGGCACGAGCGAGCCGTAGATGAGCAGGCCGCTGAACACCACCGCCAACACGACCAACCCCGCTGTGCCCGTGGTTGTTTCCGCCGCGCCCTCGCGCCTTGTGTCGCCGCGGATCGAGCGATACCCCAGCGTGCCGGCGAAGGCCAGCACCGTGACCACGCCGTAGTACAGCACGCACCACCGCGCGAGCAGTGACGCGTCGCTCAGCCGGGCGGATCGGTTTGCCCCCAGGAGAAACTGCGCGGCCGAGAACGTCACGTCGTATTTGTGGAAGGAGTGCACCGTGCCGAGGTTGAACATCAGGAACCCGACGACGGCTGCGGGCAGGGTCGCTACGGCAACGGCGATCACCGGGCCGATGCGCCGCCGCGCCGCCAGCACGGCCACGAGCGTCGCGTTGGCCGTCAGCAGCGCGATCGTGAGCGCGAGCCACATTTCCCCCGGCCATGCGACCGTCAGCCCGTTCGCCGGGTCGCCGCCGCCGGCGAGCAGTTCGGTGATGTTGTCGGTGCAGGCCCACGTCACCACGACGGTCCGGCAGGCCAGTGCCGCGGCGATCGTCCAGAGCGCCAGGCCAAAAGGGCGGCGGCCGTCTTCATCCCCGCCGGTGACGGCGCGGTCCCAGAGCGTGGTGGCCGCCGTCAGCGCCGCCACCGGGCCCAGAAGCAGGCCCGTCAGTCGCAGGAATGATTCGAGGTAGTACGCCAACCCCCAGACCGGCGCGCCGGTGATCTTGGCGACCATCACGTCCGGCGTGGTGGCGATGAGGATGATCGCCGCGCCCGCCGCCGTGCCGGTGATCCAAGCGCCCCACCAGCGTGCGCCGGCTCCGCTCCATCGCATCCACCGCGCCGCCGCCGCCGGAGCACCGCCGAGCACGAGCAGCGACAGCGTGATCCCCAGCATGGCGAACGCGCCGCCCATCGGGCCGCGCACCAGCTTGGGCCAGTTGTACGGCACGCCCGGCAGCCGCACGGCCACGCTCCCGAGCACCGCCAGCAGCACGCAGCCCGCCACCCCCCAGCGCGTCGGCACCCACGACCACGCGGGCGCGGGGGCCTCGCCACCCGCCGTTTGGGTTGTGTCACCCGATCCGGTCAGAGGGGGTTCTTTTTTTTTTACGGGTGCAGGTTCGCCGTGCAGCTCGCGGCGTGGGGGCTCTTCTTGCGCGGGCCGTTCGGGTATTTCTGCCGGTTGCGGCTCTGACGTGTGGGAAAGGTCAGCGCGAGAGGGTGCGGGGGGGTGTTCCGTGGGTTCTGCCGGCGCCCCCGGATATCCCTGCGAGGGCGACCAGCCGTGCGGATAGACCGGCCCCATCAGCAGATCGATCAAGGCGCCGAGCACCACACCCGTCAGGCTCGACACAAGGCCCGTCGCGTCCATCGTCCGGCTGAGCACGAGCCACTGGAGCAGTTCCAGCACCGCCGCCATCGTCCCGCCGAGCATCAGGATGAAGAAGACCGGGGACGTCCAGTCGCCGCGGCGCTCGAAGCTGCCGCGGATCGCGCGGCCGAGCATGACCGCCAGGAGCGTGAAGATCGCCACCGACGGCAACACCTGCCAGACCCACTCGTGCTCAACACCCTGGAAGGCCCCGCCGTTCTGCATCCAATGGATCGTCTCATGCAGCGGGGCGCCGGCGTTGAGGGCGCGCTCCCAGCCCCGGCGCAGGTCGGACAACTCGGGGGAGAAGTCGAAGGGCGCCAGCCAGAGCGCCGTGACGGCGATGATGGCCCAGCCCGCGTGGCGTGAGGCGGTGCGCACGTCCAGCCACGCCACCAGCCGCCTGCGTTTGCGCTCCCACCGCTCGCACCCGCGCCACGCTAAGGCCGCGCCGATGGCGGAGCCCGCCGCGTTGGCGACCAGGTCGAATGACGAGCTAAGCCGCTCGGGAAGCCAGAGCTGGAGTCCCTCGCCCAAGAGGCTCACCGCCGCGCCCAGGGCCAGGGCGAAGAGCATCACGACGCTGACGCTGCGTCGGCGTTCCCGCATCCACCACCCCGCCACGACGCCGCAGGGCAGGAAGAGCAGGATGTTGCCGGCGAAGTTCGGCACGCCGTGCATCGGATCGGCGAGGAAGGCGCCGTGCGCCGTGTCACGGAAATTGAAGGGGTAGAGCAGTATCCACGCCGCCAGGGCGTGCCAGAGGACGACGTGGAACCCCGGCCGCATGTAGAGCGGGACGCGCGTCGGATCGACCGTCGGCGTGGCACGGCGGTGGCGCGGCGAAGACAGGAGCGCGGCCTGCACGGCGTCCTGGCCGGCCGGTGTTCCCTCCCCCTGCGCCGGGTCGGCTTGCGCCGCGGGGGGCGTGGCCGGCGTGGGGGCGTTCCACTCCGACTGCTCGATGACGATGCGGGAGATGCGGGTGGACGATGGCCTGGGGGCCGTGCGCAGGCCGACCACGCCGCCCACCGCCATCGCGGTGACGGCGGCGATGTACGAGAGCGTCCAACGCAGCAGCACCACACCCTGGGGCATGATCTCCCCCGGGGTCGCCCCGAGCAGCTCGTGCGCCGCGGGCTGGCCGCGCTGCTCGCCGTCCCCCGCGGCGCGGACAAAGAGCGCGTAACCCAGAAGCACGACCACGATCGTCGGCATGATGAGGATGAGCAGGCTCGCCACGCGCGACAGCCCCCGGTTCGCCATCGCGCGCATCAGCCAGGCCGTGTGCAGCGCGGTCAACAGCATCAGCGCGATCCACGGCCAGGAGATGAGCACGCCCGAGGCGCGATCGACCGACGCCCTCACGGGGCCCTTCAGGTCGCCCAGCGTCATCCCCAGCCAGCCGAGCAGGACGCACCCCGCCACCGGCAGGAGCATGCGTGGCAACTGCGTGGCGAGCGTGTCGCGCTTGCCGTAGAGCTTGAACCCGTCGGCCATCGTGCAGCAGAGCGCCAGCAGCGGAACGAAGACCATGAGCATGGCCGCCAGGTGCAGGAAGGCGGGCACCGTGATGTGCAGCGCCGAGGCGGGCTGCTGGCCGATGAGGCGGCGTGACAGGGGGTCGAGCGCGCTGACGATCAGCATCGCCGCGACGAGCGTCGTCATCAGGAATGCCGGGACGACCCAGCGGATGAGCGTCTGCCGCTGGGGCCCCCAGCGCGCGATCAGCCCGCAGGTGACGCCCATCAGCGCCATCGCCACGAGGACCTGCGCCTCGTCGATGCAGAAGAAAAGGCTCACCGCCGGGGGCGATGGGTGGATTGAGAGGGTCGAGAGAATAGACATGAATACCGCCGCCCTGTTGACCGCGGACGACCGGCAGAGTGGGGTGTGGTAATCTCCCCGGTGCCGCGCCGCCGCCGTTGGAGCGACATGATACCCCGGAGCGCGCGGCAAGGCCCCGCGCGGAGCAGCCCGATGCCCCAGCAACACTGGTTGATCAAAACCGAGCCCACGAGCTACTCAATCGACGACCTGAAGCGCGACAAGCGCACCGCATGGACGGGCGTGAGGAACTACCAGGCGAGGAACTTCATGCGTGACGGCATGAAGGTCGGCGACACGGCGCTGTTTTACCACTCCAGCGCCGAACCGACGGGCGTCGTGGGCGTCGCGCGGGTGTGCGGCGCGGCCCGGCCCGATCCGACGGCGCTGGACCCCAAGGACGACCACCACGACCCCAAATCCACCAAGCAGGACCCGATCTGGCTGGCGGTGGATTTCGAGTTCGTCGAGAAGTTTGCCAAGGTCGTCGCGCTGGAGACGCTGCGGACGACCCCGGGGCTGGAGGGGATGCAGGTGCTGCGGCGCGGGCAGCGGCTCTCGATCCAGCCCGTGACGGAGGAGGAATTCCGTATCGTCACCGGCCTCGCACGGGGCAACACACGGGGCAAGGTCCGGTAGAATCGCCGCGGGTTATTAAGCCGGCTGGAGCGGGAATGTCGATCCCCGAACCCAAGCACTGCAAGGCCGACGCGCACGCCTACTTCGCCGCGCAGATGCCGGTCGTGAACACGGCCAGGGGCCTGCTCCGCGCGGCGATCGGCCTGTCGATGCACCAGATGGACGGCATCGACCCGCCCGTGGTGGAAACGAAGGTCGCGCGGCTCGCCGACCGCGTGCGCACCCGGGTGCGCGGGAACCAGCCCCAGGCGCTGGTGGCGCACCTGCACGACGTGCTCTTCGAGGAGGAGCAGTTCGCCGGGAACTCACAGGACTACCACAACCCGTTCAACAGCTACATCCCCGCCGTGCTCGAATCCCGTCGCGGCCTGCCCATCACGCTGACGCTGATCTACAAGTGCGTCGCCGAGCAGGTTGGTCTGAAGGTTCACGGCCTCAACGCCCCGGGCCATTTCCTCGCCGCCGTGGACCTTGAAGACGAGCGGATGATCATCGACCCGTTCTACTCGGGCGAGTCGCTCTCCCGCGACGAGGCGTTCGAGCGCATCCGGCGCGTCACCGGCGAGATGAAGATGGATGAGTCGTTCCTCCCCGTCGCCACGCACCGGCAGTGGCTGGCGAGGATGCTCGGCAACCTCCAGGGCGTCTTCGAGCAGCAGGGCGAGGAGCGCGACGTCGCGGCGATGCTCGAGCTGCGCTACGTGCTTGAGGGGCACATCTAAGACGTGGCGGGACGCCCGCCCCACCAGATGGTGGTACGATGTCTCTTCCTCGGGTTCACCCCACCATGACCAACCCCGGCGATCCATCCATGCCCCTCGGTTCCGATCCCAAGGGCGGGTTCGACTCGGGCTACATCAGCGGCGAGTTCCGGCACCAGCCGCTCAGCGCCCGCGTGCCCGACAACGTCGTGCGCGGCGTGTTCAGCACCGGCCTGATCATCCTCACCAACCCGACCGAGTTCGTCCTCGACTTCCTCTGCCGCATGTCCCGGCCCTACCAGGTCGCCGCGCGCATCATCGTGCCCCCGGCCGTCATGCCGCAGATGATCGGCGCGCTGCGGGACAACGCGAACAAGTTCACCGAGAAGTTCGGCCCCATCCCCCAACTCCCCAAGCCCGACAACGAGCGGAGGCCGAGCATCCAGGAGGTTTACGACGACCTGAAGATCCCCGACGACGTGCTCTCGGGCTCCTACGCCAACGCCGTCATGATCGGCCACACGCCCGCCGAGTTCTGTTTCGACTTCATCACCGGCTTCTTCCCGCGCTCAGCGGTCTCGTCGCGCGTCTTCCTCTCCGCCCCGCACATCCCCCGCGTGCTGGAATCCATGGTCCACACCTTCAACGAATACCAGCGCAGGCTCGTGGCGCGGCAGAACCAGCCGGGTCAGACCCCCGGGCAAACGCCCCCGCAGGACATCGCCCCGCCCGTGCCGCCGCCTCAGACCCCCAACTCCGACGAGCCGCACGGATAAACCACTACGCGAGCGAACCATGCAAAAACAATTCACCATAGCCGCCGCATCACTCGCGATCACCCTTGGGTTTTCGACGGGCGTACTCTTCGCCGACGCGCCCGCCACGCAGCCCGCCAAGACCGATACCGCCGAGCCCGAATGTGGCTGTTGCGAAGCTCCGCAGGACAAGGCAGCCCAGACTCAACCCGCCCAAACCCCTTCTCAGGAGAAACACACCGTGCCCCCAGCACTCAACTTCACCGTCAAGAACATCGAAGGCAAGCCCGTCAACCTCGCCGACTACCAGGGCAAGGTCGTCCTCATGGTCAACGTCGCCAGCAAGTGCGGCCTGACCCCGCAGTACAAGGGCCTCGAGGGGCTCAACGAAAAGTTCGGCGCCAAGGGCCTCAAGGTCCTGGGCTTCCCCGCCAACAACTTCGGCGCCCAGGAGCCCGGCAGCGAGGCGGAGATCAAGACGTTCTGCACGACCAACTACGGCGTGAAGTTCGACATGTTCTCCAAGATCTCCGTCAAGGGCGAGGACAAGCACCCACTCTACAAGTACCTCACCGAGCAGGACGCCATCGGTAAGAAGGGCGGCGACATTACCTGGAACTTCGAGAAGTTCCTCCTCAACCGCAAGGGCGAGGTCGTCGCGCGGTTCAGCCCCAAGACCGCGCCGGACGCACCGGAAGTCGTCAAAGCGATCGAGACGGAACTGGCGAAGAACTGAGCGATTTACCCCCTCTCCCTCCGGGAGAGGGCAGGGGTGAGGGGATCACCGGCAGCGTGGTCGATGTGATTGTGCACGACCCTTCCGGCCGTAGGTCCCCTCACCCGTCGGCGAAGACGCCGCCACCCTCTCCCGAGGGAGAGGGGCCGGACACAGAAGCCCGCCCCGTTTGGGGGCGGCGCTAAACGGCATCAGCACAATCAAAATTTATCACGACCGCATCGTCTGCGCCTGTGCCGGGTTCGGCATGAGCGGCGTCGTGCGCGCCTCAAGCACGAGCGGGATCACCAGCGTGAACGTCGCGCCGCGGCCGGTGTCGCTTTCCAGTTCGATCCGCCCCTGCAGCAGGCTCGCCAGCTCGCGGCTGATGGTCAGCCCCAGGCCGGTGCCCGCGTGCTCCTTGGTGACGGTGGAGTCGAGCTGGGTGAACTTGTCGAAGATGCGCTCGTGATCCGCCTTGGCGATGCCCGGGCCGGTGTCGGCGACGCCGACGCGCAGCCGCGCCGGGGTGTTGGTCTGCGCGTTGGCGGGCGTGACGCTGCCCGTGAGCGTGACGGTGCCGCCGGGGGGCGTGAACTTCACGGCGTTGGAGAGGAAGTTGAAGATGATCTGCTGGAACTTGCCCGCGTCGGTCTGCACGAGCGGGATGTTGGGATCGACCCTGAGGCGCAGCTCGATCTTGCTTTTCTCGGCCTGTGGACGGATGAGGTTGATCAGCCCCTCGGCGGTGTCGGCGACGTTCATGGGGTTGACCACCAGGTCCATGCGGCCGGCGTCGATCTTGGCCAGGTCCAGCAGGTCGTTGATCAGGTCGAGCAGCCGTCGGCTGGAGGTGACGATGTTGGCGATGTAGCGCTTGCGCTTCTCGTCCACCGGGCCGGTGCGGTCCTTGAGCGTCTCCTCGAGGATCTCCGCGAAACCGATCACGGAGTTGAGCGGGGTGCGCAGCTCGTGCGAGACGTTGGCGAGGAACTCCCCCTTGATCTTGTTGGCCTCGTAGAGGGCGACGTTGGTCTCCGCCAGCTCGCCGAGCTTGAGGTCCAGGCTCTTGTTGATGCCCCGGAGCTGGTCCTGGTTGCTCTGGAGGGTTTCGAGCATGTGGTTGAACATGTGGGAGAGCTGCTCGAACTCGTCGCCGGTGTTGACGTCGGCGCGGATGTTGATGTCGCCCTCGGAGACCTTCTCGGCGGTGTCGCGGAGGACGCGGACGGGCGAGAGGATGAGTCGTGTGGTGATGAACCAGAAGACGCCGATCGCCAGGAACCCGGCGAGCAGGCCGGCGGCGATGATGTAGATGCGGTTGAGGGTGAGCTGCTGCGCCACGCGGTCGGAGCGGAGGCGGATGACCAGGACCATTTCGAGCGGGTCCGCCAGGGAGGGTGTGTCGAGGGTGGGGAGGAACCCGCCGGCCGCGCCGCCGCGGATGCGTGAGAGGTCCGACTTGCGGATGGCGCGGGCGTACCAGTAAAGCCCCGCGCCGCCGGTGCGGCTTTCAAGGCGGGAGTAGTCGTCGGGCCTGTCGTTGCGGGAGGTGAACTGCTCGATCGCGTCGGCAAGGAAGGGCTCGCGGCGTTCGGCGATCTCGAACTCGTCCTTCTCGATGAGCGTCATCGAGAGGTTGTTCTGCTTGGACATGGAGTTGCCGTGCAGCTCCTCCACGGGCGTGAGCGCCCCGCCGAGCTGGATCATGTCGGAGAGCCAGGCGTTGGCCAGCTTGCGGGCGGTCTCCTCCTGGCCCTCGGTGACCAGGACCTGCATGCGCACCCACACCACCGCCAGGGCGGAGGAGAGGATCAGCACCACCGCGGCCCCGAACAGCAGGAGGCACTTGTTCGCGAGGCTGACACGGACGGATTTAGCCACGGGTGGATTCTAACGGAGAGGGGAGGCTTCGTTGATCGCGGAAAGCCCGGGCATGCCATGCCTGGGCTTTGGAGGCGTCCGAGTCACCGCGTCGGTTCGAGCTCGTCGATCAGGCTCGGGTAGCGCAGCTCGCGCTCGATCTTGTTGCCCGCGCCGGCGACGACGATGCGCGACTCGTGGGCGTCCAGCTCGCGCTCCTGCATGAAGCCGTAGCACATGATGATCAGGCGGTGGCCCGGCTTGACGAGGCTGGCGGCGGCGCCGTTGACGCCGATGATCCCCGAGCCCGGCTCGCCCCGGATGACGTAAGTCTCGAACCGCTCCGCGTTGTCGATGTCGGCGACGTGCACAGCCTCGTTTGGGCGGATGTCCACCGCGCGGAGCAGGTCCGCATCGATGGTGATCGACCCGACGTAGTCCGGGTCGCACTGCGTCACGACCGCGCGGTGGATCTTGGCTCGGAGCATCTTTCGGAGCATGAGGGCACCTATGGGGAACCTACCATTCTACCGCTGATATCCGCGCGGGTCGAACGGGGTGTTGCATCCCCCTCTCCCTCCGGGAGGGTAAGAATATAGTTGGCTAATCAAGCGGCAAAATGAGAGGGAGCGATCGGGGACGGCCGATTACGACCGCTTGCGTTTCTTCGGCTTCGGCTTGGCGGCAACCGCGCCATGGGGTACGGCGAGGAGGGCCGCTACCACGTCGGTGAAGCTGCGCTTCGGGGATAGCGCGGGGATCATCGGGGCACGACGGGGGCGATTGGCTGTGGGCATGGAGGCATCCTATCCGTCGAGCCACCGGTAAACAATCGGGGGGACGTTTGCCCCGCAAAATCCAGCGCGGTCTAATGACGTTGCGATCCATCACGTCCTTAATTCCAAAACGACCAGGAGACGCGCAGCTTGGATGAGCAAACCCATCAATTCAGCATGGACTATCTCGCAGCAGTTGCTTTGATTCCTAATACCTACTTGAAGCTGTCGGAGAAGATCAAATTTGCACCGCTCCAAGGTGTCGCTAAAACATTTACCCTCAACATGTCGCGGGTTCATTCTTTGGCCTCGTTTCCCCCCAGCCTTATAGCTTATTACTGCGCCCTACAGCTCAGTTTTACGAGGGCGGTTTTTGAGGTTCACGGCCACTGGGATTCGCCACTATCCAGCGCCCCTAGCGATGCCGCGGTAGCCAAAAGACGACAAGAATTAGGAGAGTTAGATAAAGACGAAAAAAACAAAAGACGAATGACATTGTTGGACGCATGCCATGCCGTCGATCTAGTGAAAAGACATGGTGGGGAAAGTGCGTTTCTCGGCATCGAAGCCATTCTTCAGGCGCAGATTCAAGGGGCTTGGACTGCATTAGAAGCGATGCTTGCTGATCTTTGGGTAAAGGCTGTCAACCACGGTCCGAAATCTCTTGCGAAAGGTGTATGGAAGGCGCAAGAGAAATCGGGTGGATTGAAGCCCGAGCAGGGCCAAGATGCTGACAAGTCACAGGAAAAAACAATCCCAATCCAGTGCCTGTCGGATTACGGATTCGATCTAAGAGATCGCATGGGTGATCTATTTGTAGATCGCAAAAAGGTAGATTTTGCCTGCCTCAGAAATATCGCAAAGGCATACGAATCCGCGTTCGGATCGGACATCGCCAACCTCCTGATCGGGGATACGGAATTATGCGCCGACTTGCAAATGATGGAGGTTGTACGAAATCTGCTCGCTCATCAAGCGGGAATCGTGGATCAAATGTTTGAACGACACATCAGGAAGTTAAAAAAATCCTCTGTATATTCGATGCTTGCCGACACCCCAAAGGCAACCCCGCTTCCCGTCAACGGGCATCTGTCTGGACGGTTCAATACGGTTGCGATCGACATTGGCCTTGCCGTTATTCTCGCAGTGGACGCTAGACTTTCTCGACCTGACGATGTTAAAATATAGATATGGGCGAGAACACCACAATTCAAACTCCAGAGCTTGAGCAAGCGTGCTCTGAATGTGATGGCGTCGGCGAGGTTCGCATCGGCGAGCGATCTTTGTCTTGTTCGGCGTGTGACGGCACCGGAACCGTCGCAACAGAATTTGGACAGCGGGTTCTTGATTTAGTTTGGAAGAACTTCGACGGGATCACACGCTCCTAATCCGAGCGTCGTGCCCTTCCCTGCATCTTTCTTTTACCTCTCAGTTGCCGAGCCCGGAGGGGGGAACCTCCGATGCGCCGATGAGCGCCTTGTACGTCATCCGCCTGCCCGCCACGTCACCCATGACCTTCACAAACCGGTTGCCGTCAGTCGTCTTTCGGTTGTTGAACCGGAACGCTTGTTCATCGACATATTTCAGCAAGTGGAACGGCTCAACCGCAACATACGTCCCATTGATCGACCGCTTGAGCAAAGACCAGAAGTTTTCCAAGCCGTTCGTATGGACGTTGTCCTTGACGTAGCACTCGGCGTGATCGACGAACCGGTGGATGAAGTCACCGCCCAGCGCCTTGTACGCATGGAGCGCGTCGGTGTGAAGCTCCGAGCCGGTCTCGACGTTGCCGCGAACCAGCGGGTGAAGCGTGTCTTGGCGCACGGCCGGAATGACGGCCGTGCGGACGGTGCTGTGCCCATCTGCCGTGTTCCGTTCCAGAAGGCCCGCCACGACGGTCTTGCCGAACGCACCCGTACCCGTGCCGATCCTGCGGTCACGGACGGCCTTGTGCATGTTCCGGGCTTTGCCGCCGACGAAGGTTTCGTCAGCCTCGACGATTTTGCCGCCGCCGCCCATCTTCTTCTCGAAGCTGCCGGTCTTCATCGCAAGGCGGATTCGGTGCAGCATAAACCACGCCGTCTTTTGGGTGACGCCGAGGGCGCGGTGAATCTCGTAAGAGGAAATGCCGTTCTTCGCGTTGGTGATGAGCCACACGGCCGGGAGCCACTTGTCCAGACCGAGCGGGCTGTCCTCGAAGATCGTCCCGACCTTGACGGAGAATTGCCGCTTGGCGTGGACAGACTTGCACTGCCACCGGCGCTGGTTTTCAAGGTAGCGGACATCCTTGCGGCCGCATGTCGGGCACTCAACGCCGTTCGGCCAGCGGAGCTTTGCGACAAACTCAATCGCCACGTCCTGATCGGCGAACGTGCGGATGGCTTGGAGAAGCGTGGTCGGGGAGGTAAGGTTCGTTTCCATGCCTGAACTATACGGCACGGGGCCTGATTAGTCAAGTATATTCTTACCCTCCGGGAGAGGGGGTCGGCGTCTTCGCCGACGGGTGAGGGGATCATCAGCCGCGTGGCTCGTGCGATCACGTATGACCTTTTCGGCCGGAGGTCCCCTCACCCGGCTCGCGGACTCGCCACCCTCTCCCGGGGGGAGAGGGAAATGCCATTACAATCTCCCCGCCATGAAAACCACTCTCCATATCGCCTCCGACGACCCCACCGTCCGTTTCGCTGCCCGTGAGTTGTCACGGCACCTGCGCATGGCCACGGGAAAGGCCCTGCCCGCCACGCGCGACGCCGCCGCGGCGACGTTCCGCCTGGGCGTTTGCGAGGACGTCGGCGTTGCCCGGCCACGCGACGTGACGGCCGACAACGACTGGGTCCGCATCAAGCCGGCGGGTGGCGGCTATGTGCTCACGGGCTCGAACCCGCGCTCGGTGCTGTTCGCGGTCTATCGCTACCTGCATGAACTGGGGTTCCGCTGGCTCCGACCGGGCGTGCGCGGCGTGGTGACGCCCAAGGTGCGAGGGCCGATTGTGCGCGGGCTTAATGTCGATGAGAAGGCGTCGTACAAGTACCGGACGATCTGCATCGAGGGGGCGTGCTCCGAGCAGCATGTGCTGGACCTGATCGACTGGCAGGCCAAGCACGCGATGAACGGCTACTTCATCCAGTTCCACTACGGCTCGGTTTTCTTCAAGCGCTGGTACGACCACAAAGGCTCGCCCTACCTCAAGCCTGAAAAACTGACGCCGGCGATGCTGGCGAAGACCGCCGAGAAGATCGAGGAGTCGCTCCGCCTGCGCGGGATGAACTTCGAGCGCATGGGCCACGGCTGGACCTGCGCGGCGATCGGGGTCTCTGGCGAGCAGGGGTGGGACAAGGAGGAGAGCACGATCGTCCCCGCCGACAAGGTGGAGTGGCTCGCCCAGGTCAACGGCAGGAAGGAGCTCTGGGGCGGCGTGGCGGTGAACACGAACCTGAACTACGGCAACCCCGCCGTGCGCGACGCGGTCACCGACGCCATCGTCGATTACGCGGGCAAGCACACCGACGTGAACCTGCTGCACTTCTGGCTCGCCGACGGCTCCAACAACCACGACGAGCGGCCCGAGAGCCTCGATGGCAGGCCCAGCGACTACTTCGTGGACATGCTTAACTCGCTCGATGAAAAACTCTCCGCCGCGGGGCTGGCGACGCGCATCGTGTTCCTCATCTACGTCGATACGCTCTGGGCGCCGACACGCACGACGATCAGGAACCCCGACCGTTTCGTGCTGATGTTCGCCCCGATCACGCGGACCTACCTGCGCTCGTTCACCGACCCGGACCCGACGGATGAAAAGCCCACGCCCTTCGTCCGTAACAAGCTGGCGATGCCCAAGAGCGCCGCGGTCAACCTGAAATACCTGCGCGACTGGCAGGAACAGTACAAGGGCGACGGGTTCGACTTCGACTACCACATGATCTGGGCCTGCTACTACGACCCGAGCATGTTCACGATGGGGCGGACGCTGCACAAGGACATCCAGGGCCTGTCGAAGATCGGTCTGCACGGGCTGAACAGTTGCCAGGTGCAGCGCATGAGCTTCCCGACGAACCTGCTGATGGACGTGATGGCGCGGACGCTCTGGAACAAGAAGCTGACGTTCCAGCAGATCGTGGATGAGACCTTCGCCGACGCGTTCGGGAAGGATGGCGGGGCGGTGGCCGAGGCGCTGGACGGGATGTCGAAGTTCTGGCTGCCGTTCTTCGAGGCGACGTACATCCCCGACGCGGACCGCAAGCGGATCGAGCAGGGGCTGCGGCAGTTGCCGCGGCTGGCGGAGCGGGTGGAGGAGCTGCGCGGGCTGGTGAAGCGGAACATGGGCCGGGCGCACGGCGCGGTGAAGTGGTCGTGGCGGTACCTTGATGCGCACGTGAAGCTGATGGACCTTCTTTTGCCGGCGATGGGGTCGTACCTGCGTGCCGACCCGGGCTTCCGCGCCATGCTCGACAAGGCGCTGGACTACGTCTGGAAGAGCGAGAAGCTCCTGCACCCGGCGCTGGACGCGTACATGATCGTGGGCGTACTGCAGTGGCGTGCGAATGAGCTGGAGGCCTGGTTGAAGGAGCATCCGTCGGCGGCCGCCCTGTGAACAGTATGGGCTGACACGGATCACGCCATGCCCCGGCACGCCGCCGCCGATTCTCTTATGATGCCCCTGTTCCCGCAGCGCCGGACTTTTTTCGGCCAATATCAACCGGTATGTCGCCCGGCACATCGACCCACGTGAGGTCTACTTGAAATTACGCAACATCCTGCTCCTGTGGCTGCTCTTTTCCGGCGTGCTTGTGATCGCTTACTGGCCCGCGCTGTGGGGGGAGGTGCTCTGGAACGACGATGCGCACATCACCACCGCCGCCGACCGGGGCGCCGACGGCCTGAAGCGGTTGTGGACGGAACCCCGCGACGATCAGAACTACACCCCCCTGACCGAGACGGCCTTCTGGGTGCAGCACAAGCTCTGGGGCGACAAGACCCTGGGGTACCACGTCGTCAACGTCGTGCTGCACGCTTTCGTGGCCGTAATGGTCGGCGTAGTGCTCTCGCAGATGATGGTCCCCGGCGCTTGGCTGGCGGCGTGCGTCTTCGCGCTGCACCCGGTCTGCGTCGAGTCCGTCGCGTGGATCAGTGAGCTCAACAACGTGCTTTCCGGGTCGTTCTACATGCTGGCGCTGGCGTGCTACCTGCGGTTCAGCCCCGCGGTCCCGCCGGCGCAAGCGATCACCAAAAAAATCCCCGCCGCCGGTTCCGCTCCCGACGGAGCGCCTGCTGAGGAATCCGGCGGTTCGATCTTCTTCTATTTCATGGCCTTTGCCTTTTTCGTCGCGGCGATGTTGTGTAACGTCGTCACCGCCACGTTGCCTGCGGCGATCCTCCTTTTCGTCTGGTGGCGGCACGGGCGCCTGGGACTGGGCCGCGACGTGCTCCCCGCGGTGCCGATGCTGCTGGTCGGGCTTTGCCTGGCGGCGGCGGTTGTGGTGGTGGAAAGGAACCACGCCACCCCGTCGGCCGGCGGCACGCTGTACCTGACGATTGTCCAGCGGTTCATGGCCGCGGCTCAGGCGTTGTGGTTCTATGCCTGGACCCTCGTCTGGCCCGCGAACCTTAGCTTCGTGTATCCGCGCTGGGCGCCGGATGCGCACCACTGGCGGCACTGGATTCCGCTGGCGGCCGCGGTACTCCTGCTGGCGGGCCTGGTCCTGCTCCGAAAGCGGTTCGGACGCGGACCACTCACCGCCGTGCTGTTCTTCGGCGGCACCCTGCTGCCCGTGCTCGGGTTCGTGACCGTTTTCCCGGATAGATATTCATTCGTGTCGGACCAGTCCCTATACATCGGCGGCCTGGGCATCATCTGCCTCTTCGCCGGAGGTCTGGGCTCGCTGCTCCGCCGCGTACAGGGCTGCCTGGTGATGATCGGGTACGCCGCCGCCGTCGGCGTGATCATCGTGCTGGGGGTGCTGACGTTCTGGCAGAGTGCGACATACACCGACGCCGAGACCCTCTGGCGCGCCACGGCCAATAGCAACGGCCAGGCGATGGCTGCCTATCTGAACTTGGGCTTCATCTATCAAGGCAGAGCCAATCAACTCGCGGCCGAAGGCCAGCAGGAAGCGTCGATGGAGCAGTGGCGCCGCGCCGAGGCGGAGTTCATCAAGGCCCGTGACAAAGACCCCCGCAACCCGTCGCCCCATACGCACCTCTCGCTGGTCTACAGCCAGATGGGGAAGAACTACGAGGCCCTCAATGAGGCCGATGCGGCGATCAAGCTCAAGGAAACCCGCTCACAGGCCCATCTGAACAAGGTGATCGCCCTGTCAAACCTGGGTCAGACCATCGACGCCATTGCCGTTTGTCTGAACGCACTGGAGACCGACCCCGACAACTACATGGTGTACAACAATCTGGGGTTCCTTTACGCGCAGCTCAACCGCATGGACGAAGCAATCGTGCAGTTCCGTCGTGCGATCGAGATAGCCCCGCATTATGTGGACGGCATGGTCAACCTAGCCGTGGCTTACTCCATGCTCCAGCAGTTTGACGAGGCGGCCAAGCTATTCCGACAGGCCGCCTCGCTCCGACCCAACGACGCGTTGATCTATGTGCGGCTCGGTACCGTGTTGAACGAGCATGGCAAACGCGGCGAGGCGATCGTCGCGTGGAAGAAAGCCATAGAAGTGAGCCCCGGTAGTGAACTGGCCAAACAAGCACAGATAAATATCGACGCGGTCGAACTGCCTACCCAACCCCCCGTGCCCGCGACGAACCCGGCGCCGCCCACGACCGCGCCCGCCACAGAACCGGCCCGCTGGCGCTGATCAGCCCTTGAGCCACCGACGGATCAACGCCCCGGGCTGGTCCGCGCACAAAGCCTGTGCCTGCGCCGCGGTCAGCCCCAAGTGCTTCACGCCGTTCTCGTACGCCTCGCGCATCGTCAGTGCGCTGCCGGCCAAATGGTTCTTGCCCGGCGGCTGCACCCGCTTGTTCGCACCGACCTCCACGTCCCACGGCCCGATCCGGTACCGCCCCGGCGGCGCGTCCGCCGCGCTGATGCAGTCCGTCGTGAACACCAGCCGCTCAATCCCCGCGATCTTGATCCAGTTCCTGATCAGGAACCACGGCAGGTGGTGCCCGTCGGGGATGAGCGAATACTTCAGCTTCTCCAGCGAGAGCGCCCGGTTGATCACGTTGTCGTGCCGGTCCACCAGGTGGGCGCAGCCGTTGCCCAGGTGCGTGAAGAGCGTCGCCCCGGCGGACTCCGCCTCTTTCAGTTGATCCATCGACGCGTTGGTGTGCCCGATCGCGACGACCACGCCGTTCTCCACCAGCCAGCGCAGCGTCTTCATCCCCGGGTCCACCTCCGGGGCGAGCGTGACCATCGCCACGCGCCCGGGCGCGGCGTCCATCAGCCGCTTGAAGATCGACGGGTCCGCCGGCGCGATCTTCTCCAGCGGGTGCGCCCCACGGTAGCCGTCCACCGGTGAGAGGCAGGGCCCCTCGATGTGGAACGCCGGCATCAGCTTCCGCCACGCCGGCACCGCGTCGATCAGCTTCACGAAGTTCCGCAGCCGCGCCTCGATCTTCTCCACGTCGTCGGTGATGAGCGTGACGAGGATCGCCCGCACCCCGCCGGCGACGAGCTTGTCCGCGACGATCTTGAGCTGCGCCTCGTTGAGCAGGTCGCCGTTGAAGTCGATGCCCGCGTAGCCGTTGATCTGGATGTCGATGAGGTTGTTCATGGGTAGATATCTGGTGGGGCAGGCGTCCCGCCTGCCGCCGGCCTTCCCAGGCCGGATTCTAAAGAGGAAGAGGCGGGCGGGACGCCCACCCCACCGGGCAAAACCAGATCACTTCTCCGGCGTCGCCCACGGCGCGAAGGAGTCGCCGATGCCGCTCGCCAGATATCCGCCGTCGATGACCAGCGTGTGGCCATTAATGAAACCCGCCGCCGGGGACGCCAGGAAGACCGCGCCGCCCGCGATCTCCTCCGCCTTGCCGAACCGGCCCATCGGGGTGTGCTCCAGGATGCGCCGGCCGCGGTCGGTGTTCTCGATCATCTTCCGGTTCAGGTCCGTCGGGATGAACCCCGGTGCGATCGCGTTGGTGCGGATGCCGTGCTTGGCCCATTCGTTGGCGAGGCTGCGCGTCAGCCCCAGGATCGCGTTCTTCGCCGCCGCGTATGCCGCCACCTCGATCAGGTCCACGAACGTCGAGATCGACGCCAGGTTGATGATGCACCCCGAGTGCTGCTCGCGGAATATATGCCCCGCCGCCTGCGCACAGCGGAGCGACCCCGTCACGTGCGTGTCGTACACGCGGTTGAAGTCCTCGCCCTTAAGCTCGAACGTCGGCTTGCGGAGCATCACGCCGGCGGAGTTCACCAGGATGTCCAGCCGGCCGTAGAGGTCGATCGCCTTGCGCACCGCGCGCTCGGCGCTGGCGTCGTTGGTCACGTCCAGCGCCACGCCGCCGGCGCTCTCGTCGCCGCCCAGGGCCTGCAGTTCCTTCACCGCCCCCTCGACCTTGTCGATCGTGCGTGAACCCACGAGCACCTTCGCCCCGTTCTGCACGAACGCCTTGGCGATCCCCAGACCCAGACCGCTCGCCCCGCCCGTCACGAGCGCGACTTTCCCGGTCAGGTCAAACATCTTGTTGCCGCTGGCCATGCCTCCGACTCCTTGCAAATGGGAGGCGTAGCATAGCAAACCCCGGGGAATCGCGGTGCAATCCGGACGAGCCACGACCGTGAGGGAGTGGTTCCGCGACGGTGTGATTTCCGGAGAAGACCGCTCCCTCACGGTCGCGGCTCGTCCGGGCTCAGACCCTCTCCTCGCCCTCCGCCGTCACCGGGTCCAGCGCGCCCATCAGCTCGATGATCGCCAGCACCGGGCCGGCCATCATCACCAGCACGCCCGCGATGAACAGCCCCAGCGCCACGTCCTGCATCGCCGGCCCCAGGTCCGCCATCCCCAGCGTCAGCGAACACCCCAGCAGGAGCACCACGGCCGCCATCATGCAGATCAGCGCGTTGCGCAGCAGCGCGGCCCGCCTCATGATGCCGCGCACCTGCTCCTCCAGCACCGCCGACCGCACCCGCAACTGGTGCGCGTGGTGCTCGGCCTGCTCCTCCAGCGGCATCGCCGAGAGCTGGCGGCTCACGTCGAACCGCTCCTTGTGGAATATCCGCAGCCGCGTCACCACCGCCGCCAGCCGGTTGTACAGCGCCAGGCAGATCAGCCCGTTGGCCGAGATCAGCACCACCGGCGTGACCACCACCTGGATGATCCGGAATGCTTCCATATTTCACGGGCCGATTGTTCGGAGGTGATGCACGCGACGCGTGAGGCTTACCGGTTCGACGACTTGTGCGCCGTGTGGTCCGTCGGCTTCCTGAACTGCCGCAGGTCGAGCTTGCTGAAATAATCGATCGTCTTGACCAGCCCCTGCTCCAGCGCGATCGTCGGCTCCCACTTCAAATGCTTCTTCGCCAGCGTGATATCCGGTTGGCGCTGCGTCGGGTCATCCTTGGGCAGCGGGAGCTTCACGAGCTTGCTCTTGGACTTGGTCATCTTGATGACCAGCTCGGCGAGCTGCTTGATGGTGAACTCGCCGGGGTTGCCGATGTTCACCGGGCCGATGAAGGAGTCCGGGCCGTTCATCATGCGGATGATGCCCTCGACCAGGTCGTCCACGTAGCAGAAGGAGCGCGTCTGGGAGCCGTCGCCGTAGAGCGTGATGTCCTCGCCCTTGAGCGCCTGGATGATGAAGTTGGAGACGACCCGGCCGTCGAAGGGGTGCATGCGCGGGCCGTAGGTGTTGAAGATGCGGACGACGCGGATGTTCACGCCGTTGGAGCGGTGGTAGTCGAAGAAGAGCGTCTCGGCGGCGCGCTTGCCCTCGTCGTAGCAGGCGCGGATGCCGATCGGGTTGACGTTGCCGCGGTAGCTCTCGGGCTGCGGGTGGACGTCCGGGTCGCCGTACACCTCGCTCGTCGAGGCCTGGAGGACTTTCGCGCGGGTGCGCTTGGCCATGCCCAGCACGTTGATCGCGCCCATGACCGAGACCTTCATGGTCTTGATGGGGTTGTACTGGTAGTGCACCGGCGAGGCGGGACAGGCCATGTTGTAGATCTCGTCCACCTCGAGCCAGATGTCGCGCGTGACGTCGTGGCGGATGAACTCGAAGTTCGGCCGGGTCAGTAGGTGTGTGATGTTCTGCTTCTGGCTGGTGAAGAGGTTGTCCAGGCAGATGACGTCGTGGCCCTCGTCCACCATGCGTTCGCAGATGTGCGAGCCCAAAAAGCCCGCGCCGCCGGTGACGAGGATGCGTTTGAGTGACGGCATGAAGGGGAATCCTATCCGGGGTCGGTTAGATGACGGCTTTTATCGGCCGCGCGGCGCGCAAAACAACCCGACTAAAATCGGCACAATCGCGCCCCGACTTTCACCCCAACCGGGCAATCAATGGTGCCCCGCCGCGCCGGTCCGGAGCGTGAGCTTCGCCCCACGCTCCACGTCGAACGCCACGAGGTCGCCCACGTGGTAGTCGGCCGCCTTCTTCTCCATCGTCAGCTCGCACGTAAAGGGCGCGCCGCAGAAAACCGTGATCGTGTTCGCCGCCGCGTCGGTGGCGGTGATCCGCCCCTGCAGCCGCCTAGGCCGGCCGAGCACCGGGTCGATGAACCGCCCGCCGGTCGTCACCACATCGACGCGCTTGGCGCGGGCCGTGATGCGCCCGCTCACGCGCACGCCCACCGCGGGCAGCGCGCCGGCGACCGCCAGGTGCATCTTGTAGTCCGTGCCCGGCAGCGCCAGCACGATCATGCCTTCCTTCGCCTCCTGAACCACGCCCAAAACATTGGGGTCCGCCGTCGATGCCGTCGCGCTCATGGTTGGCTCCTAAGACAGACGCATAGATTAGCACGTCCCGTTTCGCGCCGCCCCGAATGGGGCGGGCTCGGGCATCGCCGGTGGTGTCCTAATTTGACATGGGTGGCTGGGGCTAAGGTCTTCCGCAGCCCCGGCGAGGGAACTCACGAAGAGCCGGGGCATCGAAGACTCTGCCCCAGCCACCCGGAATATTTCAAACTAGGACATTACCGTGCCGCCTCACTCCCCCAACACCAGCCCCATCGTCGGCAGTGCCCGATCCAAAATCGCCCGCAAATAAACACACAGCAGCCGGTTCGCCCGCCGCGCCGATTCATCCGTGATATGCCCCATCGCCCCCGCATCCCCCGCACCCACCGCCCGCAGCGCGGCCACGGTTTCGCGCCGCACCTTCCACGCGCTGCCGTCGTCCGCGTCCGTCGAGCCTTCGACCGTCGCCGTCAACCCGCCCGCGCGGGCGTCGAAGGTGTACGACGCGCGATCGGTCAGCGGCTTGGCCGTCACCACGTCACGTTCCACTTCCGGGCGATACCCCGCGTCCGCCAGCAGCCGCCACTGGAACACCAGCAGCGACAGCTCGCGCTTCGCCGGCTCTGCGAGTGCGGAAAGAAACTCATCCATCGCCGTGAACGCCCCGGGGTGCTCGTCCTGGTCAGCCAGCATCGCGTTGCAGAGGTCCGCCGCGTAAAGCCCGGCCCGCTGCGCCGCCAGGTCGTTCCGGAGGTGCGCGTAGGGCTCCTGCAAATCCCACTCCGTCAGCGTCGCCAGTTCCATCCCCGTTTTGATGATGCCCACGATCTGCCCGCGCGTGAG
Source organism: Planctomycetota bacterium (assembly GCA_021413865.1). GTDB lineage: Bacteria > Planctomycetota > Phycisphaerae > Phycisphaerales > Phycisphaeraceae > JAIOPN01. The sequence goes on along the minus strand of JAIOPN010000014.1, from coordinate 25,742 downwards.
CAGCTCGACCCCGCCGCTGTAGCGCGCCACGCTGCCGGGGCTCATCCGCTTGGAGCCCTTGGCCAGCCCGCGCACCTTGCCGTGGCCGCGCGTGAGCAACACGACGACCTGGCTGGTCTCGGACCAGTCCAGGTGCCGGATGCAGATCGCGTCGTCTTTGAAGCGCGGCATTTCTAATCCGGTGGGGTGGGCGTCCCGCCCGCCTCTTGGTTTTTGCTTTTTCTCTTCTCTATTGAATCCAGACCCGGCCTCGGAAAGCCGGCGACAGGCGGGACGCCTGCCCCACTGTCACAGCGCCTTCAACTGCTCGTTCACCGTCGCCAGCTCGCGCTCCGCCGCCGACAACTGGTCGCGGGTCTGCTGCACCAGGTTCGCCGGCGCCTTGTCGGTGTACGCCTTGTTCGTCAGCCGCCCCGCGAGCGCCGCGATGTTGCGCGACAGCTCCTCGGACCGCTTCGTGAGCCGCGCCTTCTCCGCGTCCGCCTGCACCAGGCCGTGCAGGTAGAGCTCGATGTCGCCCACCACCGTCGCCGCCGCGTCGGCGGGCTTCTCCGCCTTGGGGCCGATCTCGTGCAGCTCGACGTTGGCGAACGTCTCGACTGCGTGCGTCTCGTCCAGCAGCCGCTTGGCGACCGGGCCGGCGCACTTCGCGGAGCAGTTGACGCGCTGCCGCGGCGGGACCTTGTAGGCCGTGCGCACCTCGCGGATCGCCCCGACGATCTTCTGCACGAACTCGAACTCCGCCTCCGCCGTCGTGTCGATCAGCGTCTCGCTCACCATCGGCCACTTCGCATGGATCAGCAGCGAGCTGGGCGTCAGCGCCACGCCGCTGATCTCGCGGATCGGCACCGCATCATTCAGGCTCTCCCACAACTTCTCCGTGACGAACGGCATCGCCGGGTGCAGCAGCCGCAGCCCCGCGTCGATGCAGAGCGCCAGCACGCGCCGCTGCACCGCACCCTCGGGCTTGCCGATGTTCGGCTTGACCGCCTCGATGTACCAGTCGCACAGGTCGCGCCAGATGAAGTCGTACAGCCCCTGGGCGTACGCCCCGAACTCGTACGCAGCCAGGTTCGCGTCCGCCTCCTTCACCGCCCGCGCCAGCCGGGAGAGAATCCACTTGTCCGGCAGCGTGAGCGCCGCGCTGGGCGTTGCGACATCCGCCGCCGCCCCCTCCGCCTTCATCGTCTGAAGGTTCGTCAGCGCGAACCGCACCGCGTTCCAGAGCTTGTTGGAGAAGTTCCGGCCGTAGTCGAACTTGTCGCTGGTGTTCCGCCCGGTGGCCGCGTCGCGGATGACGGGCATGCGGACGTCCTGCGTGTTGGTGGTCATGCTCGCGAGGGTGAAGCGCATCGCGTCCGACCCGTGCGAGTGGATGATGTCCAGCGGGTCCACGCCGTTGCCGAGGGATTTCGACATCTTCCGCCCCTCGCCGTCCTGGATCATCGCGTGCACGAACACGTCGGTGAAGGGGAGGCGGTCGAGGAGGTAGAGGTTCATCATCACCATGCGCGAGACCCAGAGCGTGATGATCTCGCGTGCGGTGCAGAGGACGTTGCCCGGGTTCCATTTCTGGAGCTCGGGCGTGTTGTCCGGCCACGAGAGCGTGGAGAAGGGCCAGAGCGCGGAGGAGAACCAGGTGTCGAGGACGTCGGGGTCCTGGGTCCACCCGCCTCGTTGTTCGAGTTCCCATTTCTCAAACGGGATATCTGCGTTACGCGTGCAGAGGTATACGTCCCAGTCCTGGCCGTGCATGCGTACGTCGGGTGCGTAAGTTTCGATTGATTCACCCGTTGATGGGCTAACAAACCGCTGGCAGATTCCAGCTTGTTCCAAAGCGCCCCCTGCCCACGTGAAGGCATTTGCGTTAGTGGAATCGAGAGCGATGCGTTGATGCCACACCGGGATGCGATGCCCCCACCAGAGCTGGCGGGAGATGCACCAGTCGCGGATGTTGAGGTGCCACTGCTCGAAGGTCTTGGCGTAGCGCTCGGGGTGGAAGCGGAGGGAAGGCGCGACTCTGGACGAGCCACGACCGTGAGGGAGTGGTTCTGCCTCCGCTGCCCGGGATTGAGTCGGACCGGAACCGCTTGCTGACGCGCGCGGCTCGTTCGCACGCGGCTCATTCGAGGGCTTGATCTCCGAATTCTTCAGTGGGCCGCCTTCTTGCTGGCGAACATACTGGCATGCCAATTCAATGCTTACTTCGTCATTGAGATACCGCGTACTGCCGTGCCGCGCCCACACATGATCATCGGGGCCGGCGAGCGAGGCCTCGCGCAACCGCCGCGTGGAGTAGGTCTTGAAATCATTCATCACCCGTTCGGGTGTTGCATCGGCTTCAACGACGACATGAACGTGATTGGTTCGGACCTGTCCTTCAAGTAATCGCCAGCCACGGTGATCGCAGACCTCCGCGATCGTATTTCCGACAATGCCACGTTTGCCCTCGTCGAGGGTGAAGGCGGCGTGCTTTAGACGATGGAACTCTTCGCGCTCACGCAGATCATCTTCCTGCAAGAGTGGGGTGCCGGGGATGTTGTGATTGAGATCAACGGATCCGCGATCGTTGCCGTGGAGCCATGTGCCGTAGCAGGCAAAGGTGATGAAATAGGCTGTGCGAGGATGGGTGGAAGAGGAGGCAGAGGAAGACCACTCCCTTACGGTCGTGGCTCGTCCAGATTCGGATCGCTGCTCCGGCGCCATCGCCCGCAGCGCCGCGCCTCGCATCTTGTCGTCCGTCACCTTCACGTACCACTGATCGCTCAGATACGGCTCGATCGGCACGTGCGAGCGGTACGAATGCCCGACCGCGTGCTTGTACGGCTTCATCGCCTCCAGCATCTCACGTTCCCTGAAGAACGCGACGATCTGTTTCCGCGCCACGAACCGGTCCTTCCCGAGCAGGGAGCCCGCGTCGTTGGGCCCGCCGGAGTTGGATTCATCGAGCCACGCGGGTGTCCACTCCACCTCCGGCCAGCCGTGGTCTTTGCTGATCGCGCCGTCGGGTCCGAGCACGTTGATGACCGGGAGCTTGTGCCGCAGGCCGATCTCGTAGTCGTTGGGGTCGTGCGCCGGCGTCACCTTGAGGAAGCCGGTGGCGAACTTCGCCTTGGCGTCCTCGCTCTCGGGGTTGGGCAGCACGACGTAGTCGTCCTCGATGATCGGGATGACGCGGTTGACGATGGGGAGCAGCACCTTCCGGCCTCGCAGCGCCGCGGCGCGCGGGTCCTTCGGGTTGATCGCCACGGCCGTGTCGCCCAGCATCGTCTCGGGGCGGGTGGTGGCGACGGTGATGTAGTTGCTCCCGTCGGGCAGCGGGGCGGTGAGCGGGTAACGCAGGTAGTAGAAGTGGCCGTCCACCTCCTTCATGTCCACCTCGTCGTCCGCCAGGGCGGTCTGCGTGGCGGGGTCCCAGTTGACGAGGCGTTTGCCACGGTAGATCAGGCCGTCCTTGAAGAGGCGGAAGAACGCCTCGCGCACGGCCCGGGCGCAGATCGGGTCCATCGTGAAGCGGGTGCGCTCCCAGTCGCAGGAGCAGCCCATCGCCTTGAGCTGGCCGAGGATGGTCTGCTCGTACTCGTCCTTCCACGCCTGGATTTTCTGGACGAACACGTCGCGCGGGAAATCCGTGCGCTTCTTGCCCTCCTCCTTGAGGACGCGTTTCTCGACGACGGTCTGCGTGGCGATGCCAGCGTGGTCGGTGCCCGGAATCCAGACGGCGTTGTCGCCCACCATGCGGCGCCAGCGGATGAGGATGTCCTGCAGCGTGTTGGTGAGGGCGTGGCCCATGTGCAGCGCGGCGGTGACGTTGGGCGGGGGGATGACGATGCAATAAGGATCACCGGCGTCGGCGGCGTCGGCGTGGAAGGCGGCGGCGTCGGTCCAGCGGCGCGCGATCTCGGGCTCGACGGCGGCGGGGTCGTATTTGGGTGCGAGTTCGGTGGGCATGGTGGGTCAATAAAGAGGAGGAGGGACGCTAAGCCGCGAGCGGCGTGGGCGTCTGTTTTGAAGGCCGGGCCGTGCCGGGTTATCTGCTTTTCTTTTTGCGTTCTTTGAACTTGGGCTTGTTCTGCTCAGGCCTCGCCCCGCCGAAGGGGTTGCCGCCGCGGCCGCCGCCCAGCGCGGCGACGTCCGCCGGGCTCATGCCCGCCATCGCCTTGACCTTCGAGAGCATGCCCATGCCCGCCATCTGCTTGCTCATCTGCGAGACCATCTCGAAACCCTTGACGAGCTGGCTCACGTCCTGCTGCTGGGTGCCCGAGCCGCGTGCGATGCGGCGGCGGCGCGAGTTGTCGAGCAGGTCGGCGTTGGCACGCTCCACCTTCGTCATCGACCCGATGATCGCCTCGGTGCGGTCGATTTGTTTCTCGTCGAGGTTCACGTCCTTGAGCATGTTGCCCACGCCCGGGAGCATGCCCAGCAGTGACTTCATCGACCCCATCCGCCGGATCATGCGGAGCTGGTTGAGGAAGTCGTCCATGGTCATCTTGCCCTTGGCCATCTTCTCCTGGAGGGCGAGGGCCTCCTCCTCGGAGACCTGCTCCTGGGCCTTTTCGACGAGGCTGACCACGTCGCCCATGCCCAGGATGCGCGAGGCGACGCGCTCGGGGTGGAACTCCTCCAGGGCGTCGAGTTTCTCGCCCGTGCCGATGAACTTGATGGGCTTGCCGGTGATGCTCCTGACCGAGAGCGCCGCGCCGCCGCGCGTGTCGGAGTCGAACTTGGTGATGATCACGCCGTCGAGCTCGAGCTGATCGTTGAAGGCGCGGGCGGAGTTGACCGCGTCCTGCCCGGTCATCGCGTCGATGACGAGGAAGACCTGGTGCGGACCGACCGCCGAGTTCACCTGCCGCAGCTCGTCCATCAACTGGTCGTTGATGTGCAGACGCCCGGCGGTGTCGAGGATCAGGACGTCGATCTTCTTGTCTTTCGCGGCGGCCAGCGCGTTGCGGCAGACGGTGACGGCCGCGCCGACCGCCTTGCCGTATTCAGCGACCTTGTCCGGCTCGGAATAGAAATGCACCTGCGCCCCGCCGGTCATCTCGGTGGAGACCTGGTCGGCGAGGACGTTCAACTGGTGCACGGCCGCGGGGCGCTGCAGGTCGGCGGCGGCGAGCATCACGCTCTTGCCGCGTTTCTTGAGGTAGGCCGCCAGCTTGCCGCAGGTGGTCGTCTTCCCCGAGCCCTGCAGGCCGCACATCATGATGACGGTCGGCCCGGGGGAGACGTACATGATGCTCGGCTCGTCGCCGGCAGCCTCGTCGTCCTCCCCGCTCGGCGCACCGCCCGACGCCATCAGGCGGATCAGCTCGTCATGGACGATCTTGATCATCTGCTGGCCGGGCTTGACGCTCTGCAGCACCTCTGTGCCCAGCGCCTGCGTCTGCACGCGCTCGGTGAAGGACTGCACGACCTCGTAGTGCACGTCCGCCTCGAGCAGCGCCTGGCGCACCTGCTCCATGGCCTCGCGCACGTTGGTCTCGGAGATCTTCCCCTTGCCCGAGAGCGAGCGCAGGGCGTTGGAAAACTTGTCGGTGAGTGTGCCAAACATAGCGGGAGTTTAGCGGGCGGGCGGGGGGTTGTCATAAACGGCCGCGCGGCGGCGTTACCATGGTGATTGCACCCTGCGGAACGCCCCCATGCTCGCGCGAATCCTCGAAGCCCGCGTCGATTTCAAGGCCCAGCGGTTCTCCACGCCGCTCATGCTCAGCGGGGCGATGATCGACAACGTGACCGAGGCGACGGCGACGGTGCGCCTGGCCGTGGACGGCCGCGAGGCGACGGGCCGCGGCTGCATCGGCCTGAGCGACCTGTGGGCCTGGCCCGACCCGACACGCACGCACGAGCAGCGCGACGCCTTGCTGCGCGACCTGTGCGGGCGGATCGCCGGCGATCTTTCATCCCTCACCCGCGGCACGGTGGCGCACCCGCTCGAACTCGGGCTGCGACTGCACCACAACGTCGGCCACGGGGCGAACATCGGCGACCCGGCCGTCCCGCCGCTGGCGCGTGGCGTGGCGATGGCGCCCTTCGATGCGGCGATCCACGACGCGGTGGGGCGGGCGATGAATAAGGATGCGATGGGCCTCTATGACGACGACGCGCCGATCCCATCGGCGGACGCGATGTTCGGCGGGCCGGGCGGAACCGTCGCGGCGGTGCGTTCGGTGATCCGTCCCGCGCGGCTGCCGTGGCTGGACGCGTGGTTCATCGTCGGCCGCGCGGATGACCTCCAGCGCGACATACGCCCGTGGGTGACGGGCCGGGGGTATCACGCCTTCAAGTTCAAGGTTGCGGGCAAGGACAACGCCGTCGATGTGGCGAGAACCGTCGAGGTTTACCGCGCCGCGCTGGGGTGGGGCGTCGGCAAACCTCGGCTCTCCATCGACAGCAACGAGGGCAATCCCAGCGCCCAGAGTGTGCTGGATTACCTGCACCGCCTCCGGGCCGCCGATTCCGCCGCTTACGACGCAGTCGAATACCTCGAACAGCCGACCGGGCGCGACATCCGCGTGCACCGCTTCGACTGGCGGGCCGTCTCGGCGCTCAAGCCCGTCGTGCTGGACGAGGGGCTTACGTCGTTCGACCTGCTGGATGACGCGCTCGCACAGGGCTGGTCCGGCCTGGCGCTCAAGACCTGCAAGGGCCACTCCTTTTCCCTCGTCACCGCCGCCTGGGCGAAGCGGCGCGGCATCCCTGTCGCCATTCAGGACCTCACCAACCCCGGCCTGGCCGCCATCCACTCCGCCCTCTTCGCCTCCCGCCTCGACACGCTCAACGGCATCGAGCTCAACTCCCCGCAGTTCACCCCCGCCTCCAACGCCCCCTGGCTCCCGCGCCTCGCCCCGCTCCTCGAACCCCGCGACGGCAGGCACCGCCTCCCGCCCGGCCCCATCATCGGCACCGGCTCGGACCTCTGAGTCAGTCGGTGAAATGGGTGGCTGGGGCTGAGGCTTTGCGAAGCCCCAGTTCGGTGCTCGAAACAGACCGGGGCATCGCAGACTCTGCCCCAGCCACCCCGCCGCGGCCGTGAGTTGTGCCCGCCTCCAACCGACCGGATACTGACGGCCCGGAACCAGCGAAGGGATGAGCGATGGCGGATCGTGTGCGATTGGGTGTGGTGGGCTGCGGCGTGATTGCTCAGATGCACCTCCGCGCGGCCGTCGGTTGGCCGACGATCGACGTGGTCGCCGTCGCCGACCTGCGTGAAGACGTCCTCAAATCCACCGCGGCGACGCACAAGGTCCCGCGCACCTATTCCAATGCCGACGCGCTCTTCGCCGACCGCGAGGTCGATGCGGTCCTGCTCGCGATGCCCACGGGTGTCCGCACCGCGCTGGCGGTCAAGGCGCTGGCGGCGGGTAAGCACGTGCTCCTGGAAAAACCAGTCGCCATGAATGCGGGAGAGGTGCGCGACCTCATCAATCGCCGCGGCGACCGCGTGGTCGCCTGCTGCTCCTCGCGCCACCGTTTCCTCGCCTCCGCCAAGGCCGCCACCGATTTCGTCGCCACCGGCAAGCTCGGCGCGATCCGCGTCGTGCGCGTCCGGGCCGTCAGTGAAATGGGCAAGCCGCCCGGCTCTCCGCCGCCCCCGTGGCGGCTCAGCCGATTGCTCAACGGCGGGGGCATCATGGCCAACTGGGGCTGTTACGACCTGGACTATGTGCTGGGCGTCGCCGGCTGGCGGCTCAAGCTCCGGCTCGTGCTCGGCCAGACGTGGCAGGTCGCCCCCGCCTTCGCCTCCCGCGCCGCGGCGGGCTCCGACGCCGAGACGCACGTCGCCGCGCTCGTCCGCTGCGCCGAGGGCGCCACCCTCACCATCGAGCGCGGCGAGTTCCTCCCCACGCAGGGCGAGAACGCCTGGCAGATCATCGGCGACGCCGGTGGGCTTCGGCTCAACATGCTCCCGGTCGAGGGGGCGACCATCACCTACGACGAGGGCGTGGAAGCCGAGGGCGTCGTCTCCCGCGTTATCTGGCAAGGCTCCGAGCGCTGGGACATCATCCACGAAGGCCCCGTGCGCGATTTCGCCGCCGCCACCCTGGAGCGCCGCCCGCCGATGACCGGGCTGGAACAGGCCCTGGCCATCCAGCAGATCACCGACGCCATCTACGCTTCCTCCGAGTCCGGCGCGGCCGTGCCGATCGCGTGATTCAATCCGGTAGCAGGAATCAATCATGATCGCGCGCATCGAGGGCATCCTGGAATCGATCAACGGGTCGCTCGTCACCGTGCGCCCACCCGGCGGGCTGACGTATGAGGTTCTCGTCTCCGCCTACACCGGTGCTCGGCTCGGCGGCTCGATCGGCCAGACCGTCACGCTCCACACGCTGCACTACCTCGAGAGCCAGAACCAGGGCGCCAGCTTCCAGCCGCGCCTCGCCGGCTTCCTCACACGCAACGACCGCGAGTTCTTCGAGCTTTTTACTTCGGTGAAGGGGATCGGCAACCGCCGGGCGCTGCGCTGCATGACCCTGGCCAGCGAGCAGATCGCCGCCGCCATCGCCGACCGCGACCTGGCCCTGCTTCAGAGCCTCCCCGAGATCGGCCGGCGCTTCGCGGAGACCGTCGTCGCCACCCTGCACGGCAAGGTCGATCGTTTTGCCGCTCCCGCCCCTGCGGGTTCCGCCAACAACACGTCGCCCGCCACGCCCTCGGCGCTCTCGCCGAGCTCACGCTCGCTCTCCCGCGACGCGCTGGACGTGCTCGTCCAGCTCGGCGAGAACCGCGCCCAATCCCTGGCGTGGATCGACCAGACGCTGCGTGAATCCCCCGACGACCCGCCCGCCGACGTGCAGGCGCTCATCGCTCGCGTGTACCGTCTGCGGCAGCGCTGACCCTCTCTCCCTGGAGGGGAAAAGGTGGCGAATACGCGAGCCAGGTGAGGGGTGGATCATCGACTCCTGTACCGCTTGTTTGTACAGAAATTCTCCAACCGCTCCTTCCCCAAGTGGTACAGTATTCCCGTGGACCCTTCGCTCTCAGAAGTTCCTCCGAGTTCAAAGCCACCCTTGTATCGTCGAATCAGCGTTTGGATTGTGCTGTCGTGTGCGATAGCTGTCGTTACATATGGCGTATGGCGGTCCTGTGGCGACCTACATCGCGGTTACGGGCCTGTGACGGAAAGAATTGCCAACGGCATCAGTGTTAGCACAGCGTCAGAAATGCTCGAGCGCTGGGGTGGCCGGCGGAACGGGCATCGGGAGAACGTAGGACGCCTGCCATTTTCTAGAGGCGAAAGCCCACTAGCTTTTGTATATGAACTATCCGAGGGCCCCCAAAATGTAGTCATCCACTTATGGATATCAGTAACGGACTCGGAAATTATGGAGAAAGGGGTTGATAAAGAGATATACGTTGGGCATCCAGTTGTCGAGATTAATATTTTTGCATCCAGAATTCATAAGAAAATAAATAACACAGTCTATGCCGACGTGGCCCGTGCGATATGGCGCGATTCACGCGGTACGCTGTATTTTGAAAAGGAAAACGGATCAATATTTTCTGTTGAGTGAACGAGATGCCGCGATTTTCTCAGTTTACCTACAAAGCCCACACGCCGTTGCACCCGGAAGCCCCGCATTGGCATGACGGGGCTCCGCGCGATCAGAAAACGCCATTTACATCCGTGTCCGCGCGGCGGTCAGTTCCCGGAGTATTCCTGCGCCGCGTCGTCGAAGCCGGGCATGGCGATGACGCCCTTGGCCGGGTCGTAGAGCCAGCCGTACGTCCCGGATTCGGAGGCGTAGGTCGCGGCGGCGGCGGCGGCCAGGCCGGCGACCTCGTGGATGGTGCCGAGCTGATTCCAGGGGTTGCTCGGCGTGCTCAGCAGGTAGGGGCCAAACTGGCCCGCAGCGTCGATGTCGCCGGTGGCGGTGGTCTTCGCGCTCAGGGCCTCCCAGAGGTGCGCGGTGGCCGGGTAGGTGTTGCCGTGCTCCAGGGCGTAGCGCTGCAGCGCCTTGCGGGCGTTGGCGAGCGAGGTGGCGGCGTTGCTGACCTTCGCGCCGTCGGAGGCGTTGGTGAGGGTCGGGATGACCAGCGCGGCGAGGATGCCGAGGATGGAGACGACCAGCAGGAGCTCGACGAGGGTGAAAGCCTTGGCGTGGCGCTTCATGGTGTGACGTTCCTCAATCAATCGCGGGTGTGGGCGTGGCGGGGGAGGCCGATGTCTCTCCCGTTGCCGCCATTTCTAATCGGCGAGGCGGCGGACCGGCGTTACCGGAAACGTGGGGATCCGGCCCCAGGCCACGGCGGAGCGGATGTGACAAAAGTCATAAACGGCCCTGAACCGGGACCCGCATTCACGCGGCGCCGCGCTCCGCCATGAGCCGCACGTCGCACGTCTCGTCGAACTGGATGCCCACCTCGTGGATGAACGCCCGGACGTGGTGGCACTGCGCCACCTTGCCGTACACCCGCAGGCCGCTCTTGCGGTCCGGGGCGATCAGCACGACCTCGCACGGCGTGCCCATGGCGACGAACGCGTCGTGGAAAAACCCGATGCCGCCGCTGCTGATGTTGCGGGACTTGACGGCGAAATGCGTCGGCGTGGTTTCCGGGTTCATCTTGCAGAGCACGGTCACGCCCAGGCCGAGCCTGACGCGCTCTTCACTCCGCTGGACCTTGCGCGACGGCGCCTTCTTCTGGGCGTCGAGCGTTTCCAGCAGGCTTTCGTACGCCTTCGCGGAGAGCGATTTGGTGTTGACCGTCTTGCTGTCGATTGCCATAGACTCGTAGCCGGGGAGTCACGGGTAATAAGAGAACCTGATCTTCAACACACATCGGTGATCCCATGCACCGGAATTAGCGCATCACGCATTTGCGTCGAGGCTTGCATCCGCCGACCAAGTGTGGACATAGTCCGCCCAAGTTTTCCGCATTGCCCCCGCGCAATCCCGTGTGCATGATGGTCTATCCGGACGAGCCGCGACCGTGAGGGAGCGGTTCTTACTTGGCGGCGTCCAAAGAAGACCGCTCCCTCACGGTCGCGGCTCGTCCAGAAAAGTTTCATCGCCGGAGGATGTGACCCGTGACCGCCTACCGACTCACCCAAGGCTCCACGCAGGCCCGCTTCGATTCGCTGGGCCACCTCACCCACCTGGGGCACCCGGACCACATCAAGGATCGCCCCTCGCCTTTCCATTTGCAGGGGCCGTGCCGCGAGGGGTATTGGAGCGTCAACTGCGGGGCACGCGACATCCTGTTCGACCCCGAGACGACGCGGCGCGGGTTCGATTACGCCGCGGGCAAACTCACGCTCACCTCGGTGTTCCGCGGCCCGGGCGACTGGTGGGGCCTGGACCTCTCGCGCGTCTATCAACTCGACGGCGACCTGCTCCGCTGCGACTTCACGCTGCAGAACTGGTCGCCCGGCGGTGAATCGCGGGCCGAGACCGCCGATGGCGAGGTCACCGCGGCCGCGCCGATCGGCCGGCTGCGCTACCAGACCGGCGTGAACTCGTGGACCGATTACTCCTCCGACTGGAAGCATCGCCCCTACCCCACGAGCCTGCGCGTGGAGCGCGACTTCTTCTGGGGCGCGGCCACCTCCATGTCCAACGACGTGATCGGCTGGTTCACCGCCACCAAGACCGACGGCTGGAGCACGCTCTACGAGAGCACCGGCGACCAGCGCGTGCGCTCCTGCACGATCGACTTCATCAACTCGATGGACGCCCACCCCGCGCGGTGGAAGCACCAGGAGGTGCGGCTGGGCCGGTCGAATCCAAAATACACCGGCACGTTCTACATCGGCCGGTTCGAGAGCATCGAGCACCTCTGGCGGCGCGCGGCCGACACGCTCGGCGTCGCCTTCCTCGCCGGCCCGCGCTACACGGGCTTCACCGGCGAATCTCTCGAGTTCGACGTGATCGCGCCGTCAAACCTGCGCCGCCCGGTGCGGGCACACATCTCGGATGAGCAGACCGGCGCGCCACTGAGCACGGTGGAATCCAGCAACGGCGGTAAACTCTCGATCCTCCTCGAAGGGACCGCCGGTCGGCGCGTGATCGAGCTGGACGCGGGCGGTGGTAAAACCACCGAGGCCCGCATCTGGCAGCAGGTCGATTGGCGCGAGTCGCTCCAGATCGCCGCGCGTTTCGCCGCCGAGTCCAAGCCCCCCAGCGGGTACAACGCCGAGTCCATGCTCGCCCTCATCACCGTTTCACAGGCCGCCGCGTATCTCGGCGATGAGCGGTGCAGGGAGGTCGCGGCACAGACGCTCCGCCGTGCGTATCAGGTCCACTACGACCCCGCGACCGGCCTCCACAAGACCGCCCACCACCGGCTGCAGAACTACGGATCGCTGCTCGACGCGGCGCGCATCTACCACGACTGCCTGGGCGTCACCGACGAGATCGACCCGCTGCGTAAATCCACCGGGCAACTGCTCTCGCTCCAGCGTGACGACGGGAACTTCTACCGCCACCACGTCATCTACAACAACGTGATTCACCCGGTGAAGAGCCTGTTCGACTGGAGTGAGCATTTGCGGAAGCTCGGTTTCGCCGCCGACGCCGACCGCGCCCGCGCGGCGGCGGAGCGTGCGTACCGCTGCATCGCCCGTGCCGGGGACGACACGCAGACCGAGGGCTCGGAGCATTTCGAGGACGGCATGACCGCCTGCAGCGCTTACCAGATCGCCTCGCTCTGGCCGCACTTCGGGCGCAAGCCGGAAGACCTGGCGACGGCGTTCGACATCTACGCCAAGCGGAAGATGCTCAAGTCGCGCCTGCCCGACAGCCGTTTTTTCGGCGGGACGCTGCGGCATTGGGAGCTGTATTGGGCGATGGGTCTGGGCCAGGCGATGCTCGCGGGCCACGGGTGGGGGGCGTGGAGCGCCTCGCTCGCCCACGCGCTCTTCATGGCCAGCGGCCGGTGGGATTGCCTGATCGACGCCTACGCGACGGTGACGAACTGCCTGCAGAGCGCCGACCCGGACACGGGGCGGTTCCACATGGGGATCGTGGTGGACCCGAGCTGGCGTGATTATTTCGGATTGGGAACGCAGCACGCCGGCGAGGAATACGTCGCCGTGCCGGACGAGGTGCGCGTGGCGGGGGAGTCGCACTCGGTCTTCCTCACGCTGCACGACTCGTTCTACAAACAGACGTACCTGCGGCTGCGCGCCGACGGCGGCGTCGAGGCGCTGAACGGCCGGGTGTCGGGGAATAATGGCGGGGGGATTGAACTGGACTCGTTCGCACTCGCCCCGCGCGAGGTTGTTGTGGTGAACGAGACTACGGGCGTGCTCCCGCGCATCATGGTCAACGGCAAGGACGGGCAGCCGGTGATCGAGATCAAGCCCAAAGCCCAGGCATAGCCATACCTGGGCTTTTTTGAAATGTCACGGGACGGCCGTCTAGTCGGCCGTGTCCAGCCAGAGCGTCACCGGGCCGTCGTTGTGCACCTCCACCTCCATGTGCGCGCCGAACACGCCCGTCTGCACCTCGCGCACCCCCAGGCCGCGCAGCTTCGTGCAGAAATAATCCACCAGCGGCGCGGCGACCTCCGGCCGGGCCGCGTCGGTGAAGCTCGGTCGGCGCCCCTTGCGTGCGTCGGCGTAGAGCGTGAACTGCGACACCACCAGCGCCCCGCCCCCGACGTCCAGCAGCGAGAGGTTGAACTTCCCCTGCTCGTCGGTGAAGACGCGCAGCCCCGCGATCTTCTCCGCCAGTCGGTCCGCCTGTGCTTGCGTGTCGCCTCCGCCGACCCCCAGCAGGACGACGTAGCCCTTCTCCACACGGCCGACGACTTGGCCGTCCACGCTCACCGATCCACGGCTCACCCGTTGCAACAGGGCACGCATGCGGAACCTCCGTTCACCAGCCAAAGCGCTCTTCCGTCCACGGATCGCCGTGCATGTGGTAGCCGTTGACCTCCCAGAAACCCGGGGCGTCTTTCTCGCGCAGCTCGATGCCGGTGATCCACTTGGCCCCCTTCCAGAAGTAGAGGCGGGGGACGATGCCGCGCGCCGGGGCGCCGTGGTCGGCGGAGATCGGCTGGCCGTCGTGGTGCGTGGCGACGAGGCAGTCCTCGCCGAGGAACTCGGCCAGCGGGACGTTTGTGGTGAAGTCGCGGTTGGGGTCGCTCCAGGCGTGCTCCATCACGAAGCGCGCGGCGGGCAGGGGCCTGGCGAGGTCCAGCAGGGTGCGCGTCGCGACGCCGGTAAATACGTTATCCAGCCGCGACCAGTGCGTGACGCAGTGGATGTCGCAGCGGACGTTGATTTTCGGGAGGGCGTTGAATTGCTCCCAGTTGAGCGTGATCTCGCGCTCGACGAGGCCCCAGATGCGCAGCCGCCACTCCTCTTTTTTAAGCGTCGGCACGGAGCCGTAGTGGAGCACGGGCCATTTCTTCGTGAGAGTCTGCCCCGGCGGGGTGCGCGACTTGGCGTCGCCGCCGCTGCGCAGGCAGTCGGCACTGGTGACGAGGGGAAGGCCCGCAAATTCAGCGGGAAGGTTGGGCGCGGCGGTGCTCATGGCCGCACATTGTAGATGCTCCGCTCAGCGGCCGTTTCTTCGCCCCCTCTTCCTCCGGGAGAGGGGACCAGAGTTGTGAAACAGTCTTTTATCGCCCGCCCGATCGTCGCGTTATACTCCGCCCCTCCATTTCAAGGGGTTCCCCACCATGTCCACCGCACCGATCGCCCTGGGCTCACGTCTCGAACTCTTCGTGGACCGCTTCCTCATCGATACGCTCACCGGCGCGGCGCTGCGGATGCACGAGCCGCGGCCGGCGGGGATGGCGCTGAGGTTCGACGCGCCGTGGGAGCTGCACTTTTCCGGCTGCATCACCGTCATCAAGGACGGCGACCTCTACCGCATGTTCTACCGCGGCCTGCCCGACGCCAGCGCCGGCGACGGATCGGATTACGAGTCCACCTGCACCGCCATCAGCGTGGACGGCATCCACTGGGCCAAGCCGCGCCTGAAGCTTTTCCCGTTCAAGGACCACGCCGAGACGAACATCATACTCGCCCACGCCAAGCCGGACTCGCACAATTTCAGCCCCTTCCTCGACACGCGGCCGGGCGTGCCCGAGGCCGAGCGGTACAAGGCGATCGCCGGCACCGACAAGCCGGGCATCCACGCCTATGTCTCGCCCGACGGCATCCACTGGAAGAAAAAAGTCGAGCACCCCGTCCTCACCGGCCCCAAGAGCGCCAACGACAGCATCGTCTTCGACTCACAGAACGTTGCCTTCTGGTCGCAGAGCGAGGGGTGCTACGTCGCCTACTTCCGCACGTGGAAGGGCTTTAAGAACTGGAAGGAGTACGGCTACCGCTGGGTCAGCCGGGCGACGTCCGACGACTTCGTGAACTGGTCCGCGTGGCAGCAGATGGACTGCGGCGACGCGCCGGACGAGGAGCTCTACACGCAGCAGACGCACCCCTATTTCCGCGCCCCGCATATTTACATCGCGCTGGCGGCGCGGTTCTGGCAGGGGAAGAAGGTCATCAGCGACGCCGAGGCCGCCGAGTACAAGGTCGAGAAGGCCTACTTCAACGACTGCTCCGACGGCGTGCTCATGAGCAGCCGCGGCGGCAACCGCTACGACCGCACGTTTCTGGAGAGCTTCCTCCGCCCCGGCCCGGGCCTGCGCAACTGGGTGTCGCGCACCAACTACCCGGCCCTGGGCGTCATCCCCACCGGCGAGGGGGAGATGTCGATGTTCGCCCACCGCGATTACGCGCAGCCGTCGTGTCACGCATATCGCTTCTCGCTCCGCACCGACGGGTTCGTCTCCGTGAACGCGCCGTACAAGGGGGGCGAGCTGCTGACGAAAGCGATGACGTTCACCGGTTCAAGCCTGCTGCTCAACATGGCGACCTCCGCCGCGGGGTCGGTGAAGCTGGAAATCCAGGACGCGCAGGGCAAGCCGATCCCCGGTTTCGCGCTGGAGGATGCGGCGGAACTCGTCGGTGACATGATCGAGAAGCACGCCGCGTGGAAGACGGGGACGGATGTCTCCGCGCTCGCCGGCCGGCCGGTGCGGCTGCGTTTCGTGATGCGCGACGCCGATCTATATTCGATCCGTTTTGCGTGAGCCGCTCGCGGCTTAGCGGTTGCCGTCAATTCACGGCTGGTCAAATTGGAGAGGAGCGGCGGCGTCCGTTTGGGCGTCTCGCCGGGCCTTTTCCGTTACTTCGCGGAATCGGCGTGATTCACCGGCCTTGTTGAACCGGGTGTTCCATGTCTCGTCGTCGGCTTCTTCAGCGGTGGAGTTCATAACAGGATTATCGCCGCATGCGCGCCCTGATCAACCCGCTGTGATCGCGACGCGGTCGTGCCATGCTAAATCACCGGGCAGGTCGAAGGCGGCGAGTTCGACGTGGATGACGCGCCGGTGACTGGGGTCGGTCGCCGGCGACGAGGCGTGCAGGAGGAGCGGGCGCATCAGCACCGCACCGCCGGCAGGGACGGCGAGCGTCTTTTCGCCGTGGCGTGCGACGATATCGGAGATGTCGCCGCCATCAATAGAACCAAGACGGTGCGTGCCGGGTGAGACGCGGAGCGGGCCGTTGTCGGGCGGGGTGTCGTCCAGGTGCAGCCGGACAGTGAGCATTCGCTCCATCACGTCGGCCGGCGGTTGCACGTGGGGCACGCCGGCCTTGACGGACCAGGGGCCGAACCCCGGTGTGTCCCGCTTCTCCCGCACCGCGATCGCGCGGTCCTGGTGCCACCCGACAAGCCAGTTCGCGCCTTGCACCTTGTCGAACAGGATCGCGCGCACTGCGAATGCGCCGAGCCCGAGGATCGACGTGATGGCGTCGAGTAAACGCGGTGCGGTGAGCGATTCGGTTATCGCGGGAACATCCGCGAGCAGGTTGCGCGCGGCGTAATCCGTGCCGTCGCGGCGGCGCGAGGTTTTACACGGTGCGGTTTCGAGGGCGGCGGCGAGGCGTGCGATCGTGGCGGCGTCGATGGTCTCCGGGAGGAGGGCGTAGCCGTCGCGCGTTAGTTGTTGGAGAAGAGACATATAAGAGGAAGGAGGGGACGCTAAGCCGCGAGCAGCTGAAGAGTCAGCTCACCACCGGCAGCGCCAGGCCCCGGCTCGCGATCGGGGCGGCGGGCTGGGCCTCGTGCTCGACCTCGTCGAAGGTGGTGTAGGGCAGGCCCAGGTCCTTGAGCATCTGATGGTCCTGCTGCGCCGGGCGGCCGAAGGTCGTGAGGTAGTTGCCGATCAGGAAGCTCGACCCGCCGGCGAAGAAGATCCACGACTGCATGTCGCGGAGGATTTTCTCCCGGCCGCCGGCGATCTTCAGTTCACGGTCGGGGAGGATGAAGCGGTAGAGGGCGATGATGTGCAGCGCTTCCATCGGCGTGAGGTCGGGGAACTTGCCGTAGAGCGGCGTGCCGGCGATCTGGTTGAGGAAGTTGATGGGGACGACGTCGGCGCCCAGCTCGCGGAGGGCCAGCGCCATGTCGATGCGGTCGTGCCACTGCTCGCCCATGCCGAAGATGCCGCCGGAGCAGACGGAGAGGCCGTGCTTCTTGGCGATGCGGATGGTGCGGACGCGGTCCTCGTAGGTGTGGGTGGTGGTGATCTTGGGGAAGTTGTTGCGCGAGGTTTCGAGGTTGTGGTTGATGCGGAGGACACCCATGGCCTTGAGCCGTGCGGCGGACTCGTCGGTCAGCTCGCCCAGCGTGGCGCAGGGGCGGATCTTGCCGTTCTCGACCGCGTTTTTGTAGAACGGCTCGAGCCAGTCGAGCTCGGCGCTGGTCGGTCCGCGGCCGGAGTTGACGATGCCGAACGAACTGGCGCCGTGGGAGAGCGCCTGCTCCATGGCGGAGGTCATCTCGTCGGCGGTGAGCCTGCCGGGGGCGACGTGGGTCTGGTGGCTCTTGGACTGGGAGCAGTAGCCGCAATCCTCGGAGCAGTTGCCGACCTTGGCGGCGACGATGGAGCAGAACTTGACCTGGTGGCCGACGAACTTGATGCGGATTTTGTTGGCCCAGTAGAAGAGGTCATAGAGCTCGTCGCCGCGCGCGGAGGCGAGCTCGTGGGCCTCGTCGTGGGTGATGAGGTGGCCGTCGAGGGCGGCGCGTCCGAGCTGCGCGATACGGTCGGACAGGTCGTGCGGTCGGGTTTGGATCATGGCGGTTTGGCCGTCAAACGGGGAGCAGTTGGGACGGGTCGCGGCTGTTTAGCGGGGGACACGGCCGCCGCCGGGGCCCTCGCCGCCGCCCGAGCGCGGCGCGCCGAACATCTGGTTCAGGTCGATCTTGGCGGCCAGTTCGAGCCGGCGCTTGGTCAGGTTGAGGGTGTAGATGACGAGCTTCTGGCTGTTGTTCTCGATGAGGAAGAGGGCGTCCTCGTTGACGCGTGCGCGGGCGGTCATGGCGGTGATGTTGTCGCGGTTGACGACCATGGGGACGGCGTTGGCGGTCTCCTCGAAGCGGCCGGGGATGGCGGAGAGGAGCAGGCCGGCGAGCACGAACGCCGACGCGGTCAGGCCGTAGCAGGCGAGTTGGATGCGGTTCATGGCGAGGGTCCTGTGTGCGGGGTGCGTGTGCGGCGGGACGCGATCAGCGGAGGTCGCCGGTCATCTCGTACGCGGGGCGGGTGACGACCTCGATGTTGTTGTTGGCGGAGCTGAAGATGATCGCGCCGATGCGGGCGCTGGTGAGGTCGATGACGTAAACGATCGACTCGTTCACGCGCCCGGTGACGTCGCCGGTGACCATGAGGTACTGCGGCCGGTTGAAGGCCTGGGCCTGGGCGCGGCTGGGGGTCAGGGCGACGACCAACAGCGCGGCGAGCAGCACGATGTTCAGCGCGACCAGGGCGCCCAACGATTGACGGTTCATGGCACTCTCCTTTTCGGGGGACGGATCAGTTGCGGTATTCACGACGGCTTTTCATGAAACTGACGAGGGCAATGGCCATGGCCAGGGCGATCGCCAGCACGGGGCCCAGCCATGCGTTGTTGTTGGGCGCCGGGTCCACGCTGGCCTCTTGCGCCCAGGCGGGCGAGGCCCAGAGCCAGGCGGCGGCAAGCGGCAACGTCCTGACAAGGTTTCGCATCATCGTCACAAGCAGATCATAGTGGTCGGGCGGGATCGTGTAAATGAAGCGTTGCGGACAGGGGAGGCGTAAACGGGGTCTCCCCCGCCATCCTCATAGACGCACAGATATAATGTCGTGTTCCACGTTTTTCGCGATTCCCGGCCCCCGTCACGCAGGAGGTTCCCCCGTGCCGCTCACCCAAGGCCAGGTCGCCCGCTACCACCGTGACGGGTACCTCATCGTTGAAAACGTGCTCACCCCGCGCGAGGTCGAGCTGCTCCGCGCCCAGGTGAACATCGCGGACCCGGCCTCCGGGTTCACCGACGCCTCGGGCAAGACCTCGCGCCTCTCGTTCTGGGGCGACACGCACTCGACGATCTGGGGCGCCGCCTCGACCTGCCCGCGCATCATCAACGCCATCCGCATCCTCACCGGCGAGGAGGTGACGTTCTTCCACGGCAAGGTGACGCTCAAAGAGGCCGGCACCGGCGGGGCGTGGGAGTGGCACCAGGACTTCGGCTACTGGTACGACCAGGGCTACATCTTCCCGCGCATGATGAGCGTCTCGGTCGCGCTGGACGCGAACGACGAGGCCAACGGATGCCTGCGCGTGCTGCGCGGCTCGCACCTCATGGGCCGTATGACCCACGGCCGGATCGCCAACCAGACCGGCGCGGACATGGAACGCCTCACGAAGATGATGCCGTTTTTCGAGGAGGTGCCCGCCGTCATGCCCCCGGGCGCGGCGCTCTTCTTCCACTGCAACACGCTGCACGCCTCGGGCCAGAACACCTCGGACCGCCACCGCCGGAATTTCATCGCCTGCTACTACGCCTCGGCCAACCCGCAGATCGGCGGCCCGCCCCCGGCGCAAAGGGTGCCCTGCCCCGTCGGCGCGGAGGACGTGATCGAGCGCTACGCGGCGGAGCACAACCTTGTGCCGGTACCGGCCGCCTGATCACGCCTTCGCCAGCAGCGCTAAATACTCGATGTTCCCCTCGCGCCCCTTGCCCGCGCCGCCGCGCAGGGGGGATTCGATGCAGCCCAGCACGGTCACGCCCAGCACCGGCAGCGCGTCGAGCGTCTCGGTGCTGATCCGCTTCGCGTCCTCGGCTGTGAGCACGCCGCGGTCGCTACGCGAGAGCGAGCCGCGGTCCGCCTCGTAGTGCGGTTTGATCAGCGTGACGATCCGCCCCTTGTTGCTGCTGCGCCGCAGCCAGCGCAGCGCCGCGGGGATGGCGTGGAGTTGGCGCGTCCACCCCAGGTCGATGGCGACCAGTTCCACACCGGCGAACCCGGGGTTTGCCCACGGGTCCAGGTGCAGGGCGTTGGAGCGTTCCAGCACGGTGACGCGCGGGTCGTTGCGGAGTTTCCACGCGAACGTGCCGTAGCCGGTGTCCACGGAATAGACGTGCCCGGCCCCGCGTTGGAGGAGGCAGTCGGTGAAACCGCCGACGTTGCACCCCAGGTCGGCGCAGGTCAGTCCGGTGGGGTCGATGCCAAAGGCGTCGAGCGCCGCGGCGAGTTTTAGCCCGCCGCGTGAGACGAACGGGCAAGGGGGGTCGGTGGACACAGGGGGTAGTGTAGTGCGCCGATGCAGCCTCATTTAACGCAAAAGACGCCGCGTTGCCGCGGCGTCTTTTGGTCGTTCCGGGAAATCTGGGGAGGGATGGGGTCGAGTCCCCGGACCGATTCTTACTTGGACTGATAGCTGAACTTCTGCCCGCCGATGGAGGCTTCGTACATCAGGCCGGCCTCGTCCATCGTGAAGACCTCGACGCCGTTGACGTACTTGGCGTTGGCGCCTTCGCCGGATTTGAGGGCGACGGCGGTGGCCTGGGCGTCGAAGCGGAAGTGGCCCTGCTTGAAGGTCTCGACGGCCTCACGGGATTCGAAGCAGAGGATCTCGGTGTACGCCTGCCCGCCGAGCGCCACGCCGATCGAGGCCTGGCTTACGTCGCAGTAACCGACGATACGACCGTTTTGGTAGAGGACGCCTTTGCCGTACGCGCCGCCCACGCCCACGGCGCCCTTGCCGACGGAGGGAAACACGGCGTAGCCGGCGGCGGAACTGATGAATGGAATGAGGGTCGGGTCAGTGGACTTGGCCTTGGCAAGGGCCAGGACCGCCTCGTTCTCGATGTCGCTCTTGCCTTCGGAGGACTTAGGCGCGGTCGTGCAGGCGGCCAGGGTGAGCAGGGAGAGGGTCGTTGCGAGGCACAGGGATAGGAATCGGTTCATGGGAGGTTTCCTTGGGATTGACGATATTTGATATCAAACGCTTGATGCGGAACAGGAGCAACGCGGGGGGACTGTTTCTGACTTTATATTTCCGGGTCATATCCGTCCCATGAGAAGAAGGACGACAAAGATGAGCAGCACGAGGCCCAGGCCGCCGGTGGGGTAGTAGCCCCAGCCTTTGCTGTGCGGCCAGGCGGGGAGCGCGCCCAGGAGTAGAAGGACGAGGAGAACGATGACGACTGTATAAAGCATGGCGTGGTTCCTTGGCTTGGGACGGGCGGAATGCCCGTCGGTAATGTGGGGCGACACCACGTCTTGGTGGTGAGCCCCGCTGATCGGACCAGCGCCCGGCATGCGTCACGGCATGGTCGGGGGCGTGGCCGTCTTGGATTCTTCCTTGGTCACAGTGCCGTCCGGCGATTTGACGGTGGTTTTTTCCTCGGTCTTGGTGGCGCCCTCGTCGGTGACGGTCTTCTTGACCTCTTCCTTGGTCACGGTGCCGTTGTCAGACTGGGTGACGACCTTCTCCTTGGTCTTCGAGGAGCCGTCGCTGTTGACGCTGGTGCTGCTGGTGTGCGAGACCTCTTTGTCGCAGGCGACCAGGAGGAACGGCAGCGCCAGAGTGGCTGCGGTGGCGGAGAACAGACGGATGCGATGCTTCATGAGCGTGCTCCTTTCGAGCAGTGTGTATCGGGGTGATCCCGTGACCGCCGCACCAAACATATGGGGGCGGTTGCTATCAAGAGGCAGGTTCGGCTACAGCCTGGCCTTGCCGTTGAATGCGAACATGGAGAGGCCCACGAGGCCCAGGACGACACCGCCGACGATGTACCAGACGGTGGAGTCGGTGAAGTGACCGGTGAAGAAGTTGGTCCAGCGATCGGCGGCGGAGTGCGACGCGTTGAGGCCGATGGTCAGCACGATAATGCCGACGACCAGGAGGACGATCCCGGCGAGGCGTTGAGAGTTCATGGCAAGCTCCAATGGTGAGAATATTTCCGTGCGGGACGGGGATGGACGTTGTACTAGGCATTCAGACGGATGCCGCTCCACATGGCGGTCGGGTCGCCGAGGATGGCCCTCACGACGGTCTGGGCGACCGTGCGCACGACGGGCCGTTTGATCCGGGTTGCCGGCGCGGTGTCCCACGTCCGGCCTTGGAACCCCAGCTCGCGCTCCGCCTGCCGCCAGTTCTGCGTGGAACGGCCGGGTTGCAAGCCCGTCTCGATGTAGATGGCATACGCCCTGGCGGCGATCTGGTCGCGCGTGGCGGCGGTGCTCGCGGTTCGTCGGGGTTGGGTTGCGGTGTTGTTCATGGGATGTGCCTTTCGGGTAGAGGCGTGGGCGTCATGGCTCACGCGCGGGATTTCCCGGCAGATTTCTTTGAATGTGCTCGGGTCTTTTTCGCGCCGTTGAGACCGACGCGTGCGGGTTTCTTCTGGGTTGCGCAGGAGGTGGACCACG
Organism: Planctomycetota bacterium; assembly: GCA_021413865.1. Taxonomy (GTDB): domain Bacteria; phylum Planctomycetota; class Phycisphaerae; order Phycisphaerales; family Phycisphaeraceae; genus JAIOPN01. Next base: position 3,023 of record JAIOPN010000014.1, on the reverse strand, counting down.
TTTCCCCCGGCACGTTCCGCGCCAGTTGGAACACCTGGACCATCGTGCCGCGGGTGAAGGCGTGTATCACGGCGCCGGTCGTCGGCTCAACCTCGGCGGCCGCTTCACGGACGCGCACGCCGGTGATCTTCTTGATCGCCTGCCGCAGCTCGTCCGAGGCGTTGGCGAAGAGCTGGCGGTGGAACTCCTGCACCTTCGCGGCGCCGGTCGGGTTCGTCGCCATCGCCTGCTCGGCCGGCGTCAGCGCGCCGTGCAGCGTGATCACCAGCGTGTCGTCGCTGAGGATGACGGTCACCGCGTTGGGCGCGTGGCCGGTCCGCTGCAACTGGAGGGCGCAGGCCGCCTCGGCGACCTGCTGGGCCATCGTTTTTTTCGGTGCCGGCTTGGATTTAGTTGTCGATGCCATGGCATACACCCTTGATCGTTGCGGGAATCCCGCGTCGCCTCGGGACCAAAAAAAAAGCCGACTTGGTTCGGCACCACAAAAGTGCTGAACCAAATCGGCTTACTCGTCAACAGGCCTCCCGTTCGCTCGGGCTGCCCTTTAACCAGTCATCCAAACAACGGGGCCGATCCTGCTTCGCGCCCGGTTGACAATTGCACTATAGGGCGGCCGGCCCGGATAGCAATGACAATATGGTGATTGCCCTCAATATCGTCTATAGTGATCGCCGAATAACGGGCTTCGCAGCCCGTCATTTCAATCCCAATGGGCCTCCAAATGGCTCTGCTGGTGTTGAACCAGCGATTTGTGACCAATTTGAGACTCAACCATGAAGACCCAGGGCGAAATCGAGGCGGCCGTCGGCGAGGGGATGGGCCGCTTCCAGCAGGAGTACATGGGGCGGGGGCCCAAGGTCATCCACACGCACCTCATCGGCGACTTGCTGGTGATCCGGTTGCAGGGGGTCTTGACGGCGGCCGAGCAGCAGCTTGTGAAAACGCTCCACTCCGAGAAAGGCCGTGATCTGCTCAAGCAGGTGCGGACGCAGTTGATGGAGACCGCCCGGCCGGTGTTGGAGGCGATGATCGCGGAGATCACCGGCGTGAAAGTCGTGAGCTTGCACCACGACATCAGCACGGTCACCGGCGAGGAGCTCGTGCTCTTCACGCTGAGCGAACCGCCGGCGTTCCGGGAAGTCAAAAAGAAGTAGAACCAGTGCCGGGTGCGTGACCGGGGGGGTAGTGATCTGGTGGGGCAGGCGTCCCGCCTGTCGCTTGGGAGATGACCGAGAAGCGGTGGCAGGCGGGACGCCTGCCCCACTGGATAAAGTCTCACGCCGTGCGCGTCGAGATCGGCTTGGGCGTGGGGTCGGGCAGGGGGGTGGTGTAGGAGATGAGGCGGTTGCGCCCCGACTGCTTGGCGCGGTAGAGGGCGTTGTCCGCCTGGGCGATGAGTTGCTCGGCGTCCGCCGGGTGGTCCGGGTGCAGGCAGGTCAGGCCCATGCTCATCGAGACCCGGCCCGTGAGGGCGGTGTCCTTGAAGAGCGCCGCAGACACGACCGCGAACTCGTCATTGATGCGCTGGGCGACCACGCGGGCGGTGCTCTCGTCCGCCTGGGGGAGGATGAGGATGAACTCGTCCCCGCCGAACCGCCCGGCGATGTCGCTGCGGCGCAGGTTGGCCTCCAGCACGCGTGCCACGCGCACCAGCAGCTCGTCGCCGCGCTGGTGGCCCAGCGTGTCGTTGAGCGCCTTGAAGCCGTCCAGGTCGATCATGATGCAGGAGAGGTCGTGCCGGTAGCGCCGCGCGTCGGAGAGGCAGCGCAGCATCGCCTGGCCGAACGCCCGGCGGTTGGCCAGCCCCGTGAGCGGGTCGGTCGCGGCCATCGTCTCCAGGCGCTCGACCGCCACCTGCAATTGCTGGTTCTTGACCCGCACCTCCTCGAGCGTGCGCGTGAGCTGCTCCTGCAGGTGCAGGTTTTCCTGCTTGGTCCGCCAGATGGCCAGGTTCTTCTCGACCATGAGCGGGAGTGCGAAGAGGTAGTCGCCGGCCTTGACGATGTAGTCGTAGGCGCCCTGGCGGATGGCGCGCACCGCGTTCTCGATGATGCCCTCGCCGGTGACGATGATGACCGGCGTGTCCGCGCGGCGCGCCAGCACGGCCGCGAGCACGTCCAGCCCCGAGCCGTCGGGCAGGTTCATGTCCGAGAGCACCAGGTCGATCCGCGTAAAGTCGATGGCCGCCACGTCGGCGACGTTCACCAGGCGCGTGACACAGCCCGCGCCGAACGAGTCGCCCAGCGTCTCCATGATGAGGCTGGCGGTGTCGGCGTCGTCTTCAACAAGCAGCAGACGTGGTGGCGCGGCGTCGGGCATCTACCGACGATAATCGGCCTGTTTTACGGGCCGGTTAAGACGTGGCAGAGGAATCGTGGGCCAATAATTTCCGGGTATTGAGGCGACGACGGTATAGCGCCGTCGGGAAGCCGCTACACGAGCACCGACTTGTAATGAAGAATCATGCACACACGTTCAACCAATGGGGCGGCAGCCTCTTCATGTTGCTTAGACGAATACCCAATGAAAGGAGCACCACCGGGCATCGCGGTAAAGCAGATGTAATCGTTTATAAAATTTGAGCGATCTGAAACAACGACGCGAATTGCCTTGCCCAACATCTTGCGATTTACATCAATGATCGCTTGCGGCGCTTTCATCTTCTCAAACTGTTTGATCATGTCAGCAACTACCTCAGTGCCTGCGCTGGCGTCCGCTTCTACAAATTGGAACTCGGCCTTCAAACGCCGGACGATTTCCTTCGGTTCAAGGTACGCGCCATCAGCAATGGGGAACAGGCGATGCGCCATGACGGTAACGTAACAGGTTGAGCGGACTCAACTCAACTCCACCCTACATAGAGAAGACCCGCTTTAAAAAAAGGGTCCTCCCGGGATTTGCATGGGTGATTTCAGCAGCTACAACGCCTGCTCCCCCGGAGCAGCGCCTTGCGCGACACCGAACTTTATCAGCAGATTTTGGGCATCAACACCCCGTGGAATGTCGAACGGGTTGAACTCGTG
>JAIOPN010000064.1 GCA_021413865.1 Planctomycetota bacterium | reverse complement strand
ATTTCGTAAGGCACATTTTTTTCTTCGGAGTAGACCTCGCTGTGCCGACGGCCCATGAACCGCTTGATCGAGTAGACCGTGTTCTTGGGGTTGGTGATCTGCTGGTGCTTCGCCGTCTGGCCGACCAGGCGCTCGCCCTTGTCGGTGAACGCCACGATCGACGGCGTCAGCCGGCTGCCGGAAGAGTTGATGAGAACCTTCGGCGTGCCGCCTTCCATGATGGCCACCACGGAGTTGGTGGTGCCCAAGTCGATTCCAATTGTTTTTGCCATGATGAGTTACCTCGTGTGCAAGATTAACGGCCCGGCTTGGTTCACGCCCCCTGAGCGCAGCCTGAAACCGGGCACTTCGACGCAATAATGCAAAGGCAATGCCATGAGGGAAACGCGGGTTTCGGCCGAAATCTGGCCTGCTTTCTTGCGTCGGTCTGCCGACGGCCGCCGGAACGCGGCTTTGGGCTGCCAAATTGACAATGGCGAGTTCGCCCGGGAAAACCCGCCAACATTGAACTAGCCGGGAAGAAAAACCCTAAAAAAACAGGGAGTTTTGCACATTCGAGCGGTTGCCTGCTTGAAAATTGCAGGGAATCACTGCAGAATCGCGATAGTCACATGCTAATAAGGCCGTTTTTCCCGGACCTTATTGCAGTTGTCACGGATGGACAGCTTGTTTCTCGCACCCCCTATTTCTCTAAGGAGAGTCTGAAGATGGCAAAGAAAGCCGCCACGAAAAGCGAAACGTACGCGAACATTTCCGCCAAGACGGAACTGACCCGAAAGCAGATCGGCTCTGTGTTTGATTCACTCGGCGAAGAGATCAAGAACGCCCTGGGCAAGAAAGGCCCCGGCATTTTCACTCTTCCCGGCCTCGCCAAGATCGTCGTCGTGAAGAAGCCGGCCGTGCCGGCGCGCGAAGGCATCAACCCGTTCACCAAAGAAAAGCAGATGTTCAAGGCCAAGCCGGCCCGCAAGGTCATCAAGGTCCGCCCTCTCAAGGCGCTCAAGGACATGGCGAAGTAATCGACGACGCCTTTGTCATACGACAGTCAAAAGCCCCCGGCACCTGCCGGGGGCTTTTTTGTTTCACCCCATCGCGGCCGGTCGTGCGTGAGGCGTTAAACGAACAAGCCCCGGCGTTGAGCCGGGGCTTGTCGTTGGTTGAGCAGGTTTAGCGGATACTCAGGCCTTGCGGCGGCGGGTGGCGGAGAAGATCAGGCCGCCGATGCTGAGCACACCGAGGGCCGCGGTGGCGGGCTCGGGGGTGGGGGGCGGTGAGCCGCCACCGGTGGGGACGAGGTCGAGCAGGAGCTTGATGCCGTCGTTGTAGAAGTGGCAGTCGGGGTCGAAGCCGAAGCCGAAGTAGCCGTTGGACATATAGGTGACCAGAGTGCTCAATTGCCCGGAGGTGAAGTTGTAGGTCAGGTTGACGGGGTTGCCGCTGTTGCCCGAGAGTTTCAGCGACGGGGTGTTGACGTCGGTGTAGGTCGTCAGTGCCAGGCTGGGGCTGGTGCTGGCGAAGTAGTCGGCGAAGACGTTGTCGTTGGGGTTATCCGCGAACTTGGTGACGCCGACCTGGGACGAGGTGGTGTCGATCATGCGGACGTAGAGCGAGAAAGCGTTGTTGTCCCAGTTCTTCATGTTCGTGAAGGTCAGGCGGGCGGCGCTGACCTGCATGCCGGAGGGGATGAAGTAGTTGATGCCCCAGCGGTAGGCGTACTGGTGCTCGAGGTCTTCGAGGTCGTGGTAGTTGCTGTCGCCGGCGCCCGTGGAATCGGTGGGCTCGAAGCTGACGGTGGTCAGCGCTGCGGCCCGGTTCGCCAGCACGAGTGCCAGCAACAGCGCGGGTACAACCTTAGACAATTGGCGAATGCTCACGGATGCTCCCTCCCAAAAGGCGACTTGCTCGAATCTTTCCCCACATCAGAGAATGACTACGCCCCAAAGATACCTCGTTGCATCTATTTGTCCAGCCCTAAAATCCCGAAAAAACCAAGAAGTGAATATGGGAATAATGGGAGGAATAAGGCCTCTAAGACGGTGGGCGTAGTTCTTATCGGCTATGCGGGATTCGTAGTTTAAGACGCGTTACAGAGGCAGGTTGCGTGTTGTCCGTTACTTCAGGGGTTTGCACCCGTACTCAGGCAATGGGTTGTGCCGCCGTCCCTCTCCGTTTGGTTACGATGGCCGTCCCGATTTATCACACCGCGCGAGCACTACCGATGGCCAAAAAGTCGAACCGCCGAACCACCCAATTCAAACCCACGGAGACCCTCTATGGCACGCGCTGGTACGACCTGCGCGACGTCGGCCTGGAGGGGCGCGTCTTCGACGACACCGAGCATTTTTATCACCGCTTCCCCGCACGCGCAAAAGAAGTGGTGCGCCCCGGCGTGTGGGACATGGCCTGCAAGACCAGCGGCCTGTACGCCCGCTTCGTCACTGACGCCGCGGGCATCGAGGTGCGGTGGACGCTGCGCGCGCCGATCAGGTCAATGAACATGGCCGCCAACAGCACGTGCGGGCTGGACCTTTATGTGCGTGACGGCAAGCCCGGTAGCAACGCGCCGTGGCGCCTCGTCTCCAACGCGCGGCCGGGCGAGGCGAACGCCAACACCGCGCTGCTCATCTCCGGCCTCAAGCCCGAGCCGCGCGAGTTCATGCTCTACCTCCCGCTCTACAGCGGCCTGGAGTTCGCTCACATCGGCCTGCCGATAGGCGCGTCGATCACGCCGCCGCCGCGCTGGCCAAACAGCGGCAGGCCCATGTGCTTCTACGGCACGTCAATCACGCACGGCGGGTGCGCCTCGCGCCCGGGCATGAGCTACCCCGCCATCATCAGCCGGTTGCTCGACCGCCCGCTCATCAACCTCGCGGTGGACGGCAACGCGCAGATGGACCTAGCGGTCGCGAAATTGTTCGCCGGGGTGGAGGCGTCGGTCTTCGTGATCGACCCGGTTCACAACATGTCGATGGACATGATCAACCAGAACGCCGAGCCGTTCATCCGCGAGCTGCACCGGGCGCACCCGAAGACGCCGATCGTACTGATGAGCGCGACGCACGGGCGGGCGGGGGCGCTCAACGCGCCTTATTCCCCGAAGGTCAAGAACGATGCGTTCCGCGCGGTCGTGAACCGGTTGCTCGCCGCGGGCGTCCGTGGGCTGCACTTCGTTGAAGCGGAAAAGTTCCTCGGCGAGGACGGCGAGGGAACCGCGGACGGCGTCCACCCGAGCGACCTTGGTTTTATGCGCATGGCCGAGGCATTGATCCTGCGCCTGCGCAAATTGGGGTGAGGCACGCCCGCTTCAGCGGGCCGTATCCGCGAACCGGAAGCTGTATAAATCCGCGTCCCGGATCACGAATCGCAGCCGCACCGCCCGCCCCTCGAGCGCGCCCACGCCGCCGCCGCGCCAGCGCACGGGGAACGCCAGATCGTCGCCGATGATCTCGGTGCAATCGTCGAGCGTGAAGCCCTCGATCGGTTTGCCGTCGGGCGATTGCAACTCGGCGCGTGCTGAGCCGGCGGCGGAAGTCGATATGTTCAGCAGCAGGCGGTCGCCGGTGAAGGTCATGGGTCTGGTGGTCAGTTCGCCGCCACCGATCGGTGCGTGCAGTGAAACAAAGCCATCGGTGCGGAGGGTGTACCGCCGGATGGTGTTGGCTGCGCCGCGCCAGTAGCCCTCGCTGGCGTACATGGAGAGTTCGCTTGGCGCGCCGGCGATGTCCGACGCGGTTTCGAGCAGGCCCCAGCCCTGGTAGCAGTCGCCGTAGGCCCAGCTTCCCTGCGGTCGCAGGCCGGGTCGGATGAACGCCTCGTCCCAGCGTTTGAAGCTAAGCCCATCGCGGCTCGCCATGAACAGCCCGTCGGTCACGGCCGCGCCGTAGCGCTCGTGGGCCCTGGCGCGCAGCCGGCGGTGCTCTAGTTCCGGCAGCGCCTCGATGGCGGGGGACCAAGGCCGTTCGACGTAGCGGGTGGGGAAACCGATGAAGAGGTGTGGCGCACGCGGGTAGGGCATCACCTGGTTGGTGTAGAGCTGCTCGGCCGGCGCGCCGGGGTATTCGAGCCAGCGTGACTCCGTCCATTGGACGAAATCCGGCGAGGTGCAGGTCTTGATGCCGCGGAACCAGTCGCCGCTGAAGTCGCGGATGTAGGCGCGGTACTCGCCGCGCGTCGTGTCCCAGAAGGCCAGGTTCTGCGAGTCGAAAGCGCCGACTGTGATGATCGGCTCGTCGCGGAGGAGCGACCAGCGCAGGCCGTCGGGTGATTGCAGGGCGTAGAGCTTGTAAGGCCAGACGTCCGACGCCCCGAAGGCCTTGTAGCGTGCCTCGGGCGTGCAGGCCGGGTTGGAATCCTTGAAGGGCGCAAAACCGTGGATGCCGATCTTCTCGGGGCCGAACCCCATGAAGGTGATGTTGTTGTCCTTCGATCCCTCGTACTCGAACAGCCCCAGGGACGGTCGTCGCCAGTGGATGCCGTCGTCGCTCTCCGCGTGGCAGATGCGGATCGGCGCATCTTTGAGGGTCATCTTCCCGTCCACCTCGGCGAGGACGCCGTGCCAAGCCTGGTAGTACATGCGGAAAACGCCGCCGTCACGGAAATACGTTTTGTAGCCGCCGCACATGTTCCCTTCCCACGGGCGGTCCATGGTGAGGGAGGCCTCGCGCATCGTCGGCGCGTGCAGGCGGAGCGAGGCCTTGTCCGCGATCGAGTCGATGAGGGCGTCATCGACGAATAGTTCGAGGCGATTGCCGATGGGTGTGGCGTTGGCGGTGTCCATCGCGGACTCCTTGGATATGGACCGGCACGATACAAGAAAAATCCGGCGGATGTGATCCGGGCCGGCGTTATGCTGTCCCTCAACTCATGGAGTCATTGGTGTGGCGAAAGATCATCCTTTCACGATCGTGGCGTTCGGCGATTCGATCACGCAGGCCGTCGAAGTTCCGGAGGCCGATCGCTGGCCGGCGCTGGTGGGGGGTCGATTGGCGGAGCGGTTCGCTCAACTGAAACCAGTGGTGGTCAACGCGGGTGTCGGCGGGAACACGTCGCGTGAGGGGCTGGCGCGGATGGAGCGTGACGTGCTCGCGCATTCACCGGAGATCGTGCTCGTCGAGTTCGGCGGGAATGATTCGACTTACGAGCCTGCGAGATCCGTGTCGCTGGACGAGTTCAAGGCCAATCTCGCCGCGATGAAGGCCCGGCTCGATGCTTGTAATGGCGCGGAGATGATCGTGCTGCCGTTCCCGCCGGTGGTGGACCGTGACGTGTTCACGCGCGACCACGAGAAGTACAAACCCGCCGGCGGGCCTGACCGCTACATCGAGGCGTACCGCGCGGCGGCGCGCGACTTCTCGCGGACGCACAAGTTGGCGCTGGCGGACATCGACCCGCCGCTGCGGGCCGACATGGCGGCGAACTTTCTGCCCGACGGCGTACACATGACGGCGGCGGGGAACCGGGCAATCGCCCAGACGGTGCTGCCCGTGCTCGAAGCGCGGGTGGCGGCCTATTTGAACTCGTAGATGCGCACGGAGGTCGGGCCGTATTTGTAGCCGTAGCCCGAGGGCATCATGCGGGGCAGTTCGCGGTTGGGGTCCTTCACGAAGCCGAGCATGTCGCCCTCGACGGCCGAGCCCTCGAAGCCGTAGGTGTCCACGCCCTCCATGTTGTCGGTGAAGTAGCCCTCCTCGGCGGTGATCTCACGCTCGTCGAAGAGCGACCTGATCTTCGTGCCCTTCTTGAGGCCCGCGACGTTGAAGCGGACGCTCTTGAGCAGGGCGCGGTCGATGCCGACGGTGTCCTCGCAGAAAACGCGGACGACCTGGCCGCCGCGCTCGAGCGTGGAGTAGTCCCAGAGCGCCCGACCGTTTTGCGTCATGTAGGCGAAGCCGTCCACGAGCGCGCCGACGAGGCCGTATTTCTCGGCGTCCATCTCGATGCGGACCCACTGGCCCGCCGCGGGTTTGTCGCCGGCCTTGCGGAAGTCGCCGGCCTGGTAGATCTCTTTGTCCACCACGGTGCGGTACTGATCGGCGGACTTCTTCATGTTGTCCGCCCACTTCTGCCCCATGTATTTCACGGAGAGCTCGTAGGTCGGCTGGTCGAAGACCCAGTTGATCGCGTGCCACACCGAGTGCTCCAGCTCGGAGAACATCGCGATGTTGCCGTAGTCCGCCTTGAATTTCTCGAAGTCGAACTTGCCCAGCACGGCGTTGTGGGTGAACCGCCCGTCGCCACGCACGGCGACCATCACCCAATCCGGCGTTTCCTTCGGATCAAGCCAGACGTACTGCACGATCTTGTCCCCCTTCTGGATCAACTCGGGGTTGGGCAGGCCTCGGAAGCCGTGGATGCGGATGCCCGCGGGGCGGAACCAGAGCTGGTTGACGGTGTCGCCCTCGTGGCTGGCGGCGCCGCTCTGCTTGGTGGTCGTGTCCCACTTCCAGTTGCCGATCTGGATCGGGCCTGCGTTGGTGGCGAGGATGTAGGTCTTGCCCTTGTACTGGGTGACCTTGTGAGAGAGGTTGGGCTCGACGCTGGCGGCGGGGGCCTTGTCGAGGCTGCTCAGCGGCTTCTCCAGGTAACGGAGTTCGCCGGCGAGGCCGCGGTTGAAGGTCGGGTCGCCGATGCCCTGGATCATCTCGATGCCCGCCGAGCCGCGGAGGATGTTCTCATAGGTCTCGAAGCGGTAGCGCTCGTAGGGTGTGTTGTCGTAGAGCTGCGGGAGGCAGACCCACGCGGTGGGCGTCTTTTTCTCGCGCTTCATGTAGGGCGTGAAGATGACGTTGAAGTCCATCGGGCCCCACATCTCGGTCTCGGCGTGGTCGATGTCGTAATACTTGCAGTCGGCCAGCCACCAGGCGTTGTATGCGCCGCTGGTGCTGATGGCGATGGGGCGCTTGGTGGTCTTGGCGACGAAGTCGTTGGTCGCCAGGTGCATGGCGAGCTCGGCGGGGTTGTGGAAGTCGATCGTGCCTTCCCAGCCGCCGGTGTTGAAGGAAACGATGTTCTTGGTGCCACCCTTTGCGGTGAAGGCGGTCAGTTCGGTTTTCTCCGCGTCGGTCAGGTTGACGATGGCTGTGACGCTGGCCTGGCCGCTGGCGGGCTTGGCCTGGATGACGTAGAGGCCGAAGTCGTCGTAGAGTTTGGCCTTGTCGTCCATCTTCATGCCGTGCTCCAGGCGGAAGCCCATGATGCCCAGTTGCTGCTGGAGCGGGGCCTCGTGCTTGGTGCGGTTGTTCTGGTGGGAAGCGCCGAAGAGGAAGCGGGGCTGGTCGTTGATGAGGATCGCGCCGTCCTCGCGCACCACAACGCTCTTGATGGGCTCCTGCTTCGGCGTCTGCTCCATGCGGCCGAAGGGATCGCTCCGGTCCTCGAAGAGCACCTTGCCCGAGGAGTCCAGCCCGCGTGCGACGAGGACGGTGTCACGCACCGGGTAGTCGTGCGGCCACACCTTGAGCTTGCTCAGGTCGAGCTTGAGCATGATGAGATTGGTCCGGTCCACGCTGGTCGCCGGGGTGGGGAGGTTGAACTCCTTGTCGGGAAAAGTGTTGTTGGCGATGCCCGCCAGCGTCTGGGTGTAAGCCTGTTTCAGGTCGGTGTAGGTGGTGACGGGTTGGATGATCTTGGAGGTGTCGCGCGCGTCGGCGAGGAAGAGTTCGAGCTTGGCGACCTTGGCGAGCGTGCCGGAGGCGACGCCGAGGTTCAGCGAGGTGGTGACCGGGTTTTCGGCGGGCAGGTTGTAGCTGCGCGATACGTCGAAATCGATCACGACGGGCCAGGTGTTGAATGCGTAGGTGGTGTCGGCAACGGGCTTGCCGTCGCGGAGCAACTCGACGCGGAGCTTGCCCTGGTCCATCACGTCGCCGACAAGCTGGGCGACCTCGTAGTTCACCTTCAGGGCGACGCGTGTCCCCTTGCCTCCCTTGGCCTTCTCGGATTCGGTGACGACGGGCTGGCTGCCGTGCAGCGTGGTCGAGAGGCGGACCTGGTACGTGGCGTCTTTGGGTGAGGTGAAGTTGAGGGCGAGCGTGTTGGTGCCGTACAGCCGGTCTCCCAGGTCGAGCTCGGCATCGGCGACGGGGCCATCCTGATCCAGGGCGGGGGCGGGCAGGACCTTCGCGCCGCGAGCCTGCAGCTCGGCGGCGGTCACGCCGCGCTCGGTGACGGTCAGGTTGTCCCACCAGACGGTGGAGGTCTGACAGGCGTAGCTGCGGGTGCCGGCGTCGTCGAGTGTGTGGCCGTTGAAGCCGCGGGCGCAGAGGCGGACGCGGAAGGCCTTGACCGGGTTGGTGTTGAGCGGGACGGCGAAGAACTTGCGGATGTATCGCCAGTTGAACGTCCCGCTGCCGTACACCGCGGACCCGCCGTCGTAGTTCTCGGGCGAGATGGGGTACACGCCGAGCATCGGCGCGCCCTCGTTGTCCACCAGGCGGATGTCGAAGATGCGTGAGCGGTCGCCGCGGACCCAGACGCCGACCTCGACCATGCCGGGCGTGGTCTGTTTGAGGGGGATGAGGTCGCTCTCGACGAACTTCTCGTCGCCGGGATAGACGTCGAAGCGGAGCGATTGTTTGCCGGCAAAGGAGATGAGCGGATCGACGCGCACCTCGCCGCGGTTGTCACGGAAGCAGTGGTTCCAGTCGGTCCAGACGTAGTAGGTTGGGCCGATGGCGCGGTACTTGCGCTGGGTGGACCAGCCGGTGGGGTGGCCGTCCTTGTCGGACTCCTCGAAGCCGGCGTTGGGCATGAGGTTGGCGTCGGCGGGTTTTTGTTCCTGCACGATCAGGTCGTCGAACTCGGCGGGGCCGGTGAGCGTCACGGCCATGTCGAGGCCGTCTCCGACCTTGTCCGCCGGGAGTTCCACGGAGAGGAGCGTCCACTGCGGGGACGCGGCCGCGGTCGCGGTCGCCGTGCCCAGTTTGATCGACCCCGCGCCGTTGCGCACCCAGACGGAGGCGCGCCAGGCGCGCTTGCACTTGGCCGGGGCGTAGCCGTTGATCGGCAGCGCCGGGGCGGCACCCCACGCGCCGCCCTCGTCCTCATAGCTCGCGCCGGGGTAGTTCTGCACAACGAACCCGCCGGGGGCCAGCTTCAGATAGTGCTCGCCCGAGTGTGCCCCGGTTGATTCCCACGAGTAAGGCCCGGTGAACGCCCAGTAGTCGGGGACGAGGTCTTTCTGGTTGTAGTACCAGTCACCCTTGAAGGAGAGCACGTGGCCCTCGCCGTGGATGTTGACGGAGTCTTCCTCGAACCCGGGGTTTTTGGCGACGTTCCCGGTCCAGCCCGCGTCACGGCCGGGCGTCTGCGCGAACGCGACACCCGCCAGCATCGCCACGCCGACACCCAACGCCACGGCCCGCCGATTGAAGAACGCCATCATGCCTGACTCCTGGATGACTGAAACGATGTAACAGAGCCGACACACTCTATCGGGTACAGCGTCGCGTAGGGCAGATTCGTACCGCAATTATGCTGCGGGTCTCGCGCGTCGGAAGGGCTTTTATCAATCGGCTTTGTTGTGCAGCCGGTAGTCGCGCGGCGACTGGCCGGAGTACCTGCGGAACCGGGTCGAAAAATGAAGGGGGTTGTCGAAGCCGACTTCCTTGGCGACCTGGTTGATGGGGGCGTCCGTCTGCAGCAAAAGTTCACGGCTGCGCTCGATGCGCCGCCGCTCCAGGTAGCGTTTGAGCGATTCGCGGATTTCCTGGCGGAACAGGTGCGCCAGGTGGGAGGGCGAGAGGTGGACGGCCTTGGCCACGCCCTCCACACTGATCGGATCGGCGAGGTGGTCGTTCAGGTATTGAACCGCCTGTTGGATGCGTGAATCGATGGCGGGGCGTTTAACGTCGGGGTTGACGCAGCTGGTCAGGAGCAACACCCGTTCGAGGGCGTTCATGGCGAAGTCCTCGCGGTAGGGGTGAACGGCCGCGCCGAGCTTGCAGTGTTGCAGCCTGACGGCCTGTGCAAATGCGGTCTTGATACGGCGTTTGGGTTTAGGGTCGCCGAGCCGAAGCGCCATGATGCCCGGCAGGATCGCGGGCCACTCCAGCAGCCCGTGCCAGTGCCGCCGCGCAGAGAACACCGCCCAGTACTCGGACCAGGGCTCGTCTGCGATCGCCCCGGACATTTCGTAAGGCGTATCCGGTTTGATCAGCAGGAGGCAGGGGGCATTGAAGCGGTGCTGCGCGCCGTTGGCGCGCAGGTGCACAGCGCCATCGGAGAGGTAGATCAGGTCCCAGTAGGGCACCCCCTGGGGCGCGCGGTATTCGTAATCGGGGCTGTTGGTTTTGTGCCCCGCCATGAGTTGGCCGCGGGGCGTGTCCTTGGACGGCCATTCGATGACCCGGGAGCCTTCATAGATTTTGCGGGAGCTTGGTTGGTTCATAAAACTGGACACACAAAACAATAATGCTCATGCGCGGGCAGGTTCAAAAAACCAGTTTGTACACGGAAGTTACCGGGGGGATGAATTTTCCTTGCCATGGGATACGCTTCGGTGTTACACTACTATTCATTATAATTTTCTTGGCGGAATATTGCTCTGCAAATCAGCGGCAATACCGCACAAGCCGGGACTCTGGGACGCGTGTTGCTCGCGATAGACGGCGGAACATATCCTAGCGAGAATCGCAGAAAAAGAAATGTTTATCACAGATACACCTATGGCTTTGAGGGCCCGTTGCGAGCACACTTTCTGTGCGAAAGCTGTAAACGGGGGTGAACCCCGGCGGGCTTCTGTGGGATGACTGGCGGGCGTTCGTTGGTGGCAGAGGCAATCGAATTGCGGTATTTCTAAGTCACACTGGAACAAGGGAGAAGGAGGGCAGTTCACGCGATAGATCGAAATCAGAGTCGTGCGCCTTGGGCGGTTTGTGTTACTAGGTGTTGGTGTCCCAGCGAACAACAGCTTGGGGCATGGCGACTTCGAGCACTTCCTGCGTCGTAACATATTGGTTTGGTACCTTCATCACGTCTGGGCGGCTGTTTGACGCCCACTACTAATACTAAGGAGAAACATTCATGTCATTTACGCGTATCTGCGATCGTCGGTTCAGTACACGAGGCTTGGTGGCCAGCGTTGTCGTCGTGGCGGGGCTTTGTACGGCTTCGGCGGTCAATGCGGCTGCATTTACCCAAGGTGCGTGGTCCCCTGCCAGCGGCAAGACGCTGATCTTCCGTGATAGCGCCTCCGGCGGCGGCGCAACCAACGCCATCTTTGGTACCCCGGGCGTTAACGAGCGTATCGAGGTCACCTCCGGCAGCGGCGGGACAGCGATGTACAGCAATTACCCCAACGGCGGCATCTTCTCCGGCTGGCAAAATATCGTGGGCGTCGGCGCCCAGGCAGCCGCCACGGCGGAGTTCACCGCCATGAACACCACCGGCACCCCCTGGTTTTCGTTCAAATACATCGACAGGAAGAACTCGGATGGCTCTTGGCCTCAGTTCATGATGTATCTCAATGCCGACGACAGCACCGGGCTGGGCAACACCGCGAAGAACCAGATCAATGCGGGCTCGGGTTACCCTGTTGAGGTCAACCCGTGGAAGTTGGCAAACAACGGCGCCATCACGACCGCCCCTTGGAATACGCAGTATCACGGGTTTGGCCTTGAACCCGTCACCGACGCCAGCGCTGACAACGGTCTTTTCAGCTCGCTCCATCACGACTACGGCGCGGGCACCCCTAACTTCGCGACCACCGGCGGCAACCAGACCGCGACCCTCAATACTTCGACCCTGGGCATCATCAACCGCGTGGCGCGCGTTGACGGGTCAACAGTTGAGGTCAAGGTCGGCAGGCTCGCCAACGGCAAGATCGAGTTCACATGGACCGTAAACGGCACCACATATCCGACATGGTCCAACGACTGGTTCAACCAGTCGGGTTTCGGCAACGCCTTTGCGATCAACCACGTGGACCTGGGTGGCCGTCAATTCAAGGGCACACTCACTTTCCTCGACTACAACTACGGCAGCAACTACACGACGCAGATCCCCGAACCCGCGAGCCTTGGGCTCATCGGCTTGGGCAGCCTGCTCGTGATGGCCCGACGCCGCAGCCGGTCCTGATCGGTGTCTGACATCCTTTTGATCAACACGAAGGCCGTGGGGCTACCCACGGCCTTCGTGCTTCTTGCGGGAAAAGAATCCCGTTCGGTGATTGTTTTGGTGAGATATCAGTAGACGCCGGTACCTGTGTATTGGTAACATAGTGTTTTGATGTGACTTGGGCCGGATATTCCCCTCCGGCCGTGCGAGGAGAAAGAGCGTGCATCAACTGCGATGTCGATTCTCGGGTTGCGGCCCGTGCGGCGCGACGAGCTTGGTCGTCGCCGCGTGGCTCGCGGTGTGTGTCGGTTCGTCTGCGTTCGCGGCGGTGCCTTTCGTCCTGCGCGACGCCTCGGGCAACCCGCTCAGCGGCTACCAAGTCACCGAGTTCGCCACCGGCCTCAAACTGCCCGTGGGCATGATGTCGCTGGACGACGGCTCGATCATCTACGGCTCCAACATCGGCGACAGCGGCCCCGGCTTCGCCACCGGCTCGTTCACCATCGACCGCCTGGTCGATACCAACAACGACGGCGTTTCGGATTCCCACACCACCCTCTACACCGCCCCGTTCGGCAACGCCACCTCCACCACCGACAAGGGCGGCGTCACCGCGCTGGCGCGTGCGGGCGACCTGGTCATCGCACTCTCCAGCAGGCAGAACGCCTACGAAAACGTCGCCGGCCACCTCAACAACGACGCCAACCTCACCTTCCTCCGCCTGGGTGGCCCGACCAACAACCCCACGCTCACGCTGGTCGATTCCATCCACATCCAGTTCACCACCACGGCCGCGGGCGTATCCCAGTATCACCAGTCCTACGGCCTGGCGGTCCGCCCGACCACCGCCGGCAACTACGAGGTCTATTTCAACGTCGGCTCCGTCACCGACAACGCCTCCGCCCCCGGTGACAATCCCGCCTTCGCCACCGGCATGGGCCTGACCAACGCCCAGATGGACCGCGACTCGCTCTACCGCTTCGGCGTGGATAACACCGGCGCTTCGCCCGTCATCTCCTCTCTGAACCAGGTCGCACGCGGGCTGCGCAACGCCGCCGGCCTCTCCTTCGCGTCAAACGGCGACCTCTGGTTCCAGGACAACGGCAAGGACGGCACCATCAACGGCGGCAACGACCCGCTCAGCGCCGACGAGATCAACATCATCACCAAATCCACCCTCGACAACCTGCCCAACACCGTCATGGACTTCGGCTTCGAGACCGACTACATCGTGTACGGCGGGCCCGGCGCCCCGGGGGGCTACAACGCCGGCGACAACTGGGACGAGACCAACCGCGACGCCATCCAGCCCCTCGTCGCCATCCTCGCGCAGAACGGCCGCGACGCGCAGGGCATCAACCACATCGCCTTCTCCCCGACTGATTGGGTCGGCGCTCTTGCGGACGGGTTGTTCATCACCAACCACGGCAGGTTCACCTCCGGCGGCACCGCGAACACCGAGAACCCGACCGTCTTCCTCGATCTCGACGCCATCAACACCGCCCCCATCACCGACGGTTACTGGCAGACCATCTATGGCCAGACCGCGGGCATCGGCCACATCGACGGCGCGCACGCCACCGCCAATGCCCTCTACCTGGCGGACATGACCACCACGGGGAACTTCTACTCCGCCGGCGAAGGCCAGAACGGCGTGATCTACCGCATCACCGAAGTCCCCGAGCCCGCGAGTTTGGCGCTCCTGGGTGTCGGCGCGGCGCTCGTCCTTGCGCGCCGGCGGCGGGTGTGACCCACCCACCTTTACCGCACGACAAACCATTCCACTATACTCCCGGTTTATCTCCGGCCGCGGCCTTGCCGTGGCGAGACAAAGAAGGAGCTAGTCATGGCGCTCAAAGTCGGCGTGGTCGGGATTGGCGGCATCGGGTCACAGCATGCCCGGTGCCACAAGAAGGATGAACTGGCCAACCTGGTCGCGGTCTGCGACGTGGTCAAGGGCCGCGCCGAGAAGCTCGCCGCCGAGCTTGGCGTCAAGGCGTACGGCTCGCTCAAGGACATGCTCTCCGCCCACCCGGACCTGGACATCGTGGACGTCTGCACGGGCGGGTTCGAGAACGGCGGCTGGCACTACGAGCCGGCGATCGAGGCGCTCCAGGCCGGCAAGCACACGCTGGTCGAGAAGCCGCTCTCCAACGACATCCAGGAGGCACGCGACCTGGTGAAGTTCGCCGCCGCGAAGAACCTATACCTGGGCTGCAACCTCAACCATTACTTCACCGAACCCGCGCGGCAGGCGAAGCAACTGATCACCGACGGCAAGGTCGGCCAGCCCATCTACTGCCTCCACCGCATGGGCTTCCCCGGCGGCGAGGAGACGTACGCACCCGGCAGCGGCGCGAACTTCGACGGCTTCCCCTATGCCCACACCAAGGCGTTCCTCGCGCACCCCTTCAGCATCATGCGTCACTTCTGCGGCGACATCACGCACATCCAGGCTTTCATGGACCGCCCGGCCTCGCGCCGCAAGGCCAACGACCTGATGATGTCCATCGCCAGCATCCACGTCCGCTTCATGAGCGGCGCCGTCGGCTACCTCTTCAGCTCGCGCGGCGACGTGACCATGGGCATGGGCGGCTGGTGGAGCTTCGAAATGGGCGGCACCAAGGGCACGTTCTGCATCGAGAACTGCGTGGAGAAGCTGACCTACTACCCCACGCCCAAGCCCAAGGAATCTCTCGGGCTGGGCGGCCAGCCCGGACCGGAGACGACCAACACCGGCGTGACCGACTTTGGCCTGACGTTCCCGGCGCGCATCCACGCCTTCCTCGAGGACGTCACCGCCAAGGTGCCCAGCCACAAGCTACGTGCCTCGGGGCACGACGCGCTGGCGACGCTTGAGTACACCTTCGCCGCGATCGACTCCTGCGAGCAGGGCGGCGAACTGGTCCGCCCGCACCCGCTGCCCCCGCTCAAGCGCGACGTGCGCGATCAATAACCACCGGTGCCCCGCTGGGGCACTGACGCGGTCAAATATCACCGTAGGTCTAACGACCGCGAGAGGCAGGCGATTGCCCGCGGTATGGTTGCGCCGTTCTATCAGTTCCGGCTGCGGAGCTTGGAGAGCAGACGGAGGATTTCCAGGTAGAGCCACACCAGGGTGACCATCAGGGCGAAGGCACCGTACCACTCGTACGACTTGGGAGCGCCCCGTTCGGCGGCGGTCTCGATGAGGTCGAAGTCGAGCACGAGGTTGAGCGCCGCGATGACGACGATCACGCCGCTGATGGCGATCCCGATCGGGGTGGCCTCGTGCAGGTAGGGCATGTCCCATCTGAAAACCATCCGGCCGACCATCGAAACCAGATAGACCACCGCGACGGCGCCGGTGGCGGCGGTGACGCCTAGCTTGAACTTCTCGGTGGCGCGGATAATGCCGAGCTTGTAAGCCAGCAGCATGGAGATGGCGGTGCCGAAGGTCAGGCCGACGGCCTGCATGACGATGCCCGGGTACTGCGCCTCAAACATGACGGAGAGCACGCCGAGCACAAGGCCTTCGCACAGCGCGTAGAGCGGCGCGGTGACGGGGGCCCAGTTCTGCTTGAAGGCGGTGATGAGTGCCAAAACCAGGCCGCCGATCAGGCCGCCGATCAACCAGGCCACGGCCTCGGGGGCCAACGTCTTGGCCGTGGGATCATAAAAGTGCCATCCCCAGGCGGCGGTGAGCAGGGCGAGGAGCAGGAGCATGACGGTCTTGGTCGCCGTGCCCTGCGCCGTCATGGTCTGGCCGCCAGCGCGGGGCATTGCCATGTCGGTGAAGGTGCGCTCGTTCAGCATGGGATTAGAGGTTCGCATCGCGGTGGTTCCTGATCGGGAGTTGACAACATCATAGCGGCGTCGGGTCTAACGGGGATCGGCGGCGCATCGCACGGCGGGCAATTCGAATCGCGCGGCGTCGATGAGCGGGAACCGGCCGACAACGATCCGCCGTTCGCCGACCGAGGCGACAGGGAAACCCGTGCAGGCGGTGTCAGCGGCCGTGCGGACATAGGACGTGACGCCGGCGGGCGTCGCCGGCCAGTCCGCGGGTTTGTCGGCATCCACCGTGAGTGTGTCCGCCGATTTCTCGACGACCCTGCCGGACCAAGAGGGCGTCGCGTTTTCGTAACCCAGACCGTTGGCTTTGAAGGTCTCTGCGGCGACGCCCATCAGCCACCGGCGACCGCTCGGCTCCACGCAAAGCACCCCAAACTCACCGCGGAACCGCACGCCTTCGATCTGCACAACGCGGTCGAAACGGTTGAGCAGAAAGTATGTTCCCCAGCGCGATTTGATTCGCACGGCCAGCGCATCGGGGCCCGCCTCGGCGGGCACGTCCACCCGCTGCGCCCGGATGATCGGCATGTCGGTCTCTCCACCGGTCCCCCCCGGCTCGTGGATCGCCACGAAGGTGCTCGCCAGGTTTTCGCCTTGACGGATCACATTGAGGTAGCGCACCCGTCGGCCGACCTGTAATTCGTCCTCCTGCCCCGGGCCGTTGGTCGCCTCAACTGCGTCGGCGGGGCTGAGCACATGCAGGCGGTAGCGCCGGCTCTTCTGCGACCAGATCGCCTCCCACGCCGCGGGCGGGGACTCGACGCGCCGCGCGTCGCGCAGGCGTGAGATGTGCTCGGGATCGACGCTCCCGCCGAAGTTCGGCAGCGGGGGCTCGGCCGGCATGTCCAGACCGACAAACCGGCGGCCATTCCCCTCCGCGTCGCTCGCGCCGATCTCGCTGAAGCACTGCCACGCGTGCCTGCGGCCGCCGCGCACCCGGAAAATATCCACGACGAAGGTTTGCGAGCCCGGCCCCTTGACCATCGCCGCCAGGCGTTGATAGACACCGCACTGCCCATAGACGTTCGACTCCGCTTCGACCACCGAGACGCCCGGCGCGGACGCCATCATCCGCAGGCTCGGGACGCGCCTGCCCCATTGCTCCTGCTCGGCGTCGTCAACGATCACCACGTTGTGGCTGAACGTCGAGTAGATCCAGCCGTTCATCGGCGTGTCGCACATGTAGCCGTGGTCGCCCAGGATGCAGTCGCCGCCGTCGGCGTAGTAGAGCGAGAGGCTGTCGTTCTGGAGGTGGATGCCCTGGTTGTTGAACGGCAAGGCGAGGCAGGCCGCGCCGGGTCCGTCGCCGTGCCGCAGGATCGCCGCCTTCCACGCGGGGAAGAGAACCTCCGGCGGCGTGAAGCCCGTGTCGCGCCGCAACTCGTCGGTCGTCAGGTTGAAGAGGGCGTACTCGCTGGGGTCGCGGCCGCGGCTGAGCGTCGGCATCGTTCCGCCGTATAGGTCGGGGTAGTGCTTCAGCCCGATCTCCAGCAGGTGCAGGCTCGGGCCGTGCGGGACGCGCGTGTCGGAGAGCGGCACATACAGGCCGTTGGGACGCAGACAATCGAGCAGCGTGCGCATGACCATTCGCAGCTTCGTGTCGCTCTCGAACACCCGGACCGTACCAGTTCGTTTTTTGTAATCGGCCGGCCACTCGAAGCCGTCGAGCATCTCCGGCACCCAGATCAACGGCGAGAGGAACCCGTCGAAGGAGTAGAACGGGCTTTCGCCGCTGTGCCCGTCCGAGAGGAATGCCTTATCGAGCAGCGCCTCGTATCCGCGCAGGGCGGTGTCGGCGTAACCGGGAAGGCCCATGCACTTGCCGATCGCGGCGACGGCACAATACGCACGGCCGGCCTTGTTATTAAGGTTTGTGGCCTCAAGATGCCCGCCCAGCCACCGTTCGGCCCCCATGATGTACTCCAGCAGGAAATCCCGCTCCACCTTCGCGCGTGACTCTTCGGTCCAGAGCGGCCGTCCGTCGGCGTCCCGCGCGTCGTGCGCCAGGTCGTACGTCCGGCAGATGCCCATCAGTTTGCTCACCACGTCGCAGCTCGCATGGATGCGGCCGGCCCCAAAATAATTCCTGACCATCGACGGACCGTCGGTCTTGTCGCCGTAGGCATCGGCACATGGGTTCCGCTTCCACTCCAGGGGCACGGTGTCGTAATGCCACGCTGCGTACATCGGGTCGCAGTCCACGTACGAGTCGCAGTAATCGTGGTAGAGCCAGAAGCGGTAACAGTGCGCGAGGCGCTGAAAAATGGCCACGGCCGCGCGAGCATACCGAGGCTCACCGGTCAGCGCATAGACCACGCCGAGTTTGTGCAGAGCGTCGATCATGAAACCGACTTTTCGCTCGCGGAGGATGCCCTCGAAGCTGACGTGGATCGGGTAGTTCGCCCATTTCCAAGCGTACCGGCCGCTGCGGTCCTCGGGGTGGGATTGCTCGGCGGGGTTGATGTAATAGGTAAACGTCTGGCCGGTTCGCGGGCAGACCATCCGCCCCTCTTCCGGGAAGCGGGCGTCGGGCAGCACTTGCCCGCACGCCTTGCAGCGGATCACGTCGGGGTTGCGGTAGTCCCACTCGGTGCCGCCGCTGTAATAGATCGAGCACTCCTGCGTGAGCCGGCCCACGCAGTTGGGGCAGGAGATGCCGTAGGGATTAGTGGGTGTCAGTTCGGGGATCATCGCCGCGAGGTAGGCGTCGTCGCGCTGCGCGACGTAATCGGCGACGGCCTTCGCGGCCGCGAAATATTTTTGTGCCCACGGTTCGGAGGCGATGTGCCGCCGCGCCTGCGCGACCTGATCGGCCGTCAGCGTGACCGGGTGACACACCGGCGCCCGGCCCGCCAGCAACCGGGTCTTCCGCTCCTCGATCATCGCCCGGAACGACACCTCGTCGGGCGAGCCCCTTTCGCGTTTCTGCCAGGGCATGAAGCCCTCGCCGTCGGCGACGCGGCGTGCGTAGTCCGCGGCCATGGATTCATCACGCGTGCCTGCGTCTGTTTCCCGTGCCATGTTGCCGAGATTCCTGCGGGGGTCGGGCCTGGAAATGTCACGGATCAACCCGTCTAGGATAACGCAGGCCGCCAGAACAACATGACCGTCGGCGCTCCGCGTCCACATCGAGTGGATTGGGA
This sequence comes from Planctomycetota bacterium, assembly GCA_021413865.1. Lineage (GTDB taxonomy): Bacteria > Planctomycetota > Phycisphaerae > Phycisphaerales > Phycisphaeraceae > JAIOPN01. The sequence continues at coordinate 107,013 of JAIOPN010000064.1, read as the reverse complement.
CAGGCCCGTAGAGACTCTCATCCCACCTTGATCAGTAGTTTGGGGGGGGAGCAAGTCACTGGCGGGAAGGAGCTAACAGCCTCTAACGCACATTCTCGGTGCGACGTCGCGATGTACACGCTCACGCCGTCGCCGGCATCGGTGACGGCGCAACCGCGGCCGGACGCCGCTCGCGTTTCTGCCCCGCCGAGGCCTCCGCCATCTCGATGTCTTCGCCCGCCCGCACCAGCCGCGCGGAGTTGAACACGACGATCAGGCTGCTGACCACGTGCAGCACGGCCGCGATGATCGGGCCGTTGGCGCCGCCGAGCATGTTCATCGCGGCCAGCGTGCCGAAGATGAGCACAAAGGAGATGCCGAACACCAGGTTCTGGCGGATCACCGCGCCGGTCTGACGCGACAGGTCCACCAGGAAGGGGATGCGGTTGAGGTTGTTGTTCATCAGGGCGATGGAGGCCGAGTGGATGGCGACGTCGGAGCCGGCGGCGCCCATGGCGATGGAGATGTCGCCCGCCGCCAGCGCGGGGGCGTCGTTCACGCCGTCGCCGATCACCGCGACCTTGTGGCCGCGGGCCTTGAGCTCATCGACGATCTCGAGTTTTTCGTGCGGGAGGACCTCGGCCTTGTAATCGGTGTGCATCTCGGCGGCAACACGCTTGGCGACGCTCTCGCGGTCGCCCGTCACGATGATGAGCCGCTTGAGCCCCTGCTCGCGCAGCCGGTCCATCGCCGCCGCCGCCTCGGGCCGCGTCGCGTCCTCCAGGCCGATCCACCCCAGCAGCCGGCCGTCACGCACGACGAACAGCACGCTCAACCCCTCGGCGTCCGGGCTTGATTGGACCTCGCTCACCACCGCGGAGGTCGCCGTGTCGAGACCGCCCGATTCGATCAGCCACTTCGCACGCCCGACCGCGACCGAGCGGCCGTCGATCGTCGCCCTCACGCCGCGCCCCGACACCTCTTCAAACGCCGTCGGTTCGGTGATCGTCACCCGCGCCTTGCGCGCGACGTCCACCACCGCCCGGGCCACCGGGTGCTTGCTGTGCTGCTCGGCGCTGGCGGCGACGCGGACGAACTCGATGCTGTCCACCGCGTCGGCGACCGGCGACAGACGCCGGACCTGCAACTGCCCCGTGGTCAGCGTGCCGGTCTTGTCGAACACGATGGCGGTGAGGTTGCGCGCCGCCTCGAGGTCGAGCACGCTCTTGACCAGCACGCCCAGCCGCGCCGCGGCCGACAGCCCGGCCACCATCGCCGTCGGCGTCGCCAGGATCAACGCGCAGGGGCAAGCAAGCACCAGCATGGTGATCGCGCGCTCCCACGGGTTCTCCAGCCCCAGTTTCATCGTGAAAAACAGCACGATGCCCACCAGCATCAGCACCGTCGGCGTGTACCAGCCGGCGTAGCGGTCGATCATCCGCATGATCGGGATGCGTGTCCGTTCGGCCTGAAGGATCAACTCCTTCACCTTGCCCAGCGTCGTGTCGCTGCCCGCCTTGGTTACCTGGATGTCCATCGCGCCGGTGACGTTAATCGTCCCGCCGAACACCTCGTCGCCCTCGTTCTTGTCCACCGGCAGCGATTCGCCGGTGATGTTCGCCTGGTTCACCGTGCTGGTCCCGCGTGCGACTTTGCCGTCGGCGGGGATGTTGTCCCCGGGGCGCACGCGGACAATGTCGCCCGGCATCAGGTCCTTGGCCTCGACCTCGGTCTCCGCGCCGTCCCTGACACGGTGCGCGCGGGTCGGCGTGATGCGCACCAGCGACTCGATGCTCGCCTGAGCGCCCAGGGCCGTGCGGTTCTCGATCAGCACCGCGATGATCATGAAGAACGCGATCGCGGCGGATTCCTGGTATTTGCCGATCGCAAAAGAGGCGAGCACCGCCAGCGCCACTAGCTCGTTCATGTGCGTGTGGCCTTCGTACAGGTCCTTGATCGCGACCCACACCAGCGGCACACCCAGCAGGACAGCCGAGAGCATCGCCAGCGCGGTCGCGTAATCGGGGTTGTCGAACGAGAACTCGGCGACGAGCGAGCAGACGAGCAGCACGCCGCCGACCAGCGTCGCCAGGATCTGGAAGCTCACGCGGCCGGTTTCTGCCTCGACCTCGACGGCCTCCTTCACATAGTCGTGCGCCATAGTCATTTTCCCTGCGTGCAAGCGTTCAATGATGATAGACCATACGCCCCGGCCCGGCACAGGTTCGGGCACTATAGCCGAGCGCGGCGACCCGACGCCGGGGCTTCACGGCTCAGTACGCGTTTTGCTTGCGGGTGGAGATGGCGGTCAGGTCAATCGTCGCGAGAATCTGGGCGATCCGCGGGCCCGTCCGGCCGTCGCCGTAGGGGTGGCGGATGCGGCGGCGGTCCATTTTGAGCGCGCGGGCCAGTGCGAGGCGGACATTTGTTTCGCCGTACCCGCAATCAATGACGTTGCTGGGTTTTTCCCGCCCGCCCTGGCGTGGCCCAATGTTTACACACGGCACGCGCAGCCCCGCCGCCTCGATCAGCCCCGCCGAGGAGTTCCCCACAATCGCGCGTGCGCCGGCCAGCAGCCGGAGAAAATCCCCGCGTGGCAGGTGTTCGATGACCGTGCAGCGATAGGGCCGTAGCGCCCGGCGGATGCCTGCGCTGCCCGGATCGCTATTGGGAGCGAACAGGTAGGCCTCGCCCACCGCGGCGAGGGTCTGTTTCATCCAGCGTTCTTCAGCCGAATCCGCCGCGCCGATCGGGTGCTGCATCACGACAACGCCCGGCCCATCAGCATCCATGTACGGTTGAATCTCCTGCAACCCGTCGATCGCGGGCGAACCGGTGTTGAACACCCGTTTCGGGTTCTCCCCCATCCGGATCAGCCGCTCACGGCTTAGGGCACTGGCCGTAAAATGAAGGTGCGCCAACTTACTCACCGCGTGCCGCATCGACTCATCCGCGATGCCCTCGGCCCGATCCCCGCCGTGGATATGCGCCAACCGATACCCGCCCACCGCCGCCGCGCAGGCCGCCGCGAGCACCTCGACCCGATCACCCAGCACGAGCACGGCGTCGGGTTTGAGTTTGTCGAACGCCGCGCCAAGCCCCGTAATCCCGCGCCCCAGCGCCGCCACGTCGGCCGCACGGCCGGTGCCGCCTCGCCGCTGCATCGGGACCTTGGCGGCGATCTGGAATCCCATCGAGGGGATTTCCCGCCACGTGCCGCGGGTCAGGTGTGTACCGGTTGCGACCACGCCAAGCCGCAAGCGGCGATGCGCGTCGATGGCACGCATGACCGGCGCGAGGAGCCCCAACTCCGCACGGGTGCCGGTCACGGCGATGATGTAGCGGGGGCTGGCGGCCATTGGTGTCGATTGCTCTTCGCCCCTCTCCCGAAGGGAGAGGGGGCCAGAGCGCTACAGGCTCATGGCCCTCTTCTTCACGATCGCCTCGGCGATGATCAGGTCCAATTCATCGTCGATATCGACCACGTCATCGGCGCGGGTGACGATCGCCCGGCGGTCTTCGCCGAGGAAGTTGTGCGGGTGCGCGGGGTCGACGTTGAACAGGCTCCTGCGCGTCACGGCGAGCACGCCGCTGTTGAGCATGTACACCGGCGGCAGGTCCTGGCGGCGATAGATCTCGTTGGGCTGGTAAGGCTCGAGCACGTCCTGGAACGGGCCGTTGAGTTTCCGCATCCAGAGCGGGTGCATCTTGCCCACCGGGTACACGGTCTGCACGCTGTCGGCCTCGGTCTCGATGAGCTTGGTCACCGCGCGGTCGGTCAGGTCGGGGGGGCGCAGGGCGACGTTGGCGTAGAGGATGGCGACGTAGTCGCACTCCTTGCCGTGCTCCGCCTCCCAGCACTCCACGCCGTGCCGCGCCGCGTCGTCGATCGTCGCCGTGTCGGTCGAACGATCGGGTGGGCGCTTGTAGGAATGGACGCCCGACGCTCGGCCCACGTCGAGGATCGACTCGCCGTCCGAGGTGAGCACGATGTCGTCGATGCGCTTGCTGCCCTGCGCGTGCTCGATGGTCCACGCCACCAGCGGACGGCCCGCCAGCGGGCGCACGTTCTTGTTGGTGAGCCCCTTGCTCCCGGCGCGGGCGATGATGACGGCGAGGGTGGTCATATGGATATCCTCCGACTTGCGGCTGTGCGTTACGGCCGGTGCCACTCCGTGCACGCGCCGCAGAGTTCCAGTTCCTGTCCACGCCCCTGGTCGTGCGCCGTGCGGACCTGCTGCATCGACGACCAGATTTCCGCGAGCGATGCACGGGCCGTGTCGCCGGCGGCGGCGCGGCCCTGCCAGTCCTGGTCGCAGCGTGCGACGCGGCCGTCGGAATGAATCGTCATACGCTCGTTGACCTGCCGGCAGGGGCGGCGGCGTGGGGGCGTCATTGCTACGGGGCTCATCTCCGGCATCAGGCCGCAGCCGCTCTTGGCCCCCTCGACCACCGCGTGACCCAGGTAGTGAACCCAGCGGTCATAGAAGCTCTCCATGTCCGGCAGCGTATCGGCGGTTTTGATCATGCTGGGCACGAGCCAGGGCAGCGTCGCGCCGATCTTGGAACGCTCGCGGTAGAGGTATTGCAGGTTGTCGATGACGCGCTTGAGGCCCTCGGTCCCCATCGTCTTTTTGTAAGTCGCCTCGCGGTCGGCGTTAACGCGGACCACGACGACATCGACGGGCGATCGCAGCAAACGGTCAAGCGTCGGCTCGTCCACGAGCAGATCGGTCTCGATGCAGACGCCCAGCACGCCCGCTCTTTTCGCGGCGGTGATGAGGGTGTCGAAATCGGGGTGCAATAGAGCGTCGCCAAGTCCACCAAGCGTGAGGGCGACGTCGCCGGCCGCGCCGAGCTGCTCGATGATGGCGACGGCGCGGGCGATATCCATCGGGGCGCGGCCGAGCTTCGCGTGGAACTGCGGGACGATCGGGCCTGACACGGCACGCTCGGGGGTGAGTTCGAGCGTCACCTGTTGCGGCACAGCGGGGATGTGCGATGGGTCGTGCTCGACCTCATTGACGGCGGCGGCGATGGCATTGGCGTCGGAATCCATAAGACGGTCACCGAGCCGTGCCGCAAGCGCGTCGATGAGGATGCGGCTGCGCGGCGTGTCGTCGATGAAGCGGCGGGCGCAGGAGCGCACCTGCGCCGAGACCTGGACGCAGACGTCCTTGCCGATCGGGTCCGCCTGCGGCCGGCTGGGGACATAGGCGAGGGTCTGGCCGATCGTCGAGCCGGGCGTCTGGGCGAGCTGTTCGAGCAGGTTCGCGCCCAGCGCCACGCCGCACAGGCCCGGGGGTGCCTGCGTGAAGGTCATCTGCATCTGTTCAGGCGCTTCGAGGTGGCGTTCGATCACGCGCTGGCAGAGCGCCGGATCGACCAGCACCCAATCACCGCCGACGAGCAATACAACTTCGGCCCCGTGCGCGGCGGCGGCCCGGTGGAGCGGCGCGGCGGGGAGTAGTTCGTCGTAACAGGTCGCGTTGCCAAGCCCGCCACGCCAGGAGTGCAGCGCCCAGGCCCGCGCCGCCAGCGTGGTGGAGGCGTGAGGATCACGCAGCCCCGCCGGGTCGGCAAAGAACTCGATCGGCTTGGCAAAGGCGGTACCCGTCACGAGGCCTCGCACATCCTGCCTCGCCGGATGGACCAGCACGATGCGTTCGACCAGCGGTACGGCGGCGACGCGCATCAGCGTGTGGTGCAGCGCCGGCCGTCCCGCGATGACACGGTCCAATGCCGCGATCAGTCCGAGGCGGGTGCGTTCCATATCACACGGGATGATGGCCACGACACCGCTCATACCTTCACCGTCTCTCTCTCTGTCGCCCCGGGCTTCACGCCGTTCTGAGCCCGCTGCACGCGCTCGATCGCGGCGGTGAAGATGCGCAGGCCCTCGTCGCACGATTGGATCAACCACTCCAGATTCTCGATATCCCGGTCGAGCTGCCGCTGCTGGCGCTGCACGGGGTCGGCGTCGTTGTCATTAAGGATCGCCCGGTCGGTGCGGGCGCGCTTGAAGCACCCGATGGCGTTGATCTCGTTGAGCAGCGTGAAGGTGGTGTTCAGCTCATCGACGCGGCGCTTGTTGCGTTCCACCTGGTGGAAGAGCTTGTCCATCCGTTCGCGGTCGCGCTGGTGCTCGCGCATCTGCCGGAGGATCGGGATGGTCTTGCGGGCCAGGGACCGGATCTCCTCGCTCTCCCTGATGCGCTGGCGGATCACGTCGAGCACGTCATCGACTCGTCCGGCGTCAAAGCCGCGCCCGGCGCGAGGCAGCGTCGGCACGGGACGGGTCGCGTGCCGTGCGACGGCCTCGGCGAGCGGCACGCGTGTGGTGTGCTGCTTGGGCAGCCCGCCCTCGGTGGCGTCGATGATCGTCTGCGTGGCGTGCGAGAAGTCGCGCTCGAACTGCTTGAGGTAGGTGAGCATCTGCTCGTCGGTGTAGATCGGCTGGCCGTGGATGTCGTCGAGTTTCTTGAGGTGGTTGCGGTGGCGGACGATGCGCTGCCACTCGAGCATCTCGAGGGTGTTGAACGCGCCAAGCTCGGGCGCCCATACGTCGTGGATCGCGGTGCCGGGGCAGTAATAGAGGCCGTCGGAGAACCCCAGGTCCTGCCCGATGAGGATGATCGGGTCGCAGCCCAGGTGCTGGGCGAGATAGAAGGAGAGGTGCGCGACGGTCGCACCGCTGGGGATGGAGATCATCGGCGCGGCATGCTCGCCCAGCAGCCGGTCGAGCAGGCTGCTGGCGGTGACGCGGATCGGGCCGGGGAAGCTGTCGAGGATGGAGGGGTTGGCCTTGGGCTCGGCGACGAGGGTGACGTCGTCGAGGCGGGGCAGGCCCTCGTAGAAGCGCTTGGAGATCTCGTGGTAGTCCAGGGCGGTGACGAAGTCCGGCCGGATGCCGCGGTCGAGCAGGGGCTTGAGCGTGGTCTGCGCGGTGATGACGATCACGTTGCCGCGAACGGCCGGGTCGCGGAGCAGGTCCACGTTGCGGGCAAGGCTGGGCCCCGCGCCGACGCAGACGGCGGGGAAGCCGCGCGCCGCGTTGTGCAGCTCGTTGGTGTTCGCGCCGGCGGCGTAGTACGCCAGGTTGGCGGTGAGGTTGGCGATGGTGCGCGAGGAATTGACCAGCGTGGTGGCGACGTTGGTGCGGTAGTAGGCCATCACCTCGCCGAACATGGCGGTGAAGGCCTGCAGCGCCGCGCCGTGGGTCTGGCGCGTGCAGGGGTGCGTGACCATGGCCGTGCCCTGGAGCATGATCGCGCCGAACTTCTCGACGCGCCGCACCAGGTCGCCGCGTTCGATGGTGCTGTCCACCATGTGGATGTTGGACCTGCCCAGCCAGCGGCGGTGGTCGATGCGTTCGAGCACGGCGCGGATGAGGGTCGCGTCGGGTTCATAGACGATTAACAGGCCGTCGTTGGGCACCTGGGCCGCGAGGTGGGTGACGTGGTAGCCCAGCGCCAGGCCGAGTACGACGACCCCGCCGTGCTTGGTGAAGTCAACGGAGTTGGTGATGGCCTTGGCCTCGGTGAGCGGGTCGAACCGGCTGGCGAGGCCCAGGGTCTTGCCCTCGTGGCGGCGGGTGGCGGTGAGCGGGCCGGCCTTGGAGTCGGACCACTCCAGTTCCGCGGGCGTGGTCTCTGCCAGCCGCTGGGCGAGCGCGGCGTTAACCTTCGCCAGGGCGGCGAGGTTGGCGCGCAGTATGGAGGGGTCCGGCGGCATGTTCCCGTGACGATTTATCGGAACATCGGCCCGCGCGGCTTGAAACAGCCCGCCGGCCTGCGATGATCCTTCCATGAGCCTGAACGGACCCCCGTGGTGGTCACACCTGCTGTTGGAGAGCCCGATCCCTCTGGTGGTGGCGTTGGTGCTGCTCGGGCTGATCGTGGCGTGGCACGGGATGCGCCGGTTGAACCGCCGGGTGACGTGGGCGGGTTTGGCGATGTTCCTGCTGGCGGGGGCGGTGTGGGGCCTTGCGTCGCTGGTGGAGACGACCCGGGAGCAACTCATCGAGCGCACGGGGCTGCTGGTCGCGCACACCGCGCCGCTCGACACGCCGGGTCTGAAGGCCTTTTTCACTCCGGGGGCCACACTCTCGGGCCCACGCGGGAATACATGGCTCCCTTTTGATCGCGTGTTTCAGGTCCTCGATTCGACCAGCCGGCGTTTCAACATCACCGGCAACGCGCTTGACGGCATCGACGCGGAGGGACGCGGCGCGGGCGAGGGGCTGAGCGAGTTTGGGGTGCGCACCCTCATCGGTAGCGAGTACGGCGATCGCCCCGTGCACACCCATTGGCGCATCCGCTGGCAGAAGGGCGGTGACGGGGTGTGGCGCGTCGCCGACGTGCAGTGGTTGAGATACGAGAACGCCGAGCCGTCGCCGGCGTTGCTGTGGTGAGCCCGCCGGGGGTGATAAGATGAGAGTGATGAATCCCCACCTCACTCAGCGGGTCCGTGTCGCGTGGTGGCCGGTGTTGGCGTGCATGGCGGCGGCGCTCGCGCTGACCGTGCCGCTGCGCGCCGAAGCGGACGCCAAGGGCGACGGAAAACCCAAGGCCGACCCCGCGCCTGCCGCGACCGAGGGGATCAATCTCCGCCCCCGCTTGGTCGAGGGCCGCCGCTCGCGGTATTCCGGCTGGACACTGCGGCAGCAGAACATGTCGATGAGCCTGAACGGCCAGAGCAGGACGGCCGCGACGCGCATGGAGGTCAACAGCGAGGTGACTTGGACAGTGGACCACGTGAAGTCCGACGGTTCGGCGTCGTGCACCATGACGGTCGATTGGCTCACCGTGACGCTCACCGGCGCGGAGGGCGAAACCAAGTCGGTCGATAGCCGGCGTTCCTCGGGCGATCCCGAGACGCTCTACCGCCTGGCCAAGGCGCTCACGGGCCTGCCGGTGAAGGTGGAGATGGCCGCAGACGGCTCGGTCATCAGCGCGACCGGCGCCGAGGCGATCAAGCGCCGGCTGGGCAACGACATCCCCGCGCCGACGGACCTTGATTTCATGGAGTCCGCCACCGACCTCGCGTCGATCGCGCTCGCCCCGGCACAGGCGGCGATCGGCACGCGCTGGGACGCCTCGTTCGCCTGGAGCCACGAGATGGGCACGCTCTACCAGGCGATGAAATACACCGTCGTCTCCGAGGAAGAAGTCGAGGGCATCCCGCTGGCGACGGTGACCGGCAGGGCGACGCTGAGGCTGGAAGTCGATCCATCAAAACTGCCCCCCGCGGGCGGGCCGAAGGTGGACGTGAAACTCGTGCGCGGCACGGTGGACACACAGGTCATGTTCGACCTGCAGCGCGGCGAGGCGGTGGGACGGAACACGACGCAGCAGACGCTGATCGAGGTGAAGATCCACCTGCCCAACAACGTGACGATGCAGCGCACCGTGGACGAGACGCTCCAGGGGCAGGCGCTGCGGATATCGGAAGAGTGAGGCGCGGCGGGGCGGTCAGACCGGCGTTTTGAACCCCATCGCCCGCACGACGCACCAGCCGGCCCAGCCCTCATAAATCTGGAACGCACCGCCCGCCAACGCGGCCGTTGCGACAATCCATATCCACGTTCCTCCAAATACCCCGGTCACCGCCAGCACGGCGAGGATGATCCCCGCGAGCAGGGTGACGAACCCGCTGATCAGCCTTGCCGCTTTGCCCTTGGCGTCGATGTTGCATTGCATGAGTGAAGTCTAGCACCCGCCCGCGGCCTGCGGCCGGATAACCATGATTCGGCTGAAAAATAGGGCTGTTGCGATTCACGCCCTCGCTGAGCGGACGCCGATACAAGGGGTCGGATTTCCGGGTCTGTCGTGGTGGGATTTCAATGATCAAGGCGCGTTCACGTCTGGTGTCCAAGCCGGTGGTGGTGGCCGTCCCCCCGGGGCTGGTCGCCAGCCCGATGCACGCACGCGCGGCGATGATCGCGTCGCGGCCGGCGCCGATAACGTCTTCGGACCTGACGCCGCCGGTGCGCGATTTCCTGTCGTACTGCCGGATCGAGTGCGGCTTCGCCGACGCGACGCTCAAGGCCTACACCGCCGACCTGCGCGAGCTGCAGCTCTGGCTCGAGACACGGGGCACACGGCAGTGGGGCGATCTGAATATCGAGGTCATCGCGGCGCACCTGCGCAGCCTCGACGGGCGGGGTCTGGCCGTCAGTTCCATCGCACGGCACGTGGCGACCATCCGCGTTTTCTGCCGCTACCTCGAATCCACCGGTGTCGTCGCGGCCGATCCCGCAGCGACACTGAACCAGCCGCAGACGTGGCACACGCTGCCCGGCGTGCTGGGGCAGCCGGAGATCAAGGGGTTGCTCGCCGCTCCACGGCCCGAGGAATTGTTGTACCTCCGCGATGTGGCGCTGCTGGAGTTGCTCTACGCCGGCGGGCTCCGCGCCAGTGAACTGGCGGAGCTCGTCACGCCCTCGCTGCACTTCGACCTGGGCATCGCCCGCGTGATGGGCAAGGGCGGCAAGGAGCGCATCGTGCCGATCGGCAAGCCGGCGCTGGCGGCGGCGCGGCGATACCTCGACGAACTACGGCCCAAGCTCGCGCGGCCCGAGAAGCCCAGCGACAGGCTGCTGCTCTCCCGCTCCGGTGCGCCGATCACGCGTATCATCGTCTGGCAGGTCGTCACCAAGCACGCCCGCCGCGCGGGGCTTGTGAACGTCCACCCGCACACGCTGCGGCACTCCTTCGCCACGCACATGCTCGCCGGCGGTGCCGACCTGCGCGTCGTGCAGGAACTGCTCGGCCACTCCAACATCAAGACCACGCAGATCTACACCCACGTCGACGCCACCCGCCTCAAGCAGGTCATCTCGCAGTTCCACCCCCGCGCGTGACCGACGGCTGGTTCCACTTTGCCCCCGCCCCCAGCGCCCTGTAGCCTATGCGGCTCACCGTTTCACACGGCAGGAGTTGCACATGCTCAGGATCGCGGTCATCGGCGGCGACGGGATCGGCCCGGAAGTGACGGTCCAGGGGCTGCGCGCCCTCGAAAAGGTCGCCGGCAAGCTCGGCGTCCAATACAGCGTCAGGCAGACGCCCTTCAGCGGCGAGCGCTACATCAAAGAGAAACTTGTCATCACCGACGAGGAACTCGCCGACCTGCGTAACAACTCCGACGCGATCTACCTCGGCGCGGTCGGCCGGCCCGACGTGCCCCCGGGCGTGATGGAGCGGGGCCTGCTGCTCCGCCTCCGCTTCGAGCTCGACCTCTTCATCAACTACCGCCCCGTGAGGCTCTACCCCGGCGTGCAGACCCCGCTGGCCAACAAGACTGGCGAGCACATCGACTTCGTTGTCATCCGCGAGAACACCGAGGACCTCTACTGCGGCGTCGGCGGTTTCCTGCGCCGCGGCACGCCCAACGAGGTCGCCACCCAGGAAATGATCGCCACCCGGTTCGGCGTGGACCGCTGCCTCCGCTACGCCTTCGAGACCTGCCGCTCGCGCAACAAGCAGAACCCGGCCAAGGGCAAGAAGCTCACGCTCGTCGCCAAGACCAATGTGCTCACCTTCGCCCACGACCTGTGGATGCGGGCCTTCACCGAGATGGGCACGAAGGAGTACCCCGACATCCAGCGCGAGTACCACCACGTCGATGCCTGCTGCATGTACATGGTCGCCAAGCCCGAGATGTACGACGTGATCGTCACGACCAACATGTTCGGCGACATCATTACCGACCTGGGGGCGGCGATCGCGGGCGGCATGGGCGTGGCGGCGTCGGGGAACCTCGACCCGACGGGCAAGTCGCCCTCGATCTTTGAGCCGATCCATGGCTCGGCGCCGGACATCGCGGGCCAGAACAAGGCCAACCCCATCGCCGCGATGCTCTCGATGGCGATGCTGCTCCAGCAGACCGGCACGGCCCGCAAGGACGCGAAGCTCGTGCAGGCGGGCGACCTGATCGAGGCGGCCGTCACGCGCGTGACCCCGCGATTTGCCGGCAAGACGTTCGACCGTCTGCCCATGCCGACGAAGGAAGTCGCGGATTTGGTGCTGGCGGAACTGTAATCCGATGCGCGTTTGGCGCGAGGGATACGATCATGAACACCCGTATCGTTGCGGCGGTGGCGATGATGTTGTGGGCATCGGCGTGCGTGCGTGCTGCGGTATTCGTGAAGGACGGCAAGCCGGCGACGCGCATCTATGTGAATGTGCTCACCGACGACCCCGCGGCGCCGCCCGCGGCCGGCAAGGCCAAATCTAAAAAACAAAAGGCCGGCGACGGCGCGGCGCTCTCTGCCGCCGCGCGGGACCTGGCGCATCACCTGAAAAAGATGAGCGGGGTCGAGGTCGAGATCGTCGTCGCCGAGAAGGCCGGGGAGATTGTCGGACCGGCGATCGTGCTGGGCGATCTGGCCAACGCGATGGGCGCGACGCCCGCGAAGACCACACCCTCGAAAGAGGCGTTCCGCATCGTCATCAAGGGCGACCGCGTCCTCATCGGCGGCGAGAGTGACGCCGCGGTGGTGTTCGGCGTGTACGAACTGCTCAACCGCCTCGGGTGCGACTGGGTCATGCCCGGCGAGATCGGCGAGGTGATCCCGTCACACAAAACCGTCGAGGTAGGTGATCTCGACGTGACGCAGGCGCCGGCGTTCCAGATGCGACGCCTCTGGTACCGCGGCTACCCTGATCGCAAGAGCGATGAATCGTCACGCATGGACCGCTGGCTGACGCGCCAGCGCGGCGGGGCGTATTCCCCCGTCGCCGGCGGCACGGCGGGCCACATGTGGGAGGCGTTCGTCCGCAAACACGCGGCCGAGTTCGAGAAGGACCCGACGATGTACGCCCTCGTGCGTGACGTGCGCGACGGCCAGCTCAAGCGGCGCGGCCCGCAGATCGAGACCACGCACCCGCGCGTGCTTGAACTGATGGTGGCCGACATCAAGGAGGCCTTGGAGAAGAACAATTGGCCCAGGAATCAGGGCGTCGCCTTCCCGATCGGTCCGGCGGATGGCCTGGGTTATTCCGTCTCCTCCGAGAGCCAACTTGTCTCCGCCGGACGCACCGATCCGATCGTTGGCGAGGCCGACCAGACAGACACGCTCATCAACCTGGGCAACCGCATCCTCGAAACGCTCGGGCCCGATTACCCCAACGTGATGGTCGGTTTCTATTCCTATTCCGTTCACGCCGACTACCCGTCGCGCTACAAGCCCAACCCGCGCATCGTGCAGATCTTCGCCCCGATCAATTTCTCGCGGTTCCACAGCGTGCTCGCGCCGAACTCCAAGACGCAGGGGTATTACCGCGGCGTGGTGGAGGCGTGGGGCAGGCTCAGTGCGGCGCAGGGGAACCCGTTGATCTACCGCGGTTACAACTGGAACCTCGCCGACAATATGCTGCCCTATTCGAAGATCCGCATCTGGGGTGAGGAGATTCCCTGGTACGCCAAGCAGGGGGTGATCGCGTTCAACACCGAGGCGACCAAGCAGTGGGGCGTGCTTGCGCCGAGCAACTACATCTACATGCGGCTCTGCTGGGACCCATCGCGGGACTGGAAGGCGCTGCTGCACGAGTACTGCGAGAAGGCGTACGGCAAGGGCGGGCCGGCGATGGAGCGTTACTGGCTGGCGCTGACGGAGCGGCAGACGGAGGCGGGGCAGGAGGCGGGGTCGTACTTCGCGTTCCCGGTGATGTACGACGATGCGTTCGTGTCGGAGCAGCGCGGGAATCTGAAGAAGGCGGAGCAGAAGGCGGAGGGCGAGGCGGAGAAGACTCGCGTGCGCTACGCGGCGCACGGGTTCGAGTTCCTGCCGTTGTACCTGGAGTATTTCCGCGCCGCGGGGCGGATGGATTTCGTCGCCGCGAAGGCGGGGCTTGATGCACTCCTCGCCCACTGGCGGCTCGGCTACGAGATGAACCCGGACATTGTCGCCAACGAGTGCCCGCAGTATCTAGCGAGGTTTTTGCAGAGCTTTGTGGATGAGGGACTCGCGAGGAGCACGGGCGCGTATAAGAAGGTGTACACGATCCCCGACGAACTTCCGACGATGTTCGACCCGCTGACGGTGGGGCACGAGCTACGCTACCAGAGCCCGGCGATCAACGACGCGAACTTCGTACGGACCAAAACGTGGTCGATGCCGTGGGACGCGCTGGGGCTGACGGGCATGCGCAGCGGCGCGGTGTGGTACCGCATCCATTTTGACCTGTCCGGTGACCTGAAGGGCAAACCGATCGGGTTGTTCTTAGGCGGGATGGAAGATGAGGCCCGCGTCTGGGTGAACGGAAAGTTTGTCGGCACGAGCGGCGTGCGGTTCAGCCTGCCCGCTGTGTTCGACCTGACCGATGACGTGAAGGCCGGCGCGCCGAACCTCATCGCGGTCCAGGTGGTCCGCAACGGCAACGCAAACGAGATCGGGTTGGGTGGCCTGTTGCGCCCCTCGTTCATCTTCACCGGTCCGCGGCTGCCGCAGAAAGCGCCGCAGCAGATGGAGCACCGCCGCGTGCTCCCGGGCGGGGAGCTCGGACCGATCGAGGAGTGATTCACGCGTTCGCGGCGCGGATGCGGTCAATGAGTTTCTTCGCGTTGCCGCCGAGCACTTTTTTCTTGTCTTCGAGGTTCAGGTGTGAATAGACGACCCAGCCCAGTTGCTGGCGTGGGTCGCGCATGGGTAGGTCGGAGCCGTACATCACGCGGTCCGCGCCCGCGCCCTCGACGAGGTAGTCGATGATGCCGGTGCAGACTGGCGTAAGCGTGATCTCGATCATGAAGTTGGGGAATTTTTTCGCCAGCGCGATGCAGGTGTCGGCGATGGTGTAGTCGCCGCCGCCGTGGTAGGCGACGACGGTCAGGTCGGGAAAGCGGGAGCAGATGCTCTCGAACTCGCCGGGCTGGAACCAGTTGACGGGGTGGAGACCGCAGTAGAGCTTGCGCTCGTTGCCGAACTGCCACCAGGCGTCGAAACGCGGGTCGTTGTAGGGCACGCCGTATTGCGGGTAGGGCTTGAGGCCCAGGAAGCGTTTGTCCTTGAAAATCTCTTCGAGCTTGGCGCGGGAAGATTCGGCGGTTTCGTGCAGCACGTCCACCGTGGCCAGGCCCCAGTAGAAATCGGGCAAGGCGTTGAGTGCGTCGGTGACGCACCGGTTGCCCTGCTCGGCATGGACCCCGACGGTGCCGTTCCAGCTCATGATGCCCATCGCGTCCACGCCCATGCGCTTGGCCAGCGCGTAGGTGCCCTTGGGCCCGCCCTTGTACATCGCGTACGCCGAACCGGCGCTATTCAATCCCTCGTCGAGCATGTGGGCGTGCATGTCGATGACCAGCGGCGTGAGCGGCACGCCGCGTCTGGCCTCGGCCATGATCGGGTCTTCGCTCGCGTTCACGATCTCACGCGGCGGCTTGAGGCCGTGGAGCAGGCGGGACAGGTTCCCGCCGGCGATCTTGGCCTTTGCGCTCTTGGGGATGTCGGCGTAATCGACGTACATCCGGTGCGCCCCCATGCTCATCTCGACACCGTTCGAGCAGTAGAGCAGCCGGTCCTCGAGCCCCCAGCCGACGAATTTCTCGATCGCGTAGTTGGACTGGAACGAGTCGAACCCTATGTGCAGGTTGGCGTAGTTGCGGAACAGCGGCTCGACCGAATGGCCCTGGCCCCAGGTGAAGCGGTGCAGCACGAAGGGAAGGCTGGGGTGGCGTTCGAGCACGGCCTCAAAGTCACGGGCGTCCACCTCGGGGAACTCGACGATGACCGGCGTGCGCGTCCGCTCCAGTTCATCGAGCAGCGGCCTGTTGCACTTGGCGGCGAGTTGCCAGCCGTTACTACTGGGGTGGATGATGACGGCCCGGACGCCGTGCTCCTTCATCAGCCCGGTTAGCTCGGCGGGCTCCGGGAAGTCGCCGGACCAGTGCGGGTGTACGTTCCAGAGCGGGAAGAGGAAATCGTAGGGCTTGAGGGTTTTGATCAGCCTCAGGTTCTCGAACATCGCGTCGTACATCGTCTGCGCGGTGGCGGCGACCATCGCGCCGGAGATGGAGCAGTGGCGCATCTCGGCGATGAGGTGTTCGAGGGTGTAGGGGTGGCGGGGGTGTTTGCGCGGGCGGGGGCCGAAGCGCGTGAATGCGTCGAAATAGACCGGGGGCATCGGTCGGCTCCGTGGGGGTGGGGTCGCGCGTGGGCGCGGCCGGGAGCCCTCATGCTAACGCAAGTGCGGGAACAGGGCGTTGAGGTGTTTGCCTAAACACAACCTCCCCCGGCCCCTCCAACGGGGGAGGTGGTGATGTCGCGATCTACTTCCGTGTGCCGCGCATTTCGCCGGCCTCATCAAAAGACCGTGGGTGAGGGCGTTCGAGGCCCATCGGTGCACACGATGAATCGGCGGCAATCACCGCCGGCTATTGGATGCCGCGCCCTCACCCATCGGCAAAACGGGCCGCTCACGCCTGGAGAGGCATCTCGGGTGAATGTGCTACCGAGGCATGGCCGTTGAGGTACTCGTGCAGGAACTGGATCGTGACTTCCTGGTCGTTGACGAGTTGAGCGTTGAGGTCACCGATCGAGATCAGCCCGCAGACGCGCTCGTCCACGCCGACCACGGGGAGGTGGCGGATGCGGCGGGTCATCATGACCGTACGGGCTTCATCGAGGGGCGTGTCGTGCCGGCAGCATATGACCTCGCGTGACATCACCTCTTCGACAGGTGTGGTTGCCGGGTCAAGACACTCGGCGACGACACGGCGCAGGATGTCCCGCTCCGTGAAAATGCCCATGATACGCCCCTGGTCCATGACGAGCAGGCACCCGACGCGCCAGATGTTCATCGCCTGTGCGGCGGTAAAGACCGTGGCACGCGGGGCAATGCTGTAAACCCGACCCTCTTTCCGGGAGAGGATATCGGCGACAGTCGCCATGGTGACTCCTTTCAAAAACGAGTTGTAACGGTCTGCCTGATAAGTGGTCAGCTTGGTTGACCGGCGATACGTCGGCGCGAAATGTGTTGCCGACCCGCACGACCGGCCTTCACGGCCCGCAGCGCGAACGATCTATAAGTATTAAAGCCCCCCATCCATGCCGAGACAAGAGAAATTTTCAAATGATGTTGTTATTCTCTTCATCCCACCCGCCCGTGTTCATCGTGATATGCCCAGAACCAAATCCACGAGGCCGTTCCCGGTCCTTTCGATCTTCCTGATCGTCATGGCCGGCATAACCGGATGCGACTGGCGATCGGCCAATCCACCCGCCGCGCCGCGGCCGAAGCTCCGCGTGGCGATCGCTTCCAGCCTCAGAGACGTGGTCGGTGAACTCAGGAAAGCACTCTCACGCGACCTGGGCGCCGACATCGACGTCATCGACGGCGCCAGCAGCACGCTCGCACGCCAGATCGAGAGCGGTCTCGAGGCGGACGTGTACGTCTCCGCCTCGCTGGAATGGGTCGATTACCTGGACCAGAAGAAGCTCCTGTTGCCCCAGTCACGCGTGAACATCGCCGGCAACAGGCTCGTCGTGGTGATGCAGAGCACCGCGTCGGCGCGTCCCTCGCGGCTCGAAGACCTGGGCCTGCCCTCGTTCCACCCCTTGGCGCTGGGCGACCCGTCGCACGTCCCCGTCGGCCGGTATGCGCGGCAGGCCCTCGAAGCCTCGGGCGTGTGGAACAGCGTGAAGGACCACGTCACCAGCGCGCCGGATGCGCGCGCGGCGCTGGCGCTGGTGGTCAAAGGCCAATGCCCGGCGGGGATCGTGTACCAGACGGACGTGACGCGGCGTTTGGACGTGAGCGCTGCCTTCGCGATCGACCCCAGGCTGCACGAGCCGATCATTTACGCCGGGGCGGTGGTGAACGGGACGAAATACCCCGAGCTGTCGCAGAAGGCGCTGAACTGGCTCACCGGGCCGCAGGCGACCGTGGTGTTTCGCCGTGAGGGATTCCTGCCCCTGCCCTGACCGCACACCGGCTTGTGACGTCAGAACAGTTTTCCCTGCTCCGGCGGGTCGGGCGGCGTTTCCATGACCTCACGCACCTCGTCCAGCAGGTCCTGCACGTCCCGGAACTGCTTGTACACGCTCGCGAATCGCACGTACGCGACCTGATCGATGCGGCGCAGCCGCTCGGCGATGGCGCGGCCGATCTCGATCGACTGCACCTCGCGGTCGTGTTGCCGGAAGACCTCTTCCTCGACCTCTTCGACGAGTTTCTGCAGGGCCTCGGAGCTGACGGGCCGTTTGTAGCAGGCACGCTCGAGGCCGTCGAGCATCTTGGCGCGGTCGTAGGGCACGCGTGTGCCGTCGCGCTTGACGACGACGAGCTTGGTGTTGGGCTCGATGTATTCGTAGGTCGTGAAACGGCGGCTGCACGCCAGGCACTCGCGGCGGCGACGGATCGCCTTGGCGCCGTCCGTGGCGCGGGAGTCGATCACCTTGTCGCGGTCCTCGCCGCAGTAGGGGCATCGCATATCGCAGATCAGTATAAGCGCGGGAGGTGATTGGTGATCACGCCCTGTCCGGAAGGCCATCCGTGGTCATCGGGATTTGTTACTCTCTGCCCATGACCTTGCGAGTAGTCATGCTGGGCGACATCGTCGGCCGACCGGGCCGTCTGGCGGTGGCGCAGCAGGTTCCCGTCATCCGCGAGCGCTGGAAGCCCGACCTGATCCTCGCCAATGTGGAGAACACCTCTAATGGCACCGGCCTGACGCCCGAGCATTACGCCCGCCTCAAAGACGCAGGCCTCAACGGCATGACGCTGGGCGACCATTGCTTCAAGAAGGTCCAGATCGTCGAGACCCTCGACACCGCCGGCGACATCATCCGGCCGTTCAACCTCCCGCTGGGGGCGCGCGGCAAGGGGTGGATGCGCATCCCGTTCCCGGGCAACCCCGCGAGGGGCCTGTTCGTCGTCACGGTGCTCGGCCGAATCTTCATGCACAACATGCCCGCCGACGACCCGTTCGCCGCGGTTGAGCGGGCGCTCAAGGAGTTCACCGAGAAAGACCCGATCGTGATCGTGGAGATTCACGCGGAGGCCACGAGCGAGAAAATGGCGGTTGGCTGGCAATTCAACGGCCGGGTCGCCGCCGTGCTAGGCTCACACACGCATATCGCCACCGCCGACGCCCGCGTGCTATCCCACGGGACGGCGTACATCACGGACCTGGGCATGTCCGGCCCGTGGGATTCCGTTCTCGGCAGGGATATCGACAAGGTCCTCTCCCGCATGATCACCGCGATGCCCGCCCCCTTCGACGTCGCCGAGGGCGACCCGCGCGTCTGCGGGGTGTGCATCGATATCGACGAAAAGACGGGCCTGGCCACCGCCATCGAACGCATCGAGCTCAAGGCGAACCCCTCCGCGCCGCCGTTTACCGCCTAGCGACGGGGGCGGTTTTCGGACCCCCGCCGCCAAACTGCACCCCGAATCCGCCCGATAAACCCTCTGTGAGCCGAGGCGCGATAGAACAACCCGCTGTTCCGGGGGTAAGTGCCCACGCTGCCGAGCCCTCACGGGGCCGGCGCGCGTGGAACGACGCTACGCTGCGCACCAAGGTCGTCATGCTCATTTTCCTTGCGCTGGCCGGCGGCGCATTGGTGGGCATGCTCGAGGTCGAGTTCGGCCGACCGAGCTGGGTCCTCTCGCTGGGGCTTACCGTTCTGGCCGTGTCGCTCCTCACCCTCGCCCGTTACTGGATCGGAACGCCCTTCGATCAACTCGTCGAGCAGCTCGAACGCATTAAGAAGGATTACCACACCGACGCGCTGTCAAAATTGCCCATGGATCGGTACGACGAGGTGGGCCAGATCGCACGGCTCATCCACGATATCGGCAGCGTCTCCGTGCGGAACCACAACGACGCCGCCCAGCTCCGGCGCACGCTCGACCATCGCGTCGCGCAGGCGACCCAGCGCGCCACGCACGAGCTCCGCCGCCTCGTGATGCGAGACCCGCTCACCGGGCTGGGCAACCGCCGGTTCCTCGACGAGCAGTTCGAGCCGCTGGTCCGGTCGATCCGCGAGTCGGGCAGCGAGATGGTCTGCATCGCGATCGACGTGGATAATTTCAAGGGGATCAACGATACGCTAGGCCACGCGGCGGGGGACGAACTGCTCAAGTTCCTGGGCCAGTTGATCCGCGGCCTCTGCCGTGGCGGTGACTACGCCATCCGTCTGGGCGGGGACGAGTTCGTTATTTTGCTGCCGGGCTGCGGGGTGCCGCGTGCCGTGCAGTTCGCCGAGCAGTTGGTGGCCCTCTTTAGCCAGCACACACAGCACACGCTTCCCCCATCGTGCCCGACAAGCCTTTCCGTCGGTGTCGCGGGGCTCGCGGATAGCGACCCGTCGGCCAACGCGGCGGACCTCCTCCGCCGCGCCGACGAGGCGCTCTACTCCGCCAAACGCGGCGGCAAAAACCGCGTCTGCGACGCACCGCCCCGCGCCTGAGCCGCATCAATCCTGTTGAACCCCGGCGTCCGCCCGGCGACACTGGTGTCGTGCAAACGTCACCGGGAACACCGCTGTCGAGTGAAGACCGTGCGGCACTGCTCCGCACCGCCGCCGCGGCGATCGCGTACCGGCTCGAACACGGCCGGCCGATGGCCGTTGACCCGGGCGGCTTCCCCGAATCCCTGCGGGTGATCCGGGCCACGTTCGTGACGCTCGAGGTTCACCACGAGCTGCGCGGCTGCATCGGGACGCTCGAGGCGCGCCGGCCGTTGATCCAGGACGTGGCGCACAACGCCGGCGCCGCCGCGTTCGAGGACCCACGCTTCGCCCCCGTGACTCAGGCCGAGGCGGGCGTGCTCGCCATCCATATTTCGATCCTCTCGCCCATGGAGGCGGTGGCCTTCACCGACGAGGCCGACCTGTTGGGTCAGGTCCGGCCGGGGATCGACGGCCTGGTGCTGGAGGACCGGGGCAAGCGCGGGACGTTCCTCCCCACCGTGTGGGAGAAGGTGCGCGACCCCGCGCGGTTCCTGGCCCACCTCAAAGCCAAGGCGGGCCTGCCGGCGGATCACTGGTCGCCGAGCCTGCGTGTGTGGCGGTACACCGTTGAATCGGTGCCCTGAAGAATGTGTGAGCGGCTGATGAAAGCCGGGTTTGTGGATATGTCGGGATGTCCACCGCGGCGAGGCGCGAAGCTATAGTGGCGCGCGGGAGCAGGTACATTGCGACGAAGCCGACGACCCATTGTGATCGCATCGCGCAAGAGCGCTCTCGCCCGCGCCCAGGCTGAGATGGTTGGCCGTGCGCTGGCGGTGGTGAACCCGGGTGTCGCCGTCGAATACCTCTGGATCGAATCCGAGGGGGACCACATCCCCGATGCGCCCCTGAGCTCGAGCGGAGGCAAGGGGCTGTTCGCCCGGGCGATCGAGCGTGAGGTGCTCGCCGGCCGCGCCGACCTCGCGGTGCACAGCCTGAAAGACCTTCCGGCGCAAGGCACGTCGGGGCTGACCATCGCCGCCGTCCCGATGCGTGAGGACCCCCGCGACTGCCTGGTGGGGCACGGGAACGTCGCCAAAATCGAGGACCTGCCGCGGCAGGCCGTGCTCGGCACCGCCAGCCCGCGCCGCGCCGCCCAGGTCCGCCGCCTCCGGCCCGATCTCCAGATCAAGCTCATCCGTGGCAACGTCGAGACGCGCATACGCAAGGCGACCGAGGATTCCATCGGCCGGGAGTGCGACGCGACGTTATTGGCGATGGCGGGTCTGATCCGTGCCGGGTTGCAGCGCTGGACGGCGCACCCGATCGACCCGGCCGTCATCCTCCCCGCGGCGTCCCAGGGCGCGCTGGCTATCCAGTGCCGGATGGACGACCACGTGACGATGTCGCGTTGCCTGCCGCTGAACCACGCGGCGACGGCCGCGGCCGTGACGCTCGAACGCGGCGTGGTGGCGGGGCTGTACGGCGACTGCAACTCGCCGATCGCGGCATTCGCGGAGCCGATCGACATGGGCATGCGCCTGCGCGTGCGGGTGCTGAGCCCGGACGGTTCCAAAATGGTCGAGGTGGACGAGCAGGCGACGCGCAAGGCGGTGGACAAGCTGGGGCGGAAGGTCCTCAAGCTCCTTTCCGCGCAGGGGGCCGAGCGGGTGATGGCCGGGTGATTGTGTTATACTCCCGGGCTTTCCCGCACCCCCTGAAAGACGCCATGCCCACGCGGAAACCCTTTGTCGGCGGCAACTGGAAGATGAACCTCAACCGCGCCGAGGCCCGCGCCCTGGCGCAGTCGGTGGCGTCGGCGCTGGCGAATGGCCCGGCCGTCGAGGCCGCGGTCTTCCCGCCGTTCCCCTACCTGTCGGACGTCGGCGAGGTGCTCGGCAAGGTGCCGGGCAACGCCGTCAAACTCGGCGCCCAGGATTTCTATCACCAGCCCAATGGCGCCTTCACCGGCGAGGTGAGCCTGGCGATGCTTAAGGACCTGGGCGTGCAGGTGGTGCTCGTGGGCCACAGCGAACGCCGCCACGTGATCGGCGAGTGCGACGTGTTGATCAATACGAAGGTCCGCGCCGCTCTGGACGCCGGTCTGGAAGTGATCCTCTGTGTCGGCGAAAAGCTGGAGCAGCGAGAGCTGGGCCAGACCGACGCGATCAACGCCGCGCAGATGGTTTACGGTTTGGCCGGCGTGAAGCCCGAACAGATGAGCCGCGTGACGATTGCCTACGAGCCGGTGTGGGCGATCGGCACGGGCAAGAACGCCACGCCCGCCGACGCGCAGTCCGCACACCGCAGGCTCCGCGAGACGTTGATCCACGGCCTCTTCGGCCAGGCGGTTGGCGAGGCCGTCCGCATCCAGTACGGCGGTTCGGTCAAGGCCGCCAACGCCAAGGAATTGTTCACGCAGCCGGACATCGACGGCGGGCTGATCGGCGGGGCGTCGCTCAAGGCCGAGGAGTTTGCCGCCATCGTCAAGGCGGCGGCGAAGTAACGAACGGGTAAGATTTCACCCGGTCGGCGGAGACGCCGGCCGACGACGGGTTTCGGAAAGGATCGTTTTCATGCTGACGCTGGCCGCAAGCACGTGGTTCGTGACCCTGACGGCGACGGTTTTCTTGTTCGTGTCGCTGCTGCTGATCGCCGTCGTGCTGATCCAGAAGCCGCGCGGCGGCGGGCTCAGCGGCGCGTTCGGTGGGGGCGGCGGCGGTGCTCAATCCGTCTTCGGCAGCAAGACCGGCGACGCGCTGACGTGGTTCACCTGCGGCTTCTTCGTCATCTTCCTGTTGCTGGCGATGGCACTGACGTGGATGAGCAAGCCCGTTCGCGCCACCGGCCTCGAACTCGACGCACCGCCCGGTTCTTCCCAGCGGGAGGTCCCCCCGGTGCCGACCCAGGAATCCCCCGCGGTGCCGACGACGGCCCCGACCACCGCGCCCGAGACCCAGCCGGAGAACCCGCATTGATCCGATCGATGACCGGATTCGGCGCGGTGTCCGAGCAGATCGACGGCGTGCACTACGCCGTCGAGGTGCGGAGCCTCAACAACCGTTATTTCAAGGCGGCCATCCGCCTGCCCGACGAGATCGCCGGGCTTGAGGCCGAGATCGAGACCCAGCTCCGCAACCGCCTGAGCCGCGGGTCGATCACGCTGGTGGGCAAGCGCTACGCCGCCGAGGGGCTGGCGACGCACCGCATCAACGATGCGGCCCTGGTCACGTATCTCGACCACCTCGAAACGCTGCACAAGAAGTTCTCGAAGGACCAGTCGATCAACATCGACCTGACGGCGCTGCTGGCGCTGCCGGGCGTGCTCCAGCCCGAGGACGAGCGTGCGATGATGGAGACGGTCCGGCCGATCATGCAGCGGCTGACCGAGCAGGCGTGCGACAAGCTCCTGGCCATGCGCGTCCGCGAGGGCGAGACGATCCGCGTGGACCTCAACAAGCAGAAGCTTTACATCCTCGAACGCGTGGACGCCGTCGCCCAGCGTGCCCCGCAGGTGGTGGAGGAGTACCACGGCAGGCTGCGGACGCGGATCGATGAGCTGCTGAAGCGCGCGGAGCTGAAGATGGACCACCAGGACCTGATCCGCGAGGTGGCGATCTACGCCGAGCGCTCGGACGTGTCGGAGGAGATCACCCGGCTGCGGGCGCACATGGAACAGATGCAGCGGATCGTGGACCTTGCAGACGGCGAACCGGCCGGTCGGACACTCGATTTCCTCTCGCAGGAATTGCTCCGCGAGGCCAACACCATCGCCAGCAAGTCCAACGACTCGACGATCTCCCGCGCGATCGTCGAGGTCAAGGGGGCGATCGACCGCATCAAGGAACAGGTCCAGAACGTCGAGTGACCCATCCCGCCCCGGCCGCGCCGGTGATACACAGGTGAATCCACGATGAGCGGCAACCCCTCGCCCCCCAACCCGCCGAGCGGTCCGCCCCCCAGCGGGCCCCCGGGCGCCAGTGGGCCTGCCGGCGCGGGCGGGTCGGCGATGCCCTCGGGCCCGCCCGGCGGTATCGGACGCGACCGCTTCGACGCTTTTGAGTTGGCCATCGTTCTCACCCACTACGACATCGGGGTTGTCGAGGCGATCCAGGAGTTCCCCAAGGGCTCGCGCAAGGCGCCCAAGCTCCTGATCCGCACAGACAACACCGGCATGTATCTGCTCAAACGCCGCGCTAAGGGCAAGGATGACCCGTTCAAGGTCGCCTTCTGCCACTCCCTGCAGCTCCACCTGGCGGCCAAGCAGTTCCCGCTGCCGCACCTGATCGGCACGAAAAAAGACAACAATTCGATGCTCGCCTGGAAGGGAGCGATCTACGAGCTGTTCGAGTACATCAAGGGTACGAGCTACGACAACTCGCTGGAGGCGACGGCGGACGCAGGTAAGGTGCTTGGCCTGTTCCACAAGCTGCTGTTGGATTACCAGCCCGAGTACGAGCCGCCGCAGGGGTCGTACCACGCGTCGCGCCACGTCGCCGCCTCGATGGACGCCATCCCCAACACACTCACCAGCCTCGATCCGCGCAACAACACGCAGACCGACCGGATCAACCAGGTCGTGCAGTTCCTCCACGCCGCGTACAACGACGCCGCCATGCGCGTCAACGAGATGGGCTTCGCTGACTGGCCCATGCAGATCGTGCACAGCGACTGGCACCCGGGCAACATGCTCTTCCGCGGATCACGCGTCGTGGCCGTCATCGACTACGACGCCGCCCGCCTCCAGCAGCGCATCACCGAGATCGCCAACGGCTCTTTGCAGTTCTCCATCATCGGCGGGGGCGACGACCCGGCGCAGTGGCCCGACTACCTCGACGAGTCCCGCTTCAAGCGGTTCCTGCGCGGCTACGAGGCGGTGCCCGACTGCGTCCTCTCCCGCGCCGAGTTGCGCACCATCCCCTGGCTGATGATCGAGGCGCTCATCGCCGAGAGCGTCATCCCCATCGCGCAGACCGGCAGCTTCGCCCGCATGGAGGGCATCGGCTTCCTGCTCATGGTGGAGCGCAAGGTTCGCTGGCTGCAGGAGCACGCCGAGGCCCTGGGCAGTGCGCTGGATTGAGGCGTGACGCCGCGGCGGGTCGCCTCCGCGGGGGTATGATGAGTTATCCCGTACGGGAACCTCTCGTGAGCCGATGGCTTCCCATCCTGGTCCTGTTGCTGGCGGCCCCGCTGCACGCCGAGCCGATCAACACCGAGCAGGTGCTCCACGACCTGGCGTCGGAGGACTTCAATGTCCGCCGCAGCGCCACCCACACACTGCTGGCCGACAACCGATTGACCGTTGAAGAGCTGGCCCAGGTGTACCGCCGCGCCACGACTCCCGAGCAGAGGAACCGGCTTGTGGAGGTGGCGAGGCACCACTTCCTGCGCCGCGAGCAGGAGGCGCTGGCCAGCGCCGGCGGCGCAGGGTCCATGGGGGTGATCCTCACGCCACAGATGCCGCTCGAGCCCGGCGAGCGGCCGGCGCCGGGGAGCGTGCGCATCGCCGCGACCTTCCCCGGCTTCCCGGCCTACGTGCACCTCGAGCCCGGCGATACGATCACCGCGCTGGATGACCAGCCGTTGGACGGCGACGCCGAGGTGCAGAACCGCTTCATCGCCGCGATCCAGTCGCGCAAGGCGGGCTCCGAGCTGCGCCTGACCCTCGACCGCAACGGGCAGACGGTGAAGGTGACGATGCAACTCGCGGCGTTCATGGGCCTCAAGCAGATATTCGACTCGACGCCCACGATGCTCCAGGGCGCGTATTACACGAAGTGGTCCGAGCTTCGAGGGAAGTATTTCCCCGATGCCTCGGACGACACGCCGCTGAAAGTGGACCTGAGCACGATGCCCAGGATGGGCACCGCGCCGCCCGACGCCCAGATGCGGGGGCAAGACGAGCTTGTCCGCCGGCAGGCGATCGAGGTGGCGCAGGTGAAGCGCGCGGAGACGGCTTTGCGAGTTCAGAAGATGCGTCTGCATGAGCAGGCGGTCGAGCGAGCGGCCGTGGAGGCGAGGCTCAGGGTTATCAGGGAGGAAGCGGCTCGGGCGGAAGCCGTACCGGCACAGCCCCAGCGGTTTATCAGGCCGCAGGAGATCAAGCCCGCGCGGGTGCCCCCGCCGGATCAGGCTGTTCCCGATCCTGGTGAAGCCCACGATGAATGATCCGTGGGTTTCTCACGCGGTGTCACGGAACGGTCGATTTGCTCTTCACCCGAGAGCCACACTACGATCACCGTATGAATAAGGGTCCGAGCATGACGACGCGACGCTTCCCCGTGGCCGCTCTGGCCTTTATCGCCGTAATGGCGTTCGCGCCGCTGATCGCCAGCGCCTGCCCCAACTGCCGCGAGGCGATGGCGGACGAGGCCGCGGACAACAAAACAGTCCTGCCCTCCGCGCGCCCGCTGGCGACTGACCCGATGCCTCTGGCCGTGGTCGAGCCCGGGCCTTCCGGCGACACGCCCAAGGGGTACGCCTACTCGATCTACCTGATGATCGCCGTGCCCTACACCTTCCTGGCTGCGGGCGGGTTCGGGATTTACTACTTCACCCGCAACCGCGGCTCGGGCAATTCCGCGGTGTGAGTGCCACTCACTTCTTGCGGTAAACGATCCCGATCTCCACGTCGCTGATCGTCATCGCGTCCTTCCAGCTCTTGATCGTGACGAAGTTCACCCCGCGGTGCAGGTCGATCGCGCGCGCCGGGTGGCGGCGGACGTTCTCCGGCGGCACGGCCGGCTGCGTGTTCTCCGGCTCGGGGAAGATGAAGCGGCTCTCGGGCTTTGTGGCGTAGGGCAGGAAGGCGTACTGCCGCGCCAGATCGATGCCGTTGAGCTTGAGCGTGTAATTGTTGTAGTTGCCGCAATCCGGCGAGACGGCCTGTACCCAGATGCGTTCGATCGCGTCCTCCGCGGCGTCGGCGGCGATATCCTCGCCCACGTCGATCCGCAGCGTGACCTCGCCCAGGGCGGGGACGGTGACGGGCAGCGAGGCGTAGGGCTTGTCCACCACTTCCGGGCCGTGGCTGACGATGTAGAGCTTGTCGAGCCGTTCGAGAGAGGCGATCTCGCCGAGCTCGGACATGAGGCAGGCGTCCTGGACGGAGTTGCTCTGCCCGCCCTGGAGCTTGAGGATCTCAGGCATCTCCTCGAGCCGGATGGTCCAGTGCATGACGTTGTAGGCGTAGAACCCCGCGGCGCCCTGGTGCAGGGCGGTGATCGCCATCGCGCGGTAGGCCTCCTTGGGGAAGGGCCTGCCGGGCCACTGGAAATTGCGATCGCACCCGGCGTACACCGGCACGCCGCCGAGCTTCGCGACGGTGTCGGCGATGTCCCGGCCAGTGTCCACGCTGAACGGCGTGGACATGCAGACCAGGTCGATGTAACCCAGCCGCGCCCAGGTCGTGATGTCCAGCCCTTCGAGGCGGGTGCGGTAGAGCGAGTAGGGTGTCGTCACCGCCAGCTCGATCCTGCGCTTCTTTTTCTTCCCCTGTGCGTCGAGGAATTCTCGCACCCGGCGGACGAACTCCGTCATCACCGGCGCGCACTCCTCGCGGTTGGGGTCGGGGAAGTATTTACAGTTCCGGGTGAAGTCCATCTCCACGCCGTCCAGGTCGTACTTTTCCACCGCCGTTTTGATGATGTTGAAGTAGTGGTCGCGCACCACCGTCTTGCGGTAGTCGAACTCGGTATTGTTGCGCGTGCCGTCCATCGTGGCCGAGGGGGTGAGCCGGTTGTGGAGGTTGTCGTAGTAGAAGGGCGGCAACCACGGGTTGAACGGCTGGTCCTTGTAATGCGTGTCGTTCATGCGCACGCTTGCGAAGATGTCGATCTTTTTCTGCTTCGCGCGGGCGACGACCATGCCGTACGGGTCCTTGCCCCGCGCCTGAAACGCCCGCAGCGCGTTGAGCGATGGGTCCACGTCCGGGTGGTCGTACAGCTTCACCAGACGCGCATCCAGCGACGACTCCATGTCTTCATCCACCAGCAGGAAGAGCGCGTCCACCTGGCTCCCCTTGACCGCGGGGGCGACCATCCGATCGACGGCGTCGTGGATGTCTTTCTCCGTGACCGGTTGTTTGACCTGGAAGATGTTGAAGTAGTCGTTGTTGACGATGATGCGTCGGCGTTTCATGGGGCGATTCCAGTACTGAAGACGGGTGCGTTATGATGGGGGCGTTACGAGGGAGAAGCAACTCCCCGCACGGAGCACGAACATGAAGATCGCCGTCGGCTGCGACCACGGAGGGTTCCCGCTCAAGGCCCCGCTGGTGGACCTGCTCAAATCCATGGGCCACGAGATTATCGACAAGGGGGCCTATCAGAATGACCCCAAAGATGACTACCCCGATTTCGCCCTGGCCGTTGGCAAGGCGGTGCAATCGCGCGAGGCCCAGCGCGGCCTGATCATCTGCGGCAGCGGGGTCGGGGCGTGCGTCGCCGCCAACAAGCTCAAGGGCGTCCGCGCCGGCCTCTGCCACGACACCTACTCCGCTGCTCAGGGAGTCGAGCACGACGACGTCAACGTCCTCTGTCTGGGGGCCAGGATCGTCGGCGTCGCGCTGGCGACCGAGATCGTCCGCGCCTTCGCCAACGCGAAGTTCTCCGCCGAGGACCGCCACGCACGCCGGCTGGCCAAAGTGAACGCGATCGAGGCCGCGGGGTGAACCGTTGCCCGCCCGCGTGGCGTGGTGTAACGTGAATAGCCCGGGCCTAACTGGAAATAAGCCATGCTCACGCCGCAACAGGTCGCGCAGTTCCACCACGACGGGTTCCTCGTCGGCGATAAGCTCCTCAACGACGAGCAGGTCGAACGCCTCCGCGCCGACCTGAAAACGGTGCTCGACAACCGCGACCGCAAGGACGTGAAGCAGCCCGTGCTCCTGCGCAACCTCAAGGGCGGCGACACCGACCCGATCTGGCAGATCGTCAACATCTGGGAGGCGAGCAAGGAGTTCCACGACCTGATTTACGTCAAGCGTGCCTGCGAGGAGGTCGGTCAGCTCACCGACGCCAAGCAACTCCGCGTCTGGCACGACCAGATCCAGTACAAGCCCGCCAGCAAGGGCGGTGTGAACATGTGGCACCAGGACTGGCCGCTCTGGGACCTGCTCTCCCAACCGGCGCAGGTCACCGCCTGGTATGCCCTCGACGATGTGGACGAATCCAACGGCTGCATGAGCATGGTCGTCGGCTCGCACCAGTGGGGCGACCAGATGATGAAGGTGCTGGCGAACATCAAGGAGTTCGACCAGATGCCCAAGGAGTGGAACGGGCACAAGATCGAAGTGAAGCTCTGCCCGGTGAAGAAGGGCCACGTCCACTACCACCACGGCCTGACGTGGCATGGCTCGCACGCCAACACCAGCGACCGCCCGCGCCGCGCCATCGCCATCCACTACATGACCGAGAACACCTGCTTCCTCCCCGGCGGCCACCCGATGGTGCAGTTCGCCGGCCACATGGCGCGTGGGCAGATGATCCAGGGCGACCACTTCCCGCTCGTGTGGGAACGCAAGAGCGCCTGACAACGATCTGGACGAGCCGCGACCGTGAGGGAGCGGTTCCGTAATAAACGACATTTCCAGAAAGAACCGCTCCCTCACGGTCGCGGTTCGTCCAGAATGAGGAACTCTCCATGCCCGATTGGTTCGACCGCATCGATTCCGCCGTGCGTTCTGCCGGGTTTGAGACACGGGTGTGGTCCGTCGGCGCGGGGCGGTTGTTGATCACGCCCTTTGCGGCGCGGGTGTTGTCCTGCCGGATGGACGGCGTCGAGGGCGACCTGTTCTGGCACAACATGGACATCGAACGCGCCGAAAAAGCCAAGGCCATAATGAACAGCGCCGGCGGCGGGCTTGGCGGCGACCGCCTCTGGCTTGGCCCCGAGATCGGCTTCTCCTGGCCCGACATCAAAAAGGCACGCATCAGCCCGTGGGACTCGTACAAGGTCCCGCGGCAGATGGACCCGGCAGACTGGCACATCGCCGAAGAGGCGCAGAACCACCTGCGTCTCACCGCCGAGATGACGATGCGCGACGGCCGTATTCAGAAGAGCGTTACCGTCCGACTGGCTCGGCAGTTCAACGTGATCGACGCGCCGCCGAACCTCCCCGCGGGGGTGAAGTCATTGAGCTTCTCGATCCGCAATGAACTGGCGGTCCTTGCCGGTGACGACGGCGCGGTGGTCGGGACGTGGGACCTGTTGCAACTGCCGGCAGGGGGGACGCTGGTCTGCCCGACGCTGGGGCCGGTGTCTTCGCCGCGCATTTATTACGGGGCCTTCGATCCCCAGCGCATGAGCCACGACGACCGCGCCTTCCGCTTCCAGATCGACGGCAAGCGCCAACTCAAATTCGGCCTCACCCCCTGGCAGACCACCGGCCGCGCCGGCTACCACAGGCCCGTCGGCGGCGGTATCTCCACCTTGATTTTCCGCACCTTCGGCACGCAGCCGGGCGAACCCTACATCGACCTGCCCCTCACGAGCGACGACCTGACCGGCGGCGACGCCCTGCAGTCCTACAACGACGGCGGCCAGTTCGGCGGCTTTGGCGAAATGGAATACCACGACCCGGGCGTCATTGTCGGCCGCAGCCCCGAGACGCGGTCGAGCTCGAACACGACCCACATCCTCGCCGGCCCTGACGCCGCCATCCGCGAGGCGGCGAAGGTGCTCTTGGGCGTGCCGGTGTGAGTCTGTTGGTGGCGTTTGGGTAATTTGGGCGGTCGTTAGCCGTCGGGCTCGCCCGACGCTGTGGTCCGAGTGTTTTGAGTCTCATGTCGTCCCTATCGCGGCGGGCAAACGTCTGGCGAGCCCGACGGCTAACCGGATTCCCCGACGATTCCCCCGCCTCCGGCGCAGGCGCATGTAGAATGGATTGGAATGGGAGAAGCGACGCACCATGAAAACGTGGCCGGCGGTGGGTCCACGCCCGGCATCGGTCGGGGGGTGTGGTGCGTCATCCTTTCGGGGCGTGGCCTGACGCTCCCCGCGAAACTTCTGGAAGGGCTGACGCGGCGCGGGGCGCGCGTAAGCGTGGTGGCGGACGCGGCGGCGGCGATGGTGGAACTGTCGCAGGGCGGCCACGTGCTGGTCATCCACGAGCCGACAACACTGCGCCGTTTGGACGAACTTGTGGATGCTGTCCATCGTTATTACCCAAGGGTGTTGTGCTGGCGGTTCGACTCGCTGCTGTCGGGGCGTCCGGCGCTGGTGAGAATGAACGGCCGTCCGCCGGGCAGAGGAGAGGCGTTGTACGGCACGATGACGAGAGCCGCGACACCCGCAATGACACCGACACGAACGCCTGTTGCGGCCCCCGCTCGCACGGCCAAGCCGACGCACCCCGCCGCCGATCCGACAGGCCGGCCGCCGCTGATCTCGCGGGAAGAGATGGACATGCTGCTCGCGCCGCTGCCGGAGCCGGGCGAGACGCACGACAAGGCCAGGGAGACGGAGGGAGACGCTTGACCGCCGCGAACGCACTGAATCCGAACCGACGGGGCAACGCCGAGCCACGGACTGCCGTGCTTGTTGTCGGTGACGACGAGCTGTTGCAGGCCGTTCGCGCCGCAGTCGGCGAGGCCGGTGTGGAGCGTGTCGAACACTTCCTGATGGCGATCGGGCACCTGGCGGCGTCGCCGGCCTCCGTGATCGTCGGACGCGCGTCGGTGCTGCGCGACGCGGCCGCGAGCACGGCCCGGGCGCTGCGCCGGCTCTCACCCGGTGCGCGGCTGGTGCTGGTCGCCGAGGCGGAGGACGAACCCGAGGCACGCAAGGCCGTCCGTGCGGGGTTTGACGCCTACGTGGTCGAGCCGATCGACACGGCCGAACTGGCCTTGGCGATGCGGACCACCACGCCGACGGCACCAGCCTCAACGCCTGCTTCACCGCAAGCGCCGGTGATGAAGCCGGCCGCACCCACCAAACCAACGTCAGCCCCGCCGCCTGTTTATTCGCCGCCGACGCCCATCGCCCATCTCTCGCTCGATACGAAGCCGGCGGCTCCCGCCGCGCCGTTGCCGATCCAACTCGACGAGAGGGCCGGCCTGGAAGACGAGCCGCCGATCAATGAATACGCTCACGGCGAAGAGCAGCCGGCCCCGCAGACCCCGCCGACCGGTACGGACGCTTACGACCTGGACATTCTTTTCGGGTCGCATTTCCCCCCAAGTCCGTCGCTGGTCGCCGACGCGGATTTAGGCGACGTGGACCTCGTCGATCAATTGCTCATGGACCGCCGCGGGCTGCGCGACCTTGCGATGAGGATGGTCGCCTCGCGGTCGGGCCTCGTGGGCGTGGGCTGGTCGGAACGGGCGGAGTCAATCCCCACCGGGCGCGTGGTGGCCACGGTGGAGCACCGCGGCCGGGCGCTGGGGTACCTGCACGCCGAGGCGGTGGCATCAGAGGATTCCCTGCGCTCCTGGGCCTCCTGGCTGGGGCACTGGCTGGCAATGGATCAGCGCATGGGCGAGTTGTGGGCCGCCTCATACAAGGACGAGCTGACGGGTGTGTGGAACCGGCGGTACTTCAACCGATTCCTGGAGACCGTGCTCAGCCGCGCCCGCGCCGAGCGGTTCGCCGTCACCGTCATGATGTTCGACATCGACGACTTCAAGCTCTACAACGACCGCTACGGCCACTCGGCGGGGGACGAGATCCTGCGCGAGGCGTCGCGGCTGATGTGCTCGGTGGTGCGCGACCACGACATCGTCGCCCGCATCGGCGGGGACGAGTTCGCCGTCATCTTCTGGGATGCCGGCGGCCCGCGCCGCCCCAATAGCAGCCACCCAACCGACGTGAGCCTGGCCGCCAAGCGGTTCCGCAAGGCGATCAGCGAGCACCGGTTTCCCAAGCTCGCCGACGAGGCCCCGGGCGTGCTCACCATTTCCGGTGGTCTGGCGAGTTTCCCATGGGACGGCCAGACGCCCGATGCCCTGCTCGAGGTCGCCGACCGCATGGCGATCCAATCCAAGCGGCAGGGAAAGAACGTCGTCACGCTCGGCCCCGGCGCGGCCCAGGCGAGCCTGATGGACAACGCGCCGCAAGACTGACGCCCCGCTTGACGACGAGCCTGGACGAGCCGCGACCGTGAGGGAGCGGTCTGTTTTGGATATGACATCAAGTGCAGAACCGCACCATCACGGTCGCGGCTCGTCCAGAGCCGTAACATATTTCTGACGCTTTGCTACGACGATCGGCCCCTGTCCGCCGCGTACGGCCATGGATTTTCCGGGTCGTGACGTTGCGATATCGACGCCATCCGCACATAATTGGCCTTTTGGACCGCGATCAACCCCAGGGAAGGATTTACGTATGTCATTCGATTCGACCATCAACGCCAAGGCGATCGACATCGCCAAGCTCAGCTATGAGACCACCGCCGCCGCCGGTTCGGGCCACCCGACCACCGCCGCCAGCCTGGCCCACATCGTCACCGTGCTGATGTACAGCCACATGCGCTACGAGCCGGCCAACCCCGGCCACCCGTCGAGCGACCGGCTCGTGCTCAGCGAGGGCCACGCCGTCCCCATCGTCTATTCCGCCGCCGCCGATCTTGGCATCGCCATCGGCAAGGACAAGGCCGCGCTCCGCCCCATGACCCGCGACGACGCCATGTCGCTCCGCGCCATCGACTCGGTGATCGACGGCCACCCCAACCCCGTCGAGGGCTTTCCCTTCTTCGACACCGCCACCGGTTCGCTGGGCCAGGGCCTCTCGCACGCCGCCGGCCTCGCAGCCGCCGCACGCATCGACGGCATCGACAAGCGCATCTTCTGCATCATCGGCGACGGTGAGTCGCGCGAGGGGCAGAACTGGGAGGCGCTGGACTTCATCAAGGACCACGGCCTCAAGGCTGTCTGCCCGATCTTTAACGCCAACGTTTACGCCCAGTCCGACGTGGTCAGCCCGCAGCAGACCTGGGAAGCGCTGGCCAAGAAGCTCGACGCGTTCGGGTACAAGGCGCTGGTGATCGACGGCCACAACCCCACCGCGATCCAGTCCGCCCTGAGCCAGCACGCCCAGCAGATGCACGACCCGCAGTCCGCTCCGCTGGCGATCGTCGCCCGCACCGTCAAGGGCTGGGGCAGCCCGTCGCAGCAGGGCGGCGGCCACCACGGCAAGCCCGCCGAGGGCGAGGAACTCGCCAAGGCGCTGGCCGAACTGGATGAGACGGCCAAGCAACTCGGCGCGTCGGCCGACGTATCGCTGAAGATCGGCCTCATGCCGACCACCAAGCCCGAGCCTGCGGTCGTCAAGCCCGCGATGACCTTCAACGAGGCGCTCAAGGCGTACGGCCTGGACTCGGCGATCGCCAAGGGCAAGTTCTCCACCCGCCGCGCCTACGGCGTCGCCCTCCGCGCCCTGGGCCACGCACGCAGCGACCTTGTCGCCCTCGACGCCGACGTCAAGAACTCCACCTTCGCCGACATGTTCGCCAAGGACAACGACCTCAAGAGCCGTTACTGGGAGTGCCGCATCGCCGAGCAGAACATGTTCTCCGTCGCCGCCGGTTTGTCGGCGGGCGGCAAGGTTCCGTTCTGCTCGACATTCGCCAAGTTCGTCACGCGCGGCTACGACCAGATCGAGATGGCCGTGAACTCCGGCGCCAACATCAAGATCGCCGGCTCGCACGCGGGCATCTCGCTGGCGGCCGACGGCCCCAGCCAGATGTCCCTGCCCGACGTCGCCTGGTTCCGCTCCTTCTCCACCATGCGGAACCAGAAGGGCCAGCCCGGCTTCTACGTGCTCCAGCCCAGCGACGCCTACCAGGCCTACGCCCTGACGCTGGCGATGGCGGAGCACGACGGCCCGGTGTACATGCGCACCCTCCGCCCCGACGCCGAGTTCCTCTACGGCGAGAACGACACCTTCACCCTCGGCGGGCACGAGGTCCTCATCGAGGGCCGCGACCTGCTGATCGTCGCCTCGGGCTACATGGTCCACGAGGCCAACAAGGCCATCGAGCGGCTCGACGCCCAGGGCGTGGACGCCACGCTGGTCGATCTCTACTCGCTGCCTTTTGATGAAGAGGCGATCCTCGACCTGGCCAACGAGAACAACGGCATGATCCTGACGCTGGAGGATAACTACGGCGGCGGGATCGGCAGCGCCATCGCCGACGCGGTCTCCGCCGACGGCGGCGGGTTCAACGTCCGCCAGATGTTTGTCCGCAACATCCCCAAGTCCGGCAGGACGCCCGACGAGGTGCTGAACTACTGCGGCCTGGGCGCGGACCAGATCGTCCAGCAGGCGATGCAGTTGCTCGAACTGTCGGCGACCTGATCGGGGATACGACGTTGTACAGCACCTTCCTCGATCTGATGCACAAGGGCGGACCCGTCATGTGGGTCCTCCTGACGATGAGCGTCGTCACCGTGACGCTCGTCTTCGAGCGCGCCTGGTTCTGGGCCACGACCAACGGCCCCACGGAGCGGGCCCGCGTGGCGAGGATGGAGCGCATGCTCCGCGACGGCGACGTCGCCGGCGCCAAAGTGCTCGCGCAGGACGACCGGACGATCTACGGCAAGGTCGTGCTGGCCCTGCTCGAAGAGGGGTACAGCGACGCCCTGGCGACGGCCGTCATCGAGCGGCAGAGGCCTCGCTTCGACCGGTACATGAGCACGCTCTCCACCATGATCACCGCCGCGCCGCTCGCGGGCCTGCTGGGCACCGTGGTCGGCCTGATCTCGACGTTCAAACTGCTCTCCGATCAGATGGTCGGTGCGGACCCGCGCTCCGTCGGCGTCGGGCTCTCCGAGGCGATGCTCAACACCGCCGGGGGGCTGATGGTCGCGATCATCGCCATCTTCCCCTACAACTTCTACCGCACGCAGATCGACCGGGCGCTGGGGCGGTTGGAGTCCCTTCTGGCCGCCGCCGCCCGCGGGCACAACGCCGATTCCTTGCGAACGCCCTCACAGAAACCCAACACCCCCGCCTGATAACCTTGATTCGGACGTG
Source organism: Planctomycetota bacterium (assembly GCA_021413865.1). Classification (GTDB taxonomy): domain Bacteria; phylum Planctomycetota; class Phycisphaerae; order Phycisphaerales; family Phycisphaeraceae; genus JAIOPN01. The sequence continues at coordinate 70,673 of JAIOPN010000064.1, read as the reverse complement.
CCGATCGCAGATGTTCATGGCAGCGGCCATCCCCCGACCGATCTACACGACTCGGGCGGTGTGTCCGTGTTGACCCGGCGTCCGTCGATCCAGGGAGTCCATCATGCTCAGCCCCGATCTGGCCCGCATCCGTGCCTTTGAGGTCGTCCCCTCGCTGCCCGAGCCGCTCAAGCCGCTGCTCCGGATCGCGCACAACCTCTGGTGGACGTGGCACCCCGAGGCCGTCGAGCTCTTCAGCCGCGTCGAACGCAACCTGTGGGAGGCCACCAACCACAACCCCATCAAGCTCCTGGGCGCCTGCCCGCAGTCCCGCCTCGACGAGGTTGCGCGCGACGAGGGCTTCCTCCACTCGCTCGAACGCTGCGTCCAGAACCTCGAACGCCACCTCACGCGCACGCCCTGGATCGTCAAGCAGAAACTCAGCAGCGACGCGCCATTCACCATCGCCTACTTCTGCGCCGAGTTCGGCCTGACCGAGTGCCTCCAGATCTACTCCGGCGGCTTGGGCTGCCTCGCCGGCGACCACCTCAAGTCCGCCACCGAACTGGGCATGCCCCTGGTCGGCGTCGGCCTGCTCTACCGCAACGGCTACTTCCAGCAGTACCTCAACGCCGACGGCTGGCAGCAGGAGTATTACCCCGAACTGGATTTCTCGAATCTTCCGATCAGCCCCGTGCTCGGCGACAACGGCAAACAGATCAAAGTCAGCGTGCAATTGCCCGGGCGCGACGTCTGGATCGCCGTCTGGAAGGCCGTCGTCGGCCGCATCCCGCTCTACCTGCTCGACACCAACATCCCCGAGAACGACGCCGCCGACCGCGGCATCACCAGCCAGCTCTACGGCGGCGACATGGAGATGCGCATCAAGCAGGAGATCGTCCTGGGCATCGGCGGTATCCACGCGCTATCAGCGATGGGCATCGAGCCGGACGTCTGCCACATGAACGAGGGACACTCGGCGTTCCTCGCCCTGGAGCGCATCCGCAGGCTCATCGAGAAGCACGGCGTCACCTTCGACGAGGCACGCCAGCAGGCCGCCGCCAGCCACGTTTTCACCACCCACACCCCCGTGCCCGCCGGCATCGACCGCTTCCCGCCGGACATGATCCAGCGGTACTTCAAGAACTACCACCCCATGCTCAAGCTGGACATCGAGGGCCTGCTGGCGCTGGGGCGGGAGAATGTCTTCGCCAAGAACGAGTTCTTCTCGATGGCCGTGCTCGCCATCCGCACCGCCGAGCACGTCAACGGCGTGAGCCGGCTGCACGGCGAGGTCAGCCGCAACATGTGGAAGGGCATCTGGCCCGGTGTCCCAGACGGCGAGGTGCCCATCACCCACGTCACCAACGGCGTGCACGCCCGCTCCTGGCTCTCCGGCGAGCTTATCCAGCTCCTCGACCGCTACCTGGGCTCACGCTGGCAGAACGACCCCGCCGACCAGACCGTCTGGCAGCAGGTCAACGAGGTCCCCGACGAGGAGCTCTGGCGCGTCCACGAGCGGCGGCGCCACCAGCTCATCATCTGGACCCGCCAGCGGCTCAAGGCGCAGTCCGAGGCACGCGGCATGGACACCGAGGTCATCCGCCCGATGAGCGAGGCCCTCTCGCCCAACGCGCTGACCATCGGCTTCGCCCGCCGCTTCGCCACCTACAAGCGCGCCACGCTCCTGATGCGCGACCCCGCACGGCTCAAGGCGCTGCTCGCCAACCAGCAGCAGCCGGTGCAGTTCCTCATCGCCGGCAAGGCGCACCCCGCCGACGGCGGCGGCAAGGACCTCATCCGCCAGATCGTCCGCTTCGCCGGCGATGCCGGCCACCGCATCATCTTCGTGGAGAACTACGACATCAACGTCGCCAAGTGGCTCGTCCAGGGCTGCGACGTATGGCTCAACACCCCCAAGCGCGGCATGGAGGCCTCGGGCACCAGCGGCATGAAGGCCGCACTCAACGGCGTCCTCAACTGCTCCGTCCGCGACGGCTGGTGGGACGAGGTCGGCGAGCCCGACCTGGGCTGGTCCATCGGCCGCGGGGAGTCCTACTCCAACACCGAGACCCAGGACGACATCGAGAGCCGCACCCTCTACGACCTCCTCGAGAAGCAGATCATCCCGCTCTTCTACAACCGCGACGAGCAGGGCGTGCCCCGCCACTGGGTCGCCCGCATGAAGCGGTGCATCTCCATCCTGGCGCCGGCGTTCAACACCAACCGCATGGTGCAGGAGTACGCCCAGAAGCTCTACCTGCCAGCGCTCCACCGCGCACGCCGGCTGTCGGAGAACAAGCTCGCAGGCTCCATCGAGCTGGCACACCAGAAGGACCGCCTCCGCGCCAACTGGGGCAAGCTCCGTATCGAGGACGTGATCGCCGATGTCGGTCGGCCGCTGGGCGTGGGCGAGAGCATGCCGGTGGGGATCGTCATCAACCTCGCCGAGCTCGCGCCGGCTGACGTGCGCGTGCAGGTCTTCCTCGGCCCGATGGACCACGACGGTCGGATCACCCACGGCACGGCCAGCGACATGGATCACCGCCAGGACCTGGGCGGTGGACGCCACCGCTTCGAGGGGACCGTACACGCGCCCAACAGCGGGCGGTACGGTTTTGCCGTCCGCGTCGTCCCCGGCGGCGAGTTGCTCCGCACCGTCACTGAGCCGGGCCTGATGGTGTGGGACCGCGTCCCAACCCCGACGCCCGCGCCGGCACCCGTCACCGCGGCGGCGACGGTGTGAGACCTATGAGCGATTCAATGGGTGGCTGGGGCTGAGGCTTTGCGAAGCCCCGGTTTGGTGACGCCTGAACCGGGGCATCGAGGACTCTGCCCCAGCCACCCTCCTTTTGAGCATCCCTTTCACCCCGCCCACCGCCGGGTTATCCTCGCGGCATGAGCGAGCCCAGGCTGTTCCCCGACAGCACGAACGAGTTGCTGGTCAGCGTGTACCTCAGGCAGGGTCGGACCCTCGACGACCTGCCCTACACGCCGGAGTTTGACGCACTCTGCGATGCCATGGGGGTCACGGGCAAGCCGCAGCGTGCCGAGATTTTTCACCACCTGCACAACCTCCGCAAAGCCTCCCGCCTGCCGCGTCTGGGCCGGGCCGCCGAGAAGCCGCCGAGGATCGACCCGAGCCACGAGGCGATGCTGGCCGGCCTGGTCGAACAGGCCTTGGGCAAGCTGAGCCTTCGCGACCAGTTGCCCTACACCGACGCGTTCGACCAACTTGTCGTCACCTTCAACTCCCGCGCGGGCCTGTCGCTCTCGCCCTACGCCGTCTGGCGCATCATCGCCAAGCTCGCCAAGTAAAGCCGCTCGCGGCTAAGCGTCTTCCTGCTTCAATTTTTCTCACCATCAACCCCCATGCGCGAGTTCGACCTTCTACGCCACATCTACACCCAGAACCCGACGCTGCCGGGTCGCGTGACGATTCCCCCCGGCGACGACATGGGGGCGGTGCGTTTGGCCGGTGGGGGGGAGGTGCTCGTCACTGTCGATCAGGTGGCCGACGGCGTCCACTTCGACCTGCGCACGACGCCGCTGGAAAAAATCGCCCGCAAGGCGATCACGCGCAACCTCTCCGACGTGGCGGCAATGGCCGCCGCCCCGGTCGGCGCGGTGGTGGCCGCCTGCCTGCCGCGCGGCTTCTCCGAGGCCGACGCCGAAAAATTGTCCGACATGATGCGTCAAACCGCCGCCCGCTACGACTGCCCGCTCTTCGGCGGGGACGTCTCGGTGTGGGACCACCCGATGATCCTGACCGTGACCGTGCTCGCCGAGGCGCGCGGGGTTGACCCCATATTGCGTCGCGGCGCGAAAGTCGGCGACGCCGTCTGCGTCACCGGCCGGCTCGGCGGCAGCCTCGAAGACGTGAACGGCTACACCCACCACCTCGACTTCGAGCCCCGCCTGTCGCTCGCCCGCCGTCTCGCCTCCGACCCGGCGACGCGCCCCAATTGCATGATCGACCTCTCCGACGGCCTGGCACGCGATCTGGGCCACCTCTGCCGCGCCGCATCCGTCTCGGCGGTCATCGAAGCTGATCGGCTGCCGATCAGCGCAGGCGGTGAGCAGGCCTCCCGACGCGACGGCAGACCGGCCTGGATGCACGCCGTCGGCGACGGCGAGGATTACGAGCTTTGTTTCACGATCGACGCCGACCGCGCCGCACGCTTGCCGCGCGAGATCAACGGCGTGCCCGTCACCGTGATCGGCCGGGTCGTGGCCGGCGGCGGGGCGGTGGTTTCACTCGTAAAACCAGGCGGCGAGACAGTCGATCTGGTGGGATTAGGCTGGGAGCATCACGGGAAATGAGCGACACGGGCGCACCAGCATGGCGGGGCCGCAGCACGTCGCCCGAGCAGACCCGGGCGATCGGCCGCGCGATTGGCGCAGCGGCGGCGGCGGGGGACCTGGTCGCGCTCAGCGGCGAACTGGGCGCGGGCAAGACGCAGCTCGTGCGCGGCATTGCCGAGGGCGCGGGCGTCGAGCCGGCGGCCGTCGCCAGCCCGACGTTCGTGCTCGTGCATGAATACGAGGGGTTGCCCGGGAAGCCGGTGGTCGTCCACATCGACGCCTACCGCCTGCACGGCACGGGCGACCTCGAAACCATCGGCTGGACCGCGCCGGGCGGCGGCGAGCTGCGCGAGGGGGCGATCGTCGTCGTCGAATGGGCGGACCGCATCGGGGCGAACATCGGCCGTGACGCGCTCACGGTGATTCTCACGCACGCCGGCGAGGAGTCACGCGACGTCGTGATTCAGTGCGTCCCATCATGGGCGTCACGATGGGACGAGCTCAGGCGGCTGTTCGACTTGGCGATATCCACCGGGGCCGGGGCAAAGCCGAAATTACAGTCTCGGCCCTGCCCGATTTGCAAAGAGCCGGTTGCGGCGGATGCGCCGGCGTTTCCGTTTTGCTCGAAGCGCTGCCGCACGATCGATCTGGGCAAGTGGGCCACGGGCGATTACCGCATCTCGCGGCCGATCGAGGAGGCGGACCTGGATGAGGAATGATGGTTCGGCGTCGGACGAGCCCGGCGGCTGACTACTCGTGCGGCTCTTCGCCGACCTCCGCCTCGGGGGTCTGCAGCGCTTCGGGGGAGACGCCGTAGATCACGAAACGGTGGGTCACCGGGTCGAACCCGTGTTCCTTGCAGATGCGTTTTCGCAGCGCCATCAGTTCCGGCGCGTCGAACTCGACGATGCGGTTGGTCTCGACGCACACCAGGTGCCCCTTGGGCTCCTTGCCGTAAGTGAGCTGGTAGTGCGCCTGCTTGGCGTCGAGCAGAACCTCGGAGATGATCTTCGCGTCCATCAGGTGCTTGAGCGTGCGGTAGATCGTCGCCTTGCTCACCTGGTGGCCCGACTGCCGCATCTCGTAGAGCAGCGCCTCGGCCTCGAACACGTTCTTCTTGGAGAGCACCGCGTCGAGGATCTTCGCCCGCTCCGGCGTGAACTTAAGCCCCGCCCTCTTGAGCGACCTGCGGAAGATCGCGCAGAGCGGCAGGACGAACGGTTCATCGGAGGAGGTGGCGGGCGTCTGCGGTGTCATTCGGAGCATTGTATCCGCATTGGCGTGGGAGTCATCCACGTTTTTACGGCGCCGGTTGGCCCGGCCTCAACAGGGCTGGTATCTTGGCCGATCTTTCCATGACCATTCACGGAGCCCGCACGTGGCAGAGTCGGTGATCGGCGTCGGGATGATCGGCTGCGGCACCGTCGGGGGCGGCGTGGCCACGCTGTTGCGCGAGATGAGCGACGTCTATGCCCGCCGCGCCGGGACGAGGCTCGAGCTCCGCCGCGTGCTGGTGCGCGACGCCGCCAGGGCCGCCGCTTCCGGGCTGGTGGACCGCTCCATCATCACGAACGACGCCGAGGCGTTTTTCGAGACGCCGGGCATGTCGATCGTGGTCGAGGTCGCCGGCGGCCGCGACGTAAGCCGGCACGTCCGCCGGGCGATCACCTCGGGCAAGCACATCGTCACCGCCAACAAGACCATGCTCGCCGCCGAGGGGGACGAGCTCTTCGCCCTGGCGCGAAAGCACAGCGTCTCCATCGCCTTCGAGGCCTCCTGCGGGGGCGGCATCCCGATCATCACAGCAATGCAGTTCGGCCTGATGGCCAACCGGATCGAGGCGCTCTACGGCATCCTCAACGGGACATGCAACTACATCCTCACCGAGATGGTGCAGAAGGATAAGCCCTATGCCGTCGCGTTGAAGGAGGCGCAGGAGCTTGGTTTCGCCGAGGCCGACCCGACGCTGGACGTCTCGGGACGCGACGCGGCGCAGAAGCTGGCGGTGCTCGCGTCGCTGGCGTTCGGCGCGCATGTCACCGACGGGCAGGTGCCCTCCGAGGGCATCGACACCCTCGACCTGCAGGACATCCGCTTTGCCGGCGAGCTGGGCTACACGATCAAGCTGCTCGCCATCGCGGAGCGCGAGGGGTTCGGCCGCGACACGGCGAACGGCCCGGCCGCGCCCGGCGCGACGAAATTATCGCTGCGCGTCCAGCCCTGCTTCGTTCACAAGACGCTGCCCCTGGCGCAGGTGAACGGCTCCTACAACGCGCTCTCCGTGTACGGCCACGCCAACGGGCACACCATGTACTACGGCCGGGGCGCGGGCCGCATGCCCACCGCCAGCGCCGTAGTGAGCGACCTGCTCAACGTCGCCTCCGGCTGGTACCCGCAGGCGTTCTCACGCATGCGCCTCTGGTGCGACTCGCACGAGCCGGTGAACCTCGTCGATCCGGGCGATCTTGAAAGCCGGTTCTACCTCCGCATCAATGCCCTGGACGTGCCCGGCGTGATGGGCAAGGTGAGCACGGCCCTGGGTGAGATGGGGATCAGCATCTCGGCGATCCTCCAGCACGAGGCGGCCGTGGGCAAGATGGTCCCCGTCGTCATCACGACGCACCGCGCCCGCCGCGGCGCGCTGATGACCGCGATGGACCGCATCGAGAAGCTGGATGTGATCGGCGGCCGGCCGGTGGCGATCCGCATCGTGGACATGCCGCAGAGCTGACCCGATCCGTCCAACCCATTCAAAAAATCACACCGCCGCGCCGCCCAACCGCTTGAGGATGTCGGGCAGGTTGGCGGTGAACATGCCGCGTGCCATCACAAAATCGGCCCCGCGCTCGCGGGCGGCGTCGAGCACCTCGGTGGCGACGTGCGCACCGAAGGCCACGACGGGTATCTTCGCATCGAACGCCTTGATCTGATCGAGCAGGGCGAGGCCGGCCTCGCCCATCTCCAGGTCGATCAGGAGGCCGGTGACGGGCTCGTTGAGCTTGCCATCCTCCACGCGGTTGAGGCGGTTGCCCAGGGCGGCGGGGTCGCGCGTGGGGCGGCAGGGCACGCCGAGCGTCTCGGCGGTCGAGCGTATTTTGGTGGCGAAAATCAGGTCCTGGCAGGCGTAGGTGATCATGCGCCGGATTGTAGCGGCGGCGTGGGATTCGAGGAGGATCAAGGTTATCCGGCGGTGGCCGGGTGTCTGGCGAGGATCGTGCCGCGTTCTGCCGATAATGAACGGGTTCCCCACGCGAGGCCGACATGAGCGAAGTGCTGATCAACAACGTGCTCGAAGAGCTGGGTTTCCGCTACGACCCCAACAGCGTTTATCAGCAGACCATCAACTCGGTGCTGCACGCCGCGGCGCTCCTCGAACTGCCGCACCACCTGCAGCTCATCCTCGCACAGCCCAAGAACGAGATCATGGTCCACTTCCCCGTGAAGATGGACTCGGGCCGCTACCGCCTCTTCAAGGGCTACCGCGTCCAGCACAACAACTTGCTTGGGCCGTTCAAAGGGGGCATCCGCTACCACGCCTCCGTGAACCTGGACGAGATCAAGGCGCTCGCGGCGATCATGACGATGAAGTGCTCGCTGCTGCGCCTCCCGCTGGGCGGCGCCAAGGGGGGCGTGCAGGTTGATCCCCGCTCGATCTCGCAGGACGAACTGATGCGGCTCACCAGGCGGTTCACGACCGCGCTGGGCGACAACATCGGCCCCGATTACGACATCCCCGCGCCGGACCTGGGGACCAACGCGCAGACCATGGCGTGGATGGCCGACACCTACATGATGATGAGCATGCCCAGTCACAGCGCCCGGGGCCAGAGCGTCGTGACCGGCAAGCCGCTGGAGTTCGGCGGCTCAGTCGGCCGTGACAAGGCGACGGGCCAGGGGCTGGTCTTTGTGCTGGAAGAAATCCTTCCCGAACTGGGCCTGAAGCTCGAGACCATCAGCATCAGCCTGATCGGTTTCGGCAACGTCGGCTCGTGGACCGGCCGGCTCTTGTGCCAGCGCGGGGCGAAGCTGCGGGCCGTGCTCGACCACACCGGCGCGATCCGCAGCGACAGCGGGATCGACGCGGCCGCGCTGACGGCCCACGTTGAAAAGACGGGCGGGGTCACCGGCTTCCCCGGCGCCGACGCCATCAACGAGGACGACTTCTACCGCACGAAGGTGGACGTGTTCATCCCCGCGGCACTCGAGCAGATGGTGGACCTCGAACGCGCCAAGATCATGGACTGCAAGGTCGTCGCCGAGGCCGCCAACGCCCCGACGACCCCGCCGGGCGAGCGGCACCTGCAGGACCGGGGCATCCCCGTGCTACCGGCCGTGCTCTGCAACGCGGGCGGCGTGACGGTGAGCTATTTTGAGTGGAAGCAGAACCGCCAGGCCGAGACGTGGGACGCCGAGACCGTCGACGCGCAACTTAAAAAACATATGTTCGCCGCCGCGGCGCGTGTGAAGCTCGCCAAGCACCGGTTCGACTGCGACATGCGCACCGCCGCCTATGTCGCCGCGTTGGAGAGCATCGGCCGCGTGTACCGCCTGCGCGGCATCTTCCCGTGATTCAGCGATAGAGCCCGTGACGGCGGATGTAATCCACCACCACGGGCGGCGTGAGGCCGGTGATCGGCTCGCCGCGCGAGACGCGGGCACGGATGTCGCTCGAACTCACATCCATCTGCGGAACGATGATCAATCGGCTTTTCCAGGCGTCTCGCTGATCCACGGGCAGCGAGGCGAACAGCGACTCGGCGGTTTCCGGCGGCCGCAGCATGACGACGGGTTCGGCGAGCTGCACAATCCGTTCGGGCGAGCGCCACTGCTGGAAGATGCGGGCCATGTCCGCGCCGATGAGCAATCGCATCTCCACGCGCTGCCCTAATCGCTGCCGCAACGCTTCGAGCGTGTCGACCGTGAAAGAGGGCTTGCCTAGAGCGCTCGCGCGGTCGATCTCGTCGGTGAGCACGAATGCGTTGGGTATGTGGGCGACCGCCAGCCGCAGCATCGCTAGCCGGTGGTGCGCGGGGGTTTGCTCGCGTTCCTTTTTATGCGGTGCCTTCCCGGCGGGGATGTAGAGCACCGCCTGTGTGCCCAGCGCCTGCGCGGCCATCAGGGGCAGGGCTACGTGGGCCGTGTGCGGCGGGTCGAAGCTCCCGCCATACACGATCACCCGGCTGCATGCGGTCAGGTCCATGCGGACAGTGTATCCATCCTTAGAAATCCGCCAGCCAGCGTTCGCTCCATTCGGCGAGCGTTGCACCGGCCTTGTCCACGGTGATCCCGAGCCGGATCAGTCTGCGGATATGCGTCGGCCTCCGCAGGCAGAGCCGCACCGCCGCCCAGGTATCCGCCCGGCCGTCCGGCGTCACCAGCGACATGAAGTCGGCGGGCAGCGCCTCGTCGGCCGCGTCGCTCACGACGCGCGCCGACGCGAGGGGCACGCGCATGTCGGCCGCGATCTTGGCCACGTGCGCGGTCTCCATGTCCACCACGTCCGCGTCGTATTTCTCGCGGAGCACACGCTTGCGGTCCGGCGTGTCGGCGATGCGGTCGGCGGTGAGCACGGACATGACCTCGCGGCCCGCCGGGCCGTGGAGCGCGAAATTTTCACCGCGTTCATCGACGCAGCGGGAGAGGCGCACGAGCGCACCGACCTTCAGGTCGGCGTTCAGCCCCCCGGCGACGCCGATGAGCGCCATCGCGTCGGGCCGGTGCTCGGTGATGACGCGGGCGGCGCCGTGCATCGCGTTCTCGCCGACGCCGACGACGCCGAGCACGACTTTATGGCCGGGGAATGAGGCCTCGAAGATCGGGTAGGTCCCCCGCGCCTCGAGCCGGTGCGCGGTGGCGCGCAGTTCGCTGAAGGTCGGGGCGATGAGTGCGAGTGTGGCCAAGGCGGGGTATGCCGGGAGAGTAATGGCGATGCCGGGGTCAATTCACGACGTTGGTCGGCTGCCCGGCGATGAAGGCACGCAGGTTGTCCGCGGCGCGCTGCATGAGCCGACGCCTCGCCTCGACGCTGGCCCAGGCGATGTGCGGGGTGATGACGCAGTGTGGCGCGCCCAGCAGGGGGTTCGACGCGGGCGGAGGTTCGGCGCTCAACACATCCAGCCCCGCGCCGGCGATGCGGCCCTTCTGCAGCGCCTCCGCCAGCGCCGCCTCGTCGATCAACGGCCCCCGGCCGGTGTTGATCAGCAGGGCGGTCTTCTTCATCCGCCCCAACCGTTCGGCGTTGACCATGTGGCGCGTCTGATCGGTCAGCGGGCAGTGCAGGGAGATGACGTCGGCCTGTGCGAAGAGTTCATCCACCGTCAGCCAGCGCACCTCGACGCCCGGGATGCTCACGCGGTCCATGCTGCGCTGGTGCGCGGCGGCGATGTTCATGCCCAGCGCCGCGCCGATGCGGGCGACGCGCTGCCCGATCGCCCCCAGGCCGACGATGCCCAGCGTCTTGCCCGAGAGCTCCGTGATGGGCGCGGCGGTGAAGGAGAAGTCGGGGCAGCCGGTCCACTCGCCGTCGTGCACGGCCAGGGCGTGTGAGGCGGTGTGGCAGACCAGTTCCATGAGCAGGGCGAAGACAAGCTGCGCGACTGAATCAGTGCTGTAGCCCGGCACGTTGGTGACGGTGACGCCGCACTCACGGGCGGCCTTGAGGTCCACGATGTTGGTGCCGGTGGCGAGCACGCCGATGTATTTGAGGCCGGGCAGGCCTTGGATCGTCGCCGCGCTGAGCAGGGCCTTGTTGGTGAGGATGTAGGGCGCGCCGGCGGCGCGGGCGATGGCCTGGGATTCCGGCGTGCGCTCGTGGACCTCCAGCGAGCCGAGCGACTCGAATGGGGTCCAGGGGACGTCGCCGGGGTTGAGCGTGTATCCATCGAGAACGACGATGCGTGGCGGCACGTTGGCGGCTCCTGCGGGGGTGAACGCGGGCATGGTAACAGGCGGGGCATCGGGGCCGCTTGGCGGGACGGGGTTTGTGATTATGATGTCCCCATGCCTGTCTATCTCGACGACGAACCACTACCGGGCCAGGGGAATGATCTGGGTGCCGTGCTGGCGACGGCGCAGCAGCGGTTGAACGCCGCGGGCCGCGTGGTGGTCGAGGTGAGGATCGACGGGCAGACGCTTAACAGCCGGGAGCTCGACGAGCGCGGCCGCGAGTTGGCCCATGACACGGACGTGCGGCTTTTCAGCGCCGACCCGCGCGACCTGGCTTCGACCGTGCTTGAGAGCATCCGCACCGAACTGGATAAGGCGCGCGAGTCGCAGGCGGAGGCGGCCCGGCTGTTCCAGCACGACCAGCCCGCCGACGCGATGCGGGCCGTGGGGAACGTCATCGGCGTGTGGCAGACTGCGCAGCAGGGGCTGCTGCACTCGACCATGCTCGTGGGCATCGACCTGGACCAGCGGCTGTTCGAGGAACGGGCGGTGTCCGAGTTCCTCAACGACATCATCGAGCGGATCCGCCAGCTGCGCGACCTGATCGAATCCGGCGACACCGTCGGCCTGGCGGACACGCTGGGCTACGAGTGGCCGGAGTTGACCAACCGGCTCGACCGCCTGATCGCGGAGATCATCGGGTGGATCGAGTCCGCCAAGCGGTGAATGAAGAGGAAGAGCCGCCGGGGCCGGGGCGGCCCGGCTCGCTGAAAGCCCCGGGTTTCGCCGCACGCCCGCCCCGTCTATAATCCCCGCCCACCATGAACAAGCCCAACCTCGACCACCCGACGCTCCCGCTCGTCAAGCAGCACTTTGCCGACGTGAAGTTCGTCGCCACCGAGTTCCGTGGCCAGACCACGCTGATCGTCCCCGCCGCGAAGATGCACGACGTGATGCGGTTCCTCCGCGACGACCCGGCCTGTGCCTACGACATGCTCTCCGACGTCACGGGGGTGGACTACCTGAATTACCCGGCGCAGAAGGGGGCGGCGGCGGGGCGGTTCGCGGTGGTTTACAACCTCGTGAGCACCACGCACAACCGCAGGCTCTTCGTGAAGGTGATGCTCAGCCCGTCGCGCGACACCTCTGGTGTCGAAGACGACCCCGCGCTGCACGTGCCTTCCGTGACCGACCTCTGGGCCGGCGCGGAGTGGACCGAGCGTGAGGTGTTCGACATGTTCGGCATCCGCTTCGACGCCCACCCGGACCTGCGCCGTATCCTGCTCTGGGAGGCCTACCCCGCCCACCCGCTCCGCAAGGACTACCCGCTCCAGGGCCGCGGCGAGCGCGAGGATTATCGGGTCATCGAGCGCGACAGCGCCTGAGCCGGGTTGCCGCGATATCTCAATCTCAGCCATGTCCGGCTTGCACCGGCCTGTTGGCGTTTCACCCGCACCCGGAACGGGCCGATATCTATCGATGTGGAACGCCATCCACACGAGGCCGCGCCCGTGCAGACCGAAAAATCCATCCAGCAGGACGACCGCCGCCGGGGCCAGCGCCGCGTGCCGACGCAGGCGATCCGTGTCTCGCGGGCCGTGTCGGTGCTGCCGATCTCCGATGCGCGGGTCCTGAATTTGTCACGCTCGGGCGTCGCCATCCGCACGGGCGTGCCGCTCCGCGTGGGCGACCGGCTCTCCTTCACCGTCTCCACCGGCGCCCCGCCGATCCTCGCCGAGGTCCTCGCCAGCGACCGCACTGAAGAGGGCGATTACGTCGTCCGCTGCCGCTGCCTGCTGGGCGGGTTCGACGTAGTGTGAGCCGGATAGAGCGGAACTATTTCAACTGTACGGGGTGCCATCTATGAGCAAGCTGTTGTCAAGGCTGTAGCGGGTTCTCTGCGGGATTGTTCCAACCATCTATCCGGCATCGACGCGGGGTCGTGCCATGTTTCATTGTCCGGGTCGGCCCTATTCACGGGTGCGAGGTCGTGGTTGTCCACCGCCTCACGGCACCTCCTCGGGGTCCGACGTTGCATCCCGCTTACGACTAATCTGACTCCTGTCTATAACTCTGGCAACCCATGCACCCCGTCTCTTCTACGCCACCCCGGGGAGCGCCGGGGGTGGGCTCTCACGCCACACTTCTCCGCCCCTGAGCATCGAGGCTATCACACGTAACAGGTGGTGCGCCGTGGAGGACCGCTGGTAGTACGCACCGAGCCTGGGGCTGCGACGCACATCCTGTCACGCCGCCTCCACTAGCAACTTCCGCACCGTCGCCGGGTTCTGACGCGTGATGTGCCCCAGCCGGTTCACCTGTCCGCTGTTGTCCTGGCAGGGCACCACGCCTTCAATTAAATTTTTTAAAGCAGCCCACTACCTGCCTGCCACCGCCATAGATTTCTCTATATTTTATAGAAACTATGCGGTAAACTGCCCCTACACTGCCCGCTGCGGTCGCGTGCCGAAGTCCACCGGGAAATGTCCAAGGTAGGGAGGGAGTTCAGACGTCTGACCTGCCCTATGCCTTCTGTAGTTATAAATGATGGTGACGGCGTGTGTCTTGCGAGCCGTCCATGTCTGGGCTGCATTTCATCGAGGGAGGGTTGCCATGAGGTCGATGCCTGCTTGTCTAGCGCTTGTGGTTGTCTTTGCACTGTGTCTCTCGCCCGCTCTGGCGGTGCCGCCGTTGCAGGTGAAGGTGGATTTCAACTCCAACGCAAACTTCAAGACCTCCGACGGCACGCAGCGGTTCGCGACGCCGGCGAATCTGACGCCGGCGCAGAAGGCTGCGATCATCGCCAAGGCGCAGGCGAAGTTCGATGACCTGCTCGGACCGGGCCAGGTCGTGGTCAGCGAGGGCACCGGCGGCGACATGCAGATGATCGTCAGCGGGACCGTCGATTCCAAGCGCTACGGCAACGTCGGCCAAGCGGGGAGGCCGGGCGTCGTCTTCGGTGGATCGTTCGAGGGCAACCCCGCATTCACCACCGACACCGCGCTGACCAACGCGATCGGCGAGACGCTGGCGCACGAGATCGCGCACAAACTCGGCGTGCCGCACACCACCGGGTCGGACCTGATGAGCAACGCTGTCAGCCCGTCGGTGCGCGCGCTCGACAATCGGGCTTTCAACTCCGTCGACCGCGACATCATCCTCAAGAACCTGACCAACGGCAGCAACGGCCCACGCCTGCCGGGCCTCACGCAACCCCCCAGCGCCTTTGCCGAAGCCGCGCCGACCGGCACCGAAGGCCCCGGTGGATATGCCCCACAGATGCTCGGCGACGATCCCATCAGCAATGAGCCCTCTTTCGACGCCTCGATCAGCTACACCGGCCCGACCGGTTCGCAGTTCGGTTACATGAGCACCAGCGACGAGTTTGTTTTCCAGGTGGACATGGACATGCTCGATCCCGGCATGACTTTCTTCTACGACCGGCCGTACGACTTCGCCATCCGGCTCGACGGCGGGGCCATCGTCTCCGTGACCGACCTGCTGCACAGCTACGAACTGCTCACGCCGAACCCCTACGTCACCGACCGCGTCGTCTTCCAGACGCTCAACGAGACCTTCAGCACGCCGCAGGGCCTCGCGACGGTCTCGATGACGGTGCTCGATCCCTCCTACGGCGGCGGCTTTGTCGCGATGGCGATCCCCGAGCCGGCGACGCTCGCCATCGTCGGCGTCGGTGGATTGACGCTGCTCCGGCGGCGGCTTTCGGTCGTGCGCTGAGATCGCTCACACCGCCACCACGTTGCGGCGGCTACTCGCAGCGCACGATCATCCCATCGTGGGCGATGAAGACGTTTTCGGGCAGGCGGGCCTGGAGGTCGGCGTGGAGGATGTCGTGGGCGATGTGGGTGAGGTAGGCCCGCCGGGGTTGGATGAGGGCGATCTGCCGCAGCGCCTCCTCGACGGTCAGGTGCGTCGGGTGCGGGTGGTAGCGGAGCGCGTCGATCACCAGCACGTCGAGGTCCTGGAGCAGCGGGTACGCCTCCTCGGGGAATTGGGAGACGTCGGTGCAGTAGGCGATGGAGGCGTCATCGGCGTCGATCCGGAAGCCCAGGGAGGGCAGTTTGCCGTGGATCAGCGGGACGGGGGTCCACTTCGCGCCGAAGAGGTTTAGCGGCTCGCCGGCGCGGAGGGTGTGGGCGACGAGCGTGGCGACGAAGGTCTGGCTGACGTTGTTGTGGGGCTCGAAGATGTAGCGAAACATCTCGCGGAGGACGCGGAGCGTGCGCTCGTCGGCGTGGATGTCCACGTGGGTCTGCATCGTCGCGTTGAAGCGGCGCAGGTCGTCGATGCCCAGGATGTGGTCGGCGTGGGCGTGGGTGTAGAGCACACCGTCGATGCGGTCGATGTCGTGCCGGATCATCTGCACGCGCATATCGGGCGTGGTGTCGATCAGGAGCGAACGCGTGGTTTCGCTGGCGGGACCGCTGGAGCCGGCGCCGGGGTAGCGGATGAGCACGCTGGGCCTGGTGCGGTTGTCACGCGGGTCGGCGGAGGTGCAGACCGCGCAGCGGCAGCCGATCATGGGAACGCCCGCGCTGGTGCCGCTGCCTAAAAAAACCAGTTCGAGTGGCATGGCGACATCTTACACGCCCCCGGAATTGTCTCTCGGTGAGTGTCGTGCGGCGCGGCGGTGGGGAGGCGGAGGTCACGGTACGATGCGGGCAGGGCAGCATCTTCTCCGCACGTCTCCGCGCCGACCTGAGCGAGGCCTCTGATCGGCCGGGCGAGTTGAAGATCGCCCGCCTCGCGGCCTGACACCGCTCCGCGGTCAGGCTCGGACAAGCAGGGGCACGGCGTTGCATGATCCCGCGCGATCGATCACCGGCGCACAAAGCCGCCGTTGAAATCGCGTAACATGGACGGACCTCTCGGCTGTTGAAAAGGGGGCCGTCGTGTTCGATCGCAAGGTCATCCTGCGCGTGCTGCTCTGGTCGTTGTGCATCGCGGCCGTCGTGGGGGCGATCGGGATATTGACCAGCAGCGGCGATGTGGTGTGGCGCGTGATGACCACCGGGATCATCACCGCTGTCGCGTGCGCCCTGATGATGCCGCTCGCGGTCATGATCGACCGCGCCAAGACCCGGGTCGCCGGTCTGATGGGCATGTGCGTGGTCGTCGCCGAGTTTCTCCTGGTGATGGCGATGACGTGGTTGCCCCGTGGCTACTTCGGCCATTACTTCTTTGAGGAGGTTCTGGGGGGCACCGCGCTGACGATCGGCGTCGCGGGTCCGCTGGCGACGGGGTTCATCCGCGCGGCGGCTACACCCGTTGGCCGCACCGCGGGACGGGTTGGAGCGGCGATTACAGGCGTCGTTGCGGTTGCAATCATCGTCATGTTGTGGGGCGGGCTGTTCCACCGGGTGCTCGGCGAGCGATACCTGTTGTCCGCGCTATCGCTGGCCGGGCTGGGGTTTCCCGCCGTGGGTTCACTGGTGGGCATCGGCACCGGGCCGACGCGGCGTTGGAGGTGGGTCGGCGTTGCGGCGGCCGTTGCGGCATATGCCGTAGCGCTCGTCGGCATCTGGGGAGAACCGCAGAACGGGGGAACGGTATTGGTCGCCACCATCGGCCTCGCCGTTCTGGTGGCCCACGCCAACGTGCTCATGCTCTGCCAGCTCACTCCCGGCCAACGGTGGGTAAGAGTGGCCAGCATCGGCGCGGCCATCGCCACCAGCCTGCTGGTGGACCTGTGCGTCGCGTACGAGATTGACTCCTACGATGAATCGCCGTTTCTCCGGGCTGCCGCCGCGTTAGGCATCATCGCCTCATGCGGCACTCTGGCGGTCGTCGTGCTCAACCGCCTCAACCGCGGCGTGACCCTGGAGCGGGGCACCCCCGGGGAGTTTCACGACATCGCGCTCACCTGCCCGCGCTGCAACAGAAAGCAGACCCTCCCGCTCGGCGAGGCCTTGTGCGCCGACTGCGGCCTGCGCATCTCGGTTCAGGTCGAGGAGCCTCGCTGCGTCAAGTGCGGCTACCTGCTCTACAAGCTCACCGGCGACGCCTGCCCCGAGTGCGGGACGGCGATCGCGGCGGCGCCGGCAACCGCATGACCGGGCCCGATTCGCCACACGCGCGACCCTTCACTACAATGCGCCTGCTTTCAAGGAGCCGATGAATGTCCGCCAATCCATCAGGGGCCAGCGCCGCCGACACCTACTTCCGCGACATCTGGTTGTCGATCAAGAGCATCGCCATCGGCATGCGGATCACGCTCAAGTACTGCTTCAGCAAGACGGTCACCATCCAGTACCCGTATGAAAAACTGGCGTTCGCGCCGCGGTTCCGGGGCATCCACGAGTTCGAGGCCGACAAGTGCATCGCCTGCGACATGTGCGCCAAGGCCTGCCCGGTGGACTGCATCTACATCGACAAGTCCGCCCCGCGCAAGATCGACAAGAAGACCGGCAAGGCGGTGGGCGGCGACCTGCTCCGCTACGCGATCGACTACCAGAAGTGCATGTTCTGCGCCCTGTGCACCGAGCCCTGCCCGACGGACTGCATCCACATGGGCAAGAACCACGACCTCTCCAGCTACACCCGGGCTGACATGGTGGTGGAGTTCCAGGAGCTGGACAAGAAGGGCATGCGCACGCCGCTGCCCCTCTGGGCCGACAAGAACGCCGCGAAGATCCCGTGGGTCGCCAAGGAAAAAGAGCGGATCGAGAAGGGCCTGCTCGCGACCACCGAGGCCGACATCCCCGAGGTCTGATTCTTTCCGGCCGCTTGCGGCTTAGCGTCCCCTCTTCATCTCCAATAAAAAACAAGAACCCGCGTGAGCGGGTTCTTGTGTCATAAATCAGATTGTCTGTCGGCCGCCGTATTACTTTGCGGCGTTCTTCTGCGCCCACTGGGCCTTGAACTTCTCGATCTCGGCCTTGAACTTGTCCTCGATGCCCCCCTTGAAGGACTGCGCCTTCTCGAGCTCCGCACGCAGCGAGGCGGCGGGGCCGTGGAAGTGTTCAACCAGGGCCTTGGCGAACGGCGTGACCTGTTTGAGCGGGACGTCGTCCATCAGGCCGCGCGACTTATCACTGGCGCCGGCGGCGGCGAAGATCTGGATGCACTGGTCGATGACGCTCATGGGGGTGTATTGCGGCTGCTTGAGAAGCTCGACCATGCGTGCGCCGCGGTCGAGCTGGCGCTGGGTGGTCTTGTCGAGCTCGGTGCCGAGCTGGGCGAAGGCCTCGAGTTCGCGGTAGGCGGCCAGGTCGAGACGCAGCGAGCCGGCGATCTCCTTCATGGCCTTGATCTGGGCGTTGCCGCCGACGCGGGAGACGGAGATGCCGACGTTCACGGCGGGGCGGACGCCCGCGAAGAAGAGCTCGGGCTCGAGGTAGATCTGCCCGTCTGTGATGGAGATCACGTTGGTCGGGATGTAGGCCGACACGTCGCCTTCCATCGTCTCGATGATGGGCAGGGCGGTGAGGGAGCCGCCGCCGTTCTCATCCGAGAGCTTGGTGGCGCGTTCGAGGAGTCGGGAGTGGAGGTAGAACACGTCGCCGGGGTACGCCTCGCGGCCGGGCGGGCGGCGGAGCAGCAGCGAGAGCTGGCGGTAGGCGACGGCCTGCTTGGAGAGGTCGTCGTAGATGCAGAGCACGTGCTTGCCCTTCCACATGAAGTACTCACCCATGGCGGTGCCGGCGTAGGGGGCGATGTACTGCATGGGGGCCGGGTCGGCGGAGGAGGCGACGACGATGGTGGTGTACGCCATCGCGCCGTGCTTGGTGAGCGTATCGACGACGGAGGCGACGGAGGACTCTTTGCCGCCGACGGCGACGTAGATGCAGTACACGGGCTGGTCGGTCTTGTGGGTGTAGGCCTGGTTGATGATGGCGTCGATGGCGATGGCGGTCTTGCCGGTCTTGCGGTCGCCGATGATCAGCTCGCGCTGGCCGCGGCCGATGGGGATCATGGAGTCGATCGCCTTGACGCCGGTCTGCATCGGCTGCTTGACGGGCTGACGGTCGGCGATGCCCGGGGCGATGATGTCCACCTTGCGGGTCTCGCCGGACTGGATCGGGCCCTTGCCGTCGATGGGGATGCCCAGGGCGTTGACGACGCGGCCCAGCACGCCCTCGCCGACGGGCACGGAGAGGAGCTGGCCGGTGGCGCGTACGCTCATGCCCTCTTTGACCTTGAGCGAGCCGGCGAAGATGACGGCGCCGACGACGTCGTTTTCGAGGTTGAACACCTGGCCGTAAACGACCTCGCCCTCGCCGCCGGCCTTGCCGGTGACCTGGAACTCGAGCATCTCGCCGGCCATCGCCTTGGAGAGGCCGTAGATGCGGGCGATGCCGTCACCGACCTCGATGACCTGGCCGATCTGGGAGACCTCCAGCTCGGTGCCGTAGCGCTGGATTTCCTGGCGGATGACGCTGGTGATCTCGGTCGTGTCGATCTTCATGGTTGCGGTTCTCGTGTTGCGTGGTTGGGGTTTGGAGTTTGTGTTTGAGATAGACGGTAAATTTGGGCTCAACTCTTGAAGGCGGTCTCGACGTCCTGGCGTGCGCGGGCGCGGCCGGCCTCGATGAGTTTTTCCCTCATGAGCCGGAGCTGCGTGACGACCGAGCCGTCGATCAGGTTGTCGCCGATCCGGAGCTTCACGCCGCCGATCAGGCCCGGCTCGACGTGCTGAGCGAGCATGGGCTTGCGCTTGAGCGATTGTTCAAGGGCGGCGGTGAGGCGGTGGACGACGTCGTCTGGCATCGTCCGGGCGACGAAGGCGTTCACCTCGACTTCGCCGACGCGCTGCCGCACCAGCGACAGGAACGCCGCCGCGATGCCCGGCAGTTCGTCGAACCGGTCGCGGCTGCTCATCACGTGCAGGAACTTGAGCGTCAGGTCGCTGATCCGGCCTTTGAAGATGCGGTCCACCGATTCGCCGCGGCGGCGCACGTCGATCCGGCGGTTGGTCAGCAGCGTGAGCAACTGAGGCTGCTCCTCGGCGAGCTGCGCGAGGGTGCGGACGTCTTCCGCGACCTTCGGGAGCTGGCCCGCCTCTTCGGCGAGCTCGAGGAGCGACATCGCGTACACGCGCTCGACACGGTTGAATAGTTCGCTGTTCTGCATGGGCGAAAATCGACCTCCGCGGGGGTGCCCGCCGGGTTACTCAGTTGTTCCGGGCCTTGGTCATCTCGGACACGGCCTGCTCGACCAGCGTCTTCTGGTCGTCGGCATTGATCGCCCGGCCCAGGATCTTGCCCGCGACCGTCGTCGAGAGCATCGCGGCCTGGGCGTAGATCTCGTTCAACGCCTGCTCCTTGGCGAAGCGGATGTCCGCCTGCGCCTGCTTCTTCATCGCGTCGAGCTCCTGACGCGTATCGGCTTGAACCTTCAGCGCCAGCTTCTCGGCTTCCTTCCTGGACTGGTCCATGATGCGCTGGGCCTCGGCCTCGGCGCCAGAGAGCTTGGCCTGCAGTTCGGCGAGCTTGGCCGCCGCGTCACGGGAGGCCTTCTCCGCCTGCTCCAAGTCGCCCTTGATCTTGTTCTCACGGCTCTGCAGCCCGCCGAGGATAGGCTTCCACGCCGCCGCCCGGAGGACGACCAGAAGGACGACGAACAGCACAATGGTCCACGCCGCGGAGCCGAAGTCCGGGGCCAGGAGGCTGGGCTGCTCTTCCTCGTGCGCGCCGTGGGGGGCGGGGTGTTCGGAGGCGGCGGCGTCCTTTGCGGCTTCGGTGACGGCCTGCCTGGCTTCAGAGACGGCCTGTTCGGCCTCGGGGGCGGCCGGGGGTGTCTCGTGCTGCGCCAGCGCGGCGGAGAACGGGATCGCCAGGAGCAGGGCGGCCAAAAGGTTTCGGATCGTTGCGGTCATGTCGTTACGCCTCGTGGTGGAGTTTCGATCTACGAAGGCGAGCCGCCGCGGTCAGGCGGCGGTTCGCGGGATGCTTGTGCAAACTCAGCTGACCTTGCCGTTGACCAGGATCGCCACGATCAGCGCGAAGAAGGTGAAACCTTCGATGAGCGCGGCCGCGATGATCATGTTGGTGCCGATGCGGCCGCCGGCCTCGGGCTGGCGGGCGATGGACTCGACGGCGTTGCCGGCGATGTGGCCGATGCCCTTTGCGGCGCCGGCGACGATGAGACCGACACCGATGGCGATGCCGGCGAGGGCGGTGCCGCGGTCGGGGAACACACTGGTGAGTTCCGCGAGGGTAGTGAGAGCTCCGATCATGATGCAGACTCCTATAAAAGGGGGACGTTTTTTGCCAACCTTAAAAAGTTTAAAATGCCCAAGGCGTTGGCTACCCCAAGCGTTGTTCGGTGCGGATCACGGCAGCGTCTTGGAGTGCGGGGGCTCGCGAACGACCGCGTGCTCAAGCCCCGCGGGCTCGTGGTGCCCGTACTCCTCGACGTCGTCGTGGTTCTCGTGTTCTCCGTGTTCGTGTTCGTGCACCGCCCCGGCCGCGATAAACAGCACGGTCAGGAAGGTGAAGATGTACGCCTGCAGGAACGCAACAAACAGTTCGAGGAGCGAGAGCGCGGCCGCGCCGAGCACGGAGCCGGCGGCCACGCCGTAGTTGCGGAAGGTGAAGATCAGGCCCAGGAGCGCGCCGAGCACGAGGTGCCCCGCGACCATGTTGGCGAAGAGACGCACGCAGAGGGCGAAGGGCTTGACGAGGCTGCCGATGATTTCGAGGGGGACGAGCAGCGGGGCCATGTACCAGGGGCCCGGGTTGAAGTGGGCGAAGTACTTGATGCCGTTCTCTTTGATGCCGATGCCGTGGATCACGAAAAACGCCACGATGGCCAGGCCCGCCGTGATGGCGATGTTCCCCGTGGCCGCGCCGCCCCAATGCTCGGCGTGCGGGTTGCCCGTGGCGAAGCGGAGCACCGGCCCCACCGGCATCATGCCCAGCAGGTTGCAGAAGAGGATGAAGAAGAACGTCGTCCAGATGAAGCCGATGTACCGGTCTGTCAGGTGCCCCAGGGCGGGGCGCGCGACCTCGGTGCGGAGGAACTCGCAGATGGACTCGAAGAACTGGGCAAACTTGCCCCTGGTGACGTAGTCGGCGGCGGCGGTGCCGCGCGGCTTCACCTTAGCGGCAACGAGCGGGAAGATGATCAGCATGGCCACGGCGACGATCAGCGTCATCAGCACGTGGTTGGTCAGGTAGAACTTGATCCCGCCGATTTCAAACAAGGGGTCGTGCAGAACCTTGTGCGGGAGCACATGGCTCATCAGGTCGTCGCCGGAAGCAAGGGTCAGTCCGAAGTTCAAGCCAAGGCCTCCTTGTGGTCGCCGCCCGGGGTCTTCTCTGTCGGGGTGACGGGGTCTTTTGCCGACAGGTATCGGCCGACATATCCGGCTTCAACGAGCAGCAGCGGCATGTACATCGCGGCCATCCCCAGCAGCAGCGGCTGCGTGGCGAGCCCCATCACGTACACACCCGCGAGCCCGCCGATGATGCACAGCAGCACACGGGCGCCCATGCCCGAGAAATAACCGATGAGGGTTGAGGACACGCCGAACGGCCCCATCACCGCCACCGGTACCAAGCCGACGAGCGAAGCGATCCACACCACGCAGGCCGCGAGCGCCACAGCGCCCAGGCAAGCGGACCAGCCGGGCACGATCAGCACGACCGCCGCCATCACGACCGCCGTCGCCAGTGAGGCGGCGGACAACGCGGCACAGACGCGCAGGCTCGGGAACGCGGGTTGGAGTGGGGTTGTGCTCATCGAGACGAGTCGGGATTCTGATGATTTAGAGATAACGCCTGGCGTGCTTCCACAAGTTGTAAAACCCGCCTGCAAAACCGAGTGCCGCGCCGGTCACCAGCAGCCACGGACCGGTCCCCCAACGCTTATCGAGCCACCAGCCCAGGAATGCCAGAACCCCGATGCCGGCCGCTAGTTCCAAACCCACGCCGGCGAACGCCCAGAGGTTGGGGTCTTTGCTGGGATCGGGGCGATCCTCCATGGGTCTGATCCCTTCCCCTCCGCATCGACCGTAGCTCCACGCATCCCGAAAATTGAACCGCGGGCACGCGCCGAACACACTGTTACGGCTAACCAGCGAGTCGCAGAAGGTAGCGATGGGGCACATCGAAGTCAAACCCGTGGAATCTTCCGAAACCGCTATGGATCAGGCCTCGGAGGCGTGTCCGGCCGTTACACTGTGGGGCACTCGACGGCTCCGGGATTCGCGGCCGTCCGGTCCCGGAAAAAGCCATGCCCGACGTCACCATCTACCACAACCCGCGTTGCTCCAAGAGCCGCCAGACCCTCCAGATTCTCACCGACCGCGGGATCGAGCCGAAGGTGGTGGAGTACCTGAAGGACCCGCCCGACGAAAAGAGGATCGAGTCCCTGCTCAAGATGCTGGGCATGGAGCCGGCCCAACTCCTCCGCCGCGGCGAGGCGGAATACAAGGACTTGGGGCTGGACAAGAAGCTCGACGACCGCAAAGCGTTGATCCGGGCGATGGCTCAACACCCGGTCCTGATCGAACGGCCGATCGTGGTGAAGGGGAACAAGGCCCGGCTGGGACGACCGCCGGAGCAGGTCGAGGAAATCCTATGACCAGCCAGCGATCAGGAATCTGGTTCCGCAAGGGCCTCCGCGGCGCCGTCCGTGCGTTCGTCAAAGGCCTGCTGGCGATCCTGCCGCTGGGCGCGGCGATCTTCGTGTTCTCCTATCTGGCCAGTACTTTTGAAGGTCTCTTCGCACCCATCATCAAGGCGGCGATGCACCTCGTCCGCCTGAACCCCGACCAGCTTTACATCTACGGCATGGGGATCGTATTCGGCCTAGTGGTCATAACCCTTCTGGGCCTGCTGCTCAACGCCCTGATCTTCCGCCAACTCCTCGAGGCCAGCGAGGCCTACTTCGAGAAGCTCCCCCTGGCGCGCACCGTGATCCACGGCGTACGCGACCTGATGGGCTTCTTCGGCAAGAAGGACAAGCAGCAGGCCAGCCAGGTCGTCGTCTTCGTGCTCGGGACGACCGGCATCAAGATGCTCGGCTTCGTGATGCGGTCCGACCTGTCGGAGATGCCCGAGCCGATCCGCGCCGACGACCGCGTCGCTGTCTTCGTCCCCTTCAGTTATGGCATCGGCGGGTTCACGGTCCTCGTCCCCCGCGCCAACATCGAGCCGGTCGATCTCTCGATGGAAGAGGCGATGCGCACCGCGCTGACGGCGTGGGTCAAGAGCGACCCGAAACTGCCCGAGGGCGTCACGCCCGACGACGCGCGGCCACCGATCGCGTGAAAACGCCCGCCCCCATGCGGGTGCGGCGATCAACGGTGCTTTTGCGGTAATCGGTGTTGAACTTATTCGAGAGCCGCGGCGCCGGCGATGATCTCGGACAGCTCGGTCGTGATCGCCGACTGGCGGGCGCGGTTGTAGCGGCGGGTGAGCTCTTTGCCCATCTTCCCGGCGCTGTCGGTCGCGGCCTTCATCGCGACCATGCGGGCGATCTGCTCGCCGACGACGGCCTCGTTGAAGCACTGGAAGAGCTGTGTCTTGACCGTGATGGGCAGGAGTTCGTTGAGGAGCTCGGTCGGCTCGGGGGAGAAGTCGTACTGCACCGAGGCGGCCGGGGCCTTTTCACCCGCGACGGCGGCGGGGTTCTCCAGCGGCAGCAGGCGGACGGCCTTGGGTGTCTGCTTCGCCATGGAGATGAAGCCCATCGAGATCACGTCGATGGAGTCGTAACCACCGGCGGTGAAGAGCTGCATGTACTGGTCGGCGAGCTGGACGACGTCCTCGTAGCGCGGGTTGTCGCCGAACTGCGTGTATGACTTGGCGACGGGCCGCCCGATGAACTTGAAGTACGCCTGCGCCTTCTTGCCCACGATCTCCAGGTCGATCTGTGCTTCCTTGTTGTCGCGGAGGAACGCGGTGGCGACGCGGAGGATGTTGGCGTTGTAGCCGCCGCACAGGCCTCGGTTGGAGGCGATGACCAGGAGCAACTTGCGGCCGGTGGCGGGCTTGTCGGACTTGAGCAGGGGGTGGCTGATCGTGCCGCCGGCGGAGGCGGTCGCGGCCAGTTCGCCGACGAGCTCGGCGATCTTCCTGGTGTAGGGCTGGGCCGCGCTGGCCCGACGGAAGGCCGCCTGGAAACGGGCGGTGGCGATCATCTGCATCGTCTTGGTGATGCGTTTGATGTTGCCGACCGCGCGGATGCGCCGCTTGATTTCACGCGTTTTGGCCATAGGGACGCGACATGATAACGAGAATCGCCCGGCGAGCAACGGCGGGGCCGGCGGGGCCGTGGTTATGGGGATTCGGGCGGCCCTCCATCCCCGGGCGGTAATACGGAAATATCACACATTTCCCATCCGTTTTTTGCTCAAGGTACCCTCATACCCGCGACGATAGCCTTAGGTAAGGGATGGGGTCCGCGGATACCGACCAACGGAGATTTTTTGCTCCGTGCCGCAGGCCTCTCAGGTTCGGTTCGCAAAAAGCTAGCCACGGAATATGGCTGTGCACCCCGGGCGATCGGGATGCGCGGTGCACGGAACAGGCCGTTCTCGCTCGCCGCGAAGAGGCCGACGGCTCGACGAGGTAACCCTGTGTTGTACCAGGGTTGAAACCAGGTTTTCGGGGTAGAAGGTTGAAGACGTTATGAAACTCAGCAAAACATCCATGCAGGCGGCTCTGGCCATGGCGTTCCTCGCGGAACAGGCGAGCGACCAGTTCATCCAGGCAAGGCAGGTCGGTGTCCACCTGGGCGTTCCCACCGACAGCGCGCTGAAAGTCCTCCAGGCCCTGGCGCGGCACGGCCTGATCCAGAGCCAGCTCGGCCGCAGCGGCGGCTACCGCCTCAGCAGGCCGGCGGACCTCATCACCATTGCGCAGGTCGTCGAGGCGGTCCGCGGTCCCATCCAGGGTCGCGCCCACCTGTCCACGTCCGACAACAAACTGACGCGCGAGATCGACATCCTCCAGGGGCTCTGCGACAAGGCCGCGATCACCCTGCGGGCCGAGTTTGATCGCCTCACCGTCGCCGACCTGCGTCGCACAGCGCCCGTGAGCGCGTGCGTCAACTCCTAAACCCGAGATGTGCCGTGTGCATGCGGCGGTGACGCCGGCGGCGCATCCGCGGCGCGGCGTTATTTTTTCTCATCGGTCTTCTTCTTGTTGAAGATCCCGCCCAGCCCCTCGAGCGCCTTGCCGGCGTCCTTTCCTACAACATCACCGACGCCCTTGCCCAGCGCCCCCGTGATGTTTGTGAGTTGTTTGGTCGCCTCGCCGGTGAACTTCACGCCGATGTCGCCCACCCCCTTGAGGTGCGACAGGCCGCCGAGCAGGTCCGTGGTCAGTTCGGCCGGGAGGATGCCGCCCCCCTTGGCGGCGATCGCGGTGAAGACCGCCTTCACGATCGTGCCCGACAGTTCCTTCATCTGCACGCCGTTGTCGGAGTCCGAGCCGACGTTGGTCATGTGGATCTCTTCGATCGGCACGTCGAGCTTCGTGACGTTGCCGACGAGAGGCATCATGTCCACGTGCACCATCAGGTTGCGGATCACGATCTCACGCACCATGAACTTCTTGCCCGTCTTCTGCGGATCGGCCGGGTCGGGCTGGGTCTCGCCCTTCTTCATGTTCGCGAGGATCGCCTCGTAATTCGCCTTTCCTCCCTGCTTTTCCAGCATGACGTCGATCCCGTCCAGCTCGATCTTGGGTACCTCGACCGTGTCGCCGAGCAGCGAGCTGAGGCTGACGCCGAGTTCACCCTTCTTCAGGGTCATGAAGTGATCGGCCTTGTAGCCGTCGGGATTGGCGATATTCAAATTCCCGATCCGGCCCTGGGCGGAGATGAGCTTGATGTTGAGCGAGCCGACCGTTGTCTTGACGCCCAGCATTGTGGTTGTCGCGCTCTCGATGCGTGACTTGGCGATGCCGTCGAGCATGAAGATCACCACGCCGATCACCACAACCAGGATCAGGAGCAGGACGACGGCGATTCGCAACAGCTTTTTCATGGCGGGTTCCCCAAAGTGTGCAAACCATTGTATCGGTTTCACCCCCTTGTTTGTGCCGCGGCCGGGGCCCGGGCGTCGCTACACTGAGGCCCATGAGCGACGCGGATTCAACATTCATGCGCCGCGCCCTTGAGCTGGCGTCGCGCGGCATGGGGCGCGTCGAGCCCAACCCGATGGTCGGGTGCGTCATCGTCCGCAACGGCCGGATTTTGGCCGAGGGGTGGCACCGCCGGTTCGGCGGGCCGCACGCGGAGATCGTTGCCCTGCAGCAAGCCTCGCGGCGGGGTGTGCAGGTGCGCGGCGCCGATGTGTACGTCACGCTCGAACCCTGCTGTCACCACGGCAAAACCCCGCCCTGCACCGACGCCTTGATCGCGGCGCGGCCCGCACGCGTGATCGCCGCCATGGTCGATCCCTTTCCCCGGGTCGCCGGCGGGGGGCTGGCGGCGCTGCGCCGCGCCGGCATCAAGGTCCGCGTCGGCGTGGGCCGCGATGAAGCCGTATCACTCAACGCCCCCTTCATCCACCGGGTCACGACGGGCCTGCCCTGGGTGATCGCCAAATGGGCGCAGATGCTCGACGGCCGCATGGCCCTGCCGGCGAACCGGCCCGGCAAACCGGCGTGGATCAGTAACGAAAAGTCTCGCCGCGACGCGCACCTTCTCCGCGCCCAGGTGGATGCGATAGTCGTCGGCGTGGGCACCATCATCGCTGACGACCCCCGCCTCACGGCCCGCGGGGTGCCGGTGCGGCGCGTCGGGCGGCGCGTCGTGGTCGATCCCGACCTGCGCACCCCGGAGCGGGCCGCGGTGCTTGATGTGAAGACCGTGCCGGTGACGATCGCGGTGCGTGAGAGCGTGCTTTGTCGGCGTTCCGTGAAGCTGCGCCGGCTCGAAGCGCGCGGCGTCGAGTTCGTCGCGCTGCCCGCGATGGAGGGGCGGCGGGTGCTCGACCTGGAGCCATTGTTCCGGCATCTTGCCGATGGGCACAGCGCGACCAATGTCCTCGTCGAGGGAGGCGCATTCCTTCTGGAGGAGTGCTTCCGCCAAAAACTGGTCTGCGAGACGCACGTGTACCTCGCGCCGTTCACGCTCGGCCGAAACGGGGCCGCGCGGCTGCCTCACGCGCCGGGCCTGAACGGCACGCGGCTCGAACTCGTCTCGCTGTCACGGTTCGACGGTGATGTATGTCTGCGTTCAAGGGTGTGCTGAAGCCGCGGTGCGTGCGCAAACATTTATGTAGTACGCTCGGCCTCCACCACGATGCGGTTGCCCTGCACCTCGACGACGCGCACCGGCGTGCCCGGCTCGATCCAGGCGCCGGGGGTCACGACGTCGATGGTCTGTCCGTCGATCTCCGCGCGGCCGCTGGGCCGCAGGTTCGAGACCGCCCGGCCGGTGGAGCCGACCTTGATCGTGCCGTGCCCCAACGCCTCGCCGCCGCTGACCTGTCCGGTGGCGGGCCAGCCTCCGCCGTCCATCGCGGGCACGGGGTTGTGCAGCACGAGGCGGTTGAGGACGGGGATGTTGCCGAAGTACCGCGTGATGAGCCAGAAGCCGGGGGCCGAGCAGATGATCGCCAGACACGTCCAGATGAATGACTGTTGGAGCCGACCGATCATCTCGGGCGCGGGCATCGGCACGGGGCCCGAGCCCGAGGTCGGCACCACGGCCAGGATCAGGCCGGCGAGCATGAGGACGATCCCGAGAATCCCGATCAGGCCAAAGTGGGGCATCACCAACTCAAAGATCAGCAGCCCCAGGCCGATGACGAACATGATGAGGTGCCAGACCTCGCCCAGCCCGACGAGAAATGGCGAGACCAGCAGCAGGAGCAGCGCGATCACCGCGACCGCGCCCGGCAGGCTGACGCCCGGCGCCTGGAACTCGATGTACGCCCCCAGCAGCATGACCACGATGAGCACGCCGCGCACGACGGGGTGCGTGAGCCAGTGCGCCGCGCCGACGGTCCAGCTCTGGTTGTAGCGAGCGATCGTCGCGGCGGAGAGAAACTGCTGGAGATCCGCGTCGTCGCGCACGATCCCGCTCGCGAGGCGGACGTTGATCGCCTCGTTCTGGTGCATGGTCAGCAGCGACTTGCCGTCGTGCACCACGCGCACGTCCTTCCACGCGGCGCGGTCGGCGTCCGTGGCCTCTTCGGGCATGAAGCCGCCCAGCTCCTCGGTGGGGATCGTTGGAGTGTTGGCCGTCGCCGCGCCGGACAGATTGGGCAGCAGCGGCGCCAGGGGCGAAACCGGCTGAGAAGGCTGGGCCGCGGCGTTGCCGCTCTGCGTGCGGGTTCGTGCCGCGGCGCGGACGGCGTCGGGGGTTGCGCCAGCGACCATGATCTCGTAGTCCCCCTGGCTGACCAGCCTGTGTTCGCCCGTGCGGATGTTTTGAATCTCACTCACCTCGACGCCCAGTTCGCACATGGCGTGGAAGAGCGTGTAGTCATAGCCGTTGCGCTGGGCGCTGTCGCGGAACTCGGTGAGGATGGGCGAGAGAGCCTTGGCGCGTTCGGTGGGCGAGAGGTTCATGCCCGGGACGATCGGGGCGCAGTCGCCCAGCGCCGAGGCCGGGGCCATGAGGATCGCGTTGCACGCGGCGGCGACCATGATGCCGCCCGAGTAGGCGATCGGGTTGACCCACGCGATGGTCGGCACGGGCAGGTTCTTGATCGCGCGGCTGAGGTCCAGGGCGCTGGTAACCAGGCCGCCTGTCGTATCCAGTTCGACAACAATCACGGACGCGCCGTTCTTGATCGCCTGGTCGGCGCGGCGTTTGAAGCTATCGACGGTGTAATCGTAGAGCTCGCCCTCGACGCGGATGATGGCGACGTTCGCCCCCGAGGGTAGCGCGGTGAAGAACGCCGAGCCGGTGGCGTGCGGCTGCGTGGTCGGTGCGGCCGTGGTCTGAGCGGCCCGCTGCTCGACCGAAGCGCGGGCGCCGAGCCAGCCGTGCAGCGAGAGCATCACCGCCAGCAACGCCAACAGGATGCGACGGGGCCTTTTCATATCAACGATTATAGGGATGTTTCGCGCGACGCCCCGGCGGCGCGGTCACGGCGCCGCGATCAACCCGTTCGCGGCGAGGAAATCGCGGATGTCACGCTCAAAGCCCTCCTCGTTGCCGCGGCCGGGGAAGTCGTTGTGCATGGCGTCATACTCGACGTACCGCGCGCGGGGATTGAGCTCGTGCAACCGGCGTCCGTTGGCCACGGGGAGGATGTCGTCGCGCGTGCCGTGAAAAATCAGCAGCGGCCCGGTGTATTGCGACAGCGCTTCCCCGTTGTTGAACGGGTTGCGCACGACCAGAGGCGGCACGCCGTACCGCCACGCCAGCCCCGAGACGCTCACGAAGGTGGATTCGAGAATCATCGCCGCCGGCTTGAATATCCGGCAGATGTCGCACGCCACCCCGCCGCCCAGGGATCGGCCGTGCAGGATGACGCGGGCGCGGTCCACGTCCGGCCGATTGGCCGCCGTCTCGATGAACTTCAACGCGTCTTTACGGATCGCCTCCTGCGAAGGCTTGCCGCCGTCACGGCCGTAGCCGCGGTACTCGGGCAGCAGCACCGACACGCCCATGCGGCGGTACATCTCGACCGTGCGGTGCTGGACCTCGACGATCTCGGCGTTGCCGTGGCAATAGACCACCATCGGCGCGGGGTGCTGCGCCGACGCGCCGGGCGCAGGGGCGAACCAGGCGTGTACGGTCGTGCCGTCGCCGATGTCGAGCTTCATCTCCTCGGCGCCCCGATAAGGCACGCCCGCCGGTGGCCTGGGCGCGAGGTTGCGCGGGAAGACGATCTGATCCTGGAACAGCCAGAGGAACCCGCACCAGGTGATGTAACCCACGACGCAATACGCCAGGCCGCGGCGCAGGGCGCGTTTGAAAGAGCGTTTGCCTTTGGGGAGCTCGTCGGCGAGGAGGTGGGGCTCGTCGTCGATCATGCCGGGGTAAGTGTATCACCGCCGTGGTGCGTTTCCCCGGGCGTGCGGAGGAAGAGGAGCAGGAGCATGCCCGGGACGCCCGAGGCGGCGCTGATGAGGAAGAAGTTGGCATAGCCGTAATCTCTGACGAGCACGCCGGTGTACGGGCCGAATAGCAGCCGCGTGCCCGCCATGATGGCCGAGAGGATCGCGTACTGAGCGGCGGAGTAGCGCGGGTCGCACAGGCTCATGAGGTAGGCGACGAACCCCGCCGCCACGAGGCCGCCGCAGAAGTTTTCGACGACGGTCACGGCGACGAACGCGGTCTTGTCCTGCCCGTGGATCGCCAGGAACCAGAAGCCCAGGTTGCTCACCGCTTGCAAGACGCCGAAGAGCCAGAGCGAGCGCATCATGCCCAGTTTGGGGACGATCAGCCCGCCGGCGAGCGCGCCCGTGATGGTGATGAAGAAGCCCAACGCCTGCCTGATACCGGCGATCTCGTCGAGGGAGAATCGCAGGTGGTCGCGCAGGAGGGGGATGAGCATCTCGTTGGCCAGCACGTCGGGCATCTTGAAGAGCAGGACGAAGCCGAGGATGACCAGCGACGCCCAGCCGGCGCGGGCGACGAAGTTGTGGAAGGGCTCGACGACTGCTTCACGCAGGGTCTGGGGCGCGGCGGCGGGGGGCTCGGGGGCCAGCAGGGTGACGATTATGGTGGCGGCCATGAGCAGGGCGAGGCACCCAAACGCCGCCGGCCAGCCGGTGCGGGAGGCGAGCACCATCGCTCCCGCGGTGCCGGCGATGAACGCGATGCGCCACCCCATGACGAACGTGGCCGCGCCGGAGGCACGCTCGTCGGGCGGCAGGACGTCGGCGCGGTAGGCGTCGGCCACGATGTCGAGGCTCGCGCTCAGGAAGACGATCGCCACCCCGGCGATCGCGATGGGCACGAGAGACGCGCCCGGGTGCCGGGGTCCCACAAGTGCGGTAACACCGACGGCCGCCGCGAGTAGAGCCTGCAGGAGCACGAGCCACCCGCGCCGCCGGCCCAGCAGCGGGAGCGAGTAGCGGTCCAGCAGCGGCGCCCAGAGGAACTTGAAGACGTAGGGAAACGTCACCAGTGCGAACAGGCCGATCTCTTTGACATTCACGCCCGAGTCGGTGAGCCACGCCTTGAGCGGGTCACCGATCAGCCCATTGGGCATGCCCGAGGCGAAGCCCAGTCCCACCAGCGCCCCGGTGCGCGGGTTGAAGAATATCTGCCTAAGGGACACGCGTGCCATGCCGTGTGATATCGGCAAGGTCACGGACCGGGCACGAAGGATACCCGCCGCTCGCGGCTTAGCGTCTCTATCTTTCTTTCCTCAACTCAATCGCACAGCCGCGCCATCGACTCGTACATCTTCTTCGCCGCGACCGTGGCGGGCATCGCCCACAGGTCGGCGTTGAACATCTCGATCGAGTAGTGGCCGCGGTAGCCCAGCTCGTCGAAGTGGGCGAAGAGGGTGCGCAGGTCGAGCGTGCCTTCGCCGGGCAGGACGCGGTCGTTGTTGCAGTTGCTCACGTCGCCGGGCTTGTCGAGCATGTCATCGACATGGACGTGGATGATCTTGCGGACGACCTTTTCGGTCAGGTCCTCGAACTTGCTGGCGGTGCAGTGGTAGTGGGCCGGGTCAAACAGGATGCCCACGCGGCCGTGGCACGCCTCCTCGACGACGACGGCCGCACTACGGATGCTCTTGACCACCGGCGACCAGTTGAACTCCACCGCAATGTTCACCTGGGGGTGGATGTCCTTGATGAGCGTGCCGAGCGTCTTGCCGATCGTCTTGAGCGTGCTCAGGTCTTTCTTGTCGTCCCCGTCTGTGCCGACGACGATCGTGCCGCCGCCCAGTTCGCCGATGATCTTTGAGTTCTCGATGTGCAGCTCGTGGTTCTTCTTGATTGCCTCGGCGTCGCCAAAGGAAGAGACCCCCGCCTCGAAGCCGCCGATGCAGGTGATGTTGTGCTTGGCGAGCAGGTTCTTCACGTCGCCGACCGTCCGGCCGGGCGCGGCGGCAAGCCACTTCTTGACCTTCGGGAGGACGAACTCCACGTTGCGGAACCCCGCGGCGCTATAGGCCGTGAGCGCCTCCTCGATGTCCTTCTGCGTCGTGGAAACGCTGTTGATCGCGATCTGGCTGGGCCTCATGGTTATTTCCTTGGCGGGGGTTTATGTGTGCGATTGGATAACTGAACAAAAAAAACATCAGATCAGCTTGCGGTCCTGGTAGATCCGCATGAGCTGCTCGCTGAACTCGATTTCCTTCACGGCGTCGGCGGCGGGGGACCAGGGCTGGTCCTCGCCGCGGACGCAGGCGACGAACTGCCGCGCCTGGCTGGCGAAGCCGTCGATCGCGGGCAGCACGGGGCTGTATTCGTACGCCTCGCCCTTCTCGGGGCACTCGAAGGCGGTCACCTCGGCGATCTGTCGCTTGGCCAGCGGCGAGGGCATCTTCGCCGTGAGCTTGGCGCGGTTGAACCGCACCTCGAAGCCCTCGTCCCACTGGTTGTGGTAGTGGGTGCTGAACTCAAGAAACACCGTCGAGCCCGAATCGGTGGAGCAGAGGATGAAGTGCCCGCCGTCGGTTTTGTGGGCGTGCTCGATCTTGTAATCCTCCCCGGCCAGGTAGCGGGCGAGGTTCGTCTGGTGGCTGTAGTAGTTCGTCCAGCCCTGGTGGCCCTTCCAGCTCCAGACGTCGTCGGTCATCCAGTCCCACTTGGGCTCGAGCTTCGAGGGGTACTGCACCGGCTGGTCGCCCGCGTTGAGCGCCGGCTCGCGGAACCACTGCCACGCACCGCCACCGCACCAGATGCGCAGCTCCAGCATCGAGCCGAACGACTTGCTCGTCTTCCAGCCCGCGATGCGCTCCTTCGCCCAGCGCACCGCCGGGTCGAATCGCTTCATATAGCCGACCTGGTAGATCACGCCCTTCTTCTTCGCCAGGTCGATGAGCTTTTTGCCCTTGTCGCTGCGGTTGACCTGGGGCTTCTCGGTGATGACGTGCTTGCCGGCGTTGAGCGCGTCCTCGACCACCTCGGCGTTGAGCGAGAAGGGGAGGATCGCCACCACGGCGTCGATGTCCGCCTTCTTGAGCATCTCGCTGTGGTGGCCGTACACCTCTTTGATGCCGTAGGTCTTCGCCACGAGTTTGGCGCTCTCGGGCCGGCCCTCCGCGAGTGCGACGAGCTCGACGCCCGGCAGCTTCCAGTAGTTTTCGATGTGGGCGAGTTGGCCCATGTACCCGCCGCCGACGAACCCGATCCGCACCGTCTTTGGTTCAGCCATGACGAAAAGCCTCCGGACCCCGGGGTGGGGCGAGGGGGACAAGATAAGCTATGGCTGCCGGGGAGCAAGCAAGCGGTCCATGATTTCGGAGGCAATCCCTAATGTCCGATGTTTCCACGCCAAGGCAGCCCGAGACCGCGAATCCCGCGGCCCAGGCCTCCCCACGCCTGGTCGTCGGCTGCATGACCGGCACCAGCCTCGACGGACTGGACGCGACGCTCGTCGCCATCACCGGTCACCGGCTGGAGATGAAGGCCCACTACCTCGGCATGGTCAGCCGCCCCCTCGGCGCGCTGCGGGAGGAGCTGCGCCACTTCGCCTCTGGCGGCGCTGCCGAACCCATCCGCTTCCTCCGCGCTGCCCGCACTCTCGGTGAACTCCACGCGGACGCCATCAACGACCTGCTCCGCGAATCCGAAATCCAAAACTCGAAATCCGAGATCGCCTTCGCCGTCGCCCACGGGCAGACGATCTGGCACGCCCCCGGCGACCGCAACGCCTCGCCGGACGCGGGGCTGAGCTGGCAGCTCTTCGATCCCTGGCCGATCGTGCGCCGCGTCGGGGTGTCGGTCTGCTACGACCTGCGGCAGGCGGACCTGATCGCGGGCGGCCAGGGCGCGCCGATCACGCCGATGAGCGACTGGGTGATGTACCGCAAGCCGGACGTCACCCGCGTGATCGTCAACCTCGGCGGCATCTGCAACGTGACGGTGATCCCGCGCGGCGGCGGGCCGGCGGCGATGACCGGCGGGGACATCGGGCCGTGCAACTTATTGATCGACGGCGTGGTCCGCACGCTCTTCCCCGGTCACCTCTATGACGAAGACGGGAAAATCTCGGCCAGGATGAGTTACACCGGTGAGACGATGTACAGGATGATTTACGGGCAGAGCCCGCTTCAGAGCGACGAGAAGCCGCGCTCGCTGGGGCGAGAACAGTTCACCGATACGTGGGTGCGTGACCTGGCTTTGAAAGCGAGGAGGTATCTGCCCACCGAGGCGCCGCAGCCCGTCTTCCCGCGCGACATGCACGACGTGGCGGTCCTGGCGTCGGCCGTGGAGTCGGTCGCGCAGCGGTTGGCCGTTTATCTGCGCGACGTGCCGGGGCCTTATGAGGTGGTGCTCGCCGGCGGCGGCGTGCGGAACAAAACCCTGGTGAACCGGATCAGGGCGCATGTGTCCGGGGATGTCGTGGTCTCGGACGAGATAGGTGTCCCCTGCGAGGCCCGCGAGGCAATGGGTTTCGCGGTGCTCGGTGCGCTTTCACAGGACGGTGTGCCGATCACGCTGGAACGCGTGACAGGATCGAAAACCCCCGGCCGCGCGGGGGCGTGGGTCTATCCATAAAGAAAATACTAGAGATGCGAAAACGATGAACGATCCCCAACCGATCCCCGATCGCTCACGCGTCCTTACCGAGCAGCGCAACGCCGCGTCGCGCGACCTCGACAAGCTCTCCGTCGCCGAAACGCTGCTGCTGATCAACGACGAAGACGCACGCGTGGCGGCGGCGGTGCGCGTGGCGATCCCCGCACTGACCCCGCTGGTCGATGCGGTGGTGGCGGCGATGAAGCAGGGCGGCCGGCTGATTTATTTCGGCGCGGGCACGTCCGGCCGACTCGGCGTGCTCGACGCCAGCGAGTGCCCGCCCACATTCCACACCGACCCCTCCATGGTTGTGGGCATCATCGCCGGCGGCGACGGGGCGCTGCGGAAAAGCGTCGAAGGGGCCGAGGACGACCCCGACGGCATCGCCCCGCAATTCGACGAACTCAAAGTCGGCAAGGGCGACGTGGTCGTTGGCATCGCGGCGGGGGGGACGACGCCTTATGTGATCGGCGGTCTGAAACTGGCGAAGACGCGCGGCGCGGCCACGGGCCTCATCGCCTGCGCCAAAGCACCCGCCGGCGCGGCGGACCACATTGTTGAACTGCTCGTCGGCCCCGAGGTCGTCACCGGCTCGACGCGCATGAAGGCGGGCACCGCCACCAAGCTCGCACTCAACATGGTCACCACCACGGCCATGGTTCAGCTAGGCAAGACGTGGGGGAATCTGATGGTGGACCTGCGTGTCAGCAACGCCAAGCTCATCGACCGCGGCGCGCGCATCCTCACGTCGCAGTGCGGCGTTTCACGCGACGAGGCGTTGGCCCTGCTGAAGCAAACCAGCGGGAGGGTGAAGCTGGCGCTGGTCATGGCCGGGCGGAAGCTCGACGCTGCGGCCGCGCAGCGGTTGCTGGATCAGCACGGTGGACGGCTGCGTGAAATTCTTGGTGAACCCAAGTAGAAATCAGCTATTCTTCCCCTCGAGGGAGGGGGAGGAAGTCAACGGATCGTCTCGATCACCGGCAGCTTGCCCACCAGCGGGCTTAGGTACCCGCGGTAGGACTCGCTGATGTTGTTGCCGTTGACGATGAACTCGGGCGGTAGGGTGCGCGTTTTGGCGGCGACCTCGCGGACATTGATGAGCCTGTAGCGCACCTTGTAGGGCTTGCTGCTGACGCGCTCGATGGCGATGGAGCCCTCGGTCACGCCCAGCAGCGCGTGCCGCGCGGCCTCGCGGCCGACCTGCCGCGCTTCCTTGGCGTCCACCGGCGAGACGCACCCGGCGAAGCAGCGCTGCAGGTAGCCGAACGTGTCGGCGCGGACGCGGGCGTCTTTGCCCATGTGGCCCTTGATGGCGGCGCTGAGGTAATCACCCAGCGCGCCGGTGCCCGAGAGCTGCACGTTGCCGTGCGAGTCACGCTCGATCGCGTCCGCGAGCTTGGTGATGATCGGCGTACCCTCGGAATCGTGGATGCCCTCGCTGACGGCGATGAGGCAGCGGCCGTGCTGCTTGTAGACACGCTCGACGTCGCCCAGGAAGCCTTCGACGGAGAAGGGCACCTCGGGCACATAGATCAGGTGCGGACCCTCGGACTTGTTCTGGCGGGCGAGCACGCTGGCGGCGGTCAGGAAACCGGCGTGACGCCCCATGATGATGTTGATCTTGATGCCGGGCAGCGCCGCGTTCTCGAGGTTGTCGCCCATGAACGCCTGCGCGACGAACTTCGCCGCCGATGCGAAGCCGGGCGTGTGGTCGTTGCACATCAGGTCGTTGTCGATCGTCTTGGGGACGTGGAAGCAGTGCAGCGCGTAGCCGTCCAGCTTGGCCATCTCCGAGACGATGCGGCAGGTGTCCGAGCTGTCGTTGCCGCCGATGTAGAAGAAGTAGCGGATGTTGTGCCGGTTGAGCTGGTCGAAGATGCGGCGGCAGTATTCGGCGTTGGGCTTGTCGCGGCTGGAGCCCAGCGCGGCACTGGGCGTCTGCGCGAGGCGCTCGAGGCGCGGCCTGCCGATCTTGTTCAGCTCAATGAACTTACCGTCCACGATGCCGCGCAGCGCGTGCACGGCGCCGAGCACCTTCTTCACGTTCTTGTGGCCTCGCAGTCCTTCGACGACGCCGACGAGCGACTGGTTGATGACGGCGGTGGGGCCGCCGGATTGACCGATCAGCGCGTTGCCGACCGGGAGTTGTGGTTTGGACGGGGTCATGGTCTGGCTCCGAAAGCC
Organism: Planctomycetota bacterium; assembly: GCA_021413865.1. GTDB lineage: Bacteria > Planctomycetota > Phycisphaerae > Phycisphaerales > Phycisphaeraceae > JAIOPN01. The sequence goes on along the minus strand of JAIOPN010000064.1, from coordinate 32,733 downwards.
CGGAGTTTGCAGGGCCAGAGCGTAAGATGCAAGTGCGGGGTTTGCGGGCGATGAAGGTCTGGCGGCGGAGGGCCTGTTGGACCGCGAATAGGGCGACTTGAATACCGGGCGGGTTTGAGTTAGCTTTATGGGCTCGCTACGGCGCATTGGCCGGAGCGTTTAGACCCTTGGAGACCTGCCTGTGGTGAAGCTTCGACTCAAGCGGTTCGGTCGGCGTGGCCGCCCGTACTTTCGGCTCAACGCGATGGACATCCGTTCCCCGCGCGACGGGACATCCATCGAGAACCTGGGCACGTACGACCCGCTCGAGAAGGACCAGTCCAAGGCCGTAGTGCTCAACGCCGACCGCGTGCGCTACTGGCTGAGCGTCGGTGCCCAGCCGACAGAGACGGTCGCCACCCTGATCAGCAAGGCAGGCATTGAACTGCCCGCCGGCGTGGTCAAGGAAAAGGCCCGCCTGCGTACGGCCCGCACGCTGACGCAGACCCGCCAGGCCGCCACGGAGGTCAAGAAGGCCGCCAAGGCAGCCGACGCCGCGAAGGCCGCCGAGGCCAAGAAGGCCGCAGCCGCCGAGCCCGCCAAGGCGGAGTGAGTCGGCATACATCGACGACGGCATTCCACTGTCGGTCTTTCGGTCATTTGATTGCAGGACGCAAAGCCGCGGATTTCATTGGCGGCGCCGAGTCCCTGTGGGCGTCGTTTCCCCCGGGTGCGGTTTTGAGCCAAACCCGATGCTGAGGTCCGCCGAAGCGCCGGGGTCTTGCATTTCTAAACAACGCGCAGCGGGGTAGAGTCTATATCCCATGCGAATCGACGTGCTCACGCTCTTCCCCGAGATGTTCCCGGCCGTGCTGGGCACAAGCATCCTCAAACGCGCCGCCCAGCCCGTCGGCGACCGCGCGGCGCTCGTGAGCTACCACCTCACCAACATCCGTGATTACACCACCGACAAGCACGGCAAGGTGGACAAGGCCCCGTTCGGCGGCGGGCCCGGGATGGTGATGCAGTGCCAGCCTCTGTGGGACGCCGTGCAGGCCGTGGAAGCGCAAGACCCCGCACCGGCGACGCGCATCCTGATGACCCCCCAGGGCAGGCCGCTGCGGCAATCCATCGTCGAGGAACTCGCGCTCCTGCCCCGCCTGCTCGTGATTTCGGGCCATTATGAGGGCATCGACGAACGCGTGATCGACAGGCTCAAACCCATGGAACTGAGCGTCGGCGACTATGTGCTCAGCGGCGGCGAGTTGCCCACGATGGTGCTGATCGATGCCGTGGTCCGGCTGATCCCGGGCGTGCTGGGCGACGACGAATCCACACACCATGAAAGCTTCTCGCCCGGCGCCGGCGGCCTGTTGGATTACCCGCACTACACCAAGCCTCGTGAGTGGATGGGCATGGAGGTCCCCCCGGTGCTGCTGAACGGCGACCACGCGAAGATCGAGGAGTGGCGCAAAGAGCAGTCCCGGGAGCGCACCCGCGACCGCAGGCCGGATTTGCTGGGGCCGTGACCGGCTTGGCGCAATCGACCGATTCGGATACATTATTTGGCTCGCCCGTGACTCCCTCTTTTTGGCGGGTCTCGGCGTGACGGAGTCTCCACCATGAGCCATCCCCTGATCCAGGCCGTCGAAAAGGCCCACCTGAAGACCGACCTGCCCGAACTGAGTATCGGCGACACGGTGGACGTGCATCTGCGCATCACCGAGGGCACCAAGGAACGCATCCAGGTGTTCAACGGCGTGATCATCAACATCCAGGGCTACGGCGTGACCCAGACCGTGACGGTCCGGCGCATCGTCGCCAACGAGGGCGTCGAGCGCATCCTGCCGCTGCACAGCCCGAAGATCGCCAAGATCGAGGTCAAGCGCCACGGCCACGTCCGCCGCGCCAAGCTCTACTACCTGCGCGACCGCGTGGGCAAGAAGCGTCGCCTGCGCGACCGCCGCCGCGGGCTGGACACCGTCGTCCCCGAGCCGGTCGCCGCCGAGACCGCCGCGGCGCCCGTCGCCGCCAAGGCCTGAGGCACGAGCTTCGATTTATTTGAATCCAAGGAAACCCACGCCCTGCGGCGTGGGTTTTTCTTTCCTACTGTTCGTTGTTCGACGAGCACGGCCCGCTGAAGCGGGCACGCCTAGACCTTCCACGTGCGAAGCATATCGACCACGGTGTCGAGCATGCGGTGCAGCGTGGCGTCGTCCATCGCGGGGATGGGCATGAGCACGAGCACATCGCCCAGCGGACGGATGATCAAGCCTTTGCTCCGCATGGCCATGCAGACCGCTGCGCCGGTGCGCTGGGCGGAGGGGAATGGCTCGCGCGTCGCACGGTTTCTGCACAGCTCGATGCCGACCATGATGCCGCGCTGGCGGATGTCGATGACGTGAGGGAACGCCTTTTCATTGCGGAGCGCCCCGAGCCGGTCCGCAATAATGCCCGCGCTGCGGTTGATGCGTTCGAGCAGCTTGCCCTCGTCGAACAATTTCAGCGACGCCAGCGCCGCGGCGCACGCCAGCGGGTTGCCGGTGTAGGTGTGGCCGTGGAAGAATGTCTTGTTCTCCGCGTATTCCCCGCAGAAGGCCCGCTCCATCCGGTCGGTGGTGATCGTCGCGGCCAGCGGCAGGTAGCCCGCGGAAATCCCCTTGGCCAGGCAGAGGATGTCGGGCGTCACCCCCTCATGCTCGCAGGCGAACATGCGCCCTGTCCGGCCAAAGCCGGTGGCGACCTCGTCGGCGATGAGCAGCACGTCGTATTTCTTCGCCAGCGCCGCGACGCCGCGCAGAAACCCCGATGGCTGGCAGATCATCCCCGCCGCCCCCTGCATGAGCGGTTCGATCACCACGGCCGCGATCTCGTCCGCGTGCCGTTTCAGTTCCTCTTCGAGCCGCGCCAAACAGTGGTCCCGCAGCGCGGCGTTCAGGTCCTGCCGCTCGGAGGGCCACAGGCCGTCACCGTTACCTGCCATCGCGTGCAGGTGATCGAGGCCCTCGGGCAGGCGGACGCTGTCGGGTGATGGGGCGAAGGTGGTGGGAAAGACCATGGAGGAGAAGGGGCGGTGGAAGAGCTCGCTGTAGCCGATGGACATGGAGCCGGTCGTGTCCCCGTGGTATCCGCCGCGGAAGCCGATGAAACGCCGCTTGCCGGTCCTGCCGGTGTGGTGAAAATACCCCACGGCCATCTTGATGGCGGCCTCGACGGCGGTGCTGCCGGCGTCGGAATAGAACACCTTGGTCAGCGGCTCGCCGCCCTCCGCCGGTCGCGGCACGCGGCCCGCCAGCGCGGCCGCGAGGAGGATACTCTGCTCCGATCCAAGCCCCAGCAGCGTCGTGTGGGCGACCTTGTCGAGCTGGTCGCGGATGGCCTTGTCGATGGCGGGCACGCGGTGGCCGTGCACGTTGCACCAGAGGCTCGACACGCCGTCGATGTAGCGTTTGCCGTCGGTGTCGATCAGCTCGAATCCCTGGGCTTGGTCGATGACCAGAGGGTCGGCGTCGCGCCATTGCCGCATGGCGGTGAAGGGATGCCACACGTGTAGCCGATCAAGTTCGATAAGCCGTCGGGTTTTGGCTGTGGTGGGCATGGGTCTGTAAGTCCCCGGGAGGGGGCGGGTGCATGGTACTCGGCGAGCGGTTTTGCGTGGGGAGAGGTATTGGGCCCGGAGGGGCCGGGGCGTGCTAGAGTGTCACTGAATGTATGAGATGACCTGCGGGTCGTGCGGGAACGTGATACGTACGCCGTTTGCGCGGCACGGTGCGACGATGCTGTGCACCAAGTGCGGGCAGAGATTCCCCGTGAACCCGCAGACGACAAGGCGGGTGGCGGTCGCGCAGCCGGCAACACACGCGGACGCCGATCTATTGCCGACCGGTGTGGCGGCCGCGCCCCCCGCGACGCCCGCCGGGGGCGTGTCGGCGATCGATCGCGCCGCCCCGCGACCGGTCCGCAGGTCGCCGGAACCCGCGCGCCCCGCATCGCCGCCGCCGGCCGTGCCCCGCGCCGTGGAGGAGACCCTGGTTGAAGCCGTCCTCGACGAGGACCCTCCTGGTGAGGCCGCCGCCCCGCGGGGAGGCGGGTTCAAGATCGCTTTCGTCGCGGTGACCGTTCTGCTCGTATTGGCGCTGATCGGCGGCGGCGTCATGCTCGTGCAACGCAGCGCCCTGCCTTCCCCCGAGACTCTTGCTTTCAACTCGCCCGATTCTTCGGTGACGCTTGTCCGCATCGATCGCGTCCCGGAGCCCGTGTGGGAGCCCTCAACCGCGGCGCTGCGCAAGCCCTCTCGCACCGCCCCGGTCCGGTTCGAGAACCAGACGATGGTGAAGACCTCCACGGGGCAGGTCGTCCTGCAGGGGCGCATAGAACTCGACAGCTTTGAGATCTACGAGGGCTGCACGCTGAACCTGGCGTTGATCGACAACGACGGCAACCCCTTCGCGCAGGCGCACGTGCCGCTGATGCTGCTCAACACCCAGAAGCCGCGCGACATCAGCGTCGAAGTTCCGCCGGACATGTATCAGAAGATGCAGACCCTGGACTGGAACGTGGAGGTGAGCCTGCCCGTGACTCTGGGTTCGACGTTTGAACAGGTTGTCTCGACGCCCTCGCCGCTGCGGGGCGGGCACACGGCGCTGCAGATCACCACCTACAACACGCTCACGCGCCCGATCAGCCGGGCGCTTTTCCTCATCACCGCGTACAATGCCCACGATCAGGCCCAGGGGCGTTGGACCACCTCGTGGGCACAACCGGTGGATGCCCGGCAGCGCATCGAGTTCGCCGTCGTCCTCCCCATGAAACAGGATTCAATCGCACGGTGGGAGATCATCGGCGCCGGCGTGGTTGACGATCAACCCTGACCGACCGGCCAACCCGAACCGCCGCCGTCACGACCGCCCATGTTCTTCCCCATCCGCAGCGACCGCCGGCTCCATTCCACGCCATGGGTCAACGTGACCCTGATCGTTATCAACGTGGTCGTCTTCGCCTTCACCCACAACAGGCTCCAGGAACAGGGCGTCGCCGCCTACTTCCTCGACCCGGGCCTCCCGCGGCTCTTCCCGTTCATCACCTACCAGTTCATGCACGCCAACCTGCTCCACCTGGCGGGGAACATGGTCTTCCTCTACGTCTTTGGCAACAGCGTCGAGGATCGGCTGGGCAAGGCGGGCTACCTCGCGTTCTACCTGGCGGGGGGCATCCTCGCGGGGCTGGGGCACGCGCTGGTCGAGACGGTTCCCGTGCTGGGCGCCAGCGGCGCCGTCGCCGCCGTCACCGGGGCCTACCTGGCGCTCTTCCCGCTCAGCAACGTCACGATGCTCTACTGGTTTTTCATCCCCGGCACCTTCGAGGTGTCGGGCGTGGTGCTCATCCTCTTCCAGATCGCCACCAACTTTGTCCTGTGGGGCGCCGGCGAGGGAAGCGTCGCTTACGCGGCGCACCTGGCGGGGTATATCTTCGGGTTTTTTGTGGGCATGACCCTGCTCTGGGTCCGGGTGCTCCCGCGCGAGCCTTACGACATGCTCGCGCTCTGGGAGCAGAAACGCAGGCGGGAGCAGTTCCGCAACCTCACCCGGCAGGGGTATCGCCCGTGGGAGCACGAACCCGAGGCGGGCGTTGTGCTGGCGGCGGACGGCACACCCTCCGCCGGGAGCGCGGACCCGCGCGTCATCGAGTTGCGTGCCCGCATCGCGGCCGATGTCACGGCACACCGGCTCGACGCGGCCGCGGCGGCGTACGAGGAGTTGCTCGCCATCGCCCCCAACGCCGTGCTGGCGCAGCAGCAGCAGATCGACGTGGCCAACCAGCTCATGGCCGTCGGCAAGTTCCACTCCGCCGCCCAGGCGTACGAGTTGTTTCTCACCAGTTACCGCGCCGACCCGCACCGCGACCAGGTCGAACTCATCCTCGGCGTGCTCTGCGCCCGCTACCTCGACCGCAAGGACCGCGGCAAAGAGCTGCTCGCCGCCGCGCTCCTCCGGCTGCAGGACCCACAGCAACGCCAGCTCGCCCAGTCCGTGCTGGGTGAGATCGGCGGGTGACGTGGCCTATCCGTTCAGCCCTGCTCTTGCTCGAAGAAACACGCCGCGCAGTGCCTCGCCTCGCCGTTGATCGGCTGCAACTCAGGCCTCTCCTCCACGCACCGCTTCATCACCCGCGCCGGCTCGCCCATCACCGTGATTGCCACCGTCCGGGCCGCTTCCGCGCCGGCGGCCAGCGTGCGCGTCAGCGGGCAGCGGGGGTGGAACGCACAGCCGGTCGGTGGATTGATCGGAGAGGGCACCTCGCCCGGCAGCACGACGCGCCCCCGCGCCCGCACCGGCTCGGGCTGCGGCGCGGCGCTCAACAGCGCACGCGTGTAGGGGTGCCTCGCGTTGGCGTAGATCGCGTCACGGCCGGCAAGCTCCACGATCCGCCCCAGGTACATCACCGCCACCCGGTCGCAGAAGTGCTCGACCACCGCCAGGTTGTGCGCGATGAACAGATACGACAGCCCCAGGTCCTCCTTGAGCTGGCTCAGCAGGTTGAGGACCTGCGACTGGATCGAGACGTCCAGCGCGCTGACCGGCTCGTCGCAGACGATGAACCGCGGCTCCAGCGAGAGGGCGCGGGCGATCCCGATCCTCTGCCGCTGTCCCCCGGAGAACTCGTGCGGGTACCGCGTGGCGTAATCCGGCGAAAGCCCTACGCGCGTCAGCAGCGTCGCCACCCGGTCGCGCAGAGCGCTCCCCTTGGCCAGCCCGTGCACCGCGATCGGTTCGGAGAGGATGCGCCCGACGGTCATCCGCGGGTTCAGCGAGCCCACCGGGTCCTGGAATACAATCTGCATCTGCCGACGCAGCGCCTTTAGTTCGGCGCGCCCGGCAGCAAAGACGTCTTGGCCGTCGAACCTCACCGAACCCGCCGTCGCGTGGATCAGGCGCAGCACCGTCCGGCCGACGGTTGATTTCCCGCAGCCCGATTCGCCCACCAGACCGAGCGTCTCGCCGGGAAACACGTCCAGGTCCACGTCATCCACCGCCCGGACGTGGCCGACCGTTTTCCGCAGCAGCCCGCGCCGCACCGGGAACCAGGTCTTGAGTTTCCGCACCTCCAGCAGCGGCGGGACGTTGGGTGTGGGTGCGGGGGTTGGCGCGGCTTCGGCCGTGGGGGCGACGGTCATGCGGGCAGTATATCGGCCGGCGGTTCCTCGATTCTGATGGATTCCATCCGCCGCGCACCATGCACTACGCACCACACACTAATTTTTATTGACTCCGCCGCCTCCCGACGAATAATTGGAATGTCGGAGACGACCCGTGGTTCCAGCCCGGGAGAACCCCTGGCAAACCCCACAGGCCGCAACGACCGAGCATCGGGCCCCCGTCCCCTTAGGCCCGGTGGGCGATGTGTCCCGGTTGACGGACCGGGACGAAAAGAACCCGGCGGCACGGGGCGGTCCCACGGGACCGCGGTCGAGCGGCGGCTGGGCAGGCTCTTTTCAGAGGGAGGTGATCCAGTGTCTGATCAATGTAGGAACGGGCTGAGCTAACAGCTCGACGGAGACTGCTAGACAGTCCCCAAAACCACGCCCGCCCCGGGCCAACGACCCGGGCGGGCTTTTCATTCCTGCCGCTTGCGGCTTAGCGCGCCTTGTCCCAGCCGGGAACAACCTCATCCATGCCGACGGGCCATGGGTCGCGTGGCTCGTAACCGATGAGGTCCCGCGCGGTCTGCATGTCCATGCACGTCTCGCCGCCGGGACCGGCGGCGAAGAGGACGACGTAACGGTTTTGCTCGGACAGCCTCGCCTCGGTGCAGAGCGCGAAAAACCTGCCGCTGTCGCGCGGGCTGATGTACCAGTCGTATCCTTTGCCGTCGATCAGCCTCGCCACGTGCATCGGGCTGCGCGGCAGGAAGGCGATGCGGGCCGAGATGACGGAGAGGCCGTGCGTGCGGGCGTACATCTGCCCCAACGCCTCACCGAAAACCTTGGTCACGCCGTAGAAGTTACCCGGCGCCGGGGCGTGCTCGGCGCGGACAATTTCACCGGGCGGCGTGTTGTGGCCGACGTGCATCGAGCTGGCGAAGACGACGCGCTTCACGCCGGCGAGCCGCGCAGCCTCGAAGAGGTTGTACGTCGCCGTGATGTTATTGGGCAGCAGGTCGGTGAGGAAGTCGGCGAACGGCTCGGCCTGCGCGGCGAGGTGGATCACCACGTCGATCCCCTCACACAGCCGCCGCGCCGTGCCCCCATCGGTCAGGTCGGCGATGGTCGAATCAGAAACACCAGGCGTGGGAAGCCGATCGACGGCCCGCACGCGGTGGCCGCGCTCGACCAGTTCACGGCAGACGGAGCGCCCGATCGCGCCGGCGGAACCGGTGACCAGGACGGCGAGTTTAGAGGGTGAGGCCATGCTTCACTGGCGGTCGTAGCGTGCGACCAGGTCAACGATGCGGGGCTGCTTCGGGCGGAGGCTCAGGCTTTTCCGCCACGCCGTGAGCGCCTCATCGCGCTGGGCGTTGTCGTTCTGGCCGGACTGGACATAGAGGGTCATGAGCGAAACGCCCAGGCCGTTGAGTGCGGCCGTGTCGTCTGGGTTGAGCTTCAGCGCGTTGCGGAAACTCGCCAGCGCGTCGGCGTAGCGGCGCTGCTTGAAGCGGACGTAACCCAGCCGCTCGTGGGCGGTGGAACTGGGGCTGCGCGTAATCTGTCCTTGGAGCACGGCCACCGCGCGGTCGTAGTGGCCGACCTTGATGTGCGCATCGGCCAGACCCAGCGCGATGGGGTCCGAGACGTCACCCAGTTCCGCCGCGTGGCGGTAGGCGTCGATCGCCTGCGTGAAATCGCCGGTCATCGTGCAGGCGGTGGCGAAGTTCGCCCACGCCCCCTGGTGCTCGGGCCTGAGCTCCGTGGCCCGCTTCGCGTAGGGCATCGCCTCCGAGGGCTTCCGCAACTGCACGAATGCGGCGCCGAGGTTTAGGTTGGCGTTGAAATCATCGGGCTTGATCGCGACGGCCTGGAGATACGCGGGCACCGCCTCGGCGACCTTACCCATGAACTGCCGGGTCAGGGCGAGGTAGTAATTGGCGTCGAAGCTCATGGGATCGATTTGCGTGGCTCGCTCGTAGGACTTGCTCGCCAGGTCGTAGTTGCCGCGCTCGCGGTAGATGTCGGCCATGCCCATGTGGGCCTCGAAGATGTTGGGATTTTCTTCGAGGGCGAGGCCGAAGCTGGCGAGGGTGGAGTCGCTCAGGCCCTTTTCCTTGAATCCGTGCGCCTGGGCCATAAATTTCTCGGCGCGGGCCAGACGCCCGGCGTCGTCGGGCTGCGTGGTGGAGGTTGCGCAGGCGGTAAGCAGGAGAGAGAAGACGATCATCGCGGCGACGTGGAGGGGGGAACGCATGGGGCACCACGGTATTCGGCGGCGGCGGGGTGGTCAATGGAATGGTGCGCTAAGCCGCAAGCGGCGGGCGCGGAGGCCGCACGAAGTTCTGGCGTGATTACAATCCCTCCATGCGGATCGCGCTCGCACAGACTAACCCGATCGTCGGCGACATCGTCGGCAACTCGGCCGCCATCGCGCGGTGCATCGACGCCGCGCGCAACAAAGGCGCGTCGCTCGTGGTGTTCCCCGAACTGGCGGTGATCGGGTACCCGCCCAAGGATTTGCTGCTCAAGCCGGCGATCATCGACGAGTGCGACCACGCGATCCGTGAGTTGGCGACGCACTGCGTGGGGATCACGGCCATCATCGGCTACCCCTGTCCGTCGGACCGGGCGGCGGGGCGGTCGCTCTATAACGCGGCGGCGCTCTGCCGGGACGGCGCGGTGGCGCACCGGTTCGTCAAGAGCCTGCTGCCGACCTACGACGTGTTTGACGAGCAGCGTTACTTCGAGCCCGGGCCCGCGAGCGAGATCGTCGTGCACGAGGGGGCGAAGCTCGGCGTGAGCATCTGCGAAGACCTTTGGAACGACCGCGACATTTTGCCGCGGCAGCTCTACCACAACGACCCGATTGCGCAGCTCGCGGCCGCCGGCGCGGGGGTGATGGTGAATTGCTCGGCGTCGCCCTTCGTGCTGGACAAGCACGCCTTCCGGCTAAGCCTATTCGCCAGCGCGGCGAAGCGGCATGGCACACCGCTCATCTATTGCAACCAGGTCGGAGGGAACGACGAACTGGTTTTCGACGGCAACAGCTGCGTCGTGGATGCCACAGGCAAGATCATCGCGCAGGCGAAGGATTTTGAAGAAGACCTGCTGATCGTGGACATGGATGCGGCGTCGAACCGCGTCGAGAAACCCAAGCGCGGCATCGAGTCGGTCTACCACGCGTTGGTGTTGGGGCTGCGGGACTATTGCCGCAAGTGCGGGTTCAAGTCGATCGTGCTCGGGCTGTCGGGCGGGATCGATTCAGCGCTCTGCGCGACGCTGGCCGTCGCGGCGCTGGGCAAGGAGAACGTGCGCGGGGTGGCCATGCCGTCGCGGTTCAGCTCCGACCACTCGGTGAGCGACGCCCGCGACCTGGCGGTGCGATTGGGCATCAAGTTCCACGTCATCGCCATCGAAGAGGCGCACAAAGCGATGGAGCACATGGTCGCGCCGCACTTCGAGGGCAAGGCGCCGGACACGACGGAGGAGAACGTGCAGGCCCGCATCCGCGGCGTGGTGCTGATGTCGTTCAGCAACAAGTTCGGCTCGCTGCTGGTGACGACGGGGAACAAGAGCGAGTTGGCGGTGGGGTATTGCACGCTCTACGGCGACATGTGCGGCGGTCTCGCGGTCATCAGCGACGTGCCCAAGACGATGGTGTGGGAACTGTCACGCTGGATCAACAACGACCCGGCCTCACCGATGCGGGGGGCGTACAACGGCGCGGTCATCCCCGAGAGCTCGATCAGTAAGGTTCCCAGCGCGGAGCTGAGACCGAACCAGACGGACCAGGACTCGCTCCCGCCCTACGAGGTGCTGGACCAGATCATCGAGCGGTACGTCGAGCGCGAGCAGACGGCCCGGCAGATCATCGCGGAGATGCCGGCCACGGACCCGGCGGTGATTTTCAAGATGGTGCGGCTGATCGACCTGAACGAGTACAAACGCAAGCAGGCGGCGCCGGGGATCAAGGTGACGGGGCGTGCGTTCGGGTTCGGCAGGCGGATGCCGATCGCGCAGCGGTACGACAACGGGCGAAGTTTGAAGAAGGCGGCGGCGGTGAAGTGAGGGAAGAGGGGACGCTAAGCCGCGAGCGGCGGGAGAGAAGCGGGGGATCAGATCATTTCTGGAAGATGAACCACTGGTGCGCCCAGCGGTCGCGGTGGAACTCGATCAATTCAAAGCTCGGATGGTCGCGCAGCCAGGCGAGGGCGGCGGCGCGTTCGCCGACGTAGGGGCTGGCGCGGCAGAGGCGCCAGTCGTCGAAATAAATCAACGCCCCGGGTTCGAGCAGGGGGGTGATGAAGTTCAGCACGTGGCGGGTGGGTTCGAGGAGGTCGCAGTCGATGGCGCAGACAGAGATGGACTCGGGTGCGAGGCCGTATTCGGAGGGGTTGTGGCCGGCGAGGCTCTGGTCGTAGAAGCCGGGGATTGTGACGAGCCGTGCGGGGTCAACGCCGACGAGTTGGGCGAGGAGTTGGAAAGAGGGGAGGTTGTAGGCGTAGGCGCTGGGTGTGAAGTCGCCACGTGTGAAGCGGGTCTCGTCGGGGAGCGGGGCGGAAAGGCCGGCAAAGGAATCGAAGGCGAAGAAGTTTCCGCGCAGCCAGCCGCGGAGCAGGTGGTGGTGGTGGAAGAAGAGCCGTCCCCAGAAGGTGCCGAACTCGGCGTAGTGGCCGCGCAGGCCGGAGCACTCCACATATTCAACGACGGGGGATTCGCGTAGTGCGTCGGATTTAGAGATTTCACGGATGCGATCTGGCACGACGCGCCACGGCTCGGCGGGGGCCATCAGCACACCCCCCAGCGCCAGCGGTTCGACGGCGCGGAAGAGGAAATCCCACTGTTCACGGCCGTCGAGCACAAGCCCGTCGCACATCCCGGATGCGGCGGCGCGCGGCGTGGTGACGGGGACCGGGCTGCGTGAGGCAAGGGCCGGATCGGGCCTGCCGTCGCCGCGGATGATGCAGGCGAGGCCGGCGGAGGCGAAGCGTTGCAGGAGATCGTGCGACCACGGGGCGTGGTCGTGGTACGCCAGCGCAATGCGCGATTTGTTCTGGGCGCGGAGGAGGTCGAAGGTGCGGAGGACGGCCTCGTCGGCCGAGGCGGCGCGGGGTTGGGTGGTGATGGTGGACATGGGGCGCTCAGCCGCGAGCGGCGTTACGGGGTGGATTTTTTTGGTTTGGGTTCGCCGTGCCGCCAGATGCCTTGGCCGTAGGAGTTGAAGAAGTCGGTGCGCCACTGGCCGTGGACGAGCGTGGGGGCGGAGACGCCGTGGTAGTACGAGCCATCGGTCGCGGGCTGGTAGATGATCTGGATGACGATGCGGTCGGAGGGTGCGTTGGCCTGCTCGGAGAGGTGCCAGGTCATGATGTCCATGAGGCAGACGTCGCCGGGCGCGACGTCGGGGGTGACAACGGGCATGGGCGGGAATTGATCGAGCAGGATGACGCCGCGTTCACCGAGGTTGCCGAGCTTGTGCGAGCCGGCGACGAAGGCGAGGCCGCCATTGGCGGGGTTCATGGGGGTGAGTGGGATGAAGACGGAAAGCTTGGTGAGGCCGCCGTGGAAATAGACCATGTCCTGGTGGGCGCCGACGTGTCCGGACCAGCCGGCGTCCTTGATGAGCAGGCGGTTCATGTAGAGGGCGAGGTCGTTGCCGAGGAGTTGGCGTGCGAGTGCGACGAGTCGCGGGTATTTGTAGAGGTCGCCCAGTGGCGGGGGGATGACGCCGTGGATGAACTGGTTGGTGCGTGCGATGCCGCTGTCGCCTCGCGCGATGACGGGGAGGAGATCGCGCCACGCCTGCGGGAGGGAGGCGGCGAGGTCGGCGGGGAAGAAGGCGGGTAACGAGAGGATGCCGTCGTCGTGGAAGCGGCGTAGTTGTTCAGGGCGCAGCGCGTCGGTGGAAAGCGAGAGTGCGGGCGCGGCGGTCATGCAATGGATATCGGAACGCGCGGGAAATGGCGGTGAAAAAACAGATTGTTGGGCACCGTCGTCAGATCACTTCCAGTTCATCCCGAGACGGCAGCTTCGGGAACGGCGCGGTGGGCAGCGTCTGGTACCAGAAGGCGACGGAGGCGATGTCGTCCTGGTTGGCAAGGTAGCGGCCCTCGCTGCGCCAGCCGATCGCTTGGATGGTGATCTTGAGGTCGGTGTCGAAGCGGACGGGGTCGGGGATGTGCCAGCGGTACATGCCGAAGCGGGTGTTGGCGACGTAGAGGCCGTCGGGGCGGATGACCTGAAACATGCCGGCGTAGGGGGTGCAGTATTCCTGGTAGCCCTTGCCCGGGATGTCGAAGTTGTAGCAGCCGCAGAAATAGTCTTCGGTGCCGGTGCCGCAGATGGTGGGGAAGGCGTCGCCGCCGTGCTCGGCCACATCCTTGCCGGGCGGGCAGTCGCCGTCGAGGTAGAACTTGATCTCGCCCTCGCCCCACCAGCCGTTGTTGTTCACGCCCCAGGCCATGTAGGTGCCCGCGTAGTGCCCCTTGCCCTTGATGCCGTCCACGATGGTATAGACCTTCTTGTATTGCAGCGGGTTGACGCGGCGGAACTGGGCGTGGAAGTAGGCGGCGTCGTCGGAGACCGGGCCGAGCGCGTAGTTGATCTGGTAGTACCAGGTCATCGGCTCGGTGTGGATGTTGGTGATGGTGATGCGGGCGCGCTTGCGGAAGGGCATGGTCCAGTAGCAATTGAACGCACCGCGGCCGGGGTTCATACAGACGGCGAGCGAGGTGAGCTGGGCGTATTTCCCCCAGCCGTTGCAGAAGAAGTCACCGACGGGGCACTCGACGCTGGGCTGCTCCTGGTCGTCCCAGTAGATGCGGAGGATGTTGAAGCGGGGGTGGTACTGCCCGGCCATCCAGATGGACTGGATGGCGCCGGGCCCCTTGATGTCCGCCAGCGTGAAGGTCGCGCCCGGCGCGATCGGCACGCTCGGGGAGACCTTCCACCCGCGGCCAAGGTTACGGGCGCAGGAGGCGCCGTTGCCCTCGGTCGCCATGCCCGCTTTGCCTTTTTCGCCGGTGAAGTTCTCGGCGCTGATGGAACGCGACTTGGCGTTCGAGAGGCGGTGCAGGCTGCTCATATCAACGCTCAGGCCGTCGAAGGTGGACATGGGGGTGTTCCGCGTGGTGTTTGTTTATCGGATTGAACCACAGAGACACAGAGGGCACGGAGATCGGAGGAGAGGATGACAAGAGACGATCACAAAATCAAAGCACGGCCCGGCACGGTCCGCTGAAGCGGGCGTGCCTCTCTGGCTGGGGTTAGTCGCGCTTCATCACCGATGCGAGCGTTTTGCTTTCGAGGCCGCGGCGCTGGGCCTGTTCGAGTTGATCCAGCGCGGCCCAGCCCGGTTGCTTGAGGCGGGAATCGATCATGGCCTGCGACTCCGCGCCCGGTTCCAGGCCCGGCGCCAGTGAGAGCGAGCGTGACAGGTCCAGCAGCCGCGACAGCGGGATTTTCTCCGGCGGGAGCGACAGCGTCAGTCCATCGCTCCCCTTGTCGCCCACGACGCGGTGGATGAGCGATTGCTTTTCGAGCAGGCCGGTGAGTTCCTCGATCGCCCGACCAGGCAGGCCCAGGTCGATGGAGAGATCGGCGTGGGTGACGGGCCTGCCGGTCTCGAAGCCCTGGGCGACGCGTGCCAGCAGGGGGATGATCCAGCGTGGGTCGCCGCTCGTGCCGTTGTGCGGCGCGGTGTCCAGGTGCTTGAACCGCCGCCCCTTCATCGCCTGGAGCGTGTACGTCAGCTCCAGGCCGAACAAGACCAGCAGCCAGATCACGTACACCCACAAAAGGAAGAGCGGCACCAGCCCCAGAGAGCCGTAGATCTTCGAGTAAGGGACGGCTTTGCTGACATACAACCCGAAGCCCCACTTGCTGATCTCGAAGAGCACGGCCGTGACGAAGCTGCCGATCAGCGCCGCGCGGCGGTCGACGCGCGTGTTGGGCATGAGGATGTAGAGCAGAAAAAGCATGAGCCAGCTCAGGCTCAGCGCCGCGGAATGCGAAACCTGCCCCAGCAGCCACGCCCCCACGCCCAGGCTGTGCGCCGCCAGGAGCATCCGCCCGCTCATGTACAGGCTCAGGAAGAGCAGAAGCGGGCCGAGCGTGATGCCCGCCCAGTAGAGCGCGATGCGCATGACCCAGGGTCGGCCGACCGGGCAGTTATAGACGCGGTTGAACGTCTGCTCCATCGTCACGATCAGCGAGAGCGCCGCCCAGATGAAGAGCACGATGCCCACCAGCCCGATGCTCCCCAGCCGGACCTGCGAGACCTGGTCGGTGAGTGTCTTGAAGACCTGGTCAACGCGGGCCTTCATCTCGCGGTCCACCTTCTGCTGCGAAGGGTCCCGCGTTGAATCGCCGGTGACGTGGCTGCCTGATGATGAGGAATAGGCGAGAGTACTCAGCCCCAGGTAGTCGTAGATCTTCCCCTGCACCTCGGAGCCGACGCCCTTGGAGTCGCCGAAGGTGTTGAAGATCAACAGCGCGAGCACAATCAGCGGGACCATGCTGAAGATGGTGCGGTAGGTCAGCGCGGCGGCTGCCTCGGTGGCGCGATCGTGCCGCAACTCCGCCGTGCAGTGCTGCACAAGCTCGGCGGCGTAACGCACCGCCCGCCGGGCACGGCCAAGCTCGCTCACCGGCTGGGTCAGCAGGCGGTGGATCGATTCCAGGATCGGCGTGACGATCAGCATGGGGTTTCCCGCGGAAGTGACGGCGATATTTCCGGCTCCCCTCCTCCTTCGGGGGAGGCAGGGGCGAGGGCGTCTTTGGTCGAAGAAAATTCGTCCAATCTCACGCTCTCACCGGCCGCGGAGCGCCCTCACCCCTGCCCTCTCCCGGAGGGAGAGGGGGTGGGACGCAGCCGGACTTGCGTCACGATTCTACCCGCCGGCTTCTTCCGTACGAACGCGACACGGTATTGCTTCGCGCCACCGAGCAGCGGCAGTTCGTCCACGCGGACCGTCGAGCCTTGCGGTGGGGTAATGATCGCCTCGCCGCCCTTGCCGGTGATGACGACTTCACTCCCGCGCACGGCGACAGGCAGCATTGTCTGCCAATAGAACTCGACGCTGTTGGCCTTGCATGAAGGATCAAGCTCGTAGTCGTCGGTGATGGTGAGCACGTCGGGCGTCGGTGAATCCCACGCGCGCGTCCAGCGGCGGTAATAGCCCTCCCAGCCCGGCGTCGCGTCGAGCGTGGCGTGGAAAGCGGTGGCGTCGCCCTTGCCCTTGGGCTTCACATCGACGGGGAGCGGGCAAGCGGGGTGGGGTCGGGCGATGGTGCCGGTGGGAACGAGCATGCTGTGGCGATCGGCGTTGTGGAGTTGGCCGGCGAGCGGGTTGCCGTAGTCACACGTGCCCGGGTCGCAGGCGAAAGTCTCACCGGCGAACTCGAGGACGAAAGAGCCTTTGTCCTCGTGCGTGTGGCCGGCGCCGGCCTTGTTGCCCATGAGGAGGATTTTCGTCCAGTGCTCCCCGAGCCGGCGCGTCGAGGTCATCAGGCCCATCTCGGGCATGAAGATGAAAGGCTTGGGCGCGGGTGATTCCGCCGGAATGGTGGGGCGCAATCGCCACGCGAGCAGGTTGGCCGGGAAGCCGCGGTTCCGCGCGATGGACTTGTGGAACATGGCGACCCACTCGCTCTTCGGGAGCGACGAGGCCATCACCGCGAGCGTCTCGTCGCCCATGAGTTTGCCGGCGTCGCAGATGGGGATGACGTCCTGCGTGTCGTCGGTCGAGCGGACCGCCGCGCCGAAGTCGGCAGAGCGTTTCACCGTCTCGGGCATGACCTGCGCGAGTGTCGAGCCGCGCGCGCGGGCGAAGAGGTCGAGCGCCCGGCCAGCCATGGAGCCGACGCAGGTGAAGTAGGTCGGGCCCTCGACGTAGCCGCCGTCACTGAGCACGGAGAGGCCGAGCGTCTCGATCAGGTCGCTCATGGCGATGTCGGTGTAGGGCTTGACGCGGGGCCATGTTTTTTCGAGCACCGCGCAGGCCGCCATCCGTCCCGGCGAGAACCACGCCATCTGGTTGCAATGGAAGATGTACTCGTAGGCCCAGGTGTTGAAGTGGACGGCGGCGAGGCCTTCGAGCGCCATGCGTCGCATGACGGCGAGCCGGCCGGTGTCGGTGAACCATTCGCCCGCCAGGTCCAGCGTCATGGCCGTCTCGTGCAGGCAGAGGGACTGCACGAAGCAGCGGTGGTCGAAGGTGCCGCCGGGCAGGGCGCAGATCATGCCGTCGTCCCACCGGTCGCAGAGCGTGATCGCCATCGCCAGGCGCGCGGAGAGGCGGAGCAGGTGCTTGTCGCGCAGGACGAGGCCGGCGATCGCGGCGTTGGTGGCGTGGCCGGTCAGGGCGGTGCCGACCAGGACGTTGCCGTGGTCGCGCTCGCGGCAATAGCGTGTGTCGCCCCAGAAATTGACGAAGTCGCGCACCATGGTCTCTGGCGTGAGATGGCGGACCATGTCGGCCAGGTCATCGATCGGGGAGCGGCCGTGCTCCCTGACGGCCTGTTCATGGCGGCGGCGGAGGTCGGCGAGTTCCTCTTTATTAATGAGCAGACCGACCTTCGGCTCGAAGCTCGGCTCGTGCGACTCGGGGAGGAGATAAGGCTCCCACGCCTCGTCGAAGCGCTGCCGCTGGTGCTGGAGCCGTTTGAGCGTGGGGGTGTCGCGCAGGCCGACCCAGTTGATCCAGCCGGCGGCGGGAGAGTTTTCCGGGCTGTCGGCGGCGTCGAGCTCGATGGTGACGGTGTCAAGTTTTTTCGCGCCGCCCAGGACCACGGCGTGTTCACGCTTGTACTGCCCGGCCGGTTCCGACGTGTAGTGCGAATCGCCCTTGTCGTGGGTGACGGTGATGCGGCAGACGGAGCCGGGCGGGGCCATGATGCTCACGAGAAGGCGGTCGTACTCTTCACAGGGGGCGTCGAATCGGCGGGTCATGCGCAGCGCGGGGCCGGAGGCGGGGCGGCGCGTCCACTCGAAGGCGGCCCAGCACCAGTTTTGCGAGACGACCAGGCCGTGCGCGTCACCGGGGTCTATCGCCCAGTGTTTGAGCCCACTGAGCCGTGCGTCCCAGAGCGGGTCGAGGATCGCCTCGGCGGCGTTGATGGGGGTGGGTTGCATGAGCTAAACCTCAGAAATGAGTAGAGGCCGAGAGATTAGCGTGGATCGATGAGAGATTCTCACGCCGGGTCGTAGCCGCAGCCGCCCCAGGGGTGGCAGCGGCAGATGCGTTTGACGCCGCGCCACCCGCCGCGCCACGGGCCGTATTTGCGGATGGCGTCCATCATGTACTGGCTGCATGTGGGGTCGAAGCGGCAACGGCCGCCGATGACGTGGGCCAGCGTGGCACGGTAGGCCTGCACGAGGAAGATGAAGAGGCGTGCGATCATGCGTCTCGCGGTGCGGTGCGGTTGGTATATGCTATCCCCCCATCGGCAGGCTGTTCATGGCCTAGCGTACGCTCTATTTTTTCCATCCCCCGAGACCCATCATGAAGATCAAAGAGATCGAGATCATCTGGCTGGACGTGCCGTTCCACGAGATCCCCGACCGCAACATGGCCCGTCAGAACTGGGGCTGGCGGATCGTCGAGGTCTGCCGCGTGACGACCGACAACGGGATCGTCGGCGTGGGCGAGACGCTGCCCAACTACACCTGGGGCAAGGTATCCGCCGCAGCGATCGAACGCGCCAAGGGGTGCAACCCGTTCGAGATCATGTGGGACGACTCGCTGGGTGCGGGCCTGCAGATGGCGATCCTGGACATCTGCGGCAAGGCCGCTGAGGTGCCGGTCTATCGCCTGCTGGGCACGAAGGTGCGCGACCGCTGCCCGATCTCGTGGTGGGGGATCGACATGTCGCCGGAGGACTACGCCGCCGAGGCGGGGCGTGCGTTCCGGGACGGGTACATGTCCGCGAAGCAGAAGGCGCGGCCTGCGTGGTGGGACGTGTTCGAGCAGGCGAAGCTCAGCGCCCAGGCCGTGCCGCGGAACTTCAAGTTTGATTACGACTTCAACTGCCACCTGCTGACGGCGGCGAACGCGATCCCGGTGCTGGAGGAGCTGGACAAGACCCCCAATATCGTGATCTACGAGGAGCCGATCTTCAGCAACGACGTGGAGGGCAACAAGCGCATCCGCCAGCACACGCGCTGCCCGATCGCGCTGCACTACGGGGCGGACGCGGTGGCGCAGAACGTGCGTGAGGAGATGTGCGACGGCTACGTGGTCGGCGGTGGCATCAGCGCGGTGATGCACGCGGCGCGGGTGTCGGACACCATGCGCAAGATGTTCTGGCTGCAGCTCGTCGGCACGGCGTGGACGACGACGATGATGCTCCACCTGGGCGCGGTGTGTAAGAACGCCCAGTGGCCCGCCGTCACCTGCATGAACATGTACGAGGACACACTCGTGACCAAGCCGCTTAAGGTGCGAGGCGGGTTCATCGAAGTGCCCGAGACGCCGGGCCTGGGCATCGAGTTCAACGAGGCGGCGCTGAAGTACCGCGTCAACTCGCCGGACAAGAAAAACGTCGAGGCGGTTTACGCCATCGTCCGCGACAACGGCCACAAGACCTGGTTCCACGGCGAATACGGCCAGTACGGCTTCTGGGACGAGTCGCACAAGGGCAACCTCGTCGTCCACGAACAGGGCATCCGCCTGCACCAGTGGAAGAATGACGGCTCGAAGGAGTGGAAGGAGATGGCGGAGCGCTTGAAGAAGGGGACGGTTAGCGAGTAAACGTGTTTCTGCTTTTTTCGTCAGGTTTCACTGGTAATCAGGCCCAGACAGGTTATTTTTGATCAGGCGCGGTCGCCGCGCTGCGCGGATGGTGCGCACCGATGAAAGGCCTCTCCATGTCGATCGATTTCAAAACCGGCCGAGGTTCCATCTGGTCGCGGAGCAGGTCACGCCCCGCACGGGTCGGCCTTGAACTCCTCGAAGGCCGTGCCCTCCTGAACGCCGTTTTCCCGACCGCCGTCGAGCAGTACATGGTCGAACTGATCAATCGGGCACGCCTCGATCCGGCGGGCGAGGCGGCGCGGTACGGGATCGACCTGAACGAGGGCCTCGCGCCCGGCACGCTCTCGATCGACCCGCGGCAGCCGGTGGCGGTCAATCTGTTCCTCACCGACGCGGCCCGCTCGCACGCGCAGTGGATGTTCGACCACGGCATCGCCCGCAGCCTGCCGCACTTTGAGAACGTCGAAGGCACCGCCTCCGGCGGCACGCCGCGCCCGGGCTACTTCGGTCCCAGCGACCGGGCCGTCACCGCCGGCTATTCCAGCGGGGGGCTCCCGGGCTTTGAGAACCAGGCGTGGGTCTCCGGCGGCGGCAGCACACCCACCGCCGCCAAGACGGACTCCATGCACCAGCTCCTCTTCAAGGATTTCACCAGCAGTTTTGAGGTCGTCGGCCGCGGGCACCGTAAGAACATGCTCAACGGCGCGCTCACCGAGATCGGCGTGGGCACCCTCGCTAGCGGCGACGCCCTCTCCGTGCAGGACTTCGCCTCCGGCGGCGGGTCGTTCCTCACCGGCGTCGCCTTCCGCGACTCCGTCAAAAAGGACAACTTCTATACCGCCGGCGAGGGGCTGGGTGGCATCACCATCTCCGCCACGCGCACCAGCGACAGCGCCGAGTTCCACACCACCACGTGGGAGGCCGGCGGGTACACGCTCAAACTCGACAACGGCACATACAACATCGTCGCCTCCGGCGGGGCGCTCGCCTCGCCCATGAACTTCGACGGCGTCGTCATCAACAGCGCGAACATCAAGCGTGACTTCATCCTCGACGGCAGCGTGGTCATCCCCGCGACGCCCGCCGACCTCACCGGCACGCTCACGCTCGCCAAGCCGCTGGCCGCCATGGTCCCCGGCGACAATATCACGCTGAACCTCACCGTCACCAACACCGGCGGCACGGCCGCGCCGGCGTTCACCCTCAAGCTCTTCCGCTCCACCGACAACACGCTCGTCACCAATTCGGACACGCTGCTGGGAGCGATCGAGTCCACCAAGCCGGTCGCCGGGGGGAAGACGGCCAAGTTCAAGTTCAACCTCACCATCGACGACACCTGGACGCTGGGCGACAGCTTCTTCATCGCCGACATCGACACGGCCAACACCGTGACCGAGAGCAGCGACGCGAACAACGCCGCACCGCTCGCCGCGCCGACGGTGGTCTGGAGCGCCGGCAACTTCTCCGGCCGTACGAACGTAAAGCTCATCCTGAACGACCCGAACAGCGTGCCGACGACGATCACGCTCAAGGGGGCGGGCCGGGCGGATGTAGCCCGCGTGGTGGAGGGGTTCGACATCGACATGACGGGCACGACGGCGGCGTCGGCGTTGACCGTCGCCTCCGTTGCGACGAGCAGGGTGCACGACGTTGACTCCAACGACGGGGTGATGAAGAGCATCGCGGCGACACACAGCACGCTCACGGGCGATATCGACGTGGGGGCGATCACCAAGATTCAGTTCGACGACGTGGCGGACAACCACCAGATCACCATCGGCGCCAACCCGGTGGACGCCAAACCGGTCGCGGTGACTTTCGTGTTCGACGAAGTGGACGAGCTTTCCATCACCTCCGCGATCGCGATCAAGAGCTACACCGCCACCGCCCACCGGGACCGCGACGGGACCCGCGACGTGATCACGGCGCCGTCGATCGCCGCGGTGGCGATCAAGGGTGCGGCCGCCCGCTCGATCTTGGGCGTGTTCGAGGCGGACCTGATCGCGACGGACCCCGCGGTCGCGTCACCGATCGGGAAGGTGACCGTCGCCGACTTCGTGCGTAACGCGATCATCGAATCGGTAGGGAGCATGGGGGCGGTGACCGTCGGCGGGTCGGAGAACGCCTCGTTCTACGCGGGGCGGGCCAACGGCGCCCCGGCGTTCCCCGATGCGCTGGCGCAGCTCAACGATTTCTCGATCAAGTCGTTCACGGTCAAGGGCGTGTTCGGTGTGACCCCGACGTTCATCAACACGATCCTCGCCGCACGGACGCTCACGAAGGTGGCGCTGCTCGACGTGGACACGACCAATGGCGGAACGAAGTTCGGCCTGGTTGCGGACACGATCGGGGCGTTCACGACCAAGCCGGTTCTGCCGGCGCTGGCGACGCTGAAAAAGGCGACGCTCGCGGACGACGACGCGACGGGGGATGAGGCGGACGATTTCGTGATACGGGTGCTGTGAGGCGCAACGAGCAGGTCGACAAAAAATGATGTGAAGTTACGCAGTAAGTTGTGCGAACTTGGTCTGAAGACTTGATCGCAGCGCTGCATAGCCTTCAGTGTTAGGCAGGTACTTGAGCACTCGATGGTGTTTCATGTCAAAAGGCACGTCATCGAGCGATTGCGAAATTGGGATGACAAGCTTGCCAAGGGTGTGCGCAATCCCCGTCTCATACATCACGTTCGGATTCCTTCCTGAGAAATCCACAACTACGATTCTAGCTCTGATGAGTAAATTGAATATATCCTGAATAATTGTGCTTTCTTCCCAAATCCCGTCGACCCGCATACATCGAAAATCTGCAGTCTTGCATGCCTTCTTTATGGCATCAAACACGCCTTGAAAATCAGCGATAAACGGCATCATCACGGCGACCAAGTCCTCCTCAAGTGCAATGTCTTGAACCTCAAATACGTGAGGAGCAAAGGTGAGCTTTTTTGTGGACGGCTTTGCGGAAATAAAATGCGACTCCTCCGCATACTTCTCGTCAAGAAAGCTGTCGAATTGATCGAGCGCAGCTACATCTTTAATAGCGATATTTTTAAGCACTGCGAGGACACTGCCGGCGTAGTCCTCGTCACCAAAAAACAGGCTCCGAAGTAATCTCGCGTGTCCGTTGATTTCATTTGTATGTCCAGTCAGTAGGCCGATCTCCTCCCAGTCGCCCGTATTGAAATGTGAAACGATTCGTTCCCGCAGTGCCAGAATTCGCGTTCCAAGGTTTTTGTTCATGGAGGAACCTCGTTCTGATCTGATCGCTTAAATCACGAGCATTGGCTGTCATCAGCTCGCCGCGCCGGGTGCCGGCTTTTGCCACGCGAGGGCGGCGGGCGTGTCGTCGGCGGGGCGGGGGAGGTTGGCCCAGTAGTTTTCGGCGTCGGCACCGCGGCAGAGGATGGACATCTTGTTCCAGTTCGCGGTCGAGCGCACGTCGGTGGTGGCGTAGCGGATGGTCAGCCCGCAGCGGCGGCGGTCGGAGGTGTTGGGGTCCGAGCCGTGCACGAGCATGTCGGCGTGCAGCGAGATCTGCCCGGCCTTGAGCTCGATCCACGCGGGGTCGCCGAAGCTCTCGGCGTTGCGCACCTTCTGTCCCAGCACCACCTTTTCATCCGGCCCCGCATGATCGAAGGCGAGGTGGCCCTTGGTGTGCGTGCCGGGGATCACCTTCATCGCGCCGTTGGCGCGGTCGGCGTCGTCGATGGCGAGCCAGACGGTGACGGTCTTCGAGGGCGTGAGCGGCCAATAGGAGGCGTCCTGGTGCCAGGGGACGTGCTTGGGGTCGCGGGGGAGTTTGCAGAAGTAGTGCGTGCCCCAGGCGACGAAGTCCGGCCCCAGGATGTCCTGGACGTAGTCGAGGATGCGCGGCTCAGTGACGATGTCCCACAGGCCGGCGCACTGGCAGTGGTAGCCGTTGATGGAGTAGGCGTCGCGGCCGTCGTTGGCGTCCTCGACGCGCTTGAGGAGCATGTCGAAGTAGGCGCGGTTGCGGTCGGCCTCGGTGGGGGTGTAAACGTCCAGGCCGGTGACGTAGCCTTTTTCATTGAACCGGGCGACCTGCTCGCGGGTGAGTCTGCGCGGGTTGGCGGTGGATGCGGGGAAGAAGCGGAGGATGCGGTTCTCGGGTTGTTGGGTCTGGGTCATGTGAACATGTTCGCGGGGGTGGAGGGCGGGGTCAATTGGGGGGCGGGGGGGCGGACACGGCCCGCTGAAGCGGGCGTGCCTCGGGGGAGTTGAACAGGTGGGGTTGGGAATGGGTGTGCCATGGAAGGGTGTAATAGGGCTGATGTAAACATGGGATACATGAAAAAGAGTGGCCGGGATTAATTCGAGCAAGTTCGCTATTGACAAGAGGGTACGATCGGATTCCAATAGTGCCTCACGGCTTGTATCTCCTGTGCCATCGGTCGATGGCTGACGCGGTCTTCAAGGTGCAATAACCAGCGGAGAATTCGGACATGCAGTTCAACAGCAAACTAACGGCAGTAATGGTATTTGCGGGCGTCGCAACGTTGAGTTCATCAGCGATGGCGGCGGTGACGACGGTTGTCGTGACTGAGCCGTCGGAAGTGCTGATCAACACGAATCAGGACCCGATTGATTCAGTGCCGGGCAGGCATCAGTCCACATACCTCAACGACCCCTTTTCGGCCGACACTTGGCTGCGCAACAATCTTTCTAACCACGGTGCAGTCGGCTTGACGAACAACTACCCGCAGTCGGGCAACGGTTCAGCGTGGATGTGGGGTCCGAGCTTTCAGAACGACCCCGTGAACTACGAGACCTCCTCCAAGGCGGACATGGAGTATTTCTTCGGCGATACAACCGGCAAGACGCTGGGCAACCTTTCGGCCTTTAGCTACGACTTCTACCGCTCTTCGGCGAGCACCGCGGCTCAACATTTTCACCCTTCGCTTCGCCTCTTCTATGACGCCGACGGAAGCACCGGTACAACCAACGACCGCGGCTACCTCATCTACGAGCGTGCGAATCAGGCTGTCTTCGGCACCAGCGCGGTGCCCACGAACACATGGCTCACCGACGACGTGTTCGGCAGCGATTTCAAGCTGTGGCGCACCCAGTTCTTCAAGAGAAACGACTTCACTGCCCGCACCATCAGTACATATGAGACTGGCGTGGTTGTCAACGGCATGGCGCCTTTGAGCGCCAACTCGCTCATCCTGGGCGTGAGCACCGGTATCGGTCGCGGTTGGGGCCCCTGGTACGGCGCGGTGGACAACGTCACCATCGGCTTCGGTTCGGATGCGACCCGCTGGAACTTCGAGGTTCCGTCAGACACGGTTTCCGGCAACACGGCGACCGTCGGTAGCGGCGCGGGTGCGGTGACTGCCAATTTTTCCAGCGTCACTGGCGGCGACCTTACCGTGGTACAGGGCACCGCCACGAATATCGATCTGGGTGACGCCAACAATCCGTTTGGTGCAGGTGCGGCGGCGAACTTCGCCATCCCCGCCGGCGCTAGCGAATATCAGGTTTGGAACGTCCATCTGGACGATGGCTCCTTCGCCGGAAACCTTGAACTGGTCTTCACGTACGACGACAGCGGCATGACCACGGCCGACGAGCTGGGCTTGGCGATCTACCACTTCAACGGCAGCGCATGGGAAATGCTCTCGAGCAGCGTGGACACGGGCGCCAACACGATCACCGTGCTGACGACGAGCCTGTCACCCTTCGCCTTGGGTGTGGCCATCCCCGAGCCGGCTAGCCTGGCGCTGCTGGCGATGGGTGGGATGATGATGTTCCGCCGCCGCCGCCGCTGAACGCGGCCTCTTTGCACAAAAGAAAAAGCCCAGGCATGGCGATGCCTGGGCTTTTTGCTTTGGGCCTCGCGTCGCGGTCAGTTGGGCCGGTAGAGGAACGGGCGTCGGAACAGGCCGGCAATGTGGTGGGTGTTCTCGAAGCGGATGGTGATGTCGTTCTCGCCGGCCTTGAGCTGGCCGGTGAGGCCCACGTCCCAGATGAACTTGTAGTCGGCATACCACCAGATGTGGTTGGCCTCGCGGTGGGCGACCAGTGAACCGTTGACGTAAATCCACGCCTCGCTGAACGCGCCGGGGAACATGACGTGTACGTTGCCTGCCGCCTCGGAGCTGTCGAGCTTCACGCCGGTCTTGTACCAGAGGAAGCCCTGCATGTTCTGCCAGTCCGGGTGCAGGACGCCCTGCGCCTGCGGGTAGAGATCGGTGCGGATCGTCTCCCACTCGGTGGTGGGGTACTCCTTGCGGCTGCCGGGCGTGGGGAACTTGGACTTGTTGGCGTTCCAGTAGGCCAGGTCCGCCTTTTTAGCCGCCCAGGCGTAGGGGACACCTGCATCGTTGGGGTCGCGGTGGAAAGACCATTCGAGGGGCAGGGTCTTGACGAGTTTGCCCTTGGTGCCGTCGGTAAGTTTGCCCATTTCGGCGTAGAGATCAATCTCGCCGGGGTACCAGCAGTCCCCGGCCTCACGTTTGCCGCCGTTCATGCCGCGGTAGGTCGTGAAGATCGGGCTCCAGTCGGTGAGTTCGTCGCGGATTTTCAGGCCCGCCTCGCCGGCCACGACGGCGGACTTGTAGTCGCACTCGGCCGTCGCGGCGTGCACCGCCTTGGTGTAGTTGTCGATGATGCCGAAGCTCAGCCGGGTGAACCGCATCCGCTGCAGGATGAGTTCCTCGCCACGGGTCGGCTCCTTCTTGCCCTCGATCGGCTTGACCAGTGCGTTGGCTTCATTGAGGTTCTTACGCAGCTCCTCGACCAGTTCGGGGGTATAGACCACGGGGGCGACGAAGAACTCGTGCTCGGTGGCGATGGTCTCATCCCACGCCTTGTAGATGGCGGTCCAGTACTTCTCCATCGGCTCGGCGGCGGGTCCGTAGAACCTGGGGTAGAACTCTCTGAGCATCGCGTCCACGTCGGCGTCGGGGTTCCAGAGGAGCTGGCCGCGGACGTGGAGGTTGAGGAACGTGGTGGCGATGGCGTTGCGGCTCTCGGTGGAGACGCCCAGGATGCCCGCCTTGCGGTAGTGCTTCACGTCCTGGCGGAAGGCCATGTGCGACGGGTTGGGCACGTCACGCCAGACGAGCATACCCTGGTCGTAGTCGTAGATGACGACCCGGCCCTGCATCACCTGCGACCAGCGGTACATCATGTCACGGTATTCGGCGCGCATCGGCGAGCGCGGGTCGTCCATACCGTGCGTCGGGTCGGTGTCGATCGGGGCGAGGTACGCGACCAGTGGCTTGGCGGCGACGATGTTGCGCTGCGGCGGGACGGTGATGTTGGAGTAGGCGAGGAAGCCGATCTTCGATTTGCTGTCGGGGCTTTGCTTGAGCAGGATTTCACAGAGCTGGTTGTAGAAGACCATGAACGGGTCGGTCAGGACCTGAACGTGGAAGTACTTGTCCCTCAGCCCCGCCTGGAGTTCCTTGTCCGGGGCGTAGTCGGAGGTGTACGAGCCGTCCTCCATGCCCATCGAGAAATTTTCGCCGCTGGCGAACTTCTTCGCGACCTTGTCGGCGACGTGCTGTGCGGTCTTGGGGTCGGAGATGGGGACGTTCATGGCCGACTTACCGGGCGGGATCATGTCGCCCACGTAAGTCGAGAGCGAGTGGCCCGATGGGACGGACTCGTGGTTCATGAAGTTGCGGAGCTGGAACTCCGCCGCGCCCTGCCCGCCGCCGTTCCATGAGATCCAGTAGCCGCGGACCTCGAAGGGAGAGCCGTACACCTGGTCGATCTTGCCGATCTTGAGGACCTGCGCGGTGGGGATGCACTCGCCGATCTCGGTGGGCAGGTACCAGCGGCAGCCCCAGAGTTGGAGCAGCCGCGCGACGGCGTAGTAGTGGGAATCGTCGTTGCTGCCGGCGATGTAAATCTTCCGGCCGTCGCGCTGGAGGATGATGCCGTCGGCGCGGAGGGTGGGGTTCTGCTTGACCGCCTTGTCGAGCTTGCCGGCCAGGTCGGGCCTGAGCTTGAGCGCCTGTTTGCCGAGGATGAGCAGGGGGTTCTTGGATGCGAGCGATTCCTTGATGGTGGCGTCGGTATCGGCGATGGTGAGTTTGGCGCCGGTCATCTTTTCGATGTAAACCGCCAGGTCGTCGGCGGCCATGCGTTCATTTTTGCCGGCGTCGGGCGCGACGATGATGATCGCGTTGAGATTCTCCGCACCGACGATCGTGACGGCGCCCTCGCCCTCACCGGCGACGAGCGTCTGTGTGGCGGTGTCGGCGGGGGACGCGTGCTTCGCCGGGGCCGCGTGGGCCTGCGTGCAGACGCCGGCCAGCACGACACACAGAGTCAGAATCAGATCGCGGACACGGCGTGGGCGGCGGGTCGATCTCATGAGGGAGGCTCCGTTGTGATGAGGGATGGCGTGCGCAGCGCGGCGCACCGAGGGAAACAGCGGTTTACACGGCAGTGTTCGTACGCCCTCGGATGAAGGAGGGAACGGGGCGTTGTTCGGGCGTGGGGGCCGTGCGTTTTCTCGCGCGGCTTGCATCTTCTCCCCTGCCCCAAATTTGTTGCGTGATCTGAAATGGAGCCAACCGGGATCGAACCGGCAACCTCTTCATTGCGAACGAAGAAGGTACCAGTTCTAACCGTTGAAAACAAAGGGGTTGCTTCGAGCAAAACATCCGCTTGTACCACTGCTTGTACCAACCCAGCGGAAACCGACCGTTCTGACCCGCTCAAGGCGCTAGCCGCGCTGCTGCGGTCGCTGACTCCGGAGGAGCGTGACCGGCTCGTCGCGTCGCTGCGATCAGGCGAAGGGGGCGAGCAATGAACGCCGCCAAGCTGGGCCCTTGGGTCTTGTCAACCGCTGTCCATTGCAGCATCGGTTCTGCGCCAGCGAGACCGGCGACCGACGCTCGGGGCACCCGACGCCGGCGGACGCGGCAGGCGGGCAGCACGAGGCAAAGCAACGCAGCAACACACACACACACGGCATGGAGGCCGTTGATGAACAGCGACACAACCAACCCGTCCGTTGACCAACCCACCGCCCGACCCGTTCACCGGGTAGGCCGATTGAGCGCCGGCCTGCCCCCGGCCCCGCCACTGCCCACGGCATAGACCACACCCACCATGACCACCACCCCCGCACCCAACGCGAAGGAGCCTACCTGTGATAAGTAAGTCAACACCCCTTGACCCCGCCTCCGCGGGCGGGGGGGGTTGCCCTGTCCGGCACCGCCTCCCCCCTCGTCGAGCAGTTCCACACCGGGCGCGCCACCGGTAGGTACGGCCACCCCCACCCCGGGGGGCAACCCCACCCCCCAACCCACGCCCACCCCGGGTGACGCGGCCGCGGCTTCCTCCCGGAAGACGAGCCAGAAGGAAGCCGTCGTTCGCGCAACGCGAGAGGCGCAGCTCATCGAAGAGCAGATCATCCCGCACCGCCTCCGCACGATCCTCGGCTTCGACGAGACGGAGATGACCGTCCTGGGGCCCCGGCTCTACCTGCTGCAGCTCACGCGGGGCATCAAGGACCCCGTCGAGAAGATGCTGGTTCAGGAGTTCACCGTGGCCCATCACCGGCTCATGCAGTTGCACACCCAGGCCAGTGCGGCCCACGGCCTTGAGGCCGTGAAGGTCTACAACAGCGCGGTCGCGAGGTTGCAGGGCGAGCTGCGTCGGGTGGCCTTGACCATCAAGGCCTACCGCCAACCGCCGGCGCAGAAGTCCTTCGCGGTCATCACCCAGCAGAACGTCGTGTCGGGCGGCGACCAGCACGTCCAGTATGTGGACATGGGGCAGGGCAAAGAATCTCTAGTGGCTCGCGACGAACTGAAAGGTAAGACCGACAACCCCCTGGAGAATCGCATCAATGGCACCTTCCCCGGCACAGGCGAAGAACCCGCGGCGTGTGGTGGCGGGACGGCTGAACGACAGCAAGCGGCACCCCTGGTCGGCTGAGGATCGTGACCACCAGCGGCTCTGTTGCCTTGCGACGCGGCCGTGGCTGCACGCGACCGGGCCCAGGACCGCGGAAGGAAAGCGGGCCTCCTCCGCCAACGGCGTGCGATTCAGGGTCAACTACGACTCGGGGCGTCAGGCAAGGGCGGAGGTGGCGGACGTCGGTGGGATCATCGCCGCGATGAGCGAGCTGCGGCAGAGTCTGAGGGGCGGATGACGCCTGACCGATTAGGGGCACGCCCGCGTCACTCGACGCGATTCGGCTAACATCTCGCCCCATCCCAGGGATCCCCGAAACGGACGCCGCGCCCGATGGCTTCACTCGACCCCACCCCCGACACCGCGCCGGGCCATGCCGCGGAGAGTGGGCCCGACATCCTCGACGCGCCGCCGCGACTGCTCCTCGCGATGGTCGCGATGGGCCTGCTCTACACGTGGGCATTCTTCCAGCGCGTCGCCATCCCGGGCACGATCTTCGACGAGCTGCAGGGCGACCTGGCCATGTCCGGCGTGCAGGTGACGCGCCTGGGCACGATCTACCTCGCGATATACGCGCCCATGCAACTCATCTCGGGTTTCCTCGCCGACCGCTTCGGCGGAGCGCGTGTGCTCACCGCCGGCGGCGTCCTGCTCACGATCGGCGCGACCGCGTTCCCCCTGTCGCATTCCATCGGATCGCTCTATCTCTCTGAGGCCTTCATCGGCCTGGGCGCAAGCGTCATGTTCATCTGCGCCGCCCGCGAGATCAGCGACCTCTTCGGCGACCGCGGTTTCACCTACCTCCTCGGCCCGCTTCTCTGCATGGGCGGCGTCGGCGCGATGCTGGCCACTGCGCCCTTCCAGCGCGCGGCCCATTTCGCCGGCTGGCGCACACCCCTGCTCGCGGTCGGCGGGCTCACCGCCGCGAGCCTCGTCGCCTTCGTGCTGCTTGTGCGCGGCACACGCCAGGCGCACAAGCCCGCCGCAAGCTTCCGGTTCGCCGACCTGATGACCGTCGTGACCAACCCGCTCACCATCCCCGGCCTGATCGTCGGACCCTTCAGCTTCACCGTCTACCTCATCTTGCAGGCGACCATCGGCAAGAAGTGCCTGCAAGACCTCGCCGCCATGCCCCCGGACACGGCATCGAACATCACATTCACGATGAGCGTGATTTCCATGTCGATCGCGCTGGCGGGTGGGTTCGTCTCCCGCGTCGCACGCCACCGCCGCAAGCCCGCGATCTTCGTC
The DNA here is from genome assembly GCA_021413865.1 of Planctomycetota bacterium. Lineage (GTDB taxonomy): Bacteria > Planctomycetota > Phycisphaerae > Phycisphaerales > Phycisphaeraceae > JAIOPN01. Next base: position 1,708 of record JAIOPN010000064.1, on the reverse strand, counting down.
TTCGCCGCGCTGACGATCACCAGTTGCGCGCTGCTTCTCGCCGGCGTCAAGCTCGGCGCGACTGGCGCCTGCCTCGCCGCCGCCTACATCCTCCTCGCCTGCGCCAACGGGCTGGCGCCGATCCTCTCCTGCTCCTTCAAGGAACTCAGCCCGCCAAGGCACATAGGCCTGGCGATCGGCTTCGGGAACATGGTCACCTACCTCTGCGTCTCGGTCGCCAACGACCTCGTCGGCCGCGTCCTTGACCATTACACGCCCGCGATCGCGGTGACCGCCGCGACACCGCTGTCTCGCTCGGCCATCGTCTACCCGCCCGCCGCGTATGCGACGATATTCGCAGGGTGCATGGCCCTCGCCCTTGGTTGCGCCGCCGCCGCTTGCTTCGTGAAGGAGACGAACGGGCGGATGTATCTCAAGGAACCCGGCGAGCGGTAACCGGCGTCACTGAATCGCTTGCCCGACCCCGCCCACGGGGCGAGGCGATCGGTGGGCGTGGAGGGCGGGAATCGTGCCTAAACTGCCAGGCCCGATCGCCACCCGAAAGGGAATGCATCGCCGCGGCGAGAGATTCCTCTTCGCCCAGCGGGGTTCATGTGGTAGCGTCGTCCGCGTTGGCCCGCGACGTTCGTGGTCCAAAGTCCAACTGGGAAATCCCGGCCCAAGGGGATGGACTTCCGCAAGGTCAAGAGGTCGGAAGTTACACGCATGGCCAGGCGGATGAATAATCGTCCCAGGAAGTGTCTGGGCTACCGCACCCCCAACGAGGTCTTCCTGGAACTCGCCGGTGTTGCGCTTCAAACTTGAATCCGCCACCTCAACCCCGCACGGGCCGTGCCCTTGTCGTCGCAAAGTTCTAGCAGTGGTCCCTTTTTGCTGTCTATACCTAACCCGAGGCGAGTTTTCCCATTCTTAGCGGATGATCTCGATGGGCGGCCCGGAACGAGTAGCATGACGCGTCCCACGGAGACCACCATGGCCGCGGCACAGAAGCAAGATGAACTGGCGGGTGTCATCACATCGATCAGCCCGCTGGAGAACGGTCTGATCGGGGTGCATCCAAGGCTGCATGGAGACGCTGCGTGGTGGGAGTCGATGCGGACCAAACTCGACGCCGACCCCTGGTCGGGGTTGTGGGCACGGGTCAAGCGTGTCGCGGAGGGCGAACTGAAGCGAGCCATACCGGCGGCTTACGTTGGCGATCGGTGGTGGGGCTCGCGCCTGCCGGTGATCGCCATGGCCTATCGTTTCACGGGTGATCGGCGGTTCCTCGACCTGGCCCGCAGGCAGATGCTCACGCAGGCGGAGCAACTGGATCGCGACTCAGGTCTCAGCGGCGGTCACGTGCTCTATGGCACAGCCGTCGCTTATGACTGGCTCTATCACGATCTGACCGAAGACGATCGCGTCCTCATCCGCAACGGCCTGCACCATCGCGGCTCAGCGATGTACCGCGCCCTCAACGACACGGGCGCGTGGCACTCGACGATCTACACCTGCAACCACTTTCCCGTGAATCTGGCCGGGCTGGTCGCCGCCGCCGGTGCGATCTATGGCGAGGCGCCTGGCGTTGCCGCATGGTTGCGCCTCGGTGTCGAGAAGGCGCGTTTGACCAAGCAGGCGCTGGGCTCCGACGGCGCGTCGCAGGAGGGAATAGGGTACGGCCAGTATTACCTTGAGTTCTACCTCGAACTGCTCGATCTGCTGCGCT
>JAIOPN010000066.1 GCA_021413865.1 Planctomycetota bacterium | reverse complement strand
AGGCGGCGCGTGGGTTATGATGGCCCGTGGCCGCGTGGGAGAGGGAGAGCCGCATCCTTACGAAACGTTCGCGTTCCATCGCTGATCTCCAAAGGTAAAGGGTTGGAGACCAGTGTGGACGCGAACTGCGCCGGGCGCAAGTACTTACGCTCGGCGACCACGCCGGTGATGAATAATGCTGGGAGCCGGGGGCTATGGGCGGATACACACACCTCACAACCCGAGCATGAACTGGTACACCTTGTCGTGGAACCCGGGCAACCCCTCGTGGCCGAAGTCGGGGTAGATCACCGTCTCCTTCTTGCTCTTGATCTTGTTGTACGCGGCGTACTGCGTCGAGGGCGGACAGATCGTGTCCATCAGGCCCACGCCCATCAGCACCTCCGCCTTGATGCGCGGCGTCAGGTATTGCACGTCGATGTAACCCAAGCGCGTGAACCACTCCGTTTCACGCAGGTGGTTCGGGTCGAAGTGGCGGAAGAAAGTCTTCAATTCCTCGTAGGCCGCGACCGCCTGGTCCATCTGCCAGACACGCATGTAATCACAGAGGAAGGGGAAGGTCGGCGCGGCTCGCTTGATGCGCGGCTCCAGCGAGGCGCAGGCGAGCGTCAGCCCGCCGCCCTGCGAGCCCCCCATCGCACCGACGCGCTTGGCGTCCACGTCCGGCATGTCCATCACGATGCCCGCGAGCTGCGCGGTGTCCAGAAAGATGTGGCGGAAGAGCAGATTGTCCGGCTTGTCGTCCAGCCCGCGGATGATGTGGCCGCGCAGCGTGTTGCCGTGCACCCCGCCGGTGTCCTCGCTCTGCCCGCCCTGTCCTCGGCAGTCCAGCGCGGCGACGGAGAAGCCCGCCGCGACGTAGCCGAGCTTGTCGTGCCACTCGCCACAGTTGCCCGAGTACCCGTGGAACTGCACGACCGCCGGGTGCTTGCCGGCGACGTTTTTCGGTCGCAGGTATTTCGCGTGCACCCGAGCGCCGCGCACGCCGGTGAAATAAAGATCGAAACACTCGGCGAAGGGCGTCTGGAACTCCGCCCGCACCATCTCCACCTTCGCGTCCACCGCCTTCATCTCCGCCAGGGCGCGCTTCCAGTAGGCATCGTGGTCCGCGGGGCGGGGGTTGATACCTTTATAGGTCTTGAGCTTCTCCAACGGCATGTCAACGAGAGGCATGTGAATCTCCTGAAAAGATGAACGGCATGGTATGAAAATCGAAAGCGTCACGCGAGAGACGCCAAAGCCCAGGCATGGCAATGCCTGGGCTTTGAACCTCATCTTTTACCGCCATAAGATGATGGATTCCCCCGGAGACCTCCCATGCCCGCCCTGCCCGACCCGGCTGCCGCCGCCCAGGCCGACGCTGAACGCATCAACTCCAACCGTGCCTACTGGTTGGGGATGCCGGTGGACCGCATCATCGCCGACAGCCCGTTCCTCGACCGCGCGGTGCTGCTCGCCGGGACGACCGCGTTCCACAAGGAGCGCATGGCCAAGGTGCCTTCGCTCACGAAATACCCGGAAGCCAAACCGTGGATCGAGTACGCCCTCACCCACGACCGCGAGCTGCGCCGCCGGGGCAACCTCGACGACACCGAGATCGCCATCGTGCAGAGCCTCACGAAGTACATCTGCTTCCGCGGCTACAAGCAGGCCGCACGGCTCGCCACCGCCGACGAAAAATGCCGCGTCGCCTGGTTCCCCGAGACCGACCGCGGCCCGCTGCACATCAAGAACGTTGACGACCCGATCACGCACTGGAAGCACCACCCCGCCCCCACCTCGTTCGGGAACCCGGACAACCTGTCGAGCGACGGCGTGGGCTCGGGCCTGCATATCGACGACGAACCCGAGGAACTCTTCCCACTCCCCGCGCTGCGCATGGCGGTGCACCACACCAACGATGTGCCCGCCGTCACCGAGTTCCTCACGCGTTACTCCCCCTTCTGGGGCGGCGGGAATTACGTTTTTCACGACGCGAAGAAACGCTCGGTCGCGATCGAGAAGTGCAGCCACAACTTCATCGAGGTGTTCCAGCCCGACGAGCACGGGCGCAGCTACGTTTCGGGCATGACCTGCCGCGACGCGAACTCGCCGCAGGGGAAATACCAGGACGCGAAACGCAGGCAGTTCCTGGATTTATTCGGGCTGGGGACCGAGGGGCCGGACAGCGCGTTCTGGGCGGCGTGCCGGAAGTTTGAGGCCAAGCTCTCGGCGGCTGTGCACGGGTTCCCGCGCGTGCCGAGGTTTGACGACGTGTGCAAACTCTTCACCGGCCTCTGGCCCGAGGGGCTTAATAAGGCCGGCCTCAAGGTGCACCCGCGGTCCGGCCTCGTCGGTTATACGCTCATGACCTTCGCCTCCCTCGCCGACGAGCGGACCATCTACCGGTGGCAGCGCAGCGAAGACGGGAAGAGTTTCCCCGCTGAACCGGAGGTCTATCGGTTTTGACTCTCCCGGTTGGCGGAAGACCTCTAAACGCGGATAAAAGCAGTGCATTTGACCGGGCCGCACAACTGGTCGATGATGCACGGTCCGGCCCGTGCTGCGGCCGTGTGATCCCCGGAATCCCCCGGAACCCCGTATGACGACCCCGCTCGAAGGCGACCTCCTTGCACGCGATGCACGCATCGCGATCGTGGTCTCGCGCTTCAACGACTTCTTCACCAAGCAACTGCTCGAGGGCGCGATCGACATCCACACCCGCCTGGGCGGCAAGCCGGCGGCGATCACCGTGGCGTGGGTGCCCGGCGCGTTCGAACTGCCGACGGTGGCGTTGAAGCTCGCCAAATCCAAAAAATTCGACGCCGTCATCTGCCTGGGCTGCGTCATCCGCGGCGCGACGGCCCACTACGACCACGTCGCCGGCGAGGCCGCGCGCGGGATCGCGCAGGTCGGCCTGGAGACGGGCGTGCCGACGATCTTCGGCGTGATCACCGCCGACAACATCGAACAGGCCACCGAACGCTCCGGCTCCAAGCAGGGCAACGCCGGCGCCAAGGCGATGATGGCAGCGATCGAGATGGTCAACCTGTTCAAAAAGATGTAACCCACCTCCATGCCCAACCGCCACGACATCCGACGCCTGACGATGCAGATCCTCTACCAGTTCGATCTGCGCGGTGATTCCGATCACGAACTGATCCACGAGAGCCTCGGCGACGGGCCGGACCCGGCGGCGGCGAAGGAGGAGGCGTTCGCGCTAGCCGGTGAGGCCTGGACGCACCACGCCGACGCCGATTCGCTGGTGGCCGAGCTCGCGCCGCAGTGGCCGACGCACCGGCAGCCGCCGGTGGACCGCGCGATCCTGCGGCTGGCGTACCACGAGATCATCACCGGGCGGACGCCCTACAAAGTCGCGATCAACGAGGCCGTCGAGCTCGCCAAGGAGTTCGGCGCCGAGCAGAGCCCCTCGTTCGTGAACGGCGTGCTGGACAAGCTCGCTCGCCGCGTGAAGGCCGACACCATCGCGCTGAGCGAGCCCGCAAAACCCGCCAACGCCGACGGCTGGCTTGATGACGCGATGAAGGCCGACGACGAACCCACCACCAAAGGCGAATGAGCCGCATGGGCTTGTTCAAATCCATCTTCGCGAAGGTCAAAGAGGGCCTGGCCAAGACACGCCAGCAGTTCATCGGCGGCCTGCGCACCATCCTCTCGGGCAAGCAGCTCTCGCCCGAGCTGCTCGACCAGTTGCACGCACGGCTGATCCAGGCGGACGTGGGCGTGAAGGCCTCGGACGAGCTGATAAAGGACCTCCGCGCCGGCTGGGAACGCGGCGAGATCACCACCGGCGACCAGGCGCTGGGCTTCCTCAAGGATCAGCTCGGCCGGTACTGGCCCGACGAGGACCGCAGGGTCCACTTCGCCCCGCCCGGCAGTGACGGGAAGAAAACCCCCACCGTCATCCTCGTCTGCGGCATCAACGGCGCGGGCAAGACCACGAGCATCGCCAAGATCGCCAAGAGCATGCGCGACGAAGGGCGGAGTGTCATGCTCGCGGCGTGCGACACGTTCCGCGCCGCGGCTGTGGAGCAGTTGGAGATCTGGTCGGGGCGGTTGGGCGTCGAGGTGATCAAGGGCAAACAGGGGGGCGACCCGGCGGCCGTGGCGTTCGACGCGGCGGAGGCGGCGCTGTCGCGCGGGATCGACGTGCTGATCGTGGACACCGCCGGTCGGCTGCACACGCAGGACCACCTGATGCGTCAGCTCACCAAGATCAAGTCGGTGATCGCGAAAAAAATCCCCGGCGCGCCGCACGAGGTGATCCTTGTGCTGGACGCGACCACGGGGCAGAACGCGCTGAACCAGGCGAAGGCGTTCACCGAGGCGACGCAGGTGACGGGGATTTTCCTGGCGAAACTCGACGGCACGGCGCGGGGCGGGATCGTGGTGGCGATCCGCGAGGCGCTGAACATCCCGGTGAAGTTCATCGGTGTCGGCGAGACGCCCGACGACGTCGAGCCGTTCGAGCCGGCGAAGTTTGTCGAGGCGATGTTCGCGGAGTGAGGACGCGAGCGGCTCATCCGACGCGCGGCACCGGTGCGGGCTGCACGCCGGCGTCCGTCCCGGGCCGGGCGCGGAGCGGCATCAGCGCGTCACCCAATCGCCACCGCATCGAGTCCAGCAGGTTCCGGCCCGTCGCGGAATCGACGATGTTCGTCGCCTCCTGCGGGTCGTTGAGCAGGTCGTACAGCCCGGTGGCACGCTGCTCGACGACGTCGAAGATCAGGCGGTAGCGTTCGGTCTCCAGCATGAGCCTCCGGCCGAACTCCGCGACCAGCCCGCCGTGCAGCGCCGGATAAACCGGATCGCCCTGCAGCGTGGGCAGCAGCGAACGGCCGGCGAGATACGACGGCACGTCGCAGGCCGCCAGCGCGGCGATCGTCGCCGCGACGTCCACCGTGCTCACCAATCCGTCGGGCACCTCTTCGGCACCCTCGGCCCGGCCGGGTGCGGGCGGTGCGATGATCACCGGCACCTCCACCGCGGGGGCGAGGAAGGAGCGGTAGCCGATCAACCCGTGCTCGCCGAGCAGCATGCCGCGATCCGAAGACATGACGGTCCATGTGCGGCCGGCGTCGCCGCGCGTCTCGAGCGTGGAGGCGAGCCGGCCGATGCCGTGGTCGATCAACGCCACACGGCCCAGGTAATCCGCGCGGATGCGCGCCAGCCTGTCGGGTTCGAGCCGTTGCAGCATGACACGCGGGTAGTCGAGTTCGGCGACGTGGTCGAGCTTGGTGAAGTCCGCCAGGATGTAGCCGGCGCGGAGGGCGTCGCGGTCGGCGACGGATTCGTAGAGCGGCGGCGGCGGCAGGTCGTTCCCCGGGCCGGTGAAACAGACGACCAGCGCCCAGGGCTTGTCCTCGGGCATGTTGGCGAGCAGGCGGGCGGCCTCCGCGGCGATGAAGCCGTCCACGTCGTCGTCGGGCTCGAGCATGAGGCGGTCGGGCTCGAACGGGCCGAAGCGCAGCCGCTGGCGGCGCTGCTGGCGTACCGCGTCCCACTGGCCCTTCTGCTTCATCGCGGCGACATATCGGCAGCGCGCGGAGTCCAGCACGTCCACCGGCTCGACGATCACTGCCTCGCGGAGCGAAGGCTCGATCGCGCCGACCAGGCCCGCGCCGGCGACGTGATACCCCGACTCGGCGAGCAGCGAGGGCCAGCCCTCGACGGCGACCGGGCCGGTGAGCGGCTCGACATAGCCGTGCTGCCGCGCGTGCAGGCCGGTGAGCAGGCTGACCATGCCGCCCGGGTCGGCGGGGCAGGCGGTGCTGGCGACCAGGCGTGAGCCGCGCGCGGCGAGCTTCTCCATGTTGGGCGTCGAGAGCGGCCAGACGCGGCAGTCGCCCACCGCGTCGGAGCGCAGGCCGTGCGGCAGGACGACGATGATGTTCCGGAAGAAGGCCATGTGGGCATGAGTTTCCGATGGAGGGCGGCGGGATGCAAGTGTGGAACGCGGTTGTGAGTGGTATGTGGATGGAGGAATGCGGAGGAACTGCACCACGAAGCACTTTTGCTTACACTACTTGGCTCCATGGCCCTCGTCAGCGTTGCCAACCTCGTGCTCTCCATCGGCGACCGTCGCCTGCTCGACGGCGTGAATCTCACGATTAACGCCGGGGAACGCGTCGGGTTCGTCGGCCGTAACGGCTGCGGAAAATCCACTCTCCTGAAACTCATCGCGGGGCTGACGCCGCTCAAGCCCGAGACCGGGCAGGTGCAGGTCACGCGCGGGGTGAACGTGGGCTACCTCACGCAGGACCCGACGCTCGACCTCGAGCTCACACTCCGCGAGGAGGCGGACACCGCGTTCGAGGAGCTGCACAAGCTGCACGAGGAGCTCGACAAGCTCACGCACGACATGGGCACCGCCCAGGGGGACGAGCTCGACAAGCTGCTCAAGCGCTACGAGCAGGTCGAGCACAAGATCCAGTCCTCGGGCGGCTACAACGTGGACCACCAGATCGACGCGACGCTGCACGGCCTGGGGCTGACCGACGAGTTTTTCGGCGTGAAGGTAAAAGATTTGTCGGGCGGGCAAAAGGGCCGGCTCGCGCTGGCGAAACTGCTGCTCTGGCACCCCGACGTGCTGCTGCTCGACGAGCCGACCAACCACCTGGACATCGCCGGCCGCGAGTGGCTGGAGCGTTACCTGCACGACTACACCGGCGCGGTGCTGCTGGTCTCGCACGACCGCTGGCTGCTGAACAACGTCGTCTCGCGCATCGTGGAATTGCAGCAGGGGCGCATCGCGGAATACCCCGGGAATTACGAGCAGTTCCGCGAGCAACGGGCGCTGCGATTCATGACGCAGCAACGGATGTTCGAGAAGCAGCAGGAGCGGATCAAGAGCGAGCAGGCGTTCATCGACCGCTACCGCGCCGGCCAGCGTGCCGCGCAGGCCAAGGGGCGTGAGAAGCGGCTCGACCGGCTGGTGCGCGACGATCTGCTCGAACGGCCGGTGGAGCTGAATGAATTGTCGATCACGCTGCGGCCGGCGGCGCGGTGCGGCGACCTGGTCTGCACGGCCGACGGCATCAGCAAGGGCTACGAGAACAAGCCGCTCTTCCGCAACCTGCACATGGTCTTCAAGCGCGGCGACCGGTTGGGCATCATCGGCCCCAACGGCGCGGGCAAATCGACTCTCATCCGCGTGCTGCTGGGCGAGACGGAGCCGGACTCGGGCACCGTGCGCGTCGGGCCGTCCGTCAACGTCGGCCACTACAAGCAGACGCAGGAGCACCTTAACCTCGACCACACCGTGATCGACTACCTCCGCCCGTTCACCAAGACGGAGACGGAGCAGGAGGCCCGCGACATCGCCGGCGCGTTCCTGTTCAGCGGGGACCAGCAGGACAAACGGATGTCGGTCTTCAGCGGCGGGGAGCGCAGCCGGGCCGTGCTCGCGGGGCTGATGATCAAGGGGCACAACGTGCTCGTGCTCGACGAGCCGACGAACCACCTGGACATCTCCAGCGCCGAGCGGCTCGAAGAGGCGCTGGGGCAGTACACGCTCAAGCAGGACGGCTACGGCGAGAACCAGCCCGGCGGCGGCACGCTGATCCTCATCACGCACGACCGCATGCTGCTCGAACAACTTGTGGACCAGTTGCTCGTGTTCGATGGCCACGGGAACGTGCGGCATTTCATCGGCAAATACAGCGAATACGTCGCGGCCCAGCAGGCGGCGGCAAACCCGGGGGCGTCACAAGAAGCGAAGGCCCCCGAGAAGAAGCAGGAAAAGAAGCAGGAGAAATCGCCCGCGCCGCAGCAGTCCTCCGCGAGCAGTGGCGGCAGGGGCGGCAAGCACGACAAATCATCGCACGCCGGCGGCGCCCTCTCGAAAATGAACCAGCAGGCGCTGGAGGCGAAGATCGTCGAGTGCGAGACAAAGCTGGCCGAGGTGGATCGCGAGCTGGCGAACCCGGATGTCTATCGCGACCCGATCCGGGTGAAGAAGCTGCAGGAGCGCCGCGCGAAGGCGGCGGAAGAGCTGGGGCCTCTCGAAGAAGAGTGGGCGCGCCGGGCGGAAGAGCAGTGAACCCGTTCGGGTGCGCACGAGCGGACACGGCCTGCTGAAGCGGGCGTGCCTTGTTTGAAAATCAAAAATAAGCGATCAGCTCTGCGGCGGCGCGGGAGTGGCGGGCGTTGCCGTTTCCACGCCGCGGGCGGGCTGGGGCTCGACGGCTTCGCGGGACTTCCAGAACTTGGCCTTCTCCACGAAACCGGGCTTGCGGTTGTAGGGGTGCCAGACGTAGGGCTGGGCGCTGGCGAAGAGCTTGCCCTCGTTCTGGCCGGACCATGCGAGCCAGGCGGAGGCGTCGGAGCCCAGGTCCTGGCCGGTGATCGTGGTCAGCGACTCGCGCGCCATCTCGACGACGCTGAAGTCGGTGTCGTTGAGCGCGCCGACCAGAACGTTGAACACAGGCACCTCGGGGTACTGCCCCAGGGCGTAGGCGGCGGCGAGGCGGACGTCGTTGTCCTCGTCCTTGGCCGTGACGGTCATGAGCGGCTCGGCGGCCTTCTCGTGGTGGATCTTCTGCAGCGCCTGCGCGGCCTCCCAGCGGACGAAGGCCGTCTCGTCGCTGAGCCGGGGGATGATGAGCAGCGCGTCGTCGTGCGTGCCGTGCTCGCCCAAGGCCTTGGCGCAGGCGGCACGGACGGTGGCGTCCGGGTCGTCAATGAGCAGGCGGTACATGCGGAGGTAGGCGTCTTCGCCGCCGAACTTGGCGGAGGAGAGCAGCGTCACCGCGCGGCGGCGCTTGTCGGCGTCATAGACCGTGAAGGCCTCGCGGGCCACCTGCCCGGGCGAGGGCGGGAAGAAGGGCTCGAGCAGCTTGTCGGTCGTCTTGCTGGCGTCGCAGCCGAGCGAGAACCCGCCCCAGAGGGCGAGGAGCAGGGCGAGGATGGTCCGATACCTCGGTGTCATTGGACGGGTAGTTTATCGTCAAATACAGGATCGTCCACTTGAGCATTTCTCATTGTTAGCGGTGGGTTATGACGGTTTACCGGTGGGGACGCGGCACCCGGGTCTTTCGTCCGCCCGCTAGAATGGCTCTTTTCAAAGGAGCAGAGGATGCCGAACACCGTCCGGTTACACCGTGTGCTGCGGACGAAGCCCGAGCGTCTCTACCGCGCCTTTACCGACGCCGACGCCATGGCCAAATGGCTGCCCCCCAACGGCTTCACCGGCAAGGTCCATCACATGGACGCCAGGGTCGGCGGCACGTTCAAGATGTCGTTCACCAACTTCACCAGCGGCAAGAGCCACTCCTTCGGCGGTGAGTTCCTCGAACTCATCCCGCACACGCGCCTGCGCTACACGGACAGGTTCGACGACCCGAACCTGCCGGGCGTGATGACGGTCACGGTCACGCTGACGAAAGTCCTGGTGGGGACGGAGATCAACATCACGCAGGAGGGGATTCCGGATGTGATCCCCGTCGAGGCGTGCTACCTGGGCTGGCAGGAGTCGCTGACACTGCTGGCGAAGCTTGTCGAGGCGGAGATACCGGATTAGGGAACTTGGGGCGGGGGACCGGGCAATAAATGGGGTCCTTATTCCCTTATATTAGGTGTCACAATGCCCACTCCGTTCTCCCACCGGAATTTCCGCACATACGCGTTTGAGAATGTCCCGCTCAATCAGGACGTCTTCTTGATGGACGACCGCTGGCTCTCCGCGTATGAGGCTGCCCTCGTCGATATGTTTGAGGGGAGGGACTATCGCGATGTTGGCTACATCACGCATGCGGCAGTAAGGCGCATTGATTCGTCATCGCTAGAAATCTCTTGGTATCCAAATTGTCATGATCGATTCCACGAGGTGCTGGTGTTGTTGCCACGCGAGGCGTTCGTCACATGCGTGAACTGCAGGACTTCCAGCGAAAAAACCCGCATCTTTGTCAAAAGCCCATGGCTGTCTCGCCTACATCTACGGCCATATTCCGCATTCGCCCTAGTTGACGCTATTGAGGTCAAAGCCGCCTTGGCAAACGGCCTACTTAGAAGTAATAGCTTGATGCAGCTTCGAAGCCGAATCGATGCGATTGCTGCTACAAGTCCAGGCATTGCATTCGTAAGCTTCGCCGATACTCTACTGCTCAAGAGCAACTGGTTTGTTGGTCAGTACGACAGCAACATCGCTTATTCCTACGAGCCAGAGTCGCTGGTTCAGCTAATACCGAAGATCGCCGATGCATTCCAGAGTGAACTCAACCTGAAGGTGTACGCGGTAGTTACACAGGGAGTGAACGAGTACCACGACAAGTCGCTGCTCCATATCTCTGACACTCGTAATCACGTTTCACTCAACAGTCTTGGGCTACCATTCGCGCAACTCCAGGCCATCGAGCGTGCAGCTCGAGAGGCGATACGGACTAGGCTCTGTCTGAAAACACGATCTTGAGGGTGCGTTGAATCATCGCCAGTTTCATCATCGCCAGGAAGTTGATGGCCAGCTTCTCGAAGCGTGTGCCGATGCGGCGACACTCTTTGAGCCAGCCGATGGTCTGCTCG
>JAIOPN010000067.1 GCA_021413865.1 Planctomycetota bacterium | reverse complement strand
TCATCTGCTGCTCCCCGCCGGAGAGCGTCGCCGCGCTTTGCTTTTGCCGTTCCTTCAAACGTGGGAAAATCGCAAAAATATATTCAAGGTCATTTGGAAACGCCTTCTTGTCCTTCCGCCGGTAGGCACCCAAAAGCAGATTCTCCATCACCGTCAGATTCGCAAAAATCATACGCCCTTCCGGAACATGGCAGAGCCCGCGTTCCACAATTTTATGCGGCGGAAGCGCCGCGATCTCCTGGCCGTCAAACTGAATGCTGCTTCCCTCGCGAGCCCGCACGATTCCAGAAATGGCACGCAATGTCGTCGACTTCCCCGCTCCGTTCGCGCCGATCAGCGTAACAATCTGCCCCTTGGGCACGTCGATGTTGATCCCGTGAATTGCACCAATCGACCCGTAATTGACGTTTAAGTTGCGGATTTCAAGCATGGCTCAGTTCTTTATTCGCCCAAATACGCTTCAATCACCTTCGGATCCTTGCGAACATCAGCCGGGGTCCCCTCGGCAATCTTGATCCCGTAATCGAGAACCACGATCCGCTGGCAAATCCCCATCACCACGCGCATATCGTGCTCGACCAGCAGCACGGACAGCTTGAATTTTTCCTGGGTGAACCGGATGAGCCGCATCAACTCCTCTTTCTCCGTCGCGTTCATCCCGGCGGCGGGTTCATCCAGCAACAGCAACTTCGGCCGCGTGGCCAGCGCCCGCACAATCTCCAGCCGCCGCTGATCGCCATACGGCACCCCGGTTGCCTGAACATCGCGCAAGTGTTCCAACCGGAAAATTTCCAGCAACTCGCTGGCAGTGCTTTCAACCTCCTTCTCCTCTTGCTCAAACGCACTCCCGCGCCAGAGCGCATGGGAAATCCCGTGGCGCAAATGCATATTGCAGGCGGCCCGGACATTGTCGAACACCGAGAGCGAGCTAAAGAGCCGGATATTCTGGAACGTCCGTGCAATTCCCCGGGCAGTGATCTTGTACGGTTTTCTTCCGGAAACTGATTTCCCGAGGAAACGGATATCGCCCTCGGTAGGCTTGTAAACGCCGGTAATCAAATTAAACGCCGTGGTCTTGCCCGCACCGTTGGGGCCGATGAAGCCGAAGCACTCCCCCTTCTCGATGGCGAGGTTGAGGTCGGAGAGCGCGACGAGCTGGCCGTAGGTCTTGGTGAGGTTGTGGGTCTGGATCATCGCCATGGGGCGTGTGTCCGTGGGGTTACGGGTGTGTTCAGTCGAGCACGGGGCTGATCCAACGCACGACGGTCCAACTGTCGCGGTGGGCGGGGAGGCGGCGGCCGTCCACGTCCAGCGGGGCTGGCAGTTCGCCGCCCTCGAGGTGGCCGATGATGATGACGCGGCGGAGGCCGAGCATACGCGTAATGTCCATTGGCCGCCCGGGTGCGCGGCGGTAGGCGATGGGTGACATGCCGCCCATCAGGAAGCCGTTGCCCCCCTCTTTTTCGTCGAACACAAACTGCGGCGGCGGCAGCGTGTCAAACAGCGAGAGCACCTCGATCGAGCGGATCAGGCGGTCGGTGGGGATCAGCACCGGCGTTTTTTCGGCTGGTTGCTGCTCGCCGCCGACCTTCATCGCGGCCAGCATGCCCAGGTAGCCGTTCCACGGGTCGCTGTCCTTGATGGGCGCGATGACCAGGCGGTCCGGCTGCGACAGCGGCCTCAGGTCGATCGCCTTGCCCGCGGGCCACTCCTTCAATCGCCAGACCCACGGCTCGCGACCGTCCGCCGGCTGGTAGATCACCAGGCCGTCACGCAGCGTGCCTGGGAGGTGATGGGTCAGCTTGCCCTCGGGCCAGCCGTTGACGAGCTTCAATTCGCCCGACGGCACGCCCCACTTTTTCCCGTCGCGCGTCGTAAGGGTCTCGGCCCGGCCGAGGTAGTCGAGCTCCACCTGTTTGGCGGTGGAGCGGAACGGCGCCACCAGGCGGTGTGGTGATGCGGAATCGACGGTGTAGCGCTGGGTGTCGAGGAAGCCGGACGTGTCCTGGTTCTCCGACACGCCGACGGACGCGATGGTGTTGCGGTTGTCCACCTGATCGGGGTCGCCCAGGGTCATCTCGACCAGCCCATGCCTGGGCACGAAAACCGAGGCCCACGAGTGCGCATGCACCAGCCCCGTCGGCGCGTCGATATCGACGATGGAGAAATGAGCGATCTTGGCGGAGGAGGGCCGCAGCAGCCACGCCCCGCCCCACGCCAGCACGCTGCACACCGCCGTCACCACCGCGAAGAGGGCCCAGTTGTGCCGCGAAAGGTCCCGCTTTTTCAGCGCCATGAACCCGACCGGCCCGGCGAAAAACCAGTAGCTGATGAAGAACATCGCCGCCAGCGTCAGCGGGACGACGGCCGTCTCGCGCATCGCCAGCTTCACCCTGAGGAAGTCGTCGATCGGGACATAGCGGCGCAGCGCCGGGTTGATCAGGTGCGAGTTCTTGAGTTCCGCCTCGATGTATCGCTTGGTGAAGACCGGGCCGCGCCAGTGGAAGACGTGGTGCCACAATCCGACCCGGCCACTGGGCAAGCCCATGCGTACGTAGCGGGGATCGGTCACGTCAACCCCCAGGAGCGTGACGCACCCGAGCCCGTGCTGGCGGACGACGACCAGCGGCCTGCCCTGCTCGTCGGAGAGCAGAACGGCGGCCGCGGTGACCGGGTCGTCACCGGGATCGAAAATCTTCATGTCCACTTTGAGCGTGGTATCGGAGAGCGGTTCGCCCAGCCAGGCGGGCGGCGTGGCGTCGGTGACGGTGTGCGTCTGGACATGGCCGAGCAGTTCCTTGAAGGGCGAGGTGGACCAGGGCTCGCCGATGCCGGGCATGACGATGACGAGGTGGCCGCCGCGACGGACCCATTCGATGATGGCGCTGCGCGTTTCGGGGCTGATGGCGGGGTTATTGGGGTCGCCGGCGGTCTTGTCGCCCAGCGTGCCGGCGTCGGGCGTCCAGATCAACTCGTCCAGCAGCGACAGGCCGAACCAGCGGTCGGGCATCTCCGCCGGGGCTAGGCCGCGCAGGAACTCTATCCTCTCGTGGTGCGTGTAAGGCTCATCGCCGAACCCCTGCAGGCCCAGCGTGAGGGAACTGGTCACGCCCACCACCTTCGTCGTCGTCGGCACCGTTCTGGTCGGCGCGATCACCTGCGACGCGATCAGCCGGCCGCTGTGCGTGTCGACGACGTGGATCACCCAGTCGTGGGCCTGGCGCACCTCGGCCATCGGGACCGCCGCGTAGAGCCATACCGATTGCGTGCGCTGCGCCGAGAGCGTGACCACGCGCTGGTCCAGCACGACGTCGCCGTCGGCGTCGTTGATGATCCACCGGCAGGCGACCTGGAGGGGCTGCGCGAAGGAGTTGACGAGGGTGAGACGGACGGGCGTCCACCCCCCGTGTCTCATCATGCCGCCCAGACCGACCTGATCGGGCTCCACCGTGAGCGTCACGGCGCCGACCTGCGCGAGCGAGGTGCGGGCGATGAAGACAATCGCCAGGGCGATGAGGGTTGTCAGTCGAAAAGTGGTCCGCCCGAAGGGTTGCATGGCGAGGGGAGTCTAACAATCCAACGCCGGTGGGGCACGAGACAACGCGGCCTCAAACGCGTCACCTCCGTTACACCCGCACCTCAAAAGCGTGACGCGCTGGCGCCTCTTGAAGACCTACGCCGCGCCGAGCCGATAGGTTCATGGATGCCGCTCAACGCACTGCTCACGGTCTGGCCGATCCTCGCGCTACTGGCCTACCTGCTGGTCACGGTGGTGCTCTACGTGCTCGCCCAGCACCGGGCGCATTATGTCGGCCTGTACGACCGCATCCGCGAATCCAACCGGCTACGCTCTGAATACATCGAGTCGCTCCGCAAGCGCGGCGCCAAGCCGTGACGCCCCGCCACGTCTTTCCGCAGCGCGGTAAGCTACGCCCATGCCCACGCTGACCATCAAGGGCGGGCGCGTCATCGACCCCGCCAACCAGATCGACCAGGTGACCGACCTCGTTCTCGAACGCGGCAGGGTCACCAAATTAGGGAAAGTCACCAAGCCGACCGGCGCCGTGATCGACGCCTCGGGCTGCATCGTCTCGCCGGGGCTGATCGACATCCACGTCCATCTGCGCGAGCCGGGCCAGGAAGAAAAAGAGACCGTCGCCACCGGCGCCGCCGCCGCGGTCAACGGCGGGTTCACCAGCATCTGCTGCATGCCTAACACCAAGCCCGCGCTCGACGACGACTCGCGCGTCGAGTTCATCTACCGGCAGGCGGAGCGGACGAACCTGGCCAACGTCTATCCGGTCGGCGCGATCACCAAGGGCCGCGAGGGCAAGGAACTGGCGGAGATCGCGCTGATGGCCGCCAGCGGGGCCGTCGGGTTCACCGACGACGGCGTGGGCGTCGCCTCCGCCTCGGTGATGAACAAGGCGCTGACCTACATCGCCATGACCGGCAAGGTGCTCATGCAGCACTGCGAGGACCCGGAACTGGGCGGCGGTGTGATGAACGCAGGCTCGCT
Organism: Planctomycetota bacterium; assembly: GCA_021413865.1. Classification (GTDB taxonomy): domain Bacteria; phylum Planctomycetota; class Phycisphaerae; order Phycisphaerales; family Phycisphaeraceae; genus JAIOPN01. The sequence continues at coordinate 60,302 of JAIOPN010000067.1, read as the reverse complement.
CGCCACGCGGCTGGGCTTGTCCGGCTGGCCGCGGGTCGCCGAGGAGGCGATGATCCAGCGCGACATCCTCCTGAACCTGAGCCAGAACATCGGCTGCCGCTACCACGTGCAGCACCTCTCCTCGGGCGGAAGCGTCGAGATGATCCGCCGCGCCCGCGCCGATCTCTTCGGCCAGGCGCACGTCACCGCCGAGGCTTCCCCCCACCACCTGCTGCTCACCGAAGACTCCTGCGCTACGTACGACCCCAACTACAAGATGAATCCGCCGCTCCGCACGCGGCGCGACATCGAGGCGATCCTCGCCGGCATCAAGGATGGCACGATCACCGTGCTCGCCACCGACCACGCCCCGCACACTCAGCAGGAAAAAGAACTTGAGTTCGCCGCCGCCCCCTACGGGATCATCGGCCTCGAGTCCGCCCTGCCGCTCTACATCCGCGCGCTGATCGATTCCGGCACCATCGACTGGCCCGCCATGCTCGCCATGATGACCGTCAACCCCGCACGCCTCTGCCCCCTGCCCGGCAACAAGGGCACGCTCTCGGTCGGCTCCGACGCGGACGTCACGATCATCGACCCCAAAGAGGAATGGACGATCGACGCCAACGACTTCAAGAGCAAGAGCCGCAACTGCCCGTTCCACGGCTGGAAGGTCACCGGCCGCGCGGCGGCGACGATCGTCGGCGGGGATGTCAAGATGGTGCGCGATACGGGGCGTGCCAAGAGCGGCGCGGCGGCGAAGGGCGAGAAGCCGCGGAAGACCGCGAAGGCGAAATAACTCCCGGCCATGAACCACCTCACCCCCGACCAACTCGCCACCTACCGACGCGACGGATTCGTCCTCATCCCCGGCGTTTTCTCCCACGCCGAGTGCGATTCCTTCGTGCAGCACATGATGGACCTGCACGCGGGGCGGGAGAAGATCGCGGGCTTCGAGCCGCGCGATCCGAACAACTGGGGCCGGACATTCAACCAGCACCTCTACGACCCGCTGGCGATGAACCTCCTGATCGACCCGCGCCTGCGCGGCTACCTCGAGGACGCCTGCGGCGGCGCGGTCGATGCGGTGCAGACGATGTACTTCTGGGTCGGCTCACAGCAGGGCCGGCACCAGGACCAGTACTACCTGCCCGACTGTTTCTCCGCCTGGATCGCCATGACCGAGGTCGGGCCGGAGAACGGCACGATTTACGTCCAGCCCGGCTCCAACCGCGGACGGCTGCTCACGATGGAAGACTTCCGCAAGCCCAACGGCGAGCTCTCGCCGATGTTCGGCGATCACTACAACGGCGCGGTGGACAAGCTCTACGTAACCAACGGCGCGCCCGAGGTGCCCGTTATCGCCTCCAAAGGCGACTTCGTTCTTTTCGACGGCAAGCTCATCCACCGCGGCGGCACGATCCTCAAGCCCGGCTCATTCCGCCACGTCATGGCGAACCACTACATCCCCCACGCCTCGACCAAGTGGCAGTACCAGGAGTGGCCGCGCATCGCCTTTGATGGCTCCCGCCGCGTCGCCAACCACGTGCCGGCCGTCACCACATGACGTGTGATTGAACCCCTGCGCCCCGCCTGTTACGGTGGCGGCCTATTGTTGTTCAGCCCCTTCCGGCCGCACCGCCGCGGCCGGTTTGAATCACGGAGATGTCGGCATGACCCGAACGGTCAGCACACACCCCGCCCAGCCCGACCCCGCCGACCTGGAGGCCGCCAACCTCGTCGCCGCCGCGCACAAGAACCTGCTCGCCCAGATGGGTCGCGTCATCGTCGGCCAGAAGGACGTCGTGGACCTGCTCATGCTCGGCCTGCTCTGCGAGGGGCACTGCATCCTCGAGGGCGTGCCCGGCCTGGCCAAGACGCTGATGATCTCCAGCCTCTCCCAACTCCTCTCGCTGAGCTTCGGCCGCATCCAGTTCACCCCCGACCTCATGCCCAGCGACATCACCGGCACCGAGATCCTCGAAGAGGACCACGCGACCGGCCGGCGGCACATGCGCTTCGTCAAGGGTCCGCTCTTCGCCAACATGATCCTCGCCGACGAGATCAACCGCACCCCGCCCAAGACGCAGGCCGCGCTGCTCCAGGCGATGCAGGAGCACCACGTCACCACCGCGGGCGTGACCTACCCGCTCGACAAGCCGTTCTTCGTGCTGGGCACGCAGAACCCGATCGAGTCCGAGGGCACATATCCGTTGCCCGAGGCACAGCTCGACCGTTTCATGTTCAAGATCAAGGTGGACTACCCCAACCTCGACGAAGAGATCGAGATCGCCCTCTCCACCACGGGCAAGCGCGCCGAGACGCTGCAGCCCGTGATCGACAAGGCGCAGATCATCCAGATGCAGCAGGTGGTGCGCCGCGTCATCATCGCCCGGCCGGTTGCGTCATACGCGGTGCGGCTCGTGCGCGCGACCCGGCCGCGCGAGGAGAAGGCATTGGACTTCGTGAAGCAGTACGTCACCTGGGGCGCTGGGCCTCGCGCATGCCAGGCGTTGCTCCTGGGCGGCAAGGCCCGCGCGTTGCTCGACGGCCGGACGAATGTCTCCATCGACGACATCCGTTCGCTCGCCAAGCCCGTGCTCCGGCACCGCGTCGTGACCAACTTCTCCGCCGAGAGCGAGGGCGTCTCGACCGACGACATCATCGGCAGGCTCACCGAGGTTCTCCCCGACGCCGACTGATCGAGGCCCCCATGGCGGAATCCAACCGTCTCATCACGGGCCAGGCGCTGAAGTTCGCCGGACTTGTCCTCACCGTCGGCGGATCGCTGGCGATATTCCGCACCCGGGGCGTCGAGAGCAGTTGGTTCAACGACCGCCCCTGGTTTTTCCTGTTGCTCATCCCGTTGGGGCTTGTGACGTGGTTCGTCGGGTTCCGCCTCTGTGCGGCGGCCGCACCCCCCTCCGACCGGGAGGCCAAACCCCGTGGCTGAAAACCGCCTCATCGATCCCAAGAAGCTCGCCCTGATCTCCCGCATGGAGTTGGTCGCCAAGCAGGTGGTCGAGGGGTTTCTCTCCGGGCGCCACCCCAGCCCCTATTTCGGGTCGAGCGTCGAATACGCCGACCACCGGCCCTATACGCTGGGCGATGAGATCCGCAGCCTCGACTGGAAACTGCTCGCCAAGACCGACAAGTACTACGTCAAGCTCTTCGAGGAAGAGACCAACCTCCGCTGCAACATCCTCCTCGATGCGTCGCGCTCCATGCAGTTCAAGTCGGGCGAGACGAGCAAGTACGACTACGCCGCCACGCTCGCGGCCGCGCTGGCCTACCTCATGCTCGGCCAGAACGACGCGGTCGGCCTCACCCTCTTCGACAGCCGCGTCCGCCACTTCCTCCCGCCCCACACCACGCCCACGCACTTCCGACGCATGACCGAGCTCATGCGCGACACCGACCCGCGCGACGACACCGCGATCGGCCCCGTGCTCCACCAGATCGCCGCACGCATCAAGCGCCGCGGCATGGTCATCCTCATCAGCGACCTGCTCGACGGCGTGGACTCCATCGCCGACGGCCTGGCGCACTTCCGCCACGACCGCCACGAGGTGCTGGTCTTCCACGTCATGGACCGCGCAGAGCTCGATTTTCCTTACGAGCGCCTCACCCGGTTCAAAGACGCCGAGGGCACCGGCAGCCTCATCGCCAACCCCAAGCACGTTCGCCAGAAATACCTCGACCGCCTGCAGCGATTCCTCACGGACATCAAACGCGCCTGCTACGAGCGGAACGTGACCTACCAGTTCGCCCCGACCGACGCTCCATACGAGAAAATGCTCAGCGGATTCCTTGAGAAGCGGAGCCGCACCCGATAAGGGTCGTCCCACGCCATGGTCCACCTCTGGTTCCTCTGGTTCCTGCCCCTCACCCTGGTGCCGATCATCCTGCACCTGATCACGCTGCACCGCCTCCGCACCGTGGAGCTGAGCACGTTCCGCTTCCTGATGGACAGCTACATCCAGCAGCGCCGCCGCGTGAAGCTGCTGGAGTTCCTCCTCATGCTGCTGCGCACGGCGTTCGTCGCGCTCATCATCCTCATGCTCGCACGGCCGATGACGCAGAGCTTCCACTGGCTCACGGGCCAGGGCGGGCGCGAGGTCGCCCTGGTGATCGACGCCGGCGCCGCCATGGGGCTGCGCTCCGGCGGCACCACCGCCCTCGAGCGCGCCCGCTCCGCCGCCGAGTCACTGCTCAACAGCCTCTCGCCTGATGACCGCGTCACGGTCGTTGTTGCCGCCGATAAGCCGCGTACTCTGCTCACCCGCCCCGCCTCCGAGAAAAAACCCATCCTCGAAGCGATTGCCGGCATCACCCCCGCCTCCGGCCCCGCCAACATGGCCGCCGCGCTCGACGAGGTATTCGCCAACCGCCAGCGGGCCACACGCCTCGCCTGCGTCGTCACCCAGGCCAACCAGCGCGCCTGGGAGGGCCTCGCCGGCCACCCCGTCACCCAGCGTATCGGCGACGACAACCGCCTGGTCATCCTCGACGTCGGCTCCACCCAGCCCGTCACCAACCTCTCCATGACCGGGGACCCGCCCCGCGCCGGCCGCAGCCTCGTCGGCCTGCCCGTCATCCTCAAGGCCGTCATCGCCCACACCGCCGGCGAAACCCCCGTCAACACCGCGCTCTCCGTCTTCCTCGATAATCAGCAGGTCTCCCAGACCGGCATCTCCCTCCAGCCGGGCCAGAAAACCACGCGCACCATCACCGTCACGCCCACGAAACCCGGCGTGATCCGCGGGCGGTTCCAGCTCCAGGACGACGCCTTCGCCGCCGACAACGTGTACCACTTCACCCTCAACGTTGACCCGAAGCTCAAGGTCCTCGTGGTCACGCCCGCCTACCCGCCGCCCCCCGCCGAGCCGCCCGATCTCTTCATCCGCGCGGCGCTCGCCTCACCGCTCGAGGCCAGAACCGGCGCCACGGAAGAACGCGCCATCGCGCAGGCGCTGGACGTGAGCAGCGTGGTGTACACCACGCTCACCGACGCGATGCTCGACGCCGCCGACGTGGTGCTGCTCTCCGACGTGCCGCTGGATGCGACGCTGGGCACGCGCCTGCGCCGCTTCGTGGATAACGGCGGGGGGCTCTTCGTCCTGCCCGGGCCCGCGGTCGATCCCGTTCCCTACCAGACCTATCTATTTGATGTCGGCAACACCGGCCCGTTCGACCCGCGTAAGCCCCACAACCTCGCTTACCTCCCGCCGGTCGGCGACCCGGACCGCGAGTCGCTCTTCCAGCCGTTCACCGCGATCGACCTCTCGCACCCCATCCTCGCCGCGTTCAACGAGCCGGGCGTGGAGTTCTTCGCGACGGCGCGCGTCTTCCGCTGGTTCCCGATCAACGTGCCGACGGTCTCAAACAACGGCGAGGACCGCCCGCGCGCCGCGGTGCTGATGCGTCTCCCCAATCGCACGCCGATGCTCGTCGATATGCCGGTCGGCGAGGGGCGGATGCTCGTCGCCGGTTTCGCCGCCACGCCGGACTGGTCGAGCCTGCCGCTCAAGCCCGAGTTCGTGCCGATGATGCTGCGCTCGGTGGCGTATCTCCGCCGCGCCCCGGGCCTGACCTCGCCCCCCTCCGTGCAGCCCGGCGAGCCGGCGCCGATTTACATCACCTCACGCTGGTCCGAGGCCCGCGCCGAGGCGATCGATCCGGCGGGAAAATCGTCGCCCGTCGCCCTCCACCGCTCCGGGACGCAGCTCGTCGGCGCGGCGCTGACCACGGAGCAACCGGGCGATTACTTATTCAGGGTGCAGCCCAACACACCCGGGGCCCCAGACCGCGTCGAGCAGGGCTGGTCGGTGAACCTGCAGGTCATGCCGTCGGACTTCGCACCGCTGAAGCAGGAGCGACTCAACGACCTGCTCCGCCCCGCCAAGGTGGTCTATCTCAAAGGCTCGCCCAACGACCCCGTCTTCGCCGGCGAGCTCTCGCGCCGCAGCGAGCTCTGGCGGACGCTGATCATCGCGATGTTCGTCGTCATCGGGCTGGAGTTCGCGCTCTCGACGCTGAAGCCCGACACGCGGAAACCGGAGGAATCATCGGGTCTCGATAGCAGGTCACGCTGGGCCTCGCTCTTCCGCCTGCCGTGGCAGGTGCCGGTCCAAAAAGAAACACCCGCGGGGCAAGCCAAGAATACCTGGCCTCGGTCGCTCGGGAGTGACAAGCGATGAGCCAGGGAGCGATGGAAAACTACGCCGACATCCAGTCGCGCCGCATCGCCCAGGTCGTGGACCAGACGCGGAGAGCGTTGCTGCGCCGGGCGCTCTGGACGGGGGCCTGCTGGTTCTTCGCGGCGATTCTCGCGTGGGTCGTGGCGGCCGTGGCGCTGGACCTCGTGTGGCCGCTCCCGGTGGCGGGCCGTGTCATCGCGTTTTCACTGGGCATCGGCGTCGCAACGGTCGCGTTGTTCTTCTTCCTCCTCCGCCCGCTGTACCACCGGCCCGATGAGCAGCACACCGCGTTCCTCATCGAGCGCACCATGCCGGGCATCCACAGCAGGCTCGTCACCGCGCTGGACATCCGCCGCAACGGCGACCCGCACGCCCCGCCGCGCGACCCGGCCTTTGTCCGCCGCCTGATGGAACAAACCACGCAGCGGCTGACCGACTTCCGGGTCGGACGCGTCGTCGAGGGCGGGGCACTCCGCGCGGCGGCCGTGATGCTCGCCGCGCTGCTCCTCCTCGCGGCGGTTTCCTACGCGCTGCTCCAGGACCGCGCGACCACCGCCCTCTCACGCCTGCTCCACCCCACCGCCCCGATCCCGCCCGCCTCGTGGGTGCGGTACACCGCCCTCCCCGGCGACGCGGAAATCCTCCAGGGCGAACCCGCTCTGATCCATGCACGCTTCGACCGCGGCGGACCGGCCACGCTCACGGTGCGCCTCCGCACGCTCAGCGGCGTCTGGCAGCGATACCCGATGCCGCCCGACGACCACGCCCAGCCCGCGTTCACCATCTCGGCGGTGAACGAATCGTGCGAGTACCAGATCGAGGGCGGCGGGACGTGGACGCCGGTGCACCGCGTGACGATGCTCCGCCGACCGATCGTCGAAAAGCTTGGCCTGGGCGTGCGCTGGCCCGACTACATGGGCGTGCCCGCCCCACACCCCATCGAACGCATCGACGCGCCGATCTCCGCCCCGCAGGGATCAACGATTCAGGTCGCCGCGCTGGTGTCGGGCGAACCGGTGAGCGGCCGCGTGCGGATGTACAAGGCCGTCAGCAGCACGAAACAAGTCGAGCGCGACCGCGAGACGGTCTGGTTCGACGACGACGTGCCTGTTGACGCCGAGGTTTCGGGCACGTGGAACTGGACGGCGGACCACGTCCTCAGCGGCGCCCGCGCCTGCGCCCCGCACTGGTCGCGCAAACCGTTCGGCTTCACCACGCGCCTCTACCGCGCCCGCCTGCAGCCCGACAGTTCGTTTTTTATGTACGTCTTCACCGAGCCCGACGACCTGCCCAAAAGCATCTCCATCAGGCTCACCGTGCAGGACAAGCCGTACACGGCCGTGTGGCGATCCACGCAGGACAAGCCGCGCCCGGGCGAAACCAGGATCGAGTTGGGCGCGCTGCCCGCCGCCGGTGAGTGGAAACGGATCGAGATTCCGGTGGCGACACTGCTGGGCTCGCGCCCCGGCGCGGCGGTGGTGCTCAGCGGGATCGAGATCAGCACCGACGGAGGCCGTGTCTATTTCGACCGCGCCGGGAACCTCGAGCGCCGCACCGAAACCGTCACCGAGCAGACCCTCGAACCCGGCGAGTCGATCTCCATGGAGAAACGGGGCGTGGAGTGGGTCGGCTCGATCCCCGTGCAGCACGACGGCCTTTTCTCACTGGAATTCGTCAACAGCCGGAACGACCCCAACCCGGCGATGAAGCCCATCCCCTTCGCGGGGGTTCCCGATCAGCCGCCGACACTGCTGGTCGAAAAGCCGGCCCAGAACATCACCCTCACCCAGCCCGAGCCGATCCCACTGATGGTGCGCGCGTTCGACGATTACGGCCTGGCGGACATCGGCGTCGAGTACGGCCCCGATCCCGCCAAGCCGGCGGAAACCCGCTGGATCGCGCACTTCGACAAGCCCGAACCCAGCCAACTCCTCTTCAACTCGCTCGACCCCACCGCGATGCAGGTCACGCCCGGCCAGGCGACGCAGTACCGGATCGTTGCGCGCGACCGCAAGGGGCAGGTGGCCCGCAGCGAGAGCTACCGGCTCGCCCTCGTCGCGCCGAACATCGCCCCTCCCGCGGATGCCGCCGCCCCCGCCCCGCCGCTCAAACCGCTGATCGAGGGGTTGGCCGACCTGATCGGTGCACAAACGAAGCTCGCCGGCGCCGCGGTGGATGCCGTGGCCCGTCTGCCCGATGCCGCAAAGAAGCCCGCCCCCGAGTTCAAGCATGACCGGCTCGTGAAGGACGATCGCTCCACAATGTCACCCGAGGAGATCAGGGCCTTCCACAAGCGACGCATCGACGCCCTGGGGGATGAGAACCGCAAGGACCTGGCGAAACTCGACGACGACTTCGCCGCGCAGCGCGAGCGCGCCCTCAGGATGGCCCAGAAGATCGAGGAGGCGGCGCGCGACGCCGCGAAGTCTCCCACGGCCATCCCCGCCGAGATTGCGGCGATGGAGAACATCGCCAAGCAGGTGCGAGACATCGCCAAGATGGAGGACATCGACCGCGCCTTCCAGGAGGCGGCCGCGCTGGGCCGCTCGGTGCAGATGCGGGACCTGACGCAGGACCAGCGGCGGAAACTGGAACAGCTCCAGCGTGAGCTGTCGGACCTGGCCAAGGCAAGGGAGTCGTTCAAGAACAACCCGAACGAGTCGCAGCAGGAGATGTCGGCGCTTCTGGCGGACCTGGAGGCGTCGCGGGCGCTGTCGAAGATGAACCAGCTTGCCGAGGCGCTGGGCGAGCGTGGCGACCGGTTGGATGAGTTGAAGAAAGAACTCGATCAGTTGCGTGAGCGTGCCGAGAAGGCGCCGGCCTCGGAGATGGGCGACGTCTCCCAGGACCAGAGCGCCTTCGACGCGGAGGCGATCCGCGCAATGGAAGAGGATCGGAACCTGCTCGCGGATCAGATGGCCGGCCGTGCCATGGAGAACGATGAAATGCCGCCGGAGCCGTGGGAGGCCCCCGGCCAGACCAAAAAAGCCAAGCCACCCAAAGAAGCGGATACGCCGGACCCCAAGAAAAAGGAGGCCGGCGCGGCCGGCGGCGCGGAACCCGAGAAGGACCCCGACTGGTGGGACCGCCCGATGGATGAGCCGGTGATCCGATCGAAGCTGGAAGAAGACCCGCACTGGGAGGACCGCGACAAGCGGCCTGTCGAAAGCGACCCGGAAGCCGGCGGCGATAAACCTCGCAAACCCGAGCGGCCGAACCACAACGAACAGGAAGAGAGTGAGGATTCCTCCTCGTCCAAGGGGGCGGGGCAAGAATCGGACCCGAACAGCCCGCCGAAGTCGCAGAGCGGCGGCCAACCGTCTGACGCTGGTACGCAGCAGCAATCGCCACAGACCCCGCGCCAGTCGCTCGGAAGCCACCAGCGTCAAATGGCCCGGCAGATATCGAACCGTCAGCGGCAGCTCGAATCGGCGCGACAGCAGGTCAAGCAACTCGCGTCGGAACTCGACCGCCAGGCTCAGCAGATGCGGGGCTCCCCGCCCAAGGATGCGGCACAGATGGCGTCGGCGCTATCACGGGCGCTCTCGTCCGAGGCCGTGCGGCGTGCGATGTCCGCCGGCGATCGTGCCGCGTCGTCGAAACAGGAGGCCCTGCGTGCCGCCTCATCGCAGGGCACAACGGGTCAGCCCTCCGGGTCGCAGCAGCCGGGTGGGACTTCCCTCACGGGAGGCCGTCCGGGCTCGCAATCACCCACGGGCGGCGCGATCCTCGATTTCGCCCCCGGCGACCTGGGTCCCCGTGCGGTTGCGATCTACCGCCTGCCGCCGCGTTTACGCGAACCGCTCATCCAGGGCATGCGTGAGCGCGGCCCCGAGGCGTACCAGACCTTCATCGACGCCTATTACCGCAGCCTCAGCAAGGACGCCAAGTGATCGATTCTCTGCTGCGATCGCTGGGCATCGGCCAGGACGTCCTCACGCGGCTGGACCGTGCCCAACTGCTCTGGGCCAGGCCGGGCTGGCTCGTCGCGGGCCTGGTTTTGTTGCCGCTGGCGGCGGCGTGGATCGTGTTCAGGCACAAGCGGAGCCTGCCCTACATCCCCGCCGTATGGCGCTGGACGCTCAGCGCGTGCCGCGTACTGGTGCTGCTCGTGCTGATCGTGGTGCTCGGCGGGCCGATGCTGCGCGTCGAGGAGACCTCGAAACAAAAACCGGTGCTGGCGGTGATCCTCGATGAGTCGGCGAGCATGCGCCTGCCGCTGGGATCGCTCTCGGACATAGAACTCCCCCGCATCGGATACGCCCAAGGCCGTATTGAGTTGCCGGTCAATGGTGAGAAGTCCAAGCTAGATGCGGAGGCGCGTCGCGCCATCTCCGCGCAGACCCGGTTGGCTGCCATCGAGACGATTCTCGCGCATAAGAAAGAAGAGACGCTTGACCGCTGGTCGGAGTGGTTCGACGTGCGCGCCTACCGCGTGGCCGCGACGGTGCGCTCGGTGGCGTGGGACGGGAAAGCCGTCACACCGCTGACCGGTCCGATCACGGAGGAGACCGACCTGGGCGCGGCGATCGAGCGTGCGATCGACGACGCGGCCGGGCGACGCCTGGCGGGCGTCGTGCTGGCCAGCGACGGGCGGTGGACCACGGGCGTGGACCCGATGACGCTGGTCGGCCGGCTGTCGGCCCGGACCGGCGAGCAGAAGAGCGTGAAGCCGACGCCGATCCTCGCGGTCGCGGCGGGGCCGATGAGCGAACCGGTGGACGTCGCCGTGGCCGACGTGATCGCCCCGGCGCAGGCAACGCAGGGCGACCGCGTGACGGTGCTGGCGACGGTTGACTCCTCGGGGTTCGACGGGCGGCTGGTGCACGTGAAGCTGCAAGACGCGGCGGGAAAGGTGCTCGACGATAAGCCGCTCACCCTCTCGTCGAAGGAGCGTCAGCACGTGCAACTGGTCTTCCCCGCCGACGTGCCGGGGGAAACGGCGCTGACGGTGGCTGTGGATGCGGCGCCCGAGGAGGTAGTGAAAGACAACAACCAACGAAACCTGACGATCGACGTCGAGAAGCTGCGGAAGCGCGTGCTCTACCTCGAGGGCTGGCCGCGCTGGGACTTTAGGTTTCTTGACTTCGCGCTGCGCCGCGACACCGGCCTGGACATGAAGATCGTCGTGGAGGCGCCGCTGCTGGCCGCGGGCATCCTGCCGCCGGAGATTCCGGCGCGGGCGGGTCTGCCGCGGGACATGGAGGGTTTCGCGGAGTACCACACGGTGATCCTGGGCGACATCTCGCCGGTGCTGCTGCCGCCGCGGCTGCAGGAGGCGCTGGCGCGGGCCGTGCGTGAGAAGGGAACGGGCCTCATCATCCAGGCGGGCGTGTCGGGGATGCCCCGGGAGTTTCTCGCCGGGCCGCTGGGGTCGCTGCTGCCGGTGCGGATGGCCTCATCGCCCGCGGCGGGCCTTGAGGCGCAGGCGTTCGCGCCGTTCCGCATGAAGGTGACCGCCAACGGGGCGATCCACCCGGTGTTCCAGCTCTACGAGAGCGCGACGGAGAACCGCGCCATCTGGAGCCGGATGCCAGAGTTCTACTGGGCGGCCGCGGCGAGCGAGGCGCTGCCCGCGGCGACGGTCCTGGCGCGCGTGGAGGGGCCGGGCGTGGACCGGCCGCTGATCGTCGAGTCTTACGCCGGCCGGGGGCGTGTGCTGTTTGTGGGCATGGACTCGACCTACCGCTGGCGTCGGAACATCGGCAGCCAGTTGTTCTACCGTTTCTGGGGCCAGGCGGTGCGGCACGTGGCACGCGACCCGAACCGGGACGAAAAACAGAGCTGGATGGAGGTCTATCCCCGTCGGGTGCGGCAGGGCGAGCAGGTGTCTATCGAGCTTTACGCCGTCGATAGTGATGGAAAGCCCGTGATCGCCACATCGGCGACGCTACAGATTGCCGGCGGCAAAAACGCGGAGAAGGTCGAGATGGCCCGCACACCACAGCCGGGCCAGTTCCGCGGCACGTGGCAGCCGGGTGAGCCGGGGCAATACCGGCTGACCTACACCGACCCGCGCGGTCAGACGCTCACCGCGCTGGTGGTCGTGGCGGGCACCGGGCGCGAACTGCGGTCGCCGGGGGTGGACCGCGAGTTTCTGGGGTCGCTCGCCGACGCCACGGGCGGGCGGATGGTGGAGATGTGGGACATGATCGAGGCCGCGCGGGGCCTGCGGGAAGAACCGATCCAGGTCACGCACCCTTATGAGAGCGACCTGTGGGATAATTGGTTCACGCTGTTTTTGCTCGTGGGCCTGTACTGCACCGACCTGGGCATCCGCCGGTTGATGGGATTGAACTGAAAATGCACCAAACCCAAGACAAAGTCGCGGCGCCCGGTTTCAGGATGGTTGTCGCCGCCGTGACCGCGGCGATGACCCTCGCGTCGCTGCCGGTGTGCGTGATGCCGCGGGCCCGGGCCGCGGACACCGCCGACACCCTCCTGCCCGATCCCCGCGAGACCGCGCGGGTCGAGGCCGCCATCGACCGCGCCCTGGACTACCTGGCCAAGCAGCAGAAGCCCGATGGCTCGTTCCCCTCGGCGCAGAACTACAATGGGGTGAGCGGGCTCTGCCTGCTGGCGTTCCTGGCGCGGGGGCACGAGCCGGGCCGCGGTCCCTACCGCGCAGTGGTCGATCGCGCGGTGGCGTACTTGGTCTCGCAGCAGCGCGCAGATGGCTACATCCCCGACAGCATGTACAACCACGCGCTCTCCACGCTTGCGCTCATCGAGGCGTATGGGTTCATCCCCTCGCTCGACCTGCACCGCGCGGTGCAGAAGGCCGTGGACCTGATCGTCAAGGCGCAGGCCCCGCCGGGCGGCTGGCGCTACATGCCCAACTCCCAGGACTCCGACCTGAGTGTGACGGTGATGCAGATCGTCGCCCTGCGGGCGGCGCAGAACGCGCGGCTGGACGTGCCGCAATCGACCATCGACCGGGCGACCAAGTATGTTCTCTCGGTCGCCGACCCCAATGGCGGGTTCGGGTACCAGAGCCCCGCCGCATCGGTCGCGCAGAGCGCCGCCGGGACGCTGAGCCTTCAGTTGCTGGGTCAACACGATGCACCCCAGGTCGGCAAAGGGCTCGCCTATCTCGCCAAGAACCCATTGCCCGCGGGCGTGGCGTGGTTCTACTACGCAAACTATTACACCATGCAGGCCGAGTTCCAGGCCGGCGGCGACGACTGGAACAACTGGCACCCGCGCATCCGTGACCTGCTGCTGAAGACGCAGGGCGAGGACGGCACGTGGCCGGGCTACCAAGAGGAGGCCTACAACGGCCCGGCCAAAACCTATTCCACCTCACTCGGTTCGCTGATTCTTTCCGTCTATCTGCACTACCTGCCCGCGTACCAACGCTGATGATGAGGATGAGCCCGAGTCCACGCGCCGTTGCGTTATTGCGGTTTTCTGCAAATGCACTCCCCCTTCCAGACAACACGGCCCGCCAACACCCAACGCCTGCACGCGTGCCTTGCGCCGCTGGTGTTGGCTCTGGTCGCGGCGAGCGCATACGCGGGATCAATCTCCGGCACCATCGCTGGCGATGCCAAGGTGACGAAAGTTTGGGCTGTGCTCCGCGACCCGACCAAGACGGGCGTGCTCGCCAAGCCGGTCGTGGGGCGGATCGAGGGCGACCATTTCGTCATTGACGGGCTGGAAATCGGCGGGCCGTACGATTTGCGCATCCAGACGGATCACGGCACGCTCGAAGGCTGGGACGCCGCGGTCCCCGCCCCGAGCGACCCAGAAAACCCCGTGCCGATGGATGAGGAATCGCTGCGCGCGATCCTCGCCAAGATGGCGGGCAACAATGTCAGCGGGTTCGACGACCGCGTGATCGTGCTGGACGTGCAGGGGCACGGCGAACACGCCGCGGTGCTCTCCACGCGGCTGCGCACACGCCCCTTCACCGAGAGCAAGGGGGTGAACGCGACGACGTGGATATGGCGCGTGGACCGCTGGCAGTGGGAGTTGGCGGAAGGCCTGACGTGGGTGCCGTGGCAGGAACGGCCGTTCTATGCCCTACGACGCGAGCGGCTGCGCGAGGCGGAGTACAAAGCGGTGCGGGTGGTATATGGTCGGCACCTGGGAGGGCTGCGGTTGACCGCGGATCATCCGGACATCTCGCTGGGTACAATCACCCTGCCGGTGTTCGAGCCGGGCGTCCACGCGATCAACCCCGACGGCACGCCGACCCATCCGATCCAGATCAAGCCCGGCGGCGTACCACACAAGCAGCCCGCGCCGACAACGCGGCCCGCGGCGGAGACCCAGCCATGACACAGCCAGCGAGAGCGTGCCCCGCGCGCGCCATCGCGTGGCTCTGCGCCTGCATGGCTCTCCTCGCGGCGACACACCCCACGCTCGCCCAACGCAAGCTCGGCACGCTCGGCCCCCCGCCCCGCCAGGACCCGCAGCGGCAGACCTCCGCCGAATCACTCCCCCCGCTGCCGCTCCCCGCCACCCCGATGCGCCGCAGCGAGCCCAAGGCCGAGCCCGCCCCGCCCCTCTTCATGGGCAAGCTCAAATACGGCGACACACAGGACTACATGCCCAACCCCGGCGACGTGGACAACCTCCTCCGCCAGGTCCGCTACCAGCTCGACGCGTGGTACGGCTATCAGCTCATCGGCATCGACGAGATCACCGCCATGTCCAAGGCGGGCAAGCCCTGCCAGCTCCCGCTGCTCTACATCACCGGCTACCAGAAGTTCACCCTCACCGATGAGCAGCGCGACGCCCTGCGCGAATACCTCCTTGACGGCGGCACGCTGCTGGGCGACCCCGCGCTGGGGAGCCCGGAGTTCGTTTCCTCCTTCCGGGCCGAAATCGAAAAGATGTTCACCGACCGCCGCATGGAGGTGCTCCAGCTCGATCACCCGGTCATGCGCGGGTACTACCAGTACGCCAACGTGCACTACTTCACCGTCGAGCAGGGCGTGCAGACCAAGATCGAGGGCCCGCCGCAGTTCTACGGGCTGAACCTCGCGGCGCGCACGGCGGTGATCCTCTCGGCGTACGACCTGACCTGCGGGTGGGACGGCCGCTACGCCCCCGCCGTCGTCGATCGGCCCCGCGCGCCCGATGCGCCGAGTTCCATGGCCATGATCCCCGGCGACGCGCTGCGCATGGGCGTCAACCTCGTCGCCTACGTCTCCGCCGAGCGACGCTTCGCCAAGACGCAGGCACAGACCCGCCTGATCACGGGGGACCAGCCGCAGAAGCGCGCCGCGGTGAAGCTTGGCCTGCTCCGCCACCAGGGTGACTGGAACCCTGACCCCAACGCCCTCTATCAGCTCATCCGTCTGGCCTCGGCGCGCACGAGCGTGCCGATGGAGTACGACCTCAAGCCGCTCGACCCGATGATCGAGCAGCTCGCCGACACGCCGATCGTCATCATGACCGGCATGAGCGAGCCGAAGCTCGACGACGCGGCGCTCGATGCGCTGCGCCGCCACCTGCAGGCGGGCGGGTTTCTGTTCATCAACAACACGTCCGGCTTCGCAAAGTTCGACCGCGAGGTGCGTGCCATGCTCACGCGCCTGTTCCCGGATCAAAAACTCGAAGCCGTCCCGCCGGAGCACGCGTTATTCCACTCGCTCTACAACATCGACGCGATGCGTGACGCCGGCACGCTCGCCGCCCGCCCCGCAGAACTGGAAGCGATCACCATCGACCGCCGAGCCGTGGTCGTCTATTCCCGCAACGACACGCTCGGCATGCTCAAGGGCATCCACGACCCCTACGCCAACGCCTACGACGCCGACTCGGCGCGAAAACTCGCGCTGAACATCCTGACCTACGCCGCCAAACGATGAGGACCGAATCCATGACCAAACTCGGCTCGCAGCCCAACGCCCCCACCGACCTCGACCCCGCCGCGCTCGCCCGGCTGGGCCGCGCCCGCGAGGACCTGCTCCAGCAGATCCGCCGCGTCATCATCGGCCAGGACCGCATCCTCGACGATCTGCTCACCGCCATCTTCGCCCGTGGCCACTGCCTGATGGTCGGCGTGCCGGGCCTGGCCAAGACGCTCATGGTCCAGACCATCTCGCGCGCCATCGACCTGCACTTCAACCGCATCCAGTTCACCCCCGACCTGATGCCGGCCGACATCACCGGCACCGAGGTCATCCAGCAGGACCCCGCCACCGGCGAGCGGCGCTTCAAGTTCGTTCCCGGCCCGGTCTTCGCCAACATCCTGCTCGCCGACGAGATCAACCGCACCCCGCCCAAGACCCAGGCCGCACTCCTCCAGGCGATGCAGGAGCGGCAGGTCACCTCCGGCGGCCAGACGCACGACCTGCCCTCGCCCTTCTTCGTGCTTGCCACGCAGAACCCGATCGAGCAGGAGGGCACCTACCCCCTGCCCGAGGCGCAGCTCGACCGCTTTATGTTCATGCTCAAGGTCGGCTACCCCTCTCCCGCCGACGAGCTCGCCATCGCCAAGGCGACCACGGGCGACAGCGAAATCTTCGTTGAAAAGGTGCTCCGCGGGGTGGACATCCTCTCGCTACAGAAAATGATCCGGCAGATCCCCATCAGCGACCACGTCGCGATGTACTGCGTCAAGATTGGCCGCGCCACCCGGCCCGACGACGCCCTCGCGCCGGCCTTCGTCAAGGAGTACATCACATGGGGCGTCGGCCCGCGCGCCGTGCAGTTCCTGGTGCTGGCCGCCAAGGCGCGGGCGGCGCTGATGGGGGAATACAACGTCACCTGTGACCACGTTAGACAGATCGCCGCGCTGGTGCTGCGCCACCGCGTGATCCCCAACTTTCACGCCGAGGCCGAGGGGGTGGACGCCGACAACGTTGTCGAGCGTCTCCTCAAAGACGTCTCCGAACCCACCGCCGCCGAATACGACGCAATCGCCCCCACTCGCTAACCGCCGCCCGCGGCTTAGCGTCTCCTCTTATCCCCATGCCCACCGCCCCCACCAAATACCTCGACCCCGCCGCCCTCGCGCGGCTGCGCAACCTCGGCCTGGCCGCGCGCCTCGTCGTCGAGGGGCTCTTCTCCGGCCAGCACCGCTCGCCCCACCGCGGCTACTCCGTCGAGTTCGCCGAGCACCGCGAGTACACCCCCGGCGTCGATCCCCGCCACCTCGACTGGAAGATCCTCGCCAAGCGCGACAAGCTCTACGTCAAGCAATACGAGGAGCAGACCAACCTCCGCTGCTACCTGCTGCTCGACTCCTCCGCCTCCATGGGCTACCGCCACAGCGGCGCAATCTCGAAGTTCGAGTACGGCTGCTTCTGCGCCGCCAGCCTCGCCTACCTGATGCAGACGCAGCACGACGCCTTCGGCCTGATCACCTACGACCGCGCCGTCGCCCGCCACATCCCGCCCCGCCAAGGCAAGGGCCACCTCCGCGTGGTGCTCGACACCCTCGAGGCCGCGCGCCCCGCCGGCGACACCGACCTGGCGGGCACGTTCCACCAGCTCGCCGAAACGATGAAGCGGCGGGCGCTGGTCGTGGTGATCAGCGACCTGTTCAGCGGCCCGGGCGGCGCGGACGAACTGCTCGAATCGATCAGCCACCTGCGGCACAAGCGGCACGAGGTCGTCGTGTTCCAGGTGCTCGACCGCGCCGAGCTGCAGTTCCCGTTTGATGATGCGACGCAGGTCGAGGACATGGAGACCGGCCGCCGCGTCTCCGCCGACCCCGCGACGCTCCGCAACGAGTACCTCAAAAAGCTCAACGCCTACATCGATGCCGTGCGCATGGGCTGCCGCTCGCGGGAAGTCGGCTACGCCCTGGCCGACACCTCCGAGCCGTTCGAAATGTTCCTGGGCAACTACCTGAGCCACCGCGCTTCAATCACCGCGTAAAAAGACCATGTTTCTCGCCCCGCTATTTCTGATCGGCCTCCTCGCCGCCGGCGTCCCACTGCTGCTGCACCTGCGCCGCACCCGCCGGGTGAAGAACGTCCTCTTCAGCACGACCCGCTTCTTCGACGAGCGGTTCGTGCAGTCCTCCCGCAGGGCGCGGTTCCAGGACGTGCTGGTCATGCTCCTGCGCGTCGGGCTGATCACCCTGTTCGTGCTCGCCCTCGCGCAGCCGCTCTTCCGCCTGCCCGGTTTGGCGGCGCTGGCGGGCGGGAAACGCACGGTGGCGATCGTGATCGACGACTCCGCCTCGATGGCGGCGACCGGCGCCGAGGGCTCGTCGCTCGACAAGGCCAAGCGCGGCGCGATGCGCATCATCGACGACCTCTCCCCGCTCCGGGGCGACCGGGCCACCCTCATCCTTGCCGGGCGGCGTGAGTCGGGCGTGCGCGTGCTGTTCCCCGACCCCAGCAACGACGCCGAGGCGCTGCGCGACGCGGTCCGCCAGATCGAACCTACCGACCTTGCCGGGGACATCCCCTCAGCGGTCGATCAGGCCCGCCAGATCATCGGGGCACCGGCCGCAACCCCGCAGAACGGAGCCGGCTCGGGCGGCGCCGGCGCGAGGGAGGTCTACGTCTTCAGCGATATGCAGGCCTCGGGGTTCGGCGAGGGGGAAGCCGTTTCCGGCGGACTCAATACGTCCGTCGTCTTCGTCGCCTGTGACGCGGCGGCCGGTGGTGTGGCGGACAACATTTCCGTTGATGCGATCCAGTACGGCACCTCGCGCCCCATGGTCGGCGTGCCCTTCACCTTCGCCGCGCTCGTCACCAATCACGGCCGTCGCGAGCGCGTGATCGAGGCACGCCTGCTTATCGATGACCAGGTCGTCGCGCACAAACCGATCACCGTCTCGCCGGGGCGCGGCCGGCTCGTGCGATTCGTTCACCGCTTCGCCAAGCCCGGCTGGCACCCGGGGCGGGTCGAGATCGGCCCCGACCCCGCCGCCGACGCCAAATCCGTGATCGACGCCGTCACCGCCGACGACCGCCGCCACTTCGCGGTCCACGTCGAGCAGAAGGCGAGCATCCTGGCCATCGACGGCGCGCCGTCGAGCGTGCCGGTGAAGGACGAGCTGTTTTTCCTGCGCGTCGCCCTCGCTGCCAACACCGATGTCGCCTCCCCCGCCGCCGACCGCGCGGCGATCGAGGTTACCACCCTGACGCCGGAGCAGATCACCCCCGACCGCCTCAAGCCCCACGCCCTGGTCGTGCTCGCCAATGTCGGCCCGCTCAACGCCGCGGCGCTCGAAGCACTCGAACACTATGTCGATGCGGGCGGCAACCTCTTCATCACCTGCGGCGACCACACAACTCCATCCGCGTCCGCCCCCTGGAGCAGTCAGGGCCGCCTGCACGGCGGCCTGCTGCCCGGCCGACTCACGCAGATTGTCGGGGAGAGCGCAGCGGCCGAGGACGCCGCCGGGATCATCGGATCGGTCGCCGACGAGCACCCCGCGCTCGCCGGTTTCGCCGATGGCCGGTTCGGCCTGCTCACCGGCGTCACGTTCCGAAGCCGCATCCGGTTCGATGCGCCGCCCGAGTCCGTGCTCATGCGCACCGCGGACGGCGACCCGCTCCTTGCCGAGAAGCGGTTCGGCAGGGGCCGGGTGCTCCTCTTCGGCTCCACCATCGACCGGGACTGGACCAACTTCCCGCTCCAGCCTGCTTACGTGCCCTGGCTGTACCGCATCGTCGGCTATTGCGTGCAGCCGTCGCTGAGCGACGCGGGTTTTGTTGCCGCGGGCCGTGTCGTCGCCCTGCCCTCTTCGACCACGCAGACCGAGTCGCTGCAGGTCGTGGAGCCCGACGGTACCGCCTCGGCGGCCATCCCCGGCCGGCCCAGTGCGCAGCGCGTCACCCCGCCGCTGGAGTTCACCGCCACCGAGCACGCAGGCGTGTACCGCGTCCGCTCCGCCACAGACGGTGCCGATACACCGCCGCGTTATCTCTTCTCGGTGAACATCCCCGGTGACGAATCCGAGCCGACCCGTTTCGACAAGGAGGCGCTCTCCACCGCGATGTCGCCGGACACCACGTGGTCCTACGCCGACGGCCCGGACGCGGCGGTCGAAGTGGGCCAGGTCGCGCGTCAGGGATTGGGCCTGTGGGACCAACTGCTCCTGGCGGCGCTGCTGGTGGCGGTGTTTGAGCCGTGGCTGGCCAACCGCCTCTCGCGCCGACGCCTCCAGGCCGAGCCGGACGCTATGTCGCGCCGCGACGCCGGCCCTTCAACGCCACACAAACCCGAACGCTCCGCCGCCTAACCATGGCCACGCTCGCCGACATCACGTTCGACAACTTCGACCCGCCGTGGCTGTGGATCGGCGTCGCGGTGGTCTCGCTGGGCGTGCTCGGCTGGACGTATCTGGGGATGTACCGGCGCAGCGGCCGGTCGATGGCGATCGGATTGTTCACCCTCCGCGCCGCGGGCGTGCTGGCGCTGATGGTCTCGCTGGTCAAGCCCGGCTGGACACGCACGGAGGAGCACACGCAGAAGACACGTCTGGCCGTAGTGCTCGACGACTCGCAGAGCATGTGGCTCTCGGCGCCCGGGGGCGAAGGCGTGTCACGCTATGAACTGGCGCGCCGCCTGGTCACGGATTCTGATTTCGCCACCGCGCTGCGGCGGCGGTTCGATATCTCGCTCTTCAACATCAACGGCGAGCCTATCCCGCCGGGAAAGCTCCCGTCCGAGCCCACCGCCGAGCAGACCGACCTGCTCCGTGCCCTGCGGTCGGCTTCGTCGCGCCTGCGGGGGCGCAGCGCGGCGGGCATCCTGCTCGTCAGCGACGGCCGGGACACCTCCGGCCGCGAAAGCTACCTGGCGGCGCAGGACCTGGTGACGTCGGTTTACACGGTGGGTTTCCGGGTCACTTCCCCGTCGGCGGGTGCCCCCTTTGACCTGGCCGTCACCGCCGTGGACGCCCCGCAGCGTGCCATGGTGCATAACACGGTCCGGGTGCGCGTCGTTGTCAGCAAGGACACCGGCGCGGCGATCGAACCGCCGGTGCAGATCGAGCTTGCCGGTTCCGTGGTCGCGGCTGGCAAGGTGTCGCTGCCGCAGGGGGCGGCGCAGCGTGTCGTAGAGTTGTCGTTCACGCCGACACAACCGGGTGATTTTTCGTTCGCCGCCCATGTGCCTGAGCAGCCGGGCGAACGCACCGGGGGCAATAACAGCGTCTCTTTCCGCTTGCGCGTCGAGGCCGAGCCGATCCGTGTGCTGTATGTCGAGGGGTATCTGCGACCCGAGTACACCTTTCTGCGCGACCGGCTGAGCTCAGACCCGGACATCGACCTGGTCACACTCGTCCGCTCCGCGTCGCCCGATCAGCTCGGCGCGACGTCCGCTCTGGCCGGCGCGGAACTCCTGACGCCCGAGCGGCTCAAAAAGATCGACGTCATCCTGCTGGGTGACCTTGAGGCTACGATGCTCGACGAAACCGCGTTCCGCGCCCTGCGCGACTGGGTCTCCGACGGCGGCGCGATGATGATCCTCGGGGGGTATCACAACCTCTCTCCCGCGGGGCTGCCGGCGACATTGCTCTCCGCGGCGCTCCCCGTCGAGCCGGCAACCGGCGCCGCGACGCAGATCGACGAGCCGTTCCAGTTCCAACTCACCCCCGAGGGCCGGTCGCACCCGGCGATGTTCCTCACCGGCGACCTGTCGCGCGACACCGCGGCGTGGGAATCGCTGCCGAGGCTGGCGGGCGTCGTGGCCGTCGCGAAAACCAAGCCCGGTGCGATGGTCCTGGCACGCCACCCCACCGCATCCAGCGACGACCCGGATCACAAGGGATACCCCGTCCTCATCACCCAGGGGTTCGGCAAGGGCACCGTCGCCCTGATCACCGCCGACACGACGTGGAAATGGTCACGCTACACACGCCTCACCGGCCAGCCGGACACCATGTACGTGCGCTTCTGGTCGCAGATGGTGCGCTGGCTGGCGCGACGCGACGTGCTGACGCAGCGGCCCGCGCTCCGCGTCACCACCGATGCCGCGTCCTACCCGCGCGGCAAGCAGGTTGCCTTCGAGGTGCGCCGTAACCCGGCGGGCATGGTTCCCGGCACCGACAAACTCCCCGCGTCACCCTCGCTCACCGTCCGCACTCCCGACGGCCGATCGGTGCCCGTGCAGTTGTCGCAGACCGCAGATCCCGACGCGTGGACCGCCTCCTACTTCCCGGATCGCGGCGGCCGGTTCACCGCCGAGGCGCGGCTCGCCGCCCCCGCCTTGGAAGACGCCCCACCGCGCGATCTTGCGAGCGACACCACCGAGTTCCTCGTGCAGGGTTCACCGTTGGAGTTGGATGATCCCTCGACCAATCCGGCCAGCCTCTCGCAGATCGCCTCGCTCACCGGCGGTGTATCCGCCGCCATCAATGATGAAAGCTCCATCAGGGCATTGCTCGATGCGCTGCCCGACCGGGCCTGGACCAGTTTCGAGACACGGCGCGCGGGCGTCTGGAACAGCCCGTTCCTGTTCCTGCTCTTCCTGGCCTGCGTCTGCGTGGAGTGGGTGGTCCGCCGAAAGCACCAGTTGATCTAAGCAAGGCGTCGCGATGACCCAGGCCTACAGCAATCTGATCAGCACGATCGCCATCGTCAGGCGCGGGTGGCAGGTCCGCCGCGCCATCGAAGGGTTGCTGATCGTTGCTGCCGCGGTGCTGACGGCGTGGGTCGTCACGGCGGCGCTGGATCAACTGATCGCCTTTGAATCACTCGGGAGGTGCGTGCTCTTCGCCGTGATCGCGGGAACCGCGGGCGCGGTGGGGTATCGTGCCCTGGCATTGCCGCTGATGGCCCGGCACTCGGAGGATTTTTATGCCGCGATGATCGAGTCCCATCACCCCGGCATGAACAACCGGTTGATCAACGCCCTGCAACTGGGGCGTGAAACCGCGCCCGCCGCCCCCCGGTTGGTGCGGGCGATCGTGGATCAGGCCGCGGCCGTCGTCGATGAGATCGATTTCGCCCGCGCGGTGGCGTCACCGCTGCTCGCCCGCCACTCGCTCCTGCTGCTGACGGGGGTGGTCGTGATCTCGGGTTATGCACTGATCGGCGGGCCAGGCGCCCGGGCGAGCCTGGTGCGCGTCGCGCTTCCGTGGGCGGACGTGCCCCCGTTCACGTGGACGACCATCGCCATCGCACCGGGCGATGACCTGACGGTGCTCGAAGGCTCCTCGCTGGAGGTCAGCGCCACGGTCGGCGGTCGGAGGCCGGCGGACGAGGCGTCGCTGATCCTCGTGGATGGACGCGGCGTCAATCACAGCATGCTGATGCGGCCGCGCGGCGAGCACGGTTTTGCCTACACGGTAGCCCCCGTCGAAGGCCCGTTCACCTTTTATGTCGCCGCCGGCGACGCCCGCAGCCGCCGGGTGGATGTGCGGATCGAGCCGCGCCCGCGCATCACGGCGACGGCCGTGACCTACCACTACCCCGACTACACCGCCCTGCCCGACCGTATCGTCGAGAAACCCGACGGCAATCTCAACGGCCTGCCCGCCACCGTCGCGACGCTCGGCCTGAGCGCCAACAAGCCGCTCAACAAGGCCTCGGTCATCATCGACGGTGAATCGCCGATCGAGCTTGCCGCCGATGCGGCGGACGCGGGGTTCTGGACCGGGCGTGTCGTGCTCCGCCGTCCGGCCGAATACCGGGTGATGCTCACCGACCGCGTGGGCAACGAAGTTGAGGCCGGGCGTTACATGATCGGCATCGACGCCGACCAGCCGCCACTCGTCTCAATCCCCAAACCCGGCCGCGACGTGCAGCTCCCGCCCGATGAAAAAATAAACCTGTCGCTGATCGCCCAGGACGACTACGGGCTTGGCCCCGTCACGCTGCTGGGCCGGGTCAATCCCGATCAACCCAACGCCCGGACGCAGGTCCTCCATGCGTGGCCCACGGAGGGCGCGCCGCGGCGCCGGCTGGACCTCACGTTCGAGCAAACGACGGGGGAGCTAGGTCTCAAACCCGGTGCTGTGCTCGAATACTGGGCGACCGCCGAGGACCGCAACAACGTCGCCACCCGCCCGGGCTTCGGCGAGTCGCGCCACTTCCGGGTCAGTGTGCTGACCCCGGAACAGATGCGGGCGCTGACGGAGATGCAGCTCGCCGAGTATTCCCGCGCCATCACGGAGCTGATCCGGCTGCAACGGCTCAACCGCAACGAGTCCGCGGGGCATGCGCCCGCAGGGCCGCTGGTGGAGCGGCAGGCCCTGATCCGACGCTCGGCCCTCCAACTCGCCGACGTCATGGAGAGCCGCTCCTTCGTGATGAAGACGATGATCGACGAGCTACGCGCGCTGGGCTCAGGCCCGATGGCGGAGGTCATCGCGCTGCTGGAGAGCGGCAGGGACAGCGCGGACACATCGCAGAGCGACACCTTCGCCGACCGCTCCCTGCCGGGCCAGGACAAGATCGTCGCCGCGCTCGAGGAGATGCTGCGACGCCTGACCCGGGACCAGACGCTGCGCGACAACATCAAAAAGATGGAGCACACCGACCCCGGGGCGCACCAGCGGGTGACGGCGGCGCTGAGCAAGCTCGCGCGGGACCTGGACCATTTCCTCTCCGAACAGCGGGAGATCAAGGAGCAGTACGAACGCACCGCCAAGCGGCGCGGCGACGACGAGGTCCAGGGCGAATCGCCCGACAAGCCTCGCGACACCGAGCAACGACTCGACCGCTGGAAGCAGTGGCTGAAGGACACCGTGGACGGGCTGGCGAAGCTGCCCGAGGGCTTCGTGAAGGATTCCGCCCTCGGCGAAACATTGCCCTCCATCTTTGAAGAAGTGGAGAAGAAGCAACGCGCCCCGACCAGCGAGGTGGCCACCCCGCTGGAAAAGGGCGCGAAGGTCATCAGCACGAAGGTGCTCGAGGACCTGGAGGTGTGGATGATGGCCACCGGGGACAGCGCCCGCGTGGTGATGGAGGAAGGCGCGGAGGGCAAGTTCGAGGTCCAGCCCGCGCCGCTGCCGTCGAACCTCCAGGACATGGTCGGCGATCTGATCGAGGACATGCAGGAGTTCGACCAGGAGGCGGACGACGTGACCAGCACCTGGGGCGGGGACACCCCGCAGGCGGGGTGGGACATCGGTGACGGTCCGATCAGCAGCTTCAGCGCCACGGGCAAGACGGGGAACCAGATGCCCAACAGCAGCGAGATCACGGGGCGGTCCGGCGCCGGGCGGCGAGGGCGCTCCTCGGGGCAGATGGTCGGTGATGAATCCAAGGCGATGGAGGGCAGGCCCACCCCCGCCCGGCTGACCAGCGAGAAATACGAGTCCGGCCAGCCCAAGACCGACAAACAGCTCGACCCGCGCGGCGCGACGGGCGGTGGGAAAAAGACCGGGGGCGGCTCGCGTGGCCTTCAGGGCGGGACGCCGCCGGACTTCTCGCGTGAGATGGACCGGCTCAAGCAGAACCAGGCCACGCTCCGTGAGCGGGCGCAGCAACTGGCGAAACAGATGGAGTCGCTGGGGCGGTCGTCGGACCGGGTCGAGCGGGCGTTGCAGTTGATGGAGGCCTCCGAGGGCGACCTGCGCGACCTCCGCTACGACGACGCGGCGCGGAAACGCAAGACGGCGATCCAGGAGCTCAAAGCCGATCAACTGCGGATCGACGAGGCGGTGAGCCTTTCGCTCCAGAAGGCACGCGACCTGCCGCCGGACATGCGCGAGCAGATCACCGCCGGCTCGAGGCAGGCGATGCCGGAGGGTTTCGAGGACCTGGTCGGTGCGTACTACAAGGCGCTGAGTACGTCGGGCGCACCAACCAATGCGCCCGGAAAGACGAAAGAGTGACGGCCGCTCCCCTCACACAACCGGCGCGG
Source organism: Planctomycetota bacterium (assembly GCA_021413865.1). Taxonomy (GTDB): domain Bacteria; phylum Planctomycetota; class Phycisphaerae; order Phycisphaerales; family Phycisphaeraceae; genus JAIOPN01. The sequence goes on along the minus strand of JAIOPN010000067.1, from coordinate 34,389 downwards.
GGTTTGAACGTGCGTGCGTGCGTGCCGGCGGTGGTGTGGTTACTCACGCTTCTGCTGGGCAGAATTGCATGCGCGCAACCGTGGCACGCGGCGGGCTGGCGTGACCGCGCGATGTACGACGTGCCGGCGGCGGATGGCTCGGCGGGCGTGGACGTCGCGGCGGTGCGGGTGTGGCACGGGGGTTCTGCGTCGGCGAGCGGGAACGATTACCGCGTGTTTGATGTGCAGGGCCGGCCCGTGCCGTACGAGTTGGCGTACCACCACCCGTCGCGGGACTCGCTGCTGCTCGTGCGCTGCGATGCGCCGGGCAAGGGCGGGTTGCTCTGCGTGTATTGGGGCAAGGCGGACGCGGGCGTGGACCCGGTGCGTGCGCTGCTTCCGGCGGCGGGCGGTGACGGGTTGGCCACGGGGCCTCCGCAGCCGGGGCCGGGCGCGGGGGGATGGGTTCCGCGCGCGGGACTGGTGCTGACGACCATGCGCAGGCCTCCCGCTCCAACGAACCCGGAGACCCCGGCCGAGATGATGGCCCTGATCGCGGGCTCGCCGGGGCTCGACGGGGCCGGCCTTCGCACGAATATCTCCGACGGGTTCAACCGCTGGGGCGACACGGATAATTTCATCAGCGTCTATCGCGGGTGGATGCGGGTGCCGGCGACCGGTAGCTACGCGTTCTGCACGGCCTCGAACGAGGCGAGCTTCAGCTACCTCGATGGTAAGGAATTGATCCACTGGCCCGGGCGTCACACCGAGGCCAGGGGCAAGTACGGCGAGGTGAACGCCACCCGCAGGGTCGCGGCGGGTATGCGCTACGTCGAGTACTACCACGAGAACCCGGCGATGCAGAGCATGGCGTTCCTCGGGTATCGGCCCCCCGGCGGCAAGGCCTTCGTCGGCATCCCCGACGACTGGTTCCCCCGCCCACACATGGCCCGCCAGCGCCGCGCGGAGAGCGCGGACGGCAAACGCTCGCTGGCGGCGCGGATGGAGATACTGGACAGCCGATGGCCCGAGGGGCGGGCGGCTCAGCACACCCGCCTGCGGTTCACCGCCGACGCCGGCGCGGACGCAATGGACCTGACGGCATGGAAAATTGAATGGTCCGCCGGCGATGGGTTGTCCGAAACCGGCGCGTCGGCGGAGCATGTTTATCTGGTGAACGGCGACTACCGCGTGACAATGACCGCCACCGGACCGGCCGGGGAGCGGGTGGAGCGGGTTTGGCCGATCAGCGTCTTCCGGATCGACCGGGCCGGTTGGCTCGGTAACGGCGACCAGGCGGCTTACGCGGCGATCGTCAAGCGGTACGACCCTGCACGACTGGCTCCCGCGCAGGCGGCGGAACTCGCACGGTTGCGCTTGGAGGCGGGTGATCGTGACGGTGCCCGCGCGGCGGCCGTGAGCGTGACGACGAGATCGAATGCCTCGGCGGAAGACCTTGCGGCAATGCACCTGCTGCTGGCGGGGCTTGATGCTCCAGGGAGGACACCGGCAGCAAAAAATGAGACACAGAAGAACCCCGCGATCGCGGCGGGCGTGGCGGAGCATCTCAAACAAGCGATCGACAAGCAGACGGACCCCATCGCCCGGGTGGAGGCGATGTCGGAATTGATTCGCGTAATGGCATTGGATCAGGGCGACACGGCCGGCGCGACGGGCTGGTTCGACAGGGCGGCTTCCGAGGCCGGGAAAACCGCCGGGTCGCGCCGCGCCAAAAAGGCGATGCGGTCGGCGGCGATCGCGTTGGGCGACCGGTGCCTGTTCACGCACGAGCCAGGCGGCGCGGCCGAGTGGTACGGCAAGGCGGAGGCGATGGCCGACCCGGTGATCCCCCCGCAGGTGCGGATGACCAAGAGCGGCGCGTACCCCGAATCCATTGATCAGGCAATCGCACAGGGCCGCCTCGCCGACGCGGCGGCGCTGGTGGAGCGTTGGCTGGATGATCTGCCGTCGGACCAGTTGAAGGGGGCGGTGCTGTTCTACCGCGGCAAGGTGGACGCGCTGCGGGGCGACGCGGGGTCGGCGATCGGGCCGCTGCAACTGGCGGTGGAGTTCGGGCAGGGGGCGGAGTTCGAGGCCGAGGCGCGGTGGCTGCTCGCGGAGGCGTATCGAAACACGGGAGACGCCGAGAACCGGTGGCGCGCCCTGGAGGCGTTGATTCGATCGGGACTGGACAGCCCGTACCGCACGCGTGCGATCGAGGCGATGAAGGAAAAACCAAAGTGAGCCCGCTTCGACTAGAGATCGTCGGTGTTTTTACCTCTCGTCGCACGACGGCATGGGCTGTCTTGATCGCGGCCGTGCTCCTCGGCGGAACATTGGTGGCACAGACCACGCGGCCCACCGGCTCCCCGCCGCTGCCACCCAACAAGCCCGCGACCGGAGAACCGCCGCGCGACGGCGTGGACCTCATGGTCAACGGCGGGTTCGAGGACGCCGATGAGGACGCGGAAAATCACCGCGACGGCCCGCCGCACTGGCAGAAGATCGACGGCCTCGTCTTCCACTGGCAGCGCGACCCCGCCTCCCCCGAGCGCGGCAGGGTGATCCGCATCGACACAGACGTCGATCAGAAGCAGGCGTATAGCTGGTGGGTGAAGCGGTATCTCCACGACGCCCCGCTCGGGGATGCGCCGCAAAAAACTCAGACCGTCGAACCGAAATACGGCACCATCGCCGGGCTGGACGGTGGGTTCTATTGGTCGGACTACATCCCGATCAGGCCCGGTCGTGCGTACCGGGTGTATGTCGATGCGAAGGGCCCGGCGTCGAAGGTTTTCATCCGCGGGTACGACAAGGAACTGCCACTCTCGTTTGCCGACGAGAGCCCCGCGGTGCAGGAGGTGTTCCGCGAGGCGCGCGGCGAGCCCGATGTGGACTCCAAGGGCAGGCCGTTGAAATACCGGCTTCGGTACCGCTACACGACCTGGTTCCCCGTCGGCGGGAGCGCGGAATGGAAAACCTACACGCACGACCGGCCCCGCCACCCGACCGGGCGCGAGCTGACCGAGGACGTGCGTTTCATCCGGATCGTGCTCTACCCCTATTGGCCGCCCGGTGAGTACTGGTACGACAATGTGAGGGTGTACGAGGTGGACCCGCTGCCCGAGGGCGGGAAGCCCAAGGCGGATGAGGCGGACGTGGAGGAGGGGAAGGTGATCCGGTAGAGCAAAAGACCCCGACGACTCGCGGACTCGTCATCGGGCCTGGCTGCGGGAAAGATGGGGGCGGTTACTCGCTGGCGGCGCCGGCGAGGAACATGCCGGAGGAGTCGCTCAGGTCGTGGATGCGGGCCTCGATGCGGTGGCAGGCGCGGGTAATGGCGGGCATGCGGGGGTTGATCTTGAGGGCCTGGCGGTAACAGAGCAGCGCCTGGTCGAGCTGCCCCATCTGCGTGTAGCAGTGGCCCATGCCGCTGATGGCGCCAAAGTGCTGGGGCACGCGTTCGATGGCACGCTTGCAACTGTTGATGGAGCGTTGCCACTGGCCGAGGAAAAACTGCGCGATCGCGCCCTGGTTGTAGGCCTCGGCGAAATCGTGATCGATGCGGGTGGATTCCTCGAAGCAGGCCGCCGCGCTGTCGTACTTTTCGGCGGCGAGCATGGAGACGCCCTCGCGGAACGGCCGAGCGGCCTTGGCGTTGCCGCCACGGAACCAGATCGACCAGAGGGCATACTCGGCCATCTGATTGACTTGCTCGTCGGCGTCACGCAGCGAGCGGACCAGCGGCGGGATGGAGTGCTTGTCGCCGATCAATCCGATCGTCACCGCGGCCACGCGGCGGACGTCGATCTCGCTATGACCAAGCAACCCGCAGACATCGGTGACGGGCCAGCGCGAGGTCACGGCCTCCGCCAACGCACCGGCGTTGCACCCCTTGAGGTGCGGGAGCACGGCCTGCATGAATTGGGATGCCTCTATGCCCATAGTCGATATGCCGTTTTGGGCGAACTGCCCCCGGGCTGCTCTTGTGAGATTGTATGCCCTCCCCCGGCGGGATCAACACCACCCCCTTTTGTGGTGATTTTACGCCCCCCTGCCGCCCCGCCGTCAAGGACCCCCGCGTGATATGCCGATAATCCCACTGGTCGCACCGAACCGACCCAGGGGGCCAAGACCATGGCCATGACAGAACGAAGGCGAGACGCACGTTTCACGGTTGCCCGGCCCGTCAAGCTTCAATGCGCTGACACCGGGCGATACCTCGGGGGCCAAACGAACAACGTCTCCTCCAGCGGGGTGTTGCTCGACGTGAGCCACCCTTCGCTGCTGGTCGCGGGCCAGCGCATGCGGCTGGGCGTCGCGTGGACCAAGGGGCAGGCGGTGCTCGCCGCCGAACAGTTGACCGATTGCACTGTCGTCCGCAGCATCGGCATCGGCTCGATCCAGCGGGTGGCCCTGATGTTCGACCACCCGCAGCAATTGGCGGCGACGGGTTGAATACGGCGCAGAGCGTCGGCCCTCCCGGCCATGCCTCCATTGCCCATAGGCATTCCCCGAGGGTATCCTTCTCACGGGCGTGCCCCACGCCCATGACGGTTTCCCCAAGGACCCCCCGATGAGTTCGCAGGCGATCTTCGCCGCCACGATCGCGCACTACCTCGCGCCCATCCGCGCTTACCTCGAAGACGCCACCGTCTCCGAGGTCATGATCAACCACGCCGATGAGGTCTTCATCGAGCGTGACGGTCGATTGATCCGCACCGACGCCCGCTTCAATGACCAGGAGGCCTACGAGGCCGCGGTCAACAACATCCTGCAATTCACCGGCAAGAGCCTGGGCGACGACGCGCCGCTGATCGACACCCGGTTGCCCGACGGCAGCCGTGTCCATGTGGCCAAGGCACCCTGCGCCCGGCTGGGCACGGCCGTCACCATCCGCAAGTTCGCCAAGGCCAACCTCGACATCGACTGGCTGGTCGAACTGGGCTCGCTGACCGACCAGGCCAGGCAATACCTGCGGATCGCGGTCCGCGCTGAGCGGAACATCCTCGTTGTCGGCGGGACCAGCTCGGGCAAGACCTCGCTGCTCAACGCGCTCTCCGCCTTCATCCCCGACGGCCAGCGCATCGTCGTCATCGAGGATTCCGCCGAATTGCAGCTCCAGAAGGAGCATATGATCTCGCTGGAGGCGCGGCAGCCGGACCGCTACGGGCGCGGCGCGGTGACGATCCGTGACCTGTTCAAATCGAGCCTGCGCCTGCGCCCGGACCGCATCATCATCGGCGAGGTACGGGGCGGCGAGGCGCTGGACATGATCCAGGCCATGACCTCCGGGCACGGCGGGTCGATGGGCACCCTCCACGCCGACAACCCCCGCGACGCGCTTAATCGCCTCGAGACGCTCGCCCTGATGAGCAAGGTCGATCTTCCCCTGTACGCCCTGCGTTCCCAGGTTGCCAGCGCCATCGATCTGGTCGTTCAGATGAGCCGGCACATCGGCGGCCGCAGGCTGGTCACCTACATCACCGAGGTGGACCCGCTGGGGGACGACGGCCAATACCGCTTCCGCGACCTGTTCACCATGCAGGCCCCGCCGGGCGACGAGAGCAAAAAAAAGCTGCAATTGACGTGGACGGGTGAGCGTTCTTCCCTTGCGGGGCAGCTCAGGCCGGAGGACCAGGACTTGGTCACCGACTCGACCCGCCCCCTGTTTGTGACCGGCGACCAGGCCGCGGGATAAAACGACCCATGGACAGCAACACCCCCACGAGTGAACCCCCCGCCCCTCTCATCGCCGATGAAGAGGGCGCGACATCGCTTGAATGGGCGCTGCTGCTGGCCGCGATCGCACTGCCCTCCTACTACATCATCCGCATGCTCCTGAATATCGTTGCAGAGCTGTACCGGATGAATACCTCCCTCAACGCCGTGCCGTTCCCGTGACCTATGATTTGGCATCCGCACCCGACGAAAGGACGTGCCCGATGAAACGCCTTGCATCACTCAAGTCCCTCCTGCTCCGCATCCACCGCAGCGAACAGGGCGCCGAAGGCGTCGAGAAGCTGCTCATCATCGGGGCGATCGTGCTGCCGTTGTTGGCGATCCTCATCCTGTTCCGCAACGTGATCAGCGGCTGGGTGACGGATGCGTGGGACAGCGTCCGCAGCGACGCCGACACGGCCCCCACCGGCCCGACGCCGTAACACAACGCCGCCGCCCCACTCGGTCAAGCGTTCTCGCCCCCGCCGGAGCCTCGGTGTTTTTACCCTGCCCGAGACGAGTATGCCCCATTGGATCGCCTTCGGACTCCTGGCTGTCGTCCTCGTCACCGCCGCGGTAACCGACTGCCGCACCGGCAAGGTCTATAACGCCCTGACGTACCCCGCGATCCTCGCCGGGTTGATCTTCTGGTCCTGCACCGGGTACATGCAATCCGGGTTCGCCGGGCTTGGCACCCAGTTTCTCCACTCCCTCCTCGCCCTCGCCGCCGGGTACATCCCCTTCGCCCTCATCTTCGCCGCGGGGGGATTGGGCGGCGGCGACGTCAAGCTCATGAGCGCCGTTGGGGCCATCACCGCCAAGCCCGTATGCGTTCTGGGCACCGCCTTCTACGCGTTGATCCTCGCGGCGCTGTTCGCGATCGTGCTGATGATCCGCAAAAAAATCGTCCGCCGGACGCTGAGCAGGTTACTGGGGGCGGCGCTGGTATTGCCCGTCGGCGTCAAGCCCAACCTGCCGAACGACAGCCCGCGGGTGCCCTTCGCGGTGGCGGTCTGCGTGGGCGGGTTGCTGGCGGGCACGGAGCACCTGCTGGGCGTGCGGCTGCCCTGGGGAGGTGCGTGACGGAGAACGTGCGACCCATCCCCGTTGATTCGTGGTGGCACAACGCCGCGGCGTCGCCCGCCATGTGGGCTTACGCCGCGATTGCTCTCCTGTGCATTGTCTTTCTCTGCGTCGGGCTCCGCGTGATCGCCGCCCTTGCACGCACGCGCGCCCGTACACACGCCGGCCTGATCCACGACCACGATGGCACCGCCACCATCGAGTTCACGCTCGTCCTGCCGATCCTTCTCTTCACCGTCCTGCTGCTCGCCCAGACCACGATGGTCATGGTGGGCAACATCTACGTCCACTACGCCGCCTTCGCCGCGACCCGCTCCGCGATCGTGATGATCCCCGCCGATTTCGAGGGCGAGCCGGAGAACTCCATCGTCAACGCGCCGGACAACCCCAAGTTTGAGCGCATCCGCCGCGCCGCCGCGTTCGCGCTGACGCCCGTCTCGGGCAGGATGACCCAGGGCGTCGCGGCCGCGGACGACCTTGTCCCCGCCTTCACCGCACACTACGACTCCTACAAGACCACCGCCCCCGCCTGGGTCGCCAGCCGTCTCGCCGATCAATACCGTTACGCCGATGCCGCCACCGACATCTCGGTGATGCGGACGATCTTCTCGCTGTCGCAGCCGGACACGGTGAGTTTCGCCGCCCTGCCCGAAGGCGCCGCGTATGTGTTCGGCCCCAAGGAGCCGGTGACCGTTCGTGTCACGCACAAGCTCTATCTGGCCATCCCCTACATCGGCGCGCTCTTCGCCGACGGCCGGCTCGAAGACGCCGAATCCCCCACCACCACGCTCAGCGGTTCAGGCGAGGGGGCCCGCTACTCGCTCGTTTCCTCGCAATACACGCTGGTCAACGAGGGCGTCAGCCCCGAGCTGCTCCCCCCGCCGCAGCTGCCCCGCATCCCTTGATTTCCGGCAAAACCCTCCCGCTCCCGTGGACTCGAACGCAACCATGACAGAGAATACGCAGACCCTCCCACCACGACAGCAAACCACACCACCATGAGCCCCTCCCAGACCCAGCCCGCCGCTCCGTCCCTACGCCCCGGCGACAAGCTGGACAAATACAACATCGTTGAACAGATCGGCGCCGGCGGCATGTCCGTCGTCTGGAAGGGGCACGATCCGCTCCTCGACCGCTTCGTCGCCATCAAGCAGGTTCTCGTGGAGTCCTCCGATCCCGAATCGGCCGAGGCCTTCCGCGAGAAGTTCCGCCGCGAGGCGCAGGTCCAGAAATCCCTCAGTGAGAACAGCAAGCACCTGGTCCGGTTGATCGACGTCCTCGAGGAGCCGCGCGGCCTCTTCCTCGTGATGGAATACGTTGACGGGCCCTCCCTCGAACAGATACTCGCCCAGAACCGCAAGCCCATGGAGGTGCGCCAAGCGATGGGCATCGTCGGGGCGACGGCCTTGGCGCTGGACGCCATCCATACCAAGGGCCTCCTCCACCGCGACCTCAAGCCCTCCAACATCCTCATGCCCCGCGCCGGCGGGCTGAAGATCGCGGACTTCGGCCTCGCCTCGCTCATCGCCGAGCAGGATTCGCTGTCGCACGGCTCCGCCCGCTACATGGCCCCCGAGCTTTTCGCCGACGAATCCGCCGACGGCCGCGCCGATCTCTACAGCCTCGGCATGATCGCCTACGAGGCGCTCGCGGGACGTGCCGTCTTTGAAGAGACCTTCCGCATCGTCCTGCGCGACCAGCGCAATCAGCCCATGCGCTGGATGAAATGGCACACCAGCCCGCGTGCCCAGGCCACGCCCCTGGCCAAGCTCACCCCCTCCATCCCCGCCAACGTTTCCGAACTCGTCGCCCGCCTCATGGAGAAGGACCGCATCAAGCGCATCGGCTCGGCGCAGGAGCTGCTGGAGACCATGCAGCGCCTGCTCTCCAAGACCGCCGACGAGCCCAAGCCGCACGACATCCGCCCCTCGCGATCCCGCGCCTCGGCGGCCGAGGCCACCGCCCCACTGCCCAAGCGGAGCAAGCTGCCCTATATCCTGGCCGGCGTGCTCTTCGCGCAGGTGCTCATCGGCGTGGGCATCTGGGTCGGGCTGTCGCAGAAGCGCGCCCACGTGCGCGAGCAGCGCCTCGGGGCGGCCCAGGCCGAGTTCGATGAAGCACGTGCCACCTACCAGACCGCGGACAAGCTCATCGAGTCCGCCGGCGAAGAGGCCACCCCGGAGCAACTGAACAAGGCGATCCAGGGGTTTGAATCGGCGCGGGCCACGTTCGAGAGGCTCAGCAACGAATGGCCCTCGGGCTCCAACCTCGCGCTGGGAAGCCGCGCCCGCGATTACCTCTCCCGCGCCCGCCTCGCCATGCTCAGGGGGCAGTACGGCGACGTGAAGGCCTCGCTCGATGCGGTCGAGGAGACCCACATCTTCGATGAGAACCGCGATATCCTCACCCGTATCGGCGCGGAAGCGAACCGACGCATGGTCTTCGAGAAGACCATCACGGACATCGAAAAGCTCATCGCCGACCGCAAGCTCCCGCAGGCCCGCGAGCGGCTGACGGAAGAACAGAACAGGATCAACCGCACGCCGCGCGAGATCGCGCGGCTGACGGAGGTCGGTGCCGAGATCGAGGACCAGCTCTCGCAGACCGACATCGACCGTTACCTGGGCAGCGCGCGGAAGTTTGAAGCCAGCGGGAACCTGTCGGCGGCGGTGCTCGTCCTGACCGACGCCCTGCGGAAGCACCGCAGCCCGGACCTCCAGAAATACCTCAACGAGCTGAACGCCACCATCCGCATCAATCAGTTCATGGCCGACGGGCAGGCGGCGATAACGGATGGAAAACTGAGAGAGGCCGCCGCGGCCTTCGACAGCGCCGCCGCGATCCGCCCCAACCCCGCCCTGACCGAGCGTGCCGCTACTCTGCGCGCCCAGGCAACGTACCAGGATGGCGTCAAGCTGCTCGCCGACGGCAACGCCGAGGGGGCGCGCGACGCCTTCACGCGCGCCCTGGGGTTCCACGAGCACGCGAACGCCCGCAAGGAACTGAATAAAATCGTCTCGGGCGAAGACCGCGCCGCGTTCATCAGGGCGGGCGACGCGGCGATCGACGCGGGTGACTTCACGTCGGCGATCAACCAGTACCTCAACGCCGCCAAGCTGGAATCCGACTCCGCGATCCAGGCGAAGATCCTCGACGCCCGGGTGCGCTCCGAGATCCGCACCGGGCGAGACCTGCTCGACCAAGGCAGGCTCGACGAGGCCAAGGAGTGTTTCCTGCGTGCGCAGGCCCTCAGGCCGGACAGCCGTCCCGCGCAGAGGGGGCTGGCGGAGGTCGCCAAGCAGCACGACTACCGCAAGCACCTCGAGGCCGGTGACAAGCTCCGCAAGGAGAGCCGCTTCGGCGAGGCCAAGCGTGAATACCTGCGTGCCCGCGAGGTGTGGGAGACGCCCGACGTGGTGACACGGCTGACCGACACGGAATACGACCAGTGGATGGCGCAGGGCAAGCAGTGCGTCGCGACCCAGAACTGGACCGGCGCCAAGGCCGCGTTCCAGTCCGCGGCGAGGGTGCACGACACCGAAGAGGTCCAGCAGATGCTGGCCGAGGTCGCCAGGCATGAGAAACCAACCGAGCCATGATCCCCGCGTGATTGGGCGGCGCCGATCGCCGCGCGCGGCCTGCTCCCGCCCGGGCGTCGTGATGGTGATCACGATGCTGGCGACGCTGCTATTGGCCGCGATCGTGTTCTGGGTCATCAATACGGGGCGTCAGGTGGACGCGCGCGTCGTGACGCAGAACGCGGCCGACAGCACCGCGACCGCCGGCGCCGGATGGGTCGCCCGCGCGTTCAACACCGTGGCGATGAACAACGTGGCAATCTCCCGCTACCTGGCGGTCATCAATACGCTGGATTCGGTGCCGCTGGTCACGGAGGCTGCGCTGCACGAGCAGACCTTCCTGCGTGACGCGCTGAGCCAGCGTTACCAGGGGCTCTCGACGGGCAGCGCCGCGCTCAACCAGAACGCCACGACCCAATTCAAGCTGCTGCTGGACGAACTCACCGAAGAGGTGCAGACGCTGGACGGCGTCAACAAGTACTACGCGGGCTACGACGTCACGCGGATGACGCACTACGCCGGCCCGCACGGCAAGGGCGAGCTCTGGCGGGCGATGCAGTCGCTCGACCAGATGAGCCAGGCGACGATGGAGAACGTGATCCCGCTGGCGCAGACGCAGGCGAACAACGCCGGCGCGGCGAACCTGCCGTCGGGCGGCGCAGCGCTGCTGGTCCCCGCTTCGGATGAGCCGCTCTGGCTCCGCGGGCGGTTCGCCGATTTCGAGAGGCCCGTGCGGCAGGGCCTGCTCCCGCTCTTGATCGATGACACGGTCACCAATCGCGGGCCGTACGACACGATCTTCGGCTGGCGCGGCACGGCGCGCGTCGCCGATCCGAACGACCCGGGCGAGGCCGGTTCGTCCATCATCAGCGGCGTCAACACCGGCGGGGCCGCCCGTCCGTTCGGGGGCGGACCCGGTGATCTATCACGCGGAGGTCGCGCCCCACGCACCATCCCACGCAGCTACTACACCTACGGCACGCAGACCTGGACGCTCGACAACGACGTCCGCTACTTCGCAAACCGCGGCGCCAGACCGAACCTGAACAAGAGCCGTTACTCGCACTGGATCACCCTCGTCAGCAACGCGAAGCTGGAATACCTCTGGTCGGGGATGGCCACCCGCTATTTCGCAAAGCCCGTCTGGGACCCCGCCCAGCCGGAAGACCTCCCGGCTGAGCCGAGGGAGCCGCTGCCGTTCAGCGAGACCGCGTTTTTCCGGCTCGACGTCAAGAGCCGGCTGCCCCTCTCCAACGGCGGCTTCATGCGCACGGCGGGCACATGGGCCTATCCCTATCAATCCAGTGATTCCAGGGCGGTCATCGTCCGCCAGCCGGGCTGGTGGCTGCCCAACACCAATGGACAGGACGCCAAGCCCCCGCACCCCATGGCCTACCCCGATGAACTGAGCCAACTGGGAATCCAGATCACCCGCGCGGCGGCATCGGCCTGGGTCTATGAGTTCAAGTACACCGTCTTCCAGGACCCGGAGATCGGGATTGCCCTTCAACTCGATTCTGAGGGCAGGCCCGTCCCGCAGACCGCCTATTTCGTTCAGGTCGTGGTGTACGGCGGCGTGAACCGGAACCTCGACTACCCCGGGCTCCTGTACGCCCCCAACGGCGATGACGACCCGGAGATCGTCAACCCGTACAAGGGCTTCAACCCCTCGGCCGCCGACGCCCCGTCACCGATCGACCTGAACCACAGCATCCTCAAGCCCGACGCCGACTCACGGAGGCAGCACCTTTCATTCTTCGCCGTGACCACGCAGGCGGACACCGCCCTGGTCTGGCCCGCGCTGTTCGACAGCAAACGCCCCTACCCCAAGCAGACCGCGATCGCGCAGGCACGCGTCTCAAACAACCACTCCTTCGACCTTTGGACCCAGATGTGGCAGGCCCAACTCGAGCCGATCGACCGCTATGAGGATTGGCTGTCGCAGATGCAGGCGGGGGTACAGAGCGGGTATCCCAACGTCTCGGCCGAAGAGGCCGATGGCGCATTCCAGTTCCTGACCAGTCTGACCCCGCTGGCACCGGTGATCCTGAGCCACTGACATGAAGCAGACCACTCCATCCCATTCAACACACCACCGCACGCCCCATCGGCGCGGCGCGGTGATGTCGGAGATGGTGCTGGTGTTGCCGTTGATCCTGCTGATCCTGGCGCTGCTGATCTTCTTCGGATACGGCATGGTGCGGGTGCAGCATTCGCAGGTGATGGACCGCTACGAGGCGTGGCGTGCGGCATCGCACACGCTCTACAACGAGCCCGGGGGTTCGAGCCTCACCGTCAGCCGCCCGCCAAACGCGGACGACACCAATGCCCACCAGTTGCTCAACGAAACCTTTTTCGCCAACAACGCGTCGAGCATCACGCACTCCGTCGGGAACTCCCTTTCCGGCGACGCGACCGAGGAGTTGATATCCCGCACCTCCGGATTTTCCGCCGATGCCGGCAATGTGGCCCGTGCCGTGTACAACTCCCTGCCGGACGGCCGGACCGACGAGTTCCACGTCACGCACGCCAATACCGTCCGTGCGTTGGAAATGCTCAACAACGACATAAGCCATGCCCACACGCGCACCGCGCACGACTGGCTTTTCAACAACGGCTGGGTGGAGTCCTTCTACCGCTGGAACAACCTCCCCCCTCTGTATGCCAACCAGATGCAGCAGATCGACGACCACGTTCTTCTGCTGCAGCGGCAGGTCGGCATGACCGTTCAGACGGTCCGCAACATCAACGTCGAGGCAGTAGTGGAGCGTGATGAGGGCTATGTGACGTGGACCCGCAACGGGCCCATCGCTTCGCCGCTGAATGGCGTGAGCGAGGAACTGTATTCCGACATGGATCAGGGGCTGGAGTCGCTGTCGGGGCAGGGCAACGGGCTGGCAGGCGCAATCCGCGCGATGTATCTGAACAATCCGGCTTACGTCGGCCCGTTCATGGGGTACCAGCCCGAGATTGTCCGCTGAATGACGACGCGGCGGCCGGATCCATCGCATGTGAGTTCGCGTCCGGCGCGGCTTGCGATACCCTATGAGCCGCGCCACCGACGGAGCATCCCATGAGTCAGGCTCAATCCGGCCAAACCACACCCCAGGGCGGCACGAAACTGGTGATCGTCGCCGTTGTCCTGGCGTTGTTCGCCGTTGTCGTGCTGAACCTCTACGTCGCGCAGGTCCGCCGCGCCGTGGAGCAGGATTCCTTTGAGGTCTGCGTCCTCACCCGCTCGCTGATGCCCGGCGACAAGATCAAGAAAGAGGACGTGAAGACGGTGCGCGTCCCCAAGAGCTTCAAGGACAGCCTGAACACCCTGAGCGCAATGGAGAAGGCGGACCTCGACAGCCGGATCGATTCCATGGAGCGGGTGGAGCGGCCCGCCAGCGCCGGCTCCATCGTGACCTTCCCCATGTTCCAGGCGCCCGAGGGGCGGCGCGACCTGGACAAGAACATCAAGCCCGGCTTCCGGCTGGTCTCGCTGCCGGTCAACAGCAGGACGGTGCCCGGCGCGCTGCGCGAGGGGATGATGGTGGACATCGAGGCGCCGTTCAATCTCGGCGGCGCCCTGCCGGTGACGCTCCCTGTGATGGAGCGCGTGCACGTGATCGCCGTCGGGGCAAGGACGGTTTACGACGACACCGGCACACCCGGCCGGCAGCGCGTCACCGGGAGCTACAACTCGATCACGCTCGAGGTCACCCCCGACGAGGCGACAGACCTGTCGATGATCGAACGCCTCGCCTCGGGGGAGTTCGAGATCCAGGTCCGCAACCCCACCGACACCGACACGCCCAAGATCAAGACCGGCGGCATCAACCCCGAGGTGCTGGACCTGATCGACCGCAAACACCACGAGGCACCCCCGGCCAAGCGCTGACGCCCCGCCGCAGCGACCCCACCGGCGCACCAACCCATGGAACTCTGGCTGCACGACCACTCGAAGAACACACGCACGACCCTGAAGGTCGAGGCGGACCCGATCCTCATTGGCCGCGAGGAGGGCTGCTCCGTCGTGATCCGCAGCCCGTTCGTGGCGCGGAAGCACGCCCGGATCGCCCGCCGGGGCAACCAGTTTTTCATCGAGGCGCTCGCCCACGCAGGCACCCGCGTCGCCAACCGCGAGGTACTGCCCGGCGCGCCGGCACGCATCGACTTCGGCGACGAGGTGCAGATCGGGCAGTTCACCCTCGCGCTGATCCGCCCCGAGGGCCGCGACGCCGGCGCCACCGGCGACGCCGTTGAGCTCCAGCGCCGGCTCATGGGATTCGAGCAGCAGGTCCACGCCGAGCTGGTCGAACGCCTCAACCTCCGCGTCACCGCCGGGCTGAACAAGAAAGACCCCGCCTACGTCAACCAGATCCTGCAGAACCTGGAGGAAATCCTCGTCCGCCGCGTCGCCGAGCTGGACGACGAGCTGATCGAGCACTGCGTGCGTCTCCACCTGCACCGCATGGTCATCGCCGAGGTCGTCCGCCAGTGCCAGGGTCGGCTGCAGACGGACTACCGGACGGACGAGCGGCTGCTCGACCCCGAGCGGGAGCGGGTGATCGTCGAGCTCGTGGCCTCGATGGTCGATGTGATGCCGCTGATCTTCGACCCGACGAGCGTGGCCGACGACCTGAACCTGGCGGAGGAATCCTTCGACGACATCTACAAGCAGTTCCGCGACTCGATCCAGAGAGAGCTGAGGCGGTACGTCGTCCGCAGGACGATGTCGAAGGACGTGCAGGACATCATGCTCGGGCTGGGTCCGCTGCAGGACCTGCTCGAACTGCCCAATGTCAGCGAGATCATGGTCGTCGGCAAGGACCGTATCTATGTCGAGAAAAACGGCGTGATCCAGCCGACCACGCGGTCGTTCTTTTCCGACGACGTGCTGCTCTCGATCATCGAGCGCATCCTCACGCCGGTCGGGCGGCGCGTCGATCACTCCACCCCGCTGGTGGACGCACGGCTGCTCGACGGCAGCCGCGTCAACGTGATCATCTCCCCGCTCTCGCTGGTCGGCCCCTGCCTCACCATCCGCAAGTTCGGCTGGGTGCCCTTCACCATCGATGACCTGATCGAGCGCGGCTCGATCAGCGAGCCCTGCGCAACATTCCTCCAGGGCTGCGTGATCGGCCGGAAAAACATCATCATCTCGGGCGGAACGGGCTCGGGTAAGACGACGCTGCTCAACACCCTCTCCGCCTACGCCAGGCCCAACGAGCGCATCGTTACCATCGAGGAGTCCGCCGAGCTGAAGCTGCCGCAGCCGCATATCGTCGGCCTCGAGGGCAGGCCCGCCAACATCGAGGGCAAGGGCGCCTACACCATCCGCGAGCTGGTCCGCAACGCCCTGCGCATGCGGCCCGACCGCATCATCGTCGGCGAGGTGCGCGGGCCCGAGGCGCTCGACATGCTCCAGGCCATGAACACCGGCCACGACGGCTCGCTCTCCACCCTCCACTCCAACAACCCCTCCGACGCCATGCAGCGGCTCGAGACGCTCATCCTCATGGCGGTGGACATGCCCGTCCGCGCCATCCGCGAGCAGATCGTCAGCGCCATCGACCTGGTCGTGCAGATCGCCCGTTTCGCCGACGGTCGGCGGCGCGTCACGCACATCTCCGAGGTCGCCGAGATCGACCGCGATACCGGCCAGATCCGCATCGAGGATATTTTCGTCCTGCGCGACCCGGAGCAGCCCCGCCTGCGCCACACCGGCTACCTCCCGACCTTCGCCGAGGGGCTTATCGAGCGCGGCATCTTCGAGGTCGGCGTCTTCCTCTGAACCAACACGGACCGCGGATGTCGGACCCACTGATCCATCAAGCACTCGTCTCCCTCCTGCTCTTCGCGGCGGTCTATGTCTTCGTGCGCTACGCCGGGCTGGCGACCCTCGACCTGATCCGCCGCAAGGAGCGGCAGTACGACCGCGTGCTCAACAAGCACCTCCTGCTCGACATCCCCCCGCGCGTGGCGCTCGGTGCCGCCGCGGCCTGCGTCATCCTCACCGGCGCGATCGCCGCCGCGATTGTCGGCGGGCTGGTCTGGTTCGTGCTCGGGGCGATCCTCGGGATGCTCATCCCCAACCTCGTCATCCTCCACATGGAGCAGAAACGGCTCCAACGCCTCGACGAGCAGATCGTGGACGGCATCACCACCCTCGCGTCGGGCGTCCGGGCCGGGCTCAACCTCGTGCAGGCGATGGAGCTGCTCGTGAAAAACTCCGTCCCCCCCATCCGGCAGGAGTTCGAGCAACTGCTCCGCGAGTACCAGATGGGCATCGACCTCAACCAGGCGATGCGCAACACCTCCAACCGCATCGGCTCAGGACACTACCGCATGCTCTTCACCGCCATCGAGATGCACCGTCTCCGCGGCGGCGACGCCGGCGAGAGCCTCGACCGCATCGCCGAATCCATCCGCGAGATCCAGCGGCTGGAGGGCAAGCTCGACGCGCTGACGTCGCAGGGCCGTATCCAGGCGTGGATGATGGCCGGCATGCCGATCTTCTTCCTCACACTGATCTACGCGATGGACCCGCGCGGCGTCTCGCTCCTCTTCACCGAGCCGGTCGGGCGTGTCATCCTGCTGGTGATCGCCACCCTGATCGTGACCGCTTTTTTCTGGATCCGCCGCATCCTGTCGGTGGATATCTGAAACCGGCATCTCCCAGCCGGCCGATTCTTTGCACCCCCGCAAGCCTGTAACCCGATAACAACCGTGCCGCCGCGGCTGCATGGCCGGAACAGGGCTCCGCGCGGCATGTACGTCCCGTGGGGAGTGATATGCCGACCACGCCCGAGACCGCTGACGAACTGATCCGACGACACGCGTGGGAAGAGGCTTCGCGCCTGCTGGATGCAACACCGGATCAGTCGCTCACCCCCCGGCTTCAGCGCAACCTCGCCCGCAACATGGCGGCCCTGCGCCGCGCCCGGCCCGACGAATACGAACAGATCGTCCGCTCGCCCGACACCGGCGCCTGCGCCGTGGTGCAACTCCCCTCGGGCGCCCTGACGATCTCGCGACGCCTGCCCGACGGCCGATCGATCTGCCTCTCCGCCGGCCCCGACCCCGCCGCAGCCCTCGCCCAGCAACGATCGCAGCTCGAACCCTCGCTCGCAGGCACCGGCACGCTCGCGCTCTGCCAGCTCGGCGACGGTGCGCTGCTCTCATGGCTGGCGTCTCGCCCCGAGGCGACCACGATGTCCTCCGATTGGCGCCGCACGGCCTACCTCATCGAGCCGGACATCGAAGCCCTGTCACGGCTGCTGGCCCTCCACGACTTCACCGGCCCCGACGGCCCGATCGAGAATGACCGCTTCCGCTGGTTCCTCGGTCCCGAGTGGGAAGCACGCCTGCGCCGCGCGGTGGACGCCGACCCGTTCCTCGTCTTCCCCTCCGTCGTGGTGCGGATGGGGATATGCGCCCCCGCGATTGCAGAGGGGTTGCTGCGCATAAGCAGGTCGCTGGAGACCGAAGAGGAAGAACTCGGCCGCAGGGCGTCCCGGTATTACGAGGCCCAGCCGCGTGCCGCCATCGAATCGCTGCTGGGCGACGCCCCGCCCCGGCCGCCGCGCATCCTGTTTCTCACCTCACGGTTCACAACCGTGCTGCAATACTCGGTGCGTGACACCGCCGAGGCGTTCGAGCGCCTCGGCTGGCAGACCCTCACGCTCATCGAGCCCAGCCCGCACCACGCGCTCACCACGCTGGCGATGCGGCGCACGCTGCTCGACTTCAAGCCTGACGTGGTCTTCACGATCGACCACCTGCGGAATGAGGCGGGGCGGATATTCCCCGAGTCGCTCCCCTTCATGTGCTGGATACAGGACGACCTGCCGCACCTGACCAGTCGGGAGGCCGCGGCGTCGGTCGGGCGGCGTGACTTCATCCTGACCTGTGCCGAGGATCACTACTTTATCACGCTCGGCTACCCGCGCCGCCAATGCATCCACCTCGAAAAGCTGACGCGACTGCCGCGGCTTCCGGAGCGGTGGCAGAGCGACGGCGACGATCTGGTTTTCGTCTCCAACGCCTCGCAACAGCCGGGGCACATCGTCGAGCAACTCGCCCGTGAATCCGCCGCCAGCCCCGCGCTGGCGGAGCGCATCCGCCTCTGCGGGCGAAAACTCATCCAGCACTACGCGAGCGGCGGGCAGGTGGCGACGGTGCAACAGCTTGGCCGGTTCTTCGCCGCCGCCGAGAAAGAGGCCGGCGGTCCCCCGCTGCCCGCGCAGAACCGCCACCAGGTCGCGCTGCGCCTCTTCAATGGCCTGAACAACGCCCTCTACCGCCAGCAGGCGCTGCGCTGGGTCGCCGAAGCCGCGAACAAGCGGGGTCTCTCGCTGGTGATCTACGGCCGGGGCTGGGCCGACAACCCCGAGTTCTCCGCATACGCCAAAGGCTACGTCTCCTACGGCCCGGACCTCGAGCGGCTCACACGCAGCGCCAAGATCAATCTCCAGATCGTCCCCTTCTCCTGTCTCCACCAGCGCCTGCTCGACGGCTGGGCGGCGGGCGGTTTCTTCCTTGTCCGCGCCCACGAGATCGAGATGCTCTGGCTCGAATGGGCCGACATCGTGGACAACCTCGTCCCGCCTGACGTGCACACCACCCTCCAGGCGCGGCTGACGCTCCAGCAAAGCGACCTTGAGCGTTTCGACGCCCTGACCGCGCGACTGGTTCGCGAGGTTGACGCCGGCCCGAAGGCCGACGACATGGTTGCCAGTTTCCGCAGGCTCCGGGGCGAACAGGGCAGAACGTCTCTGGTGCGCCCGCCGCGGCTGGATGACGTGCTGTTCACCTCGTCGCGTGAGGTCGGGGCACGGATCGACGGGTTCATCGCAGACGAGCCGTTGCGGCGTGAGATAACGTTGGAGCAGCGGGGGTTCGTCGAACAATCTTTCACCTACGAGGCGGGCATGCGTCGGGTGATGCGGCGGGTCGCCTCGCTGGTCGCGGCCGAGGAGCCGGCGTGGTTCGGTTCCGCCATCGCCGAGACAGCCCGGGGGGCCGCGTGAGGATCAGCTACGTCATCGTGACCCACAACCGGCGGGATGTCCTGCTGCGCACCCTCGGGATCGTCACCGCGCCGACGGCTGACGCCGAATACCTTGTCGTCGATAACGGCTCGACCGATGGCACCAAGGACGCGCTGCGCCGGGAGTTCCCGCAGGTGCGCGTCATCCGTCGGCCGAGCAACGAAGGAGTCTCTGCGCGCAACCACGCCTTCGCCGTCGCGCGGGGCGATTATGTCGTGCTGATCGACGACGACAGCTATCCGGTTGGCGACGCGGTGGAACGCAGCGTGTCATATCTCGACGCCAACCCGCGCACGGGCGCGGTCGTCGGCCGCGTCGCCCTGCCCGACGGCCGGCTCGAGGCCAGCGCGTTCCCCACCGTGATGATCAACTGCGCCGTCTGCATCCGCCGCTCCGCGCTGGACCTCGCCGGCGGCTTCCCAACCGATTTCTTCCGGCAGGCGGAGGAGTACGACCTCTCCTTCCGCTTCTGGCAGGCGGGCTTCGCGGTCGAGCGGTTCGAGGACG
Organism: Planctomycetota bacterium; assembly: GCA_021413865.1. Lineage (GTDB taxonomy): Bacteria > Planctomycetota > Phycisphaerae > Phycisphaerales > Phycisphaeraceae > JAIOPN01. Next base: position 14,480 of record JAIOPN010000067.1, on the reverse strand, counting down.
TGCTCTATCGGCACGAAAAATCGCCGGGCAACCGCGCCTCGGCGGTCGTGCACAAGCTGGACCTGCGCAACAACCTGATCGTGGCCGATCGCTACCTGCCGCGTGAGCTAAGGTCGATCTACCGGCACGACTGGACGCGGCGCTACCTCGCGCTGGCGCAGCACGCGGGGCACATTGACGCGGCGTGGGAAGGGCTTCACGAGGCGAGAGAATTGGCCCGCTTCATCGCACGCCGCGGGCGGAGCACGCTCGACGCAGCCGCGATCGAATCCATCTTCGGTTTCGAGTCGCAGGCCCGCGAGGTTGCGACGTGGGCCGGCGAGCACCGGCCGCGCAACGTCTTGATTTCCGACTTCTCAAAAAACCTCTTCGCCACGTATCGCGCCTGTCGCGCCGCGGGCCTGAATGTCCTGGGCGTCACGGACAATCACCCGGCGTACGACGGCCTGACCTACCGCGGCCTCCCCGTCGGCCAGGACGCGGTCTTCCTGCGCGGCGGCGCCGATGCAATCGTGCTCTCCAACGTAAACCCCGGGCAGGTGGATCGCCGCGCCGCCGAGTTGCGCGACCGGTTCGACCTCCCCGTGCTCACCCTCTGGCGTCCCCGCTTGCTCTCCGACACCCAGCCCCGTGCCGAGGCCCGCGCCGCCTGATCCCGCGTGTAACCATGAGCAACACCCGTAAGATCGCCATCGCCCCCGATCGCCGTTTCGACAGCTACTTCGAGTGGCAGTCCAACTATCTGGACCAGATGACCGGCTGGCTCATCCCCGACACGGAGGTCTGGGTCGGCGACGAACTCCGCCTCAAGATTAATTCCCTGGGTTGCAAAGGGCCGGAACTCAAAAAAGGCATGCCCGTCATCGGATATTTCGGCGACAGCACCACGATGGGGCTGGCCAACGACAGTTGGGCGCAGCGAGTGGACGTGCCCGGCTGCCAGACGCTCAATGCGGGCATCGAGGGCCACAACCTCGACCGCGTCGTCAACCGCTACAAGCAGCTCCGGCAGCAGGTCGATTTTGCGGGCGTCGTGGTCTTCTCCGGCTGGCACAACATCATCTACAACCACCGCGACGAGGCCTACTGGCGGCGGATGCTCGACGCCTTCGACGGCGAACACCTGACCGCCTTCTGCACCCTGGCGACCTGCCTCACCGACGAGTGCCGCGAGCGCGGGCTAGATGAATTGCTCAACAATGAACGCACCGGGACGGAGCAGAAGCCCGGCACGGATGGCCGCGCCGCGGCGGGCAAGCCGTACTTCAACTTCTGGTGCGACATGGAGCCGTCGCGGGAGAACGTCGTCCGCGTACTTGATGGCGTGCAGCGGTACAACCGGTTCCTGCGGGCTTACTGCGCGGAGAAGAGCCGCGTGCTGATCGACCTGCACGACGCGCTCCGACCGACGGACTACGACGCCATCCCGCGCGACTTCTTCGATGTCTGCCATTTCCGCGCCGACCTCTACCCGCGCGTGGGCGAGATCGTCCGCGGCGCGATCGCCGAGCCGATGAAGCCGGCTCTCGCGGCGTGGCAGGCGCGGTCCAAGTCCGCCTCACGCCGGCCGAGGTCTGCGCCGGCCGTGGCCGGGGCGCGTGACGGGAAAGCGCGCACGCTCGGCGAAAAGCTGCGCAACCGTTTCTACCCCATCTGGTGACCCGGAGTATTCCCCCGTTGAGCCTGAGCCGTGGAAAACGCCTGATCCGCATCGACAGCCGGCGGGAGTTCCACGGCTACGCCGACTGGCAATCGCTCTTCATGGACATGCAGACGGGCTGGCTCATCCCGGACACGGAAATATGGTCGGGCCCGGACCTGGTGCTGAGGATCAACGCGTTGGGCTGCAAGGGGCCGGAGCTGGAGCCGGACCTCCCGGTGATCGCCTGCTTCGGCGACAGCGTGACAATGGGCATCAGCCAGGGCATGGACAGTTGGCCCGCGCGGATCGACGTGCCCGGCTGCCAGCCGCTCAACGCCGCCATCGAAGGGCACAACATGGCCCGTGCCGTGGAGCGCTACCGCCAGATCGCCGCGCGGACCGACCTCGCCGCCGCTGTCTTCTACACCGGCTGGCACAACATCATTTACGGCGAGCACAGCGAATCACACTGGCGCACGATGCTCGACACGGTCCGCGGGCCGCACGTCACCGCCTTCTGCACGCTGGCGACCTGCCTGCTGGAGGAGTGCCGGACACGCGGTGTCGGCCCCCTGCTCAACTCCGACGTGGACCGTACCGGGTTCGCCAACTATTTTGAGTACAACCGCGAGAGCTACGACAAGCGTTACTTCAACTTCTGGTGTAATGAGGAGCCGTCCACAGAAAACATCGGTCGCATCCTCGACGGCGTGACACGGTTCAACACCTTCCTCGACGGCTATTGCAGAGAGCGCGGCGCGATCCTGATCGACGCTGCCAGGTTCCTCCGCCCCGCGTGCTACGACGATATCCCCCGCGATTTCTTCGACGTCTGCCACTTCCGCCCCGCCGCCTACAAGCGGGTCGGTGCGTTTGTCACACAGGCGATCGCCGATGCCGTGGCACGCCACCTCGCGGAGCGCACACCGGTGAGGCGTCGCTCCATCTTCGATCGCCTGTTGCGCAGGCGTCCGTTGGGCGGCGCCGCCCCCGTCGGTGCCAGAAGCGGCGACGACGACCGCGACCTGCGCAAAAACATCTACCCCCTCTGGTAAGACCGTCGCTCCCGCCGAGAGATGCGCATGGGCCCTTATCTCAGCATCGTCTCCACCGCCCGCAACGACGACCACGGCGGTAACCTGCTGGGCCGGATGCAACTGTTCCTCGACAGCCTCGCGGAACAGTGCGACCGGTTCTCGCTCCCTGCTGAATTGATCCTTGTCGAGTGGAACCCACCGGCCGACCGTCCCCCACTGGCGGAGGCGTTACGATGGCCGGCACGCGGCGGCGCGCTGCGGGCACGGGTGATCCGTGTGCCCGCCGAGGTCCACGCGCGGTTCCGTTTCGCCGACCGGCTGCCGCTGTTCCAGATGATTGGCAAGAATGTGGGCATCCGCCGCGCGTCGGCGCCGTTCGTGCTGGCGACGAACATCGACCTGCTTTTTTCCGACGAGTTGATCCGCCACATAGCCGCCCGGCGGTTACGGCCGGACCGGATGTACCGCGTGGACCGTTACGACGTGGAGGCCGGCGTCCCCGCCGACGCCCCGCCCACCGAGCGGTTCGCCTGGTGCGACAGCCACCTGCTCCGCGTCAACCAGCGCGGCGGCATCCTCGACGCGAAAACCGGCGAGTTCCACATCATCTACTGGAAAATGGCGTGGCGTGTCTGGCTCATCGAACGGCTGCAGGACTGGAACCTCATCCCCATCGTCACCCGGCCTCGCCTCCACCTCAACGCCTGCGGCGACTTTACCCTCTTGGCCATGGAGCAGTGGCGGGCGATGCGGGCCTACCCAGAACTCCAGATGTTCTCGATGCACCTGGACTCCGTCCTCTGCACGGCCGCGCACTTCGGCGGCGCCCGCGAGCAATTCCTTCCCCCGCCGATGAAGACCTACCATGTGGAGCACGGCAAGGGGTGGTCCCCGCGGGGCGAAAAAGAGCTGAACGACCGCCTCGCTTCTGCCGGTATCGATCAACTCGATCACCAGCAGTTCCACCGTTGGGCAATCCAGATGCGACGCGAGCGCAAGCCCATGATGTTCAACGACGAAAACTGGGGACTGGCAAACGAAAAACTGCGCGAAGAGCAAATGGCGTAACGGCCGGCATACAGTGATTATCCTCCATCCAACAGGGGTTTCGCCGTGAGCAACACAACCATCGGCTGGTTTCTAATCCTGATCGCCGGGTGTCTCGAAGTACTCTGGCCCATCGGCATGAAGCACAGCGAAAACTTCACGCGCTGGGGCTGGATCGTCATCATGATGGTGGCGATGGTATCGAGCTTCGGCCTGCTGACGCTGGCGGTGGGGCCGAAGTTCAAGCTCCCCATCGGCACCGCCTACGCCGTCTGGACCGGCATGGGCGCGGCGGGCGCGGTGGTCGTCGGGCTTGTTGTTTTCAAGGAGCCGCGTGAGTTTGGCCGGCTCTTCTGCCTCGCACTCATCATCATCGGCATCGTCGGCCTCAAGATCACCCACCGCGAGGAACCCCCCGCCGGCGAACAACCCCCGACCCCGCCGGCGCAGCAGGGTTAGCAACCGTTGCACTTCAAGCGGACGTTTCGCCGATAACAGGGGCACGGATCAGGGACGATCATGCCACACTCCACCGTCTTCGAGCAGACCCCGATCGACCGTGTGCGGGACTTCTGGAACCGCAGGCCCTGCAACCTGCGCCACTCGCCCGAGCCGGTCGGCACCAGGGCCTACTTCGACCAGGTGCGCGACCGCAAGTACAGGGTCGAGCCGCACATCCCCGCCTTCGCCGAGTTCCCGCGCTGGGCGGGCAAGCGCGTGCTGGAGATCGGCTGCGGCATCGGGACCGACACCGTCAGCTTCGCCTCCGCCGGCGCGCACGTCACCGCCGTGGACCTCTCCGAAAAATCGATCGAACTCGCCAGGCAGCGCGTCGAGCTTTACGGCCTCTCCGACCGCGTGCGGTTCCTCCACGCCAATGCCGAACAACTCGCCGACCATTTGCCCGGAGAGACATTCGACCTGGTCTATTCCTTCGGCGTCATCCACCACACGCCCCACCCGCAGCGCGTCATGACGCAGGTGCGCAAGCTCACCGCGCCCGGTTCTACCGTGAAGATCATGGTGTACCACCGCTACGCCTCCAAGGTCTTCTGGATCATGCTCACGCAGGGCTACGGCCGGTTCTGGAAGCTCGACGACCTCGTCGCCCGCCACTCCGAGGCGCAGACCGGCTGCCCCGTCACCTATTCCTACACCCGCCAGGCCGCGAAGGAACTTGTCGAGTCTCCCGGCTTCCACGCGACCGACGTGTTCGTCGATCACATCTTCCCCTACCGCATCCCGGACTACACCCAGTACCGCTACGTCCGCGAGTGGTACTACCGCTGGATGCCGGCCTGGATGTTCTGCGCGATGGAGCGAACACTCGGCTGGCACGTCTGTGTGACGGCGGAGGCGTAACGTGCCGGGCGAGGAGACGACGACACCCCTGCTCACGCTCTTCACGACGCCCAAGCCATTCATTGGCCACGTGGGGATGATCCAGCGCAACGCGCTGGCGACGTGGGCACGGCTCGGGCCGGACGTGCGCGTCATCGTTTTCGGCGAGGAAGAGGGCACCGCGGGCGTCGCCGCCGAATTAGGCCTCACGCACGTGCCGATGATCGGCCGGAACCGCTACGGCACGCCGCTGCTCAACAGTCTCGTCGAGCAGGCGCAGATGCACGGCCAGACGCCCTACCTCTGCTACATCAACGCCGACATCATCCTCATGTCCGACTTCATGGAGGCGGTGCGCCGCGTCTCCCGTGACAAAAAACGATTCCTTATGGTCGGCAAGCGGTGGGATTACGACCTGACGCAGCCGCTGGATTTCACCGGCGATTGGCAACCACCGCTGCGAGAATCGGTCCGCGCCATCGGCCGCCCGCAGCGCCCCACCGCGGTGGACTATTTCGTCTTCGCACGCGACATGTGGGGCCGGCTGCCCGCCTTCGCCATCGGCCGCACGGCGTGGGACAACTGGCTGATTTACCGCGCCCGCATGCTCAAGGTTCCGGTCATCGACGCGGGCGAGGTCGTCACGGCCGTACATCAGAACCACGACTACAACCACACCGGCCGCGGCCCGGGCGGCAAGGGGTACAACTGGGTCTGGCGCGGCCCGGAGGCGAAGCAAAACCTCGCCATGGCGGGCGGCCAGCGCTGCCTCTTCACCATCTGGGACAGCACCCACCTCCTCACCCCGGCCGGCCTGGAGCGCAGGCCGACCGACCGCGGCCTCGGGGGCGGCATCTGGTCCTACCGGAGGTCCGCGGCACACGGAATTTGATGCCGATTCTCGGGCTTTGTCGATAAATCCCAAACGAAGAAAGCCCCGGCATGAGTGCTCGAATGCCTGGGTTTATTCGTTGAAGGGATGAATCCTCCATGCCATCAGGTGCCGTAACGCCGCGCAGCGTAAGTGTGGTCGGACTGGGAAAACTGGGCGCGCCGATCGCGGCGTGCCTGGCGGCGCGCGGGTTCGAGGTGTGGGGCGTGGACACCGACGCGCGGCGGGTCGAGGCGGTCTCTCGTGGCGAGGCGGTGGTGTACGAGCCGGGCCTCGAGCAGATGCAGCGTGACGCCGCCGGCCGGCTGCACGCGACGACAGACCTCGCCCAGGCCGTGCGCGACACCGATCTCTCGATGCTCATCGTGCCGACCCCCAGCGACGCGGACGGCACATTCTCCCTCCGCTTCATCCTCCCCGCCTGCCGGACGATCGGGCAGGCGATCAAGAACAAGGCGACCTACCACCTGGTCATCATCACCAGCACGGTGATGCCCGGCGCGACCGGCGGCGTGATCCGCGATGCGATTGAGCAGGCGTCCGGCCGTGCGTGCGGCGACCGCTGGGGCCTCTGCTACAGCCCGGAGTTCGTCGCCCTGGGCAGCGTCATCAAAGACTTCCTCAACCCCGATTTCATCCTGATCGGCCAGCACGACGAACGCAGCGGTGACGGGCTTGAAGCGGTGTACCGCAAGCTGCACGGCGACAAGGTCCCCGTCTCCCGCCTCAACCTCGTGAACGCGGAGCTGGCCAAGATCGCGGTCAACACCTTCATCACCACCAAGATCACGTTCGCGAACATGCTCGCGGGGATCTGCCAGAACCTGCCCGGTGCGGGCGTCGATGAGGTGACGCAGGCCATCGGGCTTGATTCCCGCATCGGCCGGAAATACCTCAGGGGCGCAATCGGCTACGGCGGGCCGTGCTTCCCGCGTGACAACCGGGCCATGGCCGCGCTGGCGCACGACGTCAACGCCTCGGCCGCGCTGGCGGAATCGGTGGACCGCGAAAACCGCCTGCAGGTACGCCGCCTCGTCGAGTTGGTTCGCCAGCATCTGCCGGAAGGCGGCCATGTCGGCGTGCTCGGGCTGGCGTACAAGCCGGACACCGACGTCGTCGAGCAATCGCAGGGCCTGCTGCTGGCCGCGGCATTGGCGGACGAGGGCGTGCGTGTGACCGCCTACGACCCCGCCGCGATGGCCAACGCGAAGAGCGTGCTCGGCGGTGACGTGCGATTCGCCGGATCGATGGATGACTGCGTGCGCGTCGCCGACGTGCTCGCCGTTGTAACGCCGTGGAACGAATTCCGCGGGTTGGACGCCGAAACCCTGCGCCGTGCCGGCGGCCCGCGGACCGTCATTGATTGCTGGCGTGTGCTGGACCGCAAGCTTATTTCCGACGCGGCGCGCTGGGTCGGCGTGGGCGTCGGTCCCGCCGAGAAAGAAACCGCCGCCGACGCGGCGCGCGCGCTGCGCGTCGCTTGAATCCTCCTGGGCCAGCCATGAAAACCGACGTGTACCGCAAGATCCGCGGCCTCTCGCAACTGGCCCCCTTCGCCGAACAGTGCCGCGCCGACGGCCGCGTGATCGTCCATTGCCACGGCTGCTTCGACATCGTTCACCCCGGCCACCTGCGTTACCTCCAGTTCGCCCGCCAGCAGGGCGACGTGCTGGTCGTCTCCCTCACCGGCGACGACGCGATCGAGAAATCCGACGGCACCCGCCCCTACGTCCCGCAGGAATACCGGGCCGAGAGCCTCGCGGCACTCGAATTCGTCGATCACGTGGTCATCGTGGACGGCCCGACCGCCGAGCCCGTCATCGAAGCGCTCCGTCCGGGCGTTTACATCAAGGGCAAGGAATACGAAGAGTCGCACCACCCCGGTTTCCTCGCCGAGAAGGCGCTCGTGGAACAGCACGGCGGGCGGGTGATTTTTTCCTCGGGCGACGTCGTCTTTTCCTCGACCGCCATCGTGCAGCAGATGGGTGATGCGCTGGCGGCGGAGGGCTTCGACAGCACGGCCAAGCTGGGCGTCTGCTGCGAGCGATGGGGCATCGACCACACCTTCCTCCGCCGCACGATCGGCGAGGGGTTCCGCGGCAAGCGTGTGGCCGTCGTCGGCGACACCATCCTTGACGTGTACACGTTCTGCGAGGCGGGCAACATCGCCGGCGAGGCGCCGATCATGTCGGTCCGGCCGATCGAGGAGAAACGCTACCTCGGCGGCGCGGCGATCGTGGCGTCCCACCTGCGGGCGATGGGCGCGCTGCCGCACCTGTTCACCACCGCCGGCGACGACGCGGACTCTCGCGACCTCATCGCCCAGCTCGATCTGCAGGGCATTGCACACACGGTGCTCGCCACACGCCGCGACCTGCCCACGAAACTCCGCTACCTGGTCGAGTCGCAGAAGCTGCTCAAGGTGGACCGAGGGACCGCTCAGCCCCTCGACTCATCAAGCGAACGGCAATTGCTGACGGCAATCACCGACCAATGCAACGAACTCGATGCGGTGATCTTCCTCGACTTCGGCTACGGCACGTTGACGGCCTCGCTGCTGGCGCAACTGCTCCCCGTGCTCCGGCCGAAGGTACGCGTCATTACCGGCGACGTCAGCGGCCCGCGGCGCACCCTGCTGGCCATGCACGGCGCGGACCTGCTCACGCCCAATGAGCGGGAGCTCCGCAGCGTCGTGGGTGATTTCGACGGCAGCCTCCCCACCGTCGCGGTCGGCCTGATGAAAGAGCTGCGCGTCGCCAACCTGGCGGTGACGATGGGCGCGCGAGGGTGCGTGCTGTTCCGGCCGCGTGAAGAAAATCCCGCCGCCTGGTTCACGTCACGCCTGCGGAGCGAATACCTGCCCACCCTCGCGCCTCACGCGGTCGATCCACTCGGGGCCGGCGATGCGTTCCTCTCGGCGGCGACGCTTTCGCTGACGTGCGGCGCATCACTCACACAGGCGGGTTATCTGGGTTCCGCCGCCGCCGCGATCGCCGTGGGCCGTCTGGGGAATCAAGCGATCAACGCGGCGGATTTACAGATGTTCCTGCGTCACCGGCCGGAGCTCTCACGCGCATCGCAGGCCGTGGCCGGCTAAATTGATTTTCACCGCAATACCAGCGCGTCCGCGACATCCAGATCGAGGGTGTAGATCGTCTTGTCTCCCTCGGTTTTCGCGCTGACCCTTCCGCCGCTGGAGAGCGACATCTTGCCGCCGGCCTTGCCCGTGAAGGTCACCGTGAGTCCCTTGATCGGCTTGCCCGACCAGTTCACCAACGGGATGGCGATGCCGGACTTGGATTCGATGACCGTCGCCTCGACGAGGTTGCTGGAGCAGAGCACCACACGATCGACGCCCTGCGCGACAGCCCCGATGATCGCCGCGCAATCGGCGTTGAACTCGGTCGGGATGAAGTGCGCCATGGCGTCGTCGCTGCTGCCGCGGTCCACGGGCCGCTGCGGTATCGCGGGCTTGAAGTAGCTCAGGCCCACGGGGAAGCCGCAGAACATCGCCTCACCCTTGCCGGGTTTGTTTATCGTGACCGCAGGCGAGCCGTCGGAGAACGTGCCGATCACTTCCGCACCGGCGGCGGTGAAGACGCTCGCGGCGCCATAGACGGGCACCTTCTTGTCCCCCGCGGGGGATTTCCACGTCACGGCGTCGATCTGCTCGGCAAACGGGAGGTCCTGTTTCTCGAAGTGGATGGGGATATTGCTCTTGAACTGCACGTCGGTGTGCTTGACGCCGAACAGTTCCTGCAGCGTCTTGTTGGGCTCGTTGTACTCGTCGTACATCCCCGCGCCGACACTGGCGAAGACACGCCCGCCGTCGCGGACCCACCCAGCGATCACCTTGGAGGCGGCGCGGCTGATGTTGGCGTCGGCCAGGTAGAGCACCTTGCAGCCCTTCAACGTGCCCTTGAGCGCGTCCTCTTCGTCAACGATGTCCAGTTGAAGCTGCTGGTGGCGCGCGGCGATGTAGAGCGACCGCTTGTTGGCGCCGTAGGGGTCGCGGTGGTTGGCCCACGCGTCGCCGGTCTCGCTGTACCAGAGCGCGGCGTTGCCCCAGCGGACGGCCCCGTCCTGCACGATGTCCTCGAAGGTCGCCAACTCGTGGAACCCCTTGAGGACTTCGAGGTACATCTCGGGGAGGCTCACGTGGTTCTCGGTGTAGGCCGCCTGCACGGGGCGGAACTCGAAGAGGTTGATGATGGTCGCGCCGTGCGCCAGGGTGGAGTAGAACATGCGCCGCCAGCCGTTGATGGTGTTGCCGGGCCAGTGGGGCATGACGTACATGTGGATGTCGCGCTCGGGGTTGTAGCGGTTGCCGGCGCGGAAGAGGTCGATCTGGATGGAGTTCATCTGCTGGCTGCCGATGGGGATCTGCCAGACGTAGTCCTCGCCCCAGGGCATGGTCATGCCGCCGCGGCGGAAGAGGCTGATGTATTTGTGCGCCTCCCCCAGGTAGGGCGCGCCGGCGTGCGGCGAGAAGTTCGCGCCGGTGTCGGCGTGCGGCAGACGGCTCTTGATGAGGTCGGTGATGACTTTGAGGCTGTCGATGCCGTATTGGAACGCGAAGAGCTGTGAGTAATAGTAGAGGCGTGGCGCATCGGCGCGGGCCTCGGGCTCCGGGCGGTAAACGACGAGGTTCCAGTTGTCCCCCGCCCCGACGACCAGGTCCTCGGGCTTCAGGCCGCGGGCTTTGAGAAAGGCACGGAACTGCTCGTGGCTGTCGCGCGGCGCGCCGCTCAGGCCGATCTCGTCGCCGAGGCTTACGACTCGGATATTATCTGCACGTTTTTCATCGACCAGCGCCTTGAGGCTCGCGGCCAGCACGTCCGGTCTCTGTCCACGCACGTCGATATACCCCGACGGCATGCCGTGAAACGTCGCGTCACCATCCTGGCGCGTGTTGAGCGCAAACAGCTTCGTGAACTCACCGATCCTGGCGTTGTAAGCCTGATCTGTCTTGCTCGGATCGAAGGTGTAACCGTACGCGAGCGTTTTGCTGAGCGGCTGGCCGGGCACCGGGTTCGCCTTGAGATACGCCATCAGGTCGTCGAGCACCGCTTCGGCGCGGCGGATGCGGCGGGAGTAACGCGTGTTGCCGTCATAGGCGAGCGGAACGGCGGGCTTGGTGTCGTCGAATGACGCGATGGTTTCGATCTTGCCCGTGGCGTCGCGGACGCCGAACTTGAGCGTGTAGTTGAGTGCACCACCCTTGGCCGCAGGGGAGGCCGAGATGCTCCACTGCCCGTCGTTCATGGTGTCGAGCAGGCTGCCGACCTCGACCCAGTCGGACTCCTGGCCCGCGGGGGCCTTGACGGATTGCGGCTTCCACTGGCGCAGGTGTACCCAGTAAGGCGAATGCTCCGTGCCGTTGGACACGCCGACGGCCAGTTCATTGTCGGCGTGGTTCTGGACCTTAAGAAAGACGTCGCCCGCCTGCGTCAACAGGCCATCGAGCGGGAGATATCCCTCGGCGTTGATCCTCTTGGTCACGTCCTCCACGTCCGGCGTGAGGAGGATGGCATCCACGTTGCGCTTGGCGGCGGGTTCGGGCTGGTGGTCGGCGATGAGCGTGATCTTCGCGCGCCCCGCCGCCAGGTCCACCGCAACGTCGTGCCCCTCCCACACCACGTTCTCCACCGCGCCCCAGTACCAGGCGACCTCGTTTTTCAGCCCCCCGCCGCTGTTGCTGAAGGCCCAGACCTTCGTGTTCTTGCGGGCGCCGTAGAGCCGCTCAAGCCTGGTCGTTCCGTTCTGCTCGATCTTGACCGTGAACTGCGTCTCGAAACGATAGGCCGCCTCGTAGCGCACGAGCGCCAGGTATTTCCCCGCCTTGGGCACGTCAACCTCGATCGACGCCAGCGATTTGTCCGCCTGCTCGGGCGCACCGAGGAACGCCTTCCGGCTGAGGAACGTGATGGCGAAGGTCGCTGCGTAATAGTTGTCGCCCCAGTCCTTGGCACGCCAGCCCATGTCCCCCTTGCCGTCGGCGTTGAACTCCTCCGCCTCGACGAGGATGCTGCCGTCGGGCTGCGGCGCGACCGGCGTGTTGCCGCGGTATTTCGCCGCGTGCGAGGCGAGTTGCTCAAACTCCCCGGCGCGCAGCGTGCCGGTGCATACGAGCAGCACGATGAGGCCGGATATGAGTGATTGACGTGAGAGGGTTGGCGTCACGGTGAATCTCCTGAAAAACGGCGCGTCAGGTGTGCCCGCGTCCCTGAAGAGCGCAACGGCACACCGGTTTCGTACAAAAATCACGGCGAAAGGCGTTCGATTTTCCACGCCCCCTCGGCCTGCCGGACATACCGCAACCGGTCGTGCAACCGGCTGGGACGCCCCTGCCAGAACTCGATCACCCCCGGCATCAGCCGATATCCGCCCCAGTTGGGCGGCAGCGGCACCGCCCCCACCGCGTAACGCACCAGGTACCACGCGACACGCTTCTCCAACTCGAACCGGCCCTCGAGCACCTTGCTCTGCTCGCTCGCCCATGCGCCGATCTGGCTCGTGCGCGGTCGTGTGTGGAAATACGCCTCCGACTCCTCACGCGACACCTTCGCGATCAACCCGGTGACGCGCACCTGCCGCTCAAGCTCCACCCAGTGGAACACCAACGCGGCGTGCGGATTCTCCTCCAGCTCCCGGCCCTTGCGGCTGTCGTAGTTCGTGTAGAAGGTGAACCCGTCGCCGCCGACCCCCTTAAGCAGCACGATGCGAGCCGACGGCACCCCCTCCCGCGTCGCCGTGGCGAGCGTCATGGCGTTGGGCTCAGGCAGCTCGGCCTTGACCGCCTGTTCGAACCACAGCTCGAACTGCACGATCGGGTCCGAAGCGGCGTCCCTCTCGTCGAGCGAGGCGTGGGAGTATTCCTTGCGTAGGTCGGCGATGGACACGGCACGAGTCTAGGCCCGCGCTGATCGAGCGGCAACGCGGGATAACCATTGAAGCCGGCACTTATAAACAAAAAAAACCGGCCGGTGGTCTTGCGACCGCCGGCCGGGTTCGGAACTTCGTTGTGGTGCGCGACCGCGTCGCGGCGGAGCCGGGCCTTTAGCCCAGGAAGTCACTCTCCAGCGTCAGGCGGATCTTTTCGAGCGCCTTGTTCTGGATCTGGCGCACCCGTTCCTTGGTCACACCGATGATCTTGCCGACCTGTTCGAGCGTGAGGGGCTCGGCCTCGGGGTGCGCGACGCGGATGTTCCCGATCGCGAACCGGTGCTCGATGACCTCCTGCTCGATCTGGCTCAGGTCCGCACGGTTGTCGCGGATAATCTCACGCAGCTCGTCCACACAGTCCACCTCGTGCGTGTCGCGCTTCACCTCCATGTAGTTGGAGCGCTCCAGCTTGGGGTCGAAGTCCGTGGGGAAGATCTGGCGGTAGCGGCTGTGCTTGACGCCCATGCGGCTGAACGCCTTGAGGATGGCGCGGCAGCCGTACGTCGAGAACTTGAACCCGCGGGCCGCGTCGAACTTCTCGATCGCACGCAGCAGCGCCATGTTGCCCTCGCTCACCAGGTCGGAGAAGTCCACCTCGCTCATGCGGGTGCGCTTCGCCATCGCCAGCACCAGCGCGAGATTGGTCTGTGCGATCTGGTCCCGGTAGGCCTCGGCCTTGTTGTGCCAGGAGAGGATATCGCGGGCCTGTTCATCGGTCGGCGTGTCTTCGCCGAGCTTCTTGGCGAGCTTTGACACCATGTACTTGCAGTAGTTGAACTGCAGGAACAGGGTCCGCTCCTGGGCGGCGGTGAGCAGCACGGTGCCGACCGAGCGCACGGAACGCGCATCGGTCGCGTTGTCCATGACGGGGTGATACCAGCTTGTATCAGGCCGGGCGATGGGCAGCGCTTCGTCGAAGATCTTGCGTTGTGCGTCCGCCTTCTCAAACAGCGGGTTGGGCACGAAGTCCAGCTTGCCGGTCAGGACCTGCTTGAGCGTCGCCTGATCGCGGTCGCTCAGCCGGCGCGAACCCTCGGTGGTGGCCACCTGGTTGTGGCGCCGAACCTGTTCCAGAGGCGAGAAGCGGTGATTCAGAGTCTGAGTCGTCATGACACACCTTCCTTTCTTTTCACTCCGACCATCCTGGCCGGGTGTGGCTCGATCGTCTTGGACCTGCCAGACAGAGGCGTGGGAGCTGAGCGACCTTTCCTTTCAGTGAGCCCTCTTACTCCTACATAGGCAATTACACCCGTTGCGCCTGAAAAGTTCCACAAAAATCTTAGAATCGTTCTAAATTTTCTAATTGTCATCCTAATACGGGCTTGGGTAAGGGTTTCCCTGATTTGTGCATCCATCGGCATGAAATAATACAAGGTCATTTCTACAATGAGGTTACGCCGCACCACCGCCGCAAGCGATAGGCTAGTCCCCCCCATTAATGAAAAGGATTGTATGCGGCGTGCCACGGCTAACTCACGCCCCACAGGGGACGTGCGCGGCACGCCGCATACGATCGATTGGACTAAACCGCGGGGAGGGGCGCCCGGTATGGGGATTGAATGGAACCGGCGTCCCG